>NC_015064.1:1436384-2872768 GCF_000178975.2 Granulicella tundricola MP5ACTX9 | reverse complement strand
GCCTTGCAACATCTGCCGGAAGCGCAGTGGGAGGCCGTTGCGCCTGGAGCGACGCTGCGCCATTGGAAGCTGATCGAAGTGGCCGCGCAGGATGCGCTGCTGGCCGCGCCCTTTACCCTGGAAGAGCCGGTGCTCCACTACCTGCTGGGAACGCCCACGCTCGATGGCCGCATAGCGCCGTACCTGGAACCGATGCCTCTTCCTGCATCGTTGCCCGCTTCGTTTGGCGTCGCGGCCCGGGACATGATTCAAGCACTGCAAGCCGAAAAACCAGTGCTGTTGCGCGGCAGCGGTCATACCTGCAAAGCAGAGGTTGCTGCTGCAGCATCAGCGCATAACGGTATGCGGGTGTTTCGGCTGCAACTGCCCGCCTCGCTTCAGTCTGCCGAGTTACTCGACCCGCTGATCCGTCTGCTTTCACGTGAGGCAATGCTGCACCGCTTTGTCTTGTTACTGGACCAGGATACTCATCCCCTTGGTGAGGCCGCGCTGCAAACGCTTGTGCGCCGCTACGCTCTGCCTCTTGTGCTGGCCTCCGCCACGCAAGCTCCGGAAGGCATTGCGTGGAAGGAGATTTCGATCGACCTGCCGGATGCAGAAGAGCGCGCGGCACTGTGGGTTCATGCGCTCGGGGACGAGATATCCTTGCTCCTCGGCGGCGAAGTTCAACGCATCGCAGGCCGGTTCCCCTTTGAACCTGCACGCATCGCCGCCATCGCAAAGAAGGTGCGCGAAGGATCGACTGACGAGCCAGAAGCCGCGAGTTTGATGACCAAGCTGCTATGGCGGCTGTGTCGTGAAGATACGCGGTTGCCGGGCGATGGCCTGATACGCCAGATGGCAACCTCGGCTACATGGGCGGACATCGTGCTGCCGGAGGCGAGCATGGCTGCACTGCGCGACATCGCCGCACAGGCCAGGCATCAGCAGAGCGTTATGAAGGTGTGGGGTCTGGGAACGCGGGGCGCCGGCATCGCCGTGCTGTTTCACGGTCAGAGCGGTACGGGTAAGACGCTGGCTGCGGAGGTGCTGGCCCATGAGTTACACCTGGATCTGTGGGTGATCGATCTTAGCCAGGTCGTCAGCAAATATATCGGAGAAACGGAAAAAAATCTGTCTTCTGTCTTCGACGCGGCCGAACAAGCCGGCGCGCTGCTGCTCTTTGACGAGGCCGACGCCCTCTTCGGCAAACGGAGCGAGATTCGCGATAGCCATGATCGCTACGCGAACATTGAGGTTGGCTATCTGCTGCAGCGGATGGAGCAGTACAGCGGTCTGGCGGTGCTGACCACCAATCTACGCGGCTCTCTGGATACGGCGTTCCTGCGCCGCCTGCGCTTTGTCGTACCCTTTCCCTTCCCGGACCAGACGCAACGGCGGCGTATCTGGGAAGGCGCGTTTCCCCCTGCGGTGCCGTGTGCGGACCTGGACTACGACAAGCTCGCACGCCTCAACATGGCGGGTGGCAACATCCGCAACATCGCGTTGAGCGCGGCCTATCTGGCCGCCGAAGCTCAACTGCCCCTTGGGATGGAGCACCTGCGGCTGGCCGCACAGCGGGAATGCGCCAAGTTCGACCGCGGGATGACGGAAGCGGAGCTGGGAGGCTGGCGATGATCTCCCGCCGCGCTCAGCGCGCTCAGTGGGCCAGCCGCCTTCGTGGGCAAGCCTCGGTTAACACGGCATTGAACCTGCGCGTGGGACGCGTGGTCTTTGACGGCATCAGCCGCGGCAGCGCACGGCGCATCGTGGACGGGCTGGAGGCGTACCTGGGCGATGCATTGCACGAAAGCCTCAGCTCTGGCCAGCAGGCATCGTGGCCACGGACGCAAAAGCTGGCTGAGCTGCGAGGCGCCATTCCGCGTGGGCTGCGTGAGCGGGAGCGCGGTGAGCATCTGGCTCGCACCATTGCAGAGCTCTTAGAGGAGGTGCGCCGATGAGCGAAGGAAGCAGCTCTGCCGTGGCCACCGCGCCCAAGCTCTCGAGCGGGGGTGCCGTCGTCGCGCGTTCAGCGCGGTCCACCCCTTCGCTCAGCGCGGCGCGTGCTCCGCTGCTGCAGCGTGAGTGCTCCTGCGGCGGCAGCGGCTCTTGCGAGACGTGCAAGAAGTCTCGCGCCAATGAAGAGGCCAAGGCTCAATTGCAGCGCAGCGCGGCAACACCCGGAAAGGGAACTGCGCCGCCCAGCGTGCATCGTGTGCTTTCGTCGCCGGGCCAGCCGCTGGATGCAGGCGCACGCTCTTTCATGGAACCACGCTTCGGGCGCGACTTCAGTGGTGTGCGGGTTCACCATGATGCGGAAGCCGCGGAGTCAGCGCGCGCCGTCGATGCCCATGCCTATACCGTGGGCCAGCACATCGCCTTCGACCAAGGCCGCTATGACCCAGGCAGTTCCTCCGGGCAACACCTGCTGGCGCATGAGCTTGCGCACACCGTGCAGCAGGGTTCAGTGAGCACAGCTCCCTCAGTGCTTCCCTACGGCAATACGCCGGAGTACAACCACCTGGAGAACGAAGCCGAAGCGATGGCACACGCGGTGATGGATCGCGGCTACGTTGCTCCTGCTGTATCCCATGCCGGCCCCGTGCTCTCCCGTGCCAAGGCTCCTCCCAAGCCGGTCGCGCCAACTGCAAGCAACAAGCGCCCTAAGGACACAAGCGCTGCGACTGCCTCTGCAAGCGCAGAAGTCCAGACGGAGAGCGCACGCGACTGGACGAACGTGAAGACGCCTGAGCTGAAGAAAGCCGGAGTCAAGGCGTATGCCTTCAACGCGGCCAACCCCGGCATCATCGCCGTACAAATGAGCGCCGCGCTGGAGTTGCCCAAGGAGAAAGGCTCATCCAGTGTTGAAGACCTTTGGAAGAGCCGAGCCTCGGCCGGAGCGCTGGAAGCAATCATTGAGCTGGCGAGCGGCGAAGCCAAAACCCGCTCCGGCCTCAAGCAGACTCGTCCGCCGACGGCAGAACTTCGCAAGATATGGTTGAGTAAAGTCGGCTGGACCTACGGGAATGCTCCCGCCAACTGGGCCAAGGCCGGCGGTGATAAACAAAGCTTCGATCCACCGCAGGCCGGCAAGAAGACCTGCCAGGTCGACCATATCCTTGAACTCCAGTTCGGCGGCAACAATACCTCCGGCAACATGCAGATGCTGGACGGCGAAGAGAACCAATATAGCGGCCGCCTCATCTTCCAGAACCTGAAAGCCCAGGTGGATGTAATCGTCGACGCCTTCAAGTCTGACGGCATCGACGTCAAGGGCGTGACGGACGTGCTGGTCCACTATGACAAGGTCAAGATGGCGGGAACGCTGGCCAATTGTGCCTGCTGCGGCGTTGAAGAAAAGGCTAAGGGCATTCGAGACTTCGACGTCAGCGAGGGCAAAAGCAGAAGCGGCGCACAAGGCCTGCCGTATCCTATGAAGGCCGGGGCACAGGAAGCCACAGTCATCGTGGAAGACGACAAGGACAAAAAGGTCGCCTTGGCCCTATCCAACGTGCCGGAAAATAAGCAGGCCTCCACGTTGATCTCTGGCATGAGCCTGGAGACATGGAACCGCCCGACCAAGGTTGGCGGGACCGTCGACGCCTCACTCGATACTGACTCGCGTTTTCCCAAGAGCCTCAAGCCGGATGCGAAAAAGAAGCTTCATCTTCAGCGCGGCAAGGACGGCACGCTGAAGCTGCCGCCTGGCAATCCCAACATTGCTTTCCACTTCGATTACCTGAGCGATGGCGTCTTCAAACATCTGGAGATCGTGGACGACAAGTACCTTGTAGGCTCCGGGACGCTAAGGCCTTCCATCCCATGGATCCCGCCGTTCGACGTGGCGTTTGACAAGGACAAGTTTGCGATCACCAAGCCAATCCCTACGAACAAGCTGAAGCTGCCGCTGGGCGGCCTGAAGTTTACTCCAGGCGAGATCGGTTTCGAGCTGGCACCAGAGTTCAAGCCGTACGGAACCATCGGCTTCACGCTGGATGCGGGAAAACGCCACCTGCTGGACGGCAGTCTCGAGTTAAGCGCCGACGCCAACGGCATCGCGGCCGTTGGCGACGTAAAGGTATCACTGCCCGGCGTGGACAAGGCGGAGGGCCACATCGAATACCGCAACCGGCAGTGGTCCGGAAAAGTTGAGATCTCTGCTTCTGACATCGCGAAGAAGATCAAGTACGTGCAGAGTGGGCAACTGATTGTGCTCTTCAGCGATAAAGGCATGAGCGCTGAAGGCACGGTAATGATGAAGCTGCCCGGCACCTCGGCAGATGTGAAGGCCAACCTGTTGTACGACGGCGGCAGCAAGCGCTGGGTGTTCCAAGGCACAGCCCACTTCAAACCGCCCGGGCTTGAGCCGACCTCTTTTGAGGTCACTTACGACGGCGATCATCTGAGCGGTAAAGGCTCCACCGGGATCAAGTTTCAGGGCGTGCAAGGCACGGTCACGGTATGGTACAAGGACGAAAAGTTCTCCGGTGAAGGCACGCTCCAGATCAGGAAAGGCAAAGCCACCGGCAATCTCCATGTCGTCATGAAGGAGAAGAACGGCCATCCCCTCTTCACCGGGGACGGCAGCATCACGGTTCAGCTCTCCGACAACATGATCGCGACTGCGGGCATTGAGGTTGCCGAAGATCAGCGCGTCAAGGTCAAGGGCGAACTTGCGTTTCCGAAGCCCATCAAGCTGTTTGACGGCACGCACGGCGACTATAAATTCTTTGAGGTCGGGATCAGCATTCCTATTCCGGGTGCTTCCATCGGCACATTCGGCCTGAACGCACGTATCGACGGCTCGCTTTCCGCGGGCTACAAGCTCGGCCCGGGCGAACTGCGCGACACCAAGCTGGATGGGACGTTCTATCCGCTTGAAGACAATCCTGACCTGGACCTGAAGTTCACGAGCACGATCTATGTCGGTGGGAGCGCATACATCAGTGGCAAGATCTCCGGGGCTATTGAACTGGAAGCCGGTATCGCCCGGGTCAAAGGCGGCCTTGCCATTACTGCGACGGCAAGCCTCAACGGCTTCACCGCCAGCAAGGTCACTCTGGAGTACAGCAAAGGCAAGTTCACTGCCGAGGCTGACTTCAAGCTGCTGGTCGCATTGGCCCTGGGGCTGGCGCTTGATGCCTTCGTTGAAGGGGAACTTGGCGTGGGCTGGTTCAGCGTTTCACGACGGAAGGACTGGAACCTTGCCAGCTACACCTACAACACCGGACTGCAATTCGGAATGGCTTTGAAGAAGCCTATTCACTATGACAGCGTCGACGGCGTCAAGTTGCCCACGTTCAACGATATCGAGTGGATCACGCCATCGCTGGAGCCCGGCAATCTCATGGATAAGAGCTTTGGCGGCGCCAGCACAAAAGGAGACAGCTAATGGGTTTCCCCGGTTCCCCTCGTCTGCTGCGCGCCGGCCTGGTCGTTGTCGACTCCTCGACGCTTGCCATCCAGCGCAGTATCGCCCTGCAGTACAACCCGGACTCGCTGAGCCGGTCCCTGGCCGTGCGTGGAGCCACTGGCGACTCCGGGGATCGGCTGGACGCGCTGCGGCTGACCGGCCCTCCAGTGGAGACGCTGAAGCTGGACGCGGAACTGGACGCTACGGATGAGCTTGAAACACCATCGAAGTTTCCCGATACTGTGCGGCTAGGCCTGCATCCGCAACTGGCCGCGTTGGAGACGCTGATCTATCCTTCCAGCGCTCAGATTCAAAGCGACAACACCCTGGCCATGGCAGGCACCATTGAGATCGCGCCCATGGAAGCACCGCTGGTTCTCTTTGTCTGGAGCACCAGCCGCGTGGTGCCGGTGCGGATCACGGAGTTCAGCATCACGGAAGAAGCCTTTGACGTTAACCTCAACCCCATCCGCGCCAAGGTCAGCCTGGGTATGCGGGTGCTCAGCACCAACGATCTCAACTTCGACCACAAGGGCAATCACATTTTCCTGGCATACCAGCAGAACAAGGAGCGTCTGGCCGGCAAGGTCGGCTCAGTCTCTCTGCGTTCGTTGGGCATCACCGGCATCGCGTCCTGACGCGACGCCGCTCCTGAAGGAGGACTCATGTTCGATTCCGCAAGCCGCTATAACGGAGTTTCACTCCTGCCGTATGACACTGCCGATGGGCGCACGGTGAACTATGTGGCTCGCCGCTTTCTACCACGTCCGGACAACTACGATCTTCTGCTGCTCCACACGGTTACGGAGGGCGATCGCCTGGACAACATCGCCAATACCTATCTCGACGATCCGCAGCAGTTCTGGCGCATCTGTGACGCGAACGAGTGTGTCTCGCCGTTCGACTTGACGGAGCAGCCGGGCACGCGCATCCGCATCACGTTGCCGCAAGGCATACCCGGGCCGAGCCGTGCTTAAGGGGCTCTATCTTTCGCTGTTCCTCGGTCCGATGGTGCCGGTACCCGCGCCCAAATCGGTCGTGGACGCGCTCGTCTCCGCTCAGGTCAATACCGGCGGAGAGCGGAGCGGCTTTCAGCTTGTTTTTTCAATGAATAAGAAGTCCGACCTTTACCGCAAACTGCTGCCGGCCGGGGCATTGGACCCGATGGTGACGCGCGTCATCCTGGTCTGCACGCTGGGCGGTACACCGAATGTGTTGATTGACGGTATCGTGACGCGCCATGAAGTTGCGCCTTCCAACCAGGCCGGACAATCGCTGCTGACGCTGACTGGCGAGGACCTCACCGTGCTGATGGACGTGGTGCAGTTTCCCATGTTGCGCTACCCCTGCATGCCCGCCATCGCACGCCTGAATCTCATCGTGGCCAAGTACGCGATCTTCGGGATTGCGCCCCTCATCATTCCGCCGCTGTTCGATGATGTTCCGCTGCCGACGGACAAGATCCCCACGCAGACCGGGTCGGACCTGGCTTATATCAAAAAGCTCGCCTCCGACTTTGGATATATTTTCTATCTCGTACCTGGCCCCGTACCCGGCGTCAGTGTCTTTTACTTCGGTCCTGATGTGCGTGTGCCAGTTCCGCAGCCCGCGCTGAACGTCAACATGGACGCCAACACCAACGTAGAGAGTCTCAGCTTCTCACTGGACGGCCTGGCAAAAAAGGTGGTGATCATGACCATCATGGATCCAATCACCGGCAAGATTCCTATTCCGATTCCTGTACCCAACATCAGCCTGTTGCGGCCCCCGCTTGGCGCACGGCTGACAGCTCCTGCGAAGGTTGAATTTCCTCCGGATGGCGGTAACAAGAACTCCATTGAAGCCATTGCACTGGCGCTGGCCAAGACCGGCGCAACGGGTGAAGCCGTCACCGGCACCGGCACGCTGAATGTTCTGCGCTACGGCCGTGTGCTCAACGCGTTTCAACTGGTGGGCGTGCGTGGCGCGAGCAGTACCTATGACGGTCTGTATTACGTCCGCACCGTCAGCCACAGCATCAAGCATGGCGAATACAAGCAGAACTTCACGCTTTCACGCGATGGCCTGATCTCACAGACCCCGGTGGTGCCTTCATGACGATGACGGGGACAGAAGGACGGTTCTTCGGGAAATTCCGCGGCACGGTGGTCAACAATGTCGACCCGCTGTTCATGGGGCGGCTGCTGGTTGAATGCCCTGACGTGCTTTCGCTGGCTCCCTCAAGCTGGGCGTTGCCGTGTACGCCGCTGGCCGGGCCCACCGGCACGGGCGCAGGGGCATACCTGGTGCCTGCAATTGGCACGGGTGTCTGGGTGGAGTTTGAGAAGGGCGATCCGGAGTATCCCATCTGGGCGGGCTGCCGTTGGGGCTCTTCCTCAGACGTACCGCCGCTGGCCCTGGTCGGCCTGCCGGTCTCACCCAGTATTGTCTTTCAAACGATTGGACAGAACACGTTGATGATGAGTGACGTGCCCGGCCCTTTGGGCGGCATTCTGCTGAAAGGTACAACCGGAGCCTTGATTTCGATTACAGAGCTGGGCATCACCATCTCAAACGGACAAGGCGCAAGCATCTCCATGATCGGCCCGACCGTGACCGTCAACGCCGGTGCACTCGTCGTCACCTAGAAACGAAGAAAGGAAAGGAGCAAGATCATGCCGGGATTCTTGATGCACCAGGGAGCAACCGTACTATGTTCGCACGGAGGGCAGGCCCAGCCCACCGTCCCTAACCCGCGCGTAGTCGTCAACGGCATGCCAACGGTACCGCTGAGCGGGCCATGGGTGGTCGCAGGCTGTGCCATGCCTCCGCCTCCGGCAGGCAACGGTCCCTGTATCACCGCGCAGTTTGTGGCAGGCACCACGCGCGTTCTTTCGAACGGGCTGCCACTGCTCACCTTCGACAGCCAGGCCATCTGTACCCCAACCGGCACGCCGACCATCACGATCCTGACCCAGACCCGCGTCTTTGCCATGTAGCTTGATGCACCCGAGTTCACGCCCATGAATGTAGCCTTCCCATACCGCTTTGACTCACGCCATCGCACCGCCGTGGCTACGGATGCAGATCACATCCGTGACCTGATCGAGCAGGTGCTGTTCACTGCGCCCGGTGAGCGCGTGAATCAGCCGGAGTTCGGCTGCGGACTGCTTCAGGCGGTCTTTGGCCCGAACAGTCCGGAGTTGGCCTCCGCCGCGCAGTTCCTGGTGCAGGGCGCCTTGCAGCAGAACCTGGGGGACATCATTAACCTGACCGCGGTGGAAGTCACCGCTGTAGACAGCACTCTTACCGTCACCGTGGAATATATCCTCCGCACTACGCAGGAGCAGGTCGTAACTCAGATCTCGCGGGGAGGGCAAAGCCTGTGATCTATACCTGTTGCGACGCGCGGCGCCGAGCCGTCCTGGCCGGACAAACGGCGATCAACGCCATCGACTTTCTGGACGTGGTCAACGATCCGTCCATGCCTGCGGCGCAGCGCCAGCGCACGCTCAATGTCCACTTCCTGCATCCGCTCACCCCAGATCAGATCAAACCTGCAAACATCGTCATCAGTGGTGGGGAACGCATCACCGGTATCAAGGTGGTCAGCGCCACCGTTGCAAGCGAGCTTTCCCCCGGCGGCAATCCACGCATCCTCGTCGTGGTGGTCAACACCGCAGGAGACTTTTCGCCCTATCAACTGCAGTTAGTCCAGCCTAACGACCCGACCGAGCCGCCCGCAGGTTTCGATCCGGTGCTCTCTGCGATTGAGTTCTCCTTCAAGGCAGCCTGCCCCAATACGTTGGACTGCCAGCCGGAATCCGCATGTTCTCCGTCGGCTGTGGCTCCGCCCGCCATCTCCTACCTGGCCAAGGACTACACCAGCTTCCGAACGTTACTGCTGGATCGCATGGCCACCGTCATCCCCGCATGGACAGAGCGCCACCCGGCTGATGTCGGCGTGATGCTGGTGGAGTTGCTGGCCTATCTTGGCGACAACCTCAGCTACCAGCAGGACGCCACCTACACAGAAAGCTACCTGCAAACAGCACGCCGAAGAACCTCCGTCCGCCGCCACGTGCGGCTGGTGGACTACCCCATGAGCGACGGCTGCAACGCTCGCACCTGGATTCATTTTGAGACGGGCGATGGCATTGCAGGCGTCACCGTGCCCGCCGGAACGGAGTTGCTGACCGCGGGCTCATCGCCAACAACCGTGCTGGACGTCGCCTCTCAGGAATACAAACAGGCGCTTGCGGAAAACCCCGTCATCTTTGAAACGATGGAGCCCGTCACCGTACGCACCGCGCACAACCGGCTCCCGCTGTACACCTGGGGTGATCGTGAGTGCTGCCTGCCGGCAGGCAGCACCGGGGCAGATCTCGAAGGCGCGTATCCCGACCTCCAGATTGGCGATGTGCTGCTGCTGGTGGAAGAGAAAGGACCGCTTACCGGTGCTACGGCTGACGCTGACCCCAGTCATCGATATCCCGTGCGCCTGACCGCCATCACACAGCGTATCGATCCCATCGGCGGCCAGTTCGACGATCCTCAAACGAACGCTCCAACGATTGTGACCCATGTGGACTGGGGCCGCGACGATGCTCTGCCGGCACCCTTGTGCGTCACCAATACTGTCGGCGGAACGTTCCTCTCCGGCATCAGCGCTGCCTGGGGCAATATCGCATTGGCCGATCACGGCTTCACCGTTCGTGGGGAGGCGTTGCCGCCCGTGCCTGCGGCTAATCCTGCGCTGACCGTGCAGGCACCCCCCGCGGACTGGTGCGGCACCGACTCCACAGCCATCGTACGTCCTGTCCGCTATAACCCCACGCTGGCGCAGAGTCCGCTCACCTTTGCCGATCCGTACTCCCCAGCCTCTACCTCCGCAGGCGTGCCCTCCGCCGCTCAGGCGTTGCAGCGGCAGGAGAGTCTCATCACCGCACAGATCACCTCTCTCACGCAGACCGACGGCGGCCGCCCCTGGAGCGTGCAGCCTACTCTCCTTCGCAGTGTGGGCTCGGCGAACAACTTTGTGGCCGAGGTGGAAGACGACGGCAGCGCCAGCCTTCGCTTTGGCGACGGCACCTTTGGCAGCGCGCCCACCACAGGCACTTCGTTTCAAGCAACGTATCGCGTGGGTAACGGTACTGCGGGCAATGTCGGTGCGGGGACACTGGTGCGCCTGGCCACGGACACTGGAAGCGTTTTGCTGGGCGCAGGCGTCATCCTCTCAGTCACGAACCCACTTGCCGGGATGGGCGGAGAAGATCCTGAAACGCTCGACGAAGTTCGGCTTCGCGCCCCGCAGGCCTTCCGCGCGCAGGAACGTGCCGTCACCCCGGAGGATTACGGCACCATGGCCGTGCGGGTCGATCCCTTGCTGCAACGCGGCACCGGCACGCTGCGCTGGACGGGCAGTTGGCAGACCGTGTTCGTCAGCGTGGACCCGCAGGACAGCGAGACGCTGAACGACAGCCGGCGCGCCGCGATTGCCAATGGTCTGGAGTTGTATCGCATGGCCGGACAGGACGTCGACGTGCAGCCGCCTGTTTATGTCTCTCTGGAACTGAAGCTGAGTGTTTGCGTCCAGCAGGGCTACCAGAGCGCCCATGTGGAAGCCGCGCTGCGCAATGTGTTGAGCAACTGCAGTCTGCCGGATGGCAGCCGAGGACTCTTCCATCCGGACAACTTCACCTTCGGACAGACGGTCTATCTCAGTCCCATCTATGCCGCCGTGCAGGATACGCCCGGCGTCGCCTCCGTCACCGTCAAACGCTTCGCCCGTCAAGGTAAAGCCACGACCGACGCGGTATCTGCAGGCAAGCTCACGCTTGGCCGTCTGGAGATCGCTCGCCTGGCCAACGACCCCGACTACCCGGAGCATGGCCAGTTCACCCTGCACATGAAAGGAGGCTCCTGATGTCCTGCGGCGATGGATGCACCTGTGGATGCTGTGCCGGCCTCGCGGCCGTTACGCCGGTCGCGGTTGAGAACCGTCCCGGACTTCCCGCGCTGCGTTACCGTGTGGGAACCTACGCGGACTTCCGCGAAACGCTCTTCGCGCGTATCTCGCAGTCGCATCAGCCCGTGCTCTCCGCGCTGAGCACGCGTGACGATGACGACTTTACGATCGCACTCTTCGACTCTTTCTCCGTGATGGCGGATGTACTCACGTTCTACTCCGAACGCTACGCCAACGAGGCCTACCTGCGAACTGCGACGGAACGTTTCTCCGTTCGCCAACTCGCTGCCCTGGTGGGTTACCGGCCGTCGCCCGGCGTGGCCGCCTCAACCTATCTTGCCTTCAATATCGACGCCGCAGCCGGAGCCTATGGTGCGGCGCTGGTAGGCCCGGTCCCTGGTCAGAATGTGCCGCTGGACAGCCAAACGCCGGGCATCCCTCCCGGTACCGGCGTGCAGAGCATTCCCAGCACTCCGCAGGAGCTGCCGCAGAGCTTTGAAACGACTGTCCCCTCTGTTGCCAACCCGCAGTGGAACGCCATTACGCCGCAGCTTACGCAGCCGCAGACGATCCAGGGCGATACACCAGCCATCGTCACTTCGTTGCAACTGACGGGCACAATAACCAGCCTCAAGCCTGGCGATTCCATCCTATTACTCCACGATAACGCTCCTGCGAACTTCACAAAGATCCGCACCGTTCTTCGCGTTTCGCCAGCAACAGACGGCAAGACGACTTTAGTCGAACTGGACGGCGCGGTCAGCGGTACATCGGGCTATAACCCCAGATCCGCTCCGACCCTGCAAGGGGCTATCAACGGATCCATCGACGGCATCTCCGCGATCGACCTGACCGACGCGGCTGTTGCCGCTGTGCTGCAAAACACCTGGGATCAGGGCACACTGGCCGCATTGGCACAGATCCGTAAATGGCCCCTCGGCCAGTTGGAAGCCGCCATCAATCAGCAGGTCGCACAGCGCGCAGGCTCCAGTGGCGGCAAGGCTTACGTGTTACGCCAGCAGGCTGCGCCGTTCGGCTTCAACATTCCGATCCAGACCTATCCGAATACATCCCCGGCTATACCGTCGAACGACCCGGTCAACGGGGCCGGTATCGGCTCGACGAACGTGATCTATCTCGACGCTCCCTATCCGGGTATCGCGGCCGACTCCTTCGCAGTCGTGATGGATAGTACGGACCGTCTCTGCGTCTCCGTTGCCAGCGCGCCGGTGACCACGGTGAACCAGTTCAAGATCAGTGGCAAGGTATCGGCGTTGCAGTTGAATGCCACGGCTGACTTCAGTAAGTATCCCGTTCGCAGCACTACGATCCTCTGCCAGAGCGAAGAGCTTCCGCTCGCACCTGTCCCGATCACAGACGGCGTCGCCTCCGGTACAACGCAGATCGTTCTCAGCCGCGCGTTCCTCGGCCTACAGGCAGGGCAGGAGGTCGCCATCTTCGGCTCCCGTACTGACCTGCCCGGCGTCTCCGCGTGTGAGGTGCGACGTCTCCAGGCAGTCGTCCTCAACAGCGGGTACACCGTGATCACCCTCGACTCCGGCCTTACCTACGCCTACACGCGCGGCTCATTGAGCATCAACGCCAACCTTGCCTATGCCACGCACGGCGCAAGCGTTGCGGAAACACTGGGCAGCGGTGACGCCACCACGCCCTTCCAGAGCTTTGGCCTGAAGCAATCGCCGCTGACCTATGTCCCCGCCGCCAACGCCGCGGGCATCTCGTCCACCCTGCAGGTCTGGGTCGATAACGAACGCTGGAGCGAAGCTGACACCTTCTACGCGCACGGCCCGCAGGAGCATATCTACGTCACCGCCCAAGACGATGCGGGCAATACCACCGTTACCTTTGGCGATGGAATCAGCGGCGCACGCCTGCCCACCGGGACGGCCAACCTACGCGCACAGTACCGCTATGGAATCGGCGTAGCGGGTATGGTCAACACCAACCAGATCGTGCTGCTGACCAGCCGTCCGCTGGGCGTACGTTCTGCCTTCAACCCGGTGCCCGCCGTCGGCGGCGTAGACCCTGAAGGGCTGGACGACGCCCGCGATAACGCCACCCTGACGATCAAGGCGCTGGAGCGAGTCGTCTCGATCGACGACTTTCAGAGTTTTGCAAGAGCGTATACGGGCATTCATAAGGCCTCAGCCACCTGGATCTGGAATGGCAGACGCACGTTGGTGTTGCTGACCGTTGCCGGTGTGGACGGCGTCGTCATCGACCCTGGCGGCACGGTGGGCGCTTCGCTGCGGCAGGCCATCACGGATAGCTCCATTCCCGGCACGCCGTTTGTCCTGCAGTCCTATACGCCTGCTCTGTTTCGACTGGGAGGCACCATTACGGTACAGCCGGACGCCGATACGATCACGGTTGCTGCATCTGTCGAGACTGCCTTGCGCGCACGCTTCTCCTTCGATGCCCGCGACTTTGGCCAGCCTGTCCACCTCAGTGAAGTCATCGCAGCTATCCAGGACATACGCGGTGTGCGTGATGTAGAGATCACCGCGCTCTATCGCTCTGACCAGCCGGTCAGCCTGAAAAAGCATCTGCAAGCGTCAGCCGCACAGCCGGGCTTTAAAAAGATCGTTCCGTCCGAGTTACTCACTCTTGATCCCGTTCCGCTCTTCCCGGCCCTGGAGGTGACGCAGCCATGACGCCCCTTGACCTTCAAGCCATCTACAACATGATCCCCGCGGTCTACCGCATACGCGATGCGGAGATTGCACTGCAATCCGACGCCACACTGGACGCTGCCGATGCTGCTGAACTTGCCGGGCTGCTGACCCAAACGATGCTCTCGGCGGCAGAGCAGGGGCGTCTGGCTGAGTTGCAGGCTCTGCAGCAGCGCGGCCCCCTGCAATCCATGGTGGCGCTGCTCGCTGAGCAGATTGAGGTGCTGCAGGAGAGCCTCTACCAGGGTTATGACGATCTCTTCATCGAAACCTGTGCGGAATGGCTTGTTCCCTATATAGGGGAATTAGTTGGCTTTCCTGCGCTGGCGGACTTTCCCGGCACGCCCTACAGCCTGCGTGCCGCAGTAGCGGAGGCCATCCGTACCCGCCGCCGTCGTGGCACCGTCTCCGGACTGGAAAGCGTGGCGCGCGATATCAGCGGCTGGCCCGCGCACGTTGTCGAGTACTTTCTGGAACTGGCAACCACGCAGTATATGAACCATCTGCGTCCGGCCAATCATTCCTGGGTCGACGTACGCAACGCCTCGGACCGCCTGCCCGGTACGCCGTTCGACAACTCGGCACGCACCGCGGATGTGCGGCGCATCGCCACCGGCGGCGGTTTGTACAACATTCCCAACATTGGTGTGTGGCTATGGCGTCTTACGCCGTACTCCATGGCGCTGGCTCCAGCCTGCCGAGTCGACAACCGTCGCTTCCTGTTTGACCCCCTGGGCCGCGACACACAGCTCTATACGGAATCTGCCCCGGTCAGCCAGACGACGGACCGCGCAACGTCCTTCAATGTCCCACTTCCCATTACCCGCCGGATGTTGTGGAGGAACTTCAAGGACATCCGCCGCAATCGCCCGATACAGGGCACCTTCTACGGCGGGCAGGAAGAAAACAGCCTCTCCATCGACCAGTCACAACTGGGAACGCCCTCGCCCGACTGGCCGGTGATCGAATGCGATCTGCGTGATGTGTACGACGGAATGGGCAATGTGACCGGGTGGGCCCATGCGCCCACCAACGTCATTGCCATTGACCCCGAACTCGGCCGCTTCGCATTGCCTGCCGACGCTCCCGCCGGTGAATTGCTGACCACGTATAGTTGGGCTTTTTCCGCGGACATAGGCGGCGGCCCGTACTCACGACCATTCGTTGGTGATGAGAATTCCACCGCGACCATCAAAGTGCCCTCGGATGCAGCAACGCTCACAGACGCCCTTGCCAAAGCAACAACCGAGTTCGCAGGCGATACCTCTGCTGTCACGATTCTGATCCAGACCAGCGCCCGCTTCGTGGAAACACCATCCATCTCAATCCCGGAAAAATGCTCCTTGACGATACAGGCAGCGGACGGCTACCGCCCCACGCTGGTGCTCTCGGATGATATGCCCGTAATTGGCGGCGATGGCAGCAGCCTTACCTTGAACGGCCTGCTGATCGGCGGTGGGTGCATCGCCGTACCTGCAACGGATGGAGGCTCGCTGAACCTGCTTGCCAAGCTCACCATCTCCCACTGCACCTTGGCACCAGGTGCCATCCGTGCCATTGAGGGGGCTCCAGCTCAGCCGGCCGGCCCTCGCTTGTATGTGGAAGCGGAGGATGTGCAACTCGCGCTGGACCACACCATCACCGGCGCGCTCCGGCTGCGTGAAAGCGGCGACCTTACCGCCATCTCCTGCATTATCGACGCCGGCGCTGCCACGGAGATCGCCTACGCGAATGAAGATTGCAGCGCCTCCGGCGCGGCCATGACGATGACTAACTGCACTGTCATCGGGCTGTTGCAGACGAGGCAAATTGTGCTGGCGTCCAACTGCATCTTTGACGCGCTCATTCAGGAGGGGAGCCTGTTTCCTTTCCCTGTCAACGCAGATCAGTTGCAGCAGGGCTGCACGCGTTTCTGCTACGTTCCGCCGGGGTCTCGCGTGCCCCGGCCTTACCGCTGCTATCCAGGCTCAGGTACAGGGAAAGCGCATGTGCCCGCCTTCACCTCTCGCCGGCAGGGCGACGCAGGCTACTGCCAGCTTGCGTTTTCCACCGGCACAGAGATCATGCAGGGCGCGGACGACGGCTCAGAGATGGGCGTCTTCCACGATCTGCATCAGCCCCAACGTCTTTCCAATCTTCAACTCATGCTGCAGGACAACCTGCGTTTCGGCCTTGAAGCCGGAATCTTCTTCGCAAGTTAGGAAAAGTGACCTATGCCCGGTGATTTCAGTCGCTCCTCATTCAATTGGCCGCAGCGGTATAGCGGCGTTCTCATGCAGCAGGGCCGCGTACAGCTGGACGCGGACTGGAACGAGCAGGTCGCGCTTGCCCAGCACCGTACAGACGCGGAAGCCTACGACACCATCGGGGTTTGCGGCACGCCCAAGACCGGCTCCGGCTTCAAGCTGCAACTGACCCCGGACGGCCAAGACCTGTTGATCGCCCCTGGACGTTACTACGCTGGCGGCCTGCTCTGTGAACTCGACCCTGAATGGCTCCCCCTTGCGGTCGACGGGACCAGCTTCAAACTGGTCTCCGCCTTTACGGACGGCCGGCGCTGGAGATCAGGCGACTGGGCAGAGGTGCGCCGTGGCACAGACGCATCCCAATTCTTGAAGATCGGTGAGATTGACGAGGTCACACTAGACGTCAACTTCACTACGTCACTCAACGCGGGCGATAGCGGCTCTATCGCCATCCGCCGCGCTTACACCTACCTTACGCAGCCCTTCTTTCCGCAGCCGGAGTTCCCAACCGCCGCTCCCACCAGTCCCCCAAATAGCCCTCCTAATAGTCCCCCTTCCAGCCCACCCTTCAGTCCGCCATTCAGCCCACCGTCAAGCCCGCCGCAGACCGTGTTGCCAGAGGGTGAGTATCTAGCGTACCTCGACGCCTGGCAGCGTGAAGTCAACTGGATGGAAGACGGCCACATCCGCGAGGTCGCACTGGGCAAGCCGGATACTGCCGTACGTATCCAGACAGTGTGGCAGCTCAAGCTGCTAAACATCACGGATGATGTCTCCACCTATCTGCAAACAGGCAAGAAGCCCGCCTGCAACGTCTTTTTGCCAAGCTGGGGAACCCTGCTTGCAGGCGCACGCACCACCGGCCTGCTCAATGCACGCGCGGTCCCTCTGCCACCGGAGGCGAACCCGTGCAGCCTTCCTCCAGACGCCGGATATCTGGGAATGGAAAACCAGCTCTATCGCGTTGAAGTAGTGCAGGGCGGCCCTACGCTCGCCGGTTGCACCTTCGTCTGGTCGCGTGATAACGGCTCGGTAGAAACATCGGTTGTCTCTGTCAGCCCATCCAGTCCCAACCAGGTCACCGTAACCGACCTCGGCGATGACGATCTCCACGCCCTGGAAGTAGGCGATTGGGTAGAGCTGGTCAGCCGTGACGACGAGCTCCAGAACACGCCGCGCTTCTTCGCGCAGATCGTTGCCCCTGCGCCTGATCCTTCGCTCAATGTCATCACCCTCAGCCTGCCGGTGCCGGACCCTTCCCGCATTGGAGCGGATGAAAGCAACGACTTCCGCCTGCGCCGCTGGGACATGCTCGGCGCCTCGGTCACGCCCAACGGGATCGCGGTCGTCGATGGCTGGCTCGATCTTGAAAGCGGCGTCCAGGTCCAGTTCATGGAAGGCAGTTTCGCATCTCGCGATTATTGGCTGATCCCCGCCCGCACCATCACTGCAGACGTGGAATGGCCGCCCTTCGAGCAGCCCAATACGTCGCCCGTGCCGCAGCCTCCCATCGGCCCGCACCACTACCTCTGCCGCCTTGCGTTGCTTGCCAGCACAAACGGTGACGTGTCCGTGCAGGACTGCCGCACGCTCTTCCCGGCACTCACCGCCATCTGCGCGGATGACGTCTGTTATCACAGCAGTTGTGACGCATTGAAGGAAGCCAATACGGTCCAGAAAGCGCTCGACGCCTTGTGCAACGGCCTTCAACTCAACTTCCATAAAAAGTATCTGCATGGTTGGGGTGTGGTCTGCGGGCTTGAGGTTGCCTGCGCGGGTGACGGAGCGAGTGTCACCGTCGATTCCGGCTACGCCATCGACTGCCAAGGCAATGACATTCTGCTGCGCACCGTAGCCAGCTTCAACGTGCTCGAACATATCTCCACGCCCAGCGGGTCGCCGGACGCGGACTACAGTCTCTACTTCGATACGACCGCATCCAACGCCCTGGCGCTTGAGCCTTACACTGCACCCAAGAATCCGCTCCAGGCTGCCCTCGAGGGCACCTTCTGGTCCGACTACTTCACGAGTTACCTCCAGCCTTTCGTTGACATCTTCAAGGACCTTGGAACTCAACCGTCGAACGCCCTGGTGCGCAATGACGAGCGAAGCCTCTCATCCCTGATCGATCTGCTCTTCCAGCAGATCGATCCGAGCTTCGGGAGCAACGTCTACATCTCGCTTGATGAGCACAACCTGCTCACCTCTCTTTATGACACTGTTCGCAAGCGCATTCGTGACCGCACGCTATGCTCCTTGTTCGCGGACGTCCCCGCCAGCCTCCCCGCATATCCCGATCTTATCGGTGGCATCCAGACAGGCTTCGGGGAAAAGGCCAAGACACGTCTGCGCGTCAACGTGGCGGGGACGTTTGCAGTCGCCAGCGGCGGCGACACAACGATTCACCTCTACGATCTCCGCGGCACCGCCCCACTGCTCGTCCAGCGCTTTACTTTCCCGGCATCGGGCACCCAGGCCGTTAACGACTGTGTCTTCTTATCCGGCGATACCCAGCTCTTTGCCATTGCCAGCGACGGCACAAATACCACCCTGGGATCCATACCGTTCCAGACTGCCGGTGCCACGTGGGTGACGCAAGCCCTGGCAGGAGTAAGTCTGGATTCTCTGGCTGTCATGAATGCGCTGCTCGTCGCCAGCTGCCCAAACAAGGGTCTTTATACAGCGCAGATCTCAACGCAGCCTGTGCAATTAGCAGGGCCGGCCATTTCATGCAGTTGCCTGGGTCCTATGACCACAAACGGCAACCAGTTGTTTGTCCCCTGCACAGATCCCGCCACGGGCGTTGGGACCATCATCAACGAGTACGCGGTAGACGGAAACCTGGTCCACGTTGATAGCATCACGCTGCCTACGGGCCTATCCATGACTCATCAGGATGATCTCGTGGTCGGTCCCGGAAACTTCGCAGTGTACTTGTACTACAGCGCAGATGGCCCCAATGCGCAGCGCGTCATTTCTGCCGTCCGCTAAGGAAGCGGCAACCCTAGTGCTGGCCACCAGTTCATCCCCTACGTCGCCACCACGGATACCGGTGTTTTGAGGCTCACAGCTTCGGTCACGCTCAACGCGGTCCTTTTCTCCTCCTCACGCCAGCACAACATCTGGCGGGTCACCACCAGCAACCTCGCCACCGGCGCTGTGGCCGCACTGACCGCAGCCCCAATCTTCCCCACGGAGGCCGCGCCTTCTGCCCTCGTCATGAGTGAGCGTGCCGGGAATCTGCTTGCCCTTAATGCCGCCAGCAGCACTTTGACCTCGATCTCCCTGGTCATCGTGGGTAACACGCCCCCGCAGCAGGCCTGGGACGCCACCCACTGGGCGACACTGAAGACTTATCGTGTCGACATGCTTGATGCCTTTCGCAAGCTCCTCTTCGCCATCGTGCAATATCTCAAGGACGGCTTCTGTGAGCAACTCCTTTTACAGTGCCGCGTCTGCGAGAGCGGCCAGCAGAAGCCCATTTACCTCGCAACCATTGGGGTGCGGGACGGCGTCGTCTACAAAACCTGCAACCTGCGACAGCGGCAATATGTAAAGACCTTTCCCGGCGTCGAGTACTGGCTCTCTGTTGTCCCTATTCTTCCGGTGCTACACCTGGCGCTCAAAGAGCTGTGCTGCCTTGTATTCAAAGCTCCCACCTACCAGCCTTCTACCTCGAAGACCGCCTACGACTTCGTCAATGCACGTAGCGTCGTCAGTACCTTCATTAGTTCCAACCCGATGGCCACAGTCTCGAAGGCATTTCAGACGGGCTTTGGCCAGGTCCTCAACTCGGGGACGGACTACATTGGCACACTGATACAACCAAAGGCCGTCCTGCCCACGGCAGTCGCGCAGGTCTCCGCCAGCAGCATTACGGGCAAGCCTCTTACGGACGTACAGCAGCAACTCGCTGCCTCAAACATTGTCGTCAATACGCAGCCCTATCAGGCCACGGATGTCGGTGCTAACATCACCCGCATCCTTGGTGCGCCCACCCAGGTCGCGCCAGGTTCCGAGGTAACGCTCTACACCGACTCCACAGACACAGTGAAGTCGTTCTCTGTTACCTCGGCACAGGTGCAACAGCTGCAGGGGCAGATCAACCAGGTGTCGAACGCGCAGGTCAACGTCTCAGCGGCGTCAACCACCATCACTGGTCTCAGCAGTCAATTGGATGCCGTCAAAGCGCAGTTGACTACACTCCAGGCGACGCACGCCCAGGACCTTGCGACACGCGATGCACAGATTGCCCAGCTCACCTCTACCTCGCAGCAGCTTGCGGCTTCGGTAACTGAAGTTCAGACCAATCTCAGCAAGATCAACATCGGAGTCATCAAGCCGCCGGTAGCCTAAGGCCCAACCTGATGCCGGAGCCAGTAGAAGTTATCATCGGGATACGCGTCTTTGAAGAGCCGCAGCGCCTGCACGCAACCTTGCAAGCCTTGGCAGCCCACACCGCCGTACCGCACCGCCTGCTGCTGCTGGGCGATGGGCCCGACGCGGAGACCTCTGCCGCGCTCTCCACATTGGCGGACATAGAGCAATCCAGCACGACGGAGCACCTTGGTGGTGCAAGCTGCTTTAACCGGCTTACCATGTACCCCGCCGCGCGGGCATACGTGTTGCTGGAGTCCGGTGCCAGGCCTGGTCCTGACTGGCTCGACCGCTTGCTCGCCACCATGATGCGAACCCCTGGCTGCGGTATCGCCGGCCCCTCTACCAACCGATCCTCCAACCAGCAGTGCCTCTTTCCTGGACGAGGGACTGAAGCAAACGAACAACCGCCGGATGACATCGCAATGGCCCGTCTGGCAGCTCGCCGCTTCGGCCATTTGGCTCGTCCGCTTGTCCCTCGTCTGGATCTTGCGGACTTTTGTTATGTTGTCTCCCGTGAGACGGTCGATGGAGTGGGCCCAGCGGACGAGTCCTACGGCCCCGGCCCTTGCTGGGAGATGGACTACAACATCCGCGCCTATCGCGCCGGCATTACCGCCCTCTGGGTCTGTGCCGCATGGGTAGGGCGAGCCCCGGTAGGCAAGCGCGAGGCCGAAG
Source organism: Granulicella tundricola MP5ACTX9 (assembly GCF_000178975.2). Taxonomy (NCBI): domain Bacteria; kingdom Pseudomonadati; phylum Acidobacteriota; class Terriglobia; order Terriglobales; family Acidobacteriaceae; genus Granulicella; species Granulicella tundricola. The sequence continues at coordinate 2,851,435 of NC_015064.1, read as the reverse complement.
ATCATGCCATCCTTGGCGTCCGCAACCGTCAGCGGTATGCAGACACGTTCTGCTTGAAAGTGGCTCACAAGGCCACATCTTATCCAAGTCCTGTAGTCAGTCCACGTATGCCCCTGCAACAGTTGCGGCCTCTGCCATTGCCGGATCTCTCGCTTCCCGCGCCACAGAAGTTCCCCCGCGAGCCACGCCGATACACCCCAATCGAAGGCTCGCCACTGGCAAGCTGCATCATGCCGACGGCAGAGCGCCGCGCCTTCGTTCCCCGAGCCATCGCACACTTTCTCGCGCAGGACTATGCCCCGCGCGAACTCATTGTGATCGATGACGGTACGGACTCCATCCGAGATCTCATCCCAAACGACGAACGCATACGTTATGTACGTTTGAGCGCAAAGTCCACCATCGGGGCCAAACGCAACCATGCCTGTCGTCTCGCCGCGGGCCCTTACATCCTTCACTGGGATGATGACGACTGGTACCCCAGCGACCGCATCCGCCGACAGGTCGCCGCGCTGCAACTCCCGGACGTAGAGGCATGCGGCTCCAGTGAGCTTTATTATTTCGAGCCGAAAACAGAGATGGCCTACCGTTACCACTACCGCGGCGGCGACTCGCCCGTGTGGTTCGGCGGTCTTGCTTACCTGCGCTCCGCATGGGAGCGTCATCCCTTCGATGACCTGCAAATGGGCGAGGACGTCCGCTTCCTTGGGCACATCGCACCCGCTCACCGTCATGATCTGCATGACCCGGCATTGATCGTAGCGACGCTGCACCCTGGCAACACCAGTCCCAAGCATCTTAACAATCCCTGCTGGCTTCGAGAAGATGCCCAGCGTCTCACAGCGTGGATGGCTGAGCACGAACGCCGCATGTTGACCCCGCACGTCAGGTGCATCATGCCGACGCGAAACCGCCGAGCTTTCATTCCATTGGCCTTGGCCTGTTTCCAGACTCAGGAGTGGCCCAACAAGGAACTCGTCATCGTCGACGACGGAGAGCAGGCGGTGGAAGACCTGGTGGCCCGTGTGGAGAACGTCCGTTACCTGCGGTTGGACTGCCGCCACAGCATTGGTGAAAAACGCAACCTCGCCTGCGCCCACTCCTCAGGCAGCTACATCGTCCACTGGGATGACGATGACTGGCACGCGCCTAACCGTATCTCCCGTCAGGTAGAGCCGTTGATGAATGGTGCTCATGATCTCTCGGGACTGAACATGCAGTTTCTGCTGGAGGTACAGGCCGGTGCCTTCTGGCAAATCTCCGGTCAACTCCACGGTCGCATGTTTGTAGGCGACGTGCTCGGAGGTACACTCACTTTTGCCCGGAAAGTATGGCTGGACGGCGCACGCTACCCGGACACGAACCTCGCGGAAGACGCCGGCCTCATCCGCAACGCGCAGGCCATGGGCAAACAGTTGTTGCGCCTGGAAAATGGGGGCGAGTACATCTATATGCGTCATCCCGGAAATACCTGGCAGTTTGAACCCGGAGGCTTCATTGACCCCGGCGGATGGCGGCGAGGTGAAGCTCCCGCAGGCTTTTCACCTGCACTCCTCCAGCGCTATCGCGCTGCGTCCCGGCAGGTTGCCTTGGCAGGGTAGGTCATAAAACCGGGAAAGTGCCTACCGCTTTCTGCTCCGATCCGGCTAGGTCCAGAGTAGTGTGAATGGTTGCCTACTCTTTGCTGGAGCGGACTAAAAGGCAGGCGTAACCGCCGTGTATCTGATGACTCCCACGGCAGTCGTGAATTTCTAAAACTTGTAGATGAGATCGAGACCCATGAAGAACTGGTTTCTCGCCTGCCCGAGGTTATAGCCCTTGCGGTCCCAGGAGTGGTCGAAGCGGATCTCCGGACGGATCATGATCGTGCTTCCGATGTACTTTGTCGCGTAGAGGGTGTTTTCGGTGTACTTGCCGGCAATGCCTGTGCGCTGACCTTTTTTATCGTTGAGCAGATCCGACCGAAAGCCCATCATCAACCTTGGATTGATCTCGCGATTGATGTAGTTGACGATGGCGTACTCCGGGGCTGTGCAGGTTCTTTGACCTGCCGCGCAGAAGGCTCCGTTTGCTCCAGTTTCAGTGGCGATGGGAACGGTTACGTTTCCAGCAACGTTTGGAACCTGACGCTCATACATGTAGTAGGCCTCGGTTGCGCCATGCCACTTTGAATTGAACTTGTGGTACCAGGTCGCATCGTAGTGCTGCAGGTTGTTGTAGGCATACTTCCCATCATTGATACCGTTGGCGCAGGCATAGAAGTTATCGTTGTTGGTCCGGGTGGAGTAGTTGAGGCAAGCGATCCCGGATGCCTTCCTGTCATCGGACCACGGCGCGACATCGTGACCTGCGGAGAGACCGAGTTGAACCAGCCATTGCTTGTTGAGCTTCAGGGTGCCGATGATGCCGGTGTCGGTAAATGGATCGATGGTGTAGAGCAGAGAGTGAGTCATGTTGTAGTTATTGGGGGCAAGTTGCGCCTCGATACCCGGAACCGACAAGAAGCGTCCGATGCGAATATTCAGGCCGTCCTTAACCGGAAAGTACAGCTCCGCATATTCAAGAACGGGATCGAAGCCGTAGCGGCGGTTCTTCTGGAGCAATTGCTGACTCAGATAATCTTTTGCGGTGGTGAACCGGTAGTCGGTTCCGAAGAAGCCGGTGATGTGATAACCGAAGTCAAAGTGTTTGTTCTGCACGGTGTTCGGCAGGCGCTCGATATAGATGACGGCCTGATTCAGTTCAAGGCGGTTGGGTACGACATCGTAAGAGAGGGGAAAGCTGTTCGTTCCGGAGGTGCTGAAGTTCACACTCGGCGCAACCCAGCCATAGACCTTCGTGCGACTGTTCTGCAGCTTGAGCGCGGTCATGAGCGGATAGACATTCGCATCCGGTGTTCCCAGCAGGGTTGATCCGCCGTAGCCCCAGTCGGAGCTCGGAAAGGGGGAGGAGTCGAGGGGAGCGGGAAGCGCTCTGCGTGCAGGGACGTCTGTAGGGGCTGCGTTCCCCTTCCAATCCTGGATGTACACCTGTCCGAGGCGTTGAAAGAAGTTGCCTTCAAAGACGACCGCTGGCTGGGTCACGGGAACTGCTGGTTGTTCCTGTTGCGCGAAGGATGCTGCGGTGAAGATCGATACGAGGCAAGCTCCGAAAAGAAAAGCCTTGGTGCATTTCATACTGCGGACTTTCATGATTCTCCTCAAGGCCCTTGGTCCACTGCGTGGAGACCGTCAAGCCAACAACTGATGCTAGGCCCTAACCCATAAGGGAGACATAAAGAGAGCGGCAACCTGCGTACTATGAAGGAGCGATGAACCTTTCCTTTGCCAAGTTCGAGCACGCCATCGCCCGGCGAATCACGAATCCTCCCCATGTGGAGATCGCTCGCGCGACCATCGCGGTCATTATCACGATCTGCCTTTCCGCCTCCGCGTTCGCCCTGCATCTGAATCTTGCCTCGGCGATCTCGATCCTGTTGCTGGCGACGGTGGTGGCTTCGATTCAATGGGGCGTTATCCAGGGAACGGCGGTCTCGCTGGCTGCGGTGGGATGTCTGGATTTCCTGTTTACAGCGCCTTTGTTCAAGTTTTCCGTACACAACCGGGAAAACTGGATCGCTCTGATGACCTTTGAGATTACCGCGCTCATGGTGAGCCGGCTCTCATGGAAGGAGCGCCTTCATGCGCGGGAACAGGAGTATCAACGCCAAGGCATCAGCAAACTGTACCAGCTCAGCAACGCCATCCTTCTTGTCGATACCCGGAGCTCCTGGCTTGAGCAGCTCAGTGCACTGTTGCGTGAGTTCTTTTCAGTAGAGTCGGTTGAACTATGGATTGCACCGGATGACAGGGCGTTCTCCGCAACGGCAGAAGTAAATGCTGTCGAGAATGCCGCCTATCGTGTTTTTGCAGCCGGGGACGATACCGACAGTGTAGAAGGAGGCTGGTCACATCGTGTCCTGCGTATGGGGACGTCATCGATTGGGGGAATGGTTCTTCAGGGCTGGGAGGTTGACCCGGCAATCGCCGACGCCGCTGGATCCTTGATTGCCGTGGCGGTCGAGCGGGCGCGGTCGGCGCAGAAAGAGAGCCATGCTGAGGCTGCGCGCAACACAGAACAGCTCAGAACCGCTGTCCTCGATGCATTGGCTCATGGCTTCAAGACTCCTCTCACGGCAATTCAGACAGCAAGCTCAGGGTTACTGGCGATTGGCCGGTTGAGCGAAATACAGAGCGAGTTAGTGGAAATTATTGACCAGGAGGTTGGCATGCTTGCCGGTCTGACCAGCAGGCTGCTGCGGACCGCCGCGCTTGACGCCAGGGAGATCAAGGTCCGGTCTTCTCAGGTTTCGCTCCTGCCACTGGTGGAGGGAATCGTCATGGAGCATGATGAAGAGACCAGGCGACGCATCCACATCGCAAGCCCACCCGTGCTCATGGACATCCAGGCTGATCCACAGCTCCTCACCCTCGCGTTGGCACAAGTGGTTGACAATGCGTCCAAATACTCCACGGTGGGTTCCCGGATCGATCTCAGGTTCATCCAGGATGAGAGCAGGACAATCATCACGGTGAGCAATCAAAGCGAGCCGCTTCGCAAAGAAGATCTGGGCCGCATCTTCGAACGGTACTACAGAGGCGCTCAAGCGGGAAAAGGGCCGACCGGAACTGGCCTGGGCCTTTCAATCGTCAAGAAGATTGCAGAAGCGCATGGGGGCGACGCCACGGCAACCTGCCAGGGCAATGAGATCAGCATTTCACTTCGCCTTCCCGGAGGCACAAGGTTGAGCAATGGATAAACAGGACAAGCACGAAGGCGCGGTACTGCTGGTTGAGGATGACAGGTCTATCCGCAGGGGACTCTTTGCCACGTTGTCAGCGATGGGCTTCGCGCTGGGGGAAGCGGAGTCTGGTGAAGAGGCTCTCCTTAAGCTCCACGTGTTGCCTTACGACGCCGTCCTGATGGACTTGAATATGCCCGGAATGGGCGGAATCGAAGCCTGCAGAAGAGTGCGGAAGGAGTATCCACATATTTCAATCCTCGTCGTAACGGTGCGTGACCGGGAAGAAGACAAGATCGAAGCACTGGACGCAGGCGCTGACGACTTCGTGACCAAGCCCTTCAAGATGGGAGAACTGGCCGCACGAATACGTTCGGCCGTTCGCAGGCAGCGGACACCGGTTGCGATCGAGAAAGTGATCAATGTGGGTGTCTTCAGTCTTATCCCGGACCGGCGCTTACTCAAGAAGTCCGGTGAGGAAATCAAGCTGACCCCGACAGAGTTCGATCTCTTGTCTTACCTCATGGCTCATGCGGGACACCCGATCATGCACTCGAAACTCCTGAGCACGGTGTGGGGGCCAGCCTATGGCGATGAGCGCGAATATCTCCGGACGTTCATTTTGCAACTGCGTCGGAAGATCGAAGACGATCCCAGCAATCCGGTCTACCTGAAAACGGTGAACTACCTCGGTTATCTCTTTTCTGACCCGGATACCACCTCTTAGGCAATCCTTATGCCTTCCTTATGAACTTGCATCCACACTGGAACTCGAATCAGCGCATCTGCGCATGATCGTCGTGCAGGAAATCGCAGGACGCGGAGAGTTCAATATGTGGGACGTCGGATGCGTAATAGCCTGCGTGGTCTTCTTTCTCATCGCCATCGCTTATACCCGTGGTTGCGAGCGCCTGGCAACGAAGGCAGGCAAATAGATGCTTGAAATCGTTCTGCTGGGTCTCGTGACCGTCAGCCTGCTGATCTATCTCGTTTACGCGCTGTTGCAGCCAGAAAAGTTTTAACAGGACACCCCTCTCATGACCGCCAATGGCTGGTTTCAGATCCTCTTCTTCTTTGCGCTTGTTCTCGTTAGCGCAAAGCCTGTCGGCGTGTACATGGCCCGCGTCTTTGAACGCGAGCGTACGCTTGTCGACATTCTGTTTCGTCCTGTCGAAAGAGCCCTGTACAAGCTTTCGGGAATCGACGAAAGCTACGAGATGCGCTGGACAGAGTATGCCATTTCGATGCTCTTGTTCAGCCTGGTCACCCTGCTCCTGACTTACATGATCGAGCGCCTGCAACAGTGGCTTCCGCTGAACCCCCAGCATCTTGCAAACGTTTCGCCCGATCTTGCGCTGAACACCGCAGTCTCGTTTACGACCAACACGAATTGGCAGTCTTACGTGCCTGAAGCGACGATGAGTTATCTCACTCAGATGCTCACGTTGGCGTATCACAACTTCTTCTCAGCGGCAGCAGGCATGGCACTTGCCATTGCACTGATCCGCGGAATCGCTCGCAAGGAGACGAAGACTCTCGGAAACTTCTGGGTCGACACGACCCGTGCTTCACTCTGGATCTTGCTCCCCGGATGTTTCATCTACGCTCTCCTGCTGGTCTCGCAGGGAGTGGTACAGAACTTCCGCCCCTATGACCAGGCAAAGCTCATCCAGCCGATGACTGTGACCACGACCGGCGCAGATGGCAAGAGCGTCACCCAGACGATCACAGAGCAGTCGATCGCGCAGGGGCCCGTGGCATCGCAGGAAGCGATCAAGATGTTGGGTACAAACGGTGGCGGTTTCTTCAACACCAACAGCGCGCATCCGTTTGAAAACCCCACACCGCTTTCGAACCTCCTGCAAATGTTTTCGATCTTCCTCATCCCTGCCGGTCTAACAGTGACACTCGGGCACATGACAAAGAAACCCGCGCACGGGTGGGCTGTCTTCGCTGCAATGGCAACCCTCTTTTTTGTCGGGGTCTTCGTCACTTACTATGCGGAGGCGCAGCCGAATCCGTTGCTCCACACGGCTTCCATGCACATCGATCAGCAGGTCTCTGCCACGCAATCTGGCGGGAACATGGAAGGCAAGGAGGTTCGCTTTGGCATCGCAAACTCAGCGCTCTTCGCGACGATCACGACGGATGCAAGTTGCGGCGCTGTCAATGCGATGCACGACTCATTCATGCCCCTCGGAGGATTGGTGCCGCTGGTGAACATCATGCTGGGCGAGGTGATCTTCGGCGGTGTCGGGGCTGGACTGTACGGCATGTTGATCTTCGTCATACTCGCTGTCTTCATTGCCGGGTTGATGGTTGGTCGAACGCCGGAGTACCTTGGGAAGAAGATAGAGTCCTTTGATGTGAAGATGGCCATGCTTTACATCCTCATCTTTCCCTTGTCGATCCTCGGCTTCTCCGCCGTCTCCCTCATGATGCCGAACCTCGGCATCAGTGCGCTCGGCAATGGCGGCCCACATGGCCTTTCAGAGATCCTCTACGCATTCACATCAGCCACAGGGAATAACGGTTCAGCGTTCGCGGGGATCAGCGCAAATACGCATTGGTACAACCTGTCATTAGGTGCCGCAATGTTGATCGGACGCTTCCTGATGATCGTCCCAATGCTCGCGATCGCCGGCAACCTGGCTCAGAAGAAGCTCGCTCCTCCTTCGCAAGGGACCTTCCCGGTTGACACACCGCTCTTCACCGTCCTCCTGATTGGAACCATCATTATTGTCGGCGCACTCACCTTCTTCCCGGCACTCTCGCTTGGCCCCATTCTTGAGCATCTGCTCCTCAATGCCGGCAAGGTGTACTAAGGACCTCTCATGGCAAATACCAGCAAGCGCTCTCTTTGGGATAGCAAGATCATCAGTCGCGCACTAGGGGATGCCTTCGTCAAACTAGACCCGCGCATGATGATGAAGAATCCCGTCATGTTCGTCGTTGAAGTCGGTAGCGTGATTACCTCCATCTACGTTGTGCGCAACCTGATGGGCGGCCACCACTCGCTGCGCTTCGATCTCCAGATAAGCCTCTGGCTGTGGTTCACTGTCCTGTTTGCTAACTTCGCAGAGGCCATGGCAGAAGGACGCGGCAAGGCTCAGGCTGATGCTCTTCGGAAAGCCAAGTCTGAGACGACTGCCGTACGCTTCAAGCTCGATGGCACAACAGAAAACGTGGCCAGCTCTGATCTCCGCTCAGGGGATGTTTGCCTCATCATTGCGGGCAGCATGATTCCAGGCGATGGAGAGGTCATCGAAGGTGTTGCTTCCGTTGACGAATCCGCCATCACCGGCGAATCCGCTCCGGTGATTCGTGAGGCAGGCGGAGATCGGTCCGCCGTCACAGGCGGCACGCGGGTGTTGTCTGATCAGATCAAGGTCCGCATCACCTCAAATCCCGGTGAAACCTTCCTCGATCGCATGATCGCATTAGTCGAAGGTGCAGAACGCCAAAAGACGCCCAATGAGATTGCACTCAACATCTTGCTCGCCGGGCTCACCATCATCTTTCTTCTCGCAGTCGTCACCCTGCAGCCGATTGCGATCTATTCGAATGCGCCTCAATCAGTCTTCGTTCTCATCTCTCTCTTGGTATGCCTTATCCCAACGACCATTGGCGGCCTTCTCTCAGCCATCGGGATCGCCGGCATGGATCGGCTCGTTCAATACAACGTTCTGGCGATGTCGGGACGTGCAGTTGAGGCTGCTGGAGATGTCAGCACTCTTCTGCTGGACAAGACCGGGACGATTACTCTTGGCAATCGTCAGGCATCGGAGTTCCTCCCTGCTCCAGGTGTAAGCAAGGATCAACTCGCAGACGCCGCGCAGATCTCATCGCTTCCCGATGAAACTCCCGAGGGTCGCAGCATCGTCGTTCTTGCAAAGGAAAAATATGGTCTGCGGGGTAGGGAACTGGCAGACCTCAAAGCAGAGTTCGTGCCATTCTCAGCTCTTACCCGTATGTCCGGCGTGGATATGGAAGGGCGCTCGATTCGCAAAGGCGCAACCGATTCGATCGCTGCCTTCATCAAGGGGTATGGTGGCACGATGCCCGATGAAGTGCGCTCTGCGGTGGAGACAGTCGCCCGTGCTGGCGGCACGCCTCTCGTCGTTGCAGAGAATGGACGTGCGCTCGGTGTGATTCATCTCAAGGACATCGTGAAAGGTGGCATGAAGGAGCGCTTCGCACAGCTTCGTGCCATGGGCATCAAGACCATCATGATCACCGGCGACAATCCTCTCACTGCCGCTGCAATCGCACGCGAGGCAGGTGTGGATGACTTCCTCGCCGAGGCCAAGCCGAAGGACAAGATGGACCTTATCCGCCGCGAGCAGGCTGACGGCAAGCTCGTGGCCATGACAGGCGACGGCACCAATGACGCGCCGGCTCTGGCCCAGGCAGACGTAGGAGTCGCCATGAACTCGGGCACACAGGCAGCCAAGGAAGCTGGCAACATGGTCGATCTCGACTCCAATCCGACCAAGCTCATTGAGATCGTCGAAATAGGCAAGCAGCTCCTCATGACACGCGGTGCCCTGACGACGTTCTCTATCGCAAACGATGTGGCAAAGTACTTCGCGATTCTGCCCGCGATGTTTGCAGCTACTTTTCCAGTGCTTAACGCTCTGAACATCATGCATCTGAAGACACCTCAATCCGCAATTCTTTCGGCAGTGATCTTCAATGCGCTCATCATTGTCGGTCTTATCCCGCTTGCCCTGCGCGGTGTCGGCTATAAGCCCATGTCCGCTGAAGCCTTACTGCGCCGCAACCTGCTCATCTACGGTGTTGGCGGTCTTATCGCACCCTTCCTCGGTATCAAGCTCATCGATCTCCTCATCACCGCCATTCACCTGGCATAAAGGCACCCGTCATGCGTCGCAATCTGCTCATCGCACTTCGCTTCACGATCGTCACTACCTTTCTCTTTGGTCTGGTCTACCCGGCTGTTGTTACGGGTGCGGCCCAACTCTTCTTCAAGGACAAGGCCGACGGTCAGCTCATTCATCGTAACGGCGTTCTTGTAGGGTCACGTATTCTGGGGCAAAGCTTCTCGGGGCCGACTTACTTTCATTCAAGGCCTTCTGCCGCAGGCTCAGGCTATGATGCAGCAAATTCGAGCGGCTCGAACCTGGGACCGTCCAGCAAGAAACTGCTTGACCGGATCAGCGCTGATGCCAGCGCCGCGCAGGCTGGCCAACCCGACGCCACGGTTCCCATCGATCTGGTCACCGCTTCCGCCTCGGGGCTCGATCCACACATCACTCCCGCTGCTGCTGACTTTCAGCTTGCACGCGTCGCAAAGGAACGGCATATCGATGAAGCCATCGTAAAGCAGGCCGTAGCTCGCCAACTTGAGGGACGCCAGTTCGGTTTCCTCGGTGAACCGAGAGTGAACGTCCTTGAACTCAACCTGAACCTGGATGAAATCACAGCAAACTCAACTCAGAAGCATTGACCGCGTCCCGCTTCGAGACAGCAATAGTCGGAGTTGATTTCAGGATCATCGTGTGTACCCTGCATTAGACCTCGTGCGCTCTGATGCCGCATCAGACCTGTCTCTGGAACTCACGTTGGACTTCAATGTTTCTAAAGCATGGAAAGTACCAGGCAACGATGGCCTATTTGCCACACGTAAGATTTTTTTGAAAAGCCTTATGCCTCACTGATGAGTTTCACGATTCACTGAGCGTGTCGGTTGTTTTCGACATAAAGGTGAATCAAACATGAACCATCATAGAGGCCTATTTCATAACCTGAAGGCCGCTGCGGAAGGCACGCCCACTCAACAAGAGGCATCGTCACCACACAACACAAAGAACATGTACCGCAATCGCTTTCCCCGCTCTGTGATCAGTGTGGGCATCGTCTGCAGCATGATTTGTGGCACTCCGTCCTTGCTGTTAGCGCAGTCAACTTTCGGCAGCATCAAGGGCACTGTTCAAGACTCGACTGGCGCGACCATCCCCGGCGCTCACCTCACCTTGCACAGCGTGGATGAGAACACGGACCGTCCCTTGGATGTTGATCCGTCCGGCAACTTTACCTTTGAGAATGTGAAGGCAGGCAAGTACACGCTCACGGCTCATCGCGACGGTTTCGCCGATACGGTCGTATCCGGAATCTCCGTGGAAGCCCGCCAGGATTTGCGCCTCGCCGCAACCCTCAACGTTGCTGCCCAATCAACGACTGTAGAAGTAAGCGCCGCCGCCGATCAGATCAATACAGAGAACGGGACGATCAGCGATTCGAAAACAAACATCCAGATGACCCAGCTTCCACTGAACAACCGAGCGACAACGACCAGCCCACTTGGTGCCTTGGCTTTGTCCCCGAACGTCCAGACCGACAGTTCAGGCAACATAGCGCTGGGGGGTGCGAGTTCGTCGATGGTTAATTTTTCGGTGGACGGCATCTCGACAGCAAACGTAAGGCAGAACGGAGCCCTGCAGGATGCTTACCCATCGCAGGAGGGTATCGCCGCGGTCAAGGTGACGGCCTTCAATAACAGTGCCGAGTTCTCACAGATAGGAGACGTGACCTTCACGACAAAGAACGGTACAAACGATTATCACGGAAGTGTCTTCGAATATCTTCAGAATCAGGCGCTCGATGCCAACCCATATGGGTTCACGGGAAAGGCTCCGAAGAAGTTCAATACGTTTGGTTTTTCTCTGAGTGGTCCAATCTCAATACCCCGTCTTTACAACGGGCATAACAAGACGTTCTTCTTCGCGGATTACGAAGGCAATCGCCGCAGCACGGCCGTTCTTCAACAGTTTGTGGTGCCGACTGTAGCAGAACGAAGTGGTGACCTGTCGGACATCGGCGGTCCGGTCATTCCAGCCTCAAGCATCAGCCCAACGGCAAAGGCATTGCTTGCCCACTACCCGCTGCCCAACATCGCAGGTGTTACCGGCGCCAGCACCATCAATTACACAAACTTTCAAGCCACCCCGGCCAGAACAGACGGTGCAGACATACGCGTCGATCAGACGATCAACTCGAAACAATCTGTCTACGCCCGGTTTAGCAGAAAGAACATCACTTCCTCCTTCGCAAATCCGTTTCTGCCTGACGATGAAGATTCCATTCACAACCGGAGCTTCCTCGTTTCCCACACCTATACCATCACACCAAAGCTTTTGAATGAGTTCCGTATCGGTTTTACGAATGTGTCGACTAACGTAGACTTCCCAATTCAAGGATCTACCGCATTGACGCAACTTGGGCTAACTGGCGTCGATATCAGCCAGCATCCCCTCACCCACGCCTTTCCCACCTTCAACTTCACTGCTGGAACGAACTTCACGCCGATTGGCCGTGACAAAGCCGGTATAACCCAATCTAAGACGACCCAGATCAGCGACAATGTCACCCTCACCATCGGCAAGCATACCCTCAAGGGCGGCATCGACATACGTCACGTAAGGTACTTCGACCTGGAGAGCTTTGCTCCTCAGTTTGCCTCGGATGACTTCGGCAACTTTGTCTTTCAGCCGACCTTCACCGGAAATGCCTTCGGTGATTTTCTTGAAGGCGCTCCAACCACTCTCAACTTCGCCGTCTCAAGCCCTGACGTCGGAGGAACGGCCACGCAGTACAGTCTCTTCGCTCAGGACGAGTTCCAACTCAACAGTCACCTGACGATCAGCTATGGCCTGCGTTGGCAGGTGCTGCCGGGCTTCAAGGAAGATGGCGGAAATCTTGCCAACTTCGATCAACGCAGCAATTCGATCGTTGTGCCGGACGCACTGGCGAACTACCTGACGAGCCAGAACATCACCTCTTCCAATCTGGCCTTTCAGCAATCCTTCAACGCGTGCAATCTGAACAACACCTCAATACCCTGCACGAAGTACATCACCGCGAGTCAGGCCGGCTTGCCCCAGAGCCTGCGGAATACGTACAAAGGCGACTTCCAGCCTCGTGTCTCCATTGCGTACCGCCCCTTCAATGACACGAAGACAGTGGTGCGGGCCGGCTTCGGCATCTACACCATGACGAACCTCGGACCGCTCTCGTTCAATAACAGTGGCAACCCGACTTCAAATCTGCACACTTATTCGAATTCCAACACGGCTGGCGCAAACACTCCGCAGATTCGCTTTCCCAACACTGCACCTTCGAGCATGAGTGGGCCAGTATTTGGCGGCGGCGGTCTCGATCAGGGGGTGGATCCTAACTTTCGCGATCCCCAATCCAATCAGTGGAACCTGACCGTGGAGCGTGAACTCACTGCGGCAACTGCGCTGAGAGCGAGCTACGTCGGAATGCACTCGTATCGACTCAACCTGACGGAGGATCTGAATCAGATTCCTGCAAGCACGATTCCTTACAACTCCGGCACGACGGCAGGTACCTTCGTCGACAGCCGCGCACCCTATCAGAACTGGACAACGCTCCTCAGCACCTTCAATGCTGGAGAGGCAAACTATCACGCCTTTGAACTGGAAGCCACGCATCGCCTTGAGCATGGTCTCTACTTCGATGCCAATTACACCTTTGCGAAGAATGTTGCCGACAATCAGGGAGACGCTCCAAGTGCGTTCGCCGGAGAAGTCAACTACGGTCTTCCCATCGCAGACCGCTTCCATATCAAACAGGATCTAGGAAATACGGAAGGCACTCGGCGTCATCGCGTCCTCCTGACGGGTGTCTATCAACTCCCATTCGGCAAGGGGCGTGCCTATATGAATGCCAGCCGATTCACTGATACAATCTTCGGCAACTGGGATCTGACGACAATCACACTGCTGGAAACAGGTCCTTGGCTCACCCCAAGCATCAGCTCTTCAGCGGACCAGTCAAACACCAATGTAGTGAACCGTAGCGCGGTACTGCGGCCTGACGTGGTATCGAACCATTACTACACGGGTCAGTCGCGTGCTCAATACTTCAACCTTGCCGCTTTCTCACCAACCCCTGCCGGAGCAGGACGGTTCGGAAACGCAGGAGTCGGTATCCTCCAGGGTCCTGGCACGGCGACCGTGAGCCTGGGTATTGCGAAGCGGTTTGCCATCACGGAACGGGTGCATGCCCGCTTCGAGACCACCTTCACAAACATACTCAATCACACCAACTTTGCCCCTCCTGTTACCGCGATCGACAATTTGCTCTTTGGTCAACTCACGGGTCCTCAAACGGCGGAGAGTGCGGGCAATAGAACCGGTCAAGCCGCACTCCGGATTGACTTCTAACGTAGCTCGTGGAGGGAGTGAGCTGAAGACTGCTTGCTTCCTCCTCTTACTCTGTCGCACGGGCAACTAGGGCGTTTCCGGGGTCACAATGTGTAGATCGACATGCGGAGCTAAAGACCGGAAGCGAGCGATCTCCCAGAAATAGAGGTACTTCTTCAGCCCAGTCAGAGCGGAACTGCCGAAGATGGTTTGAGTAATGCGATGCTCCTTCGCAAAGAGGGCGGTCGCTTCAGCCACGTTCGTACCCTTAAGATGAACGACCTACGCCCCCAGGTTCTCAGCAAATTGAAGGTTGTCCTCAAGAGTCCGGGAGACCGCTTCGGCTATGTTCCGACCATTATCAAGATGAAGAACGAACAGCTCTGCGTCCATGCCTTTGGCCAGCCTCGCTCCTCTTGCGATCAAGTCCCGTGCCGCGGGGCTGGCACTCACGCAAACCGCGATTCTCTCGGCAACAGTCCAGTGATCACCTAACTGCTTCAGTTTTACGTAGTCGTCCAGGGTCCGGTCGACGGCGCGGGTAACTCGCTGCAATGCCATTTCGCGCAGCGCGATCAAGTTGCCCTTCCGAAAGAAGTTGGAAAGCGCTCGCTCTGTGCGATCGAGTGGATAAATATCTCCACGGCGCATCCTGGTGGCAAGCGCCTCGGGGGACAGATCACTCATCACAATTTCATCTGCGCGATCCAGCACCCAGTCAGGAACCATCTCTCGGACAGTCACCCCAGTCAGCGACTGGATGATTGGCGTGCAGCTCTCAATATGCTGAACGTTCAGCGTAGTCACCACGTCGATCTTCGCTTCCAGCAGCGCGAACACGTCTTCGTAGCGTTTGCTGAAACGGCTCCCCTCAATATTGGTATGAGCCAATTCATCGATGAGGGCCACCTTCGGATTACGGGCCAGGATTCTATCAAGGTCCATCTCCGTGAACAGCGAGCCTTTGTAATTGACCTCTCTGACCGGAACCCTCTCCAGCTTGTCTGCAACCTCAGCAGTCCCCGCTCTGCCGTGGGTCTCAACGACTCCGATGACAACATCCTCACCGCGCTGTTTGCGCCTCACGCCCTCGCTCAGCATGCTGAAGGTTTTACCCACGCCGGGTGCATATCCAAGAAAGATCTTGAAGCACCCACGCTTCTTTTCCGCGGCTTCGGCCTTCTGCAGCCAGTCCTCAGGCAGCTTTCTCGGATTGGATTTATCCCTTGTCATCGTAGAATCTCGGGGTGCACTCGAAACTGATTATCTCCGTCACTCGCTGGTTCAGTGCTGCGATCGGCCTGGGAGGAATTGTCTTCTTCTTCCACGTCGTGCTCCAGGTGAATCCTACTACGGTAGCGCTGACACTTTTACTGTTTATCCACTCTCTTGCCTCTCGCTGGGGATTGAGGTACGCAGTGGTCATCTCTTTCGCAGCCGGAGCATGCTATAACTATTTTTTTCTGCCACCGGTCGGCCACTTCATTATCTCTGACCCTCAAAACATTGTTGCTCTACTGGTCTTCCTCATCACTTCAATCTTTGCGAGCCGCATGTCTGAACGCATCCGGGAAGAATCCAAAGAAGCGCGAGCCAGCAAGGCGGAACTTGAGATCTTATATCGCCTCAGCAGGGCGTTACTACAAACCGATGAGTTTGTTCAGCTTACGAAGACTGTCCCCAATGCAGTCGCGGTTGCGACCGGCGCACAAGCGGTGCTCTTCTTCCTCTTGGACGGGAATCGGATCTATCGTTTTGGATCCGACTGGACGCCACACCTTTCGGAAGACGCTCTCAAGGAGCTTTCACACGCACCCGGCATTATCTCTTCCGCAGGCGCACAGGAGGCGATGATCCCTCTCCGTAGCGGGGTTCGTCCAAGGGGCATACTGATCATTCGCGGCCTGACTCTCTCCCATCAGAGCCTCGATGCCCTTGGAGGACTTGTATCGATCGCTCTTGATCGATCGAACGCCATCGATGAGGTCTCTCGCACTGAGGCTGCGAAGGAGAACGAACGCCTCCGGGCCCTCATGCTCGATTCGATCACCCATGAACTCGGGGCGCCATTGGCTTTCATTGATAGGTCTCTGGATAGTTTGCTGGCTCAGGGACTTGAACCTGCGGAGTCTCGTGCCCTTCTCGGCTCCGTACAGGGCGAAAGTAACCGGCTCAGCCGCCTCGTCGCACAGGCGGTGGAGATGGCAAAGTTCGATACGCAGGAACTCCGTATGACCTTTGTGCCCCAGAGCATGGAAGAAATGATCAATGACGCAATTCAGACTGCCGAGGATGTGCTCAAAGGGCATCCTGTACAAGTCACGCTTGCTCCCCGGCTTCCCAGTGTTCAGGCCGACTCTATCTGGGTCGGGCGGCTCCTTACAAAACTTCTTCAGAATGCAGCCAAATACTCTCCAGACGACGCTCCGATCTTTATCACCGCAGAGCAGGATGGTCGTTTCGTCACCTGCAGTATTGCGGACCGAGGCATCGGCATTGAACCGATAGAACAATCTTTCATCTTCGACAAATTCCTTCGTTCCGGCAATCGAGAGCAACGTTCATCAGGCACTGGTTTAGGTCTGGCGATCTGCCGCACGATCGTAGAGGCCCACGGAGGCAAGATCGAAGTGAGCAGTCAGCCGGGAAGAGGCTCTGTTTTTTCGTTTACCCTGCGAGTCTGAACTACGCGGTGAATCAGTAAGTGAAGAGGGAGTTCGATTGAAGGAGAGGGCTGCAGGGCAGGCCGAGAAGCTGCTTCGAAAGAGCTTGACGGCCTGCATGTGTGGGTAACCAGGCCGTTGAGCATCGCTGCTATTGAATGATCTGGATGCGAGTCGACCCGACCTTCGACGGACTGCGCGACGATCCGCGCTATGCGGCGTTGCTTGCTCGCATGAAGCTGCCGACTTAGTGATCGAATGCCTAAAAAACTTCGGCGGCCGGGTCAGCGAGAGCCTGTTCGAATTTCTCAACGAACTGCGCGACATGCAGTCCGTCTGCGAGAGCATGATGCACGTGAATCGATACGGGCATCGCGGCGCGACCATTTGATTCCGTGATCTTGCCGAAGGTGATGTGTGGGGCGGAGTCTTTGCGGGAGACGTCGTGGGCATGCGAGATTGCGGTGAAGTCGAACCAGGGAAGCACGGAGTAACGTATCAGATTGGCGTCAGGATAACGTTCAAGGTCTTCCCGTTGGCGCACCCGTTCCAGTTCGACACTTCCTTCCCGCACAAAGTCTTCCATGCGTGGATGAAACGGATAGTGCCCGAAACCGATGGTGCCGTTCGCGCGTCCGACTGCGCTGCCGGCGTTGATCTGATCGTAGTGCCAGGCGGTGCCGTCAACGATGCGTGTTCTGAAATTTTCTACCTGGTTGGCTGCAAGGAGCGAACGATGCACCAGCGATAAGAAGACGGAGATGTGATTCTGCCGCGCAAAACGATAGGTCGCCGTGCAGTCGACGCGGAGACATACGCCGTGATAAGGCTCGGAGTAATCCTTGAAGAGTTGGAAGGTAGCGCGGCGGTTCCATGTTTCCAGATCGATCTTCTGCCCGCTGCCGTTTTCAAAATGCTGCATGATGACCTGCTGACGCTATGGTTTTATTTTGATTGAAATCAGGCAGTGGGGTCTACACGTGCGTAGACATAGGGACCTTCGGGAATGAGGGCTACGTCTGCGCCGGGAGTGAGATCCGACAGCACAGCGTCTACGGCAAGGTCGACGCTCGTGAAGACACGATCACGGAGTGCGCCGGCGTGGGCTGCGGGTACGCCCGGGGTGAAGAAGTACAGCTCGTGAGTGAGGCCGGTGAGAGCAAGTTTCTCCAGTTGCCATTGGTCGACTTCGACCTTAGCTGTGTGGACCTCGTCAAGAAATTGCTGGTGACCCGGATAGTTCTCAAGCTTGTGAGCGAACTCCGGAGAGCCGGCGCCCTCAGAGCACTCTGCCAGGATCAGGATTTTGCCTCCGGGTTTTGCGATATGCTGCGCTGCCGTGATTCCTTTGACGATCTGGTAGAAGGTGAGGTCCAGCGGATAACCAGCCGCGCTGGTGATGACTACGTCCGCAAGCTTTGGAAGCTTCTCCAGCGACGTGTGTTGCAGGAAGCGGACGCCGGCTGCGTGAGCCTGCACGGGCTCGCCCGCAAAGACTCCGGAGATCTCACGAGTTTTCGTAAGGGTGACATCGAGCATGAAATCATGACGGACCATGCGGGCGATTTCGAGGAGCTCAAGATGCAAAGGATTGTCGGAGGTATGGCCTTCGGTTGCGTTGGGCTCGCGCATGAAGCGCGGTGAATGGATGACCTTGATGGTCTCCTGGGATGCCACCCCGGGGGCGACCAGTTTACGTCCGCCTGAGAAGCCGAGCATGAGGTGCTGCTCGATGAAGCCGAGCGTGATGTGCAGGTCGGCTTGCATGAACCTGCTGTCGATATAAACAGGGGTGCCCCGGGATGTCGTTCCCAGGGACAGGTGCTGGTCGAAGTCCTTGGCGTCATGGTTGACGATCCGGTACTTCGCCGCAATGTCCTCTCCGACGATCCTGCGGATCTCATCGGTTGTCGCTGGGCGATGCAGGCCGGTCGCGATGAGGATGGTGACGCCCTCCACGGGGATGCCCGCAGCATGGAGGCGCTTGAGCAGAGGGGGAAGCGTCATCCAGTTCGGCGCAGGGCGGGTGATGTCGCAGATGGAGATGGCCGCGGTCTTCTTGCCTTCGGCAAGCGTCAGCAGAGAGGGGCCGGCGACAGGGAAGTCGAGCGCATGGTCCAGAGCCTGGAGCGGGTCAGCAAGAGGCTGGGCGCTGCGGCTTTCCACGAGCATGTAGCTGGGACCCTCATGAAGCTTCACCTGGATGCCATCTTTCCCAAACGCGAAATCCACTTCCTTCATTTCCCATCCTTTCGACAACGCTTCACTGGGCTTAGCTTCGGGAGACGTCTCAAACATGCGTGTACTCCAGGACCCGGATGTGCGAATTTTTCCGGACATAGCCGGTAAGGTTCAGCTGCCAGGCAGTAGCACCTTCAGGCAGACTGGGTTGAGGGCATGGTTGGAAACCAAGGCGGCTGTAGTGATCGGCCACCATGCTGTTCTTCGCCGTGGGCAGATAGTTGCCACGGACCACTTTGACTCCCATGCCAAGAGCACGCTCAGCGAGGGCGTCAAGCATGGCTGTCTCCATGGACCGCTTGAGGACGCGACAACTCATCAGCCAGAGATCGATGTGCACGGTATCACCGTCTCGTCGGCCAAGCACGATGGAGATCAGGCCGTTATCGCCAAAGCGGTCACTCAGCTTGCCGTACAGGGCAATGGTGTTCCGGTCACGCATGGCAACCTCCATCTCTGCCAAGGTGTAGCGGCGAGAGGTGAGGTTGAACTGGTTGGTCTTGTTGGTGAGTTGGGCGATTCGCTCCAAATACACTGGCTTGAAACTGTCTATCTCGGCAGACATATCGAGAGAATCAAGATACTCGCCATAGTTATTGAATGTGGCCGCTTGGTCGGCGCGCTGCAAGTTGCTCGCATACAGGGCTGCCCGCTCGCGGTCTTCTCTGGAGAGAGATGCAGGCTCGAAGTAGCGTGCGGCCTGGATCACCTCGGCATAGTGAGTGACGTCGTTGCCGATGTCTGGCACTGCAACACCCGGTATCTGTGCCTGGACGATTGCCCGCTCTGCAGGGTTGTCGTCTACAAAGACGAAGCTGTCGACGCCCAGATTGAGTTCCTTCGCGATGAGCGCGATGTTCTCGTGCTTGGGCTCCCAGTTAGCCTTGAAGCAGGAGATATGCTCGAGCTTCAGGATGGAATCCGGATGCGAGAAGCCAGCCTTCGCAATGTCTTCATCATTCTTTGAGCAGATAGCCAACAGGATGCCGCGATTTCTTAGAGAGAGGCAGTACTCCTGGAAGGCGGTGTAGGCCTCGGCTTGGGGCGTCTCGCGGCCGATCAGGATCTTGTCAACGCCATCGTCGCCGATGGTTCCACCCCAAAGCGTGTTGTCCAGGTCAAGGACCAATACTTTGCGGCTCTTGCCATAGATGGCTTGAATCATGGCATTCAGTGAGCGTGCGAGTTCCAGATTGGCAGCCGGTTGCAGTAAGAGCTTGAAGTTGAAGAAAAGGGTCCAGTCAAACCAGTTCCGCAGACCGACCTTTGCGGAGATACCATGGACATCCTGAAGCAGCAGCCTGGGCCGGCGTGTGGCCTCGCGTGCAAAGGCTACATTGAGCTCCATCAGGAAACGATTCTCAC
Source organism: Granulicella tundricola MP5ACTX9 (assembly GCF_000178975.2). NCBI lineage: Bacteria > Pseudomonadati > Acidobacteriota > Terriglobia > Terriglobales > Acidobacteriaceae > Granulicella > Granulicella tundricola. The sequence continues at coordinate 2,831,195 of NC_015064.1, read as the reverse complement.
CGCCAGCCGCAACGGCGTCCATATTTCCGAGGATGGCGTGGGGTGGCATCTCAAAGTTGTTCTGAATCACCTGGCAGCCGACCCGAGCATCCAGCGAGTCCCAGATCTCTTTGAAGCGGTTCAACTCTGTCTCCACATATCCGGGTAGCTGGGATTCTGTGCAATTGAGCGGAGGGAGATTGCGGACGTTGCGGCAGGAGGTATGGATGTAGACCAGGTTAGGCCTGAAGTCGATCAGGGTTTGCGGATCGTAAACCGCGTCGTCGTAGTAGCGACCGTACTCGCTTTGATGGAAGACCGGCTGGAAGCCGGCAGCGAGCAGAAAGATCTCAAGGGTCGTCACGATCTGATCCGTCGTCGATCCGCCAAGCACTGCGATGCGTAGCTCTTGAAGGCCATCGACCGCCGAAAGCTCGCGCCGCAGAGATCTGCGACGGAGCAAAAGTTCGTCAGCAGAGCAGAAGTCCAGATCAATCATTCCTTCAATCTTATAAGCGTCAGGCATGTTGTGCTGCGACTACGAAAGGCACGTCGACGAGACTAATTTTCCTGGGGTACCGATGTCTGGAAAGCGATACGCGGCCCCGCGAGCGTATTCGACCGGCGGCGCACGAGATGCGGGGTCACCATCATGACGAGCTCGGATGAGTCGCGCTCGGTGATGCGGTCTGCGACTGACGTTTGGAAGCCGGGGAGTTCTGCCAGGCCGGGAATTCCGCTGACCGCCGCCGATTCCTGGCTGGAGAGTTGTGAGAGCATCATGGCCGTGCTGCCCTCAGGGCAGGTCACGTCCGAGGTAAAGACGCGGCTGGTAAGGACAGGGATGTTGTTGGCGCTCTGGCCGGTGAGGGCTTCGATCTTCAGGTCGATGTGCATGGTGATCAGGCCGGACTTCAGCACGGTGGGTGTCGTCTTGAGGGTGATGCCGATGTCTTCATACTGAATCTGCGGAATGGTCTGGGAACTCGCACCGAGGTATTGGTTCAGGAGGGAAGAGGCGCTGACCCCACCCACCGTAACACCGGCCAGTGCCGAGGAGGTGGCAGCCGATACTCCGCTGGAGTAAGTCGATGTCGTGATGGGATACTTGGAGCCGACTTTCAGCGTCGTAGTCTGCCGGTCGCCGGAGCGAACAGTGATGTCATCCAGCGCACGCGTGTCCGAGGTGTCGAGCGCGAAGTTCAGCGTAGGGTTCGAGCCTACATAAATGCCCGCCGTCGTAAGCCCACCGCCCACCAACGTAAGTAGGCCGCTGAGCTTGGCGTCGGTGGCAAGGCCGGACGCGATCAGGTAGATGGCCTCCGTGATGGTATCCGTCGCGGCGTTGCCTGAGGGCGTGAAGAGACCCTGCGAGATTGCTTGCTGGATCACGCTCTGGTTGGCGCTGACGATACCCTGCGCTTCGGCTGCAACGGAGAAGCCGCCCACCGAATTTGGTGTAGTCAGGCCAAGATTGCGGGTGCGGGTCTTATCGACCGTGTAGAGTTTCAACTCCATCACAACCTGCGCGTTGCCGTCGACGAGATCAGCGATGGTGTAGTTGACCGCTTTAAGCGTCGGCTCCGGTGCGCGTACAACCAGGCTGGAGGAGTTCTGCTGGATCGCAATCTGCTTCACGTCAAAGACGTTCTTGATGATGTTGACGAGCTCGTTGAGCTGCTCCTGCGTGCTGCCGGGAACGAAGATGGTCTCCTCAGCCTGACGCTCGTACTTCTGGCGGGCCTCCTGCGAATCCTTGACGACGAAGAGCGTTTTGGAATCGATAGGCACGGCGAAGAGGTGGGCCATGCGCAGCAGGATTGGCATGGCCTGGGTATAGGTAACTGCGTCGAGATCGAAGCGTATCTGTTGGCTGACCAGGTCGGCGTCGTAGACGGCCTTGATGCCGTAGGTGGAGGCGACCTGGCTCAGGACCTGCTTCACATCGCCGCGTAGGTGGAGATCGTGGACGCCGGCTGCGGCCGCAATCTGCAGCGGAGGGGCAAAGAGCATGTCCTTTGACTGTGCGGGCTCCACGTGGGTCATGGGCTGCTGAGGCGCTTGAATGCGCTGCAGCACAAGGTCGCTGCCGGGATCGACTGCACGAGCCTCCGCCAGCAGTCTGTCTGAGCGGTCGGCCTGGTTGTCCATGCGTGCCTTGGCCGCTTGCTGAATGAGATTCGAGACTCGGCTTTCCCGGGCGACGGCCAGGGCCAGGGTGTAATCCTGGCGGGTGGGATTGAGCTGGACGGCCTTGGCAAACTGGCTCTGAGCGGCGGCAAAGTCCCGATGGTCGATCAGGATCGCCCCGGCCAGGTACGCTTGCTCCGCCTTGCGTGGGTCGGGCTTGACGCTCGGGGCTTGTGAGAAGGCTGAGGTCGACGCGAGGGCGGCAGCGGCGATGACGGTCAGACAGACGGAACGGCGTCGAGTTGCAAAGTCGCTTCGAGAATGTGCTGGCTGCTTCATGCGGGCTTGAAGGTTGGACGAAGCAGGGCGGTGATCGGCTCGCCGCTTCGTCCGGAATGGCTCAACTATCGGATCTTGGTTAGATTGGCTACGGACGGCAGGGTGCGTGGGCGTTCGCTCATGGGCGGACGGCGCATGCCGCTGCGGATCTGCGCGGTGTCCATGTCGAGCTCGGCCAGGGTCCGGGAGAGCGTATTGCGGTGCATCCCCAGCTCTTCCGCTGCCTTACACTGGTTGCCTTTGTGCTGCGCGAGAACCTCGAGGAGATAACGGCGCTTGAATTGACGGACGGCCTCCGTGTAGGAGACACCCGCCGAGTGCATCTGTGTGATCAAGGCATCGAGTTCGCGCTTCAAATTGTTCCCACCTTACGGGCTGTTAGTCGCCTGGCTATTTTCGATGCAAATACAGCAGCACGGGCTTGAATTAATCCCGATCATTCTTGCGGGGGTGTGACTTTAAGAGGTCCGGAGTCTGTTGTAGGAGGTGCGTGGCGCCCTGAGCGATCTGCTGCTCAAAACGCGGGGGCACAACGAAGGATACCGCATGCGCCCCTTCAAGGAAATAGGGAGTGAGCTGAGAATTCTTGACCCACTCCGAATTCGGGGAAAAGGCGGCGATGGCCATCATGGCGGCCACCCCGGCCAGAAAGCCGCGGAGGACGCCGAAGGCGGCCCCCAGCAGGCGGTCCAGGAAGCCCAGACCGACCGCCGAAGCCGTCTTGCGCAGGAGATTGGCCAGCATGGAGAAGGCGATGGTGATGACGATCAGGATCGTCAGGTAGGCGATGATCTCCGCCACGGTGAAGTTGAGTATCCAGCGGCCCAGGTACGAGGCGAAGGAGAGGTAGTTCCAACTGGCGACCACGATGGCGAGGATGAAACCGACCAGCGACAGCAGGGAACGGATCAGGCCGCGCATGAACGCCGCGATCGTCGAGATGACGAGGATCACGACGAGGAACCAGTCGAACGGGTTGTACGAGGTGGTGGGCGGCAGTTGCATGTGCGTGAAACTAGAGCGTATCGCGGCCCGAGATGAGATGGAAGGCCTGAAGATATTTTTCTCGCGTGTTCGTTACTACCTCAGGAGGTAATGACGGGGCGGGGGCCTGCTTGTTCCAGTGGATCGACTCGAGGTAGTCGCGTACGTACTGCTTGTCGAACGACGGGGTGGGGCCGCCGGGGGCGTACTGGGAGGCGGGCCAGTAGCGGGAGGAGTCGGGGGTGAGGACCTCGTCGGCGAGCGTGATCTGGCCGTCGATGAGGCCGAACTCGAACTTGGTGTCGGCCAGGATGACGCCGCGGGTGGCGGCGTGGGCGGAGGCCTTGGCGTAGATGGCCAGGGATAGCTCGCGGAGGGCGTTGGCGTGCTCTGCGCCGATGGTCTCGATGACGGTGGCGAAGGAGATGTTCTCGTCGTGTCCGCCGGTGTTGATCTTGGCGGCGGGGGTGAAGATCGGCTCGGGCAGTTTGTCGGATTCGCGGAGGCCGGCCGGGAGGGGTATGCCGCAGATGGCCTGGGTCGCCTGGTAGTCCTTCCAGCCGGAGCCGGAGAGGTAGCCGCGGACGACGCACTCGACGGGGAACATCTGGGCGCGCTTGACCAGCATGGTGCGGCCTTCCAGTTGGGCCTTGAAGGGCTGGAGGCTGGCAGGGAACTCGGAGACGTCGGCGGTGATGAGGTGGTTGGGGACGACATCCTTGACGAAGTCGAACCAGAAGAGGGAGAGCTGGGTGAGGATGCGGCCCTTGTCCGGGATGCCGGAGCCGAGGACGTGGTCGAAAGCGGAGAGGCGGTCCGAGGCGATGAAGAGCAGGTCTGAGGCGGGGTCAGGCGAGACGGCGTAGATGTCGCGGACTTTGCCGCGGGCTAGCAGTGGCAGTGCGCCGAGGTCGGTGGTGAGAAGCGCGGAGGATTCCATCGTCAAAACGTGTCACCTGAAGGGCTGGACCGGGGTAGTACCCCTCCCCCCTCTGTTTGATCTAAAGTCTTCATTCTGTGGGACTTAGATTCGGACTGAAAGTGTAAGATCTTGAGAAGAAATGGGTTAGAGCTAAAGTCTTCAAAACAGGTGACTTACGCAGGCTGCGTAGACTTCGCTGTACACCGATAAAAAGTCACTTCTTGCGTACTTCCATTTTACCAAGTTGCGTGGGGTAAACATGCCAACTATTTTTCACGCAAAAGGCCGCGTGGTTGTTGGGGTTTCGCGATTTCTGTGGGCCGTGGGGGCTTGACATGCGAATTTGCTGAGGTTTTCGCAAAAGAAAGTTTGAGGTCGAGGCTCGGGGTGGCGCGGCTTTACCTGGAATGGGTTCTCCACAGTTCCATAGTTTTTATATTCGGAACTATTGAATCTGTCCTGTAACTCGTCCCATCTTACTTATAAGAACCGAGCGGAAAGCGCATGACGCTGGTGCGGAGTGGCTTCGCGGGTTCATCTTGAAAGGGATCAGGAAATGGATAAGCTCAAAGGAAAAGTAGCCGTTATCACCGCCGCCACGTCCGGGATGGCGCTCGCCACCGCAAAGTTGTTTGTCGAAGAGGGTGCGTACGTGTTCATCACGGGCCGCCGCCAGGACAAACTGGATGAGGCGATCAAGATCATCGGCAAGAACGTCACGGGCGTGCAGGGCGATGCATCCAACTTGGCTGATCTAGATCGCCTGTATGAGACGGTGAAGCGCGAGAAGGGCAAGATCGACATTCTGTTTGCCAGCGCCGGGTTCGGCGAGTTCGCGAAGCTGGAAGAGGTTACGGAAGAGCACTTCGACAAGACCTTCGACCTGAATGTGCGGGGAACGCTGTTCACCGTGCAGAAGGCGCTGCCGTTGATCAGCGACGACGGCTCGGTCTTCCTGAATGGCTCGATTGCGAGCATCAAGGGCTTCCCGACGTTCGGCGTATACAGCGCGAGCAAGGCTGCGATCCGCTCGTTTGCGCGCACATGGCTGCTGGAGTTGAAGGAGCGCCGTATTCGCGTGAACATCCTCAGCCCGGGCACGATCGACACACCGATTCTCGATCCGCTGGGGGATGAGGCGAAGGCGTTCTTCAAGTCGCAGATCCCGCGCGGCGAGATGGGACGGCCGGAGGAGATTGCGACCGTTGCGCTGTTCCTGGCGTCCAGCGATTCCAGCTTCGTGAATGGCGTTGAGTTATTTGTCGATGGTGGTACGGCGCAGGTCTAAGGCGGGGCTTTGCGGCTATCGTTGTGAAGACTGGACCCGCGTCCCGGAGCTTTCCGCTCCTGGGACGCGGGTCCAGTTTGCTTTGCAATTTCGCAGGTCAGGACGTTATGACAACTATTCAGGGGTTGCAGGGTCCTTGTAACTGTTGCTGAATCCGCCTTTGAGGTCGTTAGTTTTGAGAATGTCGCGTTGTTCTGTCGTGGGTCCGTTTGTGACTTTGCTTTCCTTGTCTGCTTGCACGTCGCTCTTAGCAGGCTGCTCCTCCTCCGGTGGGACAGCGATTCCACCGCACATCGTGGCGACCCAGCACATTCTCTTTGTGGGCGATAGCTTTACGCATGGCCGTTATGCGCCGGTGCGGACGTACAACAGCACGCCGGGGACCGGAGGGTTGGGTTCGACGGCAGCATCCCCGCTGGTGGTCGATGAGAACTTCAACACCACAGTGACAGCGCGGGAGGAAAACTCGCCTGGCGAGACCGGTCCGTGGGGCGGGATTCCGGGGATCTTCGCTGAACTGGCGGCGGAGGCCGCGATTCCATACGACGTGCATATCGAGGCGATCTCGGCGACCTCACTGAACAAGAACTACCAGGCTGCGCAGAGCGTGATCGCGCAATCCGTCTGGAACACCGTTGTGCTGCAGGAAGCGACCTTCGAGCCGATTCCGCCGTCGCTTTCCGGTGACAGTATCAGCAAGCCGGCGACCTTCTGCAGTGCGGTCGGCACGATCGAGCAGGGAGTCCATGCGGCGGCTCCGTCTGCCAGCGTGTACCTCTATGAGACGGGCGCTCCGGCCGACACGGCGTATGGGAACAGCACTGCTTCCTCCGCGTTTTCCGATTCAGCCTACCTGAGCGCGCTGGGTACTCTGACTGACGCTTACCATGATGCGTACCTCACGGCGGCGACGCAGGATGGGCACATCGCCGGAGTGGCTGCGACGGGAGATGCCTGGTCGCGCGCGTGGAGTGAAGGGATTGCGAACCCCGATCCCTATGGTGGAAGCGCTGCGGGCGTTTCATTGACGTTCAACTACCAGCCGGGGAGCCAACCTTCCACCACCAGCAAGCCTACGGATGCGGGATTTCACCATCCCAGCATCTACGGGGCTTACCTGAATGGGCTGGTTCTGTTTCAGAAGATCACCGGGACGGATGTGCGGACGTTTGGTGGGACGGAGAAGGCTGCGCAGACGCTTGGGATCTCGGCGGCTGTGGCTGTGCAGTTGCAGCAGATTGCCTGGGAGTCTGTGACGATGCAGAATACGCAGTTGGTTCATCCCACGGTGAATGCCTGTGCGCTGACGCAGTAAAGCGGTGCTCGAGTGTCCGGCTGCGGGGTTGGGGGTAAAGCTGCGATGCTGCCACTTGGCGTCCTGTACTGTCGTTCCAGTTGCCATCTCTTCCTCCCAGGGTTAGGTCTGTGAGAGGAGAGTAGGAGGGGCGGGGTGAGCGGCGATAGTACGGATACGACAGGGCGGCGTGAACTACCGATCTCGCAGAAGCATTACTTATGAAGCATCTGCAATTGAAAGTTGCTCCGCTTCCCATTCTTTATAAGTTTTTTTGGGATTTGTAGTCAGCACCCAGGCTTTAGGCCCTGCAGTCGCTCTTCCGCTAAGAACTGCCCCTGCAGCACTCGGACTACTGAATGCATACGATTTGATGAAGCGTCGTTGCATCCCATCAGAGACATAGACTCCACTCTCAATGACCTCGTCAAATAGATTCTGGTAGTTGTGTTTCACTCCGATCCATTCGGCTCGACCTACTGAACCAGCTTGTATGACGAATTCGCCGTTTTCGAGCTCAGCGGATGCGTCTACCTGTCCGTTGGCTAGTTTAAACAGAAACTTTGCTGTAGGTTTAGGGGCTACAGTGGTCGGCAAGACCTGAATGCGCGGCTCTGCTCGTGTTCTGACTACAAATCCGTCTACACGGATTGCCGGAAGAATGGTGAGAACGTAATCAACGAATTGCTCCATATTGGCTTGCGCTGCTTCTGAAAGCGAAGGTCTGGGAGGGTTAGTTACATTTTCGAGCTTCTTCGACAAGGCGAGACTCGACGTACCTCACATGTGCTTTGTTCAGACTGTTTGCAGTGCTCGTAATGAGGATTGCCTGAGTCCACCAATCACGCTTTGAATCGTGATTTCGGATTCTAGAAGCAACGTCGTCGCTTTCACCGATGTACGCCATAACGAGGCTGCTTTCGTCACTATCGCCTAGCAGGATATAGACGCCGGTGTACCCGGCCTCTTTGCGCTTGAGAGCTTCGGCCAGGCGGATGCGAGGCGTGACTAGGACGTGACCCGTCCAGTTGAATATTTCCGCCGTGAGCATTCCATCTGGAGAGCCATCGATGAAGAAGAGTTCAAGCGACTGACCACGATTCGGCATTCTCACCTTCGCTCTGACAAGCGACCACTCTTTGCAATTTGTCGATGATATTACTCCGCTACTAAGCGGCGCGGCTGGTGCGCTCTCGTTCTCTGGCGCCGGAGCGGTTGTTCTGGCCGAGGTTGACGCTGACGATCTTGCTGACGCCGGGCTCCTGCATGGTGACGCCGTAGATGACGTCGGCCTGGGCCATGGTGCGCTTGTTGTGGGTGATGGCGATGAACTGCGTGGTCTGGGCCATGTCTGCGATCATGCGTGCGAAACGGCCTACGTTGGTCTCGTCCAGAGGGGCGTCGACTTCGTCGAGAATGCAGAAGGGCGCGGGCTGGAACTGGAAGATGCCGACCAGCAGCGAGAGCGCGGTGAGGGCCTTTTCTCCGCCGGAGAGTAGGAGGATGCTCTGGAGCTTTTTGCCCGGGGGGGAGGCTACGATCTCGATGCCGGATTCCGCGGAGTTGCCCTCGTCGGTGAGGCGCATGAAGGCCTGGCCGCCGCCGAAGAGCTTGGTGAAGGTGACGGAGAAGTTCTCGTTGATGATCTTGTAGGCCTCGTCGAACTTGATGCGGGAGACGTCGTCGATCTCCTTGATGGAGGCTTGGGTGTTTTCGATGGAGTCGAGGAGATCCTTGCGCTGGGTTTCGAGGAAGGTGTGGCGGGTGCTGGCTTCCGCGTACTCCTCCAGCGCCATCATGTTGACGGGGCCCATGGCTTCGAGACGCTTCTTGAGGTCGCGGGATTCGGACTCGAGCTGGTTGAGGGGGTCGCCTTCGATGCGGACAATGGACTCGTCTGCGCGAAGGTCTGACGCGGGGATTGCAAGGTCATTCAAGCAGGTTTGTTCGATGTGCTCGAGGTCCGAGGTGAGCTTGGCGAGGCGGGCGCTATGGCCTGCACGCTGCTCGCGGAAGGCTTCGGTTTCGGCGCGGAGAGCGCGGAGTTTCTGGTCGAGCGTGGTGGTGACTAAGCGGAGTTCCGCGGCTTCCGAGGTGAGGCGTGCGCCCTGGGAGACAGCGGTGAGGCGGGTCTCGGCGATCTGCTCGTGCTGCGATGCGAGGGAGGCGGTCTCTTCTTCGCGGCGGAGGCGTTCTGTCGCTGCCGATGCAAGCTGCTGGTCTAGCTGCCCGATGCGCTGCTGCTGGCCGTTGTAGAGGCGGGTGGTCTGTTCGTAGTTTGCCTGGGCGTTGCGGCGGCGTTCTTCAAGGCCGGCCAAGGCGGCTGCGGCTTCGGACGCGGCTTGCTGGAGCTCTTCGCGTTGGGCGCGGAGTTCTTCCACCTGGTCGGTCATCTCTGCGAGGCCGGCTTCAAGGGCTGCGCGCTCGGCTTCGAGGGCTGTGGCCTGGGTCTCGCGGGCGGCGATGAGGTCCGTCTTCTGGTTGCGGGCGTCACGGTTGCGGTCTGTGGCGAGCATCCAGTCCTGGAGGCGGCGCTCGATGCGTGCGGTCTCCGACTCCATCTGGCGGAGGGCTGCACCGGAGTTGGCGGCCTCACGCTCGGCGTCGCGGCGCTCGTGATTCTTGGATTCGATCTGGGCGTTGTCGGCGGCGAGTTCGTGCTGGAGGGTGGCGGTGCGGAGGTCGGTCTCGGAGAGCTCGGCCTCGAGGGCGGTGAGCTTTTCCTGGAGTTCTCTTAGTTCGCGTTTGAGTGCAAGGGGACCGCCGGAGCTGGGGCGGCCGCCGGTGACGGTGACGTTGCGGAAGGTCTCGCCGGTGGGGGAGAGGAACCAGGCGTGGGGGTGCTGGAGGGACAGCGTGCGCGCGGTGGGGGAGTCGGGCGTGACGTAGCCGTCGCGGAGTTTGGGGAGGGTGAGCTCGAGGGATTTGCCGAAGCCGTTGAGGACTTTGACCAGCTCGGTGAGGGGACGGACGCCATCTCCGGTGGGGATTGGTGCGGCTCCAACCCACGTCCCAGAATCGGGACGTGGGGCACCCAGGTTGGTGGTTGTGTGGACGTCTGAGGTGGGATGGACGAGGAAGGTGGCGCGGCCGGCTACGTCGGATTTGAGGAGGCGGATGCCTTCGTCGGCGGCGTCCCAGTTTTTGACGACGATGTAGTTGAGCTCGTCGCGGAGGAACTCGTCGACGACTTGCTCGTAGGCTCCGTCGACTTCGAGGAAGTCGGCGAGGGTGCCTAGGACTGTGTTCTCCGAGCCCGTCTGCTGGGCTCGCTTCTGGCTGGTGCGGAAGATGTTCTTGACGGTATCGGTGGAGTAGGAGTGGTCGCGGATGAGGCCTTCGAGGGAGTTGCGGCGGCCATTGAGGCCTGCGACCTCGCCGCGAAGCTGATCGCCGCGGCGCTTGTTCTGGGACTCCTCGGACTTGCGGGCTTCGATGGAGAGGCGGAGCTCGGAGATTTCCAGTTCGAGGCGCTTGAGGCGCTCGGTGACGGACTCAAACGACATCTTCACCTGACCGCGCTGGAGGCCGAGTGCGGCGAGCTCTTCATGAGCTACGGCGGACTCGGAGACGAGGCGCTCGGACTCGCGTTCGAGGCCGGAGAGGGAGGCTTCAGCCTGCGACTGCTCGTTGCGAATCTGTGCGGCGCGCTGCATGAGCTGCATGGTGGCGCGGCGGTTGGCTTCAGCCTGCTGCTCCTTGGACTGGACGCCTCGGACGGCCTCCTGGGCGGCCTGCTGCTGGGCCTGGGCGGCGGCGCGGGAGCCTCCGGCCTCCTCGTTGGCGGAGTCCAGGAAGCTGCGGTGCTGCTCCTGCTCGCCTGCCAGGGCTGCGAGCTGGGCGCGTGCGGCTTCAAGCTCCTGTGCACCGGATTCGAGACGGGCGGTAAGCTCGGCGACGCGGTCCTGGTTTGCGGCTGTGCGGGCGGAGATGCGCTCCAACTCGACGGCGCTCTGGTTGGCGGTGGCGGCGTGCTCGCGGATCTGCTGGTCGAGCGCGTAGCCGGTCCGCACGCCTTCGGTGTGCTCGGCGTCCATCTGCTCGGTGGATGCGACCTGCGAATCGATGCTGGTCGTTAGCGTTGCGATCTGGGCGGTGGTGGCGGTCTGGTCCGCGTCAAGCTGGGCGATGCGGCTGGCGAGGACGACGCGCAGACGGGTGCGGAGGTCGTCGCGGATCTCGCCATAACGCTCGGCCTTAGCGGCCTGGCGCTTCAGCGTACCCATCTGCTTGGTGACCTCTTCAAAGATGTCGTTGACGCGGGAGAGGTTCTGCTTGGCGGATTCGAGGCGCAGCTCGGCGAGGCGCTTCTTGTTTTTGAAGCGAGTGATGCCGGCGGCTTCCTCGATGATGGAGCGGCGGTCCTGAGGCTTCGAGCTGAGGAGCTGGCCGATGCGCTCCTGGCCGATGATGGCGTAGGACTCGCCGCCGAGGCCGGTGCCCATGAAGATGTCCTGGATATCGCGCAGACGGCAGATCTTGCCGTTGAGCAGGTATTCGGAGTCGCCGGAGCGGAAGAGGCGGCGGGTGATGGTGAGCTCGCCGGCGCGGATGGGCGTGCGGCCGAACTTGCGGCGGCGGATCTTGAGGACGACGTTGTTGTTGAGGCTGTGCTCGGCTTCGGCGGTCTCGGGGGCGGCTTCGGTCTCGGGCGCGGCTTCTGCTCCCGAGGCTTCACCTTCTACCTTGCGGGGCTTTTTGACTTCGGCCTCAAAGGTGGTGCCGGGCTGGGCTTCGGCTACGGCTTCTTCGGTCTCTTCGGCGAGTTCTTCGCGGAAGGTGGTCTCGTCCCAGTCGGTGATGGGGATGGTCTTGCCGTCGTAGACGACGTCCGGCGGGGCGTTGGGGTCGGCGGAGTCGTAGACCTCAGGGTCGACGAGGGTGAGCGAGACCTCCGCCATACCGGTGGGCTTACGGTCGCGCGTGCCGGCGAAGATGACGTCCTCCATCTTGATGCCGCGGAGGGATTTGGCGGACTGCTCGCCCAGAACCCAGGTGATGGCGTCCGAGATGTTGGACTTGCCGCAGCCGTTGGGGCCTACGATGGCCGCGATGCCTTCACCGGCGAGCTGCACTTCAGTGCGGTCGCAGAAGGATTTGAAGCCGAGGATCTGAACTTTCTTGAGCTTGAGCATGTTGGGCCTCGTTCCGGGATCACGGCAGAGGCGCGCACAAGGCGGCTGCGACATCTGCGGATACGACAACTTTATGGGGTGCGGGGCCGCGAATCAACAGGGGAGACGCTACAGGTTGTGGATAAGACGTAGCGAATACTACATGTGGATAAAAGGGGCTAAATCCGGTGCTCTCAGGATTGCAGGCTGATTCCTGACCGAAAGCGACTTGTGCTTGCAGAGGAGCAACGGGCTTCTTATAATTCGCATCATCCATAGGGGCCGGCGCGATATGGCGACTCGACTTTTTTGAGCCGGTGGGTGGGTCGTTTCATCGTCGGGCATGACAAGCGGCTCAGATTCGGATACAAAGCAGATATGCTCACAACAGCGTTTTCATAGCTGGTGGAACAAAGAATGATCACTACGAGGAGTTTTATGAACAAGGCAGGCGTTGCATCTCTCCTGGCAGTCTCGGCGACACTTTTGGTTCCGGGCATGGTTTCGAACTTTGGTGTAGCACTGGCGCAGGCCGCGGCAGCCCCGGCTGCGGGTCAGGTCCAGATGGACCCCAAGGAGTATGCGGTCTATGACGATGCGGTCAACAAGCAGACGACTCCGCAGACGCAGGCCCCGGCGCTTGAGGCTTATCTGACCAGCTTCCCGAACAGCGCGGTGAAGGCTGACGTGCTGCAGCGGCTGATGCTGGACTACAGCCAGTTCGATCCGGCGAAGGCGATCACGACCGCCGATAAGGTTCTGCAACTCGACCCGAACAACCTGCGCGCGGACCTGATTGAGGTTGCGTTCCGTCGCCAGGCGGCGGAGACGCAGACCGATGCGACGGCTCGTCAGGCTGGGCTGGATGCGGCTGTGACCTACGCCCAGAAGGGTCTGACCGCGACCAAGCCGACCGGCATGTCCGATGCAGACTTTACGACGCTGCAGGCTGCTGCGATTCCGGCCTTCCAGAGTGTGATCGGCACCGCCGCGTTGAGCAAGAAGGATACGGCGACCGCGATCACGGCCTTCAAGGCTGAGCTCGCAGCCAGCAAGCCGGAAGACACCACCAAGCCGGGTACGGCTCTGCAGGACACGTACTATCTGGGCCAGGCTTACTACCAGTCCACTCCTCCGGACCTGGTGAACTGCACGTTCTACGCAACGCGCGCGTTCTCCTATGCTCCCCCGCAGTTTCAGGCGCAGATGCCGCTGGCCGCTTATTGCTACAAGAAGTACCACGGCGGCACGGATGGTTACGATGCAGTCACGACTGCAGCCAAGGCTAACCTGAATCCTCCTTCCGGCTTCACGATCGTGGCTGCTCCTTCCGACGCAGACATTGCGGCGAAGACCGTTGCGAGCACCCCTGACCTTGCTTCGCTGGCGCTGAGCGACAAGGAGTTCATCATGAAGAACGGCAAGTCCGAGGATGCGGAGAAGGTCTTCGCAACCATCAAGGGCAAGACGGTTCAGATTCCTGATGCGCTGGTAATCGCTGCGACTGCCGATGATGTGCAGGTTGCGGTGAGCGATGACGCGGTGCAGGGCAAGGCGGCTGACTTCGACTTCAAGATGAAGACTCCGCTGACCAAGGTGCCTGAGGTTGGAAGCAAGATCAACCTGGCGGGAACGTACGATTCATACACGCAGTCGCCTGTGATGATCACCATGAGCGACTCTGATGTGGTGACGAAGAAGGCTCCGGCCGCTGCAACTCACCACACGACCACCACGCACCATAAATAAATCTGTCGGTTCTGAAAGAATGGCCGCCCCTGGGGGCGGCCATTCTCGTTTGGTGCAAGGGAAGGGAGCGCTATCCCTTCTTCAGCTTCTTGCCTACTGCCGCAATGGAGGTCTCGTTCATGGCCTCTACTGCCGCGGTCCTGACCTTCTTCATCGCCGCATCCAGAGCCTTCTCTCCGCTCATCAGCCAGTCCGGCTCGATGGCGACGAAGAGGTCTCCGAGGCCGATGGATTTGGCGGAGTGCTTCAGGCGCGCGCCGCCTGCGGGACCCTTCTTCTGCTCAATGAATCCGGCCTTGTGGAGCGCGGAGAAGATGCGCCGCACCATGACCGGGCTGGACCCTATTGCCTCTGCAATTGCCGCTGATGTATGCATGGCGTCCGGCTCCGCCGCCAGCACGCCCAGTACCCGAACACTCAACCCAAAACGTCCACTCTGCGCCATAGCAATACGCTACTACGTCCGCGCCGTTGCGGAGTGGCGAACCGCGAGCAACTCCGCCAGTTTGGCTCCGGCGACGGCGAACATGGGCGGCACCACCACCAGCATCACCTGATACCACGGCGCCTGGAGGCCCTTGTAGTGAGTGTAGGAGAGGGCGGACATGACGAGGATGACCATCGCCAGGATGAGGCCGTGGCGCACGCGGCGAGCCTCCGCGACGAAGCCGGTGACGAAGCCGCCGATGGCCGTGAGGATGCAGGCCGCGGCGACGTTGTAGATCAGGTATCCGACGGTCGGCACAGGCGGGTGCGGGCCTGTGAGCTTCACCGTCACCAGAATCAGCACAATCTTCAGGAAGAACATCACGATGAAACCCAGGATCACCGCAAGCGAGCTACGCAACATAAGCCCGACGATAGCACAGGCCGAGGATGTAAACTCCTCAAGTGAACATCCTCTTCGTCGGCGACATCTTCGGGTCGGCCGGCCGCCATATCGTCCGGGAACACCTGCCCCACGTCCTCGAAACCAACGCCGTAGACCTGCTCGTCATCAACGGCGAGAACGCTGCCGGCGGCTTTGGCATTACGCCGTCGCTTGCGGAGGAGATCTTCGATCTCGGTGCGCATGTGATCACCACCGGCAACCACATCTGGGATAAACGCGAGATCTTCGAGTACATGAAGGTCCCGGTGGAGTCGCATGAGCGCGGCCGCCGGATTCTGCGGCCTGCGAACTATGCCGTGGGGACGCCGGGCTTTGGTCACTATGAAGGCACGCTCGCGGATGGGACCAAGTATGCGGTCATCAACATGCAGGGGCGCGTGTTCATGAACTCGTGCGACGACCCGTTCCGCAAGGCGGATGAGTTGCTGACGCGCATCGAGCGTGGGTCCAATGCGAAGGTGATCCTCGTCGACTTTCACGCCGAGGCGACCAGCGAGAAGGTCGCGCTGGGATGGTATCTCGATGGGCGGGTCACGGCTGTCCTTGGAACCCACACCCACGTTCCGACTGCCGACCAGCGCATCCTGCACAACGGGACCGCCTACCAGACCGATGTGGGGATGAGCGGACCATATGACTCGGTGATTGGCGTGGAGAAGGAGTTGGTTCTTCAGAAGTTCCTGACCGGGATGCCGGGCAAGTTTGAGGCGGCGAAGGGTAATCCAAAGATGGCCGCCGCCCTGATTGAGTGCGACCCGGTTACGGGGCGGGCTTATCAGATTCAGCGATTGCTGCTGGGGGAGTAGTTATCGCCATAGCTGCGGGCTGAAGTAGGCGTAACGGACCAGCGCGTAGAGCGCCGGAACGCCGAGCGCTACCTGGAAGACCAGCGTGAGGACGTAGATCAGGGTGCCTTTCTTCTGTCGCCACTCCTCCATCTTGGGGGCGAAGAGTTCACAGAGCGAGAAGACGACCTGGACGGGGATGGCGACGATCCAGAACAGATGCGGTCCCTCGGGACGCTGATACGCGAAGCCGAGGAGCCCTGGGATCAGCAGAATGCCGAAGAGGCCTCCGAGGATGTCCATCCTGGAGACCGCTTCGGGTTTCTTGAACGCGATCGCGACCCTGCCCAACCCACTGAGCAGGATAATGACCGAAAAGGCCCAGCAATAGACCCGCCATGCGGTCACTCGGCGGATTCACCGTGCGGCTCTTCGGGCTTCTGTTGCTTCTGGATGGGGCGCATGAGGGGGAAGAGGATGACGTCGCGGATGCTGCGCTGGCCGGTGAGGATCATGGTCAGGCGGTCTATTCCGATTCCTTCGCCGCCTGTGGGGGGGAGGCCGTATTGCAGGGCGCGGACGTAGTCGGCGTCCATCTCCATGGCTTCGTCGTCGCCGCGAGCCTTCTCTGCGACCTGGGCCTCGAAGCGGCTGAGCTGGTCTACGGGGTCGTTGAGCTCTGAGAAGGCGTTGCCGACCTCGAAGCCGCCGATGTAGAACTCGAACCGCTCAACCCAGTCGGGCTCGTCGGGCTTGACCTTGGAGAGGGGGGAGACGGCTAGGGGGAAGTCGTAGATGATGGTGGGCTGGACGAGGTGGGGTTCGGCGAGGAATTCGAAGACAGATGCGATGCTCTTACCCAGCGGTTCTCCGCCTTCCAGCGCAGCAATAGTTGCGACTAAGAACTTGTGATCTGTGAAGTCCTCGGGGAAGTAGATTGGATTGAGAGTCTCTACTTCTATACCGTCGTAGGACTTCGCTATCTCAAGCCTACTTGCGAGGAGATCTCTCGACTGAGAGAGCTTGTTGAGCCACCTGCTTGCCTTCATGAAGTCATTGTCTTCGTATTCAAAGAAAGGTGCCCAATTCGGTCGCCAGAACTTGATGATCGCTTCGCGCATGGAGTATTTCTTCCAAACGCTCAGGTCGATGTCCACCCCATTGAAGCGGGTCTTGTAGCTGCCGTTGACCTCCATCGCGACGAACTTGATCAGCTCTTCGGTGAGGTCCATCAGGTCGTGGTAGTTGGCGTAGGCCTGGTAGAACTCGAGCATCGTGAACTCGGGGTTGTGCTTTGTGCTGACGCCTTCGTTGCGGAAGTTGCGGTTGATCTCGTAGACCCTGTCCATGCCACCGACTACGAGGCGCTTCAGATAGAGCTCGGGTGCGATCCGGAGGTAGAGTTCCATGTCCAGTGCGTTGTGCCTGGTCGTGAAGGGCCGGGCGGCCGCGCCGCCAGCAATCGAATGCATCATCGGCGTTTCGACTTCGAGATATCCGCGTGAATCGAAGAAGGTGCGGAGGGCGCGGAGGATCAGGGCGCGCTTGACGAAGACCTCGCGGACGTTGGGCGGGGCTTCGGTGACGTGGGGGTCGGGCGTGGGTGCGGGTCCAACCCACGTCCCAGAATCGGGACGTGGGGCACCCAGTTCTGTTCCGGCGTCAGGGTTGTTGGCTGCGGGGGGGATGGGGCCGTGCTCGGTCTGCTTGACGGCCGGGCCGCCCATCTGGCCGGTGTTCATGAACAGATCGACATACCGCTGGCGGTAGCGGAGCTCCACATCCTCCAGGCCGTGGTACTTGTCCGGCAGGGCCAGCATGGCCTTAGCCAGAAACGTCAGGTGAGTGACGTGGAGGGTCGTCTCGCCCGTGCGGGTGATGAAGAGGTAGCCGCGGACGCCGATGTGGTCGCCAAGGTCGAGGAGCTTGTACAGGGCGAACTGGGTCTCGCCGACATCGTCCTTGCGGACGTAGATCTGGAGGCGTTTGCCGCCCTGCTGGAGCTGCGCGAAGCCGGCCTTGCCCTGGATGCGGATCTGCATGAGGCGGCCGGCGAGGGCGGCTTCGACGCGCGGAGATTCGAGCTGCTCGGCCGTAGCGGGCGCGGCGTTGTCGATGTACTCGGCGCGGAGCTCGGGGATGGTGTGGGTGGCGCGGAAGTGGTTGGGGTAGATAGCTTCAGCGGGCGAAAGGCCCTGGGCGACGCCGAGGGCGCGGATCTGCTCTAGCTTGTCCTGACGGAGGGCGAACTGGTTTGCTTCAAAGTCTGACTCGAACAAAATGGTTTCCTTATACGGTTAACTGTCACGTTCTAGAGTATCGCGCCAGACTATCGCGTGTGCCGGGCTGTGGGCGATAATGGCTCCATGGCAGGTAAGGGAACAGGTGGGGGCGGCGGGTTGGGCGATCTGGTGAAGGCTGAGTCCATGATTCAGCTCGCCATTGCGCTGCCGCTGGGGTGCGTCATCGGCTGGCTGCTGGGGGCGGCGCTCGATAAGCACTTTCACCAGAACTGGATGGGGATCGTGGGGATTCTGCTGGGGGCTGTGGGTGGGTTCATCCAGATCTTTACGACGGCGCAGAAGTTTCTGAAGCGGGGCGAGTAGGGTCATGGATCTGGCGAGCCTGGGTGGATTTACCGACGACGACTTCAAGCGGACGATCCTGAGCGCGTTGCGGCTCCTTGGGGTGCTGTCCGTCATTGCGATGGCACTGTTCTGGTGGAAGTCCGGCTGGCAGAGTGCGGCGCTGCTGGTGATTGGCGCGGCCATCTCAGGTAGTGGCTTGTGGGAGTGGCTGCGGCTGATGAGCGCGGTGATGGAGCGGATGGACGCGGGCGGGAAGGCTCGGCCCATGGGCCTCATTCTGTTCGGTTTCTTCCTGCGCCTGGGGCTAACCGTGGTGATCCTCTATGTTAGTCTTAAGTATCTGAACGGCTCTGTTCTTGCTCTTGCTGCGGGTCTTGGTCTGGGTGTTTTCGCACTCACGGTTGAGGGGCTTCGCTTGATGAAGGCTTGGACGGTTTAGCGCGAACAGCCCAAAATTTATATGCCTACTCAGCTTCTTTTCACACGATTTCTGAATGCACATTTCGCCGGCCCGGTGGACGCGCTGCTGCGAGCGATGCACGTTCAGCCCCTTTATCCTCGGGCTCCCATCTCCAATGCCTTCAGCATGGAACTTCTGATCTTCATCGCGATGATCCTGTACTTTGTCGCTGTCCGTGCGACGCTCAGCGTAGAGAAGCCGGGCGCGGTGCAGCACCTCGCCGAGATGACCCACGAGTTTGTCTCCGAGCAGGGCGAAAGCATCATCGGGCATGGCTTCGAGACCTTTACCGGCTATCTGACGGTGCTGGGGCTGTTCATCCTCATCGGCAACCTGATGGGCCTGGTTCCGGGGCTTGAATCGCCGACGGCTGACGTTGTGGTGCCGCTTGGCTTCGCGCTGGTCACGTTCTTCTACTACCACTACTACGGCATCAAGTCGAACGGCTTTGGCTACATCAAGCAGTTCCTTGGGCCGGTGTGGCAGCTTTCCTGGCTCCTGCTGCCGATCGAGGTCATCTCTCACCTGGCGCGTGTGCTTTCACTCACGGTTCGTCTCTACGCGAATATGTTCGCGGGCGACCTGGTGACGCTGGCCTTCTTCTCGCTGGTGCCGGTAGGTATTCCGCTGGTGTTCATGTTCCTGCACCTTGGCGTGGCTGTGGTTCAGGCTTATGTGTTCATGTTGCTTGCGATGATCTATCTGTCCCTGGCAACGGCGCACGACCATTGATGTTACGCATCACTCAGGGCTAAAGCCCTGAGCTACCAAAGTTTTGCTGGTTTCGGGGTGCCCCCTCTGAACCGGTTGTTGCACCGCCGCTTAGCGTGAGGGTGCCAGCACGGTGAGCATCAACCACCCACTGGCGGCGGATATCCTGACGGGGGCTTTGGAGTTGTTATGAATCGTATGTTGCAGGCAGGCAAGTACTTCTTTATGACGTTGGCGGCGATGATGTTGGCCGTTCCCGCGTTCGCTCAGGGCGCTGCAGATGAGAGCCACTGGTGGGTTTCAATCGGCGCCGGTATCGGCATGGCCCTTGCGGCTGGTCTTTGCGGACTCGGACAGGGCCGCGCGACGGCTTCGGCAACCGAGGCTCTGGCACGTAACCCGGGCGCTCGTCCTGGCATCTTCATCTTCCTGATCCTTGGTCTCGCGTTCATCGAGTCCCTGGCTCTCTTCACCTTCGTCATCATCTTCCTGAAGGTCAAGTAAGCTTCTCAGCAAAGAACAAAGCCCCCGCCTTGGTGCGGGGGCTTTGTTGTTTAAGCGGCGGTTAGGCTGCAACAGGGTGTGGTTGTTTGCTAAGCGACGCGACAACTCTCGTGGACACGACGATCGCCGGACGGCGCTCCGCCAGCACCATTCCGACCTGCCCTGACAGGGAGTTGTCATGGCAGAGCGAGTCGGCCGGGCACTCGACACAGTTCGAGCAGATTCTGCGCGCGGCAAGCGGAAGCAGAGGTGCGGCCTCCGGCTCCAGCATGGCCACCTTCCAAGCCTCGGAGGCGACTGCTGCCGGGTGTTCACTGCGATACTCCGCAAAGAGCATCCGGCCGCCCAGGAACAGTTCACTCGCTCCGTACAGACCCACATAGGCGGCCAGAACGTAGGACGTATCGGTTGCGTTCAGCCCGTTGGCAAAAGGGAGAAATACAGCGCAAAGCCCGAGCACCATCGAGGTGCTGTAACAGGACAGGCAGCCGTACTCCTGATGGGTGTTTCGTGCGATGAGAAATTCAGCTCCAGCCGCCATCGCCGCCTGTGCCGCCACGATCCATAAGAGCCATGACTGATTCAACATGCCGTATCCGAAAAGGTAAAACGTGGTTCCGAGCACGAGCGCAATCCCAGCCTGTCCGTACAGGATGCGGCGATTCGTGGCGCGCGTGGGCATCAACCTCTCCAGCAGGATCATCACCGCGCCATCGAAGATGGTGTAGGTCGCGAGGCAGTCGATCGCCAAAGCGACGAGAACCGGCAGGGACAGCATGGATGAGGTCGTGAGAGGGAGGGCGAGGATGAAGCATGAAGCCAGGATGGTCATCGCTCCACGGATCGCGGAAAACGTCCAATATTGCTGAAAAGCTTTCATGTGTTTGCTCCTGAGTCCATCCTCCGCTTGTTGGGAGCAGGTCTCAGTGATGCGCATCACACGTGTTTGTGATCTGTCACCGCTTCGGTCAACGGATCAGACGGCGATCTTCTCCAGCAACTCGGGCGCGGTGATCAGGATCGAAGAACCCTTTATCTGGATCAGGCTTTCCTTCTTGAAACGCGTCAAGGTGCGGGTGATGGTCTCGCGAGAGGTGCCGACGAGGTTCGCTAGCTCCTCATGCGTCAGCGCCATCGTAAAGCGCATCTCGAACTTTCCGCAGGAGCCCGCACTTTTACCCCAGTCCAGCAGGACTCCAGCGAGTCTGCCCGCCGCCGAACCGGAGAGAGCCAGTCGGCGGGCATCGAAGAACGCCGTTTTGTAGTCTGCTGACAGTGCCTTCGCGACATGAAGGCTGCCTTCGCCGAACCGATCGATGAACTTGAGAAAGGCATCACGCTGGATGTGTTTGACCTGCGTAGGCTCTACCGTCTCAGCCGAGACCTCATAGGGAGATCCAGAGATCACGGCACTCAGGCCAAGCACATCACCCGGCATGGCGATCTTCAGGATGAGGGTCTTACCTTCCTTGGACGTGCAGGACAGCTTGACCTGGCCGGTGCAGACGACAAAGACGCCGTCACTCCGCCCACCTTCACGGAAGAGCATCACGCCCCTCTGGTAGTTAGCCTCGCTGCCGATTGCGGCGTAGTGCTGGAGAGCTTGCTCATCCAGATTGCAAAACATCCGCAGCGAACGGTGCTCGCAGTTCGTGCAATCGAGGAGCGGGCGGTCAGGCATCTGGGTTGCCTCGTTCTACACGGCTGGAAGGACAGGCGTAGCCCCGACTATATACCCGCCTATTCGGGTTGGCAGTCCGGGGTGTTGGAGCTCTGGATGGCGGGGCAGTTGGCGCTGGTGTAGGGTGCGGTGTTGGGGGCCAGGAGGTCGGCTGCGGCGGCGTTGGTGAGGTCCAGGGTGCGGCCGGGGATGATGCCCAGCGCGAGCGTCGCCAGGGCGCTGCCTGCGAGGCCCAGGGCCGCCGGGAGCGAGAGCTTGGTGAAGACGGCGCGATCGTTGCCCTTCTCATGCGGGTGGCGGGTGTAGAGCGCGGCCAGGAGGCGGAGGTAATAGACGCAGGCCAGGCCGGAGTTCAGCAGGCCAACGATAGCAAGCCACGTGTGCCCGCCGCCTACGACCGCGGTGAAGACGTAGAACTTGCCGAAGAAGCCGCCTGTGAAGGGGATTCCGATCAACGAGAGGAGGAAGAAGGAGAGCAACGCACCGAGCCATGGACGGCGAAGGGCTGCGCCGGTGAAGTCTTCCACGGTGCGGTGATGCTCGTCATATCCTGCGAGCTGGGTGACGACGGCGAAGGCTCCGACGTTCATGGCCGCGTAGGTCGCTGTGTAGAAGCAGGCGGCCGAGATGCCGCGGCTGGGCAGCGCGGTGAAGGCGGCGAGGAGGTAGCCGGCGTGCGCGATGGAGCTGTACGCCAGCATGCGTTTGACGTTCTTCTGCATGAGCGCGCCCAGGTTGCCGATGGTCATGGAGAGGGCGGCGAGAATCCAGAGCAGTGCGGCCCAGCGGTGTTCGATGGTGGGGAAGCCGATGAAGGTGATGCGGATCAGCACGGCGAACGCTGCGGCCTTGGGGCCGGTCGACATGAGCCCGACGACGGGGGCAGGTGCGCCCTGGTAGACGTCCGGGGTCCATACGTGGAAGGGAGCGGCGGAGACCTTGAAGCCGAGCCCGATGACGATCATGCCCAGCGCCAGGAACGCGAGGTGCGGGGTGTTTGTGCCGACCGAAAGCGCCATCGCAATGGCCGCGATGGAGGTGCTGCCGGTCGCGCCGAAGGCCAGTGCGATGCCGTACAGGAAGAAGGCGGTGGAGAAGCTGCCGAGCAGGAAGTACTTGAGCGAGGACTCGGAGCCGGTGGCGATGCCCTTGCGGAAGCCGCAGAGGATGTAGGAGGAGATGGAGGAGATCTCGAGGCCGACGAACACCATCAGCAGCTCAGTGGCAGAGGTCATGAACATCATGCCCACTGCGCCGAAGAGCACGAGCGCGAAGTACTCACCGGCGTGTCCGTCGGGGCGGTCGAAGAAGTCGAGCGAGCCGAGCAGGGAGACGACGACGATCCCAGCGATGAGCAGATGGAAGAAGACGGAGAACGCGTCGACCTGGATGGTCCCGGAGAAGGCGTGGATGGGCGCAAGCGTGGCCCGCGTGACGTTGAGCTGGTAGACGCTGGCTACGGCGGAGGCGGCTGCGGAGACGATGGCGAGCCAGCCGAGACCGCGGCGGGATTTGCCGGGCGCGATGCAGGGCTCGGCGACCATGATGAGTACGCCGGCGACGGTGAGGATGATCTCGGGGAGCAGGGCAAGGGTGTTCGGGTTCATTAGTAGCGGGCTCCCTTCAGGGCGGGCTCGGGCTGCTGGTGCAGGGCGGCTGCGCCCAGGGCTGGATCGACGAAGACGGGCTTGGGGTAGGACTCGGACTCGATGCGGGTGGCGGGGGCTTCAGCCGGAGCGGCGGTGCGCTGCAGACTCATGGCCACGCCGTTGGTGTCGATGGTGTGCAGCCAGTAGGGGCTCGAAACGCCCATGAGGACCATGACGGCGACGAGCGGCCAGAGAGCGGTGTGCTCGCGTGCGTTGAGATCGATGGAGGGCTGACCGGAGCTCGTCACGCCCAGGTGGCCGTAGAAGACGCGCTGAATCATGATGAGCATGTAGGCCGCGGAGAGGATGACGCCGGTGGTTGCCAGCACGGTCCAGAAGACGTGATGCGCGAAGGCAGCCTGCATGGAGCCGGAGAGGACGAGGAACTCGCCGACGAAGCTGTTCAGGCCGGGGAGCCCGATCACGGAAAGGGTGGTGATGACGTAAAGAGTCACCATCCACGGAAGCTTCTGGGCCAGGCCGCCCAGGTCGCGCATGTCGTAGGTGCCATAGCGCTCGTACAGGAAGCCGAGCAGCAGGAAGAGCGCGCTGCCGGAGATGCCGTGGTTCAGGATCTGGTAGATGCCGCCGTCCAGCCCCGCGATGGTGAAGCCGAAGATGCCGAGCGTGATGAACGAGAGGTGCGAGAGCGTGGAGTACGCGGCAAGCTCTTTGAGGTCGTTGCGCGTGGTGGCGATGAGCGCACCGTAGACGATGCCGATGGCTCCCAGCGCGAGCATCAGCGGAGCGATGTGGTGAGACTGCTCCGGAAAGATGCCGAAGGAGAACCGCAGGATGGAGTAGAGGCCGGTCTTGCCGGCCAGCACCATGACAGCCGCGGTGGGCGCTTCTACGATGGCGTCCTTCAGCCAGCCGTGCAGCGGGAAGACCGGAACCTTGACGCAGAAGGCGATGAGGAAGGCGAGGGACGCAAGCCCGAGCGCGGAGCCGTTGGGCGAGATGTTGTGAGCGGCTGCCAGGCCGGCGAGGGCAGGGAACTGGAAGGTGCCGGTCTTGACGTAGAGCCAGAGGATGCCGACGAGGAGGATGGCGGAGGGAATGAAGTTGTAGACGAAGTACTTGATCGCTGCGGGGCGGCGGTTCTTGGTGCGGCCGAAGGTGGCGATCAGGATGGTCATGGGGACCAGCGAGAGCTCGAAGAAGGCGTAGTAGAGGAAGAGATCCAGCGCAAGGAAGAGGCCGAGCATGGCGACCTGCTGGAGCAGGAAGAGGACGTAGAAGGTCTTGGCGCGCTCGTTGATGCTGGGAATCTTCCACGAGGCCAGGACGCCGAGCGGCGCGAGGAAGGCGGTCAGGACGACGAGCCACATGCTCATCGCGTCCACACCGAGGTGGTAACGGATGCTGGGCGCGGTGATCCAGTCGTGATCGATGACGAACTGGAAGGAGCCGGCGGGGGCCGCGCCGTTGAAGTGCGCGGGCAGATGCAGCGTGCAGAGCAGGGTGAAGAGGGTGACGATCAGCGCGCCGAACTTCTGAATGTTTCCGCGATCGGGCAGGAGCGCAAGGACGGCTGCGCCTGCGAGCGGGACGGCGATGATGAGGGTCAGGATTGAGGTATCGATGTTCATAGGAATGCAGTTCCTAGTAATGCAGTGGCTAGTGCTTAGTGGTGAGTGCTTCGCAAATACAAGGACAAGAGCAACAGACTTTGCCAAGAAGCTTTTTCTATACCCAGAATCGCCCAAAGATCATGACGACCATGACAGCGGCGGCTCCAAGGGCTAACCAGCCGGCGTAGGAACGGATGTTGCCGGATTGAATGCGGCGGGTGACTTCACCGAAGTCGAAGGCGACCCAGCCGGCGAACTTGCCGAAGCCGTCGACCACGATGGAGTCGAAGCCTTTAAGGAAGATGCGGGTGAAGCCGAGCAGACCGGTGACGAAGATGGCGTTGTAGATCTCGTCGACGAAGAACTTGTTGGCGACGAGGTTGTAAGGATGAGGGAAGCGCTGCGCGAGTGCAGCGGCGGTGCCGGGCTTCTTGTAATACCAGAGGTAGGCCAGCATGAAGCCGAGCAGCGCGGTGATGACCGAGACTGCGGCAAGGCCGATCTCTGAGCCGTGTGAGGCAACTGCGAGAGGCTCTGCGATGCCGCTGGCGAAGACGGGCTCGAGGAAGTGCTCGATCTCATTGTGCCCGCCGAGGGCTGCGGGTACTCCCACCCATCCGCCGACTACGGAGAGGATTGCGAGGATGACCAGCGGAGCGAGCATGATCCAGGATGACTCATGGACTCCGTGTGAGTGCGTGGCCTCAGAGTCGTCGTGCTCGGCGTTGTGTGAGGTGTCGCCCAGGTGGTGTTCATCGAAGCGCTCTGCTCCGAAGAAGGTCTTGAACCAGAGGCGGAACATATAGAAGCTGGTCATGCCTGCGGTGATGAGGCCGACGAGCCAGAGGAGCTTACCGAGCGCCGGGTAAGCGGTCCAGGAGTATGCCTGGAAAAGGATCTCGTCCTTGGAGAAGAAGCCCGCGAGCGGCGGTATCCCGGCGATGGCGAAGACGCCCATCGTCATCGTCCAGAAGGTGACCGGGATGCGCTTGCGGAGGCCGCCCATGACACGCATGTCCTGCTCTCCAGACAAGGCATGGATGACGGAGCCAGCGGCGAGGAAGAGCAGGGCCTTGAAGAAAGCGTGGGTGAGGACGTGGAAGATGCCGGCGGTATAGGCCCCGACGCCGCAGGCGAGGAACATATAGCCAAGCTGGGAGACGGTCGAGTAAGCCAGAACGCGCTTGATATCATGCTGCACCAGCGCGATGCAGGCGGCGAAGATGGCCGTCGCCGCGCCGATGCAGGCTACGACGGCGAGGGCGAAGGGCGAGCGATCAAACAGTGTATGGCAGCGGGCGACCATGTAGACGCCGGCCGTGACCATGGTTGCCGCGTGAATCAACGCGGAAACTGGAGTAGGCCCTTCCATCGCGTCCGGGAGCCAGACATAGAGGGGAATCTGTGCGGATTTACCCGCGGCTCCCACGAGCAGCAACAAGGCGATGGCAGTCAGGAAGCCGCCATGCAGGCCGGGGTTCGCGGTGATGCTTGCGAAGACCTCAGAGAAGCTCAAGGTGCCGAAGTGGGCGATGAGCAGGAACATCGCGAGCAGGAAGCCGAAGTCGCCGACGCGGTTGAGGATGAAGGCTTTTTTGCCGGCGTTGGCCGCGGAGGTCTTGGTGAAGTAGAAGCCGATGAGCAGGTAGGAGGCGAGACCCACGCCCTCCCAGCCTACAAACAAGAGCAAGAAACTATCAGCCAGAACCAGTACCGACATGAAGAACATGAAGAGGTTGAGGTAAGCGAAGAAGCGCCAGTATCCATCCTCATGCGCCATGTAGCCGGCGGCGTAGAGGTGGATGAGGAAGCCGACGCCGGTGACGACGCCCAGCATGATGAGCGTGAGGTGGTCGACCGAGAGCGCGAAGTCTACGTGAAAGTTAGTGATGTCGATCCACGGCCGGGAGACGACGGACATCGTCAGGGGCCCGTCCGCCGCGAACTTCATGAAGAGCCAGAGCTGGAAGACCTTGACGGCGGGGATGATGGTCGCGATGAGCGCGATGGCCGTGACGAAGGGACGCGGCAGCTTGCGGCCGACGGTTCCGTTGATGAGGAAGCCGAGGAGAGGGCTGAGCGGGATGAGCCAGAGAGTGTTGGGATTCATTGAGGTCAGGGCGCCCTAGTTCTTCATGAGGTTGATCTGGTCGACGTTGAGGGTCTGGCGGGTGCGGAAGATGGCGATGATGATGGCCAGTCCGACGGCTGCTTCCGCGGCTGCGACGACCATGACGAAGAAGACGAAGATCTGTCCGGAGACCGCGTGCCAGCGATGCGCGAAGGCGACAAAGGTAAGGTTGACCGCGTTGAGCATCAGCTCGATCGACATGAAGACGCTGATGACGTTGCGCTTGATGAGGAAGGCGGCGATGCCGATGGAGAAGAGAATCGCGGCGAGGATGAGGTAGGCGGAGATGGGGACGATCACTATTTACCTTCCTCTTCAGGCTCTGTCTTGCGGGCGAGAACGACAGCCCCGAGGATGGCGACGAGGATGAGGACGCTGGTGACCTCAAACGGGAGCAGGAGCCTGGTGAACAGGACTTGCGAGATCTCCGCGATGTTGTTGACGCCGCCCGAGAGCATGCCGCCGAGCGTCGCATTGCCGATGGCCTTGGATTCCGTAAGGAAGACGAAGCTGAGCAGGCAGAAGACAGCCGTGGCTCCGGGGACGCCGGCGAGGTATGCCGCCCGGCTGCCGGTGGTGCGCTCTTCTTCCCCCGCGTTGAGCAGCATAACGACGAAGACGAACAGCACCATGATGGCGCCGGCGTAGACGATGACCTGGGCGGCGGCAAGGAACTCCGCGCCAAGCGTCCAGTAAAGGACCGCGAGGGACATCATGACGACGACGAGGGAAAGGGCCGAGTTGATGGGATGGCGCTGCAGAAGGAGATTGAGAGCTCCTGCAATGGCCAGTGCGGCGAAGATGATGAAGAGTGCGAGTTGCATGGGCTGGGTGGTTTCTCCCGGTTCGTGCAAAGGTGCGTTTTGGGCTTCAGACGATTGTAAACGTTAGCCCTTGAAGGCGAGGACGAGGCTGGTAGCGAGAATGTTGAGGATCGCCACCGGCATCAGGAACTTCCAGCCGAAGCCCATGAGCTGGTCGTAGCGGAAGCGGGGGAGGGTAGAGCGGACCCAGATATAGAGAAACAGGAACGCGAAGATCTTGGCGACGAACCAGAAAATGGACAGGCCGGCGTGAACCCAGGGGCCGCCGAAGTCCGGGAAGAGATGGCCGAATGGGCTGGACGCGCCGCCGAAGAAGAGCAGCGTGGCCACGCAGGCGACGGTGATCATGTTGGCGTACTCGGCCATGAAGAACATGGCGAACTTCATGGAGCTGTACTCGGTGTGATACCCGGCGACGAGCTCGGATTCAGCCTCGGGAAGGTCGAACGGCGAGCGGTTGGTCTCGGCGTAGGCGGCCATCAGGTAGATGAAGAAGGCGACGATCTGGAAGCCGCCCAGGATATTCCAGGAGAGCGCCCCGTGAGCGGACTGGCTGTCCACGATGGTGCGGAGGTTGAGCGAACCCGCGCGGAGGACGACGCCTACGAGCGAAAGGCCGAGAGCAAGTTCATACGAGATGACCTGGCTGGTGGCGCGGAGGCTGCCGAGCAGCGCGTACTTGTTATTCGAGCTCCAGCCAGACAGAGCGATGCCGTACACGCCGATACTCGTAATGCCGAGGATGACGAGCAAGCCAATGTTGACGTTGGCGATCTCAAACAGATCCACGCCCTTAAAGGTAGTGAGCGTGCCGAACGGCACGACCGCAATGGAGGTGAGCGCACAGCCGAGAGCGATGATCGGGGCGACGAGGAAGAGCGGCTTCTGCACCAGCATCGGCGTCAGGTCTTCCTTGAGGAACAGCTTGATCCCGTCCGCAAGCGGCTGCAGCAGGCCGAACGGCCCAACGCGCGAGGGTCCCCAGCGGTTCTGCATGCGGCCGATGACCTTGCGCTCCAGCAGCACGGTATACGCAACGGCAGTCAGCGTGATGACGAGCACCACGACGATCTTGAGAACCGTAATCAGGAAGCAGACTTGGAAGTCGGAAAGGTTAGGCATTCTCTTCTTTCAGGGTTAGTCTGCGGCCGTCTGGTTGAGTTCAATGTGCTTGCGGGACTCGTTCTCCTGCAGGTCGAGGAGCATGGCGGAGTAGTGGCCGAGAGTGCCGGAGGTAAAGAGCGTGTCGCCCGAGGGAAGCACGAGGTCGCGGCGGGTTGTGCTGATTTGTACGAGATTTGCTGCGGGCTCCAGGTGCTGATCGTTGCCGCTGAGAAGTTGAAGGCGGAGCAGCTTGTCATAGCCGGGTACGAGCCGCTGGATCTCGTCGAGGATGGCCGTCGTATCGAACGGGCTGAGGCGCGGCTCCAGGCTGTGCGCGGTGAGCCATACTGCGTGGCGATCGGCCTCACCGGACTGTGCACCGCGGGTCTGGCCCATGTCGGCACGTGTTCCGGCAACGTTCTTGCCGAAGGGGACGAGCGACTGGATGTGCGCACCCATGCGGTCAGCAATGCGGACGATCATCTCGAAGTCCGAGCGGACACCGGCGCGGTCGGCTGCCTTCTTGACCTGCTGCACGTCACCGTAGTGGTTGGTGACGGAGCCGGATTTTTCGTAGAGGTTTGAGGCCGGGAGCACGACGTCCGCCAGCACTGCCGTCTCCGTCATGAACATATCCTGCACAACGACGAAGGTGTTCTTGAGCGCGGCAGCTTCTACGCCATAGCGCAGAACAGGGTTAGAGCCGACGACATACAGCGCAGAGAGATTACCCGCACCGGCTGCGTCGAAGATCTCCAGCATATCCTTCCCCGGGGTGGCGGGTGCGTTGTATTCCGCGAAGTGCTCAGACCCCACAGGCGTATAGCCGGGGAGCATGTCTGGCAGCAGACCCATGTCCGCTGCACCTTTGCTGTTGACGTAATCGGAGAGCAGCGCAAACTTGGAGCCCGGCAATGTAAGACCAAACTCGATCAGACGCCTGAGGTCAGCGCCGCGCAGGTCTGAGCCGATCAGGATCAGCAGGTTCTCGGTGCCGCGAAGCGTGTCACGGAATCCGCTGAGAGCTTCGGTATTCTGCACAGCCTGGGACGCGGCGGAGTCGTCGCCGGCGAGGAACGCTGCCAGTGCGCCGTAACCAAATGGAGCCAGGCGGACGAAAGCCTTGGCCTGGCGGCGAAGCTTGATCTCTTCATGGTTGACGACGTACAGCTTCGCCCCGTTGTTCCGGACGTTGGTGCGCAGGTTCCAGGCGGTGGCGGGGGACTGGTTGGTAGGATCGCCGCCAACGATCAGGACGGAGGGGGCGCTGAGGGTGTCGTGCAGGCTGGCGGAACGTCCGGTCTGGCCGCTGAGCGCCTGCGCGAACGCCACATGATCCGCCGTGCGGTGATGGTCAATGTTGTTGGTCTTAAGGACGGTCCGCGCAAACTTCTGCAGCAGGTAAGACTCCTCGTTGGTCAGCCGGTTGGAGCCGATGACCCCAATGCTCTCGCCGCCCTTCGTATCGCGCAGCTCACGGAAGCGCTTGCCGATGTGGTCGAACGCAGCCTCCCAGGTTACGGGCTCGAGCTTGCCTGCAGCATTGCGCACCAGCGGCTTGGTGATGCGGTCTTCGTGGTTGGCGAAGTCGAAGGCGTAGCGGCCCTTGTTGCAGAGGAAGTCGCCGTTGATGCCGGACTTGTCGCGGTTGTCGCCGCGCACAATCTCAGAGCCGCCGGAGGTGCTGCGCACGCCCAGCGTGGTCTTGCAGCCGTCGCCGCAGTGGGTGCAGACGGTGGAGACGTGATTCATCTCCCACGGGCGGGTCTTATAGCGATAGGTGCCTGAAGTGAGGGCTCCCACCGGGCAGGCGTCGATGCACATACCGCACTGCTCGCAGTCAACGTGCGGCAGGCTGTCCATCGGATTCTCAGAGGCAGGGGAGTTGGGCGCGATGATCGACGACGAGCCGCGGTTCTGAATACCCAGTGCGAACACGTCCATACCCTCTCCGCACATGCGCACGCAGCGGTAGCAGAGGATGCAGCGCGGCCGGTCGAAGTAGACGACGGGGGACCACTTCTGCTCTTCGCGATGGTTCTTCGGCTCGGCATAAAAGCTGTCTGCGGCACCGTACTTGAAGGTCATGTCCTGCAGCTCGCACTCGCCGCCTGCGTCGCAGACAGGGCAGTCCAGCGGGTGATTGCCGAGCAGGAGCTGCAGCGTAGCCTTGCGGGCCTGTGCAATCTCTGGCGTCTCCGTGGCGACGACCATGCCTTCCGCAACGGTGGTGGTGCAGGCCGTGGCGAGCTTGGGCACCTTCTCGATACGGACCACGCACATGCGGCAGGCAGCCTGGAGCGAGAGGCCGGGGTAGTAACAGAAGGCCGGGATGTTGATGCCATGGGTCTTGCAGGCGTCGATAAGGAGCGTGCCTGCGGGGGCGGTGAGCTGGCGTCCGTCTACGGTGAAGGTTACGTCTGGCATGAATGAATTCCTTCGGCTGCATTGCTCTTGAAGCGACTGGAGGCGAGCCTTGGCTCCAGTCGCCTGGATCTGAAGCTAGTGACCAGCCCCTACCAGTTCCTGTTCGCTCATGACCGGGGTACCGGCGCGGTTGCCGTCGATGTAGTCCTCAAACTCTTTGCGGAACTTCTTCACGAAGCCCAGCGTCGGCATCGCGGCCGCATCGCCCAACGGGCAGAACGTCCGGCCCATCATGTTTTCGGCGAGGTACTGGACGTTGTCCACGTCCTTCTTGCTGCCGCCACCCGCGTACACGCGGGCCAGCGTCTTCTTGATCCAGTCCGTGCCTTCGCGGCAGGGGATGCACCAGCCGCAGGATTCGTGCTGGTAGAAGCTGATGACGCGCAGCGCAAACTCGACGATGGACACTGTCTCATCCAGCACCACAATGCCACCGGACCCGAGCATGGTGCCGGCCTTGCCCATCTGGTCGAAGTCCAGGCCCACATCCAGCTCATCGGCTGTCAACACCGGGCAGGAGCTTCCGCCGGGGACCACGGCCTTGAGCTTCTTGCCGCCCTTCACTCCGCCGGCCACTTCATAAATGGCCTTCTTCAGGTTGTAGCCCATCGGGAGTTCGTAGACGCCGGGGCGCTCCACATGGCCGCTGATGCCGAACAGGCGCGTGCCGCCGTTGCGCTCTGAGCCGAGCTTGGCATAAGCCTCGCCGCCCATCAGCAGGATGTGCGGGGCAGAGGCGATCGTCTCTGCGTTGTTGATGACGGTAGGCCCACCATACAGCCCGACCACAGCAGGGAAGGGAGGCTTGATGCGCGGAACACCCCGCTTGCCTTCGAGCGACTCCATAAGCGCGGACTCTTCGCCGACCTCATACGCGCCTGCGCCGGTCTGGGTGATGATGTCGAAGTCGATGCCGGAGCCGAAGATGTTCTTGCCCAGGAAGCCCTTGGCGTAGGCCTCGGCCACAGCCTTTTCGACGATCTTCAGTAGGTAGCGATACTCACCGCGAAGATAGATGAAGCCAAGCTTGGAGCCGATGGCCAGGCCTGCGATCATCGTGCCTTCGATGACGGCGTGCGGGTCTTCGAGGAAGATGACGTGGTCTTTGCAGGTGCCGGGCTCGGACTCATCACCGTTCACCAGCACGTACTTGGGCTTCTCAGAGACCTTGGGGACGAAGGACCACTTCAGGCCGGTGGGGAAGCCTGCACCGCCACGGCCACGGAGACCGGAGGCCTTCATGACGTTGATGATCCAAGTAGGCATCTCGGGGCCTTGCGCGATGGCCATCTGAACGGCCTTATACCCGTCCAGTTCAAGGTACTTATCGATATTGGCTGCGCCCTGGCCGAAACGGCGCTTGAGGACGATCGCTTCATCAGGATGGGAGACGTTGCGTGGCATTATTTGACGTCCTTTCCGCGGCCTGCGGCGTACTCGGCGAGGATGTCGTCGACCTTCACGGTCGTCAGATCGTCATGAAAGTCGTAGTTGACCTGCATCGCGGGAGCCCAGCAACAGGCTCCGATACACTCGACTTCCTCAAGCGAAAACTGCCCATCCGGCGTGGTCTGCTTATGCCCGATACCCAGCTTCGCCTTGCAGTGGTCGAGGATCTCGTACCCACCGCGCAGCATGCAGGAGATATTGGTGCACACCTGCACGTTGTACTTGCCCGCCGGCTTGGTCCGCAGCATGGAGTAGTACGAAAGCACGTTGCGTACGTCCAGATCGAAGAGGTCCAGACGCTGTGCAATCTCCTTGATCGCAGGCTCAGAGACAAAGCCGAGTTCGTCCTGCGCGTAAAGCAGCATTGGGACGAGGGCGGAGCGCTTCAGCGGGTAGATGGTGATGAGGTGGTCGAACTTCGCCGCCATCTCCGGCGAAAAGATTGTGTTGGCGATTGCACTCACTGCATCATCTCCCGTGTAATTCGCTCTGCTGTCAGATCCATTTCTTCTATCTTACCGCCAAGGGTGACGGTTCCATCTTCATTGAGCGCGAAGCCTTGTTGCATACCTTCACTGGACTGCTGTTCGGTTTCGGTAAAGCGGAGCCAGCGTGTATCGACCCGCAGGATAATCTCGTTCGCCCCAACCTCTACGACGGCGTGGTGCACACTGTTGAGCCCCGCCATGGCTG
This sequence comes from Granulicella tundricola MP5ACTX9, assembly GCF_000178975.2. Classification (NCBI taxonomy): domain Bacteria; kingdom Pseudomonadati; phylum Acidobacteriota; class Terriglobia; order Terriglobales; family Acidobacteriaceae; genus Granulicella; species Granulicella tundricola. The sequence goes on along the minus strand of NC_015064.1, from coordinate 2,797,924 downwards.
CATAAGACCGGAGCAGGGAAGCCCAAGACGTCCAGAGTTCGCGGTGAAGGGAAGCGTTCATCCCCTCACCCCCGGCTTAGCGATCGATCTCTCCCAGCACAATATCGATCGACCCGATCACAGCCACCACATCCGCCAGCAGCCGTCCCTTGCACATCGTCTCCAGCGCCTGCAGCGTAGCAAATCCCGGATTCCGCATATGCACCCGATACGGCTTAGCCGTGCCATCAGACACAACGTAATAAGCCATCTCACCACGCGGCGCTTCGAGCGCCTGGTAGACCTCGCCCGCCGGCACCCCAAACCCTTCCGTCACAATCTTGAAGTGGTGGATCAGCGACTCCATCTGCGTCTTCATCTGCTCCCGGTCCGGCAGAATGATCTTCGGCGCGTCAGCCACAATGCGTCCCGCCGGCATCCCATCCAGCGCCTGCTGGCAGATCTTCAGCGACTCCCGCATCTCCTGCATCCGCACCACATACCTGGCCCAAACATCGCCCACCTTGGACACCGGCACGTCGAACTTGAACTTCTCATAGCCCGCATACGGCATATCCCGCCGCAGATCCCAGTCGACGCCGCTCGCACGCAACGGCGGCCCCGTCACGCCCAGCGCAACCGCATCCTCAGGCGAGAGATAACCAACCCCTTGCAGCCGCCCCTTCCAGATCGGATTCGCGTTCAGCAGCCCTTCATACTCGTCGATCTTGCTCGGAAAGCTGTTGATGAAGTCCTGGCACTGCTTATAGAAATCAAGCGGCGGCTCCATCGACAGCCCACCGATCCGCACATAGCTCGTCATCATCCGCTGGCCGGAGAGGTTCTCAAAGATCCGCAGCAACTGCTCCCGCTCACGGAAGCAATAGAGGAAAACGGTCAGCGCGCCCACGTCCATGGCGTGCGTGCCCAGCCACACCAGGTGCGATTGAATCCGCGTCAGCTCCTGCAGCAGCACGCGCAGATAGATCGCCCGCTCCGGAATCTCCAGGCCGAGCAGCTTCTCCACGCCCAGGCAGTACGCCAGATTATTCGTCATCGGGCACAGATAGTCGATACGATCCGTCAGCGGTACCACCTGCTGATAGAACTTCGCCTCGCACGTCTTCTCGATACCCGTATGCAGATACCCGATATCCGGTGCGCACGACACCACGGATTCGCCGTCGATCTCCAGCACCAGCCGCAAAACACCATGCGTGCTCGGGTGCTGCGGGCCCATGTTCAGCACCATCGTGTGGTCCTTGGGGTCGCCCTGCGCGTTGTGCGCGCGGGAGTCCGCCAGAACCTCGTCGATCGACGGGTTGATCAAATCTTCAGGAGCAATCGGAGGAGCGGTAGCCATTATCTGTATCCCTCCACGGGATAGTCCTTACGCAGTGGGTGGCCCTGCCAGTCTTCCGGCATCATGATGCGCTTCATGTTGGGATGGCCGCCAAAGTGGATGCCGAACAGATCAAAGATCTCACGCTCGTAAAAGTTGGCCGAAGGCCACACCGGCACGATGGAGTTGACCGAGGGACTAGCTGAATCGAGCAGCACATGCAGCCGCACGCGGGTCTTCAACGCATGCGAAAGAATGTGGTACGTCACCTGAAAGCGCGGCTCGGACGGATACCAGTCCACGCACGTCACGTCCTCCAGAAAGTTGTAACCGGCGGCCTTGACGGCCTGTGTCGCTTCGATAATGCTCTCGCCGGGAACGACGATCGTCAGCTCTTCGCGGTCAAACTTGGCATTGGTCGCAATGGACTTCAGCGCAATGAGCGCCTTGTTCTCCGGGTGAGCTTCGCTGACAGCGTCGAGACCCTTCAGGGCGGTGGCGGGATCGTACATATTAGAGATCTCCCTTATCGTTCGCCCAGTTCAGAATGCCCTTCTTCCAGACATAAAACAGTCCCACGCCGACGAACGCCAGATAAACCAGCATCTCGTTAAAGCCAAAGTATTTGGAGTAGCCCAAACCGGGAAGCTTGCGGAAGATCACAGCCCACGGCAGCATGAACACGGCTTCCACGTCGAACAGGATGAACAGCATCGCAACCATATAGAACCGCACGGAAAACCGCCCGCGCGAGTCGCCCACCGGGTCCATGCCGCACTCGTACGTGCCTGCCTTGGTCCGGGAGTTCTTATGCTTGCCGACGAAGAACGACGCTCCAACCATGCCGCCCGCAAGTGCGATGGCGACCACGATCTGAAGGACGAGAGGGAGGTATTGCCAGAGGTAGGGGTATGTCTGCATGGCCAGTCTTGAGACTAGGAGCGTCGCCGTCAAGTGTCAAGAGATGTGGGGGTTAGCGTGCGGCAATCGCCCAGAAAATCGCCGCTCTTTTTGCGTGAGATGGAAGGCCCGGTCGCCACGTTCAACGAAACAGGCCGGCGTACCAGTTCAGGATCGGCTCGGCAAAAAGCGCGGCAAGAAGGCCCGCGATGCCCAGGAAGGAGCCAAAGGGCAGCTTGGTCAGCGCGTTGGCCCGGCGGCGCAGGACCAGCGGGATCGCGTAGGCGCTGGCCAGAAAGGTCCCCAGGAACAGTGTTAGGATCGTCGGCCAGAAGCCCAGAAAGGCGGCGACCATGGCCAGCATCTTCACGTCGCCCAGCCCAAGCCCGTCGCGGTGCCGGACGGCCTTGTAGAGCGCCCGGATGGTCAGCAGGATGGCCGCGATCCCGGCCACGGCCAGCAGCCGCCCGAAGATGAGGTGCTCGGGCCCCGTCAGGAAGACGTTGCCACGCCCCACAAACGAGCCCGGGCTGGACATCCGCAGGTGATGGCTGGTCAGGTTGATCTGCGCCTCGGTCGGCCCCAGGAAGATGGCCTGGGTGCAGACCAGGAACAGTCCGGCAAAGATGCCGCCGAGGGTGAACGCGTCAGGCAGGCGCTGGGTCTGCCAGTCCATAACGATCAGGCCGATGAGGAGGAAGCCAAGGACGGCGATCGCGAGAATCTGAACGTAGCCTTCCAAAAGTTGGCTTCCGCTCAGCGGCCCTAAACCGAACGCGCTTACATAATGAAGCTCTCGTATCTGCGCTCCAGCGCGGGCGAACCAGAGGCCGGTCGCAAGTTCAACGGCCGGATAGCGCCATGAAATCCTCTCCTTGCAATCCCGGCACCGCCCCCGCAGCAAAACCCAACTCAGCAGCGGAATATTGTCGAACCAACGGATGGGATGCTCGCAGCCCGGGCACTTTGACCGCGGCGTGACGACGGACTGGTGCTGCGGCAGACGCGAGATGCAGACATTCAAAAAGCTGCCGAAGAGCAGACCGAGCAAGAGGCCGGCAGCCTCAAAGAAGACGGGCGAGAGCATGGTTTGAGTATAGGTGCGGGTGCTAGATTCGAGCGATGCGGGATCTTGGCGCGATCGGACGATTGTTGATAGGGGTGGGCTCGTCCTCGTGCTGTTGGGGTGTGGCTTTGGGTGGCAGAAGTACGAGTTTGTCCACGCTGCAGTGAAGACGGACGCGCTGGTGGTTGGGAATACGAAGTTCGCGGCCCCGGACGGGTCGGTGGCCTACCGGCCAATCTTCCAGTTCACGACTCCGGATGGGCGGAAGCGGACCGGGGAGGCGGATGCCGGGAGCCACACGCAGGGGTACGTGCCAGGGGACCGGATCAGGGTGGTCTATCTGGCGGACGATCCTTACGGGGCGCAGATGGATTCGTTTCAGCAACTTTGGCTGGTGCCTGTGAGTTTGGGTGGGATCGGGGCGCTGCTTCTGGGGCTGGGGTGGGGGATAAGGGCGCTGGGAGTGATGCGGCAGTACCGGTGGGTCGGAGGAGCCTGAACCACCCCAGTCTCGGTCCTTAGAAATCCACATGCATCCGCACCGATTCAACCAGCGCAGGCCCCCGGTCCTGGTTGTAACCAGGGTGGGTCACGTACTGCGCGTCCAGCGCGTAGTAGACCCCGCGCCAGGCGTGCAGATTGTAGTAGGCCTCCAGAATGTCCTCACGGGCGTAGTGGAGGTGACCGTCGCCCAGCAGGAACCCCTGACCGCCCAGCGCGAGATACGCCTGGTGGTCGCGCTTGATGGCGTTCGAGACGAAAGCCACGCCGATCTTGTCGTTCTCCCGATGCGAAAAGGCGGCGGCCTTCAGGTCAAGCCCGCCCGAAATACTCTGATCGACCTCCGTATAGGCGTAGCTCTCGTGCTGACCCTCATTCCACCCAAACCGGCCATAAGCCCGGAGGTTGGAGGTCAACTCCTGCTCCACGTTGAGCCCCAGCCCATATTTGACCGAGACCGTGGCGGGATGAGCGGTGATGACGGGGGTCGTGCCGGTGGCGAGGGCAAGCTGGTTCTGCTGCCGGTAGTCGCCCATATTGGCATGGTTGACGAAGGTGAGGGTGCGGATGACGCCGGCGCGTTTGCCCAGCAGGCGCGGCGCGACCAGCGTGCCGATCCCCTTGCGAAGCTCCAGCTCGACGTTCTGACCGCTCGCCCGCCGCAGATTCCACTCCAGATTCGTGCCGTTCGCGACCGTCGGCATCAGCGCAATGGCGTAACGCGCGGTGAAGGCGTGCGGGTCGTCGACGTACTCCGAGACCATGCCATAGGTGTAGCCCCGCGTGTCAGCCGCATAGTCCCACGCGCCGTTGTTATCGACCGTCCAGTTCATGAACTGGAGGTGGGAGTCGGTGCCGATGGCGTTGACATCCAGGTAATCCGGCAGGCTCATCTTGCCGACGTGGAGGTCCAGCCGCCGCTCCGGGAGGCGCGGTGCGAGAGAGAACTGGGTTCGTGGAGTATCGGACATCTTGTCCGTAAAGCCGATGACCTGGTGGAGCTGAACCCGCGCCATGTAGGGAATCGATCCAAGCGAAGGGTTGCGGACCACGTCCAGATTCGTGAACCCGGCGAGCCCCAACGCCTCGGAGATCCCGCGCCCACCGGATGACTCCTCGTCATAAAGAATGTCCGTGGCGAAGCGCGGATGAGGGTTGAGCTGGTAGCCCAGGTAGAGCGTCCCGAGGAGCGAGGTCTTGTACTCGCCACGTCCCAGAAAGCTGTTGGGGCCGGAGTAAGGCGAGTGGAAGGGCCCGTGAGCCTGAAAGATGATGTTGGTCTGGCCCAGAATCAGGTAGCGGGCGCTGTCTGGATGGGGAAACATCGTAGGGGCGGCGGGCCCAGCCGGGGCAGGCTGCTCAGTGTCCTGGCCGAATGCAGGCGCGATGAGCGACGCAGCGGCTCCCAGAAGGAGCAGGCTCAGGAAGAGGTTTTTGGGGCGGAAGACCATCGTCTCCGATTGTCTCAGGAGAGAGGCTTGGAATGATGAAGAATCGGTTAAGTCATTGATGACGTTGATGTTGCTGTTGCGAAGGCGTTATCGTGCACGGCTCGCGAACACTACCATGCCGACCCCCGCCACCAGCGCAATCGTGCTCAGGTAAGGCGAAAGCGGAACGGTGCTGCGGGTGTCATGGCTGATCTGGATAGGCCCCTGATCGATGTCCTTGTGGCGATGCGTGAAGGTGAGTCCGCCGGTGGCGTAGCCGATGAGCGCGAGAAGGATCAGGAGGAGGCCAACGGCGGTGAGGGGCTTCATATCAAATTGGATGCTCAAGCAGGGCCCTTGACGCCAGGGTTACTGATTGGTTATATTCGCTTCACACGGGAAAGGAGGATGGTCCAGCCTATGAAAATTGACAGTAACAGTAGCAAAACGGTACGTGAGGTGACTGAGGCTTAGAGCGTTCATGCTCTAGTCCTGGCGGTTTCAAAGATGTTCTTCGCCGAGGCCCACTTTTGAGTGTGGACGCCTCAGGTCAATCTCAACAGTCCACCGCCAGAAGGCCCGCAACCCCCAAAAGGGTTTGCGGGCCTTCTGCTTTGTCTCGACATGGAAAGCCTCGTTTTTTGTGGTGAGTTTGTGGTGAGTTTGTGGTGATTTGTGGTGCAGTTCAACCACAAATTCGCACGGCGTAAAGGCATAAGATAGACCTATGGAACCCTTGGTTATTGCAGGCAGAACCTTCACGTCGCGGCTCATCGTAGGCACCGGAAAGTACAAGGACGGAGCGGAAACCAGGAGCGCAATCGAGGCCTCCGGAGCAGAGATGGTGACGGTCGCGGTGCGGCGCGTAAACCTAGACAGGTCAACAGAATCGCTCTTGGACTTTATCGATCCGTCGAAGTATTTTATGCTCCCCAATACAGCCGGTTGCTACACCGCAGAAGAGGCCATCCGAGCCGCCAGACTGGGCCGTGAAGTAGGCCTATCCGACTGGGTCAAGATCGAAGTCATAGGCGATCTACCCACCCTCTACCCCGACATCCAGGCTACCGTGGAAGCCACCAGAGTTTTAGTAAAGGAAGGCTTCACCGTTCTCCCCTATACCTCTGATGACATTGTGTTTGCAAAACGCTTGATCGACGTAGGAGCCGCCGCCGTCATGCCCCTGGGAGCCCCCATAGGCACCGGAATAGGCATAGCAAACATCAGCACCCTCCGCATGATGCGAGAGCTGATTACAGAGGTCCCGCTGGTAGTAGACGCAGGCCTCGGAACGGCAAGCGATGCGGCGTTGGCGATGGAAATGGGCTTCGACGCAGTGCTCCTGAACACGGCAATTGCAGGAGCTAAAGACCCTGTTTTGATGGCGAAAGCCATGGGAAAGGCCGTCGAGGCGGGGCGTGAGGCATTCCTCGCCGGACGGATGCCGAAGAAGCTTTACGCAACGGCAAGCTCACCGATGGACGGGATTTCTCGGTAAGGGATTAGACTTTCGCCATGCGCGTATTTGGGATTGACTGTGGGACGGAGTTTACCGGGTACGGGGTGGTGGAGATGGATGCGCGTGCGCGCAACTCCAGGCTGGTCCACTGCGCGGCAGGGACGATCCGGTTGAACAAGAAGGAGGCGACTCCGACGCGGTTGGTGAAGATCTTTGGGGAGTTGACCGCGCAGATTACGCTGCATGAGCCGGATGTGGTGGCGATCGAAGAGGTATTTTTCTCGGCCAACGCCAAGAGCGCGTTGAAGTTAGGGCAGGTGCGGGGGGTGGCGATGCTGGCGGCGGCGACCTGTGGAAAACCTGTGGTTGAGTATGCGCCGCTCTCGATCAAGAGCGCGGTGGTGGGGTATGGGCTCGCGGCGAAAGAACAGGTTCAATTCATGGTGATGAGGCTGCTGGCGCTTGAAACGGCACCCGATTCTGCGGACGCGGCGGATGCGCTGGCGATTGCAATCTGCCATCTGCATACGGCTCAGACGCTTGATTTACAGGCTGGGGCGGGTGGGCGGCGTTGATTGGATTTCTGGTTGGAGCGATTTTGGGGGTGTTTGGGCAGGGGGCGGGGCCAGCGGATTCGTTGATTACGTTTCAGTTTGATCGGCCTGCCCTGCGGCAGCCGGGATATACGTTTGAGGTACATCGGGATGGGCGGGCGGCTTACACGCAGGCGGGTGTTAGTGTGCCGCTCGAGGTCTCCACGGGGCTGGCTGCGAGGATCTTCGAGGAGGCTGTTTCGGTGGCGCGGTTTGACTTTCCTTGTGCCTCCAAAAAGAAAGGGATTGCGGACACGGGGTTGAAAACATTGGCCTATAAAGGGCAGGACGGGGCCGGAAGCTGCACCTATAACTACACGGAGAGCAAGACGGTACAGACGCTGACGGATCAGTTTCAAGGGATGGCGCTGATGTTGGAGGAGGGGCGGAAGCTGGAGATGGAGCACAAGTACGACCGGCTGGCTCTGTATGGGGAGATGACTACTCTTGAGGGGATGGTGAAAGATGGGCGGGCCATCGAGGTGGGATTGATTGCAAAGGAGTTATGGTCGCTGGTGGGCGATCCGGATGTGTTGGAGAAGGTGCGGGTGAAAGCGGGGGATTTATTGAAAACAATGGAGATAGCGCGCTAATCCACTGCGTTTTCGTCACCACAAAACGCCAGTAGCGCACCATAAAGTGTGGACATTTGCTCCAGCGATAACTGCTCGGCGCGGGCTTGGGGGGGGATGGTTGCGGGCCATTGGGCGAGGGCTTCGGGGGAGTAGCCGGCGACGCGCAGGTTGTTGTGGAGGGTCTTGCGTTTCTGGGCGAAGCACTTGCGGAGGAAGCGGTCGAAGCCGATGGGGTCCACGCCGAGTTCAGTGAAGCGGGGGGCGAAGCTGAGGCGGAGGACTGTGGAAAAGACGTCCGGCGGCGGGTTGAAGGCGGCGGGCGGGAGGGTGAAGAGGTTATCGACCTGGGCGTACATCTGGGTGGAGGCGGAGAGGAGACCGTAGTCTCGGACGCCGGGGTGGGCGGAGACGCGGTCGGCGACCTCGCGCTGCATCATAAGGGCGGCGCGTCTTAATAAAGGCGCGGCGGCGAAGAGGTGCAGGAGGATGTCCGAGGTGATGTAGTAGGGGAGGTTGCCGATGACGTCCAGCGTTTCACCTTCCTCTGCGATGCTGGCGAAGTCGAACTTGAGGACGTCGGTTTCGATGACCTGGACGTTTGGGTTTTCGCGGAAGCGGAAGGTGAGTTCAGCGGCGAGGGAGCGGTCTAGCTCCAGGGCGATGAGGCGACGGCAGCGGGTGGCGAGGATCTCGGTGATGGCTCCGTGGCCGGGGCCGATCTCGACGATGGTGCGGGTGGAGAGGTCGCCGAGGGAGCCTGCGATGCGGTGGCGGGCGTCGTCGTCTACGAGGAAGTTCTGGCCGAGCTTGGGCTTACGGATCTGGGACACAAGTCTAGTTTACGTGGTGGGGCGGATTGGACGGCAAAGACAGAAGCAGGTTGCTCCGCTTCGCTGCGGAATGACAAAAAGGTAGGGTTTGCAAGGTTCAGTCGAAGTGCTTCAGGTCTGGCCAGTCGGCGGTGAGGTTTTGGCGGCGGTGCCGGGCCAGATAGACGGTAGCTCGACGTTCAAAGGGCATGGCGTAGGAGTGGGTGATCTTGCCGATGACCTGGACGTCTTTGTAGGATTCGAGCATTTGCTGGGGTGTGGCACCGTTGATGACGATCATGACCTCTCCTGTGGCGGCCTGCGGACCCCAGAACCAGTAGTTGTTGTGGCCGCTGATGACGGGGGGCAGGTTGGGGCCATCGAGATATTCAAGGCCGGCGGCTTCCCCGTAGTTGGCGCAGAGGATGCGGACCTGAGAGAGGTCGGCCGGGGAGAGTTGGGCGAGGGCTTGGTGGACGAGGGCGAGTTGCTCGTCCCAACCGAAGCGGTCTGCCAGGTATTGGGGGAAGAAGGCATCACCGGATATGCCAGCGGCGGCGCGGAGATGGGTTGTGCGAATGTAGCTGATCCACTGCGCGGGAGTCATGAAGGGATTGCCTAAGGGGAGAATGAGAATGCCCAGGGCAAAGATAGCTGTCTGGAGGATAGGGAAGGCGACTAGGCGCGATTGCCGCTGGGCAGGAATGCGGGACTGCCAGAAGAGGCCGCCGGCGGCGAAGAGGATGGGATAGATGGGGGTGGGGTAGTAGTCCTTGGCGTGGAGGGCGGCCATGGCGGCGAAGAAGAAGATATAGGTGAGTCCGAGCCAGCGTTGGGCAGGGCGGCGCAGGAGCCAGTAAAGGCCGGGGAGCCAGACGAAGGCGCTGATGGGGCCGAGGCCGAGCACCTGGCTTTTGAGGAGATTGAGAAAGCTGGGATGGTCCTGGTGATGGGTGGATTCGCGAAGGAACTCAAGCGTAGCCCAGTGGTGGTGAAGCTGCCAGAGGAGGTTGGGGGCGGTGATGATGACGATGAGGGCGATGCCGCCGAGGAGGTACGGGGTAAAGAGGAGACGGCGCTGCGGGGTGATGAGGAGCGCCAGCAGGAGCGCGATGAGGAAGAAGGTCATCGAAGGCTTGTTGAGGAGGCCGAGACCGGCGGCGAGGCCGAAGAGCAGCCAGAGCTTTGGCGTGCGGCCCTGGTGCATCAGGATGACGGCGAGGGCGCAGGTCATCCAGAAGGCGGCCTCCCAGGAGTTCATGGAGAGGAAACCGTCCAGCACGAGGTAGATGGGCGCGAGCGAGACGGCGAACATCGCCAGGGTCTGGGCGGCTCGGCGTCCGCCTAAGGACCAGGCGAGCAGACCGGTGAGGAAGACCCGTGCGGCTCCGCCCAGGGCAGTGAACATGCGGATGCCGGCAAGGGAGTGGCCGAAGATGGTCTCTGCAAGGCGGGCCTGTACGGCTACGAGCGGGCCGTGGTCGACGTAGCCCCAATCGAGATGGCGGCCACAGAGGAGGTAGTAGAACTCGTCACGGAAGTACCCCCAACCGAGGTGCGGCTGGCTGAGGTTGACGAGGAGGTGAAAGAGAAAGGTGATGAGAGCGAAGACGGCGGCAAGACGGACGGCGGAGCGAAGTTCGGGGTCGGTGGGGCGAACGACGGTGGTGTCACTCATGGGTGTGACGAGGATACGATGGGCGGTTGATTTCTGTTCCGTCAATCGTGGTGGTGGTCGGGATTTTTGAGGTGGGCGGGCGATAGACTAACGGACATGATTCGATTCGTTACGACGTGTGTGTTGAGTTTGAGCGGTGTGGCTGCGCTGGGGCAGTCTGGAGCGCAGTCGGTTGATGTGCCTGCGGGTTTTCATGCGGTGCTGACGGCTGAAGGGCGCGGGGTGCAGATCTACAAGTGCCAGAAGAAGGATGCAGGGATGGCCTGGGTGTTCGTCGCGCCGGAGGCGAAGCTGTTTGTGGATGGGGTCGAGGTGGGCTCGCATGGGGCGGGGCCGGTGTGGATGTATAAGGATGGGAGCTCAGTGCACGGGAAGGTGGTTTCAAATATGTCGTCGCCGGTGGCTGGCGCGGTTCCGTGGCTGCTGCTGAAGGGTGTGGATGCGGCTGGGGCAGGGGAGATGGCTGGGGTGGCGTATATCCGGCGGTCTGAGACGAAGGGTGGCGTGGCGAGGGTGGATGGCTGCGACGTGGCGCATGAGGGAGCGGAGTCTCGGGTGCCTTATACGGCTACGTATAGCTTTTATGCGGCGGGTTCATAACTGCGGTGAGCTTGGTTTTTGCATCCATTGATGTGAGAACAAGATAAGGGAGTCAGCGATATGGATTGGACGCCGGGCGGAACGAGCAGTGATATTGAGGATCGGCGGGACTCTTCCGGCGGAGATGGCGGCGGGGGTGGGTTCGGATTTGGTGGCGGGGGTGGCGGCGGGCTGGGGATCGTGGGGTTCATCATTGTGCTGGTGATCAGCCTGGTGACGGGGCATAACTTCCTGGGAAGCATGATGCATGGGGGCGGTGCGCCTTCACAGAGTTACAACGGGCCGAGCAGCGCTCAGTATGGGCCGGCTGTTGCGGGTGGGCCGCAGCGGTCGCCCAAGGCGCATCCTCCGGGGGAGGATCGGGATGTGCAGTTGATCAGCTTTGTGCTGGACGATGCACAGAAGACCTGGACGCGCATCTTTGAGGGAGCGGGGAAGCAGTATCGTCATGCGAAGCTGGTCATTTATCGGGGAGCGACTTATTCCGGTTGCGGGACGGCGCGGTCGCAGACGGGGCCGTTTTATTGTCCGGCGGATGAGAAGGTGTATATCGACCTGAGCTTCTGGGATGAGTTGAAGAAGTTTGGCGGGGATACGGGGGACTTTGCGCAGGCGTACGTGATTGCGCATGAGCTTGGGCATCATGTGCAGAAGCTGCTGGGGACGGAGCAGAAGGAACAGATGCTGGTTCGGCAGAATCCGGGGAAGAAGAACGAGTATTCGGTTGACCTGGAGCTGCAGGCGGATTGCTATGCGGGGGTCTGGGCGCACTCGACGCAGCAGCGGGGGATTGTGCATGAGGACGATATTGCCGGGGCGCTGAAGGCTGCGGCTGCGGTTGGGGACGATCACCTGCAGAGTATGAGTGGAAGGGCTGTCAGCCCGGAGAGCTTTACGCATGGGACGAGTGCGCAGAGAGAAGACTGGTTCAGGAAAGGGCTGACGACGGGGAAGGTTACGGCTTGCGATACGTTTGGGGCTAATGCTGGGGCGGGGGAGTAGAAAGAACGAACAACTGTAACTGCCCGGGGCTAAAGCCTTCCGTTCTTGGTGGGGAAACGGGGGGCTGAAGCCCCCCTCTAATCCGAACGGCAACGGCTAGAACAAGCAACTGCAACAGCAGCTACGGAGATTCTTCGCTACGCTCAGAATGACAGTTGGTGTGGTGTTGGACTTGTGCTGAGGCGCTAGGAGATCTGTACTAAGGTTTCGGGTTCTGCCGGGGTGGGGAAGAAGTAGCGGCGGATTTTTTCTGCTGTGGCCTGGTTGACTACGGCGGTGAGGGCGTCGGGGTTTTGTTCGGCGGTTTGCTTGATGGCGCGGATGGAGCCGAAGTGCTCGATGAGGCGCTGGCGGGTGCGGGGGCCTACGCCGGGAATGGGGTCGAGTTCGGTTTCGCGGTCGCGGATCTGGCGGCGTTTGCGGTGGTAGCCGACGGCGAAGCGGTGGCTCTCGTCGCGGATTTTTTGGACCATGTGCAGGACCGGGCTGCGGCGGTCGAGGACGACGGGTTCGTCCTCCTGGCCGTGGACGTAGATGATCTCTTCCTTTTTTGCGATGGAGGCCAGGGGCTGGAGGGTTACTCCTATTTCTTCCAATGCGGCATAGGCGGCGCTGAGTTGGCCGAGGCCTCCGTCTATGAGGATGACGGAAGGGAAGGGTTTTTTCTCGTCGAGGAGGCGCTTGTAGCGGCGCTGGATAACCTCGCGCATGGAGGCGAAGTCGTCGTTGCCGGAGACGGTTTTGATCTGGAACTTGCGGTAGTCGGACTTCTTCATGACGCCGTCTTCCCAGACGACCATGGAGGCGACGGTCTCGGAGCCCTGGATGTGGGAGATGTCGAAGCACTCGATGCGCTTGGGGGTTTCGGGCAGGTTGAGGATGTCCTGGAGGGTGTCGGCGATGAGCTTTTTGGTGGGCTGGAGGACGCGGAAGCGCTGGTCGTAGGACTGCTTGGCGTTTTGACAGACTAGATCGACGAGGGAGCGCTTGTCGCCGCGCTGGGGGGCGGCGAGCTCGATGCGGTGATGGGCGCGCTCGGAGAGGAGGTCGGCGAGGAGGACGCGGTCGGGGAAGTCGACGGGAACGTAGATGCTGCGGGGGACGTAGGACTGGTCGAGGTAGAGCTGTTTTAAGAGGGCGGAGAAGAAGGCGGCGGGGGAGAAGACTGCGCCAAGTTCGGCCACGGGTGTTTGCTGGACGGAGGTGGAATCTTCCTCGATCTCTGGCGCGGAGCGGCGGGTGTCGGGCTCAAGTGCGGCTTCGGTCTCTTCGCCTTCATTGAGGGATTCACCGAAGTGGCCGGCGAGGTCTGGGAGGTCTTCCCAGAAGAAGTCGCGGCGGTCTACGATCTTGCCTCCTCGCATGTGGAAGAGGTTGACGGCGAGCATCTGGTTTTCGTAGTGGAAGCCGAAGACGTCTGCGTCCTCGTTGTCGGTGGTGGCGATGCGCTGCTTGTCCTGCATCTGGCTGACGGTGACGAGCTGGTCGCGGAGGCGGGCGGCGAGCTCGAACTGCATGTTCTCGGCGGCTTCGGCCATTCTTGCGGTGAGGCGTTTTTCCAGTTCGTCGGTGCGGCCGTCGAGGAAGAGCTGGACGTCGCGAATGGTGTCTTTGTAGGTCTCGGGGGTGACGAGGCCTTCGACACAGGGGCCGAGGCAGCGCTTGATGTAGTACTGGAGGCAGGCGCGGGGGTGGTAGCGGTTGAGATCGACCTTGCAGGATGGGATGAGGAAGCTGCGGTGGATGAGGTCTACGAGGCGGTGGGCGAGGTTGCCGGGGAAGTAGGGGCCGAAGTAGGCTCCGCCGTCCTTGCGGAGGCGGCGGGTGACGAAGACCTTGGGGTGGCGGTCGGTGAGGGTGATCTTGATGTAGGGGTAGGTCTTGTCGTCGCGGAGGAGGATGTTGAAGCGTGGCTTGCGCTGCTTGATGAGGTTGTTTTCAAGGGCGAGGGCCTCGCGTTCGTTGTCGACGGTGATGTAGTCGACGTCGACGGCCTCACGCATGAGGGAGCCGGTCTTCTGGTTGTTGCGCTGGTTGGCTTCCAGAAAATAAGAACGGACGCGGGAGCGCAGATTCTTCGCCTTGCCGACGTAGATGACCTCACCTTCGGCGTTCTTATAGAGGTAGCAGCCGGGAGAGGTGGGGAGGGTGCGAATTTTCTGGAGAAGATCCATACTTGGGCGCGGTGAGGTGCTTTCTCTAGTTTAGATGAGCTGTAAGTGCAGCGGACGCAGAGTGCCGGAACGGGAAGTTTTGACGTTTCCGGATGGCAAAAATTCCATCTGTTCTGCGGGCCTGCACCCAAGGACGCGGCTTTTTTGCAAAATGCATGGGATTTATGACCCTTTTGTGGGATTGCGGCTTTGGCAGCAGGATTGCTGTCAATCTTGTAACGAGACTCGTCTCGAAGGAGAATTTATGAACGCTAGTTCCAGTCGACTTTCCCAGTCGCTTAATTCCCGCTTCTCGACCTCAAAGGTTGTTTCGCTGCTTGCACTTTCGGGTTCGCTGGTTCTCAGCCTGGCAACGATAGGCTGCTCCACAAAAAATTATGTTCGCTCGCAGACCGCTCCGTTGGTGCAGAACACGAATGAGCTTGACGCAAAGACTGCGTCCGATCACCGCGCCCTCGTCGATACCGATGAGCGTGCGACCAAGGGCATCGCCGGCGCACAGGCTGCTGCCGATCAGGCTGGTCAACATGCCACGGCTGCCGGGCAGTCCGCGGATCAGGCGAACCAGGCTGCTCAAGGCGCATCCAACCGCGTCGACTCGCTCAATGGCGTGATCGCGAATCTCGACAACTACAAGCAGCTCTCCGATGTGAGTGTGACCTTCGGCTTCGATAAGACGGTGCTGACGAAGTCGGATAAGGAACAGCTCGATGGGCTTGCTGCAAGCTTGCAGAGCGCCCGGGGCTACCTGCTTGAGGTTACAGGCGGTACGGACTCGGTTGGTGACGCACAGTACAACTACAAGTTGAGCCAGCGCCGCGCGGATGCGGTGGTGGACTATCTCTCGGCTAAGTACAACGTTCCTCCGCACAAGTTTTATCTCGTCGGCATCGGCAAGGACGCGCAGATTGCCAGCGACAAGACGGCCAGCGGACGTGCGCAGAATCGCCGTGTAGAAGTGAAGTTGATGTCGAATATGACGAGCGGTGGCGCAACGGCCGCTTCGAACGCGATCAGCTCCAACTAACTGTTTCAAAGCTAATCAGCAATGCGAGCAGAGCCGAACGGAAGCGGAGTTAGCTTCCGGTGGCTCTGCTTTTTTATGTGTAGGACCAGTCAGGTTAGAGTGAATTGATGAGCGAAGAGACGACTAAAGTCACACCGGCGGAGATGGAATCACTGCGTGAGGCGATTGCGATTATGGCGCGTCTGCGTGGGCCGGGTGGGTGTCCCTGGGATCGGGAACAGACCTTTGAGTCCATCAAGCGGCATACGCTGGAAGAGACCTACGAGGTCTTCGATGCGATCGACCGGAAGGCATGGCCGGAGTTGAAGGATGAGCTTGGCGATCTGCTTCTGCAGGTGCTGTTCTATGCGCAGATGGCGTCCGAGGCGGGCTACTTCAACATCCAGGATGTGGCGGCGAACCTGAGCGCCAAGCTGATCCGCAGGCATCCGCATATCTTTGGCGATGCGAGTGCCGAGACGGCGGATGACGTTAATCGCAACTGGGAGGCCGTGAAGCGGCAGGAGAAGGCGGAACGAGGCGATGCCCCGGCGGGCCTGCTGGCGGACGTGCCACGGCACGTTCCTGCGATGCTGGAGGCGACCAAGCTGGGCGCGAAGGCGGCTAAGGTTGGGTTCGACTGGGCGGATGAGGGTGGGCTGTTTACGAAGCTGGAGGAAGAACTGGAGGAACTGAGGCTGGAGGTGCGGCCGGGTGAGGCGGGGTCTGAACGGGCGTTCGATGAGCTGGGCGATCTGCTGTTCACCGCGATGCATCTGGCACGCAAGCTGAAGTTGGACCCGGAGTTTGCGCTGCGTGGAGCGAATGCGAAGTTCCGTAGACGGTTCAATGCCATGGAGGCTGCCGCGGGCGGCACGGAGACGCTGCAGAAGGCTTCAGAGGAAGAGCTGGATGCGATGTGGCGGCTGGCGAAGCAGCAGGTGGGCTGACGAGCTAGAGCGAGTGGGGGAGGGGCGTATCGAGGAGGGCTTTGATGGCCTCCTGGTAGGTCATGGGCTTGACCTGCGTGAAGTCGAAGCCGTCGATTTCAGAATTTTCCTTGAAGGTCTTGACCATGAGAGCGCGGACGGTGACATGCTCCACGAAGTGCGAGAAGATCCAGCGTTGATCCGTGAGGCCTACCTGCTCCAGCGTGACCTTGCCGCCGGGAGCGATGCGCGCCACCATGCCGAAGCCGAGGTTGACGGGGCGGAAGATATCGCCTTCAAGGCGGACCATATGGCGTGTGCGCCGATCGATCCAGACGCGTCCCTGGAGTCCCGTGAGAGCCTCTGAGGTCATGGTGGGCGGATTCCATGCGGGGTTGGGCTTGAAGTCCATGACGATGTCCGCTGGCTCACCCTTGTTCTCCTTGTTGCCGCGCTGGGGCTGGCCCGGGGTATAGGTGAACAGCATGGCGTCCGGCATGAGGGCTACGAGGTCCGTGGCAAGCTTCTTACCGCTCTGGTCCCCCTTGACGTGCTTTGCGAAGGCTGAGGGCGAGTCCAGCATGTCCTGGAGGCGTTGATGCTCCGCAGCGTCTTCCTCCGAGGTGAGCGGGCGGTTCTCCTTGAAGATGAGCCGAGCTACGGTGCCGTCCTTGCTTTCGAGCACGTCGCGGATCTGGTCTCCGCGTGCGCCGACCATGTGGATGCGATAACGGACGTAGACGCCGTTGAACTGGATGGCTTCCTTTTCGTTGGCTGCGGCGTCAGCTGCCCAGTCGCGCGGGTTGCGTGCGAGCGGATCGCCGACGGAGCTCTTCCACTGATCTGGCTGGGTGTGGGGCTGGGCTGGATGCTGGGAGTGCGCAAGCGGCGCGAGGGAGAGGAGCAGGAGCGTCGTGAGGGCTCTGACAGAAGGCGCGGCGTTTCCCAGAATGGTCTTCCTCTTCGTCGATCGTACGCGGGATCTCAATGCATAGCTTGGACGTACGGAGCGGCGGCAAAGTTTTCCGCGTTTGCCTCAGCGCGGACGGATGGGTATAGTTCGCTTCATGCGGTGGCTTGTGCAGGGACCCGCGAAGCATCCTCAAGGAGAACACTGAAACATGAAGCCAGCAGAAGGTTCAACGCTCATCGGCAAGTCCGTCACCATCAAAGGAGATCTCTCCGGAAGCGAGGACCTGTTTATGGACGGCATCCTTGAAGGCACGGTCACGCTGACCGAGAGCCGTCTGACGGTCGGCCCGAACGCACGTGTCAAAGCAGATCTGCAGGTACGCGACCTGATCGTCTTCGGCATCGTCGATGGCAATATCAATGCCAGCGGTCGGATGGAGCTTCGTCAGAGCGCCGTGGTCAATGGCGACGTGATCGCGGCACGCCTTTCGATTGAAGAGAACGCAACCATCAAGGGACGTGTGGAGCTGACCGGACAGTCCGCCAAGACACCCGGCGAGTAGGGGAGAGCGCGGATCATGGGCCTATTCGGTAGTAAGTCAAGCGGATCCGGCTCGCGCCCGGACGGCAGCCGGGTGCAGCGGCACTCCAGCGGCTGGATCGAACTTGCCAAGCACCTGAAGAGCGAGGAGTCGTTGCGGATTCTCGACATCGGACCGACCTCGGCAAGCAATATCAACTTCGTCACCAACCTGGGCCACAGCATCTACATGGCAAACCTGGTGGACGAAGCTGCCAAGCCTGAGTGGGTTGTGCCGAAGTCCGAGGGAGACAGCGAGAGCGTATTTGACGTGGATCGTTTTCTGCATCAGAACCTGGATTTTTCCGGGCGGCACTTCGACGTCGTCACGCTGTGGGACACGCTGGATTATCTTCCGGAGGCGTTCGTGCAACCGATCGTGGATCGTGTCTTTGAGGTCATGCAGCCGGGCGGACGCCTTCTGGCGTTCTTCCACGCCAAGCCGACCGGGGATGAGACCGTCTTCGCGCGGTATCACCTGACGGAGTCCGATCAGATCGATCTGCAACGCATGGGCGGACATCCGATCCTTCATACCCACACCAACAGACAGGTAGAGAGCATCTTCAAGGGCTTTGCGGCGTACAAGTTTTTTCTCGCGAAGGATGCCTTGCGAGAGGTGCTTGTTACACGGTAATTTTGAGGTGCAACGCAAGAAGGCCCGGGCATCTTGCTTTATGAGGATGTTACTTGGCAGTCTGCTTGCGGCGCTCGGCCCAACGCTTTTTCATGGCGTCGGCGATGGCCTTGCGGCCTTCCGGGCTCAGCTTGCGCTTGCCCTTGATTGCTGGCGTGGGAGCGGCTGCAGCTACGGCGTTCTTGCTGCCCTTGGGACGGCCGCGGCCGGACTTGAGTGCAGCGGCCGGGGTGTCGGTGAGAAGCGCGCGAGCCTGTTGCAGCCGTGCAATCTCTGCGTCGATGTGTTCAAGAACCTGATTCAATGCCACTGATGCCTCCTGGTCGCGCTAGGGGCGGGTCCACAGTGCGGACTACCTTTTTTGCGATGACTCCTTGACTTTACAGAATTTATTCTGAACCACGCAAATATTTGATCCTTGTCGACCGCATCAATTCATGAAATTTCACTGAATTCAAGACTTCCCGTCTGACGGGGACAGCGTGTTCCGGGAGGCGGCGCCAGGAAGAGCGAGCCTTTCGTATGCGATGCAAAAGCCCTGTCAATGCTAGACTTTCGCCATGCGATCGATTCGTCCGCAGGCATGGATACTGGTGGTATTTTCAGCGATCCTACAGACATTCTGTTTTCCAGTTGCGGGCCAGATATCTTTTTCTCGTGCCGGCATCTGCTGGTTCGCACTGGTTCCCTTTTTTATAGCGCTACTTATTCCGGATAAGTCAGGTAAAAGCCTTAGGCCGTTGCAGGGTGCGGCGCTTGGATATCTGTGCGGCGTGCTCTGGTATGTGGGTAACTGCAGTTGGATCTACCAGACTATGTATCTCTACGGAGGCATGGAGAAGCCGGTCGCATTTTTGATCCTTATCCTTTTTGCTTTGTATCTGGGGCTTTATCACGCTCTTTTTGCGTTACTGCTTACTTTTTTCAGAGGCCGTTTCAGGAGTATGCGGAACGTTTTGCTGCTGGCCCCGGTGCTGTGGGTGGCCGTTGAGCTTGCGCGGGCGCGAGTTACGGGCTTTCCGTGGGATCTTCTTGGTAATGCGCTGATCGATCATGCGTGGATGACGAAGCTTGCTCCGCTTGGCGGCGTGATGCTGATGAGTTTCGTGGTTGCAATGGCGAATGCTTGTTTCACAGGGATCGCGCTGAAGCCGGGAAGCACATGGTACGGCAAATGCGGAAGCATCGTGACTATTGCATACTTTTTACAACTTACAGGAACGCCCGGCAGGACCATGCCGAGCGCAGGCAATCAAACTGCAGTGATGGTCCAGGAAAATCTCTCAGTAGGAGCGACGTCGAAGAGTGAAAAACCACTGACGCGTGAATATGAGTTACAACAATTTTCTGAGTTGAGCCTTCATCCTCAACTCTCTTCTGTGCTATCCGGTCAGAGACAACAAGCTACGGTCGTCGTCTGGCCTGAGGCACCGGCGCACCTGCAGACGAACGATCCTGCGTTTCGTGCTGCAATGAGCGACCTGGCCCGGAGAGCGAATGCTCCTGTCATTGCCGGTAGTCTGGGCGTGGACTTCGATAACAAACCGGCCAGAGGTTACTACTTATATGACTCAGCCGCGTTATTCGATAAGAGCGGCAGTTACCAGGGACGCTACGACAAGATTCATCTTGTGCCGTGGGGTGAATATATTCCGTACAAGCAGTTCTTTTCGTTTGCACAAAAGTTGACCGAGGGCGCTGGCGACATGGACCCGGGCACGACTCGGTCTGTCTTTACGACGAACGGACATACGTATGGCGTCTTTGTTTGTTATGAATCGATCTTTGGCGATGAAGTTCGGCAGTTTGTAAAGAGTGGCGCTGAGGTGCTGGTGAACATCTCAGACGACGGCTGGTACGGCGATACCGGTGCGCCCTGGCAGCATTTGAATATGGCTCGGATGAGGGCGATCGAGAACCGCCGCTGGGTGCTTCGTTCCACGAATACCGGGATGACGACCGCCATCGATCCATACGGGCGTTACACCGAGACGCCGCGTCATGTGCGCGTGGCGTATGCACTGCCGTTTGCGTTTGAGTCCGGTCTGACCTTCTATACGCGGCATGGCGACTGGTTCGCCTATCTCTGCGCCGTTGTGGCGCTGGCGGCGGTGGGTTTTAGTCTCAAGCCTCGCATGAACTAGAATCGACTGATGCTGAGTGACCTCGAATACCAATACTCCCCGGTGCGCGACAAGGTTCGTGAACTGCGGGAGTATCTTTGACTCTTCCCGCCTTCGCCGTGAACTAGCCATCGTTGAAGAAAAGATTGCCGATCCTACCGTGTGGGCCGATGCTGCACGTTCGCAGCCGCTGATGCGTGATCGCAAACGTCTTGAGACATTGCTTGCTGATGATGCGGAGCTGGCTCGCCGCTCCGATGACATCGAGGCTTACTTCGAGTTAGCCAAGGAAGGCGAAGACACGGAGCCGGATCTTGTACGCGAGATTCCCGCGCTGGTGGAGTATGCCGATCAGCTTGAATCGAAGACCATGCTCTCCGGTGAGACGGACTTGCTCAACGCTATCGTGACCGTACACCCCGGCGCGGGTGGCACGGAGAGCCAGGACTGGGCTGAGATGCTCATGCGCATGTACATCCGCTGGGGTGAGCGTCAGCGCTTCAAGGTGGAGATCAACGAAATCCAGGATGGCGACGAGGCCGGCATCAAGTCCGCGACCTTCACCATCTCTGGCGAGTTTGCATTTGGTTTGCTTTCGGGTGAGACGGGCGTGCATCGCCTGGTGCGGATTTCGCCGTTCGACTCCGCCAAGCGTCGTCATACGAGCTTTGCCAGCGTGTTTGTGAGCCCTGAGATCGACGACACCATCGTCATCGACATCAAGGTTGAGGATCTGCGGATTGACACCTACCGCTCTGGCGGCAAAGGCGGCCAGCACGTCAATACGACCGACTCCGCCGTGCGCATCACGCACCTGCCGACGGGGCTGGTGACGGGCTGCCAGAACGAGCGCTCGCAGCATAAGAACAAGGAACGCGCCATGAAGATGATGCGCTCCAAGCTGTACGAGTATGAACTGGACAAGAAGAAGGCGGCCACGCGAAAGATTGAGGACTCGAAGCTGGAGATCGGCTTCGGCTCGCAGATCCGAAGCTATGTGCTGCAGCCGTATCGCATGGCGAAGGACCTGCGTACGCGCGTGGAGGTCGGGGACGTGGATAAGGTGCTCGATGGCGACCTGGAGCCGTTTATTCGCGGCTTCCTGCGGATGCGGCGTGAGGGGAATCTTCCCGCCACGCTGGATGACTCGGAAGACTGAGTGTGGCGGGCGCAGAAGTAGTCTGCGCCCCGTCGCCTGCTTGGCGCATCCAAACCTGCTGAGGATACGATGCCTGCAAAACACGAAGATCCGCTCATCGCTCAACTGATTGCCCTGCTGGATGGCGGGCAGGCCCACGCCGATTTCGATACAGCGACCAAGGACTTTCCAGTTGATGCGCGCGGGAAGGTTCCGGAGAATCTGCCGTACTCCGCCTGGCAGATTCTGGAGCATCTCCGCATCACACAGCGCGACATCCTCAACTTCACCGCGCCGCCGACCGGTGGCTACCACGGGATGGAGTGGCCCAAGGACTACTGGCCTGAGTCTGCCGAGCCTCCGACTGTGCATGCCTGGGATCAGACCATCGCAGCCATTCGGGAGGATCGCACGAAGTTTGATGCGCTGCTGACCAAGCCGAATGCAGATCTCTACCGGCCCTTTACCTGGGGCAACGGGCAGAACCTGCTGCGCGAGGCTCTGCTGATTGCAGACCATAATGCGTATCACCTGGGCGAACTTGTCGTGATCCGCCGTCTACTCGGCGTGTGGCATAAATAGCCATGAATGAGCCTGAAGCCATCCAAGCGATGCTGGCCGCGAAGACGATTGCGGTGATTGGTCTCTCTGAAGACGCCTCCAAGCCGAGTCACTACGTCTCGGCGTTTATGCAGGCTCAGGGGGCCAAGCTGCTGCCGATCAATCCGGCGATTGATTCCGTGCTGGGGGAGAAGGCGTATCCGTCGCTGACGGCGCTGCCGGAGAAGCCGGATGTGGTGAATGTCTTCCGTCTGCCGCGCTTCATTCCGGAGATTGTGGACGAGATGATCGCGTTGGGCCTGAACAAGTTGTGGGTGCAGCAGGGAATCGTCAACCTGGAGGCGGCTGCCAAAGCGGAGGCTGCGGGAATCCAGGTGGTGATGGACCGCTGCATCATGGTGGAGAAACGCTTCCAGCCCTGAGTGTCTGTATCTTTCCAGACCGCCTACAATCAAATGTGACATGAATCTTCGCCGACCCCGCCTCGCCCTGACCGCCCTGTTTGTCTTCCTGCTTGCCAGCCTGAGTGCGTCCGCGCAGATTCAGGAGATTGGCGATGGTGGCCCCGGGCCGGTGAAAGGGCAACACATCACGGCGGAGATGGTCTCGCTGGCGCCCAGTGTCTCGCCCGGCGGCACCGTACAGGTAGGCCTTGTGCTGACCATGGAGGAGCACTGGCATGTCTATTGGATGAACGCTGGCGACTCCGGCCAGCCGCCGAAGGTGATCTGGACGCTGCCCTCCGGCATTACGGCAGGCCCCATGCAGTTCCCAATTCCACAGCGCCTGCCGCTCGGCCCCTTGATGGACTTTGGCTATGAGGATCTGGTTACGTTCCCCATGGACATCTCGGTCGCCTCCAGCGCCAAGCCCGGTCCCGTGCATCTGGATGCCAAGATCAACTGGCTGGTCTGCCGCGAGGTCTGCATCCCCGGCAAGGCGCACCTGGGCCTGACGCTGAACGTTGCGCAGAACAGTCCTGCGGGTCAGCCTGTCGGTGCGTTGGGACAGGCGTTGAAGCTGATTCCCAAGCCGCTTCCGGCGGGGATGTCCACTGCAATCACCGCAGGCAGGACGGACATAATTCTGACGCTGAAGGGTGGCAGCAAGGAGACGGACGCCGAGTTCTATCCGTACGACCAGGATCAGATTCTCAATGCGCCGGACCAGGATGTGGTGCCCACGGCGGATGGCGTCAGCGTGCGTCTGAAGCGTGCGGCTGAACTGACCGCACTTCCGCTCACCATACGAGGAGTCCTTAAATTTTCCGACGACGAAGCCTATGAGATCGTTGCGCCGGTCAAGGCCGGAGAGGTGGCGTTCGCAGGTACACCGGCGAAGAATGCTTCCGCAGCCTCAGGTGTGACGGCCATTGGTGCCATCGGACTTGCGTTCCTGGGCGGCATCATCCTCAACCTCATGCCGTGCGTGTTTCCAGTGCTGTTCCTGAAGGGGCTGGCACTGGTGCAGTCTTCCGGTGAGGAGCGCAAGCGTCTCCGCAGCCATGGGATGGTCTATACGCTCGGAATTCTGGTCTCGTTCTGGGTGATCGTGGGTGTTCTGTTGGCGCTGCGTGCGGGTGGAAGTCAGGCTGGATGGGGCTTCCAGCTTCAGTCGCCGGTGTTCATTGCGCTGCTGGCGTCTGGGCTGTTCCTCTTTGCACTCTCGCTTGCGGGTCAGTTTGACGTAGGTCTTTCGATGACCAGCGTCGGCGGAGATCTCGCGAAGAAGCAGGGGTATACAGGCAGCTTCTTCACCGGCGTTCTTGCGACGATTGTAGCTACGCCTTGCACGGCTCCGCTGATGGGCGCGGCCATTGGGTTTGCGCTGGCGCAGCCTGCGGGGATCACCTTCGCGGTCTTTACGGCTCTGGGGCTTGGCCTTGCGGTGCCGTATCTGGTGCTCAGCTTCCAGCCTGCCTGGACACGGATTCTGCCGCGTCCCGGAGCCTGGATGGAGGTGCTCAAGCAACTCACCGCCGTGCCTCTGTTTGCGACGGTCATCTGGCTCGCCTGGGTCTACGGGCAGCTCTTCTCCGCGCAGCCTGGTGAGGCCGCCGATCACATTGCACGCCTGCTCTGCTGCTTCCTGGTGCTCGCTATTGCGGGCTGGGCGCTGGGCCGCTGGCCGCTGAACTGGCGCAGCACGGTGGCTGCCGTTGTGCTTTGCGTCGTGGCGATTGCAATCCCGCTGACGACTCCGAAGCCCCTGGTGCTCAAGGCTGTACCGTACTCGCAGGCCGCGTTGGATGAGGCCCGCGCTGCCGGTCATCCGGTGTTCATCGACTTCACGGCCGCGTGGTGCCTCTCCTGCCAGGTGAACGAGAAGCTGGTGCTGCATGCGTCTGACGTTGAATCCGAGCTGACCTCGCACAACTTCGTCGTCATGCGTGCGGACTGGACTGCGTATGATCCGGAGATCACCAAGCAGCTTGCGTCGATCAACCGCAGCGGCGTCCCCACGTATGTCATTTACCCTGCGAAGGGCAATGCGGATGTGTTGCCGGAGCTGTTGACGAAGTCAGTCGTGCTCGACGCGATCCAGCGCGACAGCAAGTAGCGGATCCTCTGGCGGACGTAGGCGCGGCTGGAATCAAACCTAGCCGCGTTTCGCTGCCTTGATCCGTGAAATCTCTTCCATGCGCTGGGCAAGCTGGCGCTCGCGTCCTTCGCCTGTTGGAACGTAATATCGCTTGCCCGCGAGGGAGGGCGGCAGGCACTCCATATCCGCCACACGGCCTTCCACGTCATGCGCGTACTGATAGTCGCGCCCGTAGTCGAGCTCCTTCATCAGCTTCGTCGGCGCGTTGCGCAGATGGATCGGCACCGGCTCCGCGACCGTCCGCTGAATGTCCGCCTGCACCTGTCCGTATGCCACGTAGACCGCGTTTGACTTGGGCGCGAGCGCGAGATAAACCACCGCCTGTGCGAGTGCCAGCCCACCCTCCGGCTGCCCCAGAAAGTGCATCGCATCGCGTGCGGAGAGGCAGAGATTCAGAGCCTCTGGAGCTGCAAGGCCGATGTCTTCGACTGCCATCCGCACGATCCGACGTGCACAGTACATGGGGTCTTCGCCGGCTTCGAGCATTCGCCCCAGCCAGTAGAGTGCGGCGTCCGGGTCGCTGTTGCGCACGCTCTTATGCAGCGCGGAGATGATGTCGTAGTGCTGCTCGCCCTTCTTGTCATAGAGCAGCATGCGCCGCTGCATGGCCTCGGCTGCGAGTGGCTTGGTGATGGTCGTCTCGCCGCGCCCGGTGGCAAGCTGGGCCGCGACCTCAAGCGCATTCAGCGCTGTCCTTGCATCGCCGCTGGCATAGGCCGCAATCGAAGCCAGCGCGTCTTCATCGGCCTCGACGCCACTTTCGCCCAGTCCATACTCTGAGTCCGCGAGTGCACGCCGCAGCAAGGCGATGACCTCATCCTCGCTCAGCGGCTGCAGCGTGTAGACGCGGCAGCGGGAGAGCAGCGCGGCGTTGATCTCGAAGCTTGGGTTCTCGGTGGTTGCGCCGATCAGCCGGATCGTCCCGCGTTCGACATACGGCAGAAATGCGTCTTGCTGCGCCTTGTTGAAGCGATGGATCTCGTCGACGAACAGGATGGTACGTGAGCCGAATTGCGAGGCCTTCTCCGCCTCCACCATGACGTTCTTGATCTCCTTGATGCCGGAGAGCACGGCGGAGAACTCG
The DNA here is from genome assembly GCF_000178975.2 of Granulicella tundricola MP5ACTX9. Classification (NCBI taxonomy): domain Bacteria; kingdom Pseudomonadati; phylum Acidobacteriota; class Terriglobia; order Terriglobales; family Acidobacteriaceae; genus Granulicella; species Granulicella tundricola. Next base: position 2,772,245 of record NC_015064.1, on the reverse strand, counting down.
ATGAAGCTGGCCTGCGTCTTCTGCGCGATGATCTTGGCGAGCGTGGTCTTACCCACGCCGGGCGGTCCCCAGAAGATCATGGAGGCGGGGTCGTCACGTTCGATCGCGAGCCGCAGCGGCTTACCCACGCCCAGCAGATGCTGCTGCCCGGCGTACTCATCCAGATCGCGGGGGCGCATGCGCTCGGCCAGCGGCGCGGTGCCGCGCCCGGGGCTGGCTGGAGCCAGGGGAGAGGTGTCAAACAAGCTCAAGTGCGAGCCCCGCGCTGCCGCGATGCTTCATAGAGCAGGATCGATCCCGCCACCGCGGCGTTCAGGCTCTCCACCCAGCCGGGGCAGGGAATCGTCACCCGCTGATCGGCCAGGCGCAGCCAGTCTTCGTTCAGCCCCGCGCCTTCGTTGCCGATCAAAATCGCCGACCCGACCGTCAGGTCCGCCTCACCGATCGCCACGGCATCATCCTTCATCGCGGCAAGCAGTTTGATGCCCTGCTGCTCCAGGGTCTCCATGGCATCAGGAGTAGCCACTGCCACGGGGAGACGGAAGACGGAGCCAGCGGAGGCGCGCATCGCCTTCTGGTTCCACGGGCTGACAGTGCCTGGCGTGGTCAGGACGCCGGTCGCGCCGAACGCCTCGGCGGAACGGATCAAGGTGCCCAGATTGCCCGGGTCCTGCAGTCCCACGGCGATCAGGATCAGCGCCTCGCCCGGCCCTTCCAGCATCTTCTCCACCGAGTGTGCCGGAGGCACCAGGAGAGCAGCAATTCCTTGCGGCGTACGTGTCTCGGCGATGCTGGCAAACACGTCTGAGGCCACGCTGACCACCTCAACCGACGCCGGCACATAGGCCGGAAGCTCCATGCGTTCGCTGAGGAAGACGGTCTTCAGGGCCTGCCCGCTCTTCAGCGCCTCTTCGACCATGTGCTCGCCCTCAACGGCGATCAGCCCGCTGCTCAGCCGCGCCTGGCCCTGGAAGGCGGCGCGAAGCTGCTTGAGGCGCGGATTGGTGCGGCTGGTGACGACTTGTCCAGAAAAACTCATTCCACCAAGTTTACGCCCGCACCGGCCGTCGCACGGGAACCGCCTTTGACACCGGCACCACCCCATTCGGAGTTTGTAAACGGTTATGCTAAGGTGCGGGTTGTGGGTGGGTCCTCTTCTTGTTCCAGCGGCCATCCGGCCGACCCCGCAAAAGCCCGGTCCCCCAACGCCAAGGAGCCCCTGATTTGACGGCCGAGATTTTACGCATCAACCCGGACGAGCCGGAACCGGCACTCGTCGACTACATTGCCGGCCGCATCGAAAGCGGACTGCTCGTCGCCCTGCCGACAGACACCTTCTACGGTCTCGCCGTGGACCCCGTCAATCTGCGCGCGGTGGAGCGCATCTACCACCTCAAAAATCGCGCCCGCCACAAGCCCCTCTCGCTGCTCATCGCGGACGTGGCGCAGGCGTACGGCCTCGCGCGGGAGTGCGATACCGCCTTCGACCGTCTTGCCGAACGTTTCTGGCCGGGGCCGCTGACCATCATCGTCAAAGCCGGCTCCAAGCTGCCGCTGCGCGTCACCGCCAACACGGGCAACGTCGCCCTGCGCGTGCCGGAGGCGCCCATCGCCCGGGCTGTCGTCGCGAAGCTCGGCCTGCCTATCACCGCAACCTCCGCCAACCTGGAAGGCCACGCCGAATGCACCAGCGCCAGCGGCGTGCGGGAGCAGCTTGGCGATAAGATCCCCCTGATCGTCGATGGCGGACCCACCGCACGCACGGTTGCGACTACCATCGTGGATCTCAGCGGCGGCGGCAACTCCTGGACGATCCTGCGCGAGGGCGCGATTCCAACCCACGAGATCGCCCTTTGCCTGCAGCGATAGGCACCGCTTCAAACGAAAAGCTCCGTATCGCCTCAAACTGAGGAAATGCACAAGACGGAGCGCCGCATCCCCGGGTATTCTTGCATCTTCTGCTGGAGCTGAACTGCCATGAGCGAGCGTTCCAATCTGCGGCGAAACTCCGGCCAGTTTGAGCCGAAGCGGACCCATCCGTTCCGCAGGTTCCTGCTCTGGTGCTTCTGTTTTCTCGTCCTCGCGGCCATGGGTTGGAGCTCCTGGGTGGTGCGCCAGATCAACCTCGTCGCAGCACAGGATCAGGCTCAGCCCGCAGACGCCATTGCCGTCTTCGGTGCGGCGGAGTACTCCGGACGCCCGTCGCCCGTGTATCACGCTCGCCTGGACCACGCCGTGACGCTCTATCGCAAGCAGATCGCACCCATCGTCATCACCTTCGGCGGCGGCAGCGACAAGGACTCCGGCAAGACCGAGGGCGGCGTCGGGCGTGACTACCTGCTCGCCAACGGCATCCCCTTCGACAAGATCATCGCGGAGACCCATTCGGTCGATACCGAGCAGCAGGTCGAGCTGCTCGCCCAGATTGCGGAGGAGAACAACCTCTCGCACATCGTGCTGGTCAGCGACAACACCCACCTCTTCCGCATCCAGGAGCTCTGCCGTCGCGCGGGGCTGGATGTCTACACCTCACCCCGGCCCGCGCTCGGCCACATCGACTCCTACGACCTCTTCATGCGCTACTTCCACGAGGTCCTCAGCTACACCGCCATGCGTTTGGACATCGACGTCTAGACCAGCAGCGCGAACGCCAGCCCGGCTGCAAAGAGTGTTGAGGTAAAGTTCACCAGATCGTTCCCGAGCCATCCCCAGCGCTCCACGGTCGCACCCAGGATGCTGTCGAAGAACAATCCCGCCGCGCCGCATCCCAGTGCAACCGCAAACCCCTTCAGTCCAATTCCCATGGCTCCATACCCGACCAGGGCCACCAGCGCACCGCCCAGGATGCCGGCCATCGTTCCCAGCAGCGTCACGCCGCCGTCTGTCCCCACCGCGACCCTGCGGAGGCTCACCAGCGAGACTGGTTCGCCCCCAAACGCCTGCCCGATCTCTGATGAGACCGTATCCGCCGTCGCCTCCACCAGCGCCGCCAGCAGAACCACAAAGACCCACGGATGACCCGCACCCGCACCGGCCACCAGACCCGCTGCCCCCAGGTTCGCCATGACCTGGGCCGCGTTTCTGCCTTTTCGACTCTCCGCAAGTCCGCTCTTCGTCTTTTTCCTCCGTCCGGCCCGCGTCGACGCAAAGGTCAGGATGAACAGCGCCACCAACGGCAGCAGCCCGGATCGCACAACCAAGCCTCCCCCCACCTGGACCAGCAGCAGGCAGATCGCTCCACCGGACGCCGCCGCGCCCGGCGTCGCCGAGCCCAACTTCCACGCCAGCAGCGCAAAGGCCACGCTGATTCCCAGCGCCAGCAGGGAATTGAAGATTCCCGCGCGACCTCCGGCGGGTCCAAACGTCAAACCATGCAAACAAAGCAGAACCAGCAGCGGCGAAACCACGCACACCAGAATCCGTGACTGTATCCGGTCCCGAGCCTCCGAAATGTTCTTTCGCCAGACGTTCTCCATCTCCATAACCCCGTCATCATCCTCGTGATTTACAATCGAGCCTTGAATCTAGTTCATATTCGTACGGCAGTGGGAGCAGGTTTGCACTCAGTTCATCAGCACGCAGCAGTAAGGTCTTCGTCTCGACGCATCGCACGTCCCTTCGCACGGTTCGCACTCGCACTCGCCGCCGTTTCACTGGCCGGCTGCGGCAACCAGTATCGTCCGGTCGTCAGCTCCGTCAATCCCGTCGGCCCGGCCTCGCAGCCCGGAAAGTACGCCGTCGCGGTCTCCAGCAATGGAACCACCTCGCCCGGTCTGGTCACCATCGTCGACTTTTCGGGCGATACCACGCTGATCACCGCCAACCTCGGCGCGAATCCGCAGTATCTGATCGTCGATCCCACCGGCAGTGAAGGCTACGTCCTCAACGGCGACGGCACCTTCAACTCCTTTGCGGTCTCTACCAGCCTGCTCACCAGCAACGTGCTGCAGAGCACGCTGCCTGTCGGCGCGGCACCTGTGGCCATTCTGCCGCAGGGGACGAATCTCTACATCGCGGAAGCCGGACGCAACGCCATTGGCCAGCTCACCGGTTCTCCCTCCGCCTTGAAGCAGGAGCTTGTCACCGGTCCCGGCACGGTCTATACCGTCGGCATCTCCGGCGCGCCGCGCGTCTACGCCATCACTCAGGGCGCAACAGGCACCGCCGGCGCGGTCAAGGCGATCGAGACCACTACCAATACCATCTCCAACACCATCAACGTCGGCACCACGCCGGTCTACGGCGTGATGACGTCCGATGCTCGCCGCGCCTTCATCCTCAATAAGGGCAGCAACACCGTCACGGTCATCAACTCTCAGACCAACGCGCCGGACACCTTCACCGGCACGGCCGGCACCGCAACCAATACGATTGCCGTGGGAACCGCACCGCTGTGGGCGGACTTTGACAACACCCGCTCGGAGCTGCTCGTTGCCAATGCAGGCGGCGGCACGGCAACCACGCCGGGCAGCGTCACCGTCATCAACATCCCGCTCTGCTCTGCGAACACCGTCACCACCAACCCCAACTGCGACGTCAACAACCCGGTCGATGCCGTTGGCTTTGGTCAGGTTCTCGCCAATATCCCTGTCGGCGTCAACCCGGTTCAGATTGCAGTCCTCGCGGACGGCAGCCAGGCCTTCGTCGCCAATGCCGGTAACGCAGCCGCTGGCATCGCTGGTTCGGTCAGCATCATCAATCTTCAGACCGACACCGTCGTCGCGACCATCCCCGCAGCCAACACCACGGTCCAGGGCGATGCCTTCGTCCACGGCCACCCGGGAACCATCGCTGTAACTGCCGGAAATCCCACGGGCAAGGTCTACATCACCTCGCCCGACTCCACGGACCTGACCGTCATCCGCACCGATACCGACCAGGTTCAGACCCACATCACCCTGCAGGGCAATGGCGTCTACGTCCGCACCAACCTGCCGTAGCCCGCCCAACCTCACCAAACCAAAGAGCCATCCCGCTTGGGATGGCTCTTTGATATTGCGATCAAATCGTTCTAGCCCGCAGCGCCCTTCATCAGGATCGGCGACGTAGGCACCAGCGAACCAGCTTCGTTCTCGATCGTCACGCCGAACGCCTTGGCCACCAACCCCTTCGGCATGGTGGGCATGATGACGCTGCCGTTCCCACGTTGATCCGGACGGAAGGTTCCCGCCGGCACCGGAGCCTGCCCATTGGCCGGAATCAGCCAGAGCTCATACGCCTTGCCCTCGTCGACCGGCCCCATGTTGCTCGCCAGAAATACCAGCGAGCCCTTATCCGCCGCGTAGCTGACCCGCCCCTGCGGAGCCGGCTTGGTCTCCGCTGAGACCAGCATCACATGCTGCGCTGCAGGGTCTTTCATCGTCTCCAATGCAGCGTTTGAGAGGGAAGCCGACTCCTTCGTCGCAGCCAGATCCGACCGATACGCCGCAACCGACTGCTCCGCGCCCTGTCGAATCTGGAACTCGTGGCCAGCTTCAACCGCGATCATCGCAGCGGCAGCCCAGCCGACCCACGGCAGAACCTTGCCCGCAAGCGTCTTCTTCGCCGGAACCTCGACCTCAACCGTCACCGTAACGATCTCCGGCTGTACCTTGGCACGCGCCGCCGCCTCGATCGCCGCAATGTCGATCGGGATGACCTTCTTCTCGCGCGCCACCTGGTTCATAAAGCGCATCCGAGCCTCAGGCTTGGGCTCTTCGCGCTCTGCGGTCTGCGCGAGCAGGCTCAGTTCGCCGTAGATCTCGGCGAGCACCTTTCGTGCCTCGATGCTGTACTGCAGGTTTTCGGTGAGCTCCGCCATCTCCTCCGGCGGGAGCAGCTTCATCGCATAGAGCGGGAGGTCGTCCGGATCGATCTGTTTCACTGGAATCATGATTGGAACGCCTTCCTAAGGGTCTGCAGCGCACTGCGAATCCTTGTTTTTACCGTGCCCAGCGGATCTCCGGTCATTTCGGCGATCTCAGAGTGTGTCAGTCCATCAAAAAATGCCATCTCAATCGTCTTCCGCTGCTCTGGCGGCAGCAGATGAATCACGCCGCGCGCCTTTTCGATCAGCGAATTCCGCTCAGCCTCGTCGGCCAGATCGTAAGACGATGCCAGCCCCAGGTCGTCCACCTGCTCGCTTGGCCGCTTGCGTCTCAGCGCATCGATCGACCGGTTCCGGCTCACCACCGCCAGCCAGCCTCCAAGGCTGCCGCGTGTTGCGATGAATCCGTCCGGTGTTCGCCAGATCTGCATGAAAATCTCCTGCAACACATCTTCAGCCGCCGCAGGATCACGCAGAACGCGCAGCGCAACCGAGTAAACAACCTTCGAGTACCGATCGAATAACGAGGCCATCGCCGCTTCATCCCCGCGCTGCACCTGACTCAACAGGGCAGCGTCATCCAGAAGGGATGGCGGTGGCATATTCGTTACTCCCGTGTCTCTGTACATAGAACGCACCCATCAGTAAAGCAGATTGCCGTTTGTGGTCTTTAGCCGTCGCCGGCCGGTAACACTTTAGTACTCTGATGCACCCAGAAGCACTAGAGAACTCTACCGGACTTTGGGCTCCCTTGCGAAATCCCGTTGATTCCAGAAGCCTGCCGTCACCGGCCTTCCTTCGCGTGAGCTTACACTGAAGTCACACGGCTCCCGCCGCGGAAGGCAAATTTTTTTCCAGTATGAAGATCCGTCTCGACAAACTCATAGTAGATCGCGGCCACGCAGCCTCCCGCGAGCGTGCCCAGGCCCTCATCCTCGCCGGCCGCGTCCTCGTCCAGGACCAGCGCATCGACAAACCGGGCACCCCCGTCGACGATGCCTCCATCCTTCGCATGCTCGGCGACGACCTGAAGTTCGTCTCCCGCGGCGGCCTCAAGCTGGAACGCGCCCTGGATTACTGGCAGATCGACGTCACCGGCCTGGCCTGCATGGACGTTGGAGCCTCCACGGGCGGCTTTACGGACTGCATGCTCCAGCGCGGGGCGGTTTCTGTTTTAGCAGTCGATACGGGTTACGGCCAGATCGCCCAGAAGCTTCGCTCAGACCCCCGCGTCAGCCTGCGCGAGCGCTGCAACGCCCGCCTGCTGAAACCGGCAGAGCTCGCCGACCAGCAGGCCGCCGCCAACCTCAGCCCCATCACCTTCTTCGCCATGGACGTCTCCTTCATCTCCGCCACGCTGGTCCTGCCCGCCGTCATCGGAGCCCTTTCGACCGAATCGAACCCCTGGCAGGGAACCGTTGTTCTCCTCATCAAGCCACAGTTTGAAGCCGGTCGCGAGAACGTAGGCAAAGGCGGCATCGTCCGCGAACCCGCCGCCCGCCAGTTCGCCATCGACCGCGTCCTGACCGCCGCCCGCGAGCTCAAAGCCACTAACCTGGAAGTTATCGACTCCCCCATTAAGGGCATGGAAGGCAACCACGAATACCTCCTCCGCGCCACATTTAGAACCGAGAACTGACAACGGGGAACTGAGAACTTTTCCCATATAGCCGTTACACTAACCTTCAATGTTCAAAGCCGCCATCATCTCCAAACCGCAGAAGCCAGAGGTCGCCACCCTTCTGCCTGAACTGATCGCCTGGCTCAATCAGCACGACTACGAGGCGCTCCTCGATACCGACAGCGCCGCCTATCTCAACCTCCCCGGCAAGGACCGCACCCTCCTCCCCCAGGACGATCCCTCCCTCGTCATCGTCCTCGGCGGCGACGGCACACTCCTCTCCGCCGCCCGCGCCTTCGCCCGGACCCAGACTCCCATCCTCTCCGTCAATCTCGGCTCCCTCGGCTTCCTGACCGAGATCCCCCTCTCCGACCTCTACCAGACCCTCGAGCTCTGGTGTAACGGCTACGCCGATATCGACCTCCGCGTCATGATGAACGCCCGCCTGCTCCGCGACGGCAAGGTTCGCCGCGAGTGGGACGCGCTCAACGACGTCGTCGTCGCCAAGGGCACCATCGCTCGCATGGCAGACTACACCGTCAAGATCGACGATCAGCTCGTCGCCACCTTCCGGGCCGACGGCGTCATCGTCTCCACCCCTACCGGCTCCACCGCCTACAATCTCGCCGCCAACGGCCCCATCGTCATGCCCAGCGTCAACTGCATGCTGGTCACGCCCATCTGCCCGCACCTCCTGACCATCCGCCCCATGGTCATGCCCGGCGAAGCCCGCATCACCATCCAGATTGAAGGCGTCCCCAACCAGATCTACCTGACGGTAGACGGCCAGGAGGCCATCGAGCTCGAGATCGGCGACGAGGTCCAGTGTTGCCGCTCCCTCTCGAGCGTCCGCCTCCTCCGCCTGCACCCCAACGGCCTCTTCAACGTCCTCCGCAGCAAGCTCAAATGGGGCGTCCGCTAGCCGCGCGATGCAGACCGGTCAACCAAGCCGAACCGCCTTCGCCGCCGCCGCCCATCGCGCCGCACATCAACTGTTGGAGAAGGGAAGTCTATTCCCAGACCCGCTGGCTATCCGCATCCTTGGCCAATCGCCTGAGGTTATCGCGCAGGAGGCCGAAGCCACCCCGTCCCGCGCCCGCATGCGTCTCTTCATCGCCGCCCGCACCCGCTTCGCGGAAGACGCCCTCGCCGCCGCCGTCGCGGAAGGCGTCACCCAACTCGTCGTCTTGGGCGCAGGTCTCGACACCTTCGCCTACCGCAACCCGTACCCCACCCTTCGTGTCTTTGAGGTCGATCACCCCGCCACCCAGACCTGGAAGCGCCAGCGACTCGCGGAAGCCGCTATCCCCATCCCCGCCGCCCTGACCTACGCCCCGGTCGATTTCGAAGCCCAGACCCTGGCTCAAGGCCTTGAGACCGCCGGCTTCGACCCCACCCAGCCCACCTTCTTTACCTGGCTCGGCGTCGTCCCATACCTGACGCCAGAGGCTATGGACGCCACCCTCAGCTTCATCGCCTCACTCCCAGCCCCGGCACACGTCGTCTTCGACTACAGCGACCCACCTGAGACGTTCACTCCTGAGCTTCGCGAGTTCCACAACCTCCGCGCCGCACGCGTCGCAGCACTCGGTGAATCATGGATCAACTTCCCCAGCGCGGAAGCTCTCCACCCGCGCCTTCGTGCCCTCGGCTTCACCAAGATTGAAGACCTCGGCCCGCCTGAAATCTCCGCCCGCTACTTTCCTAATCGCACCTCCACGCCACACGCCAAGGGTGCCCATATGCTCTACGCTTCAAAGAATAAGAGCAATAACAAGGTTTGACATTTCTGGTTATTGGGAGAATCCTTGATAGGAGTGTGAGGACCGCCAATGAACGTCTCTCTTACCCCTGAACTGGACGAATTCGTAGGAGCGAAGGTGGCTTCAGGCCGATATACCTCGGCAAGCGAAGTCGTTCGCGAAGCATTACGGCTTCTTGAGGAGCGTGACCTGGAGCGGAGTTCTCAACTTGCCGCCTTCAATCAGGAACTGAAGCAGCGGTTACAGTCACTCGAACGCGGTGAGTTCGTCGAAATGCACGAGGTCCGAGCACGCCTTGAACAAAAGTCTCAGGAGCGCAGGCGCAAACAAGCATGAGCCGCTACGTCCTCGGAGGTCAGGTTGAATTCGATATGGATGAGATCTGGGAATACATCGCAAAAGATAGCCTCGATGCGGCCGATCGCGTATTGGTGACGTTCTACGAAGCTATGGATGCTTTGACACTGGACCCGGGGGCAGGGCACACGCGTAGAGATCTCACGGCCTTACCGATTCTCTTCTGGCCTGTGGGTTCCTATTTGATTCTTTATAAGAAGGGGCTGGCTCTGATACAGATTGTCGCGGTCGTACACGCTGCCCGCGATATCCCTTCATTCCTGAAGGGGCGTTCTTGAGGGAGACTAGACGCTAAATTTCGGCCCCGTCAAAATCCCACTCCCTGATCCTCCAAAAACGCCCTGATTCAACAATCTTCTGTATCATCACCAACATACGCCGAAGGGAATCTTCCCGGTCGGCACGCTCATGAAGCCGCAGCTTCTGATCTGAGCGCCTGCAACCCACACTCTGCAGAACCACCGCACTCGCACGTTGAGAGGCTGGCCTGATGAGTGTTCATCTCATTAATCCAAGCGATAACTCGTTCGGAACCGCAGTCATTACCCCCCGTTGGCTCTTCGTCCTCGCCGCGGCAACTCCCTCATCCGTAGGCGACCCAATTCTGGTCGACGAGTCCATCGAGCAGGTTGTGCCTGAGTCCATCGCGCCTGGCGATATAGTCGGCATCAGCGTTCACACCGGCAACGCCCTCCGCGGCTACGCCGTAGGCCGCATGGCCCGCGAGCGCGGCGCTACCGTCATCTACGGCGGCATCCACGCCACCCTCTTCCCGGAAGAGTGCTTCGAGCGCGGACAGGCCCACTCCGTCGTCAAAGGCGACGGCGACGTCGCCTGGGGCATGGCCGTCAACGACAGCCTCAACGGCACCCTCCAGCACATCTACGACGGCGGCCGCATCGAAGGCAACCAGTTCCTCGCCGCGCGCTGGGACCTCATGCGCACGGACAAGTACATGTGGGCGTCCGTTCAGACCATCCGAGGCTGCCCCAAGCACTGCTCCTTCTGCAGCGTCTGGCGCACCGACGGTCAGAAGCCCCGTCAGCGCCAGTTCCAATCCGTCATCGACGAGATCGTCAACCTGCGCCGCATCGGCTTTCGCTTCATCGCACTTGCTGACGACAACTTCTACCCCGTCACCTTGACTGACCTCCGCCTCGCGCGCGAGCAGGGCAACCAGGCCAAGCTCGACGAACTCATCGCCATCCGCTCGGAGCGCTTCCAACTCATGGAAGAGCTCTCCAAGCTTCCCAAGGACATGGTCTTCTTCACCCAGATCACCATGGAAGCCGGGGAAGATGGCGACTACCTCGACGCCATGCGCCGCGCCAACATCAAGGGAGCCCTTGTCGGCGTGGAAGCCGTCACACCGGAAGGCCTCAAGGCCGTCTTCAAGGACTTCAACTACTCCGGCGAGGCTCTCGCCAAGCAGCTTCAGACGTTCAAGAAGCACGGCGTCCACGTCCTCGGCTCGTTCATCTTCGGCCTGCCGACGGACAAGCCCGCCACCTTCGATGCCACCGTCGAGATGGCCCTCAAGGCCGGCGTCACCTTCGCCCAGTTCGTCATGATGACCCCGTTCCCCGGCACCGTGGACTTCGGCCGCTGGGAGAAGGAGCAGGCGCTCAACCCTACGCTGGTCGGCGACATCCCGATCACCCGCTACTGGCTCATCCCCACCGAGATCCGCCCCAAAATGTTCACCCCGCACCCCAGCATGAGTTCGGGTGAGATCAGCGAGCGCACCCAGAAGGTCTGGGACCGCTTCTACGACTGGGGCGCCATCTGGGAGCGTTCTTCCTGCACCCCAAACCTGAAGTCCCGGCTCGCCTTCATCCTGCTCTCGAAGCTCTATCGCCAGATGTACGCCGGCACGGGTATTTCGACCGACAGCGCACGCCGCAAGAAGTCGAAGAAGGCAGCCCGCTGGACCGCCGCCCAGACCCGCAAGATCTTCCAGGCCAAACCCATGCCGGAGCTCCAGGCCCCAGCCTGGGAGCTGGCCTTCAAATCTCCACTCTCAACCCGCCCCGCGTTCCTCCGCCAAGCAGTTGCCGAGACCGGTCCGTTCGCCATCTTAAGCGAGTAGCTTAGCTTACAAACGCAAGCCCTAAACACCCCCTGTGGTACAGCAGGGGGTGTTCTTCGTCTGGACAGCCACCTGGAAGTCCAGGGAGTGTCCTGATCTGGATATTGAAATGAGGACACTACCGGGCGCTTCGGTCCGGCTCACGGTTGTAGAAAGTAAACAGTAGCGGACCTTGCTCGCTTATATCTTCTCTAACGCGGCGACGACTGCCGCCCAGTTAGACTGGGCATAGAACGAATTTCTGGAGTCGCCCGTGCGAAAGTTCTACGTGATGCTGATGTTGTTGTTGCTCAACGGCTTGGCCGTAGCCGATGCCGGCGCGCCCGTCTATAACTTCAAACTGAACACCATCGAAGGTGAACCCACGACGTTAGGTGCCTATAAGGGCAAGGTCCTGCTCGTGGTCAACGTCGCCAGCGCCTGCGGATTCACCCCGCAGTACACCGCGCTTGAGACCGTCTACGAGAAGTACAAGAATAAGGGCCTGGTAATCGTCGGTGTGCCGGCGAACAACTTCGCCAACCAGGAGTCCGGCACCAATGCAGAGATCCGAGAGTTCTGCAGCGGCAAGTTCCACGTGAAGTTTCCAATGATGGCGAAGGTTTCGGTCAAGGGCGACGATAAGACTCCGCTCTATCAATACCTCACCACGGCGCCAAACATTGGCGGTGAGATCAAGTGGAACTTCACCAAGTTCCTCATCGCGCGCAACGGACAGCCGATCGCTCGCTTTGAGCCGGCCGTGACACCGGATTCACCACAGGTCATCTCGGCCATCGAGTCCGCGCTGAAGCCCTAGTCGCTGCTATGCATGAAAGCCCGTTCTGTAAGAGCGGGCTTCTTCAAACGTCTGTGCGTTGTTTTCGCTTCTAGGAACGCTCGTCAAAGTATCTCGCGCATCTGTGGGAGCTACGCCTGACAAGTTAAGAGGATGGCTATAGAGTGATTGGACTGGACAGGAATACCGATCCTCATCGTTAGCTTTGTGAGAACAATCAACGCGTTGGGTTCCTGAAAGTCGAATTGTCCTCAATCTCAGCCTGCCCAACCACAATTCGGGCCGAAGTTGGCGATAACGCCGTTTTCAAGGCACATCGATGTAGCCTACAGAAATGGTCGTTTCAGTGAGTACCGACTTGATCCCTGAGCGTAACGTTGTCGGCGATGCCATATTCTGTGAAGACCATGACGTCACCTCAGGACCTTGCGAATGGACTGTCAGCAATCCTCCCTAATGTTAAGTGCGGCGCTCTCCGGTTTTGGGGTGCTTGGTTCGGTCGCCCATACGACAACGGCCATCGGTTGGTAGAGTGTCACGGGAGTGAAGACTGTCTGCGCCTCGAGTTCAACGAGGGAGAGGTCCTGGCCGTGTGGAATCCCTCAGATGTACAAATCACTGAAACAAGCTTCCGCATTGGGTGTGCCACGGCTCTACGGTGGACCTGGTTCTACTATGGTCGTCCAAAAACGCCGGAAAATCTTTACTACCTTGACTATGCGCAACAGGATGGAGGAATCGTCTTTCGCACTAATTGGGATACGATTCCTGGGAACGGCTGGCTAGAAAAAGATGCCAGTTCTTATCCAGCCGTGGAGATGCCGGACCCGCTCTGATTTCACCCACGACAACTCCGGTAGTCAGGGGTAGTTTCCGATATCGCCGTTTTCAAGGCGCGACCAGCTACCTAGCTAACAGCCGCTCGAAAATGCAAGGCTTCCGTCATCGGAGTGGTGACGTCTTTAGTTCTTCAAGCTCGGGGATGCGGAGAACCCACTCCCAAAAAGCGTTATCCAGGTCAAAGTCATTCTTTGGGATCTTGAGAGACTGGGTCTCGCCATGGCTAGTAGGAATGAGTTCCAGGTAAGGGACATTGATGCCACCTTCAGGACCGTCCTGGTACTCCTCATATTCGCGACGATAACGGATTTGATTCAAGTGCATAGAGTGGCTGCGGAAGACGCTCCCGTAGCGGATGGAGTCCTCGGCTAGCACAACACGGGCCGTCAAAGTCTGGGCCGCGAAGCCCGCGCCTGCGAGCATTAGCACTATCGCGATTGCGAGATCGAGCCATGTGTTTGCCCCAGTTGAGACCCCTCTCCATGCGCTAAAGCCGAAGAATAATGAAAGCGCTAGGAAGACAAAACAGAAGACCCTCAATGAGTTTTTAGGCCGGTAAACGCGTCTCAATTTTTAGTCCTCAGCGGTGAGAAAAGGATACAGCCACGCACAGGCTCTCCCCACGGCAGTTCCTGGTTTTGGTAACGCCCGCGAAGTCGGGTTTTCGGAAACGCCAAACCAGGCTCCCCTGCATTACCCTCATCCCAGTGCCACTCAAACTCTTCCTCCCCGCACTCCTCCTCCTCACCGCCTGCGCCCCGCCACGCTCCTCCCGCATCACCATCGGAGCCAAGAACTTCACCGAGCAAGTCGTCCTCGGCGAACTCCTCGCCCAGCAGATTGAAGCCGAGACTCACCAGAAGGTCGACCGCCGCTTCTACCTCGCCGGCTCCTACCTCTGCCATCAGGCCCTCGTCTCCGGCCGCATCGACGCCTATCCCGAGTACACCGGCACCGCCCTCACCGCCATCCTCAAACAACCCCTCGACCGCGACCCCGCCCGAGTCGACGAAACCATCACCCGCCTCTACGAAGACCGTTTCCACATCAAGGTAGAGCCGTCCCTTGGCTTCAACGACACCTTCGCCATGGTCGTCCGCGGAGCGGACGCCGAGAAGCACCACTGGAAGACCATCTCGGACGTGCTCCCCGTCGCCAGCACCCTGCGCCTCGGCGTAGGCTACGAGTTCCAGGCCCGCCCCGATGGCCTCGACGGCCTCCAGTCCACCTACGGCCTCCACTTCGGCGCACGCCCCCGCGTCATGGATCTCGGCCTCCTCTACCGCTCCCTCGCCTCCAACCAGGTCGATATCGTCGCAGGCAACTCCACCGACGGCCCTATCAAGGCGCTCGGCTTCCGCATCCTTGAAGACGACCGTCACTACTTCCCACCCTATGAAGCAGTCCCGTTAGTCCGCGAAGACTCCCTCGCCGCCCACCCCGAGATCCAGACCGCCATGAACAAGCTAGCCGGCAAGATCACCGCCGAGCAGATGCAGCAGATGAACGATCAAGTCGACGGCAAACACCAGGACGTAGCCGAAGTAGTCCGCCACTTCCGCCAGACCCACAGCCTCTAATTCCCGCCGGAGCCGTCATTCTGAGCGAAGCTCAGAACCTCAGTATTTGCATTTGTATTTGCCGTTGCTTTCACTGACAACTCAAAACTGTACAAGACAAGCCGTTGCCTGTTCCTGGAGCCGACACTAAACTCAACCCATGCCCGAACCCTGGCTCCGCGGAACCCTCACCGAAATCGACGCCGTCCCCCGTCAGATCCTCCACGCCCTCGAACTAGCGGCAGAGGACTGCACCCGCTGGTGCGACGACCTCACCGAACCCGAACTGAACGCCCGTCCCTACGGTCTGCCATCGGTTGCCTTCCACATGCGCCACATAGCCCGCTCGCTCGACCGCCTGCTCACCTACGCCGACGACCGTTGGCTCGACGAAGACCAGCTCGCCGCCCTGGACACGGAGCACGACCCAATCACCCGCGAGCCACTCTTTCAGGAGTTCACTCTGGGCCTCTCAGAGGCCGCACAGCGCGTTCGCGCCTTCAATCCGGATCGTTACGACCAGAAGCGCTCGGTAGGCCGCAATCGCCTCCCCAGCACCTTGGGAGGCCTCCTCGTCCACTGCGCCGAGCACACCCAGCGCCACGTCGGCCAGATGGTCACCACCGCAAAGCTGGCAGTCGCCCCCTGAGGCTCCCACAGGCATCCTGAAAGCCGCCAGCGAATGTCACCAAATTCGTGGTGAGTATGTGGTGATTTGTGGTGCAGTCCGACCACAAATTAACCGACCAGATGACCCATCTTTTCGCGCTTGGTTTGCAGGTAGAACTCGTTCGTCGGCTCGGAAGGAACATCCGCAGAAATTCGCTCAATGACCTTAATTCCACCGACTTCGAGCGCCTCAACCTTCTCCGGGTTGTTCGTCATCAGCCGCACCGCGCGCACCCCGAGCAGCTTCAGAATCTCGGCGTGCAGCTCAAAGTGCCTGCAATCAGCCTCATAGCCCAACTCCAGGTTTGCCTCGATCGTATCCCGCCCCTGGTCCTGCAGCGCATAAGCCTGCAGCTTTGCCATCAGTCCGATCCCGCGCCCTTCCTGGTTCTCGTAAAGCAGGATTCCAGCACCTTCCTGGGCAATCCGAGCCAGAGCCAACTCCAGTTGCTGCCTGCAATCGCATCGCAAGGAATGAAACACATCACCCGTAAGGCATTGAGAATGAATGCGAACCACCGGAGGAGCAGCCAGAATATCGCCCATCACCAGCGCCACAGCCGACTCAATTCTTACCAAAGGAGCCGGAATCGCATCGTTGCAAGGCTCAGGATTCTCTACATTTCCTTCAAATCCATAGATTCGAAAATGGCCCCAGCGGGTGGGAAAATCAGCCTCGGCAAGCTGTCGTACGGATAGAAACGGCATACCTGGATTATACGAGTTACGGGGGTAAAGGTAGAGTAGTGCTGTGAAACCTGTCTCGACCAGCCTCATTCTAATCACGTTATTGGTAGAGCTGGGCGTAGCCGCCGCAGTTTCTTCCTCCCTGGCACGCTCCAAAACCTTTAGGAATCTGTTACTTACAACCCATCGCACGATCCGTCAGACCGCCCAACTAGTAACCATCTTCTCCGTCCCCCTGATCCTCGGTGTATGGATTCGGGTGCGGGTTCCCAACTTTCTGGCAGCCGATATCTCCTTCGAAGCGACCATCCTGCTCGGCGTTCTGGTCGGCCCACTGGCTGCGACGGTGGGCGGCGCGGCATTGGCGGTGCCGGCGCTACTCCACGGAGAGTTCTGGGCTCTTCCTGTAAACGTCGCGATTGCAGCAGTTGCGGGCAGCTATAAGCGTTTTGCGGAGTCGGAAGACGTCTGGTCCTTCTCCCCGCTCATTGACCTCAGCATTTATCGATGGATCACTCGCAACCTGAAACGGCCTCATCTCGATCGCCAAATTCTGCTCCTGATGCTCATCACCGCAATGGAATTCTGCACCAGCGAACTCTCCCGGTTCTACCCGCAACGGTTCTTCGAACTCCACTCCAGTTCATGGCTGGTAGAGCTGGCGATCTGCTTCTGCGCACCCGTGGTTGTGGGGATTCCGCTGAAGATCTGGAATCAAATTCGCATCGAACGCAAGCTTGAAGAGCAGTCGAGGCTCTTGCTGGAAGCTCGTCTGGATGCCCTGCAACGACAGATTAACCCGCACTTTCTCTTCAACACCTTGAACTCCATCACCTCGCTCGTCCGGTCCCAGCCGGAGCTAGCACGCGAGATGATCGTCAAGCTGGCCAACATCCTGCGCATTCTGCTCAAGGATCGGGAAGCCTTCGTGCCCTTCGCTGAAGAGCTCGCTTTCACGGACGATTATCTCGATATCGAAGTCGTGCGCTTCGGAGAAAAGTTGCGGGTGGTGAAGGAGATTGCCCCGGACACCCTGGGGGTCGTGGTACCGAGCATGCTGCTGCAACCGCTGCTTGAGAACTCGATCAAGCACGGGTTGGAGCCTCGGATCGAGGGGGGTACGGTCACCCTGCGGAGCCGGATCACCGACGATGGCAGGTTGTTGGTGGAGGTGGAGGACGATGGGGTGGGGATGGCGCCGGAGCGGCGGGTGGCGGGGGAGTTGCGGACGTCCGGGACGGGAATCGGGATGCGGAACGTGAAGGAGAGGATGGAGGTTCTGTATGGGACTTCGGCGCATGTGGAGATTGAAAGCCGGCCGGGAAGGGGGACCAAGGTCAGCTTGTTGATGCCGGTGCTGGAGGGTGGCGCGGGTGGGTGGGAGATGGTTCGGGAGGCCGTGGGGAATGCGCTCAAGGGCATTGGGCGTTAGCGGCGATATACTAACAGTGTGAGCAAGACGTTCTATATCGAGACCTTTGGCTGCCAGATGAATGCGCACGACTCCGAAAAGGTGGTCGGCACGCTGGAGCAGCAGGGCTATGCCCAGGTGCAGGACGAGGCCGAGGCCGGCCTGATTCTGTACAACACCTGTTCGATCCGCGACAAGGCGGAGCAGAAGGTCTTCCATCGGCTGAACGAGTACAAGAAGATGCAAGGCGAAGGCAAGCGCTTCGCGGTGATCGGCTGCGTGGCCCAGCAGGAGGGCGAGAAGATCTTCGATCGTGCTCCTTACGTGTCCATCGTCGCTGGTTCGGCTTCGTACCGTAACCTGCCGGGGATGCTGGAGCGGCTGGAGCGCGGCGACCAACGCATCACCGGTCTCGACGACAAGAAGACGACCGAGACCTTCGAGACGCCGTTCGTGGCGCGCACCAATCAGCATCGCGGCTACATCACGATCATCGAAGGCTGCGACAAGTTCTGCGCGTACTGCGTGGTGCCGTACACGCGCGGTAACGAGCGCAGCCGGAGCGCCGCTTCCGTGATGGAAGAGGCTCGGCGCATGGCCGACTCCGGCTACACGGAGATTCAACTGCTTGGGCAGAACGTCAACTCGTACCGCGATCCTTCCGGCGCGAAGAGCTTTGCCGAACTGCTTCATGCGGTCGGGACCATCCCCGGCATTCGCCGGGTGCGGTTCACCACCTCGCATCCGCGCGACTTCACACGGGATATCGTCGAGGTCATCGACGCGACGCCTACGCTTTGCGACCATGTTCATCTGCCGGTGCAGAGCGGCTCGACCCGCATCCTGGCGGCGATGGCGCGGGAGTACACGCGCGAGTGGTATCTGGAGCGCATCGCCTGGATGAAGGCTGCCAAGCGCGATATCTCCATGACCTCTGACATCATCGTCGGCTTTCCCGGCGAGACGGATGAGGATCTCGAAGACACCGCGACGCTGCTCGATGCGGTCGGCTATGATGCTATCTTTGCGTTCAAGTACTCACCCCGGCCGAATACTCCGTCGGTGTCGATGGCCGACTCGCTTTCGGACGAGGTCAAGGCGGCTCGGTTGCAGATCCTGCTCGACCGTCAGCGCGAGATACAACGCATCAACTACCAGCGCCATATCGGGCAGGTGGTTGAGGTGATGGTTGAGGGACATAATCGCCAACGCAACCAGGTTGTGGGACGGACTTCCCAGAACAAGACGTTGAATTTTACGACCGCCCAGCCGATCATGCCGGCGCTGGGGAGCTACCAGATGGTGCGGATCACACAGGCCTTTCCGAACAGCCTCCTGGGTGAGGCGCAGGCGGCTCTCTAATGGCGATTGACCCTATCGATGATCAGGATCTCGACATCGAGGTGCAGATTCGCGGGCTGATGCTGGACCCGGTGACGAACATGCCGATCGTCGTGCTGAAGGACGTTGCGAGCGATCTGGTGCTGCCGATCTGGGTAGGCGTCTTCGAGGCCAACGCGATTGCGTTGGAGCTGGAGAAGACGGCGACACCCCGGCCGATGACGCATGACCTGCTGCGTAACATGGCTCGCGGGCTCAATGCGACCGTGCATAAGGTGGTGGTGTCCGATCTGCGGGACGACACCTTCTACGCCACGATCTGGCTGATGCAGGGCGAGGAAGAGGTCACGATCGACGCTCGACCATCCGATGCGATTGCGCTGGCCCTGCGCTGGGACTGCCCGATCTACGTCAGCCAGAGCGTGCTGGGCCGGACGCGGCAGGCGGCGACGGAGGCGGGAGCCAATGCCAACGCGGATGAACTGCGGCGGTGGCTCGAGAACCTGAACGAAGACGATACCGGCCAGTACAAGATGTAGCGGGAACGCTGTAACCTAGAACGAATGTCTACAGAGATCATTCATCCTGCTCGCTCGCTCCAAGGCTCGCTTGTTCTGCCTGGCGATAAGTCTATTTCTCACCGTTACGCGATGCTGGCCGGTCTGGCCGAAGGCACCACCAAACTCTCCAACTTTTCTACCGGGGCGGACCCGCACAGCTCGCTGGGCTGCATGGCTGCGCTGGGTGCGGAGGTCAAGGACTTGGGCACGCACATTGAGGTTACCGGGGTCGGCGGAAGCTTCCGGCAGCCTACCGGCGACCTCGACTGCGGCAACTCCGGGTCCACGATGCGGATGCTCTCCGGGCTGATTGCCTCCCATCCGCATACGTTTACGCTGATCGGCGACCACTCCCTGACGGTGCGACCGATGGAGCGTATCCGCAAGCCGCTGGAGCAGATGGGCGCACGGATCGCGCTGGTGGACGGACATGCTCCGATCACGATCAACGGAGGGCCGTTGAAGGCGATCGACTTCGATACGCCGATCCCGTCCGCCCAGGTGAAGACGGCGGTGCTGTTTGCCGGGCTTCAGGCGGAGGGAACGACCTCGCTGTCCGAGGCGATCACGACGCGCGACCACACCGAACATGCGTTGCGGGCGTTTGGCGCGAAGCTGACGCGGGAGACGGGTGAGCGTCCTCGGCTGGTGATTGCCGGCGGCCAGAAGCTGAAGGCGATTGAGGCTACGGTGCCGGGCGATCTGTCTTCGGCTGCCTTCTTCCTTTGTGCTGCGTTGTTGTTTCCGGACTCCAATCTGATTCTCGACTCGCTGGGCATGAATCCGACGCGATCCGCGCTTTTGGACGTGGTGGCGGCCCTGGGGGCGAAGATCAAGGTGCTGAACGTCGAGGAGCAGCATGGGGAACTGATCGGGACGATCCAGGTGAATGCGGCTCCGGCGCTGAGCCGGGGGCCGATGGAGATCAGCGGCGCGTTGACGGCGCAACTGATTGACGAACTACCGGTGCTGGCAGCGATTGCGCCCTACACTCGGCACGGCATGATCATCCGCGACGCGAAGGAGCTGCGCGTGAAGGAGTCGGATCGGATCGACCTCGTGGCACGGAACCTGCGGGCGATGGGTGCGACCCTGACCGAGCACGAGGACGGCATGGAGATCCCGGGCGGGCAGACGCTGCATGGTGCGCAGATCGATTCCGGGAGCGACCACCGGATTGCGATGGCGTTCTCGATTGCCGGGCTGCGGGCTACGTCCGCGACCGAGATCAACGGGGCGGAGGCTGCGGCGATCTCGTTTCCGGAGTTCTTTACGCACCTGCGGAACCTTTGTCCGCAGTGATTCTTTTGCAGGGAGAGGGTACCCCCCTCTCCCCCCTGTTTGGTTCAAAGTCTTCAAAGGAAATGACTTAGGTCTGGACATCCAAACAGTGGCTAGTGATTGGTGGTTAGTGATTAGTAACTACAGGAACTGGCAACGGCAGCGACAGAAGCAGATCCCCTTCGGGGATGACAACCAATCGGGGACCTTCGAAGATTCCGTGGATGGCCTGCTGCCGATGGACATGACCTCCGTTCAGATGAATCCTGTGCGAGGATTGCAACGTTCTTAGGTTGTCCTCGTCCAACCGGGTAATAAGTCTTGCAGTATTACCAAGATCACGGAAGAATATAACGGCTGACGGTTTTTCAACCGATAGGGCCATTGGGAGCTTTACCTTGAACCTCTTCAAACGACAGAAACTGAGCCTTGCGCTGGCGGCCTTCACGCTGGTAACCCCTTTCTTCGCTGCACAGGCGGCTGAACTTTCGAACGACGGTAAGGCTGCGATTCCGCATGACGTGCAGCAGGTGATCGTGGTGGACTACCGGGCGATGCAGAACTCGCCCGCGGCGATGAGCCTGAAGGACCGCGTGTTGCCGCCGGAGTTGAAGCGCCTGGAGACGGCGCTGAAGACCTCCGGGCTGAAGGTGGATCAGGACGCCGAGATTCTGGCGTTTGCTTCGTTCCGCGCCGGTGAGGGCACTCGGATCGTCGGAATCGCGCAGGGTCAGTTCCATACCGGAGCGATCATGGCGAACTTCACGAAGAACAAGACCAAGGCGACTGCGCTGCGCAACAATCAGATCTATCCGCTGGGCTCGGGCGGGATGAGCGTCTGCTTCCTGAACCAGACGACGATGGTGTTCGGCGATAAAGAGGCGCTGAAGGCTGCGCTGGATGCCCGGGACGGCGTTACGGCGAACTTCCTGACGAACACCGATATGGTGAACGAGATGGCGTCCGTCGACACCAAGGCGGTATGGAGCCTGCTGGACCAGAAGGGCACCCAGACGATGATGAAGGGGGTGCTGGGCGAAGCGTCACAGCTTGCCGACTACGACACCGTCAAGAACCGGATGAAGAGCGCTCACTACGCGATGGACTTTGCGAACGGCGTGAAGTTCGACATGGCGGTGGTGATGTCCGACACGATTACGGCGGCGACGATTGCGACCCTGATGAAGGGTGTGGCGATCATGAAGAAGAATAACGGCAGCCCGATGGAGAAGACGGCGCTGGATTCGACGATCATCGATTCCAACAGCGGGACGCTGACGGTGGATTATTCTTCTTCGGATAGCCAGTTTGCTAGTTTGTTGACGTCACCTTTGTTTCAGTCTGTTGTGAAGTAGATTTCTGGTGTTAAACGGAAGCGGCTCCCCTGATGGGGAGCCGCTTTTTTGTGTCTGCTTTAATTGTACGCGTTTGAATGGGGTAAATACGCCAACTATTTTTTGGGAGTAAGTCTTTGTTTTTGTTTGGGTTGCGGGAAATTTTGGCGAGCTGGGGGCTTGACATGCGATTTTGCTGGTGTTTTTTGAGGGAATTATTTTTTGGGTGGTGAAGAGCTTGATTGGCGCGGGTTTTGTGAAGGGTGGGTCGCGGGAAAGATTTAGTTGTTGCAGTCAACAGGCCGGAATTATTTGGAAGGCGAGAGACCTTAGGTTGAAGCCTTGTGTGCCTAGAAGCAGGAGCAAAGCAAGAGCAAGAGCCAATACGGAGGTTCTGAGCTTGGCTCAGAATGACGACGTAGAACGAACAACAGCAACAACAGATTCCCACCGGGAATGACGAACCGAGAGGCGGCGGCAATAAGCTGCGTTGTTCCTGAACTGATGGGTGGGGTATGGGTCTCTGGGAAGGTCGGCTTTGCCGATACCCCACCCTGCCGCGATAAAGCCGCGTCGAGGATGGGGCACCCGATGAGGTGACCCTCAGGCGGCGGTGGGTGTGGTGCAGGTGGGGAGCAGGGGGCAGACGCGGGCGCGGATCTGTTCGGCGGTGAAGGGTTTGCAGATGTAGCCCTTGGCTCCGGCTGCGATGGCTCGGTGGACGAGGGCTTCGCTGCCTTCGGTGGTGATCATGACGACAGGGGTGCCAGGGGCGAGAGATTGCTGGTTGCGCTGCTCGAGGAAGTCGAGGCCGCCGAGACCGGGCATGTTGATGTCGGTGAGGATGAGGTCGAGTGGTTCCTGCGTGGGTTCTCGCAGGAGGTCTAATGCTTGCTGGCCGTCGTTGGCCTGGAGGACTGCGGTGATGGGGAGGCCGGATTGGCGGAGGGCTCGCTCGACTACCTTCCGCATGACGGCTGAGTCGTCGACGATGAGAACGCGCACAGGTGCCTCCTGATGGTGTAAGTTGCAGGATTGCTGATGGGGTTATCGGCTGAAGTGACGTGCGCTTTAGGGGTGGACTGTTGTTGGACAGTTCTAACGTGCGACGGCCAAACTTCGGCGCGGCGCGTGCATAAGTCCTGTGCATGGATAGCGGACTGTACGCGGCATATACGGGTTTACTGGCGAGGACGCAGGCGCTGGATACGGCAGCGAACAACCTTGCCAATGCAAGTACGAACGGCTTCCGGGCGCAGCGGGATTCGTTCAGCGGGGTGCTGGCGAGCGGGCTGGCTGCGGGGCAGCAGGGCTCGCAGGTGGGGGTTGGGATCAATAGCTATGGGGTGCTGGGGGGAAGCTCGGCCGATCAGAGTCAGGGGCCGATGGTGACGACCTCCAACCCGCTGGACGTCGCGATCAATGGGACGGGATTCTTTGCGATCAGAACTGCGCATGGGGTTCGGTATACGCGGGATGGTGCGTTTACGTTATCGGCGCAGGGACAGTTGCAGACGGGGGCGGGGGAGCCGGTACTGAATACGGCGATGGCGCCGATCACGCTGCCGAGCGGAGAGGTGCAGATCTCGGGTGACGGGACGGTGGCGGTGCAGACGGCGGCGGGGAGTGGCGTGGTGGGGCAGTTGGGGATCTTTGATTTTGCATCGACGGCGGGGCTGACGCAGGAGGGTGCGAACCGGTTCAAGGCCCCGGATGATGCGGTGCCTACGGCCTCTACGGCGATGGTGAAGCAGGGAGCCGTCGAGGGGGCGAACCAGGACAGCGTTCACGGGACGATGCAGTTGGTGTTGATCCAGAGGCAGGCCGAGATGATGCAGAAGGCGCTGAGCGTGTTCAACGCGGACTTCGATAAGACGGCGACGGAGCAGATTGCACGGGTTTAGTTCGAGCTTCAAGTGAGTTGAAAAGACAAAGGAGAAGGCGATGATTCGAGCACTTTATACGGCAGCGAGCGGGATGAGCGCACAGCAGGCGAACCTGGACACGATTGCGAATAATCTGGCGAACTCGGCTACGGCGGGGTTCAGGAGCAGGCGGGTGCAGTTTGAGGACATGATCTACCAGAACATGATCACACCGGGGTCGCCTGCTACGCAGTCGACCGTGTCTGCGGGGTTGCAGATTGGATTGGGCACGAGGACGTCCGCGACCGAGATTATCCAGGCGCAGGGGGACTTCAACCAGACGCAGAATCCGCTGGATCTTGCGATTCAAGGCGGCGGGTTCTTTCAGATTCAACAGCCGGACGGGACCATCGCTTACACGCGGAATGGGAGCTTCCACCTCAATAACCAGGGGACGATTATTACGACCGAAGGGATGAGCCTGATTCCTTCGATCACGATTCCTTCCAATGCGACGAACGTGACGATCTCGCCCTATGGGGTGGTGTCTGCGACGCTGCCGGGGCAGACTGCGGCGGCGCAGTTGGGGACGCTGCAGCTTGCGAACTTTGCGAATCCGGGTGGGCTGAACTCGGCTGGGAACAGCTTGTTTACGCAGACGACTTCGTCGGGGAATCCGGTGACGGATACGCCGGGTGGGACGTCGGGTGTGGGGACGCTGGAGCAGGGGTATCTGGAGAACTCGAATGTGGATGTGGTGACGGAGTTCGTGCAGATGATCCTGGCGCAGAGGGCGTATGAGAGCAACTCGAAGGTGGTGCATGTGGCGGATGACATGTACCAGCAGATCAACGGGATGATTCGTTAGGGATGGCTTGGTTTGGCTGACTTGTTTCTTTGGAGTTTCGTGATGAAGAGTGTCCTGGTTGGTTTGCTCGTTTGTTCTGCGGGGTCTTGTTTTGGTTCTGAGCTTCCGCGCGGGTGCTTTCGGAGTGTTGCGGAGGCGGTCTCGCAGACTGTTGGAGCCCCGCTTGTTGCGAGTGGGGGATATCGGCTGGCGGATGTAAGGCGGGATGCGCTGCGGAATAAAAGCTGGGCGATGGTGGAGAGCTGTGGGCATCCAGAGCAGCCGGCGATTGCTGTGGAGGTTGCCGGGAGTGTTTTGAAGGGGGAGAGCGCGGCCGGCGTGGCGGTGGGGCCTGTGGTGATGCGGGCCGGGGCTACGGTTCGGCTGGTTCGGCTGGAGGCGAATGTGCGGCTGGAGATGCCTGCGGTGGCACAGATGAATGGGGCGTTGGGGGAGCGGGTTCGGGTGCGGGTGGTGCGGTCTGTCGGGGATTTTGGTGGCGCGGGGTCTGAGGAACAGGTTCTGGTTGGCGTGGTGAGAGGTTCTGACGTTCTGGAGATGGAGTAACGCGATGACGACGATGAGTGTGGCCGCCGAAGAGCGGGAGATGAAATCCGGAGAGTTGAGGCAGCTTGCGGGAGGGTCGCACCCGCCGGTGCTACGGTTTGCGATGCTGACATGCGGGGTTCTGCTGCTGTTGCTGGCGGTGAGTCTGCAGGCGCAGACGGTCGCCACGGCTGCGGCTGCACCGGCTTCCACTCAGGCGGGGAAGAAGGGCTTAATCGACCGGTTGAAGCCGGTGGAGAAGCCGAACGTGGCGCAGAGCTCGATTGCGACTTACCTGGCGCGGGTGAAGGCGGATGGTTCTACGGGGAGTGCTTCGGAGGGTTCGATCTGGTCTGAGAACGGGCGGCTGGCGCATCTGAGCACGGATGTGCGGGCGATGCGGCCGCATGACCTGATCTCGGTGGTGGTGTCTGAGAGTCTGGCGGCTTCGACCGATGGCGAGGTGAAGAACTCGCGGGCGTCAAATGCGAACTCGCAGATCTCGGCATTCTTCGGGCTGCTGCATGCGGGCAATGCGATGCAGAACCTGCTGAATCAGAGCTCGACCTCTGGGCTGGCGGCGCAGGGGGCGAGCGCGACGAACTCAAGTTTGAGCACGACGTTTGGAGGGCAGGTGATCGACGTGCTGCCAAACGGGATGCTGGTGATCGAGGCGGCGCGGCAGGTGGAGTTCAGCCAGCAGACGCAGACGATCGTGCTGCGCGGGCTGGTGAGGCCGGAGGACATCTCGCAACAGAACCAGGTGTTGTCGACGGCGATCTCGAGCCTGGAGCTCGAGGTGCGGGGCAAGGGGATTGTGAACGACTTTACGCATCGGCAGAACGCGCTGGTGAGGCTGCTTGAGAAAGTGCTGGTGTTCTGATGAAGAAGCTTCACTACACCCAACATATTTGTGAGGCGGAGCGGGAGTTTCAGGATCGGCCCAGCATGGTGCGGATTCTGCTGAGCGTGGTCGGGCTGATGGGGCTGGCGGCTGCGCTCGTGCAGGGGCAAGCTCCGGTGCAGGCAGCGATGGTGACGCCGGTGCGACAGGCGCGAGTGAAGGATATCGCGTCGATCGAGGGAATCCGGGATAACCAGCTTGTGGGGTACGGGCTGGTGGTGGGGTTGAATGGGACGGGCGATAGCCAGCAGACGACGTTTCCTACGCAGACGCTGTCCGCAATTTTATTGCGGATGGGCGTGAGTGTGCCCGCTTCGGCGATCAAGGTGCAGAATCTGGCGGCGGTGTTTGTGGCGGCGAGTCTGCCTCCGTTTGCGAGGCCGGGGACGAAGCTGGATATTACGGTTTCGTCTGCGGGTGATGCCCGGAGTCTTGAGGGCGGGCTGCTGCTGATGACGCCACTTTATGGCGCGGATGGAAAGATCTATGCGCAGGCGCAGGGGCCTCTGGTGCTGGGGGGCTACTCGGTTACGGCGAACGGGAGTACGAAGTCTTTGAATCATCCGACGACGGCTCGGGTGCCGTTTGGTGCGACTGCCGAGCGTGGTGTGGCGCTGGAGTTGGAAGGGCGGCGGCAGTTTTCAATCCTGCTGAACGATGAGGACTTCCATAGCGCGGAGGCGATGGCTGAGGCGATCAATAAGGATCTTGCACGGCCGCTGGCGAAGGCTTATGACAGCCGGCGGGTGGAGCTTGCGGTGCCTGCGGGGGAGGATGTGCCGATGCTGCTTTCTCGTGTTGAGGCCGTTCAGGTGTCGCTCTATCCGAGGGCGAAGGTGATTGTGAATGAGCGGACGGGGACGGTGGTGATCGGGGGAACGGTGGTGCTGCAACCGGTCTCGATCCTGCATGGCGGGCTGGCGGTGAATGTGGTGACGGACTTCAATGTGTCGCAGCCGGGGCCGTTCAGCAATGGGACTACGACGACGGTTCCGGTGACGCGGATCGAGGCGCATGACAAGCCGGTGAGCCGGATCGAACTGAAGCAGGGTGCGACGGTGGACGACCTGGTGCGAAGTTTGCAGACGATTGGGGCTTCGGCGCGGGATGTGATTTCGATCTTGCAGGCAATGAAGTCTGCGGGTGCGCTGGAGGCGGAGATTGAGGTGCTATGAGGATCGATGACGTGGTGGCCGTGCAGGCCGGGGCGAAGAATACGCTGCCGAATCCGAAGCTGGTGGATGGCGCGAAGGACTTTGAGGCGATGATGCTCAAAGAGATGCTGAAGCCATTGCACTTTGGCGCGACGGATGATGGTGCCAATGGAGACAGCGAGAAGGGTGGGGAAGCCGATACGATTCAGGGATTCGCGCTGGATGCACTGGGCAAGGGGCTGACTCGCGGAGGAGGCTTTGGGTTGGCGAAACAGATCATCCGGCAGGTTACTGCCGAGCAGAGCGCGCGACAAAGCAAAAGAGTGACCGGCCATGACTAAAGTCCTAGGGAGGCGCGCCGATAGTTGTAGTTGACGGAGGAACTATCGATGCAACAGACAAATGGAATCAACTCATTGCAGAACTCAACGGGGTCACTGGCGGTAAACGGAAGCAATGCGGTCCAAACGCCGAAGAGCTTGAATTCGAGTGGCGGCACGGCAGCGAGCCCACAGCAGAAGACGGACAAGGCAAGCTTTTCAGACGCTGCAAGCTCAGTGACCAGAAGCTCCGATGTGCGGCTGGCGAAGGTTGCCGGGATTCAGCAGGCGATTGCGAACGGGACTTACAACGTATCCGCCGGCCAGGTGGCCGACAAGATCATTTCGTCTTTACTGGGGTGAAGTCATGAAGCTGGTCAACGGTACTGAAACGATTCCGACCTTCCTGGATCAGGCGACGATTGCGCTGATGCAGTTGAGCATCGATCATCTTGAGCTGCTGGAGCAGCTGGCGATGGAGCTGCAGGCACGTACGAGCACTTCCATCAGGCTGCCTGAGACCACCAAAAGTTTAGCGGTTCAGGTTGCGATTCAGGCGGCGACCGAGTATCCGACGGACGGCAGCACGGAGAGAACATGGGATCACTAAGCTCACTTTACGATCTATCGCGCGGCGCACTTCAGGCAGACCAGGTGGCGCTGACCACGACCGCGAACAACGTCGCCAACCAGAACACCGTGGGTTATACCCGCCAGGTGGTGACGTTTGCGAGCGGCGCGGACCGGGTGACGTTGAGCGATGGCGCAATCGCAAGCGCCAATGCGCCTGAGGCGACGGTGAGCTCCGCGCGGGACCGGGTGCTGGAGCAGAGGGTGCAGCAGCAGACGCAGTTGCAGGCGGGCACATCGGCGCAGGCTACGGCGTTGTCCCAGCTTGAGGCCGTGTTCAGCATCAGCGGCAGCTCGGCGACGGTGGGCTCGACGCAGATTGGGACGGCGATCGACGGATTCTTCAGCTCGCTGACGGCGCTGACGAGCAATCCGTCGGACAGCTCGACACGGCAGGCGGTGCTGACGGCGGCAGGGACGCTGGCGCAGGCGTTCAATGCGGGCGCGCAGCAGATCTCGTCGGTTGCGGCGGGGATCAACTCAGGGGTGGCGAGCTCGGTGACGGCGGTGAACTCGCTGACGGCTACGATTGCAGGGTTGAACGCACAGATTCAGTCGCAGAGTCCGAATACGGACGCGGGGGCGTTGGAGGATCAGAGGCAGACGGCGATTGCGCAGCTTTCGCAGTACATTGGGCTGGACCAGATTTCGACGGAGTCGAACGGGATTGCGCTGACGACGGCCAGTGGGGCGACGCTGGTGTCCGGCACGAAGTCTTATGACATCTCCTCTGCTGTGGTGGGAGGCTCGGCGAAGATCTATGACAGCACGGGTGCTGATATTACGGCGGGGATTACGGGCGGGAGCATCGGCGGACAGCTTGCCGCGCAGGGTGGCGCGCTCACGACGGCTTCCACGGCGCTGGATGCGCTGGCTTACCGGATTGCTACGGCGGTGAACACGCAGAACGAGGCAGGGCTGAATGGGTCCGGCAGTGCGGCCGGCGCGATTTTTACGGTGCCTTCCTCTTCCGCAGGCGCCGCCGGTGCGCTCGTTGTGAGCGCGACGAGCGTGAATGCGATTGCTTCGGCTGGGAGTGGTGAAGGCGTTACGGGCAACACGAATGCGCTGGCGCTGGCGGCCATTGCAACTGGGACCGATGCGAACGGGGCTACGATCGACGGTTCGTTTGCGGCGTTGCTCTCGCAGGTGGGGAGCAGTTCGTCCAGCCTCCAGGCACAGAGTACGGCGCAGCAGGCTACGCTGACGGCTTTGACCTCGCAGCGGGATAGTCTTTCGGCGGTTTCGCTGGATGAAGAGGCGGCGAATCTTTCGCAGTATCAGCGCTCGTATGATGCTGCGGCGAAGCTGTTTTCGATTGTGGATTCGGTGACGGTGACGGCGCTGAACCTGGGCGAAGAGGTTGCGGTCCAGTAGGCGAAGAAGATCAGGAGGAGTTACGATGCGCGTCGATCCGAATTATGTTTTCAACCTTACGCAGTCCGTCAGCGCTTCCAGCGCGGCTGAACAGAAGCTGACGAATCAGCTTTCAAGCGGGCTGCGGGTGTCCTCGCTGTCCGACGATCCGGTGGCGGTGGCGCAGAATGTGCTGCTGGCGAGTTCGATCAGCAAGGCGGACTCGTTTACCCAGACCTCGACGCGCGAGCAGGCGGTGTTGCAGGCGACGGATTCAGCGCTGGGTGAGGTGGTGTCCAATGTGACCTCTGCGATTACGCTCTCCGTGCAGGCGAACGCGGGTACGCTTTCGGCTTCGAATCTGAAGTCGATTGGGGAGCAGCTTTCCGGGATCAGGGATCAGGTGGTTTCGCTGGCGAATACGGGGTACCTGGGGACGTACCTGTTTGGCGGGAGCCAGGGGGGGACGCCGCCGTTTACGTTGGCGACCTCCACCGATCCGGCCACGGTGACCTATAACGGGGACTCGGTGACGCAGAGCGTGGTGACGCCGGATCAGCAGAAGATTCAGGTGAACCTGCCGGGGTCGGCGATCTTCCAGGCCTCTGGGGCTGATCTGCTGGGGGCGCTGAACCAGGTGGTGAGTGATGTAAGCAATGGTGCGAGCGGGACGGCGCTGGCCAGCGATACGGCTGCGCTGACGACAGCGCTGGGGAATGTGACGAGCCAGAGGGCCGTGCTGGGGAGTTCGTTGAGCAGGCTGACTTCGACCACGACCTACTCGAACACGCAGGAGGCGCAGTTGACGGCACAGCAGAGCACGTTGCTGTCGTCTGACACGGCTGCGGTGGCGACCGGGCTGACGACGGCCGAGACGCAGCATACCGCTCTGCTGAATGTGATTGCGGGGCTGGATAAGACGAATCTGTTCGATTATCTGCAAGGGTAGGTGAGGCCTATACTTGAGGGATGTTTAAGGGATTGGTGAGCCTGGTGGGGTTTCTCTGGGTGGCTACGAAGGGTAGCCGCCTGAGGCCGTGGCGGAGTGAGTACCTGCGGTGGCGGGTGGAGACGTATTCAGGGAAGACAGCGGGGTCTTTGCGGATTCGGGATTTTTTGGGGTTGTTCTTTTCTGAGCGACGGCAGATGACCCGGTTCGTGCGGTGGATGGGTGAGGTTCGTGGGCTCGCTGAGGGGAAGGGTGAATAGCACCAGGCAGCGTAGCGGATGCATTGTGCCGCCCCGTGGGAAGGATTACGGGGATAAAAATTGATACAAGCGATCAGGGCGGATTTTGACCGGGCTACCCTAATGCTTGATTTTCCTTATCGGGCGATTGCGGTTCATGCGGCTTTGATAGTCGGTGATCTATGATGTCCGTGGTTGAACAGATAAATTTTCGGAGATGAAACGCGATGGGAATGATCAAGATTACGGCTGCCGATGGGCATGAGCTTGGGGCGTATGTGGCTGCACCGGACAAGCCGATTGGCGCTGTCGTAGTGGTACAGGAGATCTTCGGGGTCAACAAGTCGATCCGCGGGGTTGCGGATGACTTTGCGAAGGCGGGTTACCTGGCGATTGCGCCGGCGCTGTTCGACCGCTACGAGCGTGATCTGGAGCTGACGTACGTGGGCGAGGATCTGCAGAAGGCGTTCGGGCTGTATGGGAAGCTGTCGCCGGATACTGCGCTGCTGGATATCGCGGCGGCGTTCAAGGAAGTGGAGAAGACCGTTGAAGGCGTGGCGGTGATGGGCTTCTGCTACGGCGGGCTGATGAGCTGGCTTTCGGCTACGCGGGCGGAGAAGCTGGGGATCGATCCGGCCTGCACGGTGGGTTTTTATGCGGGCGGTGTGGGTTCGGTCGCGACCGAAGAGCCGACATGCCCGGTGATGCTGCACTTTGGTTTGGCCGATTCCCATATTGGGGCCGATCAGCGGGAGGCGGTGAAGGCTGCCCATCCTGAGGTGAAGGTTTATGAGTATGAAGGGGCGGGGCATGGCTTCTTCAACGTGGATCGTGCGGACTATGCGCCGGAGCAGGCGAAGCTGGCGTGGGAGCGGACGCTGGAGTTCTTGAAGGAGAACCTGGCGTAAGACTTTCTTCCCCTTGCGGGTGAATGACGGTCGCGATTTGCGATTGGATTATGGGAATGGATGGCACCGTTTCTCTGGCTGGCCTTCGCTGGCCGGGGAAACGGTGCTAAACTTTTACAGACACTGAATAGTGGAATTGAGAAGAAGATCAGGAGTAGAAAACAGCTGTGTTGGCACCCGTCAAGAAAACAGACATTATCGCGAAGTTTCGTACGCATGACTCCGACACCGGAAGTCCGGAAGTCCAGATTGCAATTCTGACCGAGCGGATCACGGAGCTCACCGAACACTTCAAGACGCACAAGAAGGATCACGGCTCACGCCGCGGCCTGCTGATGCTCGTGAGCAAGCGCCGCCGTCTGCTGGATTACCTCAAGAAGGTCGATGCCGACCGTTACCGTGAGGTCATCAGCAAGCTCGGAATCCGCAAGTAAGCTCACCAGGGAAGAACCTCCAGGAATCGGTACATGGATCTCCGCACGGCCCGCACGCACAGCGCCGGACGCTTCGTCGAGGATTGGCAACAATCCTCGACTGGGAGTGCCTGCCTGTGACGTTTGCGCCCGCAGCGAGTTCCTACGACCTTCCCGGCGGCTACGGCCCTACCTCCACGTTCCGCACAACGCAGCTTTCCGGACGCGCACACGACGCACCGGCAGAGTTGCGTTTTCGTGCGTCCGCCGCACTGCGCGCGGATCCACGCCACGATATCTAACTAGAACAAACAAAGACGAGCACCTGAGAAGAGGGCGCATTTATGAAGCATGACGTTACCGTAGAGCTTGCCGGCGGCAAGCACATCAAATTTGAGACCGGACGTATGGCCAAGCAGGCCTCCGGCGCAGCATTCACAACCTCTGGCGACAATGCCATCCTGGCGACCGCAGTCGCATCGCCCGACCCAAAGGAAGGCATCGACTTCTTCCCGCTGACGGTTGAGTACCGCGAGTTCACGTACGCCGGCGGACGCATCCCGGGTGGGTTCATCAAGCGTGAGGGCCGTCCCTCTGAGAAGGAGATCCTGACGAGCCGTCAGATCGACCGTCCGATTCGTCCTCTGTTCCCCGAAGCCTTCCGCAACGAAACGCAGGTTGTAGCGTTCGTGTACTCGGCCGACAAGGAAAACGATCCTGACGTCCTGGGCATCAACGGCGCGAGCTGCGCTCTGGCACTCTCCGACATTCCGTTCCACGGTCCCGTGGGCGCGGTTCGCGTGGGTCTGATCGAAGGCAACTTCATCGTGAACCCCACGTATGCGGAGCGCGAGAAGAGTGAGTTGAACATCATGGTCGTCGGCACGGCGGACGGCATTGTGATGGTTGAGTCGGGCTCGAAGGAGACCTCTGAAGAGAGCGTCGTTTCTGCCATCGAGTTTGCTCATGTAGAGATCAAGAAGATCTGCGCGGCGATTGAAGAGCTCGTGAAGCTTGCGGGCAAGACCAAGCGCACGGTCACCCCGGTTGAAGTGGACCAGGAGTACCTGGGCTCGCTGAAGGCCAAGGTTGGCGAGCGTTTGAGCGATGCGCTCGACACGCAGAAGCACCCCAAGTTTGAGAGCTACGCACTCGTCAAGACGATCAAGGACGAGCTGAAGAAGGATCTTCCCGAAGGGGATGCCGCCGCAGGCAAGAAGCTGAGCAAGTACTACGAGCTGATGCGCGAGAGCATTTTCCGCGACCAGGTGCTGAACGACCGCATCCGTCCGGATCATCGTGCGTTCGACCAGATCCGTCTGGTCACCGTGGAGACCGGCGTTCTGCCGCGTGTACACGGTTCCGCTCTCTTCACGCGCGGCGAGACGCAGGCTCTGGTCTCCGCGACACTGGGAACGACCGACGATGCACAGCGCATGGAGAGCTACACGGGCGAGTTCAAGCGCCGCTTCATGCTGCATTACAACTTCCCACCGTTCTCGGTCGGTGAGGTTGGGCGTATGACGGGCGTTGGCCGTCGCGAGATCGGTCACGGCGCGCTGGCTTGGCGTGCGATTGAAGCTGTGCTGCCGGGTGAGGATGAGTCACCTTACACACTGCGCGTTGTTTCGGACATTCTTGAGTCGAACGGTTCGTCCTCGATGGCGACGGTCTGCGGCGCATCGCTTGCGCTTATGGCTGCAGGTATCCCGCTCAAGGGCGCAGTGGCCGGTGTTGCGATGGGCCTTGTCAAGGAAGGCGACAAGTACGCCATTCTGACCGACATTGCAGGCGCAGAGGATCACTACGGCGATATGGACTTCAAGGTGGCCGGTACCCGCAAGGGCATCACGGCGCTGCAGATGGACATCAAGATCATGGGCATCACGCCGCAGATCATGCGTGAGGCGCTGGAGCAGGCTCGGCGTGGACGTCTTGAGCTGCTGGATACGATGGATGCGACGATCTCTTCCGCCAGCGAGCAGAAGAGCGCGTTTGCACCGCGCATCCACTCCATGCAGATTCCTACCGACAAGATCCGCGACCTGATCGGACCTGGCGGCAAGGTGATTCGTGGAATCATCGATGCGACCGGCGTGAAGATCGACGTGGACGATACGGGCCGCGTGAACGTGGCTTCAAGCGATGCGGACGGCCTGAGCCGTGCGATCCAGATGATCACCGACCTGACGGCTACGCCGGAGATCGGCAAGACCTATCTGGGCAGGGTTGTCCGGCTGGCTGAGTTCGGCGCATTCGTCGAGATCTTCCCCGGCACGGATGGCCTGCTGCACGTGTCCGAGATCGCGGAGCATCGCGTCAAGGAAGTGAAGGACGAGCTTCGCGAAGGCGATCAGATCCTGGTGAAGGTACTGGCGATCGAAGGCAACCGCATCAAGCTCTCCCGCAAGGCTGTTCTGCGTGAGCAGCGTGCGAAGCTGGGGCTGCCGGAGGTTCCGGAGGCTGGTGAAGGCCAGCGTTCCGCTCCGCGTCCTGCACAGGCGCAGACGCAGGCTCCTGAGCCGGGTAACATTGCTGAAGATGGCGATGACTTCGACGACGATGATGATGATGATGTGGAAGATGGGCCGGATACGAACGGTGAGGATGAGGCTGAGCCTAACTTCAACCGTGCGGATGGTGTGGCCCCGGCTGCGCCTGCTGGCGGACGGCCTGCGGGTGGACCTGGCGGCGATCGCCGTCCGGGCACGCGGCGTCGTCGCGGCGGACGTCGTCCGGGTCAGGGCGGCGGAGGCGGCAACGCGGGTGGTGGTGGAAACCGTCCTTCGCAGGGCTAATCGCAAGACAATGGTAAGGATGGGGTCACGCTTTGGCGTGGCCCTTTCTGTTTTGTTCTGTGTCTGTACGGCGCGCGCGCAGACGCTGGTTGCGCCTGGGGTCTGGTTTCTGCTGGGCGATGCGAGCAAGGGCTATAGCAATACGACAGTGATCGAGATGAGCGACTATCTCATCGTGGTGGATGCGAACTATCCGGGGCGGGCGAAGGAGCTGATTGCGCTGATGCCGACGCTGTCGAAGAAGCCGGTGCGGTATGTGTTCGATACGCATGCACACGGGGACCACTCGTATGGGAACTCGACGTGGACCCGTGCGGGCGCGACGACCATGGCGTTTGCGGGAGTGGCGAAGGAGATGGACCGGTGGGAGCCGAAGCGATGGCAGACTGCAGTGGCGAAGCGTGAGGATGTTCGCGCGACCGGTGAGAGCGATGTGGAGCGCCCGCGCAAGATCATTACCGGCGACAAGTTAGTGCTGAAGGACAAGACGCGGGAGGTGGATCTTCTGTTTCTGGGGTGGGGACATACGCCGGGAGATGGGTATGTTTGGCTGCCAAAAGAACGGGTACTGGCGACTGGTGATGCGGCGGTGAACGGGCCTAGGAACAAGCTGTGGGATGCTTCGATTGAAAATTGGCCAACGGTGCTCGACAAGGCCCTGGCATTGAAGCCGGTGCATGTGCTGCCGGGGCATGGTGAGGCGGACGGAGTGGAGATACTTGTGGGACAGCAGAGGTTTTTGAAGGACTTGTTTGTGGCCGTGAACAGGGAAGCGGCAGCGGGGAAGAGACCTGCGGAGATGCATATCGAACTGCCGCGCGAGGATGCGAACTGGGTGCCGAAGGATCTGTCGGGAGACATCGAGGCTTGCTACACGGAGGTCCAGGCGCATGCGCCGGCGGGCTCCGTGCCGCACGAGTGGAAATAATGCGGCGCAAGGTCTGGCTGGGGTTTGGGCTGTTTTGTTTTCTCGCAGGGTCTCGCTGGCTCCTGGAGCAAGCTGTGCCTGCGCCAGTAACCTCGCTGGTGCGGGAGGCGATGCATCATGGGCTGCTGGTGCTGATCTTCGCTGCGTGGGCTGTGCAGCGGCGAGAGGGTTGGGCCGGTAAGAGCCTGATGGATTGGCTGGAGATTGCAGGGGCGGCGGCGCTGGTGTTCGTGCTGCCGGATCTGCTGATCAACGGGGCTGCGGGCGCGGTGACCAGCTTGAGCGAGACGCTGGTGTTTCTGCTGGTGCCGGTGGTGGTGGTGTTCGTGGTCGCACAGCAGGCGAGTGGCTTTGGCGTGGACGATGGGGCCAGGGGGCTGCTGGGGCCGGCGCTGGCGGGGCTCGCAGGGGCGGGGTTGATGATTCCGTTTACGATGCCGCCGTCCGTGGCCGGGAAGGTCTGGCTGGGCGCGCTGGTGGCCGGGGCTGTGCTCGCGGGGATCGCCACGGTGCGGGTTCATGCGCTGCTGCGCGGCACGGGCATCATGGCGGCGACTGCGGTTGTGAGTGGCGTGATCGCGGTGCTGAGCGGCGTGGCCGCTTCATCCGACTGGCGGGGGCTGGCACAGATGGATGGGCGTGGGCTGCTGGTGGAGGCGGCGATTGCGGTGTTCGTCGATGGGCCGCTGCTTGTGCTGGCCGTGTGGCTGCTGCGGGAGATGCCTCCGGTGGGCTTCGTTGTGCGGTACTTCCTGGTACTGCTGATCACGATCGTCGAGAGCTTCATCGTGCTGCATCCGAGCGTGAGTTGGTATACGGCTTTGGGTGCGGTGTTGATGGCGGCGGCGGTGTGGCTGCTGCTGCGCGGAGCTGCTGGGTTAGCCTCCAAGGCTGACTCCGAGGGTTCTCCGGTGAAGTTGAGGGGCGCGGATTAACAGGGTCCAGGCATACACTCTGCGTATGGCTGCTTCGCTTTACATCGTGGTCGAAGGGGAAGACCCGGGCTTCGACATCTTCGTCAACGGCAGGCTGCTGGCGCGGCATGAGGACTCGCTGGAGCGGCTGGCGCTCTCGCTGGGCGTGAAGCCGCTGATCGAGTACTTCTCGGCGGATGAGAACTCCATGTCGCTGCTGATTGAAGAGGGCGCGGGGAACGAAGAGCTGATCAAGCGGCTGCCGCCTCCGCAGTGGTATGGCGGGGCTGAAGGGCTGACGACGATCGATGCGCTGGTGGACGCGCTGGCAGAGGAGCCGCACAAGCTGGGCAGTGAAGGGCCGATGGTGCTCGATGAGTTGAAGGAGTATGCGCGGGTGCTTCGGAAGACTGAGGACCGCGGGCTGCGGTGGCATCTGGCGGTTAGCTGGCGGTAGCCGCACGAGACTCGCTGCGGCTTGACCAGGACTGCGGAAGGCTAGACGGGCAGGTCTCCCTGGCCTAGCTTGCGGTGGAAGAAGTCATAGGTCAACGACATCATGGCGTGGGCGTGTTCGGGGTCGTAGCGGACGCCTTCGTCGCGCAGGAAGGCATGGGCTCCGTTGACCTCATGCCAGTTGAGCAGGGTGTTGAGCTCGTTGAGGCGTGCGAGCAGCTTCATGCGGCCTTCGGTGGAGACGTGCGGGTCCTGGCGGCCCCAGGCCATGAAGAGCTCGCCCTTGATCTCTGCGGCGCGGGCGAAGGAGTCGTCGTGCTTGCCTTCACCGAGCGTGCCGGTATGAATGTCCGTGGCGTAGAAGCAGACGGTGCCGGCGATCTCCGGATTGAACGCGGCGCGGAAGGCGAGATGGCCTCCCATGCAGATGCCCATCGCGCCGATCTTACCGGTGCAGTCGGGGCGAGCGACGAGATGGTCGATCATGGCGCGGGTGTCGGCGTCATACGCCGCGACGGGCTTGTGGGTCTTGAGGAAGTTGCCACGGTCTGAGCCGGCCTGGTCGTAGGCCAGGATGCTGCCGGCGGGCTCGTACTCGTGATAAACCTCCGGCATGGCGACGATGTAGCCATGGCCCGCGAGCATCGCGGCGGTGCGGCGGATGGGCGCAGTGATCTGGAAGATCTCCGAGTAGAAGAGGATGGCGGGGTAGCGGCCCGGCGCGGCTGGGCGCACGATGTGCGTGCGCATGGGGCCGCTGGGAGTT
This sequence comes from Granulicella tundricola MP5ACTX9, assembly GCF_000178975.2. Classification (NCBI taxonomy): domain Bacteria; kingdom Pseudomonadati; phylum Acidobacteriota; class Terriglobia; order Terriglobales; family Acidobacteriaceae; genus Granulicella; species Granulicella tundricola. The sequence continues at coordinate 2,734,156 of NC_015064.1, read as the reverse complement.
TCGAGTTCGACGAATTCGCCGTTGATGATGACCATGCGTTCGATGGTAGCGCAATGGGGTGGCTAGAAGAGCTTCATGTACTCGATGAGCGCCTTCTTGTCTGCGTCCGGGAGCTCCGCGCCGAAGGTGTGGCCGCGATCCTGGACGAAGTCTGGCGCGTTATCGGCCAGCAGGAACAGGGCATTGAGATGGCCGGTGCCGGTGACCTTGCAGAAGAAGCGCGTGAAGAAATCATCCTTGCGGAAGTGCTCCGGCGTGACGACGTCTACGTTCGCGATAAGCGAGACGGGTGTGCCTTTGGCGATGCAGACCGAGCCGCCTTCCTCGTAGAAGAACTTGCTCGCCTGGCTGGTGCGCTGGATGGATTTGACGCCGGGGCGGCGCTCCGGCCAGAGCAGCTTCTCCATCGCATCCTGATACGCTGCGAGCCTGCCCGCGACGGAGGGGTCTCCGTTGTAGAGGCCGACGGAGTTGTTGTGGAGCAGGGGCGCGGTGGCCCAGATGTTGGCCAGGTTCGGCGTGCGGTAGTAGCCGCGACCGCCGGTGGCTTCAAAGGGCAGGAGCTTCAAGCTGGTGTGGAAGGGATCGACGAGGCCGTCAATATGTACCGGTGGAAGTTGCTTATAGGTATCGGATGAAAAGTTGGCCCAGATGTGGCCGGCCGTCGCGTTGGTTCCCATGGCTCGAGCGCTGTTGGTCTTGATCTCTGAGATGGGATGGCGTGCGTCGTCGGAGAGATAGTTCTTCTGTAGGAAATCGTCTGCCATGACTGCCTGGCGAAACCACTCTGCCTGCGTGGTCGCGTTGTCCGCGGGCGGCCGCTTACTGGAGTGGCATGAGGCGCATTGCTCGGCGAAGACTGCCTTGCCTCGCGTGAGGACGGCGGTGTCTTTGGGGAGATAGGCCTGGCCGTTATCGGCATCGGCAAGATGCAGGGGAGCAAGCGTGCGGAGGAAGGATTCGAGCCCGCCCATGCGAGCTTCGGTGTCAGTCCAGCCCTGGTTGCAGTTGGGATCGAGACGCGCCTGCTTGGGATCGAAGGCTGACTGCGGGCGTTGCAGGCCGTAGATGGGGTCCTGCAACGTGGTCCAGATGTTGGCGCAGACGCCGATGTTGATATACACGCGCAAGGCGGCGCAGGCAGTGTCATCCTGGCCGGGGTGCGGCGTGGGATCGTCCAGGCAGGCCGAGCCTACGGAGTCCGAACCGTCTTTGAGGATGTGATACACATTGCGATGAACGCCGTCCGCTGTAACCTCAGCGTGTGTGGGGCGATCGTTGATGTACGCAATGTGGTTGATGGTGTTTGGATTGAAGATGTGATCGGTGGCGACCTGCGAGGTCTCCGACGTGCCTGCGGGTTCGCTGTGTGCGAGTTGCCAGCGGAAGTCGTTGGGCTGGAGCGACTGCGTCATGGGAAACTTGGCGGCGCTGAAGATCTGCTCGCGGAAGTACTGGTTGCCGATGCCTGGGTTGAGGTTATGCCACTGCGGGTTCTCGGGATCTGCCGGTGGATGCAGGGGATTGAAGCCGACGTGGCACATGGCGCACGTCATGCCGACGAGGTACGGCGGCTCAACCGATGCGGCGTCTTTGCGATAGGCATCAACGTTCCACTTCTTCGGATCGAAGTTGGGATTGGGGAAGATGCGCAGGCCGATGATGCCTGCCGATTTGCCAAAGGCGGGTCCGAGCGGAGGCGTGTTGATGCTGGTGCAATCGTCGATCCAGAGACCGTACTGATCGGGTGCGGAGGCCTTCCTGCAATCCGGGTCGCTGATGATGCCGAACTGCTTGAAGCGCTGGCCACGGTGACGCGAGTCAATGGACTGGATGAGGTCGAACTGGCCGTGAGTTTCAGTGGCAATGTGACGCCAGAGCGCCTGGTCGCCGACGACGTTGGTGCCGCCCGGGTTGCGGTCGCCGCCGGTCCAGAAGTACCAGGTATCGCGGCCTTGGCGTTGCAGGTCAGTGAGGCCGACGTAGCTCATCTGGTAGCAGTTCGTTGAGCCGTCCGGACAGACGTAGCCGGTCTGCGCGCGGGTGCGATGCAGATGAGCGCCAAGGGATGCGGTGAGAAGCAGAAGCAGAGTTGTAAAGACGAGGACGCGGCCGGCACGCATAGGGTGACCTCCGAAGATTTCTTGCGGGGCCCGAACTGCAGTGGCAGACCATCACTCCATGACGAGGGTGTTGGCGATGACGTGAGTGAGAATAGCATACAGTCCGTTTGTTGGCTTGACTTTAGATTTGTGCGCTGCTAAATTCCTCCCGATGCGAAGGTTGGGCTCTCTGCTCACGCGCATCTTTATCCGGCCATCCACACGTCCCCAAGGCCCCGGGCCAATCCCAACGGAAAATTTGATCGATACAGGCTTCTGAGGCTTTGTGTCTGTGCGCCTGTAAGTCAGCTTACTGATTTAGAAGAGGAACCCATGGCAGAGATAACGGTGACGAACTGGTTCGGAAATATTGTGTCGCATCCGCTGGTGGTAGTGGATGCCAACTCGGTTGATGACATTGTGCGCGTACTGAAGGACCCGGTTCAGTACCCATCGCCGGTACGAGTGGTGGGCTCCAATCACTCCACGTCACCGTGCGGTGTGGCTGATGGCGGCACGCTGATCCGCATGAAGATGAACAAGGTTTTGAATGTCGGCGACGACACGCTGACGGTTGAGGCGGGTGCGATTCACCTTGACCTGGCGAAGATGCTCGAAGCGAAGAACCTGATGTTTTATGTGAATACGGAGATTGGGAGTCTCTCTTCCGGCAGCGCTGCGTGTGCGGGGACCAAAGACGCTTCCATGCCTGGAGAGTACGGCCAGGTGGGTTCTTATGTGACCGGGATGAAGATGGTGCTGCCCAGCGGTGATCTGCTTGAAGTGACCGAGGCAGATCAGCCCGATCTCATGAAGAAGATGCGTTGCTCTTACGGCACATGTGGAATCGTCTATGAGGTCACTTATAAGATTCGCGCGCTTCTGCCTATGGCCGTCCATCACGAGACCTTTGAGTTGGAGGATTTCATCGCCAGGCTGCCTGAGTTGAAGGCGCGCGGCGAATCGATGTTCTATTACATCTTTCCTTTCGACAACAAGATCACGATCGAGTTTCGTAAGTACAACCCAGGCGCAACGGGTGACCCAGACCATTGTGCGTGGGGGCTGCGGAACCACTTCTGGGGCTCCGCCGGACCGAAGTTTGGCCATGACGTGTCGCAGAATATCTCCATACCCAAGATTAGGTACGGCATCCTCGATGGCTTCAACGCGACCTGGCGTTTTCAGCTTGAGAACCTGGTGTGCGGGGATTACACGATACCGGGCGACCAGATCATTCACTATCCGCCAGTCTCCGATGACAGCCGGTATACCTTCAGCCTCTTCGCGTTTCCGGAGGCGGACTATGCTGTCTGTATCTCGGACTTCTTCAAGTTCGTGAAGGATTACTACAACGAGAAGGGCTATCGTTCAAACCTGCTGTATGTGGGTTACTGGATCATGCAGGATCAGCAATCGCTGCTGTCGTACTCGTACAACGGGCCCGTGATGACGATCGATCCGGTGTCCACCGCGAACGATGGCTGGGTTGATTTTCTGGCGGCCTACAACCAGTTCTGCAGCGATCGGAATGGTGTTCCGTTGTTGAACCAGACCTATGGCCTGACACCGGCAATCGTTCAAAAGGCCTATGGCGACAGGCTTACGACGATGCAGCAGACACGACGCAGCTACGATCCAACGGACCGTCTCCTCAACGCTTACTTCAAGGATCTACTGGGTTGACCCGCGCCTAGGTCTCATAGGCGTAAGGATTCTTGTCGATGGTCGTGGTGCCTCGCGTCTGATTGCAGAGGTAGACGCCGCCGGTGAAGTAGATGCCGGGCTTGGTGATCGTCTTGGCGATCTCGTAGGCGTGGCGCAACTCTGCAACGGTGAGCTGCCACGGCGCTTCCTCAGGCTGCCAGGTGACGCCGTAGGGGTAGTCCTCGCCCTTGCTGCCCATCTCCACATGGCAGCCCACGATGTGAGTGACGGGGTGGCCGTCGTCGAGAAACTTGATAAGCCGGGTCATGCTGTCGAACCATGGTTGCCAGAAGCTGATGTAGCAGCGGCCGCGATAGAACATATCACCGGTATAGAGGATCTGCGTGTAGGTGTCGTAGTAGGCGAACTCGCTCATGACGTGGCCGGGGCTGCCCCAGATCCAGATCTCACGGCCGCCCAGGTCGAGCACCACGCGCTGCTCAGGATAGTGAGTCATGCCCCAGAAGCCGACCATCTCCTCATGCGTCAGGCCCATGATGCGTGTGTTGGGGCGGTCGACGAACTCGTTCTGCGCGGCGTAGTGATCGGCATGCAGGTGGCTGAAAGCAAGGAGCAGTTCAAGGTCCTCAGCTTTGTGTCCATGCTTCTTCGCCCAGGTGTCGATGCAATCGTCAACGACGTCACGCAGCGGCCAGTCCGAGCGCAAGGAGTTGAAGCCCTGGTCGATCATGAGGACGCGTTCATTGCCGAAGTAGAGCATCATGAACGGGGCTTCGTAGCTATAGCATTTGTTCTGCCGTAGGACCGCCGTGTGCTCGTTGTACCAATGTACCTGGACGGGTGGATCGGTGTTGTCCATGGCTGATTCCGAGCCGCAGATCCACTTTGCGGGAAATGTGCCTGGCGCTGGTACATTCTGCCTAAAGTCGACGGGACCGACAAAAGCGGGTGCGGCTGGCGAGACCAATCCATTCTCCGAGTTCATCAGGGCGTTCGCCGCAGGCACCACAAAAGATAGAACAGGAAGCGCGAGGAAGTTTCTACGATCGAGTTGCATAGTGGCATTTCCTTTGCGGACAGTAACTGTTACATATTGCTCAGGGTGAGACTAGAACGCTCGCGGACCCGTGATATTGGGGACGCCGGCAGGGAAGTCGAGCGTCTTCTGATCCGGACTTACGCGGTTGAGGAGTTGAAAATCGACACGCACGAGGACGGTCTCCTTGCCCACGATTTCTTTCGCGGCGGCCAGAGCCTCATCGATCAGCGGAGGCTCCATGGGGAGCAGTCGTTCGTAAGGTTTATAGGTGTAGAACCGCGGATAGGCCTTGCCCGGAAGGAACTGCATCTCGACGTGGCCGCCAAGGACCCACTTGACCGGGTGCGTATCCTTCCACTGCTTCAGGCGCTCAAGGGATGCGACGAAATCCTTGTCGTTACTGATTTGTATCTTTCCCGGATACAAAAGATCACCAGTAAAGAGGAAGTCGCAGTAGGGGTCATAAAAGCTGACGCCATCCTTGTGGGTCCCAGGCGTCGCAAGCACATCGATGACTCGGTCCCCGAGGTCGATCTTTCCAATCCCCTTTCGCCAGGACGCATTCAGCTTGTAGAACGCCTTCATCTCATGCAGAGGCTTCGGTACGAGCGTCGTATTCGGCCGCCCGGCAAACTGTGCAAGTCCCTGATTCTGTGCAATGTCCTCTCCAGAGGTCATCACGACCGTCAAGGGCACATTGCTTCTGCCGCGAGCCCTGGCCCAGCGCGTGATGATGTCATCGACCGTCTTGCGCAGTGGATACCACTCTGCCTGCGGGGTCGCGCCGGTGTCGATCAGCAACGCACCCTTGTTACCAAAGAGCAGATAGGTAAATGGGCCTTCCCAATTCACGCAGATGTTCTCTCGCATGAGGTAGGTGTCTTCGTTGTACTGCATCACCTGGATGCGCGGGTCTTTATTGCGAGCCGCGATGACCGAACCAAAGATCCAGCGGAAGCCCAGCGTGCCGGGCGCTGACCCTTCGCAGTGGTAGTTGTGGATGACCGGGCCGGTGGGGTGAAGCGGCATGCAGGAGTCCGTGTTCTTTGCGGCTGCCGGATTCAGTGAATCGGCTGGATTGCCGTTGGGATAGGGGCGTCCGCTGGGTGATTGTGGAATACCGTTCAACGCCGGGTTGTAAGCTGGTGTCTGTGTCTGTGCCATCGCATCCCTCAAGACGTAAGTCCGCGCGCATGCGTTGCCGCACGTCATGTTTGTTTGGTACTCATGTCGGTGAACTAACGTGAGCATAGGCAGCTTTCTCAAGTTGTGCCAGCAACATGGCTTAGTTCTATCGCCTCGATAGACGACTGGCTCTAAGGCATACTGCCTAAGAGCGATTACTTGATCCGCACGGCTCATCAACTTTGCACCTGCACGATGAAAGAGAAATGCGTAAGCCACTTCTGTTGCTGTCCGTCTGTGCCACCCACGCCTTCGCCCAGTCACCGGTTTCAACGAACCCTCAGCAGACCGCGCTGCCATCCACGGAGGCCGCGGTCAACGTTACCTCTGCCATCCAGCCCATGCTGCTCTCCGGCTCGGATCGTTCGTTCGTTGTCCTTGATCCCGAAGCCACTGCGCTGCTCAACGACAACGTCACGGACTATCTCCGCATGGATGCGTCGGTCAACCTGCAGTCTCGCGCGGGCAACGGCGTTCAGGCCGATCTCTCCATCCGCGGCACCACCTTTGAACAGTCGCTGGTGCTGCTGAACGGCTTCCGCATCAATGACCCGGAGACCGGCCACCTCAATCTCGATATCCCCATCCCGCTTGAAGCGATCTCCCGCGTCGATGTGCTGCACGGTTCGGGTTCCACGTTCTTCGGCTCCGATGCCATCGGCGGCGCGATCAATCTCATCACCGCACGTCCGTCGCGAACTTCTGTCACAGCCAAGGCCGGCTTCGGCAACTACGGTTCCGAAGAGCAACACCTGCAGGCCACATATGCAGCCTCACGCTTTGCCGGAGAGCTTGCGGGGAGTCGCGATACGTCCGACGGCTTCATGGTCGATCGCGGCTATCACTCCAACGCGCTCTCGTCGGAGACCTGGTTTGACCTGCGCCCGCATCCATCGAGCCAGTCAGCGCCAAAAGATGCGTGGACCACGGATCTCCTGTTTGCCGCCAGCGACCGTCCCTACGGAGCAAACCAGTTCTACGGCGCGTACGATTCGTGGGAGCGCGCCAAGGGCTGGTTCGCCTCAATCCAGCAGCAGCTTGGCGCACGAACGATCGGGCAGTTCGCCTATCGCCGGCACTCGGATCTCTTCGTCCTACTCAACGACAACCCGCAGTACTACCGCAATAATCACCTGGACGGAGCATGGGAGGGCGCACTTCGCCGCACCGATGATGTGCGCCATGATCTCAGCATCTCTTACGGTTTGGAGGCAGACGGCGATAGCATCCACAGCTCGAACCTCGGTCTTCACGCACGCAATGAAGAGGCTGGATATGTCAGCGTTGCCTACCATCCGCAGGGGCGCTTCACTGCCATTGCGGGTGCGAGGGAAGAAGGTCTCAGCGGCGGAAGGTCCGTCTTCTCGCCGAGCCTCGCAGCAGGGTTCAGCTTGACGAAGACGTTGCGCCTGCGCGCCTCAGCCGGACACGGATTTCGCCTGCCCACCTACACCGATCTCTACTACTCTGACCCCGCCAGCATTGGGAATCCCGCGCTGAAACCGGAGACGTCCTGGAGCTATGAAGGTGGTCTGGACTGGACGCCGGGCGGACGCTATACCTTCAGCGCCACGGGCTTTCGTCTGCAGCAGAAGAACAGCATCGACTACTCAAAGTACACGCTGGCCGCGCCCTGGCAGGCGACGAATATCAATGACCTGAACCTCACCGGCGCGGAAAGCAGCTTACACATCCGGCTTCCTGCCACCCAGACTTTGCAGCTTCGCTACACCGCGGTACAAGCCGCGCCGCCACCGCCGGGGCTCATCAGCGAGTACGCCTATAACTACGCCGCACAGGATGCGAACCTGCTCTACACCGCATCGTTTTGGAAGCAGTGGATTGCGCAAACTGAGCTTGGGGTGATTCAGAGAACGGGGCACACTGCCTACCCGTTGTGGGATCTTTCCATCGCTCGCAGCAGCGGGCGGATCAAGCCTTATCTTCGGCTGATGAATCTGAGCGGTACGGGGTATGAAGAGATCGTGGGAGTCCGGATGCAAGGCCGCACCGTGATGGGCGGCCTTGCGTACTCCTGGACTCGCAACTAACTGAGTTACCGAAGGTTGACGGTTGCGCCGCCCATGTCTTCGGTGACCTCGGTGACGACCGTGCCGGAAGGTCCGGTGGACGAGTCGGCAACGGTGGTGATGCGGGTGCCGGCGGGGATCTTGACCGCACGCGACTCACCGGCGGCGAGCGAGATCTGATCGTCGCCGCTCTTCAAAGCGATCGGTGCCTTGGTCGTATTCTGAAGGGTGAACTTCACGGTCTTACCCTTTTTGGCGGTCTGGGCGGTGGGTGCGGGTGCTGCCTGCGCGAACGCGCTGAAGGAAGGTACAAGAAGGCAAAGGGCAGCTGCTGCGGGGAGTACAACAGATTTCATGGTACGCATTTTGAAGCTCCAAAATAAGTGCGACACGAGCTGCAGGATCTACGGTGTAGCAGGGTCACGGTGACAGGTACGTGAATAAATCCACCAGACCAGCTCCAAACGGGGAAGACCGCACACGTTAGAGCCGATGGCCTGGCTTCAGAAGGCAAAACAGACTATAGCCCTCTGCTTTGACGCCTGTCGACCGTAACCGGTGCATTTTGTGTCAATTTTGGGGCGCGTAGCGGTACGAGAACTCGGAGACAGCCGAAAGAGAGAGACTCTTTCGGGCTCGACGAATCCTGATCATTTCATGCTAAGTAGAACAAAATAAATTGGTTGCGACGGTCTGCTGCGCTACCGTGCATCAGCGAGTGCTTCTGACGGCTCCTCCCAAAGAATTTCTGAACTATTTCCCGCCATAGACAGCCGGTTCTCCCAGACTGCCCTTCGGCGGCAGATGACGGATGTAGACGACCATCCGCCACATGTCGTCGTCGGAAAAATCTCCTGTGGACGGTGGCATCCCGGACGGGTACAGCCCGTTCTTGATGATCCACTTCAACTGCCCGTCCGAATACGCCTGAACCTGTGCACTTGCCAGCGAAGGAACAGGCGGTGAAATGGTCGCGGCAAACGGCACGCCGGTGTTCTGTCCATCCAGTCCGTGGCAGACCATGCAGTATGAGCCGAACAACTGCTTGCCGTCCGCAATGGCTGCCGCATCCGCATGGACCGGGTTCACATCCTTCTTTCCGCCGACCGTGACGTGCAGCTTGACCCAGGTTGCCACTGCCGTCTCCGGCTTGCTGGGCTGAGTCGCCTTGCAGCCCGAAAGCCCAAGCGCCAGCAACGATAAGACGACCCGAACTGCTACAGTCTGCTGCAAGCAATAACCTCTGTTCTAAGCGATGATGTCGTGGATGACCTTGCCGGAAACGTCCGTCAGACGGTAGTCGCGGCCGCTGCTGCGGTACGTCAGCTTAGTGTGCTCGATGCCCATGAGATACAGAATCGTCGCATGGATATCGTGTACGTGAACAGGCTTGTCCACAACCTTCCAGCCGAAGTCATCGGTCGCGCCATAGGTCATGCCGCCCTTGATGCCGCCCCCGGCAAGCCACATGGTGAAGCCGTGCGGATTGTGGTCGCGACCGTTGTGCGTGCCCGCGCCGCCCAGTTCCACGACCGGCGTTCTGCCGAACTCTGAGCCACACACGATGATCGTCTCGTCGAACAGTCCACGCGCCTTGAGATCCTTCACCAGCGCTGCAAACGGTTGATCGGAGTCCTTGGCGTTCTTGCGATGCATGAGGATATCGGCATGGTGATCCCACGGGTCGCCCTGCGAGTAGTAAACCTGCACCACGCGCACACCTTTCTCAATCAGCCGCGCCGCAGTCAAACATCCGCGTGCCGTGCTGCCTTCGCCGTACATCTTGATCGTCGCGGCAGACTCCTTGCGCACATCGAAGACCTCCGGCGCCTCCGTCTGCATGCGGTACGCCGTCTCCATGGAGCCGATCGTCGCTTCAAGCTGCGGAGTCGACTGGTTCTCCGCCATGTTCATATCGTCGAGCTTCTTGATCAGATCAAGCTCCTGCCGCTGCGCCTTCATGTCGAAGCGTTCGTTATGAATGTCCGGAATCAGCTTGTACGGATCGAAGTCCTTCTGTTTGGTGTCCGAAGAGACGTACGTTGCTTGATGAATGGGCGGCAGAAACGCGGAACTCCAAAGCGGAGGCCCGACGGTGGTTGGAACCTGGGGGCAGAGGACGACGAAGCCCGGCAGATCCTTGTTGATCGTGCCCAAACCATAGGTCAGCCATGATCCCATGGAGGGCCGTCCCGCAACGTTCGCGCCGGTGTTCATCATGATCAGCGCCGGCTCGTGGTTTGGTATCTCCGTGAAGACCGAGCGCACCACGCAGATATCGTCGATGCACTCGCCCACATTGGGGAAGAGCTCGCTGACCTCGATGCCACTCTTGCCATACTTCTTGAACTCAAACGGCGACTTCATCAGCTTGCCCGTCTTGCGCTCGTGGCCCAGGTCTCCGCCCGGCATGGGCTGCCCATCGAACTTCGTCAGCATCGGCTTGGGGTCGAAGCTGTCGATGTGCGAAAGCCCACCGTTCATGAACAGAAAGATGACATGCTTGGCCTTGGGCTTGAACTTCGGGTCCTTCAGCATGTACTGATCCGGCCCCGGATTCACAGGGGCAGCGGTCTCAGCCTGCGCAATCTGCTCGCCCAGCATGCTGGCGAAGCTCATGAAGGCAAAGCCTCCGCCGATTCTCTTCAGTGCGTCACGACGATCGATTGGTTTCGGTTTAAGCATGGATAGTCTCCATTCGGAACACATGTCTGTTGCGTTAGTTGAGGTACTCGAACTCGTTGGAGCTGAAGAGCACACGCGCGTACTGCTTCCAGGCCGTCAGCGGCTCCTGGTTGACCAGGTAGCCCGGACGCTCCGGCGTGTTCTTCAGGAAGGTCAGGCCAAGCTGCAACTCTTCCGCAGTCGGGGCGCGATTGAACAGGATCTGGTAGGTGTCCTTGATGCGTGCGGCATCGTCGCCCTTCGCATACACCCGCGCCGCCAGCTTGCCGGCCTGCGAGTACACAAAGGCATTGTTCATGAAGTAAAGCCGTTGCACCGGCACGTTGGTGGAGAAGCGCTGCTCGGCCGTAAACGTCGGGTTAGGGAAGTCGAACTCCTGCAGGAACGGATCGATGCGGAAGCGGCTGACCTTCGCATACAAGGTCCGGCGAGTGTTATCCGTGCCCAGCGGCTTCGCGGGTCCGCCCAGCTTGCTCGTATCGAGATCGCCCGCGACAAACAGGATCGAATCACGCAACTGCTCGGCATCCAGACGCTGCATGGAGAAGTGCGAGTAGAGCCGGTTATCCGGATCGGTCTCCTTGGCCAGCGGGCTCTCCTTCGAGCTCTGCTGGTAGGTCGCCGACATCATGATCTCTTTCTGCAGCTTCTTCAGAGACATGCCGTTCTTCTGGAACGAGATCGCAAGATAGTCCAGCAGTTCAGGATCGGACGGCGGATCGCCAACCTTGCCCAGGTTGTCCGGCGAGTTTACGATGCCCGTGCCGAAGTGCCACTTCCATACCCGGTTCACCCACACGCGCGAGGCAAGTGGACTGGCCACGATATCGTTCGCAAGGTCAAGCCGGCCACTGCCTTCCGTGTAAGGCTTCTTCCCCGGCGCACCCAGAACCTCAGGGAACGCCCGTGGAATCTCCGGTCCCAGCGCATGAGGATTTCCGCGCAGATTCAACGCGATGTTCACAGCCTTCGGACGATCCGTGAAGCCATGGACAAACGGATACTGCTCCGGCATGTCCTTATGCATCTTCTTGCCCTGGACTTCCAGGTCCGCCAGGTACTGCTGCTCGGTCGGTCCAAGCCGCCGCCGCAACGCCCATCCGCGATAAGCAAACAAGCCTGGCTCGCCGCGTCCTTCGCTGTCGGAAGAGAGCGCCCGGACGAAGAGATCGGAGTAAAGATTCGCGCGCTCCGGGGTCATCACCTTCAGCTCCAGCGTGCAGCCCGGGCAGAACTCGTCATACGTGTCGAACTCGTTCGGCTTGGCCTCTTTTTTGCGCCGCGTGGGCACATCCGCCTTCGCCTCGATTTTCTTGTTGTCCTCTTCGAGCTGCTTCTGCTCCATCTCCAGATCGAGAATCAAGCCCTGGAACGCATCGCCAAGATACTTCGCCTGGTCCTCCGTCCCACCCTGCGCGATCATCATCTGCCAGTCATGCAGGTAGGGGTAGAAGGTCTGCTTCTTGCCCAGGAACTTCACCCAACGGTCAAGCTGTTCAGGGTCCAGCTTGTCCTTCTCGGCGACGTCTTCCACCTTCATCTTTGGCTTGCCGGAGACTCGCCACGCAGCCACCATGTAAGCCGAGCTCTCCGAAGCGAACGCCTTCGCCAACTGCTCGGACTCGGTCTTGTTGTAGGCCTGCACGGCCTCATCCATCTTGTCGGCCTTGTTGAACTTATCGTGCCAGTACGTCACCTCTTCATCCGGGACGAACGAATATTCCTTGTAGGTCGAGCTAGCAAACACACCGCCCAGCGCGTAGTAGTCCTTCGCCAGAATGGGATCGTACTTATGGTCATGGCAGCGAGCGCACGCAACCGTCAGCCCAAGATACCCACGAGTCACAGCGTCGATCCGCTCATTGCGTTCATCCGCCCGGCCCTGTGCCGGTTCCGCCTGATCCCAGATCCAGGGAGCCGCGCCCAGAAACGATGTGGCCTCAAGCTCATCCGGCGTCGGCTTCTTGCTCATCAGGTCGCCCGCAAGCTGCATCTTCACAAACTTGTCGTAGCTCAGGTCGGAGTTGATCGCACGCACCACCCAGTCGCGATACACATACGCGCCATCGAGCGGCATATACCCACGTCCGCGCGGGTCGAGACCGCGAATATCATCATCCGCATACCGCGCCACATCCAGCCAGTGCCGTCCCCAGCGCTCGCCATACCGCGGCGAAGCCAGCAGACGATCGACCACCTTCTCATACGCATTGGCGTCCTTGTCCTGCTCGAACGCCGTAACCTCTTCCTCGGTCGGCGGCAGCCCCGTCAGGTCCAGCGTCGCGCGCCGGATCAACGTGCGCTTGTCCGCCGCCGCAGCAGGGGACATACCCTTCGCTTCCAGCTTCGCCAGCACCAGGTGATCGATATCCGACTTCGCCCAGCCCGCATTCTTGTTCACCGGAATCGCCGGAGCCTTCAGCGGCTGGAACGACCACCACGCCCGCATCTCATCGGTGATCTGCTTGCCTTCTTCACGCACCGCAACCGTGCTCGCAGGCCAAGGCGCGCCCATCTTGATCCAATCCGTCAGCGACTGAATCTCCTGGTCGGAAAGCTTCGTGCCCTTCGGCGGCATCTTCAACTCGGTCGTCTGATGCACCGCCGTCAGCAACAGGCTTTTGTCGGGATCACCCGGGACAATCGCTGGCCCGGAGTCCCCGCCCTTCAGCAGCGCCTCACGCGAGATCATCCTTAGGCCGCCCGACGAGCGATCCTCATGACATGTCCCGCACTTCTGCGCCAGGATCGGCCGCACATTATTCTCGAAGTACTCCTCGCCCGCGCCACCCTTCACCGCAGCCGCCGTAAGCGTAGCGGTAATCGGCTTGGTCGATTCCGCTGCATCCCAGGCCGCACCGTTCTTCACCCACTCGGTCAGCGAAGCAATCTCGCCATCCGTCAGCTTCTTGCCCTTCGGCGGCATCTTCAGATCGCCCGTCTGGTTGATGGCCTCGATCAGCAGGCTCTTCTCCGGCGCACCCGGAATCAAAGCCGGCCCCGTATCGCCACCCTTCAGAACTCTCTCGCGCGAGTCCAGCCGCAGCCCACCCATGGCCTCCGACGTGTGGCACTTGTAGCAGTTCTGCGCCAGCACCGGACGAACCTTATCCTCAAAGTACTTCTGCTGATCGCCACCCGCACCCGCGGGCTTCAACGCCGCGGCATGGATCTTGTCGGCGGGCGCAGCCTGCTGCGCACCAGCGGTCAAGCTCAGGGTCAGGGCGGTAAACGTTCCAGCGAGCCATAGCTTCTTCATAGCACTTCCTCAGGGCTGGGCGTCGACTCATCGGCCACTGCCGATCCTCGAGACGCGTCTTCGATGTGCTCTACCAAATCCAGAAATTGTTGCCCGTTCCGCTTCAAACTCATGCCCGTCTCAGGCAGCTTCAGATCCAGCGCAACCTTAGCGCCGTCCTGCCCGTTGACGCCCTGCTTCGCCAGCACAATCACGCGAGTCGCCAGAAACAGCGCCTCCGCCGTGTTGTGCGTCACGAACACCACCGTCGGCTTCGTCTCCAGCCAAACCGTCCTCAGAATCCGTTGCAGACTCGTCCTGGTCGCCGGGTCCAGCGCACTGAACGCCTCATCCATCAGCAGCACGTTCGGCTTCATCATCAGCGCCTGCGCGATCGCCACCCGCTGCTGCATGCCGCCTGAAAGCTGATGCGGATACTTGTCCGCGTCCGTCGCATGAAGCCCCATATGCTGCAACTGACGCAGAGCCTCAGCCTTGACCTCTCGCCGAAACGCCCTGAACTCCGGCCTCAGCCGCCCCAAAATATGGAACTTCGAAGTCTCCGGCCCCATGATCAGATTGCCCATCACCGTCCGGTCCGGAAACAGGGAATACTTCTGCGGCACATACCCGCACTGCGCACTCACCCGTTCTACCTTCTTGCCGCGCACAAACACCGCACCCGCAGCCGGGAGTTCCTGCCCCAGGATCATCCGCAGCAGCGTGCTCTTGCCGCAGCCCGTCTCGCCCAGCAGCACGACGAACTCACCATCGGCGATCTCGAGGTTCACCCCATTCAGAATCGTCTTGCGCGTCTTCTTCTTCGTCGCGTAGGAGACGGACACATCGGCGATATGGATCGCCGTAGCCTCAGCCTTCGCGGCAGAGGTCGTGACAGTCTCAGGCATCGGCTCTAGGACTGAAACCATGGATGCATCCTCCTGTTCACGATTCGCAACGAGAGATCCACACAGAACAGCAGCAGCGCCACCCAAAGCACGTAAGGCAGAATCACATCCATCCCCATATGCCGCCGCATGATCGCAATCCGGTAAGCCAGCCCGTCTGAGGCCGCAATCATCTCGCCCGCAAACAGGAACAGCATGATGGGCTTCAAGTTCAACCGCAGGCTGTTGATGATCTGCGGCAGGATCTGCCGGAAGATCACGCGATACGCCACATCGAAGTCATTCGCGCCTAGCGTGAACGACTTCACCACCTGCTCCTGCGGCACCGTGCGCACCATCTGGATCACGTCCAGCATCATCGTCGGCGCAACGCCAATCACGATCAGTGCAATCTTCGACCACTCGTCGATCCCAAACACGATGAACAGAATCGGCAGCAACGACAGCGCCACGATTTTGTCGAAGAACAGGAGAAATCGCATGCCGCCGGAATTGAAGTAAGGGAACAGCCCAATGTGCAGCGCCAGCAAAACCGCCGGCACCAGCAGCAGTAGCGCAATGCCAAAACGCCGCCCACTCGAGAGCGTGTCCTTCCAGATCATCGAGTGGTGAAACCGCTCCCACTTCGAAGCTCCATCCGGCGCAATATAGTCATCTTCCTCAGCAGGCTCCAGCACCGAAGCATGAATGCCCGCACGCAACTGCTGCGCGTTCGGCACAATGCGGTCCTCAGGGTTATCCGCATGACGCACCTTCGACGTATGCACATACAGCCCCAGGCACACCAGGAAGAACACGAACGAGAGCGCCTGTGCAACAAGGCGATTCGGCCGGGCCTGGATATCGAATGGGGCGAAGCTGCTCATGTCTATAGCTTTCCTTGCTGTGCTGCCTGCATATAACCTGCGTCGAACCGAAGCTTCACACGATCCTTCTTGCCCTGAACGGAACCGTCCGGATACGCAATCGCCACATCGTCAACAGACTTCGTGCTCTTACCCAGCAACCCATGTGCAAAGCAGAACTGCCGCACCAGGTCCATCTTCTGTTTCAAGGTCGGGCTGGTCGTGAAGTCGGCCGCGGCCTTGGGCGTGCTGAACAGCGCAGTCGTCTTCAACTGGCTCTTATAGGAGTCAACTGAATCACCCGAAGCAGCCGCGCTCACCTTCAGCGCCTCGGCCTGCGGTGCGCCGTTGCCGGTCAAGCGCTGCATCGTCTCGTACCACGCGCCGTTCATGGCCTTGGCAAACTTCTCGCCGGACCCATCCGGCCGCTTCAGCACCTCGGTCCGAACCACCAGCAGGTCAAGAATCTCGCCCGGAATCTGTGACGAATCGAAGATCGAATGAACGCCCTTGTCCACCAGGATCTGCGACACCAGCGGCTTCCACGTGACGACTGCTTCGTTGGAGGCGTTGTTCAAAAACGCCGGAGCAATGTCGGAGTCAGACGTGTTCAACAGCTTCAGGCTTCCAAGCTTGGCCTGCTGCCCGCTCATCACCATGCCGCGCTCCAGCAGGTACTCGGAGACTGTCTTCTGCACCAGCATGACGCGGTGCCCGGCGAGCTTATCGAAGGTCAACCCATTGCGAGTCAGCACCGCATCGTTGCCGTTCGAGTAATCCCCGGTAATGATCACGGTGGAGTCCACTCCGCTGGCCGCCGGCATATCCAGCGCCTCCATGTTCGTCATGGTGCAGGCATCGATATTCTTGGCTACAAACGAGTCCAGCGAGGCGGCATAGTCGAACCGCTGAACCTTGATCTTGATGCCGTACTTGTCCGCCCACTTCTTTAGAATCCCGGACTTCTGCATATAGAAGTAAGGATTCCAACCCGCATAAACAGACCAGCCCACCGTAAATGTAGCGGGCTCGGCAAGGGCTTTAGGAGCAGCGGACGTCTGCAGCAGACCCACCAGAACGGCAGCGGCAATCAACGACATCTTGCAACATCTACGGATCTGAGGCAGGGAGCCGCGCTCGATCGTACCGGACTTCAGTACGGCTCTGGTAAGGATTTGGGCCATGACCAAAGTTTAGGCAGTTCACCTTGGGCAGTCGCGCGGTATGGAATCGGCCAATCGCATTCATAGGGTTTGCCTATGACCTCTATTCTGTCTATTCACTCCATAGAAAATTCCCATGTTCATGCATTCCGCGCCCCGTGTTTGTTCTAGTGGAGGTATCCCAAAAGCTCAGACGAGCGTACCTGCGCGAGCCTCAACTCCTCGCGCGACGGAGACAAGATCGAATGCCGTTCAAGACACCTTCTCGCTCTACTCTGCTCTCGCTCGCAGTCGCCTCCTCATTAGTTCTTGCGCCGTTCCTCCACACTCAGCAACCGGAGCCGCCAAAGGCCCCATCCCTCCCCACCGAGGCCCCAACCCCCGCGGCCCCGGCCAAACCGCGCCCACCCCGTATCGTCCGCCCCGGCGTCGCCACCCCCGGCGTAAGCCTCCCGCTTGACGCCCTCAAGCACGACGCCGTCTTCCCGGTAGAAGGCTCGCCCGACTGGTCCGTTGTCACCAAAGACGCCGTCTGGGTCTCCAGCGCACGCGCCAACCACGTCGTGCAACTCCTCCCCGCCACCAACACCGTCGGCCTCATCGCTGACGTCAAGCGCCCCTGCGCCGGCCTCGCCGACGCCTTCGGCAGCATCTGGGCCCCAAGCTGCGGCCCCACCAAGGAGATTGAGCGCATCGACCCCGCAACCGGCAAGATTACCGCCAGCATCCTCGCGGAAGCCGCCAACTCGGAAGGCGGCA
Organism: Granulicella tundricola MP5ACTX9; assembly: GCF_000178975.2. NCBI lineage: Bacteria > Pseudomonadati > Acidobacteriota > Terriglobia > Terriglobales > Acidobacteriaceae > Granulicella > Granulicella tundricola. The sequence goes on along the minus strand of NC_015064.1, from coordinate 2,716,534 downwards.
TCACCGCCGGCGCAGGCTCCATCTGGTTCGTCATCAAGACCAGCAAGCTCATCCGCATCGATCCCAAAACCAACGCCATTGCCTCCACGCTCGACCTGCCCACAGGCTCAGAGAACCCGGCCTTCGGTGAGGGCTTCGTCTGGATCTCCTCCTTCGAGCACGACCAGCTCCTCAAGGTCGATCCCGCCACCAACAAGATCGTCGCCACCATCCCCATCGGCCCCAAGCCGCGCTTCCTCACCGTGGGCGGCGGCTCCGTCTGGACGCTCAACCAGGGTGACGGCACCATCTCCCGCGTCGATATGAAGTCCGGTAAGCTCGCCGCCACCATCAAGTGCGGCATCCCCGGTGAAGGCGGCGAGATCTCCTTCGGCGAAGGCTCTGTATGGGCCGCCATGTTCGACTTTCCCCTCACCCAGGTCGACCCCAAAACCAACACCGTCGTCAAGCAATGGGCAGGGCAGGGAGGCGATGGAGTCCGCGCAGGCCTCGGCTCCGTCTGGCTCTCAAACCTCCGCCAGGCCAACGTATGGCGCATCCCACCCGCACAGTAGACTTATGGGGATGTCGCGCTTGTATTTGCTGTCGTAGTTCGGATTAGCGTGGGGCTTTAGCCCCACGAATAGCCCAACCAATGCAGCGGGCTTTAGCCCCGAGCCTTGGCACTCTTTCAAGACGCCGGAAGCCCCGGAGAAAGATCATCATCTTGACGCAAGAGAAGCACGAAACCCTCTGGACCGAGACCCTCCCCGGCAACGCCACCTGGTCTCACATCCTCAAGCGCGGCACCTCGCTCCGCCTCACCGCCCTCGACCCCAACCCCAACGTCGCCGCCATCCTGCTCAACGCGGATAACTTCTCCGAGCGCCTCAACCTGCCCGACACCCTCAAGGCCCAGCACATTGCCCGCCTCACCACCGGAGCCGTCCTCTACTCGGACATGGCCCGCATCCTCTGCTCTATCACTGCGGACACTGTCGGCTGGCACGACCCGCTCGGCGGCTGTTCGGACGCCGCCATGGTCGCCGCAAAGTACGGCGAACTGCCCTACCAGCAAGCCCGCAACGCCTGGCATCAGAACGCCCTTGATGGCTTTCTCATCGAGCTCGCCAAGTACGGCCTCGGCCTCCGCGACCTCATGATGAACGTCAGCTTTTTCAGCAAGGTAGAGGTTCACGACGACGGCTCCATGCACTTCATCCCCAACAACGCAGCGCCCGGAACCTCGGTCGAGATCCGCGCCGAGATGAACACCCTCGTCATCCTCAACTCCTGCCAGCACCCCATGGACCCCTCGCCGGACTACGCCGCAAAGCAGGTCGAACTCACCCTCAGCAAGGTCCCCGCCCCCGGCCCAGACGATGTCTGCCGCAACTTCCGTCCCGAGAACACTCGCGGCTTCACCCTCACCGAGCGCTACTTCCAGTAGCCCTGAAAGGGAATGTAAATGTCAGACACCATCATCCAGGAAAGCCCCCGCCTCACAGACGCATGCTTCCTTGACGAGATCATCCGAGCCGGCGACTCCTTCGTCCACGAGATCAAGCAGGGCCAGTTCGTCCGCATCGTCGATCTCGAAGGCAACCAAGCCGTCGACACCCTCTTCTACAACGCCCACAACTACGCCGACCGCTACAGCGCGCAGGACACCATCCGCGCCCAGGCCAACATCTACCTCACCACCGGCACCAGGCTCATCTCCACCCAGCGCAACACCCTTCTCACCATCGTCGCCGACACCTGCGGCCGCCACGACACACTCGGCGGAGCCTGCTCCACCGAGAGCAACATGGTCCGCTACGACATCGAGAAGCGCTCCATGCACGCCTGCCGCCAGTCCTTCCTCAAAGGAGCCCTCACCTGGTCCGCGAGCACCGGCCGCGATCTCGACAAGCGCGACCTCACCGCCAACATCAACTTCTTCATGAACGTCCCCGTCACCCCTGCCGGCAAGCTCACCTTTGAAGACGGTGTCTCGGACGCCGGCAAATACGTCGAGCTCCGCGCCGACATGGACGTCCTCATCGTCATCTCCAACTGCCCCCAGCTCAACAACCCCTGCAACGCCTACAACCCGACGCCCGCCCGCGTCCTGATCTGGAACGCCTAGATAATGTTCACCAAAGTTCTCATCGCCAATCGGGGCGCCATCGCCACCCGCATCATCCGCACCCTCCGCCGCATGGGCGTAGCCTCCGTCGCCGTCTATTCTGAGGCCGACGCAACCTCCCTCCACGTCCTCCAGGCTGACGAGGCCGTGCTCCTCGGCCCCGCCCCCGCCGCCCAGAGCTATCTCTCCTTCGACGCCATCTTCGCCGCCGCTGCCCAGACCGGCGCACAGGCCATCCATCCCGGCTACGGCTTCCTCTCGGAGAACATCGCCTTCGCGCGCGAGTGCACCGCACGCGGCCTCGTCTTCATCGGCCCCACTCCCGCCAACATCGACGCCTTCGCCCTCAAGCACACCGCCCGAGCCACCGCCAAACAATGCGGCGTCCCCTTACTCCCCGGCACAGGCCTCCTTGCAGACAAGCAAGACGCCCTGACCCAGGCCGAAACCCTCCGCTACCCCGTCATGCTCAAAAGCTCCGGCGGCGGCGGCGGAATCGGAATGAAGGTCTGCCACTCCGCACCCGAGCTCGAAGAGGCCTACGACTCCGTCCTCCGCCTCAGCAAAGCCAACTTCGGAGACTCCGGCGTCTACCTTGAAAAGTACGTCGCCCGCGCCCGCCACATCGAAGTCCAGATCTTCGGCGACGGCCAGGGCAACGTCATCGCCCTCGGCGAGCGCGACTGCTCCGCCCAGCGCCGCCACCAGAAGGTCCTCGAAGAGACCCCTGCGCCCGGCCTATCCGCCGCCACCCGCAAGCACCTCTACGACTCCGCCGTCCTCCTCGGTAAGGCCGTCGACTACGCCAACGCCGGCACCGTCGAGTTCATCTACGACGAAGACACCACAGACTTCTACTTCCTCGAAGTCAACACCCGCCTCCAGGTCGAGCACGGCGTCACCGAACAAGTCACCGGCATCGACCTAGTCGAATGGATGGTCCAGCAAGCCGCAGGAGAACTCCCAGACCTAACGAAGGTCAACGTAACCCTCACCGGCGCATCCATAGAAGCCCGCGTCTACGCCGAAGACCCCGCCCGCAACTTCCAGCCCACCCCCGGCAAACTAACCCTAGTCACTTTTCCCGGCCCTGAAATCTCCCGCACCGAAACCTGGATCGAATCAGGCTCCACCATCACCCCCTTCTACGACCCCATGATCGCCAAGATCATAGTCACCGGAAAGGATCGTACCGAAGCCCTAACCAAACTCCAGACAGCCTTAGAAGCCACAAAAATCGACGGCACCGAAACCAACCTCCACTACCTCCTTGAAGTCGCACGCTCCCCCGAGTTCCAATCCGGCACCGTCACCACCGCCTTCCTCGGCACCTTCACCTTCGCCCGCAATGCCATCGAGATCCTCGAAGGCGGCACCCAGTCCACCATCCAGGACTACCCCGGCCGCACCGGCTTCTGGAACGTCGGCGTCCCACCCTCCGGCCCCATGGACCACCTCAACTTCCGCATCGCCAACCGCATCGTCGGCAACTCGGACAACGCCGCCGCCATCGAGTTCGCCACCATGGGCGCACGCATGCGCTTCGATTGCGAAACCACCATCGCCCTCACCGGCGCGGACATGAACGCCAAACTCAACGGCAAACCCGTCGAGCCCTTCACCCCCATCCCCATCCACACCGGCGACACCCTCTCGCTGGGCGCGGCCTCGAACGTTGGCGTCCGCGCCTACCTCGCCATCCGCGGCGGCCTCTCCACCCAGCCTTACCTCGGCTCCCGAAGCACCTTCATGCTCGGCGGCTTCGGCGGAGCAGCCGGCCGTGCCCTGCGCGGCGGAGACGTCCTCCACCTCGGCCAACCAGACGTCACCCTTACGGCACCCATCGCCCTACCCATAGCCCAGGCCCCACCGCTCGCCAAAGCCTGGGAGGTAGGCGTCCTCTTCGGCCCTCACACCGCCCCGGACTTCTTCACAGAAGAAGACATTGAGATGCTCTTCGCCACGCACTGGAAGGTCCACTACCAGTCCGACCGCACCGGCGTCCGCCTCACCGGCCCCAAGCCAAAATGGGCTCGCCCCGACGGCGGCGAAGCCGGCCTCCACCCCTCCAACATCCACGACAACGCCTACGCCATCGGCACCATCGACTTCACCGGCGACATGCCTATCATGCTCGGCCCCGACGGCCCATCCCTCGGCGGCTTCGTCTGCCCCGCCACCATCGTCCAGGCCGAACTCTGGAAGCTAGGCCAATTCAAAGCCGGCGACACCGTCCACTTCAACCGCCTAACCCTCGCCCAGGCTGAACAGATGGAGCGCGCCCAAGACACCTTCCTCCAATCCTTCACCACCCCACTCCCATCTCTAACGGGGGTCATTCTGCCCCAAAGCGAAGCGACGGGGGAGAATCTCAGTAGTTCGCTCGAAGCGGAACAATCCTCCCCCGTTTTGTCATTCCGCAGCGAAGCGGAGGAACCTGCAGTCATCCTCTCCCTCACCACCCGCCCAACCCCCATGGTCTTCCGCGCCGACGGCGACAAATATCTCCTCGTCGAATACGGCCCCCTCCAGCTAGACCTCACCCTCCGCTTCCGAGTCCACGTCCTCGAGCAAAACCTCCGCGCCGCCAACCTCGCCGGCATCATCGACATCACCCCCGGCATCCGTTCCCTCCACATCCACTACGACAGCCGCATCCTCGTACGCGCCAAACTCATAGACACCCTCGCCGCGTTAGACGAGGCCATGCCCCCCCTCACCGACATCACCGTCCCCAGCCGCATCGTCCACCTGCCTTTGTCCTGGGACGATCCCCAGGCCAAACTGGCTCAGCAAAAGTACATGCAAGCCGTCCGCCCGGACGCCCCCTGGTGCCCGTCCAACATTGAGTTCATCCGCCGCATCAACGGCCTTGACTCCATCGATGACGTCTACCGCATCGTCCACGAAGCCAGCTACCTCGTCCTCGGCCTGGGCGACGTCTACCTCGGCGCACCCGTAGCCACCCCCGTCGACCCGCGCCACCGCCTCGTCACCACCAAGTACAACCCAGCCCGCACCTGGACCCCTGAAAACGCGGTCGGCATCGGCGGAGCTTACATGTGCGTCTACGGCATGGAAGGCCCCGGCGGCTACCAGCTCGTAGGCCGCACCATCCAGGTCTGGAACCCCTGGAAGACCACGGAGGCCTTCACCCCTGGCAAGCCCTGGTCCCTGCGCTTCTTTGACCAGATCCGTTTCTACCCCGTCTCGCCGGAGGAGCTGATGGACGCCCGCGCCCGCTTCCCCCACGGCCAGTATCAGCTCCGCGTAGAAGAGACCACCTTCAAGCTCAGCGACTACCTCGCCTTCCTCGACTCCATCGCCCCTGAAGCCGCAGCCTTCAAGGCTCACCAGAAGGCCGCCTTCAACGCAGAGCGCGAACGCTGGATCGCCGCCGGCCAGATGACCATCGTAGAGCCCGCGGAAGCCCCCGCCGACACCCCTGACGTAGTCGTCCCTGAAGGCTGCGAACCCGTCTCCTCCTCCGTCACCGCCTCCGTCTTCCAGATCCCCGTCAAAGCCGGAGACAAGGTAGAAGAAGGCCAGAAGCTGGTCGTCCTGGACGCCATGAAGATGGAGATCGCCATCACCGCCCACACCGCCGGCACGGTAGAAGCGGTCCACTGCACCCTCGGCTCGTTAGTCACCAGCGGCCAGATCCTGATCTCCCTCCGCCCCTCGTAGTTGCTTTTCTAGTTGTCTTTCCCGAAGGGAACCTGCGGTTGTCGTTGCTGTTGTCGTGCCTTTACGGCAAAGACAACCGGCTATCCGACCAATCAATCACCACCTTCCGCTCCACGAAGAGCCACCGGCTTTCCTGCCGCAGAAACTGGTCGTAGTACCGAATCCCAAGCGTCTGACACTTGCGCTGACCGTTCGCTTCCGTGAACTGGTGCACGATGCAATAGTTCTCCCCAATCGCCCGATCCCCCTGGATCAACGCATCACTCTGCCCATTCATATGCAACGTCACCGTAAACGAATTGAGCACAGCCAAAGCACTTTGGATCGCCGCCCGGCCCTTGATCGTCGAATGCGGCTTATGCGTCCTGGGATCACCCTCGTAGTTCACGATCGCGCCGTCCGGCACAAACAGGTTTGCCTGCTGCTCCGCCAGTCTCCGGTCCGCACAGTGCGCCCACGCATCCACCAGTCTCCGCAGAGCCAAACGATCCGCCGCCTCGCCCTTCAGCGTCGTAGCCAGAACAGAGCTGTCATAGAGGTGATCGAACGAAAGGGAAGACCCCGCCGCCGGATGCACCTGTCCTGCAGCCTCTTCGCAAAAAGCCTCGGACTGGCCAAGCCCTGCCGCGAGAGCCGATCCAGCCACCGTGACCGCACTCGCCAGAAAATTGCGCCGATCCGCCTTGAATTCACCTTCCATCGTTTGTCTCCCCCGTCTCTAATCTCGGATTATGATGGCGATCTCATGTTCCGAGTGATCGCTCTCCGTGCATTTACTTCTTGGGTAGCATTCCAGCAAGAAATCTGTTTCCGCCTTTGTCTTCGCTCTTGCCGTTGCTTCACTCGCGACTCCAACTCGCAACCCGAAACTGGTTAATCCCAAGCCGTTGCCCTCGCACTTGCCTTAGCTCAAAGCTGGCGGCTCATAGCTCATAGCTGGAAGAAAACCACCCACCCCAAAATTATTTTCAAGAAAAATCGCCAAAACACTCTCAAAAACACCAGCAAATTCACCTGTCAAGCCCCACCGCCCATAACTCATTCATTCCAAACGAGATAGGCTAACCGAACCATCCATCCCAACGTGATATCATAAAGATATAAAACAACAAAGAATCCGGGTGGGATTCGCCTCATAAACCCATTGTTTTGAAGACTTTAGAGCCTAAATTCTTCAAAGACAAGACTTTCCGTCTCCAGTCCAGACCTAAGTCCAATGCTTTGAAGACTTTGCACCAAAGACCGGGGTAGGGCCTACCCCTAAAACCAAGGAGAACGATGAACATCGAAGCCCTGCACCGCGAGTACGCCGCTGGCACCACAACCCCAGCCCAGATCGTAGAAGCAATCTTCGCCCGCATCGCCTCCGAAGGCGTCCACCCCGTCTGGATCTCCCTCATCCCCAAAGAGCAGGTCCTCCAACGCGCCGCCGCCCTCCAAAACCAGGACCCCACGAAGCTCCCCCTCTACGGCATCCCGTTTGCCGTCAAGGACAACATAGACGTAGCCAACCACCCCACCACCGCCGGCTGTCCCGCCTACGCCTTCACCCCCACCGAGTCCGCCACGGTCGTAGCGAAACTCGAAGCCGCCGGAGCCATCCTCATCGGCAAGACCAACATGGACCAGTTCGCCACCGGCCTCGTCGGCACCCGCAGCCCCTACGGCGCACCCTCCAGCGTCTTCAGCAAAGACCACATCTCCGGCGGATCGAGCAGCGGCTCAGCCGTAGCAGTCGCCAGCGGCCTCGTCGCCTTCTCGCTCGGCACGGATACTGCGGGCTCCGGCCGAGTGCCCGCCATGTTCAATAACCTCATCGGCCTCAAGCCCTCGCGCGGAGTCCTCAGCACCCACGGAGTAGTCCCCGCCTGCCGAACCCTTGACTGCGTCTCCATCTTCACCCAGACCGCCGCAGACGCCGCCGCAGTCCTCGACGTAGCCTCCGGTCCCGACCCCAAAGACCCTTACTCCCGCACCCCAACCCCCGGAGCCGGCGCATCCCCCTGGGCGGCGGCAAGCACGTTCAAGTTCGGCGTCCCCGCCCCGTCCGCCCTCCAGTTCTTCGGCGACACCCACAACCCAGCCCTCTACCAGGCGGCAATCACCGCCCTGAAGAGCCTCGGCGGAGAACCAGTCGAGTTTGACCTCGCCCCACTCCTCGCCGCAGCTCAACTCCTCTACAAGGGCCCCTGGGTCGCCGAGCGTTACGCCGTCATATCGGACTTCATCCAGGCCCACGCCGCCGAGATGGACCCCACCGTCGCCAAAATCATCAACGGCGCGGCCAGCTACACCGCAGTCGATTACTTCGACTCCGCCTACAAACTCCAGCACCACCTCCGCCAGACCGAGCAGGCATGGAAGGCCTTCGACCTCATCCTCCTGCCCACCGCACCCCGCACCTTCACCCACGCCGAGATCGCCGAGTCCCCCATCGAGCGCAACTCCCAGCTCGGCTTCTACACCAACTTCGTCAATCTCCTCGACCTCTCCGCCGTAGCCGTTCCCGCAGGCATGCGCCCGGACGGCTTGCCCTTTGGCGTAACCCTCATCGGCAAGACCCTCGCTGAAGCCGCCCTCCTGCCTCTCGCCGATAGCCTGCAGCGCAAGCTAAACCAGACCCTCGGCGGCAGCAAAGACCTCCTTGCCGGCACGACACCGCTGAAGCCCGCCACAACCCCGACCGGCACCCTGCTCATGGCAGTCGTAGGAGCCCACCTGACCGGCCAGCCCCTCAACTGGCAGCTCACCGATCGCGGCGGCAAGCTCGTCCGCACCTGCCGCACCCACCCCGACTACAAGTTCTACGCTCTCAAGAACACCACGCCTCCCAAGCCTGGCCTCGTCCGCGTCCCCGGCTTTGAAGGGAAGGGAATTGAAGTCGAGATCTGGGCGCTCCCCTCCGACACGGTCGGATCGTTCGTAGACGGAGTCCCCCAGCCACTCTCCATCGGCAAGCTCCGTCTGGAAGATGGCACGCTCGTCATGGGCTTCCTCGTAGAACCGGAAGCCACCCAGGATGCGTTTGAAATCACAAACCTGGGTGGCTGGCGGAACTACCTTGCAACGCTGAAGAAGTAGGCGCTAAGCCGGTGGGTCCCCATCATCTCCACCGCCACCACCCGGACCACCGGGTCCGCCTGCTTTCTTCGGCTTGAACCGCCCGTCCAGCACCTGGTCCAGCGTCGACAACATCTCAGGCGAGTCCGGGGCAACATCCGGATTGAACCGTGCCACCACCTTGCCGTTCTTGTCGATCAGAAACTTCGTATAGTTCCAGTGAACCGGCCCGTTCTCCGGAACCGCCTTCTCCTTGGTCAGATACGAATACAACGGAAGCTCATCATCTCCGGTCACCTTCGACCGGGCCACGACAGGAAAGGTCACCTTGTCGTCCACCTTATAGACCTTCTGGATCTCCGCATCCGTCCCCGGCTCCCCCGCCCCAAAGTCATTTGAAGGCACCCCAATCACCACCAGCCCCTTCTCCTTGTACTTCTCATTCAACTTCTCAAGCGCCGCCACCTGCGAGTTGTAGCTGGAGTTCCGCGCCAGGTTCACGATCAGCAGCGTCTTCCCCTTGTACTCCTTCAAGGGCACACCCTTCCCATCCGCCCCCGGCAGCTCATAGTCATACACCACCTTCTCCGGCTGCGTCTCCTTCCCACCCCGCCCAACGCGCCCCTCCCCCGGCGCCAACCCCACCGCATCCGGTGCCGCCTTCTTATGCCCGGTGGCCCCCCGTCCAGTCTTATCCTGATTCGCAGGCTCCTGCGCCCGGACCGCCGCCGCACTTCCCATCCCAACCGCGCAAGCCACCACGATCCCGAATCTTAAATTTACTGACTGATTCAACCGCATCGTCTCAGCTCCAACCCTCAATCTCATACTTGTTTTACCAGAAAAATCCCACAGAAAAAGGGAAGCGCGAAGAGTCATCCTCGCGCTTCCCAAATCCCAATTAGAACGAGTATTTACCCGAGAACTGCATTTGCCGTGGCTGCCCGAGCAATCCAGTCGTAGTAGCAGAGCCTCCCGTGTATTGACCAAACTTCGTGCTGTTTCCGGTAGCAGTTAAAGCGTTGAAGCGCGTCGAGCCCGTTACGTTGAATACTTCAACTTGGATCTTGAAGGCCTGTTCGCGGAACGTCCGGAAGGACTTCGAGAAGCCATCATCCATGGAGAAGTATCCATCGGCCCGGAAGTTGTTGCGCTGTCCCGTCTCACCCACGTAGGCGGCCCGAAGGTTTGCGAACGCCTGTGTCACGGTAATGCCGTTCAGCGCAGTCTCGTAGTTGCCGCCTGGCACGTAATGATGGCCTCCGGTTGGGATTGGACCTGTCTGGATGTAGTTACTGGACGAATCGAAGTTCGTGCCGAAACCGTTGCTGATGCTAGCTGAAAACGGGAACGCCGTGCTGTAGTGGACGACTCCGTTCAACTGCCAACCGCCAATCAGACGATCCACTAATCCATTTGCATGACCGAGGAAGGGTTTGCCTTTACCGAAAGGCAAAGGAGCGTTGTAATTCGCTGTGATATTGTGGCGCACGTCAAAGTCTGAAGGAGCATACATCTGGCTCGGATTGACCGTGTTCACGATGTAGTTAGAGGCGGAGCGCTCAGGTGACGAACCCTGATCAAGAGATTTGCTGTACGTGTAGTTGAGATCGTACTCCAGTCCATACCGCAGGACATGCCGTGCGGACATTTGCAGGGCGTTGTAGTTGCTGTTCGCGATCGTGGATTGCACGTAGATGGAAGATGTCTGCGGATAGAAGAATCGATTGCTCTGCCCGGCAGGGGAAGACGCCGCGCCAGCCGTGTAGTCGAATTGATAGAGCGCAGCCGTTTCATTTCCGCGATTTGCAGCCATGAACGCATAGAACGCCTGCGCACCCGTGAACCCCTTGTAAGCAGCCTTGGGGAACAAATTCTGAAAGTAGCCAGTGTTTGCGACTGTGTTGGTCGCGACACCGGCGTCGATCATCTTGTCGTAAGCGGTGGCAGCCTGGAAATAAGTTTGCTGGCTCGCCGTATCCAGAAGGTTGTTCGGCTGGGCCACGTCGATCGCATCGGAGAGGTGACGGCCAAGGCGCCCAACGTAAGAACCAGTCAACGTCAAGCCATGCGTCACCTCACGCTGGATGGTGAAGTTGAATGCCTCTGCGTAAGGAGTCTTCTGAATGCTGTTCACAGTTTTCAGGAAGGTGAACTCGTTGTTTGCCGGCGTTGCCGGTAGGGCTGTGGTAGCCACGGTTACGGTGCCGAGCGGCACATTATGATAGCCAGTGAAACGCGGATTCGTGTTCACATCCGTATAAGAAAATGTGTTGCTTTTCGAAAGCGAAAGCAGTGAAGAAGTTCCCGCGTCGTAATAATCGACGACTCCTTCACCAAAGTGATCGAACACCAATGAGAAGCCTCCGCGGATCGAAGTGCGATTATCCGGAGTCGCATAGGCAAACGAAATGCGTGGAGCGAAGTTACCCTTCTGCGGAGTCCAGAAGTTAGGCGCGTTGTTCGCAGAGCCGGACACCGCAAACGAAATCGGCGTGTTGTAAGAAGTTCCAGAGTTAGCGCCAGCGACACGATTCTGAAGCAGAGTGTTCGCCGCAATCGTCGGCGCAATCTGCTGACCATGAATCTCATACGGAACACCGTAATAGTTGTACCGCAGACCCGCAGTCACAGTGAATCGAGGACTAGCCTTCCACTGGTCCTGGATGTAATACTCCTGCTCCAGATTGTGGTAAATGTGTGTCGGAACGACGCCTGCGCCAGCCGGTACAAGGGAGCCATTCTGGACAAGATACTCGGTTCCCGACTTGCCGCTTTCGATAACCCCGCCGTTAGCTAGAATCGCGGCGTTATACGAGTTCGCAAAGCCACTTGATACCGTTCCGCAGTCAGCGCAGGTACCGATCGCTGGATCATAGCTGCTGCCAGTGTTTGCAACTGCAGCCAGTGCCAGAAGGCTCGACGTCACGCTGGCGTTGGAAAGCAGAGGTGAGTCGAAGTAGCGGCTGTTCGAAAGAAGACGATCGTTGACGCCAAACTGGATCGTATGGCGGCCCTTGGTAATCGTGAAGTCATCGGCAAAGTTGTTCGTAGTGATCTTGTAAATGGTAGACGTTGTGGTGGCCGAGATCGTGGTGAAGGCGCTGAACGTTACGTAAGGCTGGCTTCCAGTACCTCGCGTGGCAGTGCCCTGCCGTATGAAACCATAGCGGAAGTTATTGCTCATCGCACTGTTCAAATTCCAGATGTGACCGGCAGCCATTCCCTTGTTATTGCCGAACGTATTGGACGCAGCAAGCAGGCCAGGGAACGTGAGTGCTGCTGCCTGATTATCGCTCTGCAGGTTTCCGCGAACAAACAACGTCTGTCGTGGATTGATCGTGTAGTCAACACGAGCGATGTTTGTAATCTGGTGTAACGGGAGCGGGGAAGCAAAACTATAGGTGCCCGTGTTAAAACCGTCGCCACCCGTATTGTTGTTGGCCAACGGGAACTGCTTCATATAGGCGATTGCCGCTGCATTGGTGGTCGGCGCGGTGCATGCTGAGGTACTGCAAACTGGGTCGTTGGCGCGGCCGTCGAGTGTTGCAATGTCAGTCGGCGTCAAGGTCTTGGTTGCCGTGGAAGATTTACAGACAACCGATGAAGGGCAGACTTGGTAAGTCACGTTCCCAGTAACCAAGCCTTGAGCCGTACCGCTTGCGCTGAATAGCGACGGTACAGTTGCCGCAACTTGCTGATCGCTGGCCTGCTTGAAGCCTTCGTACGCGGCAAAAAAGAACAATTTATCCCGGATGATTGGCGCGCCGAAGGAAGCACCATAGGTATTTTGCAGGACTTTCAGAGGCACATTGCCCGTATTGGTATTGAGTTGTGTTTGCTTATTAAACCAGTTGTTCTGTAGACCGATCCCGCCGCGGTAATACTCGTAAGCGCTGCCATGATAGGTATTGGTTCCCGAGCGGGTAACGAGAGAGACCTGACCGCCGGAGGAACGGCCTGCATCTGCATTGCTTCCCGTCGTCGTAACCCGGAACTCTTCCACTGATTCACGTGTCGCACGGAGTGCGCCGTTGAACGCATAGCCATTGGTTTGGTCATTGTTATCGACGCCATCAAGACTGATGTTCGTCTGATCCTGCCGTGCGCCATTCACGATACCCGTGCGCGTATCTGTGTTCAAACCGCCCGTCTGCGCACCGCTATCCAGCGCCAGCACACCAGGCTGCAATGACAACAGATATGTAATGTTGTTCGCCAGATAAGGCAGATTCTGAATCTGTTTGCTGTCGAATGCTTTGCCCAGCGAGGCATCGGTTGCATTCAGTGCGGCGATATTAGTCTCGACGTTGACCACCTCGCTTGTGCCGACGGTAAGCTTGAAGTCCATCTTCACCGGCGTGGCCACCAGCAGTTCAACCTGTTCGTCCTGCTCGGAAAAACCCGGTGCCAAAACCTTCACCACATATGTGCCCGGCGGAATCTGGTCAAAAGAGAACTCTCCCTTTGAGTGGGTGCTGGTGTTCTGAACCGATCCGGAGGCTGGATTGGAGATGCTGATTGCAACTCCGGGCATGAGTGCCCCAGATGCATCCGTCACTGTGCCGCTCAAGGCTGTTGTGTTCGTCTGAGCCGATAGAAGGGAAGAGCTTGCCAGGGCAAGAGCGAGGCCGAGCAGGATGCGGCGGCCGGAACGAAGACAGAAAGTTTGCATAGAGATCCTCCACTGGCATAACCAGTTTGTGTTGCGGATACAGAGGTATCCGTCAACGCATCACGCCGTTGCGATTCAGGTCCGAATGGACAAATGTTCCCTGGGGTTGATGACTGAATCCTAGCGTGCCGCATCGTGTTGAGAGGACAGAATTGCTTTTCCCTATGGCGCGCATAAATCTGTAGGTCTGTCATTGGAATCGCCTATAGCTGCTATAACTATGCCTAGACCCGCACGAAATTCGCATAACGTTCCGACCGAAGCCGCTGAGATGTTCGCTTGTTCGCACACCCGCAACTGCTGAACCAACCAGCTTGCGGTACACAACACGGATGACAGTAGAAAGGGGCTGTACGTGGACTTCGATCAATTGAAGACTTTCCTGGAAGTTTCAAAGCAGAAGAGTTTTTCCAAAGCTGCGGTCAAGCTTCTCGTCACACAGCCTTCCATCTCCGCACAGATATCGTCACTGGAGAAAGTGATTGGGGTGCGGTTATTCGAGCGGGGGGGAGGCAAGGTGACTCTGACTGCGGCGGGCCGCGTCTTCGAGCCTTTCGCGGAGGATTGCATCACGCGCCTGAACCATATCAGCATGACAATCGCTGACTTGGAGCGATCACCGCGGGGTAGTCTTCTGATCAGCGCCAACGACTCCACGGCCCTCTATGTTCTACCGACGTTCTTTGCCGCGTTCAAGAAGCGTTACCCGCGCGTGTCGCTCAATATCATGCGGGCTGAACGATCTAAAACAATCGAGTCCGTTCTCAATCGAGAGGCTGACTTTGGAGTGGTCTCGCTTCCGGTGACTGACCAGCGGCTTCATGTCGAGTTGATCCATGAGGACCGGTGGGTGCTCGTGGTCCCGCCTGAGCATCCTCTTGTTGGGTGTACCAACGTCACACTGAAGCAGGTCGCGCAACACAGCCTTCTTGTTCCAAAACAGGGGCAGCGACGTGAGCACCTCGATCAACTGTTCACGCAGAAGAAGCTCAGTCCGAAGATTGGAATGGAGCTCGATTCCTACGAATTGCTGAAACGTCTGATCATCGCGGGAATGGGGATTGGCTTCCTGCCCCGTATCAACGTACTCTCCGAGTCGCGTGCAGGTTTGGTCCATATCGTGCCGAGTGAAGAGATCGTAATCCCACGGAATCTCGCGATTATCTCGCGGCATGATCGTAGTCTGACTCGGGCTGGCCAGGCTTTTTATACCGTGACGACGCGCCTGGTTCATCCGTCGGCTATAACTGAGAGAACGACTACATCCTCATAGTTTGCTGGTTTCCATTGGAAGCCAAGCTCCGCGGGAGTCTTGACTTGAAAATTTGTTTGATCGCTTTGATGCTGGCTTCTTGTCTCGGATGTCCAATGCTGCCTGCACAGTCGCCCAATCCTGATGGGGGTGGGGTGCAACGTGGAACCCTCCCCCTTACGTGGTCTACGGGCGGCCCTAAGTGTTTGGAGATGCCCGAGTGGCAAGTTCACGAATATAACCCTGAGTTTTTCATCCTGAGGCAAAGTGGCTGCACGGATTTTGAGAAGCCTTTCGTGTATCTCATCTTTGGCGAAAAGCGTGCGTTACTCTACGACACTGGATCACGCAACGGAAACCTGGCTCCGACGTTGCAACGCGTTATGCATTTATGGCTCTTGCGCAACCATCGCACGTCGATGCCGCTGGTCGTAGTGCATTCGCATTCGCATTCTGACCATACGGCAGGCGATACGGACATTCAGGCTCTGACCGATCCTGCGATTCCGATCACCTTTATCGCCGCGAACGTAGAAGCTACGAAAGCGCTCTATGGAATCGTGAACTGGCCTGAGGATACGGGATCCATCGATCTCGGCGATCGTGTGATCGACGCGGTGCCTATTCCCGGTCACGACACCGTAAGTGTGGCTCTCTATGACCGGAAGACGGCGGTCCTACTCACAGGCGATAGCGTTTATCCCGGACGTTTGTATATCCGCGACTTCGATGCGTTTACAAAGAGCAACCAGCGTCTTATGCGGTTCACCCAGGACAAACTGGTGACTCATATTCTTGGTTGTCATATTGAAGAGACGCGCACACCCTTCCTGGACTACCCGGTGGGGACGATTTATCAGCCCGACGAGCACGAACTCTCGCTTTCCCGGGGAGTTCTTCTGGAGATGCAGTCAGCGTTGGATGGAATGCACGGGACGCCCCGACGCGTCGCATACGCAGACTTTTCCCTTTGGCCTTCTGGGCCGGCGTTTCGCGCGGCAGATAAATCGCAGGATACGTTCAAGACGACTCAGGAGTATCAGCTGAAACATATGTGGGACCAGACAGCACCCACCACAAAGTGATATTTGGTCGAGGATAAAGACACGAAAACCGGCTGAAGAGCCGGTTGGGGAGAGATATATCTGTGGTGGGCGGTGAGGGATTCGAACCCCCGACCCTCTCGGTGTAAGCGAGATGCTCTAACCAGCTGAGCTAACCGCCCGTCTGCGACTACCTTAGTGTATGGGACTGCCAAGACAGATGCAATGACCCGGCGTTCAATCAGGATGTGTATCGCTTCACGAACTCATGTAAAAGTTCATGGCCGAGCCCCTCAATCGCTTGACCGGGAGTGCCGCCGGTCTGCATCCAGACGAACAGCAGTGGAAGCGGAATCCATCCGGTTGTGCCTTCTTCTACCAGCGAGCCGAGACCGAAGAGGACACTGGAACTCTTGAGAGGGATTGGAATAGGAACGACTGTCTCGCGAGTTGGACGAGCGCAGAAGACGGGATCAGATGTGACTAGGTACTCACGGCAAATTAAGGGTCGTATGGGGTGGATGCTGCAGGACTCGTCATGTAGAAAAGGACATGGAATCTCCTGCTCAAGGTAATCCGCCGCAAGGGTCCTGGCTTCAAGATCCTCCTCCTGCCAAAGATGCGGAGTCAAGAGACGGGGAAGTAGGTTCGTCGCCTTGAGGGCGTCGACGGTGGTATTGAAGCGAGCATTGAGTGCCTGCTGTTGCATTGCAGGTAAGCTATGAATCCATTCCGTTAAAAACTCCGCTTCAAAGATGCTTAGAGGGACTAGTTGCCGGCAGCAGGCGCCACAGCCTGCGCGACACGAAACTTGATAGCCTTCTGTGCTAACAAGTACGGTGGCTGCGTCAACGATGTTGCTGGTCAGGGTTTGAAGGACCGGTAGTATCTGTGTCAACGTAACATGGCCTGAGGGAACTTCCAGAGATGCGTCAAGCCGTCCATGGCCAATACCAAGCGTGAAGTTCACTTGAACCGTCGGGGGTAGATCGACTGAGGACTTCATGGTGCGATGAGTATAGAGAATCTTGCTTGGGCGGCCAAATCTTCCTTTGCGAGGGTGATTTTCATCATCTCTCGCGATCCGTATTGACCCGCAGGCACTAAGTCAGTATGATCAGAAAGTTGTCCGGTGAGTGCTTTACTCCTCTCCGACACCAGGTAGCATTTGGGGACGTAGCTCAGTTGGTTAGAGCGCTGCCCTGTCACGGCAGAGGTCGCGGGTTCGAGCCCCGTCGTCCCCGCCATCATTCCAAAAGACTTATGGAGTGACTGGCTGACATTGAAAAGGCATTATAAGGAACGATAAGCCTTGTCAGTATCGAATGCAAAACTCGAGATTAGAAGGGGCTCTTCCTCGGGGAGCCCCTCTCATGTTCAGGCTATATTTTAAAATTGTCTGCGTGATAGCCAGATGGGCACTCACAGAGGAGCGTTTGTTGAGACCCTAGCAAGATGCGGATGGCTCTTCCTCCCTCTTCTCATGGGACCGGGGCTTCGAAGATCCCCGAGGCGTCGATCAGTGCCAGTCGCTTCTCGGCGTCATCCCGTTCTTGTTATCAAGAATCGTGCCAAGGCTGTGCCAGCCGATGCTGGCTGCCAAGGCAGCCGGACGAACGTGGCTTTCCAGCTCGGACTCCATCCAGAAGGGCCGCTTTCCTTGGGTGAAGGGTGAAGCGAAAACCCAGTCGTCTGGCTGATTGTAGGGTGTCGAGTATCGACAAGTCAGGAGAGCTTCGCGAGATCGCGCATCATGGGCAAGCCCTGAAGTAGTCGCGGTAGCTGTCAATGGTCGTTTACGAGCGCTCAACCTCTGGATCGGAGAGCTCGTGAGGCTGGAAATGTACCCGAGTAGTACCGACGGGCGGCTTTTCAATGGTCGCCGCCGCAGCGGAGTCTGCAGCTACATTGATAGCTAGGCGCAGCGAGTTCGATGTCTGAAGCACCGGATGTGTCGTCTGCGGGACACGGAGATGGTCAGCTAGCGCTTCGAGCGTGACCTTGTGGGTCCGGGCTCCCCTCACGAAGTGACCATCGCCCTGCGCCAGCGAATTGATCGCTCGGCATCCCCGCAGCTACGACCCTGAGGCAGCGGTCTACGATCCGCTGCAAGTATGTTCAGGTCTTAAGACTGCTCGAGACGTATGTTATCGTGTTTCGATCAAAACAGGATGGAGGGGGGTACCTACTTCCCCAGCCGAACAATCCCACCCACAGGATGACAGAACACTGTCCCGTGGCTCAGCGCGATCCGTCGCTGCGCCAGCGCCGCCATCTCGGGATCATGCGTCACCATCACGATGGTGTGCCCCGCCAGATGCAGGTCCCGCAGCAATTGAGCCACGATCTTTTGGTTGGCATGATCGAGATTTCCGGTAGGCTCATCCGCCAGCAGGATCGGCGGGTTATTGATCAGCGCCCGCGCGATACAAACCCGCTGCTGCTCTCCGCCTGAAAGCTCGCTCGGCAGATGCTCCGCCCGCTCGCCCAGCCCAACCTTCACCAGAGCCGCCCGAGCCTCCTCCTGATCCGTCATGGAATGAAAATACTGCGCCAGCATCACGTTCTCCAGCGCAGAAAGGTAGGGAATCAGGTGGAACTGCTGGAAGATGAACCCGATCTTGTCCGCCCGAAACCGGTCCAGCTCACCCGCCGTCATGGAAGCAACATCGGTCCCATCGATCTTTAGCTCCCCACACGTCGGCCGGTCCAGGCACCCCAGCATATTCACCAGCGTGCTCTTACCCGAGCCAGATGGCCCCGTGATCGCCACCCACTCCCCAGCTACGATGGAGAAGGTTGCCGAGTCCAGCGCTCGCACCACACCCGTCCTGCCCGCATACTCGCGCGAGACGCCATCCAGCGAAATCACTGCGCACTCGTCGCGCGTCATCTTTGGTGCCGGATTCGCCAGCTTGGTGATGACCTCAGCCATTATTCCCCTTTCAACAGCGCCGCCGGCTCAAGCCCGCGGAGCGCCCGTATCGGCAGTAGCGCAGCCAGCGCGGCAATCAGCCCATTCAGCAACAATACCGCCGGAATCACACCAGCGTGAGGCAGCGTCGCCGTATGGAAGTTCACCTCGCTGATCACCCACGCCGCGCCTGACCCTGCCACGTATCCCAAAATCACGCCACCTAAAGCCAGCAGCAATGTCTCCAGCAGAAACAGGCTCATCATCTGGATCTCGCTTCCACCCAGCGCCTTCATCAGCGCGAAGTCCCGGCGTCGTTCGAGCACACTCGCGGAGAGCGTCGCCAGCACGGACACAGCCACGGTCAACGCAATCAGGATCACCGCGCCAAACATCAATGCGTGCGTCCGATCCACGATGCGCGACTCCCCGTCCACAAGCTGCCTGACCGGCTCAACCCGCGCCTCCGGCAGTGCCGCCTTCAGCCTGCCGAGCGCCGCCTCAACCGCAGCCCCCCCACCCGGCACCTGCACCTCCAGCACATTCGGCGCGACCCCCGTCCACGCAGTAAACGCCGCAGCCGGCACATAGATGCGGCTATCCTCATCGCCACCCGTCTTCACTCGTCCAGCCCCACGAAACGTCTGTTCCTTGCCCGCAAACGAGAGCTTCACAGCCTTCTCATCCGCAACAAAGTTCGCCGCCCGATCCCCCAGTAGAGCATCGTCCGCTCCGCTCGGCCAAGCCGCCACAGACCACCACGAATCCAGCCGCTTCACCGCCTCAAAGTCCACCCCGGACACCACCACCGGCGTCCCTCGATCGGTCAACGCCACGGCATACCCAAACGCCGCGACGTTCGCGTTAGCCCCGGCAGCAGCTTGTCCTTTGGTCGCAAGGCCAGCCTCACCCACAGGCTCCGTCACCACAATGTTCGCGCCAAAGCTCCGAAACTCATGATGCAGCTTCGCATCCAGATCGGCGTAGAGCGTCAGCAGCGCGGTCGCCACCGCCGCGGAGACCGTCATCGCCGTCAGCGCAGACAGACTCCGCGCCCGCCGATGCACCAGCGACCGCGCCAACATCCTCCATAGCCCGATGCCCTTCAAGCGTCCGCCCTCAGGACCATCGAAGGGTCCATCCGCAGCGCCGTCCGGATCGAAGGTGTACTCCCCGCCACCGCCACGATCAACGCCATCGCCACCACCACTGGCAGCAGCACCAGGTTCAGCACAGGACCGTTCGCATCGCCGGAGAAGATATGGCCGCCCAGCCAGTACGCAAGCACCGACCCCGCCACATACCCCAGGCTCCCCGCCACCACCGCCAGCAGCCCCGTCTCCGAATAAAACAGCAGCGCAATGCTCCCCTTGCTCGCGCCCAGCGACCGCATCAGTCCGATCTCTCTTCGCCGCTCCAGAACGGCGGTGGCCATAGCAGCACTGACCGCAAAGCCCGCCGCCAGCAGCGCCGCGCCGCTCACCAGCCACATCAATCCGCTGATGCGCGAGAGCACCGTCCCTTCACTTTGCTCCACCCGCCGCACCTGCTCGGCCGCCGCCCCCGGGATCGCCTCGCGTATCTGGTACGCGATCGAGTTCGCATAAGGCCGGCAGTACCAGATCTCATGCTGCGCAGGGGAGAGCGTGTCCGGGTCCTTGCGAGCGAAGGCATCTTCGGGCTTGGTCGTTGCGGAAATCTCTACGCGAGACAAATCGCTATTGGATACGGGCGGCGCAGTTGCCTTTCCCGCAACGACAACCTGTGAAATTGGAATGCTAAGCGGCAGGAGCACTTCGTTGTCAGTTGCATCACCGGTAGTCACGATCCCAACTACATCCGCTTCTGGAGCGTAGCCCGGCTGCTCAATAGCCAATACGAAATCGTCGCCGATGTGCATGCCGAGTTGCTGCGCAAGTTTGCTGCCAAGGACGACCTGAACAGCATCTTCGCGATGCTTCCCTTTAGCCAAAGCCTCAACAGGCCACTTGCCCTCTAACTTCCACCAAGGGTGGAGTTGAGGCGCGCCTGTTGTGATATTGCCGAACCGATGATTGAACCAGTAGCCCACCGCAGTCACCGGTTTCAAAACCTTGCCGTCCGATCCGAGAGCGATTCGGCTCATCCGAAGTTCGGGGCTGAGACCCGTAATGTTGTTAGCCCAAAAAATCGTCTTCAGCTTCTCAAGATCCGCTTCCTTCAGATAAGCCCCACCCGTACTAGGCTTCAGATCCACGCCACCCACATTCACGCTCAGCGTATCCGCCTTCGGATAGACCACAATGTTCGCCCCATACACCGCAAGCTCGCGATGAATCCGGTCCCCAATCGTAGTCGCCAGGGCGAGCATCGCCGTCACCGCCGTGGTCCCCAGCAGGATCGCAATCGCAGCCAGCGCCTTACGCCGCCGCTGCCGTACGAAGCTCTCCCACAGCAGCCGAAAGAACACGCCGTTACCTCTCGAACCGCGGTGCCAATGCCTTAAGATCAGCCGCCGCAATCGTGATCTGCCCACCCGCGTTGGTCGACTTCAACGGAATCGGGTTACAGCCACCCGGCTGCCCCATGGAAGCCGGCACCAGCGGCGACGCACACATCTTGCACGTAATCCCCTGGCTGCCCATGTAGAAGCCCACCGGCCCGCAGATCGAACAAGCATCCGCTACCGAAACGATGTTCCCATCCGGCTTCTTGAACAGCAGAAACCGCACCTCAGGCGAGGCCCCATTCCCATCGTCTACATGCACGCCAAACCGATGCAGCTTGTCGTCCGTAATCTCTGCCGTAGGCACCGTCACCTGATCGCCCACCAGCGTCACCGGGCTGGTTGCGCTCAGGGAAGTCGCACTCTTCGCATAAATAAACTCAGCCGTTGAAAGAAAGATAAACAGGAAGCTGGCGGATACCACTGCGGTCATCCACATCTTCTCGCGCCGCTGACTCCACTCCGCACGCCGCTTGTCGGCAGCCGAAGCGCCCTCCGGCAGAGCCGCCGGCCCACGTCGCCGCTGCTCCATCAGGATCATCAGCACCGCCAGCGCAAGCATCGTCACAAAGAAGAACAGATCGTTCCGCACGATCGGGCCGATGTACCGCATCTCCGCAGTGCTAGAAGGCAGCACGCCGTTCTCGGAGAGCTCATGCAGCCCGCTCACCAGCAGTTGAAAGGTGACGAAGTACAGGATGACGCTCGTCACCCGGAAGAACCGCTGCAGGTTCACCTTCACGCTGCCGCGAATAAACATCACGCCGAACACCACCGCCACCGCGATTCCCAGCATCGTGCCCGTGAAGCTCAACAATTCAGTCGAGTTCAGCGAGACCGCCGAAAGAATCAGCACCGTCTCCACGCCCTCACGCAGCACCAGCAGAAACACAAAGAAGAAGAGCCCCACGTTGCTCGAACCCAGCGTAGCCTTGGCGATCTTGCTCTCAATCTCGCCCTTGAGGGACTTGGCCGCCTTCTGCATGAACCAGATCATGCTCACGACGAACCCCGCCGCCGCCAGCATCACCCAGCCTTCAAAGATGTCGGAGTTGAACTGGGTGCGGGAGAGAATAACCGCACCCAGCACACTCGCGGCTATAGCCGAGCCAAGCGCCCAGTAAACGACCTTCTTCAGGTCCGGACGGCCGATCTTGCTCAAATAGGCGAAGACAATTCCGACAATCAGCGACGCTTCCACGCCCTCACGGAGCGTGATGATAAATGCCTGCAGCATTGCAACTCCAACTCCGAAGCTCCGCCGGTCCATTCCGTGCAGGGAGTCCGAAGGACACGCCGGGCGAAAGCCATCAGGAGCGCAGATTCGTATCCCGGTCGATTCTTAAGTCTAATTCGGACTAAATCAGTCGTCAATGTCGGAGGTCACATTAACGCACGTAGCTGTAAGTCCCACACAGGTTCGTTGAGCTGCCCAGAGCCTCCGGCGTAAACACCGGCATCGTCGCGCCGGAGAAGAACGACATCTGCAGGCTCTTGCCCACCGAGTAGGTCGCCAGCCACTGCGTCTCTTCGCCCCCACACATGGTCGTGCCATGCATAAACTTCTTCGTCCCGGGAATGCTAAGCCGGTACAGGTTTCCACTCCCACCTGCGGTACTGTCGGAGTCGAACGCCGCCCCAATCTCAACCGGTGTAAGCGGCCTGATCTGCGCAATGGCATAGCCGGAAAAATAGATTGAAATCCTCTCATCTCCAAACGCTACGTCACCTGTAATCGACTTGGCCGTCTTGCTTGCAGCGCGCCAGATGCCTTTTTCCTGCGCTGCTCCCGGCATTGAGCATGCCAGACTCAATCCCAAAGCCGCACCCAGTAACAATCCCTTATTCATCTCTCAAGCATGGCATCCGGAAGTGGCTTTAGCAACCGATCACACACGCTAAAGCAAGACGTCCTCACACGGTCCGAATCCAATTCGGACCGTGTGAGGACGAAAGGTTACTGCATCCGGTTAGTAGAGGATCTTCACCGCGAACTGGATCACTCGCGGCTGGAAGGTGCTGGTGATCTGTCCGCCCGTGGTCGTCGTGGAGGCGCCTACGGTGCCTCCAACGGTGCTGGGCAGGTACAGGTTGGTGTGGTTGAGGATGTTGTAGAACTCGCTCCGGAACTCAACCTTCAGACTCTCGATCGGCGTGGAGAACTTCTTGTTGAGCGAGAGGTCGGTCTGGTAGAAGGCGGTGTTGCGGCTGGCGTTGCCGAAGGGGCTGGCCAGAGCGGCACCCGCCGCGTTGCCGGCGGTCGTTGGAGGCAACGCAAACGCAGTCAGGTTGACGTACTGAATGAAGCCGTTGGCAAGCTGGGTGTGCTGGATTTTCTTGACGCCGGGAACGACATTCGGACGATACAGGTTTGCACCGCGGAAGCTGTTCGCGATCGTGGGTGAAACCTGGTTTGAGGAGGCCGGCGTATAGGTCAGATTGAACGGTGTGCCGGACTGCATCGTGTTGATGGTGGAGAGCTGCCAGCCGCCCAGTGCTGCCTCGACGATACCGTGGCTGTTTGAGAGGTAGTGGCGGCCGTAACCAATGGGAAGCTCGTAGACGATGCTGGTGATGTTGTCGATGGGCAGGTTGTAGTCGGACTGCCCATAGTCGCCCCTGATGTTGTTGCTGCCCTGCGGAGACTGGGTATTGCCTTCAGGCGAGGCGCTCGCCATGTCCAGCGCATGCGACCAAGTGAACGAGTTCAGCAGCGTAAGTCCGCCCAGAAAGCGCTGCTCATACCGCACCTGCAGCGAGTTGTAGTTGGAGGAGAATTTGGGGACCGGACGATCCGCCTGAGCAAAGCCAACTGCCGGATTGAGTTGATTAGCATTCACGAATCCCTGCAGCTTCAGGCCATGGTTGCCAACGAAAGCGATGTCCACCCGGATGTTCTTCGCAAGCTCCCGCTGAACGGAGAGGAAGTAGCTTTCCACAGAGCTGTCGCGCGTGTTGCGCGGCACGTAGGTGACGTTATCCGTAAGCGGATTGAAGGTGGTGGTCAGCTCGGTCGGGAAGCCTTGTTCCTGGCTCACATAGCAGGTTCCCAATGGAGGTGACGGTGGGCGTCCCAACGCAGTGATTGGTTGGCGTGGGCTTGAGGTTGTTCTGGTTGACCGCCACAAACAACGCCTGCGGAGCGTTGATCGCCTGAATGTCTCCAGAGCCGGCGCGAGTGTAATGCACATAGCTCGTACCGAATCCGCCGCGGATGGCAGTCTTGGAATCCGCAGCCAGGGCAAAGCCGATGCGCGGTGCAAAGTCGTTCAGGTCAGGGTTGATGAGGGTATGGCCGTAGACGCCGCCGCTTGCTGCAACCGGTGTGAGGTTCGCGCCCGTGCACCTGGCGTGGTGGTAATCATCGTCTGGGTGATGGGGTCGAAGTTGGAGACGAAGTTGTTCTGCTCAGAGTAGGGCGAGCCATACTCCCAACGCAGACCAAGATTCAGCGTCAGGTTGGGCAGAGCCTTCCAGTCATCCTGGGCGTAGACGCTGTGCAGCGTCTGGCGCAGGTGCGCGGTGAAGACGTTGGCTGCGGAGTAGCCGCTGGTCGTGCCGAAGAGGAAGTCCGCCCAGTAGGTATCGGACACCGTGGAGGCAGTCAGATTGACTGGCGTGCCCGTCGCAGAGCTGCAGGCTCCGACGCCGGGAATAATCGTGCCGGACGGACATGCACTATAGCCGCCGCCATACGTGAATGAACCGAAGAGCGGATTGTTATCGCTGACCGCCATCCACACATGCTCATACTCGTAGCCGAACTTCATCGAGTGCTTACCCTTGACCCAGGTAAAGTTCACCTTCGGGTCCAGCAGAGCGGGGTTCTGGAACTGCGGGTTGGTGCTTTGGCGACCGAATCCGGTGAAACCCGTAATGGTTGTCGTCGGCAGTCCGCCGGCGACCGACGCAGCCGTCGGAAGTCCAGGAATGTTGAACGGCGTACTGCCGATGGAAGTGGAGAACTTCCCAGCCTTGGTGCGTGAAAGCCCAACGCGAGCATCGAGGACCTTATCGGCGCCAAACAGCCGCGTGTAGCCAAGAACGACCTGCTGGTCGAGCACACGAATCTTGCCGTTCGTCTGCCCGTCCAACGGCAGAGGAAGCGCCGGCGCATTCAGCGCATTCTCTTTGCGATCGCTGACCCGGAGGAACCAGGAGTCCGAAGGATTCTGCTGATAGTCGAAGCGCAGGTCGCCCTTGTCCGAGTTATCCGTAAACGAAACCTGGACGGCGTAGTTGAACTGAGCAAGGCCGGTCCCGGCAGCGCCCGGAGTATTCGATACACCCGGAATCGCACGGAAGGCGCTGATGATCTGCTGTGAGACAGGGTTGATATCGGCTGTCGGAATCGCGCTGCCGGCGGCATAAACCTTGCTGGTCAGCGGATTGCGAACCGGGGAGACGAGCACTCCATTCAGTTCGTTCGTCGTCGGCAGGGTAAGAACGCTGAGCGGCTTCAAAACCTGCCGAAAGCCTTCATAGTCCAGGAAGAAGAAGAGCCGGTCCTTCATGATCGGTCCACCGAAGTTGACACTGTACTGATTGCGGTTGAACGTAGGCTTCTTGAAAGGAACCACGATGCCGGAGGTGCCCGTGTTGGTCGGCTTGAAGAAGCCGGTCGCATTGAGATCGGTGTTGCGGAAGAACTCGTAGAGCGTGGCGTGATACTCGTTCGTGCCGGAGTTGGATGCGACGTTGATCGTCGCACCGGAGGAGCGGCCGTACTCCGCCGACTCGTTATTCGTCACCACCTGGAACTGCGCAACCGAATCAGGTGGAACCGCGATGATCTGGTTGTCGAAGCCCTGGTTGGATTCGCCGTAAGCGTGTTGTCCAGCTTTCGATTACCCACAAGTCGAAGCGAAGAAACCGAGTGGAACCAACGTTGGTTCTGCCTCAAGACAGTGACTTTCAGAGCGTCTTCGTAAGTGTTGAACTTCGAGAATGCCGAAGACGCGGGTTGAAGCGCAAGAGGATCTGGATTCCTGGCTGGACCGTGAAGTTGCTGGATGCCAATTTCAAGATAAGCGGCACGGGAAGAGATTTGGTTTGCTGTTGGGACAGCTCTCTGAGCGGGTAGGAAGTAGCATTCCGTTTGCCTGCCAGGATTGGGCGAGCACCAAGGCAGCCTATCGTTTTTTGTCGAACAAGCGGGTGAGTGAAGAGAAGATTCTAGCGGGACACTTTACTTGTACCCGGGAGCGTTTCAAAGCGACTTCGGATACGACAGTGTTGGTTCTTCACGATACAACAGAGTTCATTTACCGGCGGGAAGAGAGTGCGGCGATCGGCATTGTGAGCAAGCTGCCGACCCGATATGGCAGCCGACCTCGCTATCACACGACGTGCGGCGTTCTCATGCACTCCAGCCTCGTCGTCACCGAGCATGGACTTCCTCTTGGGCTGACCGCGATCAAGTTCTGGACGAGAGACAAGTTTCATGGTGCCAATGCGCTCAAGCGCAGAATTAACCCGACACGTGTGCCGATTGAACAAAAGGAGAGCTATCGTTGGCTGGAGAACCTGCGACAGTCCACGGCATTACTCCAGCATCCCGAGCGCATCGTCCATATAGGGGATCGAGAGAGCGACATCTATGAGCTATTTTGCATTGCTCAGGAAATGGGTACCCGCTTTCTGTTGAGGACCTGCGTCGATCGGCTTGCCGGAGAGGGAGGCCAAACTGTCTCGGATGCAATGGAAGCAGCTCCCATCAAGGGTCTTCACCGCATCAAGGTCCGTAACAGGAAGGGCGAAACGAGCGAAGCAGTCCTTGAGCTTCGGTATCGCAGGATCCGGCTCCATCCCCCGATCGGCAAGCGCAAGCTCTACCCTGACCTGGACGTAACCGTACTCCACGCTACGGAATCGCATCCGCCGAAGGATCGT
Organism: Granulicella tundricola MP5ACTX9; assembly: GCF_000178975.2. Lineage (NCBI taxonomy): Bacteria > Pseudomonadati > Acidobacteriota > Terriglobia > Terriglobales > Acidobacteriaceae > Granulicella > Granulicella tundricola. The sequence continues at coordinate 2,689,416 of NC_015064.1, read as the reverse complement.
GACAGAATCGACTGGAAGCTGATCACCAACCTTCCTGTTCACTCGCGCAAGGACGCTGTCGAGAAGCTGCGCTGGTATGCGATGCGCTGGAAGATTGAGACGTTCCACAAGATCCTGAAGTCGGGCTTCAAAGCCGAAGAGGTCAGACTCCGAGCGGCCGAGCGGCTGGTCAACCTGATTGCAATTCTGTGCATTCTGAGTTGGCGCATCTTCTGGATGACGATGATGAATCGGACTACCACCACTGCGCAGCCAGATACGGTGTTCACCACGACCGAGCTGTACCTTCTCGATCAGCTTGTTCGAGACAAACCTGGCAAGTCTCCCTCCGAATCCACGCTCACTTTATATATGACCAAGCTCGCGCAACTGGGAGGCTACCTCGCCAGAGCAAAGGATCCGCCGCCAGGGAACACTGTCATCTGGAGAGGCTTGTCAAGGCTCACAGATATCCAGCTAGGCTTTTTACTTCGTACGCAACTTGTGGGTAATTGAAAGCCTGTCCAGACCGTCCAGCAGAAAGTTATTGAACATGCTGGGTTCGCCGTTGATGTTGTACGAACCGGCGCGAACGAGTGAGTTGATGGAACTGGTCGTCGCGGCGGACGGTGCCTGGCGTGAACCCGTAACCAGCCCCAGCAGATCAGAGTAGTTACGGCTGACGAGGGGAAGCGCCTCTGATTGATAGCCGGTGATCGTCTGCCCACGCTCTGAAGATTCGGTTTCAACCTGCAGCGACACCCCAGTGACTTCAACCGTCTCCTGCGTCCCGGCAGCCGGAAGACTCAGGTCGACCCGCTGGCGAGCGCCAACGGACAGGGTAATGTTGCTCGCGGAGGTATCGGAGAATCCGGCATGGGAGATCGTGACCCGATAAACGCCGGTCTTGAGCGAAGGAACCTCCCACTCGCCGGCCGAGCCTGAGGTCCGCGTGACGGTAATGCCGGTCTCAGTATTAATGACCGTGATGGTGGCCCCGGTCACCACCGCGCCGGTACTGTCATGCACGGTGCCGACGAAGGAGCCATTGTCATACTGAGCAAATGCAGACGTGGCAGCAAGCATACCGACGCAAAGCAGCGCACGGCTGCTGGAACGAGAAGAGATAGGCGTGCATTGAGGCTAGGCAAGCAACTAGAACCTTCAGTGAATAGAAGAAGAACACAAGATGAATCATGCATCATGTTACGGATAGGTTCCGCTTTATTAGCAGAGAGTTATGTGGAGTGTCTCCTTAAACGGCAATTGAACCCAGCAGGCGGCTGCATGGTTCAATTGCCGCTGATCAAGCCGGCGCAACCTTCAACTAGAAGGCAATCTTGACGCCCGCCTGCAGAACACGCGGACCGCCGACTCCATTGACATTACCTGTTCCACTGCCCAGGGTTGAGGTGATCCTGCCGAAAGAGCTGTTGGGATTGGTTATGGTGTTTGCGTATGCCGTGTTAGGAAGGCCGAAGGCTGGGGTGTTGGTCATGTTAAAGGCATCGAAGCGAGCTTCAAGGGCCGCCTCGCGGAAGATGGGAAAGCTCTTGAAGAGTGAGAGATTGTCAGAGAAATATCCGGGGCCGCGGAACTGGTTACGCTGCGTGTTGCCGACTGCACAAGCGACAGGATTAGCGGGGGTGTAAGGGGTGCAGGTTGCTGGTGTTGTGAAGGAGGCAGGATTGAACCAGCGAGTGTTGCCGGTGCTGGATACGCCATGTGTGACTTGATATGGTGCGATCTGGTTGACGGTCTGGGTCGTCCCTCCCGTCGCACTGGCGGTGGTGATTGTAAAGGGTAGACCAGAGAGCGCGGAAACCACGGCAGATAGCTTCCAGCCGCCCAGCGCATAAGAACTCACACCTGAGCTGAAGTAACGGTGACCCTTCCCCGCCGGCAACTCATAAGTGATCGTCTGCTCGTAGTTGAGGGTACGGTCGAAGTCGGCAAGATTGTAGTTGCGGCGAACCGGACCACTCCAGAAGAGAAGACCACCATCCTGAGCACCGGTTCCATAACCCTGTGCCTTGCCCCAGGTCACCGCGGAGCTGAAGGTAAGACCCTTGGAGAAGCGGCGCTTGAGCTGAACCTGTAGCGACTGATAATTCGTCGAGTAGCCCAGGAAGTACTGGGTCACAGAGGCGGTCTTGAGGAAGGTCTGCGTTACGCCATCCGCCGCATGATTGAGCGGATCATAGGCTGCGCTCTGACCGTAAACCAGAGGCTGGTTGATGTTCTGGGCTACGTCGATGCGTGTGCCGTGGTTGGCCACATACGCAATCTGCAACGACATATCCAACGGAAGTGCCTGCTGAACCACCGCATTCCAAGAAGAAACGTATGCGTTCTTGAAGTTCAGCGGGATATAGAGATTGGCTAGTCCGATCGTTCCATTGGCCGCACTCTCAGTAAGCGTTCCATTGGAGCCGAACGCGATGGTTGGCGTGCTTGGAATTCCAGTGACGAAGTTGACGACGCCGCCAGCTGGATTCAGTGCCGGCCCGAAGGTGGGGCTGAAGGTGTAGTTGGTGCTCGTCTTGATTGGATAGTTATAGGCGTAAGTATTATCGACAAAAGGTACGTAGCTGATACCGTAGCCTGCGCGGATGACCGTCGTATCCGTGGCACGGTAAGAAACACCCAGGCGCGGCGCGAAGTTAGTGTAGTTGGACTGCATGCCAAGGTTGGAAGGATTTCCGCCCACGCCAGCCGTCACAAGCTGATTGTTGGAAGGGTTGTAGTTGACAAATCCACCCGCCCTCCGGGGCACAGCCGGCGGATAGAGTTCGTAGCGCATGCCAAGATCGACCGTGAGCTTGGGAGTAGCCTGCCACTTGTCGGAAACGAAAAAGAAGAGCCAGTTCTGGCGGTAGGCGGGGAAGGTACTATTGGTATCCTGACCGACTGAGTAGGGAACATCAAAGAGCAGACTGGCAATCGCATTAGCCTGACCGACTGTAGGGGCGCCAGGTGCGGAGGTCTGGTTTTCACTGAACGCGAACGTTCCCGCAGCCGCGTTGATGTTGCCTTGCAGAAGGTCGTCGCGGATCCGCCGGATGTCGGCGCCCGCCTTCAGTGTGTGATTCCCCAGGATCTTTGTCCAAATATTGGCGAAGTCGATGTTGGATTCGGCACGCAGCCAGGGAAGAGACTGGGAGTACCCGATCAGCGGATTGCCCGTCCCGTTTTCCCCATTGCCGGTAAAATTGCTGAGCTGAAAAGCAACCTGACCGCTGGTGGTGGGAGTGTTGTTGGTTCCGTTGGGCCCGTTCCCGGGAATCCCAAGCGTGCGTGCATCATTGCTGCCGTAATCGGTCTGCGTAGCGGAGTTGCGGAGATGCGCCACGCCGACGCGGACCTCTGTGAAGAGAGTCGGAGAGAAAATGTGATCGTAGTTGAACCCGGTGCTATATGCGGACGCCACACCGGTTGCTTCAAACCCTCCACCCGTGGGACCACCGTAGAATGCACCGAACAGAGGAGCCTGAAAGGTATCCGTCTTCTGGTGGCTAAAGCGGCCGCTAAGATGATCCTTGGTCGTGATGGTGTAGTCGGACTTGATGTCGTAGCTAATGAAATCCTTACTGAAAGGGGAGTTCTGCGAGAAGTTATTGGAAAGTTGGCCTGCGATATAAGCGGCGGATGCGAGATTCGTCTTTGGATTACGGGCTAGAGCATCAATGTCCGAAAGTACCTTTACAGCGATAGGGCTGATACCCGGGTTGTTGAGTGGAATGACGTTGCCCGCGAATGCCGTGCGTCCCGTGCCGCAGGGTGCTCCGGCCGCAGACGGATTGGTGCAAGTGGCCGTGGCCCCCGTGTTCGGGTCATACACTTGGCCGGCGTAGCTGCTCAGGTTCAGGTTCCCGCCCTGAACGTTGTAGTAGGGAATATTCGTGTTGACCGTGGAAGACTCGTGATCCGAGACACGAAGAAAATCTCCAAAGAAGAAGAGCTTGTCCTTGAGGACGGGACCGCCTATCGAGCCGCCCGTGTAGTTGTAGACCAGCCGGCCGTTCGGGCCGGTAGCGAAGTAATTACGCGCATTGACGCCGTTGTTCTCCATGTTCTGAAACACCGAGCCATGAAACTGGTTCGTGCCGGACTTCAGCGTGATGTTGACGACAGTCCCGACCGCGCGGCCGAACTCTGCCTCGAAGTTGTTCGTCGTGATGTCGACGTTGCCGATGGCAGCCGCAGGCGGAACCAGAATAATGTGAATGCCCGTGCGCTGATCGTCATCGATCCCTTCAATCTGGTACAGATTGACGTAAGACGATTGGCCGTTCGCATTGACGGAGAGATCGTTGTTCGCATTGAAGAACTGCGAGTTGTTGAAGACCACCGGAGCCATGCCGGGAACCGTGTTCAACAATGACTGGAAGCTGTTACCGCTGCTCAGCGGTAGGTCCGCAATCTGCTTCTGCTCGATGGTCGTCGAGATATCCGCGCGGTCCGTCTGCAGCAGCGGGGGTGCCGTTGTAACGGTGACCGTTTCAGACGTGCTGCCGGTCGTCAGCCCAACATCGACTCTGGCCGTTTCGTTCGTCAGCACCGTGATGTTTTCGCGAGCCTCCTTCTTGAACCCCGGCGCAACGATCGTCACGGTATAGGTTCCCGCCGGGAGGTTCGGCTCCGTAAAGTTTCCGCTCTCATTGGTGACGGCTGTATGAACCGTGCTCTGTCCAGTCAGGACGATGGTCACCGTAGCGTTCGCGACATTCGCGCCACTAGGGTCGGTCACCGTGCCGAGGATCGTGCCACTTACGGCCTGCGCCTGCAGATGGCCACAGCTTACGAGAATCAAGAAGAGTAGGGCGATGCCAAATCTACGCACACACAAACGCATGAAGCCTCCGGAACAGAGTCTAGGACGAAGAAAATCGACTAATCTGAGCACCCGGAATCTACTCGTTGTTAGCCTGTACAGTCAACTAAGCAAAGCGCTTTCGGTGATTCTCGGACTGCTCAAACGTTTCACTCGCCAATCCTGGGAAGGATTGCCATGCTTGGCTCTCGCAGCGGCAACGGAATGCAAGAAGGCCGGGGCAGATCATTGTCCGTGTTGCAGTCTAAAATGGCTGCACCAGAGCGCGGGGCTTGAATCGACCGCACGCTCGTTCTGTTCACCGGAAGGAACATCCTCTTGCCGTCTCAATACTGCCAGCTCCCCATCGCCACGCGAAGAATCTCATTCTCGAAGCTCCACGCTCTGTTCCTTTGCCTGTTGCTGCAAGGCATGGCCGCCAGCGCCCAGCAGCCTCAGGAGATCAGTGCATGGGAGATGCAGGACGTGGCAAAGGTCCCTGCCACCGGCGATGCAGTCTCCCTCCCAAACTTCAAGACCGCCTCCTGGTACAAGGCCACCGTTCCCGGAACCGTCCTCACCACGCTCGTCGATAACCACGTCTACCCGGAGCCCCTCTACGGCGAAAACATGCGCGCCATCCCGGAGAGCCTGAACAAGACGAGCTACTGGTATCGCACCTCGTTCACTATCCCCTCCGCCTACAAGGGCCACACCACCTGGCTTCACTTCGCGGGCATCAACTACTCCGCCCAGGTCTGGGTCAACGGCCACTCCATCGGCTCCATCAAGGGCGCGTTCATCCGCGGCGACTTCGATATCTCCGCCGCCGTAAAGCCCGGCACCAAAGCAGTCCTCGCAGTCCTCATCAGCCCCCAGCCTCACCCCGGCATCCCTCACGAGCACACCATCGCTGATGGCGTCGGCAAAAACGGCGGCGACACAGCCCTCGATGGTGCCACCTTCCTCTCCACCATCGGATGGGACTGGATACCCGCCATACGGGACCGCGACACCGGCATCTGGCTGCCCGTCACCTTGTCCTCCACCGGTCCTCTCGTCATCGACGACCCAGCCATCCGCAGCGACCTCGCCGCCTCCCACGCTACCGCCGACCTCTCCATCTCAGGCGCAGTCACAAACTCCTCCGCAAAGACCGTGGACGGCACCCTGACCGGAACCATCACGGAGGTCGGAGATGACGCCTCCCCCAAGACCATTACCTTCACCAGAAAGATCAGCGTAGAAGGCGGCAAGTCTCTGCCTCTCGCCCTTGACCCCGCCGCAATCCCTGAACTCCATATCAACGCCCCCAGACTCTGGTGGCCCAACGGCTACGGCAAAGCCAATCTCTATCGCCTGAGCCTTAACCTTCGAACCTCCGGCGGCACCTCAGATGTCTGGTCCGGAAACTTCGGCATCCGCACCATCCAGTACCAGGTCGCCGGGTCGGAAAACCTGACGCTCTCCGTAAACGGTGTCCCCGTCATGGCCCGCGGCGGTAACTGGGGCCTTGACGAGGCCATGAAGCGCGTCCCCAAGGCAAGGCTTGATGCCCAGTTCCACATGCACGCGCTCGCCCATCTCAACATCATCCGCAACTGGGTCGGCCAGAGCACCAGCCCGGACTTCTACGAGATGGCAGACAAGTACGGCATCCTCCTCTGGGATGAGTTCTTCCAGCCCAACCCCGGCGACGGACCCAACGTAGCCGACATCCCCACCTACCTCAAAAACGTGACAGACAAGGTCACCCGTTACCGCAATCACCCATCCATCGCCGTCTGGTGCGCCCGCAACGAAGGCTATCCGCCCAAGGAACTTGACGATACCCTCCGCGTTCTCATGGCCAAGCTGGACCCCACCCGGCTCTATCAATCGAACTCCGCCGACGGTCACGGCGTGTCGTCCCACGGCCCTTACTACTGGCGCTCCCCACGCTACTTCTATGCCCTCAATGAAAGCTTCAAAACAGAAACAGGCTCCGTCTCCATTCCCACCATTGAATCCATCCAGGGCATGATGCCCCAGAAGGACTGGGAGACGATCAACGACGACTGGGCGCAGCACGACCTCGCCAAGGGCGCACAGCGCGGCGATCAGTACCCATCCCTCCTTGCAAAGCGTTACGGCCCCATCCGCAACCTGGCAGACTTCACCCGCAAGGGCCAGCTCGCCAACTACGAAGCCTTCCGCGCCATGTACGAAGGCCGCAACGCCCAGATGTTCACCGCAACCACCGGCGTCATCACCTGGATGAGCCACCCCGCTCAGCCCAGCTTCGTCTGGCAGCTCTACCACTATGACCTGGAGCCCAACGCCTCCCTCTACGGAGCGCAAAAAGCAAGCGAGCACATCCACGTCCAATTGAACGAGGCCAACTTCGGCGTTGAAGTCGTCAACAACACCCCGGAACCGCTCAGCGGCTACCAGATCAGATCATCCATCTACGCCCTTGATGGAACACTGTCCGCGCAGCAACTTCATCCGGTCGAAAACGCGCCAGGAGTTCACACGACAAAGATCTTCCAACTCGTCGCCAACCCCAGCATCAGCGCCGTCTACTTCGTGAAGCTTGATCTGCTGGACGCGACCGGCAACCAGGTCTCCACCAACTTTTACTGGCAGAATGTCGATCAGGACGACTTCACCTCCTTGGGCCGGATGCCCCCCGTCACCCTGGAAGCTTCCGCCACATCCACCTTGGCCAAAGACAAGACCATGCTCAAGGTCGTGCTGCATAATCCCACCAATCACGTCGCGCTTATGACTCACCTGCAACTTCACCGCGAAGGCTCTGAAGCCAGGGTGCTGCCAGTCTTCTACTCGGAGAACTACATCTCGCTCGCCCCACAAGAGACCCGGGAGTTGCTCATTGACGTAGCCACGGCCGACCTTCATGGCACAGCGCCCATCCTGGCCGTCGACGGCTTCAACATCCACGTCAAGAGCTCCGGCGGTCCCATCCGGATCATGAATAACGAGAACGCCGACCCCATGCACTGGCCGGCCAGCAATCTGGTAGGGAAGTGAGTTTCAGGGCAGGCGCGAACACGTCGCGCCTGCCCTGAACTTTAGCGCTCATAACTTGAAGGGGAAGAAGTAATATCTCGAAAAAGCCGAATGAGCGGATCACTCAAAGCTTGATATGGTGCGCCCGGAAGGATTCGAACCTCCGACCCTTTGGTTCGTAGCCAAATGCTCTATCCAGCTGAGCTACGGGCGCACATTGCGTTACTGCAACCTGACTAGATTATCGAACTTTCGCCTCTGAAGCAAGCCCTAAACCTTAGCCGCCACAGGTGCGGCCGGGGGCGCTGCCGGAGGAGCAGGAGGAGGCGGTGGCGGAGCCGGCACAGTCAGCGCAAGCTGCTCGCTGATATCCAACCCCGTACGCCGCAGAAGCTGGTAGATCACAGCCTCGGTCAGACGCGTCGAGTCGTACTCCACCCGCACCGTCTGCTCCAGCTCCTTGAACTCCATCCGGCGAATCCCGTAAACCTCGCGCATAGCCCCGAGCGCAAGCGTCGCAGCCTCGGTCGGAACCGATCCATAGCGGTACATCACTTCAACCTGAGTCATACGCCGATTTTAGCAGGGTGCCCCAGCTCCGGATCTTCGGACCTGGGTTTACAACTTGCTCAGATAATCCGTAATCTCCGGCCCCGTCCAATCCTGCGCGCCAATAAACTTCCGCCGCAGCACCCCGTTCCGGTCGATGATGTACGTCTCCGGAATCTGCACCGTCCCATACAGCGCATTGATCTTCGCGTCCGAGTCCCGAACCGTCGGGATATCCACATGATGCTTCACCAGGAACGCCCGATAAACCTCGTCATCCTGGTCCGTGCTCACGGCCACCACCGCGATTCCCGGCATCTTCTGCTTCAACGCCAGCAGGCTCGGCAGCTCCTGCACGCACGGCGCGCACCAGGTCGCCCAAAGGTTCAGCACGACGATCTTCCCGCGTAGCTTCGCCAGGTCCACCGTCTCCACGCCATCGGTCATCACAAACTGTGCCGCAGGCTTGCCGATATTCCCCGGATGCGACCCGCGATCGCACGCCGTCAGCCCCGCCATCAACAATGCCGCCGCCAAACTCGTCCAGACTCTTCGCACGCCACGCTCCACCTTCCTATAATACGAACTCGTGGCCGACATCTCAGAAAACATCCCCGCGGTACCCCAAACTTCGCCGCTCGAACTCACCGTCATCGTCCCCGCCCGTAACGAGCAGGACGCTCTCCCCGCCTGCCTCGAATCCCTCCTCGCCCAGTCCGAGCCCGGCTTTGAGCTCGGCCGCCACTGGGAGCTCATCGTCGTCGACGACCACTCCACAGACGAGACCCCCCGTATCATCGCGCAAGCCGCGCAAACCCCCGGCGTCATCGCCCTCCCGGCACCCACCCTCGAACCCGGCCGCAACTCCGGCTTCACCGGCAAGACCAGCGCCTGCTGGGCCGGAGCTCAGATCGCCCGCGGCCGCCTCTTCGTCTTCACAGACGCCGACACCATCCACGAGCCCGGCGACCTCTCCCGCGCACGCCACGAACTTGAAAAATATAAGGTAGCCCTCCTCTCGTACTCGCCCCGCCAGCTCGTCTCTACCTTCTGGCAGCGAGCCCTCATGCCCCTTGTCTTCGCGGAGCTCGCCACAACCTACCCCATGGCCAAGGTCAACGACCCCGACAACCGTATCGCCGCAGCCAACGGCCAGTTCCTCATGGTGGAGCAGGAAGCCTACTTCTCCGTCGGAGGCCACCGAGCCGTAGGCCCGGACGTTCTTGAAGACGTGGCCCTCGCCCGCAACATCAAGCGAGCCAAACACCCCCTCCGTTTTCGCTATGCCCCGGACGCCCTCGCCACGCGCATGTACCGCACCAACGCCGCCATGGTGGAGGGCTGGACCAAAAACCTCGCACTCCTCTTCTCAAACGCCCTCGTGATGGCCGCCATGCGCTCGCTGGAGCTCCTCCTCATCGTCGGAATCCCAACGATCGCTCTCGTCTACCCCTTCTTCATCAGTTGGCAGCGAGCAGCCCTCTTTGTGGTCTGGTTCCGCGGCCTCTGGGCCTTCTACCGCCGAACCTCCCGCTCCAACTTCCCCATCACGGACTGCGCCATAGCCATCCTCGGCCTGCCCCTGCTGATCGTGCTCCTCCTCCGCAGCTACATGCAGGTCAAGATCACCAAATCAGTCGAATGGAAGGGCCGCACCTACCCCACCGACACCCACTGATGCCAAAATCTCAACCCTCCACAACCGTCATTCTGAGCGAAGCTCAGAATGACGGTTGTGGTTGTTGCCGTTGTCTGTTTTAGGTCGTTGTTTGTTTTAGGTCGTCATTCTGAGCGAAGCTCAGAACCTCCGTATTGGCTTTTGTTCTTGCTTTTGTCGTTGCCTTGCCTACCCACTCCCGCACCCCACCCCATTCCGCTAACATCTAAACAGGCACACCCTATGATCCTCCTCACCCGCAAAGCCGAGTTCTCCGCAGCCCACTTCTACTGGAACGATGCCCTCTCGCAGCAAGAGAACGAACGCATCTTCGGCAAATGCGCCAATCGCAACGGGCACGGCCACAACTACACCCTGGAAGTCACCGTAGCGGGCGAAGTAGACCCCATCACCGGCTTCGTAGTAGACCTGAAGAAGCTGAAGGATATCCTCGAGCAAGAGGTCGTAGGCGTCTACGACCATCGCCACCTCAACCTGGAAATCCCAGACTTTGCCACCGTCATCCCCACCACGGAAAACATTGCGATAGCCATCTGGCGTCGCCTCGCCGGCAAGATCCCCAACGCCACCCTCCACCGCGTCCGCGTCTACGAGATGCCGGACCTCTTCGCAGACTTTTACGGAGACTTCGGCCCAGAGGCCGAGGCAGGAGCAGGGAACTGATGCCCATCGCCCACCTCTCCCGCCGCTACCACTTCTCCGCCTCCCACCGCCTCCACGCGGACACGCTCTCAGCCGCGCAGAACCAGGCCACCTTCGGCAAGTGCAACAACCCCTACGGCCACGGCCACAACTACACGGTAGAGGTCTGCTTCAGCGGCCCAGTCGATCCCGCCACCGGCATGGTCACCAACCTCGCTGACCTCGACGCCTTCGCCCACGCGCATCTCCTCGCGCCCTTCGACCAGACCAACCTCAACACCCTCGCTCTCTTCGCGGACCTGGTCCCCAGCACAGAGAACCTCTCCATCGAGCTCCACAAAATCTTCCTCACCTACCCCCACGCCCGGCTCGAGCGCATCCACATCGAAGAGACCCCCAACAACTCCTTCGACTACGCCGGCCCCGCGCATCTGCCCAAGCTCTAGAAAGGTACGTCCGCAATGTCCGAACAGAACCAGACCCTCGCATCCGCATCGACGCAAGACCTCTACCGCGAGATGATCCGCCGCATGGGCGAAGACCCTGACCGCGACGGCCTTCTCCGCACTCCGGAGCGCATGGAGAAGTCCACCGCCTTCCTCACCCAGGGCTATAAACAGACCGTCACAGAGGTCCTCCACAACGCCCTCTTCGACGTCGACTACGACGAGATGGTCATCGTCAAAGACATCGAGTTCTATTCCCAGTGCGAGCACCATCTCCTGCCCTTCTTCGGCAAGGCCCACGTCGCCTACGTCCCCAACGGTAAGGTCATCGGTCTCAGCAAGATCGCACGCCTCGTCGACGTCTTCGCCCGCCGCCTGCAAGTCCAGGAGCGCCTCACCCGCCAGATCGCCGAGTCCATCGAAGAGGCCATCGCCCCCCAGGGCGTAGGCATCATCCTTGAAGCCCAGCACCTCTGCATGATGATGCGCGGCGTAGAAAAACAGCACTCCCACACCGTCACCTCCGCCATGCTGGGCGTCTTCAAAACCCAACTCCAAACCCGTAACGAGTTTCTCTCGCTGGTCCGCCATAAAACGACCCTCTAGCGTATTACCGTTCTCGTTTCCAGCGCTGTTTCCTTAGCCAACACCGTCAGCTCAAACAACGCCGTCACCCAAGCAAGGTCGTCATTCTGAGCGAAGCTCAGAACCTCCGTATTGGCTCTGGCCGTTGCTGTTGCTTGTTCTCGCCCACCACTCACCATTAATAGAAAGAACACCCTTGCCCCCTCTCAACGGCCTCCTTATCCTGGACAAACCCACCGGCATGACCTCCCACGACGTGGTCTCCATCGTCCGTAGAGCCACCGGAGAAAAATCCATCGGCCATCTCGGCACCCTCGACCCCATGGCCACCGGCGTACTCCCTTTGCTCCTCGGCAAATACACCCGCCTCGCCCAGTTCTTCAACCAGGCGGAGAAGTCCTACACCGGCCACATCCGCTTCGGCTTCGCCACCGACACCTTCGACGCAGAAGGTACCCCCGCCACAGACCCCAAGCCCCTCACCCAGTCCCTGGAAGACCTCCGCACACTGGCAGAAAAGTTCCACGGCGACCTCGACCAAATCCCCCCCGTCTACTCCGCAAAAAAGCTAGGCGGCGTCCCCGCCCACAAGCTTGCCCGAGCTGGCCTCCCCGTCCCCGTCAAACCCGCCCGCATCCACATCCACGACTTCCAACTCCTGGATCTCGAAGCCGACACCACAACCTTCCAGATGACCGTCTCCGCCGGAGGCTACGTCCGCTCGGTCGCCCACGAGCTAGGTGAACTAGCCGGAAGCGGAGCTCATCTCTCCAGCCTCCGCCGCACCCGAGCCGGCCTCTTCACCCTCGCCCACGCCATCACGGTAGACCAGCTCAAGCAGGCCAGCACAGACGAAACCATCACGGAGCTACTCCCCCACCCCCGCACCCTGCTCCCGGACATGCCCTCCGTCACCGTAGACGATCAAGCAGCCGGCCGCCTCCGCAACGGAATGCAGGTCAACCTCCCCGACTTCTCCCAGGCCCCCCTGATCAAAGTCTTCACCAGCCCCACTGACCTCCTCTGCATCGCCAAGCGCATAGCCGGCACCCTCATGCACCCCATGGTCGTGATGGGCTGAACCACACACAGCAACAACCGTCATTTTGAGCGAAGCTCAGAACCTCCGTATTGGTCTTTGCTGTTGTTGTCGTTGCTGTTCGGATGAGAGGGGGGCTTCAGCCCCCCGTCCCTCGCAACCAGGACAACCGGGCTTTAGCCCCGGGCCTTCCCCACCTCTACTTCCTCAGCAGCGGCTCCACCAGCGGCAAAACATTCCGCGCCACCACCGCATTCCCCTTCTCCGTCGCATGCGTCCGATCCCCCTGCATCATCCCCGGCACCCCATACACATCCTTCAGCAAAAACGGCAGCACCGGCACACCGTACTTCTTCGCCAAAACCGGATAATTCGCAGTAAAGCTAGTCACATAATCCGCCCCATAATCAGGCGGCAGCGTAATCCCCGCCAGCACCACCTTCGCCCCACTCGCCTTCAGCCCTTCGATCATCGTCGCCAGATTCGCCCGCGTCGTCTTCACGTCGAACCCCCGCAGCCCATCATTGCCCCCAAACTCCAGCACCACCACCGCCGCCTTCATCCGCTCGACCCCCGCCAGCCGGTCCACCCCATCCTTCGTCGTATTCCCGCTGATCCCCTCATTCACCACCCGGTACCGATACCCCGCTCCATCCAGGTCCTTCTGCAGAAAATCCGGATAGCTCGCCCCATCCTCAGCCCCATAGCCCGCTGTCAAACTATCCCCAAAACAAACCACCAGCGGCCGGCCGTCCACCACATCCGCCTTCCGTATCGCAGCCTTGGGAGCCTCCACCGGCCCCGGCGCGTTGTTTTCCGCCACCTCCGGAGACGTCCTACCCCCATCATCCGTCTTACAACCAGCCAGACCCGACAACAAACCCGCTAAAATAAAAGAGCCGACAAACTTCTGCATCCTCTCAAAATACCAAAGAACGTTCAAATCACCGCCTCCTAAAGCGCACCCGAACCCTTCCATCCAGGAGACAGATGCCTCCCAGCCCCACAGCAGTTACCCCCGCCGCCCAGCAAGACGTCATTCAGGTCAAGTCCCTCCGCAAGTCCATCCGCAACGGCACCCGCACGGTCGACATCCTCAAAGGCCTCGACTTCGCCATCCCGCACGGCCAGTTCGCCGCCATCATGGGCACCTCCGGCTCCGGAAAATCGACGCTCCTCGGCCTCCTCGCCGGCCTCGACACCCCCACCTCGGGCGACGTCATCCTTAACAGCCAGCCCATCTCCTACCTCCCCGAAGACCAGCTCGCCCAGGTCCGCGGCCGCACCATCGGCTTCGTCTTCCAGTCCTACCAGCTCATCCCCACCCTCACCGCGCTTGAAAACGTCCTCCTCCCCCACGAGCTCAACGCCGACGCCAGCAAACAGGACGGCCTAACCCGCGCCCGCACCCTCCTTACCTCCGTAGGCCTCGGCGACCGCCTCGACCACTACCCCGTCCAGCTCTCCGGCGGTGAGCAGCAGCGCGTCGCCCTCGCCCGCGCCTTCGTCCTTCGCCCCCCCATCGTCCTCGCCGACGAGCCCACCGGCAACCTCGACACCACCAACGGCGCCCACATCCTGGAGCTCCTCCTCAACCTCAACAAAACCGAAGGCACCACATTAGTCCTGGTCACCCACGACCCAGTCTTAGCAACCTACGCCGACCGAGTCATCACCCTACGCGACGGCCTCATAGTCTCCGACACTCTCAACCCGAATCCAGCCGTCCTCTAAACAATAAAAGTCACGAAGTGACCGCCCCACGCGTAGTGGGGCCGTCCGGCAGGACAAATCCTTGGATAGAATCAAATTGAGAGGAGGGGCATTATGACCATTGAGATTCACCAACCCGAACTCGAAGCCCTGATTCAACAGCGAATGGCCAGCGGTCATTTTCAGGATGTAGAAGATGTCCTCATTCAGGCGCTGAAGCTTGCTCCCTCCGTCAACGATTCAGCAGCCACTCAGCAGACCCTGGAAGAAATGTTCGCTAAAGCCAGGGGCCTTGGCGATGATCTAGACATCACACGCGATCCCTCTCCAGGCCGCATCATCGATCTCTCGTGACCTCAGGCTTTTTGCTCGACACAAACATTCCGTCTGAGCAGATGCATGTCTTACCTGACCTGAGAATCGGCATCTGGATGTATGCGCAGCCAGAAAGCTCGCTCTATCTCAGCGTCATGACGATAGGGGAACTGCGTAAGGGCACCACACTCCTGCCCGAAGGCAAGCGCCGCCGGCAGCTAGAACAGTGGCTTGATCACGAACTGGTCCCCAGGTTCCACAGCCGCATCCTCCCCATCACTCAAACCATCGCAGACCACTGGGGAATCCTCAGCGCCCGGCGTCAACGCCAGGGCGCACCCTTGAGCATGGCTGACGGTCTCATCGCCGCCACAGCCCTCCACCACAACCTCACCGTAGTCACCCGCAACATCAAAGACTTCACTGACCTCGGCGTCCCCCTCCTCAACCCCTGGGAATCCAACCAGCCCTGACCTGTTTGCGAAGTCGAGACACTACCCATGCCCAGCCTCTCCTACCCCACCGCCTTCCGCATCGCCTCCAGAGAGATGCGTTCCTCACGCGGCAAGTTCTTCTTCGTCATCCTCTCCGTCGCCATCGGCGTAGCCGCCCTCACTGGCGTCCGAGGCTTCTCCAACTCCTTCCGCACCACCCTCCTCACCCGCGCCCGCTCCATCATGGCTGCCGACCTCTCCGCCCGCACCAACCAGCAACCCACCCCCTCAGAGGCCGAAGGCCTCGCGACGATCGAGAGAGAAGGAGTCCAGATGACCCCCGTCACTGAGCTCCTCTCCATGGCCTCCGCCGCCAAAACCCTCGACCCCCTCCTCATCTCCCTCAAAGCCGTAGACCCCAGCGCCTACCCCTACTACGGCACAGTAGACCTCGAACCCACATCCACCCTCCAGCAAGTCCTCACCCCAGATTCCGTAGTCGTAGCCGACGACCTCCTCGTCCGCCTCCATCTCCAGATCGGCGACCAGCTCAAGATCGGCAACAAGCTCTTCCGCATCGCCTCGGTGGTCACCAACGAGCCTGATCGTCTCTCCAGCCAGTTCGCCGCCGGCCCCCGCGTACTCATCTCCCGCCAGGGCCTTGACGCCAGCGGCCTCCTCGCGCCCGGCAGCCACGCCGGCCAGCGCTTCCTCTTCAAGGTCCCCGCACCCGCCAACGGCGCACCCATCTCGGACGCCGCCGTAGCCGACCTCAAAGCCCGCCTCATCAAGCTCCTCCCGGAGTCGCAAATCACGGACTACCGCGAGACCAACCCAGCCCTTACCGCGGGCCTGGACCAGGCCACTAGCCTCCTCTCGCTCATGAGTCTCGTAGCCCTGGTCCTTGGAGCCGTAGGCGTAGCCATGGCCATGCGAGCCCATCTCCAGCAGCGCCTCGACACCATCGCCATCATGAAGTCTCTCGGCGCAGGCTCCGGCCAGATCATCAAGATCTACCTCATTCAGACCCTCCTCCTCGGCCTCGCCGGAGGCGTCGTCGGCGTAGGCCTCGGAGTAGGCGTTCAACTCGCCTTCCCGTATCTTCTCGCCAGCCTCATCAACGTCCGACCCGAACTCCATCTCGATCTCCGTGCCATCGCTGCCGGCCTCGGCGCAGGCGTTCTCACCACCTTCCTCTTCACCCTCCCGCCACTGCTCGATATCCGCGGCATCCGCCCCATCCTCATCCTCCGCCGCGCAGTCGATGAAACCGACGAACCCTGGCACGTGAAGCTCGTACGCCTGTTCACCAAAAACCTCGCCCAGATCGGCGCATTCCTCCTCATCCTCGCCGGCCTCGCCCTCATCGCCTTCCGCATCTCGGACTCCGCCTCGGTCGGGAAGTGGTTCACCGTCGGCCTCGCCGCCGTCCTTGCCGTCCTCCTCCTGGCCTCCTTCCTCGTCCTCAAAGCCCTCAAGTTCTTCCTCACCCGCACCCGCCTGCATCTCCCCTCCGCAGTCCGCCACGGCCTCGCCAACCTCTACCGCCCCGGCAACCCCTCCTCAGCTCTCCTCGCCGCGTTAGGCATGGGCGTCATGCAGATCATGATGGTCTTCCTCATGCAGAACGCCGTCGTCAAGCAGCTTCACATCTCCTCCGCCCCCAACCTCCCCAACATCTTCCTCGTCGATATCGCCAACGATGAGATCGACGGCATGCGCAAGCTCCTCACCAGCGCCCCCGGCATCACCGCCCCACCCGAGCTTCTCCCCGTCGTCAGCTCCCGCATCCTCGCCATCGACGGCGTCTCCGCCAACGACATCAAGACCAAGAACTTCCCCAAGCACATGCTCCGCTCCATCCAGCTCACCTGGGCGGAAGCCGTCCCGCCCGGAGCCACCGTAGCCTCCGGTAAATGGTGGACGAAGGCGCAGTCAGCCGCCGCCGCAGATCACCCCGTCGTCGCCGTTGCGGATTTTCAGGCCAAGCGCCTCGGCCTCAAGATCGGCAGCGTCATCACCTTCGCCGCCCAGGACAAGCAGTTCGACGCTACCGTCGCCGCCTTCACTCGCTCCGACGGCCAGCACGCCTACAGCCGCGCCGAGTTCATCCTTCCCGAACGCGCCCTCACCGGCCTCCCCGTCATCTGGTACGGCGGCGTCCACGTAGACCCCACCAAGGTCGCCGCCCTCCAGCGCGCCCTCTACGCCGCCTACCCCACCGTCACCGTCATCAACGTAGCCCAGGCGCTCGAAACCATCCGCGCGGTCGTCATCCAGATCATCTATGTCGTCCAGTTCCTCGCCGCCTTCAGCATCTTCGCCGGCATCGTCATCCTGGCCTCGTCCATCGCTGGCACCCGCTACCGCCGCATCCGGGAGGTCGTAGTCCTCAAAACCCTCGGAGCCACCCGCGCCCACATCGCGAGCATCTTCTCAATAGAGTTCGCGGTCCTGGGCCTGGTAGCCGGGTTAGTCGGAGTCTTCTTCGCCAACATAGTCGTCAAAGGCCTCCTCCGAGCCCTCACCGTCCCCAACACCTTCCAATGGGGCTGGAGCCTCGGCGGACTCTTCGGCACAGCAATCCTCACGGTAGCCACAGGCTGGATCGCCAGCCACCGCATCCTCGGCCAGAAGCCCCTGGAAGTCCTCCGCGAAGAGTAACGGCGACCCCAGCCACCACCCCCACAACCGTCATTCTGAGCGCAGCGAAGAACCTCCGTAGTTGCATTTGCATTTGGTGTTGCTGTTGCCTGTTTTGCGCCGTCATTCTGCGCGAAGCGGAGAATCTCCGTAGTTGCTCTTGCTTTTGCCGTTGCTTTTGCCGTTGCCGTTGCCGTTGCCGTTGCCGTTGCCGTTGCCGTTGCCGTTGCCGTTCGGATTAGAGGGGGGCTTCAGCCCCCCGTCAACAGTCAAGAAAAATCCGGGCCGTGGGCTGTAACAACCAAAGCTCTCTCCGCATCCCCCCCCCCGAAAAATAAATTTCGCCAAAACACTGAGCAAATTCGCATGTCAAGCCCCCACGCTCACAAAAATCCTCATAACCCACCCAGAAACAACAACTTACCCTCAAAAAATAGTTGGCATATTCACCCCACCCAAACTCGTACAATTAAAGCAGGGAAGAACCAAAGGAAATGGCCAAGCATCGCAAGCTAACTCATTTCGTTTGAAGACTTTGCCAATAAGCCGCCTAAAATCACAATCTTGCAAAGAAGTCCAAACCTAAACCATATCGAATCAAGACTTTAGACCAAAACAAGGGGGGAGGGGGTATGTGGTCAGAAGAAGAAATGCGAGACATAGAACCCGTCCGCCCAACCCCACGCCGCACCAACTCCCCAGCCATCCGGCAAGACCTCATCCGCCGCAACCTCACCCGAGCCGCAGCCCACCCCCACGACCAGACCCGCTCCAGCATCATCTACGCCCCCACTGAAACCGCCCACGGTAACTTCATAGACGCCTCGTATCGCCGCATCCAAGCCACCCCCGACTGGCAGAGACGCCTCACCAAACCCCATACCGCAAAGCGTCACGGCCGCCTCTCAGAGGTCCGCGACACAAGCTGGTGTGAGCTCGACACCGCCACCAGCTCCGACGCACTCCTCATGAACATCTTCTGCTACCCTCGCGTCCTAGCCACGGCATCCCTCCCCGCCCTCCTCGGCATAGACCCCGGCCAGACCCCCATCTTCGGCCACAAGCCACACACCCCGCTCCACCGCAACCTCACGGACACCACAGAGATCGACATGAAGCTGGGTCCGCTCCTCGTGGAAGCCAAGCTCACCGAAACAGACTTCCAATCCGCCCCCATCCGCAAGCTCCAGCGCTACCGGGACCTTGAAGAGGTCTTCAACCTGGAAGACCTAAAGGCAGAGCAGGGAACCATCCGCTCCTACCAACTCATCCGCGGAGTCCTCGCCGCCCACGTCCATCAGGCCAGCTTCTGCGTCCTCTGCGATGCACGCCGCCCCGACCTCATCGAGTCCTGGTTCCAGGTCATGCGAGCCGTCCGCTTCTACGACCTCCGCGCCCGCCTCCGCATCCACACCTGGCAGGAGCTAGCCCGAGCCCTCCCCGTCCCCCTGAAGGTCTTCCTCGCACAAAAATACGGCATAGAGTCCGCGTAGCGACTCTATGCCGTATTTGCACTTTGCTTCCGTCTTACGCTAGTTCCAAAGCCAGCTTCTTCGTCTCCGGCTCCAGCACCGTCAGCCGGAAGCTGCGAATCTGCCCAGCCTTCAGCGTCTTGTCATCGCTCGGAGCAACGACAGCCTTACCCTTGGCCGCCGGCTTGCTCGGCTCCGCGGAGGTCTTCCACTTCGACCCCAGCAACGACCCAAGGTTAGACAGATCCACCGGACCAGTCTTAGTCGCCAGATCCTCCACCGGAGCAGCCTCCGCCGGAATCGAGCACATCGCAATGATGCCCTCGCCCAGCTCCACACGAGCCGTATTCGAGACCCGATCCAGGTCGATCAACCGCCCGGTGACAACATCACCCACAGCATGTTCGGCAATGAACTCGTCGATGCCCGTAGGCACCAGTTGCTTGATCGAAAGCTTGAGCTGACGCTTCTCGCGGTCGATTTCCAGCACCTGCGCCTGCACCACCTCACCCACGCGCAGCACGTCGGAAGGATGGTTGAGCCGCTTCTCCGCCGTAATCTCGGAGATGTGGATCATGCCTTCCACACCCTCGGCGATCGTCACAAAAGCTCCGAACTTGGTGATGCTCGAAACCGGCCCTTCAACCACCGAGCCCGCATGAACCGTCTTCACCAGTTCAGCCCATGGATCGCCCAAGGCCTGCTTCAGTCCCAAGGACATCCGCTTCTGCTCCGTATCGATCCCCAGGATCACAGCCTCAACCGAATCTCCAACCTTGACGACGTCCGAAGGCTTACGCACCTTCTTGCCCCACGCCATCTCGGAGATATGGATCAGCCCCTCGATCCCCGGAGCAATCTCCACAAACGCGCCAAAGTCCGCATCCCGTGTGACGGTGCCGGTCACCTTATCGCCAATCTTGAACTGCTCGCTCACCGTATCCCACGGGTGCGGCAGCAACTGCTTCATCCCGATCGATATCCGCCGCCGCGCCGGGTCGGTGGCATCGATCTTCAGGATCTTCGCCTCAACCGAATCGCCAACACTCAACACATCCGCGGGATTCGCCACACGATGCCAGGCCATGTCGGAGATATGCAGTAGCGCATCCGCACCAGCCAGATCCACAAACGCACCGTACTCCGTCAGCGACCGCACGGTCCCGTTGACGACATCGCCCTCAGCCAACTCAGAGAACCGCTGATCCGCGCTCGCCCGCGCCTCTTCCTCCACAACGCTGCGTCGATCCACCACAGCATCCGGCCGTCCAGACTCGCCGCCCTCCAGATCGAGCGTCGTGATCCGCACCCGGATCTCCTGGCCCACAAGCTTCGCCATCTCATCCGCATCGCGCGTCCCGGAGCGTGACGAAGGCAGAAACGCCCGCATTCCGATATCGACAGTCAAGCCACCCTTGACCACACCCGTAACCGTACCGAGCACCGTCCCCTTGGCCTCAAACGCCTCTTCCAGGGACGAGTAGTCTTTAGGCGTAGCCGTCCGCTGCCGCGTCAGCTCGTAGTACCCATCCGTGTCCCGTCCCTTGACGGTCACGCGAACCTTATCGCCCGGCTCCACGGCTTTATCGCTGGCCGGAAACGAACTCAGGGGCAGGATGCCCTCAGTCTTGTAGCCGATGTCCAGAAATACAGTGTCGGCGGAGACGGCTACGACGGTCGCGTCGATCTGCTTGGAACCGCCGCTGCGATCCACCGCACTGGCACGCTCCTGATCGTTCTCTCGCAGCAGGGCAGCGAAGTCATAGTTCTCGTCTTCGGTTACATCGCTCGTTGTAGGGGGAAGGGGGGTATTGGTGTCCACCCTTCCATCTTATACGCGGCATTCGGTTGCGGAGAAGCGCC
Source organism: Granulicella tundricola MP5ACTX9 (assembly GCF_000178975.2). Lineage (NCBI taxonomy): Bacteria > Pseudomonadati > Acidobacteriota > Terriglobia > Terriglobales > Acidobacteriaceae > Granulicella > Granulicella tundricola. The sequence goes on along the minus strand of NC_015064.1, from coordinate 2,668,233 downwards.
GGTCACCGCCCAGCACAAAGGCCGCCCCAAAAAGAGCGGCCTTTGCGATATTCATCCCATCCCTACGATCTCTAACGGCAGTCGCTCAACATGACGAACGTCCTGCCGCCAACGGTGATCTTCTCTCCAACGTCGGACTTCTGAAAAGGATCTTCAAGGTTTTCCGTGTTCAAGACATACTTCCACGGATTCCCGTTCGGAGGAGGCGGCAGCGTAAACTCCACACCCTCATGGAATGCGTTGATCAGCATAAGGAATGAATCGTCCTCAACCTTGTTGCCCTCCTCGTCGGAGACATTGAGCGTCTTACCGTTCAGCATCAACGCCAGCGACTTGCTCCAGGAAGAGTTCCAGTTCTCATCGGAAAACTCCTCTCCCGTGGTGTTGTACCAGGCGATATCCCGCACAACCGATCCGCGAATCGTACGATCCTGAAAGAACTTCCGCCGATGCAGATTCGGATGATTCCGGCGCATCTGGATTAGATTTGCCGTGAACTCCATCAACCGTCTCCGCGGCGAATCGAGATTCCAGTCATACCAGGTCAGTTCGTCGTCCTGGCAGTAGGCATTGTTGTTACCCATTTGCGAGCGGGCGACTTCATCTCCCCCGGCCAGCATGGGTACACCTTGCGAAAGCATCAGCGTCGCAAGAAAATTCCTCGTCTGGCGCTCCCGCAGAATATTGATTCCTTCATCCTCTGTAGGCCCCTCCGCTCCCATATTCCAGGAGTCGTTTTCGTTCGCTCCGTCCTGGTTATCTTCGCCATTGGCTTCATTGTGCTTCTGGTCGTAGCTCACCAGGTCGCACAGCGTAAAGCCGTCATGCGCGGTAACGAAGTTGATGCTGGCATAAGGCTTCCGTCCATCGGACTGGTAGAGATCGGAAGACCCCGTAAGCCGGTAGGCAAAGTCCGAAAGCTGACCGTCGTCACCCTTCCAGAATCGCCGCACCGTATCCCGATACTTGCCATTCCATTCCGCCCAAAGAACAGGGAACTCCCCCACCTGGTAGCCGCCTTCACCGACATCCCACGGCTCCGCAATCAGCTTCACATCGGCCAGCGTAGGGTCCTGGTGAATGGTCTCGAAGAACGCAGACAGCTTTGAGACCTCGTGCAAGCCACGCGCCAGCGTAGCCGCCAGATCGAAGCGAAATCCATCCACATGCATCTCGGTGACCCAGTACCGAAGGGAGTCCATCAGCAGTTTCAGCACCTGCGGATTGTGGACCTTCAACGTGTTCCCGGTGCCCGTGTAGTCCATGTAGAAGCGAGCATCGCCATCCACCGTCCGGTAGTAGGTCGTATTGCAGACACCCTTCATGGAGAGCATCGGCCCCTTCTCATTGCCTTCGCAGGTGTGGTTATAGACCACATCCAGAATGACCTCGAGACCCGCCGCATGAAGCTTCTTCACCATCTCCTTGAACTCGACGACCTGCCCACCCGTATCGCCGGAAGAGCTGAATCGAGCCATCGGAGCAAAATAGCCCAGCGTATTGTAGCCCCAGTAGTTTGAAAGTCCCTTATCCAGCAGGTGGCCGTCGTCAATGAAGTGATGCACCGGCAGCAGTTCAATCGCGGTCACGCCGAGCTTCTTGAAGTAGTTGATGCTGGACTCATGCGCCAGCCCCGCATAGCTCCCACGCAACTCCTCAGGAACCATCGGATTACGCTCTGAGTAACCCTTGACATGAACCTCATAGATCACAGAATCGGCCAGCGGAGTATCTGGCGGGCAATCCTCGCCCCAATCAAACTTATGAGAAACCACAACAGACTTTGGCACCCCGGCCTGCGAATCCTGGTCATCCCGCTTCATGTCGTCGCCGGACGCCACATCGTAGGGATAGATCGGCGCCTTCCAGTCGACATCTCCGCTGATCGCCTCAGCATACGGATCGACCAGCAGCTTCGCCTTGTTGAACCGCTGTCCATTTGCCGGGTCCCACGGACCATCGACACGGTAGCCATACCGCTGACCGGCCTTTACGCCGAGCACTAGCCCATGCCAGACATAAGCCGTATGCTCCTGCAGCGCGACACAGTCAGTCTGTTTGCCGTCTTCGTCGAAGAAGCAAACCTCAACACCCGTAGCGTGTTCGGAGTAGATCGCAAAGTTGGTTCCCTTCGAGGAAACCTTGGCGCCAAGGGGATACGGCCGGCCGGGAAGCAGTTTTCTGGGCATGAATTCTCATCTCAAACGGATTCACCCGTCCTACACATCGCACAAGAGGGTCCTTAGCGTAGATGCACACCAGCACCCGTAGGTTTGGCAATCCGCTCAGATGAGGTCAAAGCCAGTGACCGGGCCAAACTTAACGCGCTATTCGCTGACAATCTGCGGAGCCTTGTCGAAGTCCATCCCAAACGTAAACCGCTCCACGATCATGCAGAAGATATGCTCTAGCGCCAGGTGCGATTCCTGAATGTTCATGGTCGTCGTCGAAGGGATAATGACGTTGTAGTCGCAGGCTTCGCGCATCTTCCCCCCGCCATTGCCCGTGAATCCAATCGTCGTCAGCCCCAGCCGCCGAGCCTCCGCCATCCCCAGCAGGATGTTTGGCGAGTTCCCAGAGGTCGAAATCCCCAGAAATACATCGCCCTCCTGCCCCAGCGCCTCAATCTGCCGGGAGAACACCGCATCGTAGCCAAAATCATTGCCCGTCGCCGTCAGGATTGAGGTATCGGTCGTCAGCGCAATCGCCCGCAGTGCTGGCCGGTTCACGGTCAGCCGCACCACAAACTCCGCCACCAGGTGCTGCGCATCGGCAGCCGAGCCCCCATTGCCAGCCACCAGCAGCTTCTTCCCATTCCGCATGGCATCCGCCGTCAGACGGCCAATCTCCACCATCGTGTCGTGAATCTCATCGCTATCGTGTACCGCCTGCATGGTCGCAATCGACAGTGCAAGCTGGCGTCGAACTAGGTCTTTCATCACGGCTCCCGGCCTAACGGCGAAACGAAAATTTCTTGTGGGCAAAATAGCTATAGCTGGCAATCACCACCGAGTTAACGATGCCGGCCAGATACGGCGCATAAGGGTGTGTCAGCGCTGTCAGCAAAAACAGTTTCGTCGCCACGGGCAGGATCACCAACTCCACCGGCGTACTGACGCCATAGACCGCGAAACAACGCAGCCACTCCTTCAGATAGTTCCCATGCGTCCTGAACACAAAGTGCTTATAACCCAGGAAAGCGACCGTAATTCCAATCGGCTTGGACGTGATCGACGCAATATCCGCGATCAGCGGCTGGCCATGGGTCGGCATCAGATGGCCATAAAATCGAACGCAGGCAGCGTAGAGCGCGTAAGAGAAAAGCGTGTTGGAAGCGCCAACCAGAAGAAACCGGATCACCTCTCCCGTCGGGAAGACGCGACGCAAAGCCGCAAAGGGTCCGTGAGGTTCGGGGGTTGGCGTCACAATAGGGGTCAGGGTGTCCAAAGTTTGCTCCAACTTCATTTTAGCCGGTGGTGGCCCCCTGGTGCCGCCTTACGCAGATGGCCTGTCTCATCCCTGTTTCCAATCTCAATCCCAGCCTGGGTTAGAATCAGCGGGCACGCCATCCAAGCGTGCTGACGGAGCGTGCATGAGCCTTCACCGTATCTTCCTCAAAGCGGCTGTACTGTCGGCCACGGCCGCCTGCCTCACCTTGCCTGTCCTCGCACAAACAACCGCCCCCATGACGCCTCCCTCGGCAACCCTCCCCCTCTGGAAGTCCGGAACCCCCGGAGCCCTGGGCACGGCCGATGACGATATCCCCACCCTCGCCGTCTACCTCCCCTATGCGAATCCCACCCATACCGCCGTCATCGTCGCTCCCGGCGGCGGTTATCAGCACCTCTCCATGCAGAAGGAAGGCTCGGACGTCGCGCATTGGCTCAACGCCCACGGCGTAGCCGCCTTCGTGCTCAAGTATCGCCTCGGCCCCAAGTACCACCATCCCATCGAACTCGGTGACGCGCAGCGAGCCCTCCGCCTCGTCCGCTCCGGTGCTCAGTCTTACGGGATCGATCCAACCCGCGTAGGCATGTGGGGTTTCTCCGCTGGGGGCAGTCTCGCCGCCACGACCGGCACGCTCTTTGCGCCCGCCAACCCCGCCTCGCCGGACCCCATCGATCGCCTCTCCGACCGCCCCGACTTCCTGATCCTCGCCTACCCCGTCATCACCATGGAAGATCCTTACGTCCACACTGGCTCCCGCAAGTATCTCCTCGGAGACAACCCCGACCCCGCTCTGGTCGCGCTCCTGTCAGCAGAGAAGCACGTCACCGCGGACACCCCTCCCACCTTCCTCTTCACCACCACGGACGACCACACCGTCCCGGTCATGAACAGTGTCCTCTTCTACTCCGCGCTCGTCGCCGCCAAGGTCCCGGCCGAGCTTCACATCTTCCAGTCCGGCCCCCACGGCACCGGCCTAGCCCCCGGCTTCCCGGACCTCAAGGTCTGGCCTGACCTTCTCGCCACCTGGATGAGGGCCCGGGGCTATATGGCCCCAGGCTCCTGATCCAGAGCTACTTGACCTCTGCTCCACCGCGAAGATAGCTGTCGTCCTTGTCCAGCCAATCCTGCCGAGGCGGTGCGAACAGATCCAGGTCTACCGTATCCTCGAGCGCCAGCGCCGAATGCGGAACGTTCCCCGGAATCACCAGCACTCCGCCCGCACGAACCGTATGCACGGTCCCCGCGACATTGAACTCCAGCGCCCCGCTCAGAATGTAAGCAATCTGCTCATTCGCATGACTGTGCTCCGGCACCACGGACCCCTTCTTCAGCACAATCCTCGCCAGCATCGATTTCTCGCCTGACACATACTGCCGCGTCAGCGTCGGGCTCATCTGTTCTGCTTCGATATCGTCCCAGTGGTACAGCGTCGCACCCGCACTCTTCGTCTCATCAGCCATCGCTAACCCTCGTCGTTTCATTTCCCGCTTTGTCTTGCGGACCTGCTTGTGTAGAGTAAGCGAAACAACCGCATTTATGACGTCGCTCCCAAGCGCAGCGACCGGCACTTCGATTCGAGCCACTGTCTCTTTGCCGGATCGACGAGACTTCTGCAACACCAAACCTGATGAGGGCACACGACTGATGCGTTTTTCTGCGTTGAAGGTACACCTGGCGTTTCTCGCAATCCTTACCCTGGGTCTGACCTCCGCCCCATCCAAGGCCTTCGCCCAGGCCGCCGCTCCTGCCATGACGGCCTCCGCTCCGGCTGCCGATCCCACCAGCCGCATCGCCGCGCTGGAAAAGCAGGTTGCCGATAACACCGCCGCAACCGCAGCCGCGCAGACCGCAGGCGATAACGGCTGGATGCTCGTCAGCTCCGCGCTCGTCCTCATGATGAGCATTCCCGGCCTCGCCCTTTTCTATGGCGGCCTGGTCCGCAAGAAGAACATCCTCGGCACGATGATGCAGACCTTCGCCATGTGCGCCGTCATCACGGTGCTTTGGGCGCTCGTCACTTACTCACTTGCCTTCAGCTCCGGAAGCGCGTTTATCGGCGGCTTCTCCAACGTCCTCCTGCACGGCGTCGGCCTCCAGCTCGCCAAGGACTATGCCCCGACCATTCCGCTCCAGACGTTCATGGTCTATCAGCTCATGTTCGCCATCATCACCCCCGCGCTGATCACCGGGGCCTTCGCAGAACGCGTCAAGTTCTCCGCCATGCTGGTCTTCATGGTGCTCTGGGCCTTCATCGTCTATAGCCCGATGGCTCACATGGTCTGGGGCATCGGCGGTCTGCTCAACGTCGTCGGCGGTAAGTTCCCCTGTCTGGACTTCGCCGGCGGCACCGTCGTCCACGTCACCTCAGGCGTCTCCGCCCTCGTCACGGCGCTTTACCTGGGCAAACGCCTTGGCTACCCCAAGGTTCCCATGCCCCCACACTCGGTCGTCCTCAGCTTCATCGGCGCGGGCCTTCTCTGGGTAGGCTGGTTCGGCTTCAACGCAGGCTCCGCCCTCGGCGCCGGCACGCTCGCCACCTCCGCCTTTGTCGCCACTCACTTCGGTGCCGCTGCAGCCGCTCTCGGCTGGAGCGCGGCAGAGTGGATCAAGAACGGCAAGCCTTCCGCTCTCGGAGCCATCTCCGGAGCCGTAGCCGGTCTCGTCGGAATCACCCCCGCCGCCGGCTTCGTCACCCCCATGTCCGCCCTCTGGATCGGCCTCATCGTCGGCATCTTCTGCTTCTTCATGGTCGTCACCGTCAAGGCCCTCTTCGGTTATGACGATTCGCTCGACGCCTTTGGCGTTCACGGCGCAGGCGGCACCATGGGAGCCCTCCTCACCGGCATCTTCGCCAACTCCGTCATCAATCCCGTCTTCGGAGCAGGCAAGGCCACAGGCGCTCTTGAAGGCAACCCCCACCAGCTTCTCAACCAGCTCACCGGCGTCGCCATCGCTTGGACGCTCTCCATCGTCGGTACTCTGATCATCCTCGTAGTCGTCGATAAAACCATCGGTCTGCGTGTCAGTGAAGAGGACGAGCGTGAAGGCCTCGACCTCTCCCAGCACGGCGAAGAAGGTTACGACTGGGCGCACTAGTCCCTCAATCCGCAGCGCATAGAATGAGCGAACGAACCAGAAGGGAAGAGCAATGCAGAAGATCGAAGCCATCATCCAGCCATCGAAGCTGGACGAAGTCAAAGACGCACTCATCGAGCTCGGCGTAGAGGGCATGACGGTTCTGGAAGCACGCGGCCACGGCCGTCAAAAGGGACACACCGAGTTCTATCGCGGCCGGGAGTACGCCGTGGACCTTCTGCCCAAGGTCAAACTCGAACTCGTCGTCCCCGACACCATGGTCGAAGGCGCAATCCAGGCCATCATCACCGCCGCCCGCACCGGCAAGATCGGCGACGGCAAGATCTTCGTCTCGCGCATCGACGAGGCCATCCGTATTCGCAACGACGAGCGCGGCGAGATCGCACTCTAACTCCATACCGCCTCGAACTACCTCGACATCACCTGAACTAAGAAACCCGTGGTGCCATGGCAGAAGACGCACAAATCGCAGCCGCCATCGAGCGTCGCCGTCAGTATGAGAGCGACATCCTCGCCCTGCGCACCAGCTTTAAGGAACGCCTCCATCTCCCTTCGGCAGGCGTCACCGCTGTCTACGATCGCTCCGCGATCGTAGACGCCCTGGTCTCGCAGCTATGGGCAGAGACCTCATTCCCCCCCGGCGTTACCCTCGTCGCGGTAGGCGGTTACGGCCGCCGCGAGCTCTTCCCCTACTCCGACGTCGATCTCATGTTCCTGCTTGACGGACGCATCCCTGAAAAGGAGCTGAAGACCCCCGTCCGTCAACTCAACCAGTGCCTCTGGGACTGCGGCCTGCGAGTCTCGCCTATGACCCGCACCCTCGCCGAGTGCGAAAAATTCAACCCTGAGAACGTCGAGTTCACCCTCGCCCTGCTCGATGCACGCTTCCTCGTCGGCGATCTGGCGCTCTTCACCAAGCTGACAGAGAAATCTCTCCCACGCCTCATCGCCCGTGATCGCAAAAAAATAATTGCTCGCCTCGCGGAGGTCACCCGCACCCGCCATCGCAAGTACGGTGACACGCTCTTCCATCTCGAGCCCAACATCAAGGACTGCCCCGGCGGCCTCCGTGATGCACACGTCTTCGCCTGGCTCACCCGCCTCGTAGAACACCCTTCCCCAGCCCCGGACCCCAGTTTTCTCGAAGCCCGTCAGTTCCTTCTGCTCGTTCGCACCTTCCTCCATTTGCGTCATCAGCGCGACGACAACACCTTGGACTGGCACGCCCAGGATGAAGCTGCCTCGGCATCCCTCGGCATCTCTCCGCCCCCCCGTTCGCCCATCGACGCCGCCTACTGGATGCGGCTCTACTTCCGCCACGCCCGCAGCATTGAGCGCAACGCTGCCCGCTGTCTGGAAGAGGCCGCGCCCACCAAATCGCAGTCCCGCCTGCCCGGCATGGCTGCCCTTCGCCGCCTCTCCGGAGAGCCCGCCCAGCCCGGTTTTGAGATCCACCAGAACACCATCGTCCTCGCACCCGCGGGCGCGGAAGACCCCGCTGAAAACCCTGAGGTCATGCTCTCCCTCTTCGCCACCGTCGCACGCACCGGCGCGCGCTGCTCCGGTGAAACCGAGCAGCGCCTCGAACGCGCGCTCCCGCTCCTCTCCGCCCACCTGGAAGATGGCCCCGGCCTCTGGCGTCGCCTGGAACAGATCCTCACCGGCCAGTACGCCGGCCTTGCCCTCCGTTCCATGCACGCCCTCGGCATCCTGGAGCTCGTCATCCCGGAGTTCCACGGCATCGACGCCCTCGTCATCCGCGACGCCTACCACCGCTACACCGTGGATGAGCACACCTTCGTCCTCATCGACATCCTCCACGCCCTCACCGCGGTCACTCCGTCGAAGAACCCCGTAGGCCTCGATCAATGGGCCGCCCGCTTCTCGCCCATCCTGCGCGACCTCCCCCACCCCAGCCTCCTTTACCTCGCCGCCCTCCTGCACGACACCGGCAAAGGTCACAGCACCTCCGCCCACGCCGTCGAGTCCGCCCGCATGGCGCAAAGCGTCGTCCAGCGCCTCGAGCTCGACGCCTACGAGTCTGGCCTCGTCCTCAACCTCATCCGCAATCACCTTGAAATGTCCGCTGCCCTTCGCCGCGACGTCTTCGACGCCGAAACCGTCCGCTCCTTCGCCCCCAAGGTCCTCACCCCTGAGGCCTTGCGCATGTTGACCCTCTTCACCTACGCCGACATCGCCGCCGTCCACCCCGACGCTCTGACCCCCTGGAAGGCAGAAAACCTCCATCGCCTCTACATGGCCACCGCCGACTACCTCGACCGCAACGTAGACGACGAGCGCGTCGGCGTAGCCACGGAGAGCGAAGTCGGCGAACTCATTCATCGCGTCTCGGCCCTGCTGCCCGGCAAACGAGCCGAACTCGACCGTTTCCTCGAAGGCTTTCCCCAGCGTTACCTCCTCACCCGCAATCCAGACCAGCTCCGCAGCCACTTCAACATGGCCTCGCTCCTCGAAGCCGGTCCCGCGCAGGACACCATCCAGCTCGACTTCCGCTACTCCCCGGAGGTCAGCGAGCTCACCCTCATCACCCGTGATCGCCCCATGCTCTTCGCCAGCATGGCCGGCGCCCTCGCCGCCTGGGGCATGAACATCGTCACCGCCGACGCCTTCTCCAACGCCCACTCCATCGTCGTCGATAGCTTCCGCTTCACCGACACCTTCCGCACCCTTGAAATGAACGAGGAGGAGCGCGACCGCTTCGTCGAAAGCATTCGCAAGGCCATCGGGGAAGAACTCAGCAGGGAAGAGAAGGGCGAACTCATCGGAGCCTCACCCATCGAGACCATGCTCGCCTCGCGCCGCCGCAACCGCCGCAAAACCCCCAAAGTCCAGGTAGAGACCCGCGTAGACTTCAACAACGCCGCCTCCAGCCATTCCACCCTCCTCCAGGTCGTCTCACTCGATACCCCCGGCCTCCTCCGCGCCCTCTCCCTCACCCTCGCCGCACACGAGTGCAATATAGAGGTAGCCCTCGTCGACACTGAAGGAGAAATGGCCATCGACGTCTTTTACATCACCCATTCCGGCGCGAAACTCACGCCCGAAGCCCAGGATTCACTCCGCCGCACACTGCTCGAGGCCATCCAAGCCAATGCCCGCTAAGCACCTCCGCCGAATCGTCTGCCTCTCCGCAACCCTCGCCTCAACCCTCCCCTGCATCGCCGCACCCCCCGCCAGGGCCTGCCGCCAGGCCGTGATTGAGGGAGAGGTCACCGCCGGCCAGCCCTTTCTGAAAGCCATCGGCGGCAACCTCGCCCTTTACCTCCAGCCCATCGCCTCAGGCTGGATCATCCGGATCGTCCCCGCCTCCGGCCCTCGCGGAGAGCATGACTACGCAGAACTCGCGACCCCACCCTACAACTCCGTCACCGCCCTCTCCCTCTCCACGGACTTCGCCTTCCGCGCTCAGGATGCCGTAGGCTGGAACCCACGCCGCTTCCACTTCGCCACCAATCCGCAGACCTTCTCGCAACTCCTCCACGCCTACCAGGCCTTCCCCCCACCTCCGGCAAGCCCACCCGCCTCCGCCGAGCAACAGCTCGCCTCACTTCTCCCCCTCACCTCCCAGGGAACCCTGCGCATTCTCGACGCCCGCATGATTCCGGGCACGGCGGACCAGACCCCCATGGCCGCGACCGTTGCCTCCCACTTCGCATCCACCGCCCACACCGTGGACCAGCTCCAGACCCCCACCCCCCTCGGCAAGCTTCTCTGGCTAAAATTCCGCACGGAACTCGACCTTCCCCCAGCCTTCGTACCTGCTCCCGGCTTGAAGATTCAGCCCTCCGTCTGCTCCTCTTTGTAGCCGCTACGAATTTTTTTCGCATTCAGTCTTCCCATCAACCAACCTGCACAATCCCCGCTGCATCCATTTGTGAAGATCAGAAGACTATGCGTAAAGTGCTGAGACGATTCAATTCTTCGCACCAGACTGCCAATCTCCCGGTCAAAGACTGAAATCACCGTATTATTGACACATGACCACTCCCTCCCAAGAGACGACGAGCAACGGCCGCCCCACAGCCACTCCTCAGCAGAACGACCGCTATTTTTTCGGTACGCTGGATAGCTTCGGGAAGAACCAGGAAAAGCTGCGTGAAGTCAACTGGGGCTACGACCAGCCGGAAGGCATCGTCCTCGCCTCGCTGGACGCCGCCATCAACTGGGTGCGTAAAAACTCAGTCTGGCCCATGACCTTCGGCCTCGCCTGCTGCGCTATCGAAATGATGTCCATGGGCGGCTCCCGTTATGACATCGCCCGTTTCGGAGCAGAAGTCTTCCGCCCCTCGCCTCGCCAGAGCGATCTCATGATCATCGCCGGCCGCGTCTCGCAGAAGATGGCCCCTGTGATCCGTCGCCTTTACGAGCAGATGCCGGAGCCCAAGTGGGTCATCTCCATGGGAGCCTGCGCTACCTCCGGCGGCGTCTTCAACAACTATGCGCTCTTGCAGGGCGTCAATCAGATCATCCCTGTAGACATCTACGTTCCCGGCTGCCCACCCCGCCCGGAACAGCTTCTGTACGCCATCACCCTCTTGCAGGAAAAGATTCAAAGCGAACGAGGTACGGTTCGCCGCACCCTCAACCTGAGCTAAAGTCAGGTTAAGTCACTCAAACGATTTTGGAGTCGATCCCGGCCGTCCGGTCTTCGAAGAAGTAAAGTGAGACCGGACCACAAGTGATTACTCCGCAGGTTCCAGCAAAGAATACGGCGCAGTTTAGTCGAGATTCGCTGGTAAATTTCTTCCACGTAGGCAGTTGGACAATTTAGTTGTAGCTACTGGAAGTAAACGCGGTAAACTTTGTCATACTTTGACAAAGCAGAATGAGCTGGGATTCAAAATAGCTCTTACATCAAGTTGCAATTTTAGCGGAGGAAGTCGAATGGTTTATCGCCCGTTTTCTAGTATTGGCCGGCTCGGACTGGCTGCATGTGCAGTCAGCCTTGGAGTTGCGAGCCTGAGTGCGCAGTCTGCACCCAGCACCACCGCCCCAGTGGGGCCGAACCCTTCGCGTGTTGACATCTTCACCGGGTTCTCTTACTTCGGCGCACACGGCCAGGTCAAGCCGGCGGGCATCAACTACTCGTCGATCAACGAAGGTGCAATCGGCAGCGTCGCATACTACTTCAACAAGTATGTCGGAGCGGAAGCCAACCTCGTCGCTCACCCCGATGGAGCCAATGACGGCCTCTACACCGCAAGCGGCGGTCTGATCGTTCGCGCTCCCATGCAGAACTTCACCCTCTTCGCTCACGGCCTCGCCGGTGCCTCCCGCCTCGTTGGTCCGAACAGCGACAACGCAGCGACCTTCGAGCATGAGCCCTACACCACCGGTGTTGGACTCACCGCCGGCGGCGGCATGGACTACGATCTCCCCTTCTTCAACAATCGCTTCTCCCTGCGCTTGTTTGAGGCGGACTACCGCTACATCCACACCGACTTCGGTCCCGCGACCACCGTCCCCACCGGCGGCACCCTCGGCGGTCGTGCAAACCTCAGCGGCGTTGATCTCAGCACCGGTATCGTGACGCACTTCGGCCACATCATCCCGCCGCCGCCCGTCACCTATGCCTGCGCTGTCGCTCCCGCAGTTGGCTACCCGGGCGACCCCCTCACCGTCACCGGAACCGCAACCAACCTCAACCCCAAGAAGACGGCCACCTACTCGTGGACCTCTACCGGCGGCGCGGTGGTCAGCGGCACCAGCAACGTGGGCAACATCGACACCAAGACCCTCGCAGCTGGAACCTACACCATCAAGGGTCACGTCTCGGAGGGCAACAAGCCCGGCCAGATGGCAGACTGCTCGGCTGATTTCCAGGTCAAGGCCTTCGAGCCGCCGACCATCAGCTGCTCGGCGAACCCCTCGACCGTATCGCCTGGCGACTCTGCCATGGTCACGGCCAGCGGCATGAGCCCCCAGAACCGTCCTCTGACCTACAGCTACACCGCCTCGGCTGGTTCGATCAGCGGCTCCTCCTCCAGCGCAACCCTCGCCACCACCGGCGCAGCACCCGGCACCATCACGGTCACCTGCAACGTTGTTGACGATAAGGGCCAGACCGCAACCTCGACGACCTCGGTCACCGTTGTTGCTCCTGCTCCGCCACCGGCTCCCACAACCTCGGCCCTCTGCTCGATCAGCTTCGACCGCGACACCAAGCGTCCGACGCGCGTCGATAACGAAGGCAAGGCTTGCCTGGACGATCTCGCTCTGAACCTGCAGCGCACCACCGACGCGAAGCTCGCAGTCGTTGGAAACGCAGCAAGCGCAGAGAAGATGGGCCCGCACAAGGCTGCTGAGCGCGCTGTCAACACTAAGGCATACCTGGTCGGCGAGAAGGGCATCGACGCAAGCCGCGTCAATGTCTACACCGGCACCACCGATGCCAAGACGGTTACCGATACACTGGTTCCCGCCGGTGCAACGATGGACATGACCGGTGTCACCCCTGTGGATGAGAGCGCTGTCAAGGCTCTGCCCCGCAAGGCTCTGCCCGCTGGTCACAAACACCACAAGCACCACAAAAAGGGCTAACCCCCTTACCCGGTTGAAATGACCGGTCAAACTCAACGGCTGGCTGAGCTTCCACTCAGCCAGCCTTTGCTTTGTATCCGACACTTTCCCCGCTCGCGGCGTCTAACCCAGATATCCTATGAACGCTTGGAAATAGGAACGATTGGAAAAACTTCGAATGTTTCGACGCTTCGCTCTCAAGTCAGCTCTGCTCACTTTCCTCAGCCCGCTTCTTTTCTCGGCGACCTTCGCCGCAGCGGCCCCCTGGCTTCCGTTCGGACCGGACGGAGGCGACGCCCGTAAGTTCGCAATCGATCCCCACGATCACACCCATCTCTATCTCGGCACGGCCAACGGCTGGATCTATGAGACCCACAACAGCGGTGCAAACTGGCGTCGTCTCTCGCGCGTGGGCAAACGCGATGACCTCGTCATCGACAACATCGTCGTGGACCCTTCAGACCCGAAACACCTCATCGCCGGTGCCTGGGTCGGCTCGGATGGCGGCCTCTTCATCACCTATGACGGCGGTGCCACCTGGACCAGCCAGGCTGAGATGCGCGGCCAGTCCGTGCGCTCCTTAACCTCCGCGCCCTCAGACCCCAAAATCATCGTTGCCGGCACCCTCAAGGGTGTCTATCGCTCCACCGACGGCGGCCGCCGCTGGCGCCTCATCAGCCCTCCGGACTCCACCGAAATCCATGAAGTAGAGTCCGTCGCCATCGACCCCAAGGACCCCAACATCGTCTACGCTGGCACCTGGCATCTGCCCTGGAAGACCGTCGACGCAGGCGAAAACTGGGACAGCATCAAGCAGGGAATCATCGATGACTCCGACGTCTTCTCCATCATCATCGATCCCAACTCCCCCAAAGTCGTCTACGCCAGCGCCTGCTCCGGCATCTACAAGAGCGAGGACGCCGGCACTCAGTTCCACAAGATCCAGGGCATCCCATCCACCGCCCGCCGCACCCGCGTCCTCCTCCAGGACCCCAGCAACCTCGACATCGTCTTCGCCGGAACCACAGAAGGTCTCTTCCGCTCCACCGACGCCGGCAAGCAGTGGCAGCGCACTACTACGCCTGAGATCATCATCAACGACGTCTTCGTAGACCCCACCGATCCTCACCACGTCCTCCTCGCCACGGATCGTGGCGGCATCCTCGCCTCGGACGATGGAGGCGACACCTTCCGCTCCTCGAACGGCGGCTTCTCCGCCCGTCAGGTCGCAACCCTCAAGCGCGACAACCTCCACCCCGCCACCATCTTCGTCGGAGTCGTCAACGACAAGGAGTGGGGCGGCATCTTCCAAAGCGACAACGGCGGCATCGACTGGGCGCAGCGCAGCGAAGGCCTCAAAGGCCGCGACGTCTTCTCGCTCGGCCAGTCCCCGGACGGAACCATGATCGCCGGCACAGCCCACGGCATCTTCCGTCTGGATCGCGACGCTGCCGTCTGGAATCAGGTCGAACAGACCCCGGAGGCCATTGCTGCGGATAACGCCGCGGTGGCCCCGCCCGAGATTCGCGCAGCGGTCTCCATCAACCGCAACCAGTTCGCCCAGCGCAACAACGTCAAGCCGTCGGCAACTCACGCCGCCCCCCACACCACCGCGCTCAAAAACAGCAAGGGCAAAGCCTTTCAGCACCCACCCCTGCATAAGGCCGCCAAGCCGCTGCCCAACTCACCAGCCGCCCGGAAAGCAAAGCTTCTCGCCGCAAAGAAGCACACCGCCGCTCCTTCGAAGCGCACAAAGATCGTAGTCGTAAAGAAACCACAACCCGTAGCCCCTCCAGTGAAGGAACTCACGGCCACCGCAGCACCCAAGCCTCACTTCTTTGACGGCAGCGTCTTCGCCATTACCACCTCGGACCAGACCCTCCTCGCCGCCACCTCAGCCGGCCTCCTCGCCAGCTCAGACCAGGGAGTCAGTTGGAAGCCCGCCGGCCCGCCTGACTCCGCGGAGTGGCGTTACCTCGCCTCCGCAAAGAACAATGTAGTTGCCGCATCCCTCCACGGAGTCCAGTTCTCGCCTGACTCCGGCGCTGACTGGTCGCCCATCCGCATGCCCGAGAAGATCACCCTCGTCACCGCCACAGCAGTCGAGCCCTCAGGCGAGATCTGGGTCGGCGGCCCGGAAGGCATCTTCGTCTCTTCCGACGCCGGCAACACCTGGACCACGCCCAAGAACCTCTTCACCAACTCCGTCACCAGCATCTACTACGACGACGCAACCAACCGCATCCTCGTCACCGCCGTAGGCTCCGGCAGCGCCGCCTTCATGGTCCAGCTTCCACAGAAGACCGTCACCTATACAGATACCGGCTGGAACCTCCGCTTCGTTCGCCCGGTCGGCGATCACCTCGTAGCCGCAACCTTCTTTGACGGCATCGTCATTCAGCCCAAGATGATGTCAGGTTCAGCACCCAAACCGGAGACCGCCGCTCGCTGAAGCCGGCCCCACAGGAATAGAATTGTTCTTATGAGCGCCGCGCCAATCTTCACCTCCACTGCCCTGAAGCCTCGTCATTCCTTTCAGACGGACGATCGCAATCTCCTGCCGATCGCAGAAAAGGTTCAGGCCGGTGAGCGCCTCAGCTTTGAAGACGGGGTCACCCTCTTCCGCTCCGGCGATATCCTCGCCGTAGGCTGGCTCGCCAACCTCGTCCGCGAGCGTCTCCACGGCGACCTCACCTACTTCAACGTCAACCGCCACATCAATCCCACCAACGTCTGCGTCGCCTCCTGCCGCCTCTGCGCCTTCGGCCGCAAAAAAGGTGAAGCCGATACCTACACCATGGCCCTTGAAGAAGCCTTCGAGACCGCAGCCAGCGGCTACACGGAAGCAGTCACCGAGTTCCACATCGTAGGCGGCCTCCACCCGGACCTCCCCTTCGAGTACTTTATGGACCTCGTCCGCGGCCTCAAGCAGCGCTTTCCCAAGGTCCACATCAAGGCCTTTACCATGGTGGAGATCGCCTTCCTCGCCAAGCGCGGCAAGATGACCATCCCGGAAGCTCTCCAGCAGATGAAGGACGCCGGCGTAGACTCCATGCCCGGCGGCGGAGCGGAGATCTTCGCAGACCGCATCCGCCACATCATCTGCGACCACAAGATCGACGGCGGTGAGTGGCTCGACACCGCCCGTCTCGCCCACCAGATGGGCTTCCGGTCGAACGCCACCATGCTCTACGGCCACGTCGAGGCCGATGAAGACCGCGTAGACCACATGATGCGCCTCCGCGCCGTCCAAGACGAGACCGGTGGCTTCCAGACCTTCATCCCGCTCTCCTTCCACCCGGACCACACGGCCCTTTCTCACATCCCCAAATCAACAGGAATGTTAGACCTCCGCCAGATCGCCGTCGGCCGCCTCATGCTGGACAACTTCCCCCACATCAAGAGCTACTGGCAGATGGTCACCCCCCAGATGGCCCAGATCTCCCTCCGCTTCGGCGCGGATGACGTCGATGGCACCGTCATCGAAGAAAAGATCTACCACGACGCCGGAGCCACCACACCCCAAGGCATGCGCCGCGCGGACCTCGTCCGCCTCATCACGGAAGCCGGCCGCATCCCCTTTGAACGCGACACCCTCTACCGCGCCATCACCCGCACAGAAGACACCTTCACCGTCTCCGCCTGACGTTGCCTCAGCAGCCCACCACAATCCGCCCCGGCACCCCCGCAGACCTTGAGCCCATGTATCAGCTCGACCGCCTCTGCTTTGACGCACCCTTCCGCTTCAGCCGAGCCGCCATGCGCCACTTCGCCTCGGAGCAAGGTGCCTTCACCCTCGTCGCGGAGTTTCAACAAAATTCGGGTGCCCCATCCATCGCAGCGCCTCATCGCGATGGGTGGGATGCAACCTCTCCCCCAGCGGGCACTCCGTCCACGCAAGCACCCACCTTGGCCGGCTTCATCATCATCCACCTCGAACACATCCACCCCCGCACCCAGGCCTACGTAGTCACCCTGGACGTAGCCCCGGAGCATCGTCGCCAGGGCCTCGCCCGCCGCCTCCTTGAAGCCGCGGAGCAGCAGTCAGCTACCCGCCAGGCCTCACCCATGACCCTGCACGTCTGGACGGAGAACACCCCAGCCATCAATTTTTATGAACGCTCCGGCTACGTCCGCACCGTACTACACCCCAACATGTACGCACCCGGCAAAGACGCCTACGGCTACCTGAAGGCTCTCACGAATCCGAAGCCTTAGGTAGCCGTAAATAAATCCGCTAGCCAGCCTACTTCTTGCCGAACACATCCCCCATCCGCCGAATCTGCGCCCCAACCCCCCGCAGCTTCTCCTCGATCCTCTCATATCCACGATCCATGTGATAAACCCGGTCCAGGATTGACTCGCCATCCGCCACCAGAGCAGCCAGCACCAGGCTCGCTGAGGCCCGCAGGTCGGAGCACATCACCGCCGCTGACTGCATCGGAGTCTTCCCCCTCACTGTAGCCGTCCGGCCCTGTACGGAAATATTCGCACCCATCCGGTTCAGCTCCTGCACATGCATGAACCGGTTCTCGAAGATATTTTCCGTGACATTCGTAGTCCCCTCCGCCTGCGTCGCCAACGCCATAAACTGCGCCTGCATATCGGTAGGGAAGCCCGGATACTCTTCAGTCGAGATATCCGCAGCCTTCAACTCGCCGCCAGATCGAACCCGGATGCTGTCCTTGCCCACATCGATCCGCACACCCATCTGCTCCAGCTTCGCAATCAGCGCGCCCAGGTGAGACGGATCGCAGCAATCCACATTCAGATCGCCGCCCGTGATCGCACCCGCCATCAGGAACGTCCCCGCCTCAATCCGGTCCGGGTTGATCTTATGCCTGGCCCCATGCAGCCGCGTCACGCCCTGAATCTTCATCGTGGATGTCCCCGCACCCTCGATCTTCGCCCCCATTGCCAGCAGCAGCGCCGCCAGGTCCGTCACCTCAGGCTCCCGGGCACAGTTTTCCAGGATCGTCTCACCCTCAGCCAGCGTCGCCGCCATCAGGATGTCTTCCGTCCCCGTCACCGTGATCTTGTCGAAGACGATATGTGCACCCTTCAGCCGGTTCGTCCTGGCCTCCAGATAGCCATGATCCTGCGTGATCGTCGCGCCCATCTGCTCCAGCGCCGCAAGGTGCATATCGATAGGCCGTCCCCCGATCGCACAGCCTCCCGGCATCGCCACCCGCGCAATCCCGGTTCGCGCAATCAGCGGTCCCAGCACCAGCGAGCTCGCCCGCATCGTCTTCACAATCTCGTACTTCGCCACCGGATCGGACAGCACCGCGCACTTGATATGCGTCCTGTGCTGCGCCCGACCATACCCAAGCTGCACCTCGGCACCCATGCTCACCAGCAGCTTGCGCTCCGTCTCAATGTCCTGCACCTGCGGAATATTCTCGAGGATCAGCTCATCCTCAGTCAGAATCGCCGCAGCCATACAAGGCAGAGCCGAGTTCTTCGCACCAGAAACCTTGATCGTACCCAGAAGGGGATTGCCACCGCGCACTACAAACTTGTCCATCCCTCAATTCTACGAACCTTTCGCATGTGCAAGCAGCGTAAAAAGATGGCGAAATAGATTCCACGCCACCTGCCAACCAAAGAAAAACGCGGAGCCGAAGCCCCGCGTCATCCCATCCGTCTTTCCATCGCTGAAACTAAGCCGTAGGCGCCGGAGCCGGGGCAGCCGCACCCTGATCCCCACCACGCCCATGATGCCGCCGCTCGGACTTCATCTCCGCAAGCTGCTGCTTCTGCTGATCGTTCAGCACGCCATCCAGCTTCTGCTTTGAGTCCTCCATGATCGCCCGCATCTGCTGATGCATCTGCTTCACGGTCATGTTGCTGTCGGAGGCATGCAGGTCCGCCATCTTCTGATCGCGTTCAGCCAGAATCGGCTCAACCTGTGCCGCCTGATCCGGCGTCAATCCCAGCTTCTTGGTCAGGAACTTTACCTGATGAGCCGCATCCGGCCCATGGTGCGCATGCTCACGAACGATGGGCGCGGGAGCCGGAGCAGTCTGGTCTGGAGTCTGTGCTGAAGCCGCAACGCCGCCGCAGAGAGCCGCGCCAAGCAGAATAAATGAGAGTTGAGAAAGGGTACGCATAGAACATCTCCTGGGTGCTTCGTCTGGGGCTCGGCAGGAGCATCTACGCTCCCGCCTTCACCACATCAAACCCAGCTTCCAGCCCACAGTTGCGCCCTTAGAGCTCAAGCCTTGAGTCGTCGATCGCCAGCCGCACATTCCCGTCGGATTTACCCAGACGCCGCACAGCCTCCATCTTGTCGACATTCGCCTTCAACATCACCATCGCAATCGGAATCGACTTGCCCGCGCTCTTGATCGTCCGGATCGCCGTATCCCGGTCAATGTGGCACACATCCATCAACACCCGAATCCCGCGCTCCACCAGCTTCGCGTTCTTCATGTGAACGTTCACCATCAGGTTGTCGTACACATAGCCCAGCCGCGTCATAGCGCCGGTTGTGATCATGTTCAGGATCATCTTCTGTGACGTCGAAGCCTTCATCCGGGTTGAACCCGAAATCACCTCAGGCCCCACCTCCGTCACAATCGACGTATCAGAAACATCCGCCAGCGGTGTCCCGATATTGCACGTCACGCAGGCCGTCTTCGCCCCTCGCGCACGCGCATACTCCACAGCGCCGACGACATACGGTGTCCGTCCGCTCGCTGAAACACCAATCACGATGTCCTTCCGTGTAGGCCGTCGCCGCGCGATATCCCGCTGCCCAATCTCGGGCGAATCCTCATTCACATCGGAAGCCGAGGCCAGCGCCTTGGGCCCGCCCGCCATGATGTACTGCACCTGGGAAGGAGCCGTGGAGAACGTAGGAGGGCATTCGCTCGCATCCAGCGACGAGATACGCCCGCTGGACCCCGCACCCACATAGATCAGTCGTCCACCGTCGCGCAGCGAACGCGCAACCGTGTCGATCACAATCGCGATTTCAGGCAGCGCCTTCTTGACCGCTGCCGCAATCTTTGCGTCTTCCTGGTTGATAATCCGCGCTATCTCCAGCGCCGATTTCGTATCCAGATCATGCGATGCCGCGTTCAGACTCTCCGTCGTCAGACCGGAAAAGGGTCTCAGATCACGAATTCCAGAATGTTTCTCCGGTCTTTCCGGCTCAACTTGCTCGATCATCGTCAGGGTTGCCATCTTGTACCGCCGTCTTTACCTATTCTAGCCGTATCCTTATTGGATGCACGATCTTGCCTTACGGTGTCAAAGGACGACTCTCATCGTGAAACAGATTGCGCCAACTTGCAATAGCTCTTGGTGGCACTACACTACACCTTCCAGGCCAAACGACGCGTCTAATCTGATACAAGCGTCAGGAGTATGACTGAATTGAACGACTTTGTCCCTCAACCTGCTGCCCCTTCCGAACCAACGCCCGCCAAAGGCTCCCTCCGCGCCTGGCTCCGCGACCTCCTGCTCTCCGTCGGCGTCTCCGCCTTCATCATCATCTTCCTCTACCAACCGGTCCGCGTAGAGGGAACCAGCATGAACCCCGGTCTTGAGGACCAGGATCGCCTCTTCGTCAATAAACTCGCCTTCCACGTCGGAGAGATCCACCACAGTGACGTCGTCGTCTTCCTCTACCCCCACGACCACACCAAGAGCTACATCAAGCGCGTCATCGCCGTCCCCGGAGACCACATCCGCATCGATCACGGTCGCGTCTACCTCAACGACCAGCGCCTCCCCGAGTCCTACGTCCCCACCCGCTTCACCGACGACCGCTCCCAGCCCGAACTCATCATCCCCCCAGCCTCCTACTTCGTCATGGGTGACCACCGTTCCATCTCCTCAGACAGCCGCGACTTCGGCCTCGTCCCCCGCGATCTCATCTACGGCAAAGCCGCCTTCGTCTACTGGCCCATGGATCAGGCGGGCGTAGTCCGCTAAAGTTTCCACCCCAACCAACTAACCGCCATCCCCCAGGCATCCGACTACTTATCACCGGCAAGCAGATCGGTTACAGGTTCTCTGGAGAAGACAAATGGCACGTATCGGACGTTGGTTCCTCGCTCTTACTATGGTGGTTATGCTGGCAGGCCTCGTGCCCCATGCAGATGCCCAGATCATCATTCGCACCGGCCCCCGTCACAGGCATTATCATCACCACCGCCACTACCATCACCGCGGCTATTACCGCTAGGCTCCATACCCAGCGCATAGAGAAGCCCCGCCGTCAGGCGGGGCTTCTCTATTTCAATCATCACTACGCAGTCGCGTACTTCACAATCCGGCAGAACGTCTCTGGATCTAAGCTAGCCCCACCCACCAGCGCCCCATCGATATTCGGCTGAGCCATCAATTTCGCCGTATTCTCGGGCTTGACCGACCCCCCATAAATAATCCGCGTAGACTCCGCACGCTCCTCACCCAGCCTCTCCGCAACCTCCCGCCTGATAATCTTGTGCGCCTCTTCCACCTGCGCCGGAGTAGCCGTGCTTCCAGTCCCGATCGCCCAGATCGGCTCGTAAGCAATAATCATCGCCTGCGACCCCTCCCGCTCCACCCCATTCAGTGCGCAGGAGATCTGCCACCGCAGCACCGCCTCTGTCAGCCCGGACTGCCGCTTATCCATCGTCTCACCCACGCACACCACCGGCGTCAGCGAGTGTGCAATCGCAGCCTTCAGCTTCCAGTTCACCATGTCGTCGGTCTCATTCGCATAGATCCGCCGCTCGGAGTGTCCCAGCAGCACATGCGTGCAATGAATACTCGCCAGCATCGTCGGCGAGGTCTGCCCCGTATAAGGCCCCTCATTCAGCCAGTGCATCGTCTGAGCCCCAGCCCTGACGTTCGATCCCTCCACAGCCTCCAGCACATAGCCCAGCGAAGACATGGTCGGAAACAGAACAACCTCATCCCGCGTATGGTTCTCGATCAAAGGCAAAAACACCTGCAGAAACGCAAGCGACTCCCTCGGAGTCTTGTACATCTTCCAATTCCCGGCAATCACAGGCTTCCGCATAGTCCCCAAGTATCCCATCTTCATCCGAAGATAGGCAACGATCTATACTGACCTCGACCAAGCTGGCAGCTGATAGCTCATAGCTGGCAGCTGGAAGAAAACCCTCTGTCCTGACCACAATCTCTTCCGGAGAAGAAAGTTAATGCAAGACTTCCGCCAACTGGCAGTGTGGAAGCGAGCCCACCTCCTCGTCCTCCACATCTATGAAGCATCCGAAGCCATGCCAGAAGCCGAGCGCTTCGGGCTCTTGCTCAACCTGAGAAGAACTGCAATCTCGGTCGCCTCCAAAATCGCAGAGGGAAGTGGCAGAGGGAGCGATGCCAAATTCGCAATCGAACTCCGCAGAAGCCGCGCAGCCATTACAGAACTGGAATACCTGCTCCTGCTTTCACGAGATCTCGGCCACCTGCCGGAGACTCAGTTCCAATCGCTCACAGAAGAGATCGTCGAAGTCCGCAAGATGATCTCAGGCCTCATCTCCCGTCTTACAACCGCTCCGTAAGCGCCTCAACCCCCGGCAGAACCTTCCCCTCCAGAAACTCCAAACTAGCCCCACCCCCGGTCGAGATATGCGTGATCTTCCCCGCAAACCCCGACTTATGGATCGCCGATACAGAATCCCCGCCCCCCACAATTGTCGTGGCCTCATCGTTCCCGGCCACAGCCTCTGCAATCGCGTTCGTTCCCACGGCAAAAGCAGGGAACTCAAACACCCCCATCGGCCCATTCCAAAGCACCGTCCGAGCCCCCGCAATCTCTGCCGCAAACAACTCCACCGTCTCCGGCCCAATGTCGAGAGCCATCTTGTCCTCCGGAATCCCCGCCGGCGCCTTCCAGACCCCACGCGCAGCATCCGCGGCAAATCTGTCCGCCACCACATGATCCACCGGCAGCAGGAACCGCACACCCTTGGCCGCAGCCTTCTTCAGCGTCTCCCCGGCCACATCAACCTTGTCCACCTCCACCAGCGATTTACCCGTATCCTGCCCCATCGCCCGCAGAAACGTATAAGCCATCCCACCACCGATCAGCACCGCATCCGCCTTCTCCAGCATCGCCTCGATCACCCCGATCTTGTCCGACACCTTCGCCCCCCCAATGATCGCCACAAACGGCTTATCCGGCTCCGTCAGCGCCTTCCCCAGGTGCTCCAGCTCCGACTCCATCAGCAACCCAGCCGCGGACTCCTTCACAAAATGCGTAATCCCTTCCGTCGATGCATGAGCCCGATGCGCACTTCCAAAAGCATCGTTCACATACACATCGCACAGAGCCGCGAGCTTCTTCGCAAAAACCGGATCGTTGGCCTCTTCCCCCGCATGAAACCGCAGGTTCTCGAGCAGCAGTGTCTGCCCCTGCTCCAGCCCATTCACCAGCTCTGTCGCCACCTCGCCCACGCAATCCGGCGCAAACCCGACGTTCTCATCTTCGCCCAGCACATGATCCAGCAGCTCCCGCAGACGATCCACCACAGGCCGCAGACTCAGCGCCGGAACAACCTTCCCCTTAGGCCGCCCCAGGTGGGAACACAGCACCACCCGAGCCTTCCGCCGCAGCGCATACTCGATCGTCGGCACCGTCTCCCGAATCCGCGTATCGTCCAGAATCTCCCTGCCATCCTTGGACAGCGGCACATTGAAATCCACGCGAATCAGCACGCGCTTCCCACCCAGTTCAAGATCCCGTATCGACAGCTTAGCCATTACTCGTCTTCTCCTGGAGCATCCGTAGCGTCGCCTGGAATCAGCGCATCCGCCTCAATCTCAATCTTCCACCGCGGATCGATCAATCCTGCGACCACAACCATAGTAGCCGCCGGCTTCACCAGCTTGAAGAACTTCCCATGCACCCGCCCCGCAGCCTCCCAGTCATTCCGGTCGGTCAGATACATCCGCGTCCGAACTACATGCTCAAAGCTAGTCCCCGCGCTCTTCAGCGCCGCCGCAATCAAAGTCAGACATTGATCCGTCTGCCCCGCAACATCCGCGTCATCGCACCCCACCGGCCCAGTCCCCGACACCATCACATGCCGCCCAACCCGCACCGCCCGCGAGAACCCAATCACATCCTCGTACTCAGAAGTCCCCGCAAAGTTCTGTCGCTCATTCATCACTTTAGGTTACTCGCTTCCTGGATGTGGTTGTAACCCACAAGCAAAAGGGCCAGACAACTGTCTGAGCCCCATTGCTGAAGTTAGGATGAAAAACTCTACAGCCCCTTCTCCACCAAAAACAAAACCAGATCCTTCACCCGGCTCGAATACCCCCACTCATTGTCGTACCAGCTGATCACCTTCCCAGTCTGCCCAACAACCTTCGTCAGCTTCGAGTCAAAAATAGACGACCGAGAATCCCCCCGGAAGTCCGTACTCACAAGCTCCTCGTCCGTAAAGCCCAGAATCCCAACCATCGGTCCGGCTTCAGAAGCAGCCTTGATCGCCGCATTGATCGTCTCCACCGAGATTGGCTTCTCCGCCACAAACGTCAGGTCCACGACCGATACGTTCGGAGTCGGAACCCGAATCGCAAATCCATCCAGCTTCCCAGCCATCTCCGGCACCACCAGCTTCAGCGCCTTGGCCGCGCCGGTAGAACTAGGAATCATGCTCAAAGCAGCCGCCCGAGCCCGCCGTAGATCCTTATGCGGCGTATCCAGGATCACCTGGTCGTTCGTATAGCTGTGGATCGTCGTCATGATCCCGCTCGCAATCCCAAACGTATCGTGCAGCACCTTCACCACCGGAGCCAGGCAGTTCGTCGTGCAGCTCGCGTTCGAAATCACATGATGCTTGCTCGCATCGTACTTGTCATCGTTCACGCCCAGCACCACGGTCAGGTCCTCATTGGTCGCCGGCGCGGAAATGATTACCTTCTTCACGGTCGTTCCCAGGTGCGCCTTCGCCTTCTCCGCATCCGTAAAGAACCCCGTCGATTCCACCACGATCTCCGCCCCCACGCTCGCCCAGTCCAGCTTGCTCGGGTCGCGCTCCGCAAACACCTTGATCTTCTTCCCATCGACCTCGATGTAGTCCGCCCCATGGGAGATCGTGTTCTTCAGATTCCCCAGAATCGAGTCGTACTTCAGCAGATGGGCCAGCGTCGCCGGCGTCGTCAGATCGTTCACCGCAACGAACTCGATCTCCGGATTTCCCAGAGCCGTTCGAAACACATTCCGTCCAATGCGGCCGAAGCCGTTGATCCCAACCTTCACTGCCATAGTATTGCTCTCCTTGCTATCACTCCGCAGGCTATCAAAGCCGCTCGGGGGGTGCAAACCCGGCATCCCCTGACGCATCCGCATTTGCCCCCGCCCAACCCCTGTGTTACAAGCGTCATTAGATACAGGGACCGCGCCCGTCGCACCCTGCCATCGAAACCTGAGAACTTCGCGCCGCCTCACACGCGCCCGCCGAAGCCCAAGAGAATAAGCGCCACATGCGCGAATGGATACTGAACCAGATGAGAAGACGCACCAGACGTGGACCCAACGAGTCCGAGTCCACCGGCAAAAGCGGCCAGGAACTGCCCACCGGCCAGCTTGCCCCCCTCCGCCCCACCTACCCGGACCCGATCGAGCGCAAACCCGAAGCCCCCAAACCGGAACCGGTTAAACCCGTCATCTCCCGCACCACCGAGCTTCCTATCGATCTTCTTCCGGTCGCCGCGAAGCACGCGCAGCCCGAACCCGAAGGTCCCGAGGGCTTCGAGCCCTCCGCCCCCCCGGAAGGCTTCGCCCCCGCCGACCCCGAGGCTGAAAAGAAGGTCGTCGTAGAGACCCAGCCCGAGTCTCTCGCCACCCCGCCCCCCGGCCCGGAGGCCGTCTCGCCCAAGGCTCCCCGCGGCTACGTCGTCCTCACCATCGGCCTCCCCGGCTCCGGCAAGACCACCTGGTACAAGCGCCGCGGCGTCTCGCCCCTGTCCTCGGACATGCTCCGCACCATCCTCTTTGACGACATCACGGACCAGCGCTACCAGGGCCTCGTCTTCAGCACCTTGCGCTCGCTCCTCCGCGCACGCCTGATCGCCAAGATGCCCTGGAACTACGTCGACGCCACCAACCTCAGCCCGCATGAGCGCCGCCAGTGGATCAAGATGGCCAAGTCCTTCGGGTACGAGGTCCAGGCCGTCTTCTTCGACGTCCCCCTCGCCGTCTGCATGGAGCGCAACTCCAAGCGCGACCGCCAGGTCACCGACGAGGTCATGCAGAAGATGGCCGAGCGCCTTCGCCCTCCCGTCTTCAAAGAGGGCTTTGACAAGATCACCGTCGTCCGCGTCAAGGGAGCCCCTGAAGCACCCTCAGACACCCCCACCCTCCCCCAACCGACCCCCGAAGAGCCCAACCCGGACGCCGCTCCAACCCCCACTCAGGAACCCCAACCCGAGGCATAACCTCATCGGGTGCCCCATCCTCGGACCACAGTTTTACCGTGGGACAGGGTGGGGTATCGATTTCGGTAGAAATCGACCGCCTCCTTGAGATGAGGCAAAGACTGAGATGAGGCAAAGACGTCCACCGCATCGGAGCCGCGAACTATGCCCACCCCCGCCATAGAGTTCGCAGAAGTCTCCTACGCCGTCCAGTCCCGCACCCTGATTGACAAAGTCTCGCTCGCCCTCGAGCAGGGAACCACCACCGCCCTCCTCGGCCGCTCCGGCTCCGGCAAGACCACCCTCCTCCGCATGGTCAACGCCCTCGTCACCCCCACCGCCGGCGAGATCCGCATCGCAGGCGTTCCCAACCACCTCCGCAACCTCACCGACCTCCGCCGCACCATCGGCTACTGCATCCAGGAGACCGGCCTCTTCCCCCACATGACCGTCGAGCGCAACGCCGCCCTCGCCCTGGAGATCGCCGGCCCCGAACCCGGCCAGACCAAACAAACCTTCCGCAACCGGGCAGCGGAAGTCCTCGCCCTAACCGGCCTCGACCCCGCCCTGGCCACCCGTTACCCCTGGCAGCTCTCGGGCGGCCAGCGCCAGCGCGTAGGCCTCGCAAGAGCCCTCGCTCACGACCCCGAAATCCTCCTCATGGACGAGCCCTTCGGAGCCCTCGACCCCATCACCCGAGCCGAGATCCAGACCACCCTCCGCGCCCTTCTCCAGAAACTCAACAAAACCGTCCTCCTCGTCACCCACGACCTCGACGAAGCCCTCTACTTGGCCCACCGCGTCATCTTCCTCGAAGCCGGCGAAGTAGTAGCCGACCTGAACTCCGCAGAGGTCCTCACCTCCCCCAACGCCCACGTCCAGACCTACGTCCGCGCAGTACACAGGGGGACCCCCGCATGACCCCCTTCCTCCATCACCACTCAACTCGTGTGCCCCACCCTCACCGCGGTCGTATCGCGGTTAGGGTGGGCATCGCGCAAAGCGCGACCCTTCCACCGCCTCCAGCCCAACCCACAAACCCGGAGGAAGCCGCATGACCTTCCTCCACCAGCACGCCTCAGAGATAGCCCGCCTAACCTTCGAGCACCTCTGGCTCACCTTCTTCGCCATGGCCCTGGCCGCAGCAGTAGGCATCCCCACCGGCATCCTCCTCACCCGTCACGAGCGCCTCGCCAAACCCATCATCACCATCGCCAACATCATCCAGGTCATCCCCTCGCTCGCCCTCTTCGGCCTCCTCCTCCCCGTCCCCTGGCTGGGAGAAAACGCCGCAAGACTAGCCATCCTCGCCCTCACCGGCTACGCCCTCCTGCCCATCCTCCGCAGCACCTACGCCGGCATCCGCTCGGTCGATCCCGCCCTGATCGACGTAGCCGCCGCCATGGGCATGACCCCCACCCAGCGCCTCCTCAAGGTCGAGCTCCCCCTTGGCGCGAGCGTCATCCTGGCCGGCCTCCGCACCGCCACCGTAACCTGCGTAGGCGTAGCCACCATCGCCGCGGCCATAGGCGCAGGCGGCCTCGGCGAGCTCATCTTCCGCGGCGTAGCCTCCGTAGACAACGGCCTCGTCCTCGCCGGAGCCATCCCCGCCGCCCTCCTCGCCCTCATCGCAGACTCAGCCCTAGGCCTCCTCGAAAAGAAGCTCACCATCCGCCACACCTGAGCCGGAGACACAAGGCGACGCAGAAAGACCCGCCATCATCAGCGGGTCTTTCTGCGTTCATTACGCAATCAATCTAGTGGTGTCCGCCGCCGCCATGACCGCCGCCACCCGGCACACCGCCATGTCCGACAAATCCGCCGCCATGCTCGCCGCCTGCATCATGTCCGGCATTGCCAACATGCCCAAACCCATCCCGAGCCTCATTGCCCTGGAAGTGGTTGAACGGCTGCACACCGCGGTCCGGATAAGGCCCGTTATAGCCATGCCGCGGATCGTAGCGATTGTCCACATGTCCATAGAACCCACGTCCGCCGTGATACCAGCGACCCGCACCAATGAACACGCCGCCATTGAACCAATCCGGCCCATAGTACCCATAAGGCGAGCAGTTGTAGGGAGCATAGTCGTAGTACCCATACGGGCAGGACGGCTCTCCAATTCCAATAGAAATCTGCGCCGGTGCCACGTGGGAAGCTCCCAACATACCTAGCGCAAGAGCGGAAACGGTAAGAGATTTCAGAATCGACATTCGCGTGTACCTCGTTCTTCTCTTGGTTGGACCCTCAAATCGCACCCTGAGTTGTTCGGCCAACTCAATGAGCCCAACCGGCATGCACACGAAAAGCCTCTGAAGATCCGTAACTCCTTTGAAATAAGACCCCTCACCTATTTGATGCCTTGCAGGCACAGATCTCATCATGCCCGGTATCCGTCCTACGGATGCAAGAAGCCAGAAGGCAAAGCCGCCTCAAGCTCGATCTGTTCTCCCGTGACGGGATGATGAAACTTCAGAAACTGGGCGTGCAGCAGATACCCTCCATCGCCCGGAAGCCCCGGAAGATCGTCAAGCGGCAGGCCTGTCGAGCCATATAGAGGATCGCCCACCAGGGGATGCCCGATGGAAGCCAGATGGATCCTGATCTGATGAGGCCTCCCCGAACCCAGCCTCACCTCAAAGGTCGTGGTCGCTGCAGTCCGCGAGATCACCTTCGCCGACGACTTCGACGCTTTACCTCCAGCGCTGGCCGCCCACACCGAACCCAGGCGCGGGTGCGGCACCAGCCCGATAGGCGTGAGAATCTCATACGCCTCCTGCCGCGCCACCCCTTGAGCCAGCGCCCGGTAGATCTTTTGAACTCTGGGCGTATTCCAGTCTGCGGTCAGTCCAGCGGCAGCCTGCGCTGTCTTGGCAAACATCACGATGCCGGTCGTGGCTCGGCCCAACCGGTGCACAGGGTTTGCGCTCGGGCTATGCCTATGCACCAGCCGCAGGAGGGTGTTTTCCAGAAAACCGCCCCCGGGAAGAGTGGGCAGTCCACTGGGTTTATTGACGGCCAAAAGATGAAGATCATCGAACAGCACTTCAAAGTGCTGAGGCGCATCCGGTTCGATCCAGGCTGGCCGCTTCCAGACAAGGATTTGCCCTGAACTCAGCAACTCGCTCCCGGCAGCAGTTATGCCGTCAAGAGTGACCTCGCCGTTGTCCAGATTCTCTTGCCAGGCCTCAGCGCTCGAGTGCGGATAAAGCCCCGCCAGGTGCGAGAGCAGCGTCCATCCATGCTGTTTGCTGCCGATGATGGTCGTATAGGCATAGCCCCGGTTGAGCATGTAGCTTCAGTCTAAGCTGTGGCATCTCAGGCAGGCATCTCAGGCAGGCCTCGCAGGCCACCAATAGCCTACCCCAAAGGCTCAGCCCGTCCAATCGCAATCGGCCTCACCTCGAACACCGTCGCCTCAGGCGAAAACATGAACCCTGTCGGCCGTCCCTCCGCATCCACCTCAAACCGTATGAACCCTGACCCCACTCCGCTCGTCCCATCCTCCCGCGTATCCTCGAAATGAGGCTTATCGGCCGAGTCATAAACCCGCACCGACCACACCCCATCCTCGATCTCCTCCGGCGTATCCCCCACCAACACCACATGCCCCGTATCCTGCCCCTTCACCAAAGGCAGCTCCCACGCCAGAACATCCCCTCGCCGAGCATCCGCCAGCCGCATAATCTGCCTCCACCCACCCGTCCGCGTCCCCAGCCCACTGAAATACAAGTAATACTCAAACGCCCGGGGCAGAGGCTGCTTCGACTCCTTCGGAATCAGCGCGTAGTGATTCGCCGCCAGCCCCTCCAGCACACAAGCCACAAACTGGTTGCAGTCGCAGTCGTAAATCCCTGCCTCCGCGTCGATGAATCCGTTGTACTGATAGTCCGTCTGCGTCAGCGTATTGACGATCGACTCGGCCTGCGCGGCCAACTCTGCGGGAAGCGGATTCGAAGCCATCTGGAGGTCCCTCTGGCCAGCACGATACCACCAAATGGGTACCGCAAAGCAAGCCTTAATTCCCATAAATAGAAACAAAGTGCTTAGGAAACTCTGCGCAGGCGGCTGATTTGACGTTATGAGTAAACGTCTTGAGTCGGCGGCCGGTTTGTTACGATACTACCGTGCTGTATTTGGTTTTGGCTGAGTGTGCGCTGTGTTGAAGAGTCGTTGCCCGTTTTCGGGCGCTATGCGGCCAGCCCTGCCAGGTGCTTGCGGTGGAGGTAGAGGTTGATGAGGGCGAAGTTAGTGCATAGCCGGTGGTGGTTCTTGGCGATACCTCGGTAGCGCACCTTGTCGAAGCCGAAGACGCGCTTCAGGATACGGAAGACGTGTTCTACTTTCGCTCTTACTTTTGATTTCGTCGTATTCTTCTTCTTTGCAGCTTCATCGACATAGTTCTTGAACCTGGTTCGCTTGCAGGTCATGTCCTGGGCCTTGGGCGCGGCCTGCCGGATGGCCTTCGTCTGGCCTTGATAGCCGCCGTCGCCCCACACCTTGCGCTCCTCCCCATGTAGCAGATCCGGCAGCATAGGTACGTCCGAGACGTTGGCCGCCGACGTTGCTACCGAGTGCCTGTGACCTTCTTTTGCATCGACGCCCACGTGCGCTTTCAGTCCGAAATACCACTGCTTGCCCTTACGAGTCTGGCGCATCGCCGGATCACGCTCTTTCTTCTCGTTCTTCGTCGAAGAAGGCGCGTGGATAATGGTCACATCCACGATCGTACCGGTCTCGATGCGGATGCCCTTGGCTGCCAGATGCAGGTTCACCGCGTCGAGCATGGCACCGCCGAGGTCATGCTTTTCGAGCAGGTGACGGAAGCACAGCACTGTCGTTTCATCCGGTGCCGGAGCCACGCCCAGGTCAACACCAGCGAACCGCCGCAGCGTGAAGGATTCGTGAAACGCCTCCTCGACGCCAGGGTCGGACAAGTTGAACCACTGCTGCATGAAGTAGGTCCGCAGCATGATCCCAAGCCCGACAGGACGACGACCGTTGCAGGCCTTCGGGTAGTGTGGCTCGACCAGAGCCTGTAACTCGACCCATGGAACAACCACTTCCATCTCATCCAGAAACAACTCCCGCCCATACTTCTCAAAGCTCGACTGCGACGCAAAAGTCTGTTGCCTCATCGCCATCCACCCCTAACCATCAGATTAATCCATCAGGCCGCCGACGCAGAACTTGTGCAGAGTTCCCTTAAACTCTCGAGCTAGAACTCCCCATGCCAAGGATCATGGTCGTGGTCATCCCGTCCTCTGGTCTTATGCGTCGTCGTCGTGTCTGGCACCGTGTTGATGTCAATAAGCAATAAGCGCATCAAGAAGTTCGCGGCGGCGCAGGGCATCACCTACAACAGATTTGGCAAGACACTCATAGCCGCCCGAAGGTGGCCTACGGTCAATGACACCTCAACGATGTGAACTCGTTCCTGTATAGACCGTGGCACGGCGTCGACTGCTTTGCGTGCGATTTCAGGATCGGCTGGGGCCGCGGAATGGTCGAGTGGCTCTCCATGGTGGTCATCCATGCGGAACTGTACGAAGTAAGCGGGCTGGACACGAAGTGATGGGTGCTGACGCCCTTTAACGGAAGGACCTTTCTCATCCCGAAAAAGCCAAAGGGCGGGATGCTGAAGATCAAAAAGTCATAGCACTTTGGGATCTGCTCAAGGCATCCCCAACCCCATCCTGACCAAGCTACAAGCCGGGTGCCCCTCAATCTCGAACTACAACACGTTCGATGTACGTATGGATTGGAATCCGAGCGCGAAAGATCTCTTTTTCGTTCACTTTTCCTACGACAATTCACTTCGAATAATCAGTGTGAACTGCCGCAACAGCCGGGCTTTCCAGCCCTGTCAGCGAACGGTGCCAAAACTTCACACATAACCGAGGCTACGCGGCGGGATATACATACACCTTCTCTTTCACGCTCGTAAACGATACACGAATTGCCTACAACCGCGACGACTATGGATTCTCGCCGAGCAGCTTCGGCCAGGATGCCGGCGGCTTGCTGGGTAACGAGAATACCGACCTCGGTGCTTATGCGAACAGCGGAGGCCCGCTCATCGGAGGCGCTGGTTCTGAGCTTGATATATCGTTGACTACGGATGGTTTGCCGTACCGCAGAACGCATACAAAGCCACCGACACGCTTATCATCAACCCGCGGCAAGCACTCTCTCAACGTTGGCGGCACCTTCCTTCGCCGGTAGGTCTCGTACTTTCGTCCCATCTGCGGTAAGGGCTGCTTCTTTATCGCGGGTAACGGCAGCGAGTTCACCGGCTATGAGCCCAGCGAACTGCTCGTTGGCGGCGCAGATAACTACGGAATCGGAAGCCAGACCGGATTCTTTGCGGAAATTAGTCAGGAAGACGCCCTGTTCGCGAACGATGATTAGCGCATCACCCCGCGTCTCACCTGAACCTTGGGCTTCGCTGGAACTTGCTGCAATGGCCAGTGGAGCAACATGACAAGCAGGCTGCATTCGACGTAAACAGCGGTAACATCTTGCTTCCTGGTCAGCACGGGGTTCCTCGTAGCATCGTCAACCCGAGCACAGACTTTGCTCCGCGCATCGGTTTCACGTACGATCTCCTAGGAAACGGGAAGAGCTCGGTGCACGGCGGCTACGGTATCTATTACTTTCTGGACTACGGCGGCATCAGCAACCAACTCGGTCAGCAGATTACCTTTGGAGGCGACTTCACGGCCTTCTCGTTCATCGGAAACTGCCAAACGCTGTCAGGCCAGACAGCATAAGGCGCACCGTTTACCTGCCTTGGCTACATAAGTGGAGCATCAGCTAACTTGCCCTTGCCGCAGCCTGGGTTTCCCGGGTTCAATTTTCAATCGCTTCCGTTTGGCATGAGCGGATTGGCTGTGGACCAGAACAATCGTCATAGCCGTGAACAGCAGTCGAACCTCGAAATGGAACAACAGGTAGGCCCGAAGTACGTGATCCATATCGCACACGTCGGAGCACGTGCGGATCGTCTGTCGAGCTACTACAACTACTACAACTACACCATTGGCAAAACGGTGAAGCCCCTTCCCGAACTTCGGTAGCATCACCCTGAACGAGTACAACGGGTCATTCCAACTACGACGGTCTCCAGTCTCACGCAGAGCACCGCACGTCGAACTTCACTGCGACTGCTTCTTATGCGTGGTCTCACGCACTGGATGACTCCACGAGTGCCTTTGGTGGCACACCGGAGACACTTCTCTTTTCTTACAACCAGCGGTCAAACTATGGAAACTCCAAGTTCGATGAGAGTCATATCTTCAGTTCATCCTTCGTGTACCACCTGCCCTTCGGTCGCGGTCAAAAAAAATCGACAGCGTCGCGTCGCGGCCACTCGACTTGCTGATCGGAGGATGGCAGCTGAACAACCTTATTTTGCTGTCGACAGTTCAGCCTGTCGATCTTTCCGCCGCAGGCAGCGCTGCCCAAAGAAATCGTCCAGACCTGATCACTCCCATCCGCTACCTGAAGAGCATCAGCGGCTTTTGGTTTGATCCGACGGCTTTCTCCAGCAACATCCCGGTCACGACGGCAACTGACGGAACAGGCAGCGCGATCTTGACCCGCATCGGTACACTGGGCAGCAATCAAGTCTATGGACCGGCCGTTCGTACCGTCAATCTCGGCGTACAAAGGAACTCGCACCTCACATCAGCACGCAACTGGAACCTCACGGTGACGCGTTCAATTTATTGAACACGCTAGCTTTTCCACCCCAACAATAGCCTTGGTAATCCATCGCTCTTCAGTAAGATCACCGGTCTTCGCGGCGAAGTATGGCAGATTCAGTTAGCTGCACGCCTGGGTTTCAAACTTCACAACGTGCGGGCCCGTCCGCTTGGCATTAGGGTGGGCAGCCCGAAGCACTTCTTTCAAGAAACCAGTTGAGGGAGGGAAACATTTGATATGCAGGCTTGGCCTCGTACCGTCGCGCTGCTTGCGGCGACGCTCCTGAATATTGAATATTTACGTGCACAGGAAACTGTTCCATCAGTATCCACTAACGTCCCACAAACTCAAGCAGTGGCACCCCCGTTTGGCTTCGAGATGCTGTCAACTATGAAATCTTTCCACGAGCATTCTCGCGGAAGGGAATGCTGGGCGGGATTACGGAGTGGCTCGACACACTGCACCAGCTTGGCATCAACGTGCTTTGGCTCATGCCGATATCTCCACCAGGTAAGGAGAAGCGTCTATGTCGGCTCGGCAGCCATATTCTATCAAGGACTATTACGCGATTGATTCCGACCCCGGCACAAAGGCCGATCTTTTGGCTCTGTTGGAGGCCGCACATTAGCGAAAGATGCTGGTGATTCTCGACACGGTATCGGATCATACAGTTTGGTGCAGCGTGATGATGACACATCCGATTATTTACCAGCATGATGGTGCCGGCAAGATCATCTCCCCGGATGGGTGGAGCGATGTCGCCGCTCTCAACCATGGTGACACCGCGCTTCGGCGCTATATGGATGACATGTTCCTCTACTGGTTAAAAAAACTTTCACATCGATGGTTTCCGCTGGATGCGGCCGGCATGGTGCCAACTAGCTCCGGAATGAACTCCGGCCGCAGATCAAGCGAGAAAATCCAAACGCGGTGCTACTTGCAGAAGCTTTGAAACCCGAACTGATGGAGCATTCTTTCGACCTGGATTATGCATGGCCGTTGCTTGCTACCTTCAGCAGGTAATTGATGAAGTCGCACCAGCGAACGCGATCAGGGATACCCTGCGAAGCGCAGGATGCGATCTTCCGCAAGGCACGCAGCACATGCTGATCAGCGACGATCACGATAAATCGCTTGCAGTCGTGCGGCAACGCGAGCGTGATGCTCTGGCAGCATCTGCAATTAGCCTCACGCTATCCGGCGTTCCGCTCCTATATAACGGCATGGAAGTCGGTGACGCGACGCAATCTGGTGGATCGCAGCTATTCGATAAGGTCGATGTGGACTGGAAGAACGCGTCTCCTTCCTTACGTGCCCTTCTTTCATGCCGTCATTGATCCGCGAAGAATTCGCCTGCACTTCAGCACGGCGCCATCGTGGGGTTGCTCAACTCGGAAGAGCAGCATGTTGTGACCTTCCTCCGACGCGCACCCGAAGAGACTGATCTCATCACCGCGAACCTGTCGACACGCCTTTTCGCAGAACTGTAGAAACCGCGACCGGCGTATGGAAGGAAGTTCCCTCACCAGCTTCAGGCCAAGAGAAAGCGCATTACCTGCGCTTTCACTGGATGCTTTTCAGACTAGTATTGCCCGACTTACTCAGCTGAATTGAATGAGTGAAAGAGCGAATCAGACTATTTTCCTATTCTGTTATGAAAAATAGGTCAGAGATGGATCCAAGAGGACACGATACTGGTACGTCCAAAACATCTGTTCATTCAGATCGATCAAACACGTCTCGTCCGTTCGTACGCCACATCGTCAGCTATGAGTAGATAGATGTCCAAGCTGCGAAAGGACTTTCCATCGCCCACCAACGGCAAACAGACATGCCGTCGTGCCTAGAAGAGAAAGATGTATCAGAGGTGCCCCAGCGGAGTCTCTCGATCGTATAAGCGGCGTGGAAAACTTGCGGAGTCCATCATTCTGAGGTCAAAGACTCGAAACGAAAGCCTGAGCTACCAGGGTAGGTCTTGGAGTGCCCGATCTTTTGCACCAGTTAGCTTGTTAGTTTAGCGCAGCTTCTTTTGAGTTCAAGTAGCCGCCGTCGAGGGTGTGGGGAAGTGGGAGGCGCACTCTGCTTTCCACTTCTCCATAACCCTGTCTTGATCTCGTGAGGCCACGTGTCTGGAGCGGGCGATCGATAGCCGAGCGAAGAGTGTGGCCGGATGGTGTTGTAGTGGATGCGCCAACGTTCGGCCAGCACCTGCACCTCCTTGAGCGAGTAGGAGATCTCGCCGTTGAGGAACTCGGCGCGCAGCTTCGAGTTGAATGATTCACAGTAACCTTTCTCCCACGGACTGCCGGGTTCGATGTAAAGCGTCCTGGCTCCGGTCGCGGCCAGCCACTTGCGCTGATCGTGGGCTACGAACTCCGGGCCATTGTCTGATCGGATATGCTCTGGAACACCCTTCAACACCATCACATCGGCCAGTACCTCGATCACTTTGGCGCTTGACCAGCGCCGTTCCGGACGCACCAGCAGGCTCTCCCTGGTGTGCTCATCGATCAGATTCAGCATCCTCACTGTTCTCCCATCATGAGTCTTGGCACTCACGAAGTCGTAGCTCCAGACATGGTTCGCGTGCTCGGGACGCAGCCGCACGCACGACCCGTCGTTGAGCCATCACCGGCCCCTTGGCTTCTGCTTCTTTGGAACCTTCAGCCCCTCACGACGCCAGATTCTCTCCACCCGATCTTTGCCGACGCACCAGCCTGTACGCTGCAGCAAGGCTGTGATCCGTCGATAACCGTAGCGCCCGCCAAAGTCACGATTGCCTGGGGGAGTCTGTCTTCGTCATCTCGCTGTGTCGGTCGATAGCGTTGCGTGCCCCGTGGCTGCTCCCCCACAAGGCACGCACGCCGCTCGCTCAGCCCCATGTGCTTCACGCGCATGGCTCACCGCACAACGACGCCGCTCGGGGCTTAGAAGTTTCCCTCCGCGATCCTTCAACACCAGCTTCTCCAGGCTCAGGTTCGCCACAAGACGCTTCAGCTTCGCGTTCTCCTGCTCCAGATCCTTCAGTCGCCGAGCCTGGTCCACCTTCAGCCCGCCGTACTCCCGACGCCACCGGCAGTACGTCTGCTCTACGATCTCGGCTTCCTTGCACGCCTGGGGCAACGACTTGCCATTCGCCACGCCAACCTCAACCTGACGGAGCAAATTCACAATCGGCTCCGCCGTATGCTTCTTGCCTCGCGCCATAAACAAATCCTCTTGGTAACAGTTTTATCGTTCCTAACTGGCACAGAAAAGACCCGGCAGTCCAGAAGTTTCAAGGTTTCACTGATATGCCAAGTCGACTTCCGCCAATGCACCACCGACGGCTTGTATTTATCAAATTACGAGACTAGCACATTCTGCGGGGCGACCAACGTCTCGGCGGTTCGTGACACGGACCGGCATCCAGTCATGGTTGGCAGAACCGACCCAGTATGATTCACTTCCTGCATGGCTATTCTTGATTCCCGCCGCAGCTTCCTTCGGATCGCGCCTCTTGCCGCAGCCGCCAGCCTCACTCTCGCCGAAAACCTGCTCTCCGTGCCTGCACACGCTCAAGCCTCTACAGGTGCCGCCGTAATCCCCTTCCAACTCTTCACCGCCCAGTCGCTTGAGTCTTCGGAGAAAGCGCTTCAGGCTGCGCCCGGCAACAAGACTCTCATCGACGTCAAGCAACTCCCCGTCACCGTCGTCATGACCTCTGAGACCGCAAAGGCGGGCAAAGAGTTCGAGTGGCACGAAGGCCGCGACCACATCGTTCAGATCCTCGATGGTGCAACCCTCTACGAGGTAGGTGGCACGCCAAAAAACGGTCGCAACACCAAACCCGAAGAATGGCTCGCCCCAGAATCCGAAGGCCATACCACCTATAACCTGAAGAAGGGCGATATGCTCTTCCTCCCGCGCAACACGCCACATAAGCGCAGCACCAGCGGCACCGTCAGTTTAGTCCTGATCTCAACCGTGGGTAGCCCCAAGGCCTAAGCCGCAACTCTAAGTGGAATACAAATATAACTTTTCGCTAAAATACTCCTGAGACCACCCCTCGGTGCTCTCAGGAGCAGCCATGCTGACGATCATTCATATCGTGATCTCCGTCATCAACGCCATCCTGCGTGACGTAGCCAACGTCCTGCTCGCGGGCGGCGCAATCGTCCTTACTGCGATTACCGTCCTCATCGCAGCGGGTATCGCGCTCGGCATCTCCGGCTTCGGAGCCTTCCGCTTTTTGAAGAAGAGAAGAAGCAAGTAGAGCCTCTACTTCACCACCGCGTCCCTCAAAAAATCAAAGCTCCCAGACCCATCCCCCACAATCCCGCTCACCCGATCCGTATGGACGATGTTGTTGTTCGGGTACCAGAGCGGAATCGCCGGCAGCTCATCCGCCAGAATCTTCTGCACCTCCACATAGTCAGCACGCCTGGCACTAACATCCGGCGTAGTGGCGGCCGCAGCCAGCAGGGAATCGACCCGAGCATTGGAATACCGTCCCCGATTCCCGCCCACCGGAGGCATCTGGCTCGTCGCAAACGCATAGTGGAAGATGTCCGGATCTTCATTGCTCCAGATCCACCGCAGCGCATACATCTGAAACGCCCCGCGCGTCACATCCGCATAGAACGTCCCAAACTCGCTCGACCGCAGCGTCAGCGCAATCCCCGCAGCCCGCAACTGCTGCTGCAGGATCTCCGCCAGCAGACGCGTCGTCTCATCGGTGGACGTCTTCATCTCCAGCCGTAGCCGAACCCCATCCTTGTCGGCGTGATACCCCGCCGCCTCCAGCAGCGCCGCCGCCCGCGCCGGATCATGCGGATACTGCGTCAGCTCGCCCGGTGCCGCCGCAGCCCAATGCCCAGGCGGCAGCAGCGTATCCGCCACCCGTGCTCGCCCCAGCCACAGCGCATCCACAATCGCCTTCCGGTCCATCGCAAACGCCACCGCCTGCCGCACGCGCTTGTCATTCAGCGGAGCCGCCGTCACATTGAAGTTCATATACATCACCGGCGACCCCGGCCCGGTCTCATCCTTTAACCCCGGCACACGCTCCAGCGCACGCACCATATCCAGCGTAACCACGTTCACCGCCACATCTGCCGAGTGCTTCCGCAGCTCCAGCGCGCTCGTTACCGCATCCGGCACCACGGATAGCCGCAGCCGTTCGATATTCCCACGCGACCCCGCCCAGTAACTCGGCACCCGCTCCAGCACCACCTCTTTATCCTGCTCCGCACTCACAAACCGGAACGCCCCCGACCCCACAGGAACCCGCCCAAACTCCCGCCCTGACCCCTTAGGCACCACCCCAAACAGACCATCGCTCAGGTTGAAAAGCAGCGATTCGTCCGCCCTTTTCATCTTCACCTCAACGGTCAGCCGATCCTTCGCCCGCGCCGTCTGTACACTCGCAAAGTTGCCGCCCTTGGCCGTGATGAGCGTCCCATCCACCATCGAGTTGATCGTCCACGCAACGTCCTCCGCCCCCAGCGGCCTTCCATCCTGAAACCTCACACCATCGCGCAGATGAAACACCCAGGTCGTAGCATCCGGCCGCTCCCAACTCGTCGCAAGCCATGGCTTGAACTCATACCGTTCGTCCTTACGCACCAGCGCATCGAAGATCAGCCCATCGATCTTCTCCGCCTGCGCATCCGTCCCCACCCGCGGATCAAGACTATTCGGCGAGCTCTCAATCAACACCACAACAGTCCCCGCATCGTCTGACCGCGTATGACATCCCAACACACTCAGACATCCCAACATCAAGCCACAAATCCGGGTGCCCCATCCTCGGCGCGGTCTCATCGCTACAGGGTGGGGTATCGAGCGAAGCTCGACCGCTTTTCCCTCAACCAAGCGACACCTTCCCCAAAACAACTCCCCTCTTCGCCCCCGTAGCACTAGGCACATTGCCCGTCATCCCAAACCAACTCAACCACCCCAACAGCGCAAACGCCGCCGCCTCCTTGGCCTCCGCCGCGACCCCCATCTCATCCATCGCCAGCACCTTCACTCCAAGCTCCGCAAACCGAGCCGTCAATCCCTTCATCAAGTAAGCATTCCGAGCCCCACCCCCAGCCGCAATCAACTCAGTCGCCTTCGCCAGCGGAGCCCTCTGCCCCAAATGGCTCCAGCAGAACTTCGCATAAGCCTCCACCACAGACCGCACGGTGATCTCGGTCGCCGTAGCGATTACATCCGCCTTCTTCCCACCCGCCGCCACACAAGCCTCATGCACCCGCGCCACGAACGCCGCCCCATACTGCTCCCGCCCACAGGACTTCGGCGGCAGGGCAGAGAAGTACCCATCCTTCATCACCTCATCCACCACCCCAGCAAGCACACGCCCCCGAGCAGCAGTCTGCCCGCCACAGTCATAGTTCCGCCCATACAGCTTGAACATCAGCGCATCGACCACCATATTCGCAGGCCCCGTATCGAACGCCAGCAACCCATCCAACCCCGCACCCGCAGGGATCGCCGTCACATTCGCAATCCCCCCCAGGTTCAGCAGCACCCGATTCTTCGTCGCACTCCGAAACATACAAAAATCCAGCATCGGCACCAGCGGCGCACCTTGTCCACCCGCAGCCAGATCAGCCGGTCGCATGTCGCTCACCACCGGAACCCGCATCCGTTCCGCCACCACCGCCGCCTCACCAAGCTGCCACGTAGCCCGCACCGGAGCACCCAGATACTCCTCCGCTACTCCCTGGTGATAGATGGTCTGCCCATGCATACTCACCAGCCCAATCTTCTTCCCCACCTTAGCCGCAGTCTTCTCCACACAATCCGCATACACCTCACCCAGCCGCCAGTTCAGTCTCGATAACTCCGCAACAGAAACCTCCTTCGCATCCATAGCTCTGAGCACGGCCGCACGAACATCCTCGGAATAAGCAAAGCTCTCATGCCCAATCACCTTCAACTTAGGCGTAGGCGCACCCGGCGACACCCGCACCACCGCCACATCCACCCCATCCGCGGAGGTCCCACTCATCACCCCCGCCACCACCATCGCCTTAGGCTCTCGCACCTGCACCGCCTTTACTCGAAACTCGAAACTCGCGACTCGAAACTCTTAGCTAAACGCCGTTGCCTGTTCTTAGCCCTTCATCTCCCGCTTCAACTCCGCCAGCAGATTCAGCGCCTCCAGCGGTGTCAGCGAGTCGACCTCAACCGCACCCAGCCGATCCACAATTCTCTGCGAAAGTGGCGTAAACAGTGTCATCTGCACCTTCCCCGCAGGCTCCGCAACAGCTTCTCTGACCTGTTGCGATTCCGCCCGCTCATGCACCTTCAACACCTCACGCGCCCTTGCAATCACCCCATTCGGTAGCCCCGCCAGCCGAGCCACCTCGATCCCATAACTCTTGCTCGCCGCCCCCGCCTCAACCGAATGCAGGAACACAATCCCACCCGCATTCTCCTTGACAGTAACCCGCACGTTCTTCAGCTTCGTAAGTCGATCCGCCAATAAAGTAAGTTCATGATAATGAGTCGCAAATAAAGCCCGAGCGCCAATCTTATTATGTAAGTGCTCCACAGTAGCCCACGCCAGACTAAGCCCGTCATAGGTCGCCGTACCACGCCCCATCTCATCCAGCAGCACCAGGCTCTTGTTCGTAGCCGTATTCAGAATCGCAGCCGTCTCCGTCATCTCCACCATGAACGTAGACCGTCCCCGAGCCACATTATCGCTAGCCCCAATCCTCGTATAGATCCTATCGACCAACCCCACCCGCATCCGCTCCGCCGGCACAAAGCATCCACACTGCGCCATCACCACCAGCAACGCAGCCATCCGCAGGTAAGTACTCTTACCGCCCATATTCGGCCCCGTCATCAGCAGCAAAGAGGGCCCCGCATCCGCATCCAGATACAGCGAATTAGGCACAAACCGTCCCGCACCCGACTCCTCCATCCGCCGCTCCACCACAGGATGCCGCCCCTGCACAAACTCGAGCGCACAGCCTTCTTCCACCACCGGCCTCACCCACCCACGCAGCGCCGCCAGATGCGCAAAGCAGCTCATCAGGTCGATCTCCGCCACCTTCCGCGCCGTCTCCCGCATCCGCCCCGCAGCCGCCAGCAACTGCGCTCTCAGCTCGCTGAATAAACGTCGTTCAATCTCCAGCGACCGCTCCTGAGCCGTCAGAATCTTCGCCTCATACTCCTTCAACTCCGGCGTCGTAAACC
The DNA here is from genome assembly GCF_000178975.2 of Granulicella tundricola MP5ACTX9. Taxonomy (NCBI): domain Bacteria; kingdom Pseudomonadati; phylum Acidobacteriota; class Terriglobia; order Terriglobales; family Acidobacteriaceae; genus Granulicella; species Granulicella tundricola. The sequence goes on along the minus strand of NC_015064.1, from coordinate 2,625,855 downwards.
GCTCCGCATTCACCAGCGTCTGCTTCCGCTCATAGTCCGCCGGCACGGCCTTCGCATTCGCCTTCGTCACCTCAAGGTAGTAGCCAAACACGCTATTGAACCGTACCTTCAGCGACCCGATCCCCGTCCTCGCCCGCTCCCGTTCTTCGATCGCCACCAGCGCCTGCCGCCCGCTCCGGCTCAACTCCCGCAGCTCATCCAGCTCCGCATGAATCCCCGCCCGGATCACCCCGCCATCCGCAAACGTCACCGGAGGCTCATCCACAATCGTCGCCGTAATCACTTCATGCAGGTCCTCCAGCGGATCGAGCCCCGCCCCCAGCTCCATCCACTTCGCCGCCGTAAACATCCCCACCGCCGCAACCACCCTCGGCACACAGCCAAGCGTAGAAGCCAGCGCCAGCACCTCCCGCGGCCCAGCAGAGTCCATAGCCACACGCCCCAGCAGCCTCTCCAAGTCGAGCAGCCCATTCATAGCCCGCCTCACACCCTCCCGCCGTCTTAGATCCGCCGCCGCCTCCCCCACAGCATCCAGCCGAACCTCAATCTCGCCAAGCCCCATAGCAGGTCTTAACAACGTAGCCCTCAGCAGCCGTTTCCCCATCGGCGTACAACAAGCATCCAGCGTATAAAGCAAAGTAGTCTGCGCCGACTCCCCAGAAAACAGCGGCTCCACCAACTCCAAATTCCTCACGCTTACAGCATCGAGCTCCAAACACCCAGACCGCTCATAAAACCGCACCGCCTCCACATGCTCTAGCGCTCCCTGCTTCTGCTGCCGCAGATAATGCAGCAATCCACCCGCCGCAACCCCAGCAGCCTCATGCCCACCCAGCCCGAGCCCATCCAGTGACAACACCCGAAAATGCGACCGCAGCAGCGGCAACGCATGCTCCGCCGTCATCACCCAATCCTCAACAGCGCTCTTAGTCTTGATCCCATCCAACCCCGCCCCGTCCGAATCATCCACCGAACTGGGTGCCCCAGGTCCCGCCTCTGGGACCTGGGTTGGATCGGCACCAAGCTTCAAAGACCGGTTAGAACCCGAAGCCCCCAGCAATCCACCCGACGCATAAACCAACTCCGCCGGCTTCACCCTCCCAAGCTCATCTACCGCCAAAGCCCAAGCCCCGGCCCCAACAAACTCCGTAGCCCTGAACTCGCCGGTAGAAAGATCCACCATCGCCACACCAGCAACACCCTTCACCATCACCACGGAAGCCAGCCAGCAACTCTCTCCCGCACCCAGCGCCGGATCGACAGCCGTCCCCGGCGTCAGCACCCTTGTTACCTCCCGCTTGACGATCCCCTTGACCGTCTTCGGATCTTCCATCTGCTCGCACAGCGCAATCCGGTAGCCCTTCCGCAGCAGCCTCTGCAGATAAACCTCAGCCGCATGATACGGAACCCCGCACATCGGCTGCTTCTTCTCTTTATCCCTGGCCGTCAGCGTAAGCTGCAACTCCCGGCTGACCAGAATCGCATCCTCATAAAACAGCTCGTAGAAGTCCCCGATCCGGCAGAACATCAGGCAGTCCGGATGCGCCTCCTTCGCCGCGAAGTACTGCCGCATCACCGGCGTCAACTGTGCATCGTTTGTCGTATCAATCGCCATATCGCTTGGAACCTCCAGCATACCGGAGCAGCCCCACCCGCGATAAACTACCTCAGCCAGGAGACCCACATGATCCAGATCCCCCTCACCCCAGAAGCCTTCGCCGCCAAATCCCAAGAGCTAGCCGAAAAGCACAACATCACCCTCACCGGCCATGAGGGCACCCTCTCAAAATCAGGCGTCACCGCCGGCTACAAGTACGAGGTCGGCCTCCTGACCGTCAACATCCTGGAAAAACCCTTCTTCGTCTCCACCGATTACTGCGAAACCGAACTGAAAAAGTTTCTGGCCTAGACCGCTGCACGAGGGTGCCCCATGATCATCGAGGGCGAAGCCATCGATGATCGTGGGGTCAATCACTTCGCCTGAACAAGCCCCAAACGCACCCCAATCCGCCTCAAAAACGAACTCGCCGCCGCGTTAGCCTTGTGTTCCCGCCGTTGCGTCGCCAGACCAGGCACATAGCGGCATAGTCGCTTCGTTTCAGGACCGAGCCACGGCGAAAGCCTATCCTCGTTCTCCATAAATCCCAGCCACTCTCCAACCTCAATGCCAAGCAGATTTTCCAAGTCGGAATCACTGGCAGAACTCACCGCGATATCTTCAAAGTAGGCGCAGAACGATAAAATCACCTTAAGATCCGCCTCACGCAGCGCTTCTTCCAGATGAGGGATGATCACGCAGCCTAAAGCAATAAACGGGAGCGGTTCATCATCGTCCATGTAGCCGCGAATCTCCTCTTGATACTTAGGAAAGCGCTGAACGAGATCGCTCACAGACGTCGCATACGTCACCTCAGCAGAATACCTGCGTTTCACCGGTAAACTTTCCGTAGCGAGCAATTTGGGAGTACGAAATGCGGAAGAAATATCGCAGCAAAGCAGCGGCAGCCGTTCACGAAACAGCCCCGGGCTTGCACCGTGCCGGCGCAATGAACGATGAAACCATGCACGAGTTCGATAGGCTATGCCTTACACAAATCCCCCTGCAACTTCGCTGAAGCACTCTCGCCCCCGTCGCATTAACAAACCAAATCGCCGCACGAAGTAAAGCCGAGGTTTAGCAGATCTGTTCGAAGCAACCACTCTAAAGCGATAGAGTGGTGCGATGGAATCCTCGAGCCGCCACAAAACTTTCTGCAGAGCCGCACTCTCCGCCGTCCTGAGCCTCTCCTTCATCGCTACCGCACAGGCCCCCAGGCACTACCAGCCCACCATCGAGTCCCTCGACCAACACCCGCTCCCTCAGTGGTTCGACGACGCAAAGCTCGGCATCTTCATCCACTGGGGCCTCTACTCCGTCCCAGGCTGGGCGCCGCTGGAGCAGGTCAACTTCAGCAAGCCTGACTTCCTCAAGAACAACCCCTACGCGGAGTGGTACTACAACACAGTCCGCATCCCCGGCTCGCCCACTCAGGCTTACGACCGCCAACACTTCGGCGCCAATCACAACTACTACGACTTCGCCGAAACCTTCAACGCCGAAAGCAAAAAGTGGAACCCGGACGTCTGGGCCAAAACCTTCAAGGACGCCGGAGCCAAGTACGTCGTACTCACCACCAAGCATCACGAAGGCTTCACCCTCTGGCCCAGTGCCATCCCCAACCCCACCTTGCCCGCCGCCCGCCAGCACGCCACCCGAGACCTCGTCGGCGATCTCACCACCTCGGTCCGCAACGCAGGCATGAAGATGGGCCTGTACTACTCGGGCGGCTTCGACTGGACCTTCGTTCCAGGCCCCATCGCCACCCACGCCGACTTCGACCCCGCAAAGCCCCAGACCGAAGCCTACGGAAAGTACGTCGACGCCCAGTACCGCGAGCTCATCCAGCGCTACCACCCCTCCGTCCTCTGGAACGACATCGACTACCCCAAATCCGGTCACCCGCTCGAGCTTGAAGCCGAGTATTACAACGCCATTCCTGATGGCGTCGTCGACAACCGCTTCGGAATCAAGCACACCGACTACGACACCCCCGAGTACTCCACCCTCAAGGACATCAATCCCAAAAAGTGGGAGGAATGCCGCGGTCTCGGCCAGTCCTTCGGCTACAACCGTGCCGAAGGTGAAGCCGAGACCATAGCCGCTGACAAGCTCATCTATCTCCTCGTCGATATCGTCAGCAAGAACGGCAACCTGCTCCTTGACGTAGGCCCTGAGGCCGATGGAACCATCCCCGCCGTCCAGCTTTCACGCCTCAAAGCCCTCGGCACCTGGCTCAACCAGAACGGCGAAGCCATCTACGGCACCCACCCCTGGACGCACGCGGAAGGCAAGACCGCTGACGGAATCGACATCCGCTTCACCCAGAAAAACCAGACCCTCTACGCCACCCTCATGGGCAATCTCAAGGGCTCATCCGTCACCATCACCGCCCTCAAGCTCAAACCCGGCACCAAAGTCCAGCTCCTTGGCACAAAACAGCCGGTCACCTGGTCGCAGGAAGGTGCCGACGTCAAACTAAACCTGCCGTCCACGCTCCCCGGCAAATACGCCTACGTCCTCGGCATCGGCAAGTCCGGGATCATGTAGGCCCGCAGCCGCTCAACCCGATATACTGGATTGTCGCCGCAAATCAACGCCCCGGCCCTATCCAATGTCCCTCCTCTGGCTCAGAGTCGCAGTCCTCCTCTACGGCATCGCCGCCCTCGCGGTCCTGCCCGCGGCCCTGTACGACCGTCACCGCTGGCGCCACATCGCCATCCCCGCCACCGTCCTCGCCCTCATCTTCCACTTCGTCTCCTTCGCCGAAACCCTCAGCGCCGCCCACCACGCGCTCCCCGTCGATACCCACGAAACCCTCTCCCTCATCGGCATCCTGTTAGCCCTGGCCTTCCTCATCGTCTACTGGCGATACCGCACCCTCGCCCTCGGTATCTTCATCCTCCCCGTAGTCTTCCTCCTCGGCCTCCTGCCCGCCTTCCACCCCGGTGAAGAACTTGTAGCCCCCGGCCTCCACGCCGGCTGGGTCCTGCTCCACATAGCCCTGCTTTTGGCAGCCTACGTAGCCCTCCTCATCTCCCTCATCGCATCGCTCCTCTACCTCATCCAGGAACGCCGCCTCAAATCAAAATCCGTCGCCAAATCGAGCATCAAGCTCCCGCCACTCGATACCCTCGACCGCCTCGCCCTCCGCGCCCTCACCCTCGGCCTCCCCTGCATGACCGCCGGCCTCCTCATCGGCTCCGCCCTCGCGCAAGTGACCTACGGCTCCGCCTACTTTCGCGACCCCAAGATCCTCCTCGCCTTCGCCATGTGGCTCGCCTACATCGGCATGATCTACATCCGCCGCCACTCCGGCCTCCGCGGCCGCCGAGCCGTCTATCTCTCCTCCTTCACCTTCTTCATCATCCTCGCCGTCTGGGCCTCGAACCAGTTCTCCGCAGTCCACAGGTTCACCACCCCATGAGCGAGTCGAACATCCAGCCAGACCAGAAGACCCCAACCCTGGTCCTCCTCGGAGTCAACCACAACACCGCGCCCATCGATATCCGCGAGCGCCTCGCCATCCCCGCAGGCCGCCTCGCCGACGCCACCCGCTCCCTCGCCCACTCGCCCGGCATCCGTGAAGGCCTCATCCTCTCCACCTGCAACCGCGTAGAACTCCTGACAGTCCAGGACGGCCCCACCCCAGAGACCAGCCCGGACCTCCTCCGCTTCCTCCACGAGTACTTCTCCGTCCCCTCCGCCACCATCCTCCCGCACCTCTATGAGTTCCGCGAGCGCGAAGCCGTCCGCCATCTCTTCCGCGTAGCCTCTTCGCTGGACTCCATGGTCGTAGGCGAGCCGCAAATCCTCGGCCAGGTCAAAGACGCCTACACCATCGCCAAAGAGGTAGGCAGCATCGGCGGCACTGAGAACGGCCAGCTCGACACCCTCCTCCAAAAAGCCTTCACAGTCGCCAAAAAAGTCCGCTCAGAAACCCAGATCGGCTCCAGCGTCGTCTCCATCGCGTCCGTAGCAGTAGACCTCGCCCGCAAGATCTTCGGCTCCCTCGCCAACAAAACAATCCTCCTCGTAGGCGCAGGCAAGATGTCGGAGCTGGCCGTCAGCCACCTCATCCAGCACGGCGCAGCAAGCATCCTGGTAGCCAACCGCACTGAAGCTCGCGCCCAGAAGATCGCCCAGCAGTTCGCCACCCCCGGCGTCACCTGCACCGTCATCCCATTCGACGACCTCTACACCCAGGCCCACCAAGCCGATATCGTCATCACCAGCACCGGCGCAACCGAGCAGCTCTTCGCCCGTCAGCACGGCCAGCAATTCATCGCCAAACGCCGCGGCCGCCCCATGTTCTTCATCGACATCGCCGTCCCCCGCGACGTAGACCCCCGCATCAACGAGATCGAAGGCTGCTTCGTCTATGACATCGACGACCTCCAGCAGGTAGCCCAATCCAACCAGGCCAACCGCAGCAGGGAAGCCGAAGCCGCCGAGCGCATCGTCACCAACGAAGTCGAGTCCTACCAGCAGCGCCTCGTCTCCCTCGTCGCCGTCCCCGCCATCAAGGCCCTCCAGCAGCAAGCCGAACAAACCCGCCAGTCCGAGTTAGCCCGCGCCGCCAAAGCCCTCGGCACCCTAACCCCAGCCCAGCAGGAAGCCGTAGAAGCCCTGACCCGCTCCCTCACCAACAAGCTCCTCCACCCCCAGCTGGTAGCCCTCCGCAAACCCACCGAATAGTCTCTCTTTGCAAAATATGTGACGCCACAGGTGATATCATCTTCCTATGAGGATTGTCCTTGATACCTCGTGCTTCATCACAGCCATCCGCTCGGTTCACGGTGCCGCTGCAGAGGTAATCAGGGTGATCGCTGCTCGTAGGGTGACGATCCTGATGGACTACAAACTGAGCTGCGAATATCGGGACGTAGCTCTTCGGCCATCCAACCTGCTGGCATCTCAAATATCCTCGCAAGCGATGCAGAAGGTCATCTCGAACTTGGAAGATGTCGCTGAAGCCGTACAGATCTCAGTAAAACATCGCCCACTCTCACCCGATCCGGACGACGATATGATTTTAGATCTCGAGATCAACGGACACGCAGACGCAATCATCACACAGAACAGAAAGCATTTCGTTCAGGCGGCTGAAGTATTTGGCATCCCGGTGCTCTCACCTGGAGAACTGCTGCATCACCTTAGATATCAGGAGTAAACATGCCCACCCAGTCCCGAAAGGCCGTTCTTAGCAAATTCCCATTGCGTCTCATGCCGTCGGTGCGCTCTACCGCAGAGCAGTTCTCACAAAAAGAGGGTGTCTCCCTCAACCAATTCATCAATGTTGCGGTTGCTGAAAAGCTCGCTCATCTTCAGCATGAAGAATGGGCTCGCAATCGTGCCAAGCCGACTCAGGAGACCTACGACCAGATCATGCATTTCGCCGATGGCCTTCCTGACGTGCCGCCACAGCCCGGAGACGAGTTGCCAGCTGGTTACGTCCCTATCCATCAGCGTACGGAAGGCGGATCGAAGAGAAAGCGGCAGGCATAGAGAAAGGAACTTTCAACATCAAATCCGAGCTTCGTAGACGAGTCTCCTTACGCTCCGATTGACGATGAACTGATTGATACCACACGCTTCACCAGCTCACCTGCCCCAGCAAATGCGTCACCGTGTGCAGCATTGGCTGCCAATGCTCCAGCAGCGCCTTCTCCGTCGCACTCTCCACCACCTTCACCGCAATCTCCTTCATCACGCCAAGCCCCGCCGCCACCACCCCAGCCTTCGGCTTCTCCTTCTGCAGTTCCGCCCCAACCGACTCCGCCGCCCCCTCAAGCTCCGTCGCCTGCCCCTCGCTCAGATCGTCCCTGCGCAGCAACATCTCCCGCAACAAGCTCACAATCTCCTTACTCTCGCCGATCGTCTGCTCCGCCTTAACCGAAGCCTGCCCACCCGCAATCACAACGTTGGTCGCCGAGCCGGTAATCTGCACATGCTGCCCTGAAGCCGCCAGCATCTTCGGCAGAACATCATCCAGCAGCAGTCTCTTCTCAATCTCCAGCCTCGCAATCACGTTATCCCGCAGCGCCACCTGCGCGGCTTGCGACTCCTTCGCCTCCGCCCGAATCGCATCCAGCGTCTTCGCATCCGCCTCATCCACATGGATCGAAACCCGCACTCCACCGCCCGTCTCTTCAATCGACTTCAGCCGAATCCCGCTCTCCGGATGCAGCGTCGCCAGATGGTGCAGCAGTGCCGGCAGCGTATTCACCTCAAACGGTGTAATCCCCCCGTGATACACGAGCTCCACCCGCATCCCAACGCTATAAAGCTTCTCAAACTCTTCCGGCGCGTATTCAACTCGCTCCTCACCCCGCTCATCCCAGAACGCCGCCTCGCAAACGATGCCGTGGATCGACCAACCGCTCCGTTGCGTCTCCCAAAGCTGAATCCCCGTGACATTCGCATGGTCCAGCGCAGCCGCCTTCAGCCTGGCGGAACGCAGGTCCGCATCTTGCAGCTTCGTGTAGCGAAGATCGGCCTCCGTCAGGTCGCTCTCCCGCAGGTTCACACCGCTCAGGTCGCATCCATTCAGCCTCGCCCGCCACAGCTTTGCCCGGAACAGGTTCGCTCCGCTCAATCTCGAATCTCTCAGATTGGTATCGCTCAGGTTTGCCCGTTCCAGCCTGCATCCCTCCAGCACCGCCCCGCTCAGGTTCACCTCGGTCAGATCCACGCCGGTCAGATTAGCCCCGGAAAGATCGCACTCGCCAAAGTTGGCGCCCTTCGTATCCGCCCCTCGAAGGTCCGCGCCCCGCAGCTTCGCGCCGCGCAGATCGGCCTCCCGCAGATCCGCCCAGTTCAGGCTTGCCCCGTTGAAGTTGGCCCCGCGGAGTCTCGTCTCGCTCAGATTGATCCTGTTCAGATACGTATGACTCAGATCGACGCCGCGTAGCTCGGCCTTCCTGAAAGACGCATCCGTAAGGTCCACCGGCTCATCCGGATGCTCGGCCCGCCACTCATTCCAGGCCTCCGCACCCCGCGCCAGAATCAGCAGCAGTTCTTTGTTCGATCCACCGTTCGGCATACCGAAACGATACCAAGAAATCCCTAAGCCGACCGATCCCGAAACCGCCGATACCGCCCCAGCAGCGAAGCCGGCCCCTTCACCTTCAGATAAACCAGGTTCCCCTCAAACCGCTTCTCCTCGATCACCGCCCCACCCTCGAGCGAAGCCAGCACAGCCCCCTCAGACTGCGGCAGTCTGAAGCTCGATTCCACCAGCGGATCAGCCACCAGCGCCTTATCGATAGCCAGCAAAAGCTCCTCAAGCCCAGTCTTCTGAATCGAAGAAACCGCCACCGCCCCGCGCTCATGCGGTAGTCGCCCCCGCTCCGGCACCAGGTCGATCTTGTTCAGCACCTCGATCACCGGCTTCTTAGCCGCCATGATCTCCGCCAGCACCTTCTCCACCTGCATCTTCTGCTCTTCCACAATCGGGCTGGAAGCGTCCTGCACATGCAGCAGAATCTCCGCACGCTCCACCTCTTCCAGAGTCGCCCGGAAGCTCGTCACCAGCGTATGCGGCAGGTTCCGGATGAACCCAACCGTATCCGACAGCAAGATCTTCCGCCGTGAAGGAAGCTGCAACTGCCTTAGCTTCGGGTCCAGCGTCGCAAACATCCGCGCCGATTCCAGCACCCCCGCCTCGGTCAGCGCATTGAACAGCGTGCTCTTACCCGCGTTCGTATACCCCACCAGCGCCACCACCGGCACCGGCACCGCCTCTCGCCTCTGCCGCTGTTGCTGCCGAATCCGCCTTACTCCATCCAACTGCGTCTTGATGTGATCGATCCGCACATTGATCTTGCGCCTGTCGGTCTCGAGCTGCGTCTCACCCGGCCCACGCGTTCCAATTCCGCCGCCAAGCTGCGACATCGCCCTTCCTCGGCCCGCAAGCCTCGGCAACTGATACTCAAGCTGAGCCAGCTCAACCTGTAGTTGTCCCTCCCGAGTCTTCGCATGGCGAGCAAAAATATCCAGAATCAACTGCGATCGATCAATCACATGGCAAGGCAGCCGAGCCTCGATATTCCTCAACTGCGAAGGCGTCAGGTCATGGTCGAACAGCACCAGCGAAGCATTTGTCGAAGCCACCACCCCCACAATCTCATCCAGCTTTCCTTGCCCCACCAGGCTTGAAGGATCGGGCTTCTGCCGACGCTGCACCAGCGTCGCCGCAATCGTAGCCCCGGCAGACCGAGCCAGCTCCTCAAACTCCGCCCGCCCCGCCTCAAAGTCCAGCGCAGAACCCTCCGGCAGCTCGCCCTCGTCCTCCCCCGCCATCACCGCCGCAGCCGTCCGAGCAGACCTCGCAGCAGCCGTAAGCTGCTTCCGCTTCCGCAGCTCTCCCGTAAACTCCACCACCACAATCACCGCAAGCTCTTCCTGCGTCTGTGACGTACGAAGCTCACGCGCCAGCAGCGCAGCATCCTGCGCCGCGCTCGCCTCCACCAGGCTCCGGCGAACAGTCTTACCGCGATTCCGGCGCGAAGTCACCTGCTCCGGTAGAGTTTCCGTTGAAGCCTTCTCTTTCCTCAAATCTCTCCCAATCCAGGGCCAGCACTCCAGCCCGATCTACCAATGATACCGGCCCAGCCCCACCCCAACTTTGCTAGCATTCACTAACCACGAATCACTAACCACTGCCTTATGCTCCCAGAGCGTCTCCATCTCCAAACCCTCATCTCCGCGCTCGACTTCGCCGGCATCGCCATCGGCAGCATCGGCGGAGCCCTCCACGCACGCCAGCACGCCCGATACAGCTACGACATCATCGGAGCCTTCGGCCTCGCGCTCACCTCCGCCCTCGGCGGCGGAGTCGTCCGAGACCTCCTCCTCCAGCACGGCCCACCCCTCGCCCTCACAGACGTCTGGTACCTCTACACCGCCCTCCTCGCCGCCGCCGCCGCCCTCGCGCTCGGCTCCATCATCGGCACCCGCACCCAGCGCGTCATGCTCTTCATCGACGCAGCCGCCATCTCCCTCTTCTCCGTCGCCGGCACCACCCGTGCCCAAAGCTTCGGCCTCTCCTGGCTCCCCGCCATCATCCTCGGCGTCACCACCGCCGTCGGCGGAGGCTCCCTCCGCGATATCCTCAGCGGCACCACCCCACGCGTCTTTGAACGCGGCAACTTCTACGCCATCGCCGCGCTCGCCGCCTCCGTCAGTTACCTCCTGCTGGACCAGACCAGCCTCTCCGATACCGCCAACGTCCTCATCGCCGTGGCCGTCGGCTTCACCCTCCGCATGCTCAGCGTCCACTTCAACTGGACCACCGACCCCATCCGCCCCGTACCGTAGCAGAATCCCTTCAACCAACGCGAAGGCGATGCAGTATCGTGGGGTTGTTCCGCGCCAAGCCATCCCCTGGAGCCAGTCATGCCGTCGCCCTCCAACGCCCATCAGACCCCATCCATCCCCGACCCCCACGACGCCGTACCCTACCCCGGCACCGCCTACCCCGCCACCCACCCAGACAATCTAGCCGTCCAGGCCCTCCTCCACGGCCTAACCCCCACCCCCGTCGCCCATTGCAGGGTCCTCGAAATCGGCTGCAACGAAGGCCGCAACCTCATCCCCATGGCCTACGCCATCCCCACCAGCCACTTCGTCGGCTTTGACCTGGCCGCCCAGCCCGTCGCTCGCGGCAACCAGCGCATCCAGCAACTCGGCCTCACCAACATCCACCTCTTCCAGGCCGATATCCTCACCCTCCAGGACACCCACCCAGACCTCGGCCTCTTCGACTACATCATCGCCCACGGCGTCTACGCCTGGGTCCCCCAGCACGTAGCCGACGCTCTCCTGGCCCTCTGCCGCCGTCTCCTCACCCCCAACGGCGTCGCCTTCATCAGCTATAACGCCCTCCCCGGCGGCCACCTCCGCACCATGATCCGAGAGATCCTCCAGCACCAACCCGGCCCAGGCCCCGCACCAGATCAAGACCCCACCCAAAGCCTCACCCACTCACTCGACTACCTCAAGTTCATCGCCTCCACTCGCCCGGAAGGCGATCCCTACCGCACCCTCTTCGAGCGCGAACTCACCCGCCTCCCGGAGAAGGGAGCCCAGGTCGTCTTCCATGACGAGCTCACCGCCAGCTATAACCCCGTCTCCTTCACCACCTTCGTCACCCACGCCGCCGCCCACAGCCTCCAGTTCCTCGCCGACGCCACCCTCCCGCTCCCCAACGACCCCTGCTTCAACCCCGCCATCGCCGGCCCCGCCAAGACCTTCGCCAACGGCGACCCCATCGCAGAAGAGCAAAGCCTCGACCACGCCCGCATGCGCATGTACCGCGAAACTCTCCTCTGCCACCAGGGCCACGACATCACCTGGGACCTCCGCCTCGACGCCCTCGCCCACCTCCGCCTCTCCTCCCGGGCCGAACTCCAACCCCCCGCAGCCTCGGATGAGGACGACGACGCAGAGTATGACGACGGCTCCCGCAACTACAAGCTCCCGGACGCCCTCCACAAAGGCGCCGGCATGGACACCCGCAGCCCCGCCCTCATCCTCATCATGGATCACCTCATCGCCGCCTGGCCTGAGTCCGTCCCCATGGCCCAGATTGAGCGCCTTCTCGCAGGGCAGGGAATCACCTTCACCGCAGAGCTCGTCACCCTCCTCCTCCGCCTCATCTTCGCCCGCATGATCCATCTCCACACCTGGGCCGCCCCCGTCAGCGCCACCCTCGCCGCCCGCCCCCTCGTCAGCCACATCAGCCGCTTCGAACTCACACAGCACGACCGCCTCATCAACCTCGCCCACTCCGTCATCACCCTCCCAGACCCCATCGTCCGCACCCTCCTCCAGCTCCTCGACGGCACCCGGGACCGCGCCGCCCTCCTCGAAGCCCTCCACACCACCCACCCGGACATCCCCCTCGAAACCCTCGCCCAGGGCCTCGAACCCGCCCTCCACCTCCTCAACCGGGCCGCCGTCATCCTCGCCTCTTGACCGCCGTCGTATCCTGATAAGGACATGACACAGATCCGCATAGGCTCCCGCGGCAGCCAGTTAGCCCTCTGGCAAGCCAACCACATCGCCGCCGAACTCCGCGCCCACGGCCACCAGGTCGAAATCGAAGTGATCCGCACCACCGGCGACCGCATGCAGCAACCTGGCTTCGTCCCTCCACCAGGCCTCGACGGCAAAGGCATCTTCATCAAGGAGATCGAGGACGCCCTCCTAGACGGTCGCATCGACCTCGCCGTCCACAGCTACAAGGACCTCCCCACCACCATCGACCCCCGCTTCACCATCGCCGCCGTCCCCCCTCGCGCCGACGCCCGCGACGCCTTCGTCTGCGAGCCCTACTGGGCCCTCCATACTCTCCCGCACGCCGGCCGCATCGGCACCACCAGCCCCCGCCGCCGAGCCCAGCTCCTCGCCCTGCGCCCGGACCTGACCTTCGTAGAACTACGAGGAAACATAGACACTCGCCTCCGCAAGCTCGAGGAAGGCGCCTGCGACGCCCTGGTCCTCGCCTGCGCCGGCCTCGATCGCATAGCCCGCACCGAGTCCGTCCACCAGCGCTTCGACGTAGACGAGCTAACCCCCGCCCCCGGCCAGGGAGCATTAGCCCTCGAAACCCGCAGCCCCGCCCACGCCCTCGACACAGAAGACCCCACCCGCGACCCGGCCATCTACAAAGCCATCCGCGCCCTCGAGCACCCAGAAACCCGCTTCGCCACCGACGCCGAGCGCGCCTTCCTCGCCGAGATGGGCGGAGGCTGCGAGCTCCCCCTCGGAGCCCACTGTCTCTCCACCTCCGGCGTCTACCGCCTCTACGCCCAGGTCCTCTCCCCGGACGGCGAGTACATGGTCCAAACCACCCTCGACCGCCACCCCGAAGAACCCGCCGCAGCCTTGGGCCAACGCGCCGCCGAGATCCTAAAAGCCCAGGGAGCCCTCGACCTCCTAAGCACCGCTGTCTAACCCTCCACAACTCTGGGTGCCCCATGTCCCGACTCTGGGACATGGGTTCAACAGCTTAGGCCAGACCGCCTCACCGCCGAGACCCACCCCTCACTCTCGCCGCCCCACCCCACCCCACACACAGGTGTCATTCTGAGCGCAGCGAAGAATCTCAGTAGCGGCTGTTGCTGTTGCTGTTGCGGTTGCTGTTGCTGTTGCTGTTGCGGTTGCGGTTGCGGTTGCTGTTGCGGTTGCGGTTGCGGTTGTCGTTGCACTTGCACTTGCACTTTGCAGCTCCTCTTGCAGCTACCCATCATCTGAGCCCGTCATTCTGCGCGAAGCGCAGAACCTCCGTATTGGCCGTTGCCGTTGCACTTGCTCTCATAATCCACCCCAGCATCCGGAACTTTCCCCTCCAACCTCCCGTATTACCTGGAAACAAACGAGCACAGGGGTTGCAGATGAAGATGAAGCTACTAGCCGGTCTGGTCCTGGCAGCCGCGCTAAGAATCACCTCCGCCCAAACGCCCGGCCCATCCTCGGGTCAGATGCCAAAGTCCGCCCACCCCACCTTTGACATCGTCACCATCAAGCCCAGCGACCCCGACTCCCACCGCCAGGGAATCGGCTACCACGGCCGTCAGGTCGATGCCACCGGCCAGACCCTCAAGAGCCTCATGATGTTCGCCTACGGCGTCCACGGCAAGCAGATCGTCGACGAGCCCGCATGGGTCTCGAGCGTCAAGTTCAACATCGTGGGCGTCGCCGACATCCCCGGCGAACCCAGCCTCCCGCAGATGCAGGAGATGTACCGCAAGCTCTTCACAGACCGCTTCGGCCTGCAGCTACGCCATGGAAAACGAGAGCTCTCCTACTACGCCATCACCATCGCCAAAGGCGGCACAAAGGTCCTCAAGGCTAAGGATGGAGACGACGCCTCCCCGGACCAGACCGGCGAAGGCCACGGCTACATGGAGATGCGTTTCACCGCCAACCTCATGTCGGACTTCGCCCTCGGCATGAACTACTTTGCAGACCGCCCCATCGTCGACGAGACCGGCCTGCAGGGCAGATATGACTTCACCTTGAAGTGGACACCTGACACCGCGACACCCACAGAGAGCAGCCCGGTTCCCGGCCTCTTCACCGCCATGCAGGAGCAGCTAGGCCTCAAGCTCGAACCCAAAAAGGGAATGGTAGACGTCCTCGCAATCGAAAAAGTACAACAACCCTCCGCCAACTGAAATTGAAGCTCCGGGGCGATATCACCGGGTGTCCTATCCTCAGACGACGGTTTCATCGTCGGATAGCCGGGTCCCTTCCAAAGCTTTTGTCTAGCAGGGTGGTACGGGGGGCATCGTTTGCGGAAGCAAACGACCGCCTTCCTCAACCTCGCCACAGCTCCGGGTGCCCCATGTCCCATTTCTGGGACGTGGGTTCCACCGCCCAACCCGGCACCGCCACCACCACGCCAAGTCCCGGAAGGGCACGGCTTCAGCCGTGCCGTCGCACCACCTCTCCGAATGGTCGGAGCTTCCAAAAACACCGAGGTCTAAGAACAACCACAACTTCCGTGTGCCCCATCCTCACCGACAGCCTTCTCGTCGGTTAGGGTGGGCATCGTTTGCGGAAGCAAACGACCGTTCTCCTCGCTCTCACCCAAACTCCGGGTGCCCCATGTCCCGCTTCTGGGACGTGGGTTCCACCGCTCAAACCGGCACCGCCACCACCACGCCAAGTCCCGGAAGGGCCACAGCTTCAGCCGTGCCGTGGCACCCTCGACGAAGGACCCGTCTGTGAAAGTCGAAATTTCCGCAAACACCGTTTTCAAGGCTCTTCGGTTAGGATGCTTCAAGGATGAGCGCCCAACCGTTCCAGATCGATTACGTCAGTCCGCTTGAAGATTCTGACTCCGCAAACGATAACATCGATATTCACCTTCGCATGGACGATGGGCGGGTCTACAGCCTTCTCGTTGCAACGCCAAACAACATCTACTCCTGCATGGACAACAGCCAGGAAGACTACTTCTTTGGTGTGCCTCCCATCTTCGTCAGAGTGCTGGACAGAAAGCATATTGAAGAAGCGATCAATGCGCTCCTTTCTGAAGATGATGGCAGATGGCTTTCCATCTACGGCACCCTTCAGGTAGGACTTGGCTAAGCAGACAGTCTCTGTTTAGTCGCTAGCGCAGCGACTCCTCGAAAGTCGGTGTTAGCGGAAAGAACCTCCGCCACCGCCACTTCAAGCTAGAATTCCGCATGGCAGGCTTGTTGGTCGTGGGTATCCCGTTTCTGGTGGTATGTGTCGTCGTCGCGTCTTTCATCATGTTGAGCACGTTGAGCAACAGGCGCAACGTGCAGTTTGCAGCGGCACGCGGCGTTACCTACGAAAAGCATGGGAAGACTCCCATAGCCGTTCCCAAGGTGGTCTACGGTCAGCGCGACCTCAATGAAACGAGTTCGTTCTTGTATGGACCGTGGCACGGTGTTGACTGCTTCGCGTGTGATTTCAGGATTGGGTGGGGCCGGGGCTCAGTCGAATGGCTCTCGATGGTAGCCATCCATGCAGAACTGCAAGCAGTGAGCGGGCTCGATCTGAAGCGATGGGTCCTGACGCCGCTGAACGGATGGACATTTCTGGTCCCGAGAGAGCCGAAGGGCGGCACGCTGAAAATCAAAAAGGTGATAGAGCTTTGGGACTTGCTGGCCGCTGCCATCCCAAATATTGACCAGCGAGAGTAGCTCCCGCAAAGTCGCGTTATCGGCACCATCAACATCCCACAGCCAGGCCCTCGCGATCAGCATCATCACCCCAACCCCACCACCGCAGTCCCCAGTGCCTCCCCCAACGCCGTCACCACCATCGCATGATCCTCTCTCTGCGTAAGCCCACTCGCCACCACGCTCCCCACATACCCCGTCCCCCGCAGCACGATAGGAAACCCACCCCCATGCAGAGCGTAGTCCGCCAACGTCAGCCCATGCCTCTCCTCAATCGTCTTCTTCTCCAGTTCGAGCTGCAGCCCCATCGCATAAGAAGCCCTCCCAAACCGCATAACAGTATTTCTCTTCCGCCTGATCCAATCCGCCTGCCCTGCCGGAGGATTATGCGTCACCGCATGAAACAGCACCCGCCCCGCCACCTGGATCTCGAACGTCATCACCGCCGCCCGCCGCATCGCCTGCTCCCGCAGACTGCACCCAACCTCCCACGCCGTATCCGCGCCAAAGCTCTCAAACTGCAGCGCCTTCTCCTGTTTCGCAATCACATCCAGATCGTCCTGCAAACCCATCGACACCCTCCCCTTCAGCCAAACCCCAACATGCGACATAATAAGCCTTCATGCCTTCACCAGACACAAAGCACGACCCAGGCCCAGCAGTCGGACCAGCTTACGCAGTAGGGATAGACTTCGGCACCACCAACAGCTCCGTCGCCCGCATCGTCAACGGCCACGTCGAACTCCTCACCCTCTCGACCCCCACCATCAAGCCCAGCCCCAGCTCCCGCTCCCTCCTCTATCTCGAAAAAGCCCCCAAGGGCATCCTCTCCAGCACCGGCCCCCACGCCATCGAGCGCTACCTCTCCGCCCATCGTGAAGGCGATCGCCCCGGCCGCCTCATCCAGTCCCTCAAGTCCTACCTCCCCTCCCGCTCCCTCACCGGCACCGAGGTCTTCGGCCGCCACTACACCCTCGAAGACCTCATCTCCCGCATCCTCCTCGACCTCCGCCAGGCAGCCGAGCACCAGTTCAACCACCCCATCACCCGAGCCACCGTAGGCCGTCCCGTCCGCTTCGTCGGAGCCGAAACCGAAGAAGACGAGACCTTCGCCCTCACCCGCCTCCGCGCCGCCTTCACCCGGGCCGGCTTCACCCACATCGACTTCGAGTACGAGCCCCTCGGTGCCGCCTACTCTTACCAGTCCACCCTCACCCACCCGGAAACCATCCTCATCGGTGACTTCGGCGGAGGCACCAGCGACTTCTCCATCCTCACCCTGGGGCCCCTTCACTCCTCGCAGGAAAGACAGGTCCTAGGCACCGCCGGCCTCCCCTTCGCCGGCGACGCCTTCGACGCCCGCATCATCCGCAACCTCGTCTCACCCGCCCTCGGTTCCAACTCCTTCGCCCTCGGCCTCAACAAGACCCTCCCCGCCGTCCCCGCCTGGATCTACGCCAACCTGGAGCGCTGGCACTACCTCTCCTTCCTCCGCACCCGCAACGTCTTGGAGATCCTCACCAGCGCCCAGAAGCGAGCCATCGAGCCCGAAAAGATCCAGGCCCTCCTCGCCCTCGTCGAAGAGGATCTCGGCTACCAGCTCCACCAGGCCGTCCAGCGCACCAAGGTAGCCTTGTCGCATGAAGAAGAAGCCCCCTTCAACTTCAGCGGCCCTGACGCCGGCACTATGGATCTCCGCACCACCGTCCACCGCGCCGACTTCGAACGCTGGATCACCCCCGAACTCCTCCAGATCGCAGAAACCGTAGACACCCTCCTCGAAACCGCAAAGCTCCCCCCACAAAAAATCGACCGAGTCTTCCTAACCGGAGGCACCAGCCTGGTCCCCGCCGTCCGAAGCATCTTCGAAACCCGTTTCCCCACACGCGTAACCGCCGGAGACGAGTTCACCTCAGTAGCCCAGGGCCTAGCCCTAAAAGCCGCCGAAACGACCTCCTGATTTCTTAGCGTCAAATAAAATATCGCTATAAAGCATGTCATCCCGACCGGACCCTGAGCGCAGCAAGGGGTAGTGGAGATACGGTGGATTCAGGGTTGAAGTGCAATTTTGTGATGTTATCTGATGCATTGTGTTGAACGAAGCCGAAGTCCCCTTCTGGGGGAAAAAGGTCTGTGAGGCATTATCCAACCGAGAGTCTTTCCCGGTCTGGTATTCATCTACCACGTGATGTCGTCTGACTGCTCTTGCGAGATGACACTGAGATCGAGGCTTCTGGGCAGATAGTCGCGGATGAGGCCGTTGATGTTTTCGCAGATGCCTCACTCTCACGGCGCGTGCAGATGGGCGAAGTGGACGTCGATGCCGGTCTGCTGAGCGAGCATCTGTGCTGTGCAATCTCTGCTCCCTGGTCGTAGGTCAGTGAGCGGCGAAACTGGCTTAGAACAAGCAACGGGAACAGCTCAGACTTTCCGAGTTTGCAGGAAGTCTGTTAGCAGGTTCTGGACAGTGGTCCAGTTCATGCCGGGGTAGCGGTTGTTGGCGAGGTCGGTCATGAGGGCTTTGCCTTCATACATATTGTGCATGTACTGCATTCCCTGCCAGGCGGGAAAGGGCTCGGAGGGAGCTGAGTTTAGTTTGCGGGCTACGTTGATGATGGCGGCTAAGACCGGCAGACCTCCGGGGCGGAGGGTTTTGAAGGGTTTGCCGGTGATGTTGCTGGCGATGGCGGCTAGTTCACGGGCGCTGCGCTGGTCGCCGGCGATTTTGAGCCAGCGGGGGGATGTGGGGTCGAGGGCGGCGCGGGCGGTGAAGGCGGCGGTGTCGTCCATGGTGGTGAAGTCCATCTTCTGTTCTGGTGAGCCCCAGCAGAGGACGCGGCGGATCTTCCAGAGATAGAAGGGGGCTTCGCCGGTGAGGAGGTCCATGAACATGCCGTTGAGGATGGAGGTGGCCTGGATGCCGCTGCGGTCGAGGCGCTGCTGAAAGTCCCGGTGGAGGTCCAGGTTGCGGTTGGTGCCGGGGGTGAGGCGGGTGAAGTCCATGGCGTAGTCGGATGGGATGAAGCGGGGGACGCGGGCTTTGAGGGCGGCGTCGAGGAGGGTGGTTTGGGTTTCGACCATGACTTCTCTCAGGCCTAAAAGGGCGCTTATGAGGCAGTCGGTGCCCTGGAGGGCTCTCGTTAGTTCCTGGGGGGAGTCGAGGTTCAGCTCGGCGATTTCTACGCCTTGCTTTGTTATAGGCAGGAGGCGTGAGGGGTCTGTGCCGGGGCGGACAAGGGCTTTTACGGTTGCTCCGTTGGCTATGAGGGACTTGGTGATTCGGGTGCCTAAGGCTCCGGTTGCTCCTGCGATTGCTATGTTCATGGATGACCTCTGAGGGAGGTCTGATGCGGGATTTGGGTGGCTGAGTGAATTTTGTGGAACCCACGTCCCAGAAGCGGGACGTGGGGCACCCCTTTTCTTGGGGAGGAAGAGGGTGCGGTCGTTTGCTTCCGCAAACGAGGCCCACCCTAATCGCGATACGACTGCGATGAGGATGGGGCACACGGTTCTGGTGGGTGGGTTCTGGTTCGTTATGGGGTGGGGATGTCGTATTGGGGTTCGGGGGTGTTGAGGAGGAACTTGTCGAACCACGCTGTGATGTTTTCGAGGCGCTCGATGCGGTGCCAGGGTTCGCCGGAGCGGGAGAGTTCGTGGGACTCGCGGGGGAAGCGGACCATTACTGTGGGGATCTTGCGGTACTTGAGGTAGCGGAAGAACTCCTCGCCGCCGGAGGTGGGTGGGGTGCGGTAGTCGGCGTCGCCGAGGATGAACATCATGGGGGTCTTGATGTTGTTGATGAAGGTGATGGGGGAGTGGGCTTTGTAGATTTCGAGGTTGTCGAAGGGTGCGGGGGGCATCCAGTACTGGTGGAACTCGCCGATGTCCGCAGTGTACCACCAGGCGGCCTGGTCGACGATATCGCGCTGGGCTACGGCGGCTTTGAAACGGTTGGTCTGGGTGACGGTCCAGTCGGTGAGGAGACCGCCGCCGGAGCCGCCGGTGACGCCCAGCTTGTCGGGGTCTGACCAGCCTGCGGCTACTACGGCATCCATGGTGTCCATGAGGTCGTGGAAGTCGTCTCCGGGGTAGTTGGATTCGATGATGTTGGCGAAGTTCTGGCCGTAGGTGGTGCTGCCGCGGGGGTTGGGGTAGACGACGACGTAGCCCCGGGCGGCCATGGTGAGCATCTCGTGGTCAAAGACCCAGCCGTAGGCGGAGTGGGGGCCGCCGTGGATGTTGAGGATGGTGGGGTAGGGGTGCGCGGGCTTCGCTGGGATGACTGCCCCGGTGGCGTCCTTCGTCATGGGGAAGGATGGGGGGAGCTGGACGAAGGTGTCGATGGTGACGAAGGGGATGTCCATGGGGCGGACGGTGGGGGTGACTTTGATGTCCTGGGGGAGGGTGAGGTCTAGCTGCGAGAAGAGGGTCTCGTTGACGTGGGTGAGCGGGGTCTGGAGGCCTATGGGCTCGCGTGTTGTGTCCTCTGGCGAGGGCTGGCCGATGCGGTAGAGGTCTCCTATGACGATGGGGTTGGAGACGAGGGCGATGAGGTCTTTGCTGTTGGCGGTGAAGTTGAGGACGGCTTGTTTGCGGGCGGTGAGGCGCGTCATGTCGCCGGTGGTGGCGTCGATGGACATGAGGAGGGCGCTGCCGAGGTTGCCGGCTACGTCGAGGAGGTGAGTGCTGTCCGGGGTCCAGGTGATGGCGGGGCGGCCACCGCCGCGCGGGGCGGTGTTGTCGCCGCCTACGCCTGAGCCCATCTCGTAGCCCTTGCTGACGGTCAGGTTGCGGGGTGCGCCGGCGACGGTGGGAGCGTTCTTTTTCCAGGCGAGGTCGAGGACGAAGAGGTCCGATTGCTGGTGGCTGACGGGCTTGGCGGGCGGGATGGGGAAGGCTTCGGCGTGGAAGGCGAGGTGGGCTCCGTCGGGTGAGAGGGCGAGGCCGTGGGCTTCGAGGGGAAGTTCTGCTGTGAGGGCTGCTGGGGGTTGGGCTTGCGGGTGGGTTGATTGGGACGCTTCGATACCGTAGAGGGTGTTGTGCTCGGTCGCGTCATAGTAGGGCTCGTCCTCGTGCGTGGAGGTATAGAAGATCCAGTTGGAGCCGGGACGCCAGGTGTATTCCTCTACACCGAAGCGGCCGCCTGTGAGCTGCCATGGAGCTTCCTGCGTGCCGTCCGCCTTCGGGAGCGAGACGAGATAAAGCTGGGGGACGAAGGTGGGGTCGAGGTTGCCCTCACCGTTGAGGCGATAGACCTCTCTGTTTACGATGCGGATATCGGAGACGTGGGCTTCGTCGCCTGTGGCGCGGGACTTCTTTGTGGCTTCCAAGCGGGCTTTGGCCTGGTCTTGCGGGGTGCTGGATTCGACGGCGATGGCTGTGCCGGAGGGTGCCCATTGCGGGGCGGATGCGCCTTTAGGGAGGTCGGTGAGCTTGATGGGGCTCTGGGGGCTTGTTGCTGAGACTAAGTAAAGCTGTGGGGGTGTGGGGTGGCCGTCTTTTTCGACCGAGCGGATGAAGGCTAGTTGCTTGCCGTCGGGGGACCAGCGGGGGGATTGGTCGCGGGTGCCGAGGGTGACGCGGTGCGGGGTGGCGTTGGGGGTGGCGGTGTCGAGGGTGTAGAGGGCGGTCTCGTAGCCGCTATGGTCCGGGCTGACGGTGGTCTGGACGAAGGCTACGGTGGGGGAGGTGGGCGAGAGTTGGACGTCGCCGATCCAGACGAAGGAGAAGAGGTCTTTCTCGGTGATGGGGCGCTTCTGGGCGTTCGCTTGAAGCGAGATGAGGGCTAGGAGCGGATAGACGACTCGACGCATGGGGCCTCTGGTGATTGAAGTTTTGATGAACAGTATCAGTGTACGGATGATTGAGGGAGATGGGGCGATTCAATGATCGGGTAGCATCATGGGTGTTGCTTGTAGGTATGAGGGTGTGAAAGGTTTCCTGCGTATGCGTTGTTCGGTTCTGATGCTGGTTGGCGTTCTCGTTGCGGGCGGTGGTCTCTACGGTCAGGCGGCTCCGCGTGTGGTGGAGCACGGAGTGTATGGGGTTCACCTGATCGAGCGGAGCATTGGGAGCGAGGAGTATGAGATCTCGTCTACTGGGCTGCGGCGAAAGCTCTCTGTGACGACGAATACGTCTGAGCGTGGGATGAAGCATACGACGACGACCACACTGGAGTATCGGGCGGACCTTGCGCCGAGCCGGTTTGAGCAGCATACGATTACCCCCGCGACGGCGACTGCGGCGGCGGTGGATCATGCTTCCGTCACTGAGATCAACGGCGATCAGGTGACGGCTCATGAAGCCGAGAGTACGCGCTCGTTTGCGAAGCCTGCGGTGGCGTTTCCGGGCTTTGCGAATATGCCTGCGGCGGCGCAGATGATGATGATGCGGTACTGGCTGCATCATGGGCGGCCGCAGAAGCTGGTGTTGATGCGCGCCTCCGCGGATGCTCTGCCGGTGGAGATTCGGGCGGTGGGGCATGATGTGTTCAACATCAAGGGCGCGATGGTTCGGCTGACGCGGTACACGGTGGAGAACCTGGTGTTTGGGCGTGAGGTCCTGTGGATGAACGACCGCGAACGCCTGGCGGGGGTGATGACGTTCGCTGCAGGGCTGCCGCAGGAGGAGGTGCTGGATGAGTACAAGTCCGCCTTCGATCCGCTGTTTGGAAGCGCGGTCCGGCAGGAGATGCTGGACCTGGCTACGCTGACGCGGGCGGTGAAGCCGGAGGCCTCCGGGAGCTATGCAATTGTGGGTGCGCGGCTGATCGACGCTACGGGTGCGGTGCCGGTTGAGAACTCTGTCGTGATCGTGCGGGACGGGAGGATTGCGGCTGCGGGTGCGGCGAGCGCTGTAACCGTTCCTGCGGGAATGCAGGTGATTCATGCGGAGGGGCAGTCTGTGCTGCCGGGGCTATGGGAGATGCATTCGCACTACTCCGGTGTGGAGTTTGGGCCGGCGCTTTTGTCTGCGGGGATTACGACTGCTCGGGACTGTGGTGGGGAGTTGCTGTTTCTGATCGCGGTGCGTCATGCGATTGCGGAGGAGCATCAGCTTGGGCCGAGGCTTCTGCTGGCGGGGTTGGTAGATGGCGATAACCACGATGCCTTTGGGCTGTTTACGGCTGGGACGGCGGAGGAGGGCAAGAGCGTCGTGGATATGTATGCCGACGCGCACTTCGACCAGATCAAGGTCTATACGCAGATACAGCCGGAGGTGCTGCGGGCGATCTCTGAAGAGGCGCACAAGCGCGGGATGACGGTGACGGGGCATGTACCGGCTGCGGTGAATGCGTTTGAGGGGGTGGCGGATGGGATGGATCAGATCAACCATCTGCAGTTTGTGACGAAGGCGATGGTGCCGGAGTGGTCGGCTGCGCCGTTTGTGCTGAACGATCTGAAGTCCGACCGGGCGAAGCGGCTGATCGCGTTACTGGCGGCGAAGCAGATCGTGGTGGACCCGACGATTGGGTGGGGCGAGATGGCCGGGCATCCGAAGAGTATTCCGACGTGGGGGCTGGAGCCGGGGGTGAAGGCTGCGCCGTTTCCGCTGGCGTGGCGGTTCAACAACATCGGGGTGGCGGGAATGGATGAGGCGAAGTTCAAGGACGGCATGGTGGCCAAGCTGCAGGTGATTGGCGCGCTGTTCCAGGCGGGAGTGCCGATCGTGGCGGGGAGCGATACGAACCTGCTGGGGTATGGGCTGGACCGGGAGCTGGAGCTGTATGTGCAGGCGGGGATGACGCCGATGCAGGCGATTCAATCGGCGACGAGTGTGCCGGCCCGGGTGATGCATCATGAGGGGGATTCGGGGACGATCGCGGTGGGGAAACGGGCGGACCTGGTACTGGTGATGGGGAATCCGGCGGAGAAGATCAGCGACCTGCGGCGGGTGGTGAGCGTGGTGACTGAAGGCAGGATATACGACAGTAAGGCGATGGGGGCTACGGTGGGCTTCCATCGGTAAGGGTGGGCCGACCATTCGGGTCGGCCCTTTCCGGGATCAGGCGTTGGTTCCGCCGTCTACGGTGAGGTTGGCTCCGGTGATGTAGGAGGCCTCAGGGCTGGCGACGAAGGCGACCAGGGCGGCGACTTCATCGACGTGGCCGTAGCGGTGGAGGGCGGTGTTGGCGAGCTGGGGTGCGGCCCAATCGCCTGCGGCTGGATTGAGGTCTGTGTCGATGGGGCCGGGCTGGACGTTATTGACGGTGATGGCGCGGTCACCGACCTCACGTGCGAGGCCCTGGGTGAACATCTTGACGGCACCCTTGGTGGCTGCGTAGACGGCGAGGCCGGGGGTGAAGTTGCGCTCGCCGACGCAGGAGCCGATGGAGATGATGCGGCCGCCGTTGGGCATGTGCTTCAACGCGGCCTGGGTGGCGGCGAAGATGCCGCGTACGTTGATGTCCAGGACGCGGTCCATCTCTTCCAGGGTGGCGTCTTCAAAGGGCTTGGGGATGGCGGTGCCGGCGTTGTTGACGAGGATATCGATGCGTCCGAAGGTCTTTACGGTCTGGTCGACGGCGGCTTTGACGGCTACGGGGTCGGCGGCGTCGGCCTGGACGGCGAAGGCTTTGCGGCCAAGGGCTTCAATGGCTTTGACGACGGCTTCCGCTGCGGTTGCGTCTTTGGCGTAGGTGATGGCGACGTTCGCGCCATCGGCTGCGAGGTGTTTAGCGATGGCGGCTCCGATGCCGCGTGAGGCGCCTGTTACGAGTGCGATTTTGTCCTTGAGTTTCGACATGATGGCTCCTTTTCCGAGTCTCAGGAGGTTCCGGTGCCGCTTGAACCCCTGCGGGTTTGGTCGGCTTCCTGAGCTGCCTATCGGATGTCGTGTCGGAAGAAGTGATTTGAACTTTCGGAGGGGGTCGCTTCTCTGTGCTGGAGTGAGAGTAGCAGTGACCAAAGGACATAGGAGATGTGGTTGCGTGTGGAAGTGGAGCGCGCGTATGCTGTTGCGCGTGTCGGAGCTGTTCAAGGGAATCGGCGTCTGGCACGGGCAGACGATCGATCTGCCAGCTCCCGATACGTTCAAACATCTTGTTTCCCTGCAGTCCTTGTCTGACACCCTCGCCTTACCTGAAAGGGATTCCCCCCACTCCCTTCCACCCTCAACGCCGCGTGCGCGGACTATCGAAACAAAGGACTCCTTTCATGAAGACTGTCGTTGGCGCTCTCGCACTTGGAGTAACGTTTTTTTCTGTCGCACCTCTTCTTAGCCAGACTCCAAGCTTCTACCTTGTTCCAGACGATGTTCGCGCCCAGTATCAGCGGCCCGGCGTGGTGCCTTACGCCTCCACCGCCGTCCCCGGCACCTCTGCCGCAAAGCCGTTCATGTCGTTCGACATCATCAGCTTCGATCAGCGGACGCAACTGATGACCCTCTCCAGCCGCTCGTCCAAGGCGGTTGCCATCTTTGACGGTCTCACCGGCATTCCCATCGGCGAGACACCGGCAGTCTTTGCCGGTGTAGGTGCGAGCAATGACATCTCGGGACCAAACGGCAATGTCATTGCGGGTGACCAGCTCTGGGCCGGCGACTACCCGAGCACGGTGCGGGTCTTCGACCTGCGCGCGAATCCCTCCAATCCGCCGCAGATTGCGGTGATCGATACCGGCGGCACGCAACGCGCGGATGAGATGGACTACGATCCCGCGGATGGCCTTGTCGCTGTTTCCAACGGAGACACGGCTCCTGCATTCGTTACGCTGATCTCGACGAAGACGCTCAAGATCGTCAAGCGGATCACCTTCGATGGCTCGCATGGAACGGTAAACGCGTCGCCGGGCGGTATCGGCAGCGTGCTTTTCGATAAGAACATCGGCAAGTTTCTGATCAGCATTCCGCAGATCGGCGACAAGACGGATCTGGGAGCGGTTGCGGTGATCGATCCGAAGAGCGGCACTGTGGAGAAGATCTTCAAGCACATTGACCGGTGCATGGCCGCGGGCATGGCCAAGGGGCCAGGGGACAACGTCCTCATTGGTTGCGATCCTGGGTTCCCCGCGCCCGATGCTACGTTCACTCCGCTGACCTACGTGATCAATGACAAGACCGGCGCAATCGTGGCCAGGATCAAGGAGGTCGGGGGCGAAGACGAGGTCTGGTATAACCCGGGCAATCACCGTTATTACACGGGCTCGCGTGATTTCTTCACAAACGCTGCTGCCACGAAGGCCACCCCTGTCCTGGGTGTCATCAACGCCGATACGAACCAGTGGATCGAGAATGTTCCGACTGGGACCAACGCCCATTCTGTAACGGCAAATCCGTTCACCAACGCAATCTTCGTTCCGCTTGAAGATCCAAACCAGGTCTGCGGCCCGATTCCCGGATGTCTCGGGATCTACCACACAGACTATTTCCAGGGCTGGTAAGGCGGCGCTGCCCGCGTACCCTGCTCGTCTGGAGGGTACGTGGAGCCGCGCTGTTGGCTCGGGGATAATGGATGGATGACGATTCAGATTGGATGCGACAGCTTTGCGGCGATTGGGCCTGATCCGGTGACGGGTGTGGCCAGGAGTGGTGTGGAGCGGATCAGCGATCTGCTGGATGAGATCACGCTGGCCGATGAGGTGGGGCTGGATACGTTTGGGCTGGGGGAGCATCACCGGGCGGAGTATCTGGATTCTGCTCCGGTGGTGTTGCTGGCTGCGGCGGCTGCCCGGACGAAGAACATTATCCTGACCAGTGCGGTGACAGTGCTGAGTGCGGCTGATCCGGTGCGGGTGTTCCAGGAGTTTGCGACGCTGGACCTGATCAGCAAGGGACGAGCTGAGATGGTGGTGGGGCGGGGATCGTTCATTGAGAGCTTTCCGCTGTTTGGGCTGGAGTTGAAGGACTATGACTCGCTGTTTGCGGAGAACCTGGATCTATTGATGGCGCTGCGAGAGTCGACGACGGTTCATTGGAAGGGGAAACACAGGGCTGCCTTGACGGGGCAGGGAGTGTATCCGCGGCCGGTGCAGGAACGGATTCCGATCTGGCTTGGAGTGGGTGGGACGCCGGAGAGCTTCGCACGGGCGGGGATGCTGGGGCTGCCGCTGATGGTGGCGATCATTGGCGGGGAGCCGCATCGGTTTCGGCCGCTGGTGGATCTGTACCGTGAGGCTGGAAAGCGGGCTGGCCATAAGCCGGAGACGCTGAAGGTAGGAGTGCATGCGCTTGGGTATGTTGCGGCGACGGATCAGCAGGCTGCGGATGATTTCTTTCCGGGGTATGCGGAGGCGTTTACGAAGATTGGAAAGGAACGTGGTTGGCCACCTACGACCCGGAGGCAGTTCGACGCCTTGTTGGGGGATACAGGAGCGCTGGCGGTGGGTGGGCCCGAGCGGGTGGCGTCTCGGGTCAAGTACTATGACGAGGTGCTTGGGGGGATCAGCCGGTTCGAGTTTCAGATGAGCGTGGCTGCGCTGCCGCACGAGAAGGTGCTGCGGGCGATCCGGTTGCTGGGAGAGACGGTGCGGCCGACGGTTCTTGGGATTTGAGGCGAAGTGGTTACAGGGAGCGGGCGCAGCGGAAGCCGAGGTTCGAGGTGGAGCTGTCGGGCGTGTTGGAGCTGCGGGCTGCGACGCGATAACGATTGCAGTATGACTTGTGACAGAGGAACGATCCGCCTTTCATGACGCGGACCGTTCCCGTCGGCGGCCCAACAGGGTCTTCTGTCACTGTGTCGACAGAATCGGGAATTCCAAACCAGTCCATGCACCACTCCCATGCATTGCCTGTAATGGAGTAGAGGCCGAAGCCATTTGGGGGATAAGCCTTCACGGGCGACGTGCCGGCGTATCCATCCTCCGCCGTGTCTTCGTGCGGAAACGTGCCCTGCCAGATATTGCAGCGATGTTCTCCATTGGGGCGAAGCTGATTCCCCCAGGGATAGAGCTTCTGGACGAGACCACCGCGGGCTGCGTACTCCCATTCGGCTTCGGTGGGAAGCCTGTTGCCTGACCAATCGCAATAGGCCAGTGCGTCGTTCCAGGTGACGTGGACGACTGGGTGATCGGAGCGCCGTGCCACGTCGGAGCCCGGTCCCTCCGGCGCATTCCAGACAGCGCCAGGAACCTGGCACCACCACTCAGCTCCCGCCACGGTGTCCGTTACAAGCGAGCCACGCTGTAACTTCGGAATGTGATTCATGAAGACGAACGACCAGCCGTAGAGCTCAGCTTCTGTCTTGTAGTGGGTGGCTTGCACGAAGGCTGCGAAGTCTGCGTTGGTGACGGGGTAG
The DNA here is from genome assembly GCF_000178975.2 of Granulicella tundricola MP5ACTX9. Classification (NCBI taxonomy): domain Bacteria; kingdom Pseudomonadati; phylum Acidobacteriota; class Terriglobia; order Terriglobales; family Acidobacteriaceae; genus Granulicella; species Granulicella tundricola. Next base: position 2,597,363 of record NC_015064.1, on the reverse strand, counting down.
ATGTCGATCTGGAACGGTTTGAGGTGGACTCGCCTGACGGGGCGTTCTCCGTCCGCTGCGAAGGCTTCCTCATAGTCTGTCCCCATGAGGAATTCTCCTCCGGGCAGGGAGATTATGCGGCTTGCGTCTGGGGATGGTGGAGGGCCGTTGAGGAGAGGCGCAGGGTTGTTAGGGGCTGATTCCGGAACGCGAGAGGTTCGAGGTGTGCAGCAGCACTTCGGCGTGGATGCTTGTTGTTCCATGGATCAGAGTGGCCCCGTACTTCGCTCCAAGACGGCTTTAGGGTAACACTGCTGGTTCAGGCAAAGCACTCTCGATAGATCTGCTCGGCATCTGCCTGGGAGAGTGGCGTGGCTTATTTTTAAGCAGGAGGGTGACGGTCATGGCGGATCGAGCGAGATGGGGGATGTCGGTGGGGGTGACGCCGTGGAGGGCTAGATCGTAGATGAGGCCGCAGTCGGTGCCTAGGGCGGCGGTGGCTTCGTCTGAGAGGCCTGAGGGTGCGCCGAGGGCTCGGGTCGAGGTCTGCATGGCGTGATGGGCGGGCGGATGCGTTGAAGCGGAAGACTGCCAGGAGAAGGATAGGCAAGAGCCTCTCCTACGCTGCTTTATTCCGTCGATGGCTTATGGAAGCTTCAGCGCATCCAAGTAAGAAGAAGGCGGGTGTTCGATGCAGAAAGCTATCTTTGGATTGTTATTGATGTGTGGCATGGTGCTGAGTGCGGGTGCGCAGCAGGGCGTCGATATGCCGAAGCATGTGATTCGGGTTTCAGGTGGGGTGATGGCGGGACGGGCGATGACGAAGGTGGACCCGGTGTATCCGCCGGAGGCTCGGGAGAAGAAGATTTCCGAAGTAGTGGTGCTGCATGCGGTGATTGGGGCGGATGGGACGGTGAAGGATCTGAATGCGGTGAGCGGGCCTGGAATCCTGATCGCTTCCGCGCTGGAGGCGGTGCGGCAGTGGACGTATGAGGCTTATGTGCTGAATGGGAATACGGTGGCGGTGGATACGACTATTACGGCGAACTACTCGTTGGATAAGTAGGCTAGTTCCGAGAGCGTAGTGGTAGCTGAGCCAGACGGAAGCGCTTTTCCTGAATGGTGAGGAGTGCTCCGCGATCGATGTGGTCGAGTGTCTCCATGGGCTGGCTCATGCTTTCGTGATGATGCGCCGTACGAGGAGACCTGCGCGGAGAAGCGCTCGCTGGTCGTGGCGAGGTAGCGCTAGATCAACGGGCCGAGGGTCGTAGTGAGGAGTTGCAGGTGGGGCGGGCTGAGGATGAAGTCGCCGTGATCCCAGGCGAGACCCATGCGCATGCCGTTGGTCCTGGTGACGGGAATACGGGTGACGTGAGTCTGGTTCATGCCGAAGAGATTGCCAGGATTGAACTGGAGGACGACGCCGCGAAGGATGGGGAGATGGGCGCGGCGACGGCGGCCGTTTTCCATGTGGAACTGGCCTAGCTCCTGCATGCAGTAGACACTGTCGTTGTACTCCTCTGTGTAGACGAAGAGCATGATCTGGGCTTCGCGCATGGCATTTTTGTAAAGGGTGTTCCAGTCTGCACGCGCGGCACCGATGGGCATGGCTCCGGTGGGGGAACGCATGTGATCTCTGCGGTCTGGTGTGACGGAGGCGGTGCCGGCTGGGGCATCGCCGACAAAATCCTCTCTGAACGTGGCGTGGCGAGTGTTGCCGGAACGGGCGACGACGGAGTCCATGTAAACGTCGTCAACCGCGTAGAGACTGTAATGCTTCATAAGCTTATCGCGCAGCCAGTTGGCGAAGGCTGCTCCTTGGTTCGCCATGGCAAAACTCATCAGGATCTTTGTCGACATAGCTCTCCAGTATCAGGTGATTCGGACTGCGTCTGGGGAGAGGATAACCGAAACAGATCAATTGTTAGTCGCGGGGGCGCTTTTTGATCTCTACGTTGAGGCGCTTGATTTTTTGATTGAGGGTGCTGAGGGGGATCTTGAAGAACTCGGCGGCTTCGGTCTGGTTCCAGTGGCAACGCTCGAGGCGGTCGGCGATGATGCGGCGCTCGATGTCTTCCATGACGTCGAAGAGGCTGGCATCGGGGCGCTGGTCGAGGAGGGATGCGGTGTAGGTTGCGCCGGTGAGCTGGGATGGGAGCAGGTCTGGCGTGAGGGTGCGGGTGGTGGAGAGGACTACGCCGCGCTCCATGGCGTTTTCCAGCTCGCGGACGTTGCCGGGCCACTCGTAGTCCATGAGGACGCGGAGGGCTTCGGGCGAGAGGCTGGGGGCTTCTGTACCGTTTTCCTCTGCGTAGAACTTGAGGAAGTGCTGGGCGAGGAGAGGGACGTCTTCGCGGCGCTGGCGTAAGGGCGGGAGTTCCAGGGTGATGACGTTGAGGCGATAGAAGAGGTCTTCACGGAAGCGGCCATCTTTGACGGCTTGCTGGAGGTTGACGTTGGTGGCGGCTACGATGCGGACGTCTACCTGGAGCTCCGTTGTGCCGCCGAGGTGCATGAAACGACGGTCTTGCAGGACACGGAGGATCTTGGCCTGCATGTCCATGGACATGGTGCCGATCTCGTCGAGGAAGAGGGTTCCGCCGTTGGCTACTTCGAAGAGGCCCTTCTTGGCGGAGATTGCGGAGGTAAAGGCTCCTTTGACGTGGCCGAAGAGGCTGGACTCGAGCAGGTCTGAGGGGATTGCGCCGGTGTTGACGGGGATGAAGGGCTTGTCGCGACGGGGGGAGTTCTGATGGATCGCTTTGGCGATGAGCTCTTTGCCGGTGCCGGACTCGCCTTGCAACAGGACTGTGGAGCGGCTGGGGGCTACCTGGGCTACGGTGTCGAAGAGGCGGAGCATGGGCTCGGACTTGCCGATGATGTTTTCAAAGTTGTAGCGCTGCTTGAGGGTTCGCTTGAGCTGGATGACCTCGGCTTCCGCGCGATGGCGGGCTATGGCAGAGCGGATATCGGCGAGGAGCTTTTCATTGTCCCAGGGCTTCTGGACGAAGTTCTCTGCGCCTGCGCGGATGGCGTCGACCACGTTGTTGACGGTGCCGAAGGCGGTGATCATGATGACCGGCAGGTGGGGGTGCATGGCGGTGATGCGGGGAAGGAGATCGATGCCGGATTCGCCGGGGAGGGCTAGGTCGAGGAGGAGGAGATCGAAGTCCTGGTGGGAGAGGGTGTCGAGGCCGTTGGGTCCGTCGATGGCGAGGGTGACGTGGAAGCCTTCGAGGATGAGGAGGGTCTCGAGGGACTCGCGGATGCTGGGCTCATCGTCGATGATGAGGATGCGGATGAGGTCTGCGGCGGTCGCGTTGGTGGGTGGTGCGGTTAAAGCTTGGGGCATCGGCGATCCTTAAGGCGAGAGCAAGGCGTAACGAGGATAAAATGATAAGAACGGAATAAAAGCGGATAGAACAGGCAACGGCAAGTGATTTTGTAAGAACAGGCAACAACGTTGGTGCCGGTGGCTTTGTTCTAGGCTCTGGTTTGACTCGTGGCGTAGACGGGGGTTTTGTTTGGGGACTCGGTTGCGGGAATTTCGAGGCGGAAGGTGGTGCCTTGTCCGGGTTCTGAGTCTACTGTGATCTTGCCGCCGTGCTCCTGGAGGATGCCGTAGGAGACGGCCAGGCCTAGGCCGGTGCCCTTGTGCTGGCCGGGCTGCGGATTGGTTTTGGTGGTGAAGAAGGGGTCGAAGATGCGGTGGAGATGTTCGCGCTCGATGCCAGAGCCGGTGTCGCGGATTTCCAGGATGACCTGATCGTGCTCGTTGCGGGTGGCGATGGTGATGAGGCCGGTGGACGTCCCCTGCATGGCGTCCTTGGCGTTGAGCATGAGGTTGAGGATGACCTGCTGGAGCTTGCCTTGATTGCCCTGGATGCGGGCGAGGTCGGGGGCTAGTTCCTGGTCGAGGCGGATGCGGGCGGTTTTGAACTGGTGCTCGAGGAGGATGGCGGAGTCGCGGAGGAGCTGGTTGAGGTCGATGGAGACGAACTCTGCGCCGGAGGTGCGGGAGAAGTTGAGGAGGCCGTTGACGATCTCGGACGCACGGAAGGTCTGCTGGGTGATCTTTTCAAGGACCGGGGCGATGCGGACGTCGTCGCGAAGCTGCTTGGAGAGCATCTGGGTGTAGCTGGAGATGACGGCGAGGGGAGTGTTGACCTCGTGGGCTACTCCCGCTGCCAAGAGACCGATGGAAGAGAGCTTTTCAGACTGGGTGAGCTGGGTTTCAAGCTGGATGCGGTCTGTGATGTCGTCGACCAGAATGATGCGGCCGACTACGTCAAGATTTCGCGTGAGGAGGGGCGCGATGGCGATGTTGGCGGTGCGGGTTTCGCCGGTGGGTAGGGCGAGGCGGAACTTGTAGAGGGTGTGGGTGCCGTGGGCGGTGCCGTCGCCGCGGATGGCGTTAAAGCGGGCGAGGAAGTCTGAAGGGAGGATCTCCGAGAGATGACGGCGGATGGCCTCGGAACGCGGGCGGGCAAAGAGGACCTCCATCTGGGCGTTCCAGGACTCGATCTTGTCTTCAAGGTCTACGGCGAAGATGCCGATGTTGATGGATTCGACGATGTTCTGGTTGAAATCCTTGAGGCGTTCAAACTCGTTGATCTTGGATTCTAGTGACTTATAGAGCTGGGCGTTCTGGATGGCGATGCCGATGTAGCCGGCGAGGGATTCGAGGACTTCCATGTCCTCTGAGGAGAGGAAGTCGCCGTCACCGGTGCGGCCGAGTCCGATGATGGCTACGGTGCGGGTTCCGCCGCCGACGCGATTGGCGACACGGCAGGGAAGGTAGTAGTTGAGGTCGAGGCGGCGGGCGGTCTCGCGCTGGGCCTCCGGGAGGCGGAGGACCTGCTGGGGGTTTTCGAGGAAGAGGTGGGAGTTGGCGTCGAGGGCGTCGAAGTCCAGGAAGCGGATGTCGAGGGCGCGGAGGTCCTGGGCCTGAAGGTTGGTGAGGCCGTGGGAGGCTGCGAGCTCGAAGGTGGGCTTGGGGGCGGGGCGGTTGTCGGCGTCGGGCTCTGAGGCGAGGAAAACGGCTACTCGAGTGACGAGGAGGGTCTGGGGGAGGCGCTCGACGACGGAGTCCACGAGGGCGCGGAGATCGGTCTGGGAGTTGAGGGAGCGGCCGAAGTCGATGAGGGTCTCGCGGTAGTCGAAGCGCTTCTGGTCGAAGACGCGATCGACACGGGCCTGGATGGTGCGCTTGAGGGGATCGAAGATGAGGCCGGTGGCGACGATGGCGGCGAGCAGACCCCAGACGCGTAGGGATGGGAGACGGGTGTGTACCATCTCCGCCGAGACGGCGACTACGCCGAAGTAAAGGCCGACGAGAGCGGCGGTGGCGAGGGTATAGGTGACGCCGCGCTTGAAGATGAGATCGACGTCCATGAGGCGGTAACGGACGATGGCCCAGGAGAAGGTCAGGGGAAGGATGATGAGGGCGAGGCGGACGAAGTTGGCTACGGGGGCGGGGACGGCGTAGTCGAGCAGGAAGGGCAGGACGTAAAGCAGCGTGAAGGGGATGACCGCGACGAGGGTTCCGCGGGTGAGCCACTTGAGCTGCTGGCGTTCCAGCGGGTTTTCAGAGCTGCGGGCGCGGATGAAGAAGAGCGCGGCGGCTACGACGTAATAGAGCGCCATGTAGGCGAGGGCGATCTTGTCCAGACGGTGCTTGAGGACCTCGGTTGCGGACCAGTGGACGATGGAGACGATCTGGAGGCCGAGGAGGTAGAGGCCGGGAAGATAGAGGAAGGTGCTGAGGATGCCGCGGCGGGTGCGATGGGCCGGGTCAGGCGCGGTGTCCGAGAAGGTAAAGGCGAAGTGGAGGAAGAGCGCAGGCTGGAGGAAGGTGGCGACGACGTTAGACCAGTAGATGATCCAGTCGAAGGTGTCCAGCTCTGTTGTGAACTTGAAGGCGTAGAGGACGAAGCTGACGAGGCAGAAGACGTAGAAGTGGGTGGATTTGGGGGCGGTCCAGCGGCGGAAGAGGACGTAAAGGCCGATGAGGAGGTAGACGACGCCGATGATGCGGAGACCATAGTTGATGGAGCGGTCTGTGGGTTCGAGGATGACCTGGATGTCGAACTTGGTGGAGGAAGGCTGGAGCTGACAGCGTTTGGCTGGGCGGGCGATGAGGTAGGTGGCGCGGCCGTAGGTGCCGTCGCGGAAGAGCTGGTGGATGAAGGGGGCGAGGGCGAGGGTGGGGCGCTCGTCCACCGTGATGAGGACATCTCCGGCGCGGACGCCGGCTCGCTGGCCGGGGGAGTCTACGGGGACCTGCTGGGCGCAGAGGCCGCCGTTGGTTTCGAGCCACCAGATGCCGTCGGTGGGGACGTTGTAGTTGGATTCCGCAGAGAAGTTGACGCCGGCAAGGACGCACGCTCCCAAGGTCACGACGGCCAGGATGATGGCGAGAATCCGTGTTTGAGCGGCGTTCTTCATTGCGTTGCTGGAGTGGGCGTATGCACGTTCGGGTCCAAACCTGGTGCGGTGTTTCTATAGGAACGAAGGCTGCATTGCAGGCCGAATCAGGTTTGTATACAGATAATCATAGATGGTTGTTCCATATTGAGTGCATCGGAATGCACGGAAAGCCGTGCAAAAGCCATGCCCTATTCGGGGAGTTGGTAGACCAAACGTGGGAGCGCCGATGCGTTTTGATCATTTCAAGACGTTCACAGTCCTGTAACATTGGGGAATGCAGACGCAGGACAAGTCGGTTGTTGTGGGTGGGGTGCGTGTGCATTACCAGCAGTGTGGGAGTGGACCTGCGCTGATCATGGTGCATGGGCTGGTGGGCTCGGCACGGAACTGGGATCAGAATATTGAGTTTTTGTCGCGGGATGCGACGGTGTATGCGCTGGACCTGGCGAATATGGGTGAGTCGGAGCGGGTTCGCGGTCTGGATGCTGGGATGGCTGCGACGGCGGATCGAGTTGCGGCGTTTATGGACGCGCTGGGGATTGTGGATGCGGATGTGGCTGGGCACTCGCATGGTGGGGCGGTGGTGATGATGCTGGCTGCTCGGCACTCCGAGCGGGTGAGGAAGCTGGTGCTGTTTGCGCCGGCGAATCCGTTCTGCGAGCTTTGCCGGGGGCTGGTCAAGTTCTACAACACACGGGTGGGGCAGACGTTTGCGCGGATTATTCCAAGGCTGCCGCGGCTGGCGCATGACGTGGCTCATCGGCGGATGTATGTGGATAAGCGGCGAGTGACGCCGGAGGCGCTGGCGAGCTATACGGATGGGCTGAATCGCGAGTCCGTTGAACATATGCTGGGGATTCTGCGGCAGTGGTGGAGCGATATGGGGGTGCTTCGGAGCAGGCTGGCGGAGGTGGCAAAGGTGCCAACGCTGCTGATCTGGGGCGACCAGGATTTTGCTGTGGGGGTGAGGTCCGGGGAGCGGCTGGCAGAGGCGCTTGGTGCCCGGCTGATGGTGATTCCGAACGTGGGGCATCTGCCATTTGCGGAGCGGCCGGAGGTTTGTAATGCGGCTATGCGGGAGTGGTTGAGGGGCTAAAGTACAGGGCCTAGAGCCCAGGGCCTATGGACTAGCGAGCGCGGTGGTTGAGCGAGATGCAGATTCTTCCGCTTCGCTGCGGGATGACAAACCAAAAAACTATGAGTGCGATTGAAGTTGGAAGGTGCCCTCCAGCCATGTGCGGAGGGCTTGCTGCATCTGGTCCAGTTTGGGTTTGGGGTCTGTGGGGATGCCCTGGAAGAAGTGCTCGGCGCCGGGGATGATGACGGTCTGGCAGGGGAGTGGTGCGGTCTTCATGAGTTCGGCGAGGATGTCCGGGGGGCAGAACTGATCGTGGTCTCCGCTGATGAAGAGCTTGGGGGCGATGCAGTGTGGGAGGAAGTCGTAGCGGTAGTCGCGTTCGGCGGCTCGGATGGGGAGGCCGAGGCCTACGAGGCCTTGGACGCGGGGGTCGCCGCAGCAGGCTCGGAGGCCTACGTTTGAGCCGAAGGAGAAGCCGGCGAAGAGGATGGGCTTGCTGGTGAGGCGGTGGAGGTAATCGACGGCGGCGCGGACGTCTTCGACCTCGCCCCGGCCTTCGTCGTGTGCGCCCTCCGAGAGGCCGGTGCCGCGGAAGTTGAAGCGCAGGACGGGCAGGGCAAAGTGGGTGAAGGCCTTCATGGCGTGATAGACGACCTTGTTGTGCATGGTGCCGCCGGAGGGTGGGTGGGGGTGGCCGATGACGGCGGCGTAGGGGGCGTCGGGTGAGCCGGTGTTGAGGATAGCTTCCAGGCGGCCGACGGGGCCGCGGAGGTCTTCTAGGGTGCGGACCTGGGAGGGGAAAGGCATAAAGGCAGTGTAAGGCAGTATGGGGCAGTGAAATGCAGTGAGGGGCAGTTATGCTTGGGGTATGGCTATTGATGCGGTGGAGTTGACGAGGCAGTTGGTGGGGATTGAATCGACTACTTATCATGAGTATCCGGCGGGCGTGTTTCTGCATGAGCTGCTGGAAGGGATGGGGTGGGCGGTGGAGCGGCAGGAGGTGCCGAAGCCAGCTGTGGGGACTCCGGGGGCTGAGTGTGGGGGGGAGCGGTTCAATGTTTATGCGGGGATGACAGGGGAGATCGCTGACGTGGTGCTTTCTACGCATATGGATACGGTGCCTCCTTATGTTCCGCTGCGGGAGGATGAGGAGTATCTGTATGGGCGGGGGACTTGTGATGCGAAGGGGATCATTGCGGCGCAGGTGGCTGCGGCGGAGCGGCTGAGAGAGCTTGGGGTGAAGGTTGGGATGCTGTTTGTTGTTGGGGAGGAACGTGACTCGGCTGGTGCGGCGGTGGCGAATGGGTTGGCGAAGGGATCACGATTTCTGATCAATGGGGAGCCTACGGATAGCCGGCTGGCGTTGGCTAGTAAAGGCGCGTTGCGGGTGGAACTTTATGCGAAGGGGAAGATGGCGCATTCGGCTTATCCGGAACTGGGGGAGTCGGCGATCGATAAGTTGATTGAGGCGCTGCACGATATTCAGGCGCTGCCGCTGCCGTATGTGGAGGGGATTGGGGAATCGACCGCGAACGTGGGGTTGATCTCCGGGGGGCGGGCTCCGAATGTGATTGCCGACGCGGCTGAGGCGCATATGCTGATTCGGCTTGTGGGGCCGGCGGAGGAGACGAAGGCGGCGATCGTGAAGGCGGTGGATGGGCGGTGTGTGGTGGATTTTTCGCTGGAGCTGCCGTTTGTGCGGATGAGGAAGGTGGGGAATCTGCCGACGATGGTGGCGAAGTTTACGACGGATATTCCTTCGCTGACGAACTGGGGGGAGCCGTTTTTGCTGGGGCCGGGGTCGATCCATGTGGCGCATACGCCAGATGAGAAGATCTCGAAGAAGGAGCTGGTGGATGCGGTGGGGCTTTATGTAGAGTTGGCGCTGGAGTTGGTGAGGAGCTGATGGTGAAGCGACTGGGGTGGCTGTTTCTCTTTGTCATGACGCTGGCGGTGATCGCCGCGATGGTCACATTTGAGGCGATGCCTACCCACAATACGGACGCGACGCACTTCGACACGATCATTGTGCTGGGATGGCCGACCGCGCCGGACGGGAAGGCTTCCAAGATTCAGACGGCGAGGGTGATGGAGGCGGTGCGGGAGCTGATGGCGGGGCGGGCGGGCCACATCATCGTATCGGGGGGTGCGGCGCACAGCCAGTTTGTGGAGGCCGAGGCGATGGCGAAGGTGGCGATCGAGGCCGGGGTTCCGCAGGAGGATGTGATCGTTGAGGGTAGGGCGATGAATACGATCCAGAACATCTATTAAAGCAATCTGATTATGGAACAGCATGGCTGGACGAGCGCGGAGGTGGTGAGCTCGGCAAGCCATCTGCCGCGGACGGGGCTGATCCTGGAGCGATACAAGTTTGGCTGGCGGACGCATGCCGCGCCGAACCCCGTGGAATTGAGCGTGGGGCGGAACTACTTTTATTACGCACGCGAGATGGCGGCGACTGCGGTGTTGCGCTGGTTCGGTTTTGCGCCTACACCATTTCTGCCTCGATAAATTCAGATTGCGGGCGGTACGGGCGAGGGTACAATTCGAGCAATTCTGCTGGGATTGGGAGTCTTCTTCGCTATGAATGTGTGCCTTGGTCTGCTGGGTCGTAAGGCTTTGGGAATGTTTGTGTTGGCGCTGCTCGTGGGGGGGCGAATGGTTTGGGCGCAGGATGCGCCTTCGGCGTCGCAGGCTCCTCAGAGCCATATGGAGGCTCCGCCGGTGCAGCAGACAGGTGCTCCGATCGTCCGGATCGAGCCGGAGTCCAGCTATGACAAGACAATCTTCTTGAAGACGTTTCCGGTGGCGGATCTGGCGTTTTTGAAACAGTATGACGGGGCTCCGGCGAAGGACCTGATACATGACAAGCAGTTCAAGAAGGTGCTCAAGGATGTGCTGCCAGGGTGCATGTTTCATTACGGCAAGGACATGCCGCTGGATGAGGCGGTGGATATGGTGATGAAGGATTCGCGGGTACCGGTGCGGATTCGGGATGGACGGTACGTGGTGGTGTCGGGGTTGGGTGGGCCTTATTTGAGTGGGCGTGGGTTTGTGTGGATCGACATGCAGGACGGGGTGGCGCTGGGTGGGTTCTACTTTCATCCAACGAACGGGGAGCCTACGCCTACGCTGGCGATTTATTCGAAACAGATCAAGGAGGACCAGGTGGCGATGAGCGAGCTGCCGCCGGTGTTTGGACAGGATATGGCTGAGTGGCAGAATGAATCTCGCGTGCCTACGGTGACGACGCAGTACTTTTTAACGGGCAAGAATAAGAGGGTGCTGCTGGAGCATGATGAAGACTACTGCTCGCCCGCAGATGGTATGGTGGCTCCGGCGGGGGACTGCGAGGAGTTGAATGCGGACGCTGCTGATGCGGATGAACAGGCGGCTTACTACTTAGATCAAGTTCACTATGCGACGAACGCTACGGCGTGGATGATCGGGGCGGATCAGGTGGCCTGGATTGGGGTTCGGGAACGGACTTGTGGGGGTGTGGTGGATCCGCTGGGGTGCAGGATTCGGGTGACTCGGGAGCATACGCATGTGATTATCGGGCGAGGGCCGGTGGGGCATGGGGGGCGGCGGTAGGGCACCTGCGTCCCTCGGCACAGCGGTTATGAGACCTCTGGTGCAGCTGCGAACAGCCCGCGGAAGCTGAAGCGGTAAGCCCAGATCAGGAAAACCTCCAACACGGTGCATACCAGTCCCGTGATGATGCCGGGCACTTGGAACAGGATGTGGAACAGCAGGATGTTGACCAGGATCGGTCCCAAGAGTACGAGGCCGATGGGGACGAAGCGGCCTACCAACAGCAGCAATCCTCCGATGAGCATAATCAACGCCACAAACGTGGTGTAGTTGTGCGCCACCATCAGGGTCATGAAGGCTGTGGCATCGACCGGCATTCCGCCCATCTTGCCGAGCTTCAGGAGGCTGACGATGCCCGAGGCGAAGAACACGAGACCGAGCAATATGCGGGCGATAAGAATCGCAATCTTCATAGCGCAGCTCCCAAAGCGTGGATTGAGGTGCGATGAGAATACCAGTGGACTCATTCCTCGTACAGCACCTTTCTCGTCGCTTATCGTGCTTGCTTCCGGCGACGGGACGTGCTCATTTCGGACGTGATTTGCACATCTGGCAGGGTCGGCCAGCGCAGCCTAAACTAGGGGTATGGGCGCTGAGTTTACGCATCTGCATTTGCATACGGATTATTCGCTGTTGGATGGGGCTTGCGACGTCGACAAGCTGGTGGCGCATGTCGACAAGATAGGGCAGAAGTCGGTTGCGATGACCGATCATGGGAACATCTTTGGGGCGGTACACTTCTTCAACTCTGCGAAGAAGAAGGGGATCAAGCCGATCCTGGGGTGTGAGCTTTATATCTGCCAGGCCGAGGACCACAGGGCCAAGGGCGATGGGGATAAGTACAACCACCTGCTGGTGCTGGCGGAGAATCAGGAGGGGTATCGGAACCTGGTCCGGCTGACGAGCGAGGCGGCGCTGCATGGGTTCTATCGCAAGCCGCGGGTGAGCAAGAACTTTCTGGCGAAGCATACAGAAGGGCTGATCGGGTTCTCCGGGTGCCTGGCGGGTGAGGTTTCGCAGCACCTGATGGCTGGGGACTACGACAAGGCCAAGACGACGGCGGGTGGGTTCGAGGAGATGTTTGGGCGAGGGAACTTCTTTCTCGAAGTGCAGGACCATAAGCTGGCGCCGGATAAGGCGGTGATCGAGGCGATGTTCCGGATGGAGAAGGATCTGGACATTCCGTTGATTGCGACGAATGACTCGCACTACATCGAAGACCAGGACGCGCGGGCGCATGAGGTGCTGCTGTGCGTCCAGACTGCGGGATCGATGAACGATCCGAAGCGGTTCAAGTTCGATACGGAAGAGTTCTACATCAAGACGGCGGAGGAGATGGCTCGGTTCTTTCCGGATCATCCTGAGGTCTTGAGCCGGACGATGCAGTTTCCGGAGCGCTGCAACCTGGAGTTGAACAAGGTCGACAATCCGTTTCCGGACTTTCCGGTGCCGGCGGGGGAGACGCTCGAGAGCTACTTTGAGCAGGTTTGCCGTGAGGGGCTGAAGAAGCGGTTTGAGACGAACGTGGCGCACCTGGAGCGGACGGGTAAGCTGCGGAAGAACAAGACCGATTATGAAGCGCGTTTGAACCGGGAGATCGATTGCATCAAGGCGATGAAGTTCCCGGGCTACTTCATGATCGTGTGGGACTTTATCCGGTATGCGCGGGAGCAGGGGATTCCGGTGGGGCCGGGGCGTGGATCGGCTGCGGGATCGCTTGTTGCATATTGCATGGAGATCACGGACGTCGATCCTTTGCAGAACGAACTGCTGTTTGAGCGGTTTCTGAATCCGGAACGTATCTCGATGCCGGATATCGATATCGACTTCTGCATGAATCGCCGGGGTGAGGTGATTGAGTATGTGCAGCGGAAGTACGGCAAGGACCAGGTGGCGCAGATCATCACGTTCAATACGATGGCGGCGAAGGCTGCGATCAAGGACGTTGGACGCGCGCTGGATATGCCGTATGGCGAAGTGGACCGGATTGCGAAGATGATCCAGGGGCGCATTGGGGTGACCATCTCCGAGGTGCTGAAGGACAATGGGCCGCTGACGAAGGCGTATGAGTCTGAGCCGCAGATTCGGGAGTTGATCGATACGGCGCTGCGGCTTGAGGGGTTGGTGCGTGGTGCGGGTGTTCACGCTGCGGGTGTGGTGATTGCGCCTTCGCCTCTGACGGAGCTGGTGCCTGTTACTCGAGCCAAGTCTGAGGAGATTGTGACCTCGTACGACATGGGCGCGATTGAGAAGATGGGCCTGCTGAAGATGGACTTCCTGGGGCTCACGACTCTTACCGTCATCGACGATGCATTGAAGCTGATCAAGCTGACTCGTGGCGAGGATGTCGATCTGGCGACGATCTCGCTGGACGATGCGAAGACGTATGAGCAGGTGTTTCATCGTGCGCTGACGAGTGGGGTGTTCCAGTTTGAATCGGGTGGGATGCGGGATGTGCTGCGGCGATATAAACCGAACACGGTTGAGGATCTGACGGCTTTGAATGCGCTGTATCGGCCGGGTCCGATCCAGGGCGGGATGGTGGATGAGTTCATCGAACGCAAGTGGGGACGGCGGGCGGTGGAGTATGAGCTGCCGGAGCTAGAGCCGATCCTGCGTGAGACGTTGGGCGTGATGCTGTACCAGGAACAGGTCATGCAGATCTCCAACAAGCTGGCGGGGTTCAGCCTGAGTCAGGCCGACATGCTGCGGCGTGCGATGGGTAAAAAAGACGTGGCTGAGATGACCAAGCAGAAGGTCAAGTTCATGGAGGGTGCGGCGGAGAACAAGCATCCGAAGGCCGTGGCCGGAAACATCTTCGACCTGATGGCGAAGTTTGCGGAGTATGGGTTCAATAAGTCGCACTCTGCTGCTTATGCCTTGCTGGCATATCACACGGCTTATCTGAAGACGCACTATACGGTGGAGTTCATGGCGGCGTTGCTGACGTCTGAAACGTCGAAGCCGGAGAATGTCGTCAAGTACATTTCTGAGTGCAAGGAGATCAACATCGCGGTGGTTCCGCCGGATGTGCAGATCTCGCAGCCGAGCTTTACGCCGCAGGATGGGGCGATCCGGTTTGGGCTGGCGGCGATCAAGAACGTTGGGCATAATGCGATTCAGTCGATCATCGATGCGCGTGGGGCGTTGCAGGCTGAAGGTAAGGACGGGTTTGCGAGCCTTTGGGAGTTCTGCGAGAAGGTGGATCTGCGGCTGCTGAATAAGCGGGTGCTGGAATCGCTGATCAAGGCTGGGGCTATGGACTGCTTCGGCAAGAGAGCTGCTGTGATGGCGGCGCTGGACAATGCGATGGACCGGGCGCAGAAGGCGCAGAAGGATAAAGCTGCGGGGCAGCATGGGCTGTTCTTTGGTGGGATCTTCGATAGCGATGTGCCGGCTGCGGGAGCTGCGGTTGAAGCGCTGCCGAATGCACCGGAGTGGGATGAGCATACTCGGCTGCAGAACGAGAAGGATGTGCTTGGGTTCTTTGTAAGCGGACATCCGATGGATAAGTATCGGGAGAAGCTGCGGAACATGAAGGTGGTGGATACGGCGACGGCGTGCGAGATGAAGCCGGAGCCGCAGCAGTTCAGACGTGGCGGTCCGGAGCCGAATGAGATCTCGATTGCGGGCGTGATTACCGGGCTGAAGGTGGCGAAGAGCAAACGCAGCGGCGAGATGTATGCACAGGCGGTGCTCGAAGATACGACGGGGAAGATTGAGCTGATCTGCTTTCCGCAGAGCTACGAGAAGATGGCGGAGAAGCTGAAGATTACGGTGCCGGTGGTGATTCGCGGGTCGCTGCGCGGGGAGGAGGATTCGGCTCCGAAGCTTGCGATCTCAGGGATTGAGGCGCTGGAGGATGTGAAGCTAAGGCTGCCGGAGGCACTGCGGATCAAGGTTCCGCTGCACTCATCCGATGCGGAGTTGCTGAACAAACTGGCTCGGCTGTTTACGGAGTCGCCTGGGAGAGGGAAGCTGCTGCTGGACTTTGAGGAGCCGGGGGAGTTCTGTGCGGTGCTGGAGCCTATGAAGGTGATGGTGGCTGCGGATCGGCTGTTTATTGATCGGGTGGAGGAGCTTGTGGGGCGCGGGGCGGTGAGGGTGATTCAGTAAAGTAGCCTGCGTTCCATGCGGCTTGCCGGGTGCTGATAGACTTCTGCTACCAAGGTTATGAGGGTGTTGCTATGGCTACCTCCGTACTCATTCCGATCTCTGAGTATCTGAAGACGACCTATCGCCCGGACCGGGAGTATTTGGACGGCGAGGTTGTGGAGCGTCACGTGGGTAAGTGGGAACATTCGCGGGTGCAGGCTCTGCTGACGGGTTGGTTCATTCAGCATGAAAGATCATGGAATATCCAAACCGCGACTGAGTGGAGAACCCAGGTGTCCAGTACGCGGGTCAGAATTCCTGATCTCGTTCTGGTGCGGTCCGGTGCGCAGCCTGAGGTGCTTGAAGATGCACCCTTGCTGGTCATCGAGATACTCTCTCCGGACGATAGCTACTCCGACACCCAGCAACGTGCCGAAGATTACCTTCGAATGGGCGTGACCACGATCTGGATCATCGATCCGAGCACGCGAACCGGAAGGGTATGCTCCGGATCGAACTGGATGCAGAGAGAACGGCTGGAGGTGGCGGGGACTGCGATTTATGTTCCCTTGGACCGCGTCTTTGAAGCTCTTGTCTCTGGTGGCGTCGTGGAGGAGACGAAGTAGGTTCGCATTCTTCTGAAATGTTTGCCGGTAATGAGCGTCTGACCTGATATGAGAGTTGCGGGTAAAGAACTGGCTTATGGGTTGTTGCGGGTGGCGCTTGGGCTGAACTTTTTGGGGCATGGTGGGTTTCGGATTCTGAGTGGGGTGGGGGCTTTTGCGGTGGGGATGGCGGAGCATATGACGAAGTCGCCGTTGCCGCATGGAATGGTGGTGGGGTTTGGATATGCGATTCCGTGGATTGAGTTGTTGCTGGGGCTCGGTTTGATTCTTGGGGTGTTTACGCGGACGGTGCTGGTGGGTGGGGCGCTGTTCATGATGGCGTTGACGTTTGGGACGACGTCGAATCAGCAGTGGGATGTGGCGGGGCAGCAGCTTGTTTATAGTGTGGTGTTCTTTGGGCTGCTTTACCTGGTGGAGTTCAATCGGTTTTCCATTGATTGGCTGAGGGCTCCAGACGGGCTGCGCGGTGGGATGGCCCGGTCTTCGTTACAATAGGGTTCGATGGCAGAGATGGAAACAATCAAGCAACAGATGCCGGCAGCCCCTGTACCCGAAGCCTGGGTTCGTACGGAGCTGGCGCGTGATCCGGCGAGACCCTACCCGATGGACTACATCGAAGCACTGTTTACAGACTTCAGCGAGATACATGGGGACCGGGCGTTTGGCGATGATGCCGCAATGACGTGCGGGATGGCGCGGTTTCAGGGGACGCCGGTGCTGGTGATCGGGAACCTGAAGGGCCGGACGCTGAAGGACAGGGTGACGCGGCGGTTTGGCTCGCCTGAGCCGGAGGGTTACCGGAAGGCGCTGAGGGCGATGAAGATCGCCGAGAAGTTTGGGCGGCCGGTGTTTACGTTTCTGGATCTGGCTGGGGCGTTTCCGGGAATTGGCGCCGAAGAGCGCGGACAAGGTGAGGCGATTGCGCGGAACCTGATGGAGATGAATCGGCTGAGGGTGCCGACGCTTGCGACGATTACGGGTGAAGGCGGCTCGGGTGGTGCGCTGGCGCTGGCTGTGGCGGATAGGGTGCTGATGCTCGAGAATGCGATCTACTCGGTGATCTCGCCGGAGGGATGCGCGTCGATCATGTGGAAGGACGCGAGCAAGAAGCAGCAGGCTGCGGCTGCGCTGAAGTACACGGCGAAGGACACGAAGGCGCTGGGGTGTGTCGATGATGTGATTGGCGAGCCGGAGGGTGGGACGCAGGCCGATCCGGGCAAGGCGTTTACGCTGGTAAGCCGGAGTCTGAAGAAGCACTTCAACGAGATCAAGGGTATGCCGATCGATGAGCTGCTCGAGAAGCGGTACCAGAAGTTCCGCAACATGGCGCAGTTCTACACGACAGCCTAAGCGCCACGTCTAACTACAAGAACGGCGCAGGAGTGCAAGGCCAGTTGCGAGACGAGATAGAGAAGATTCCACGCGGTTTCGAGATTGCGCTGTTTGGTACGGCGATGCTTTGGGCGCTGGCCTCGTCGGCGATTGCGAGCCGGTCTGCGCATGGGATAGTTGTGCGGTTCAAGCTGGATACGATCGAGAGCCTGCTGAGTGCGGTGTTTCTGGTCTTTCTGGTGGTGGTCGGGTTCAGCTTGCTGGACTGGATTGCGACGCGCGGGCGGTCTGATGCGGATGCACTTCCGCTGCCTCGGCGGGCGGGGTGGGGGATGGAGTGGGGTGTTGGGGCTGCGGTGGGGTGGGGGCTGTGCCTCGTGGCTGTGCTGCCGGTATTGCTGATAGGGAATCTGCATGGACGGCTCATGTTGAGTGGGGCGACCCTCTGGTCTGCGGCTCTCTCTGCGTTGACGTTGCTGGCGATGACGCTGGCGGCGGAGTTGATCGCACGGGGGTATGGATTTCAGCGGCTGATCGTGGCGGTTGGGCCTTCTTGGGCTTCGGTGATTACGTCGTTTGGGTTTGCTGCGGCGCTGGTTTGGGGGAATCCGCCACGGCATTTGCTGGTGGCCTTAATCGATGGAACAGTCTTTGGGCTGGTTCTGGCGGTGGCTTATCTGCGGACCCATGCGCTTTGGGTTGGGTGGGGGATTCACTTCGCTTATCGGGTGATGATGGCTGTGGTGGTGGGACTGCCGATTGCCGGGCGGAACGATTTTGGATCGATCATGGACACGTATACGACCGGACCGGGATTGTTGACGGGGAGTGGATTCGGGCTGGATGGGGCTTTGCTGACGGCTTTGGTGATGGCCGGCGGGATGGTGGTGGTGTACCGGGTGACGAAGGAGTACGCGTGGAAGTACACGCTGCCGGAGATTGTGGCTGCGGGGTATGAGGTGACGGTGGCTCCTCCTGCGGCGCATACGGCGATGGAGAAGGCCGCGGCACCTGCTCCGCTGGTGCAGATCCTGGCGACGACTCCGCAGACACGGTCTGTTGTGTCTCCTGTTGAGCCGCCCAGGCCGGAAGCGGAACACGACTTTCGACAGCACTAAAAGGCTGCTTGCAAACGAGCAAAGAAAAGGCGCAGACTCTCTGCATCTGGGTACGCATTCTGGGCTTGAGGTGCGGAGATGACGACGTGCGTGCGGAGTTTGTCGCTGGCTGTTGGTTTGGTGATGGTGTCGGTGGGGGCTGGGGGGCAGGCGGCCCCTGGTGCTCAGGACGGGGCCAAGGATGGGGCGCAGGCGGCTGCGGCCAAGTCTGAGGTGTTTACGGTTGGAGAGCGGTCGGCTACGGCTGGGATCAATACGGAGTTCACGCCTACTCACGTTGAGTTCGATGAGAGTGCGCTTTCCGAGCGGGGGCGGCGGGAGTTGATTCGGGACCTGGTGGGGGAGCAGGGGTTTGCGCATCGGGTGCTGCCGCAGGCGGCGGGGCTGACGTTGCAGGCGAATGGGAATCTGAAGCCAGGGCCCGAGGAGTACAAGAAGCTGATCTATGAGAAGGGGACGTCGGCTGGGCCGGGGGATCGGGTGGCGATTACGGCGCTGGAGTTCAAGGGGGATCGGCTGGTGATCGACCTGAACGGCGGGCCGTATTTGAAGCACAGGTTTTTGCGGCATGTTTCGATCATGGGGGCGGACCCGGCGTACCTGGATGGGAAGGAGGCTACGGGTTCGAGGGTGGTGCTGGTGTTTGAGGGGGGGCTGCCGGAGGTGACGGCTCCGGAGGTAAAGGCGCTGCTGGCTCCCGTGGTGGACTTTGCGGCCAAGAAGGGGGAGCTCGCTTACGCCGATACGCTGCCGACGCCGGTGAAGAGCGCGATTGCGTCGCATGAGGTGCTGGTGGGGATGAATCACCGGATGGTGCTGGCGGCGCTGGGGGCACCGGAGAGCAAGGTTCGGGAGCAGAACGGCGAGGGGCGTTACGAGGAGTGGATCTATGGGCATCAACCGCAGACGGTGAAGTTTGTGCGGTTTGTGGGGGACCGGGTGAGCCTGGTGAAGATCGCGGAGGTGGGCAAGCCGATTGCTGTTCACGATCAGGATGAGTTGGCGGGGTATCTGCCGCCGGCGCCTACGCGGGAGATTTCACTGGCGGATCGGGTGGGAGAGGGCCAGAAGGCGAGTGCTCCTACGCTGTTGAAGCCGGGGGAGAAGACTCTGGAGACCGGGGATACGCAGCGGAAGGTGCAGGTTCCGGTGGATCCGACGAGTGCGGGGAATGGGAGCGGTCATGCTCCTACGGCTCCGGCCAAGACACCGGATCAGTTCGTGGCGGCGCCGAGTGTGATGTAGACTGGAAGACGCCCCAACTTGCAGAAACTGTGTGAGGTTGCACAGGGGAGGCGATGCTTTCCTCGCCTCCGTACACGCATGCGGGCCTATCTAGAACCATGGGAGAGCAACAATGTCAAAGATTGCAAAGACCGGCGATCGCGCCAAGGTCATGGACACGAACAAGAGCACGGATTGCCCGAAGTGCGGGAAGCTGACCCGGATTGTGAAGCGGGTCAAGGATCGTGAGCGCGGGATTCCGGGTGGAGTTTATATCTCCTGCTCGGCTTGCGATTTCTTCGAGAAGCTGTAATTCAAGGGTGGGACTCCCACCCCGGTATTTGATTCAAAGTCTTCAAAACAGGTGATTTAGGTCTGGACTTCTGGTCCCGGGCCAATCATGAGTCACCGGACAAAATGGGCTCGCTTCCTTACAGAGTGCGAGCCCATTTTGCGTCTTGATTCATGTTTGTGCCGAGGTGGTACATAGGGGTTCGAAGATTAACTGCGGGTGGGTTGACGAACGTGGTCAAGAGGGGGCAGACTCACGTACGGAAAGCAGGGACCTCGTGTTCAACGGGAAAGAGACGACAGTTTTAGCAGGGACTTTGGCAGGAAATGTGGCGGCAACTTTGCCGTCGACGCACTTCAGCAGAGCGACTTTTTTGATGTGCTCGCCGGAGTGGTATGACGTGGGGTACGTGATCAACCCTTGGATGGCGGGGAATCTGCATCGGCCTACCCGAGACGCCTCGTTTGCACAGTGGCGGGGTCTGTACGAGGCTCTGGGGCGGATTGCGGATGTGAAGCTGCTGCATCCCCGGCAGGGCTCGCCTGACATGGTGTTTGTGGGGCATACGGCTCTCGTGCATCACGGGGTGGCGGCGGTTTCAAGCTTCGCGCACGCGGAGCGGCAGCCGGAGGAACGTCATCTGCGGCGGTGGCTGCAGGAGGCGGGATTCCTGCTTTGGGACACGCCTCGGGAGACGTGTTTTGAGGGTGAAGGCGATGCGCTGTTCGACAGCGATGGGCGGCATCTCTGGGCGGCGCATGGGGCGAGGACGTGCAAGTACAGCCATGGGCATGTGGCTGAAGCCTGGCATGTTCAGGTGACGTCTTTGCACCTGGTCGACCCGCGGTTCTATCACCTGGATACGTGTTTTGCGCCTTTGAGCGGTGGGCGGGTTCTGTACTATCCGGGGGCTTTCGATGCGATGTCGCTGGCGTTGATCGAGGCGGCTTATCCGGCAGAGAGGCGGATCATGGCGACAGAGTCCGAGGCGGCGCAGTTTGGGTGCAATGTGATCAACATCGGGCGCGATGTCCTGATGCACAAGGCTTCGGGACGACTGGCGGAGAGGCTGCGGGCGGCTGGGTATGCCGTGACGGAGCTGCCGCTGGGAGAGTTTTTGAAGGGCGGCGGGTCGGCTAAGAGTCTGGCGTTGCGGCTTAGTGATCTTTCGGTGACTTACGGATAGAGCAGCGACTGTGTTGAGGAAGCTTGGCACTGACCAGTTTCGAGTCGCGAGTTTCGAGTTTCGAGTTATAGGCCGCTGATTTCGTGGAGGATCGCTTCGGCGGCCTTCGCGGGGTTGGCGGCTTTTGTGATGGGGCGGCCTACGACGAGCATGGAGGCTCCGGCTGCGATGGCGGCGGCGGGAGTGGCGATGCGCTGCTGATCGTCCGTTGAGGCACCGGTGGGGCGGATTCCGGGGACGACCAGGCGGGGGGATGGGCCGAGGTCGCGGCGGAGGGCGGTTAGTTCTTCTGACGAGCAGACGAGGTTTGGGACGCCTGCAGCGGCTGCCATGTGGGCGAGGCGGAGGACCTGATCGGCGGGGGTGCCGGGGACTCCAATGCTGTTGAGTTGGGTGTTGTCCATGCTGGTGAGGACGGTGACTGCGAGGAGGGTGGGGGCGTCCGGAGTTGCTGAGGCTGCTTCCGCTGCTGCTGCGAGCATAGCTGGACCGCCGGCGGCGTGGAGGGTGAGGAGCGAGGCTCCGAGGCTTGATACGGAACGGACGGCCGAGGCTACGGTGTTGGGGATGTCGTGGAGTTTGAGGTCGAGGAAGACGTTGAAGCCGCGCTGGCGGAGGGTGGTGACGATGGGGGCACCGGCGGCAAGGTAGAGCTCGAGGCCCACTTTGAACCAGAGGCATTGGCCATCTAGGGCGTCGACGAGGGCGAGGGCGGCGGCGGCGGTGGGGTAGTCAAGGGCGACGATCAGTTGGTCGCGGGGGGTGAGGGAATGTGGCATGAGTGCAGTTTATCGTCTGCGATGATTGAGGGATGAAGACTGGACTTACGATTGCGGGGTTCGATCCCTCGAGCGGGGCTGGGGTGACGGCTGACCTGGCGGTGATGGGGGCTCTGGGGGTGTTTGGGACCTCATGCATTACGGCGTTGACGGTGCAATCCACGCTGGGCGTCAGGGCTACGCATCCAGTGCCGCCGGAGGTGGTGGCTTCTACGCTGGATTGCCTGGCGGTGGATCTGCCTGCGGCGGGGATCAAGATTGGGATGCTGGCAACGGCTGCGACCGTGGAGGTGGTGCTGGAGTTTCTGCGGGGGATTGGCGAGGGGGTGCCGGTGGTGCTGGACCCTGTGATGCGGTCGAGCTCCGGCCGGGCGTTGTTGGATGCTCCGGGCGTCGAGGCGATGCGGGAGAGGCTGCTGCCGCTGGTGGACTGGGTGACGCCTAATCTGGGGGAGCTCGAGGTGCTGGTGGGGCGGGAGTTGGATACGAAGGAGGAGATGGAGGTGGCGGCCCTGGAACTGGGGGAGCGCTGGCCGGGGTTGAATGTGGTTGCGACAGGCGGAGACCTGGACGTTCCGGATGACCTGGTGGTGACGGCGGATGGAGCGGCGGTTTGGGTGCCAGGGGTGTGGATCGAAAGTACCGCTACGCATGGGACGGGGTGTGCGTTTTCTACGGCACTGATGTGTGGATTGGTGAGTGGGCTTGAGGCTGTGGAGGCCGTCCGGAACGCCAAGCAGTTTGTTGCGGGGGCGATCCGGCGGGCGGAGGTGCGGGGTGGAGGTAAGGGGCCGATGGAGTTGCTGTGGCCACTGCGGACTCAGAGGGCTCGGTAAGGCGGGGGTACTTTTGTACTTGGCTGGGTGGGAGTGAACGCTATGGCCGAATCATGGGTTAGGCGGGTGGGCCGATAGGTTGATCGAGGAGAAAACCCGATGAACGTATCCGCCGTGAAGGCAGAACCTGTTGGACCCACGCTTATGCAGGACCATATCCCAGTGCCGCTAAATCTGAAGAACACGATGTTTGTGGAGCGTCGCCGGACGATGCGGCGAGGAAACATGGAGCAGGGGCGGGCGTTGGAGATGCTGGGCCACGCGGTGGAGTATCTGGTCGACTCGCGGCTGTTTGGGGTGGATGAGCGTACGGTGAAGAGCAATCAGGAGGCGGTGCAGATCTTGATGCGGCTGAGCCGGGCCGTGTTTAGCGAATGCCCGGAGGTGGTGCCGGTGGGACGCAAGTTCAACCTGTGGATGCGCGGCATGGTGGATAAGGTGATCGGCGAGCCGGTTCGTGGTGGGAAGACGGAGCGCTGGTAGGCTTGAAGGTATGAGTTTGACGTTGACGTTGAATGGGCAGGCACAGAGCCTGGAGGCTCTGGAGGATGGCGCGGCGATGGATGTGGTTGTCGCCGCGCTGGGATTGAAGGCGGACCGTGTGGCGGTGGAGCTAAACGGGGAGATTGTGTCTCGGAAGCGGTGGGGGGAGCAGGGAGTCCGTGGAGGTGACAAGCTGGAGGTGGTGCATTTTGTGGGTGGTGGATGCTAAGAGACCCGTGGAAACCCACGTCCCAAAATCAGGACGTGGGGCACCCGGTAGTGGCGGCTAGGTGATGGGGGCTGTAGTGAGGTCTTCGTCGCGGGTTTCGTGGATCCAGAGCAGGCCGATTGTTGTGAGGACGGCGGAGCCGGTGAGGTAGTAGCCGACGTACTGCAGGCCATAGTGGGTGGCGAGCCAGGTGGCGATGCTGGGGGTGGCTGAGGCCCCGAGAATGCCGCCGAAGCTGAAGGCGAGTGAGCTGCCGCTGTACCGGATGGAGGTGGGGAAGATCTCCGAGATGATGGTGCCGAGGGGACCGTAGGTGAGGCCCATGAGGGCGAGGCCCAGGCACATTGCGACGATGGCTCCGGTGGTTCCGGCCTGAAAGATCTGCGCGAATACCAGGCCGAAGATGCCGATGGCGACGCTGACGGCAATCATTACGACACGGCGGCCCTTTTCTGCGAGCAAGGCGGCGATGGGGATGGTTCCGGCGAAGAAAATGACTCCGAAGAGCTGGATAAGGAGGAACTTGTCTCGCGTGAAGTGGAGCGCGTTGACGCCCCAGGAGAGGGCGAAGACGATCATGAGATAGAAGAGGACGAAGGTGGCAAGGCAGATCATGATGCCGGCGACGAGCGACTTGGTGTAGTGGGTGAAGACCTTGAGGACCGGCATCTCGGTCTGCTCACCGCGTTTGCGCGCCGCTTCAAAGACCGGGGTCTCCGTGATGGTGAGGCGGACGTAAAGGCCGAGCAGGACGAGGGCGGCGCTGGCGAGGAAGGGCAAACGCCAGCCGAAGGAGAGGAACTGCCTGTTGGTGAGGAGGTGAGAGAGGAGATAGAAGACGAGGCCGGAGAGGAAGAAACCCAGGGGCGCGCCGAGCTGCGGGAACATGCCGTACCAGGCGCGCTTGTTGGGGGGCGCATTTTCTACTGCGAGGAGGACGGCTCCGCCCCACTCGCCGCCGAGGCCGATGCCCTGGCCGAAGCGGCAGAGGGCGAGGAGTAGCGGTGCGGCGACGCCGATGAGGGAGTAGGTGGGCAGGCAGCCGATGAGGAAGGTGGATAGGCCCATGGTGCCGAGGGCGAGGACCAGGGTGGTCTTGCGGCCGATGCGGTCGCCAAAGTGGCCGAAGAGCGCGGAGCCGATGGGGCGCGCGAGGAAGGCGACGCCGAAGGTGGCGAGCGAGAGCAGGGTGGCGGCGGCGGGGTCGGATTTGGGGAAGAAGAGCGACGGGAAGACGATGACCGCGGCGGTGGCGTAGATGTAGAAGTCGAAGAACTCAACGGCGGTGCCGATGAGGCTGGCGAAGAGGACCTGGGCGGGGGTGTTGATGGCCTTCGCGCCTGTCGCGCCGGGGGAGAGTGGCTTGCTCATTGAGAAAACATACCTTATTGGGGAGCTGTGTGGGAGTGATTGGCTTGGTTTGTCCTCTGGGGCGTACCCTAGTGGCGACTGATGTGCGAGGGTACGGATGGCTGTGGAGTCGGCGGGTGCTAGGTTTCGGCAGGCGGTGAAGGATGAGCGGCCGCTGCAGGTGGCGGGTGCGATCAATGCTTATACGGCGCGGATGGCGGAGGCTACGGGGTTCAAGGCGCTGTATGTTTCTGGGGGTGGGGTTGCGGCGAACTCGCTGGGGATGCCGGACCTGGGGATCAGCACGATGGAGGATGTGCTGATCGATGTAAGGCGGATCACGGAGGTGACTAAGCTGCCGGTGCTGGTGGACATCGATACGGGTTGGGGTGGGGCTTTCAATATTGCTCGGACGATCCGGTCGATGATCAAGGCGGGTGCGGGAGCGGTGCATCTGGAGGACCAGGTGGGGACGAAGCGGTGTGGGCACAGGCCGGGAAAGGAGGTTGTGGCTGTGGGGGAGATGGTCGACCGGATCAAGGCGGCGGTGGATGCGCGGACGGATGAAGGGTTTGTGATCATGGCCAGGACGGATGCGCTGGCGGGCGAGGGGCTGGAGGCTGCGCTCGAACGGACTGCGGCGTATGTGGCTGCGGGCGCGGATATGATCTTCGCGGAGGCGGTGACGGAGCTTTCACAGTATGGAGAGTTCAAGAGGGCCGCCGGGGTGCCGATTTTGGCGAATATTACGGAGTTTGGGCATTCGCCGATGTTTACGACGGAGGAGCTTGGGGCGGCGGGGGTGGATGTGGTGTTGTATTGCTGCTCAGCTTACAGGGCGATGAATGCGGCGGCGTTGAAGGTGTACGAGACGATCCGTGCGGAGGGCACGCAGAAGAGCGTGGTGCCGATAATGCAGACGCGCGCGGAGCTGTACCGGTTTCTTGACTATTACGCGTATGAGAGTAAGTTGGACGAGCTGTTTGCACAGAAGAAGGAGGGGAAGTGAGCGAGGCGGTCGCGGAGGTTGGGTTTAAGCCGAAGAAGTCGGTGGCGCTGTCCGGGACTCCGGCGGGGAATACGGCGCTGTGTACCGTGGGGCGGAATGGGAGTGAGCTGCGGTATCGAGGGTACGGTATTGCCGATCTGGCGGGGCGGTGTGGGTATGAGGAAGTCGCGTATCTGCTGATTCATGGACGGCTGCCGAATGTTGCGGAGATTGGAAGCTACAAGGCTAAGTTGAAGGGGCTGCGGGGGCTTCCTGCGAGCGTGAAGGCAGCGCTGGAGTTGCTGCCGGCGGCGACGCATCCGATGGATGTGCTGCGGACTTACGTGGCGGTGCTGGGGTGCGTGCTGCCGGAGAAGGATGGGCACAAGGTTGCGGAGGCCAGGGAGATTGCGGATGGGTTGATCGCTTCCATGCCGTCTGCGTTGCTGTACTGGTATCACTTCAGCCGGCATGGGCGGCGGATTGAGGTGGAGACGGAGGATGATTCGATTGCGGGGCACTTTTTGCATTTGCTGCATGGGTGCGCGGCCTCAGCGGAGTGGGTTGGGGCGATGGAGACTGCGCTGATTTTGTATGCGGAGCATGAGTTCAATGCGTCTACGTTTGCGGCTCGGGTGATTGCGGGGACGGGGTCCGATCTTTACTCGTGTGTGGCGGGCGCGATTGGGGCGCTGAAGGGGCCGAAGCATGGTGGGGCCAATGAGGTGGCGCTGGAGATACAGAGTGAGTTTGCGTCGGCGGACGAGGCGGAGGTGGAGATTCGCAAGAGGGTTGAGGCGCGGGAGGTAATCATCGGGTTCGGGCATCCGGTTTATACGGTGAGCGACCCGCGGAACAAGATCATCAAGGAGGTTGCGCGGGGGCTGGCTGCTGGTGCGGGGACGACGGGGCTGTTTGATATTGCTGAGCGGATTGAAGCGGTGATGTGGGATGCAAAGAAGATGTTTCCGAATCTTGACTGGTTCAGCGCGGTGGCGTTCCACGTGATGCGGGTGCCTACGGCTATGTTTACGCCGCTGTTCGTGATGGCGAGGACAGCGGGTTGGGCGGCACATGTGATCGAACAGCGGCAGGATGGGAAGATCATTCGGCCGGCTGCGAACTATACGGGACCGGATGAAGTCAGGTTTGTGCCTTTGGAGGAGAGAGCTTGATTCACGAGAGTACAGAGCGGGCGGCACCGGATCAGGTGTTGGTGGATATTGCGGATTATGTGTTTGGGTATGAGGTTGAGAGTGAGCTGGCGTATGCGACGGCTCGGCTTTGTTTGATCGATACGCTGGGGTGTGGGCTGGAGGCACTGGAGTATCCGGCTTGTACGAAGCTGCTGGGGCCTGTGGTGCCGGGGATGACGGTACCGCATGGGGCTCGCGTGCCGGGGACGGAGTATGAGCTTGATCCGGTGCAGGCTGCGTTCAACATCGGCACGATGATCCGGTGGCTGGACTACAACGACACGTGGCTGGCTGCGGAGTGGGGGCATCCGTCGGATAATCTGGGCGGGATACTTGCGGTGGCGGATTGGCTTTCTCGTGCGGCGGTGGCTCAAGGGCTTGCGCCGCTGACGATGCGTGCGGTGCTGACGGCGATGATCAAGGCGCATGAGATTCAGGGCTGCCTGGCGCTGGAGAACTCGTTCAACCGCGTGGGGCTGGATCATGTGGTGCTGGTGAAGGTGGCTTCGACTGCGGTGGTGAGCCAGATGCTGGGGTTGACGTATGAGCAGACGACTGCTGCGTTGTCACTGGCGTGGGTGGATGGGCAGAGTCTGCGGACGTATCGTCATGCGCCGAATACGGGGTCACGCAAGAGCTGGGCGGCGGGCGATGCGACGAGCCGCGCGGTGAGGCTCGCGTTGATTGCGAAGACGGGTGAGACGGGGTATCCGTCGGTGCTGACGGCGAAGAAGTGGGGCTTCTATGATGTGTCGTTTGGCGGCAGGGAGTTTACGTTTCAGCGGCCGTACGGGTCTTATGTGATGGAGAACGTGCTGTTCAAGATCAGCTATCCTGCTGAGTTTCATTCGCAGACGGCGATTGAGGCGGCGATGACTTTGCGAAGCAGGATGCAGGCGCTGGGGCGGACGGCGGATGAGATTGTGAAGATCACGATCCGGACGCATGAGGCTTGTCTGCGGATCATCGACAAGAAAGGTCCGCTGAATAATCCGGCGGATCGCGATCATTGCGTGCAGTACATGGTGGCGGTGCCGCTGATCTTTGGGCGGTTGACTGCGGCTGATTATGAGGATCAGATTGCATCTGATCCGCGGATCGATGCTCTGAGGGACAAGATGAGGTGTGTTGAGGATGCGCTCTTCAGCGAGGATTATCTTGATCCGGCGAAGCGCTCGATTGCGAACACTCTGGTGATTGAGTTGAAGGATGGGACGTTGCTTGAGGAGACCGTTGAGTATCCGATTGGGCATAAGCGCAGACGCGCGGATGGGATTCCGTTGCTGCAGGCGAAGTTTGAGGCGAACCTTGCGCGGCGGTTCTCTGTGGGGCAGCAGAAGCAGATTCTTGAGGCTTCCGCGGAGCAGGGACGGCTTGAGGCGATGGCTGTGAATGAGTACGTTGATCTATTTGTGCCTGAGATTGGTACAAATGCGGGACGGGCCTGATGGAGATTGCGGGGAAGGTGTTTCTGGTAACGGGTGGAGCGTCCGGTCTGGGAGAGGCGACGGCTCGGATGGCTGTGGGGCGTGGGGCCAAGGTGGTGCTGGCGGATGTGAATCCGAAGGGTGAGGCGCTGGCGGCAGAGCTTGGTGAGGGCGCGTTGTTTGTGCGGACGGATGTGACCTCTGAGAGTGATGGCGAGAGGGCTGTGCAGGCGGCGCGGGAGAGGTTCGGTGCGCTGCATGTGCTGGTGAACTGTGCGGGCGTTGCGCCGAGTGAGCGGGTGCTGGGGCGGAGTGGCCTGCATGGGCTGGAGAGCTTTGCGCGGGCGATCTCGATCAACCTGATCGGCACATTTAACATGCTACGTCTGGCGGCGGCGGCGATGGCTGAGAACGAGCCTATGGGTGATGGCGAGCGAGGGGTGATCATCAACACGGCTTCCGTGGCGGCGTTCGACGGGCAGATTGGGCAGGCGGCCTATGCGGCTTCAAAGGCTGGGGTGGCGGGGATGACGCTGCCCATCGCAAGGGAACTGGCACGGGTGGGAGTGCGGGTAATGGCGATTGCTCCGGGACTGTTTATGACGCCGATGATGGCTGGTTTTTCTGCTGAGGTGCAGGAGTCGCTGGCAAAGTCTGTGCCATTTCCGGCGCGGCTGGGAAGGCCTGAGGAGTATGCGTCGCTGGTGATGTCGATCTGCGAGAATGCGATGTTGAATGGTGAGACGATACGGCTGGATGGTGCGCTGCGGATGGCTGCGAAGTAAGTCGCAAGCAAGCTGTCATGAGTTAGGCGTAAGCTGCTAAGGTGTTTGGGAGTCGAGGGAAAGATGCTGATTTTGTCGGTTATTCGTCAGGTTCTGGATGCGGAAGAGAATGTTCGGATCAAGGACGGCAGGGTTGATCTGAGCAGCAGTAAGCTCGTCATCGACACGATGGATGAGTATGGGGTTGAAGAGGCTCTGCGGCTTCGGGATTCAGGGACGGGAGTTGAGGTGGTGGTGCTGGCGGTGGGGCCTGCGCGGTGTGAGGAGGCTTTGCGGACTGCGCTGGCGATTGGGGCCGACCGGGCGATCCTGGTGGAGACCGCGGAGACGCTGGATGTGATTGCGGTGAGCAGCGTGGTGGCACAGGTGGCGAAGAACGAAGGTGCGGAGTTGATCTTCTGCGGAGGACAGCAGGCGGATTGGGATAGCCAGGGGCTTGGCGCTGCGGTGGCAGAGCGGCTCAACTGGCCACAGGCTGCCTGGACTACTGCTTTGAAGTTGGCTGATGGCAAGCTGAGTGGGACGCATGATGTCGATGAAGGGAGCGAGTCGTTTACGATGGCGCTGCCTGCGGTGGTGACGACGCAGCAGGGATTGAATGAGCCACGTTATCCGACGTTGCCGAATATCATGAAGGCGAAGCGTAAGGAGTTGAAGAAGGAGCCGCTGGAGCAGTTTGGTGTGGCCGCGAAGTTGAAGCTGGTGAGCGCTGAGGTGCAGGTAAAGGGCCGGCTTGGGAAGATTCTGGATGGCAAGGATGCGGTTGCGGCTGCGGGTGAACTGGTCGATCTGCTGCGTAACGAAGCAAGGGTGATTTGATGATTTTGATTGTGGCGGAACAGGGCAACGGCAAGCTGAGCAAGAGCACGTATGAGATGGTGACGGCGGCGCGTGAGTGCGGGCGCGAAGGGCCGGTGACGTTGCTGGTGCTTGGGAGCGGAGTAGTACAAGTTGCGGCGCAGGCTGCGTTGCTGGGGGATCAGGTGCTGGTGGCTGATCTGCCGGCGCTGGAGCAGTTCGATCCTGAGGTGTGGGCTGCGGCGGTGGCGCAGATTGCGAAGGAAGGCGAGGCGCATACGATCCTGATTGGCGGAAGCCGCAGTGGGCGGGGGTATAGCTCGCGGGTGGCGGTGAAGCTGGATGCTCCGCTGGTGGAGGATGCGATCAGTTTGAAGTATGCGGGAGACGTGTTGGAGGCGGAGCACTATACGTATCTGGCTCGGGTGACGGAGCGGGTGCAGGCGCTGGCTCCGGTGATTGTGGCAACGGTGAAGCCGGGGGCATTCGCTCCGGCACAGGCTGGGGCTGAGGCGGTGGAGCAGTTCGATGTGGAACTGGAGCTGCCATCGAAGCGTGTGGAGGTGACGGAGCGAGCGACCGCGAAGAGTGAGCGGGTGTCTCTGACTGAGGCGGATATCGTTGTCTCTGGTGGACGGGGCCTGGGAAGCGCGGAGGCTTTCACGGAGCTTGTGGAAGGGCTGGCGGATCAGCTTGGTGCGGCTGTTGGGGCTACACGTGCGATCGTCGATGCGGGTTGGCGGCCTTATGCGGAGCAGGTAGGGCAGACGGGCAAGACGGTGCAGCCGAAGGTGTATATCGCGATTGGGATCTCGGGTGCGGTGCAGCATCTTTCCGGGATGGGGAAGAGCAAGGTGATCGTGGCGATCAATCGCGACCGGGATGCGCCGATCTTTGGGATGGCGGACTATGGGATCGTGGGGGACGTGAAGGAGATCGTGCCGGCGATCCTGGCGAAGCTGAAAGCCTAAGGGGAACAGATGCTTTCTTTGCCGGAGAGGGTCGCGTTTCTGTTGTTTGCGCTCGTGACGGGTGCGATTGGGGCGCATGGGTTTTATCGCCTGGGGCGGCGGATCGGTGCGGGCAGAGCCGATACGGATGCGCGTTGGGACCGGCTGCCGGGGCGGGCCTGGTATGCGCTGGTCACGACGCTGACGCAGCGACGGACATTCCGCAAGAGGCCATGGGTGAGTTCCTTTCACTCGCTGATCTTCTATGGGTTTGTGTTTTATCTGCTGGTCAATCTGGTGGATGCTTTAGAAGGATTTTTTCCGTTCACAATCTCATCAGGCACCGTGGCGGGTGGGGCTTATAACCTCTTGGCGGATGTGCTGAGTGCGCTGGTGCTGGTGGGCGTGGTGGCTCTTGTGCTGCGGCGGTTTCTACTGCCGAGCCGCAGGGACTTCAGCTTCAATGAGCGCACGCTGCTGCATAAGGATGTGAAGGAGCAGTACGTCACGCGAGACTCGGTGATTGTGTCTGTGTTCATCCTGTTTCATGTGGGGAGCCGGGCCGTTGGTGCAGGGGCGAGGATAGCGGAGGATGGGGCGGATCGGTTGCAGCCTTTTGCTACGCTGCTTTCCCATCTGTTTACGCCTGGCGATGCTCATGTGTGGCAGGTGTTTGGGTATTGGGGTGCGCTGGGGAGCGTGCTGGCTTTCCTGATGTACTTTCCCCGATCAAAGCATATTCATATCTTCATGGCGCCGCTGAAGTATGTCGTCGCGAGGCCGGTGTCTTCTGGCGTGCTACCGGCGCTTGAGTTGAATATGGAGGCAGAGGAGCCGAAGCTTGGGGCGAAGAGGCTGGAAGATCTGGCGTGGCCTCGGCTGCTGGATGCTTATGCGTGTATCCAGTGCAATCGGTGTCAGGACGTTTGTCCTGCTACCGCGACAGGGAAGGCTTTGAGTCCTTCGGCGCTCGAGATCAACAAGCGGATGGAGTTGAATGAACTGAGCCGCAATGTGAAGGGGTTTGAGCAGGGAGAGGCTAGTTCGAATCCGTTGCTGGGGTTGGTGCTTTCGGCTGAGGCGGCTTGGGCTTGTACGACGTGCGGGGCCTGCATTGAGGTGTGTCCGGTGCAGGATGAGCCGATGCTGGACATCATCGATATACGGCGGCAGCAGGTGATGATTGAAGGCGAGTTTCCGGCACAGTTGCAGACGGCGTTTCGTGGGATGGAGCGCACGCAGAATCCGTGGGGGATCAATCATGAGAAGCGTATGGACTGGGCCGATGGGCTGAGGGTCAGGACGACGGACGAGAATCCTACGCCGGATGTGTTGTTCTGGGTAGGATGTGCGGCGAGTTATGATCCGCAGTCACAGAAGACGGCGCGGGCGTTCGTGCAGTTGCTGGATCATGCGGGCGTGGACTTTGCGGTGCTGGGTAAGCGGGAGTGCTGCACGGGTGATACGGCTCGGAGGGCGGGGAACGAGTATCTCTATCGGCAGCTTGCGGACAAGAACGTTGCGACCCTGAATGAGGTGAAGCCGAAGCTGATTGTGGCGACGTGTCCGCATTGCATGAACTCGGTGGGCAAGGAGTATGGGCAGATTGGCGGCGACTTCAAGGTCATGCACCATACGGAGTACCTGGAGACGCTGGTGGCGAGTGGGAAACTGCAGGCGGATATGGGGACAGCGACTGTTACATATCATGACCCTTGCTATTTGGGCCGGCATAACGGGGTCTATGATGCGCCGCGCAATTTGCTGAACGTGATCAGTAACGATGTGGTTGAGTTGGATCGGAACAGGGAGAACTCGTTCTGCTGCGGGGCGGGCGGGGCGCAGTTCTGGAAGGAAGAAGAGGCGGGCGACGAGAGGATCTCGGACAACCGCTTTGGCGAGGTGAAGCGGCGGCTTGAGGGGGCGGAGGAGAAGGTGCTCGCGGTGGGGTGTCCGTTCTGCAAGAGCATGCTGGAGAGCACGCCTTCAAAGGGTGCCGATGCGATTGCGGTGAAGGATGTTGCGGAGTTGCTGCTGGAAGGGGTGCGGAGGCGGTCGCCGGTTGAGGTGGCTGTAAGTGCGCTTGTGGAGACTTCGCAGCCGGTGGAGGCGATGGTTATGAGCGAGGAGGTGACGCCTGATGCGGTCGCAGTGGAGGAGCCACCTGCTGTGGTTGAGCCTCAGGCTGAAATGCCGGCTA
This sequence comes from Granulicella tundricola MP5ACTX9, assembly GCF_000178975.2. Lineage (NCBI taxonomy): Bacteria > Pseudomonadati > Acidobacteriota > Terriglobia > Terriglobales > Acidobacteriaceae > Granulicella > Granulicella tundricola. The sequence continues at coordinate 2,564,389 of NC_015064.1, read as the reverse complement.
CGGAAAGGGCTCCACGGAAAAAGTGGGTGCCGAAGGGTGCGACCGTTGATCCTTCGGTGCCACCAAAAGAGGCCGAGGAGACCCCGGTTGCGCCGGTCTCCAGCGACGCACCCAAGCGAAAGACCTGGACGCCGAAGCGTGCGGCTGGATCGCCGCTTGAGGAGAAGAAGCCGGATGATCCGGAAAGTTTGGGATAGGGTTTGTTGGCGGGTCGTTTGCGTTAGGCTTAAGGAAACATGTTGCAGGGAAGTCTGCACGGAACAGGAAGAAATCGTATGAGCTCACGTCGCGAATTTATTCAGGGGACTGCTGGTGTTTGTGCTGCTGCATGGCTCTCATCGGCTGCTGTGTTGGCAGAGCCTTCTGCGCAAGAAGAGGAAGTGCTGCGCTGGGTCGATCCACGGATTGGCACGGGCGGTCATGGCCACTGCTATCCCGGTGCTTCGGTGCCGTTTGGTGCTGTGCAGTTGAGCCCGGACACCTTTAACGATGGCTGGGATTGGTGCGCGGGATACCATGTTTCCGATAGCTCCATCATGGGCTTCAGCCATACGCATCTCAGCGGCACTGGCTGCGGTGACCTGCTGGACTTCCTGGTGATGGCGGGTACGGGGCCGGCGAAGATCGTTCCGGGTACGCGGGAGAAGCCGGAGGATGGCTACCGTTCACGCTTCAGCCATGAGGACGAGGTGGCGACGCCGGGGTACTACTCGGTGCTGCTGAAGGACTACCAAGTTCGCGCGGAGCTGTCCGCGACCGAGCGTGCGGGTATCCATCGCTATACCTTCCCTGCGAGTGATGAAGCTTACCTGATCCTCGACCTGCAGCATGCCTATCTGGATGATGGAAAGCCCACCGTCGTCTCTTCGGAGTTGAAGCGGATAGGGCCGGATACGTTTACTGGCGGCCGCGTGACGAAGGCCTGGGGCAATGGGCGGCATGCTTACTTCTCCATGCAGCTTTCCAAGGCTCCAACGCGCGTCGTCTATTACAGCGATGACAAGGAAGTGCCAGCGGGCGCGTTGGAAGGAAAGAACCTGAAGTGCGTGATGTACTTCAAGACGAAGGCGCAGGAGACGATCCTGGTCAAGACCGGCATCTCCGGCGTCAGCGCGGAGGCTGCAGGCAAGAACGTCAAGGCTGAGATTCCCGCGTGGAATTTCGAAAAGGTTCGGAGCGACGCAAGAGCGAAGTGGAGCCGGCAGATCGGCAAGATTCAGGTGACCTCCGCGAATGAGGCGCACAAGCGCGTGTTCTACACGGCGCTTTACCATATGTCGCTGGGGCCGACGTTGTTTGACGATGTGGATGGCACGTATCGTGGCATGGATCAGCAGATGCACACGCTGCCTGCCGGACGTCACAACTACACGACCTTCTCCGCATGGGATACGTACCGCGCAGCCCATCCGGCGTATACGTTGATTGAGACGGAACGTGTGCCGGATTTTGTGAACACGCTGATCCGCATGGCGGCGGAGAGCCCGCAGGGGATGCCGGTATGGCCGCTGCAGGGTTGCGAGACGGGCACGATGACGGGCTATCACTCGGCCGCGATCATCTCTGAGGCGATCAACAAAGGCTTCAAGGGCATCGACGAACAGCTTGCCTACCAGGTGATGATGAAGCGTGCGATGGTGGATAACTATCGTGGCTTGGGCTACTACCGCAAGATGAACTATATCCCTGCGGATCTCGAAGATGAATCCGTCTCGAAGACGTTCGAGTACTGCTATGACGATTGGGCGATCGCACATGTGTCCAAGAAGCTGGGCAAGAGCGACGATGCAGCGTTGCTGGTGAAGCGGTCGACGAACTATAAGAACTACTTCGATCCGTCGGTCGGCTTTATGCGGCCCAAGCTTCAGGACGCATCGTTTACAACACCTTTCAACCCCATCGACATGGGCCACATGAAGAAGTGGCGCGACTATACGGAGTCAAACGCATGGCAGACGACGTTTGCTGTGCAGCATGACCCGGCGGGGCTGATCGCTCTGTTTGGTGGACGTGAACCCTTTCTGGCCAAGCTGGATGAACTCTTCACGACTGCATCCACACTGCCCGCGGATGCGCCACCGGACATCGCCGGGATGGTGGGTCAGTATGCGCACGGCAATGAGCCCTCGCACCATATCGCATACCTGTACGTGTATGCGGGCGCGCCGCATAAGACGCAGGCTCGCGTACGCAGCCTGATGGAGACGATGTACTCTCCGAATCCAGACGGGATGCAGGGCAATGAAGACGTCGGCCAGATGTCCGCGTGGTTCCTGTTGAGCGCGTTGGGCTTCTATCCGGTCGATGCGGTCAGCGGCAATTACATCCTGGGCTCACCGTTGTTTGAGCATGCAACCGTCAATGTGGGCGGCGGCAAGAAGCTTGAGATTGAGGTGAAGCGCAGCGATCCTGCGCACGCCTATATCCAGGCCTTCTCGTTGAACGGCGAGCCGCAGCAGAAGGCATGGTTCCACCACAGCGACATCGCACAGGGAGGGAAGCTCAGCTTCCAGATGGGTCCTGAGCCAAACCTCACCTTTGGTGCGGCGCCTGAGGTTGTACCGCCTTCGCTCACGCTCTAGCAGCGCTTATTCGGCGAGGACCGCCTTCGTAAGATTGCGAGGGTGGTCCACGTCGATGCCGCGATTGATGGCCATGAAGTACGACAGCATCTGGAGCGGGATGACCTCGCAGATGGCGAGCAGAGGCTCCGGTGCTTCGGCAACGGAGATGACCTGGGTCGCAACAGCCGCCACTTCCTGGTCGCCTACGTTGGCGATGGCGAGGATGTTCGCGCCTTGCGTGCGCATGTCCCGCATGAGCTGAACGACCTTGTCGTAGCGCTGAACCGAGTCCGCATCCGAGCGATCCACGGTGGCGATCATCACGAGCGGAATTCGTTCGCTGACGAGAGCGTTGGGGCCGTGTTTGAGCTCGCCGCTGGGATAGCCCTCTGCGTGAAGATAAGCGGACTCCTTCAGCTTGAGCGCGCCTTCACGAGCGACGGGATAGTGGACACCGCGTCCCAGGTAGAGAAAGCTCTCGGCTTCTTTGAAGTGATCTGCGGCAGCGCGGGCTGCGGTCTCCCATCCTTCCAACTGGACCTTGATCGTGTCCGGCAATGAGGCGAGTTGTGCGAGGCGCGTCTTAAGCTCAGCGGCGTCGATTGCCTGCTGCGACTCCGCGGCGAGCAGGGAGAGAAGCTGCAGGTTGAGGAGCTGCGCGGTGAAACTCTTGGTGGCGGGAATGGCTCGCTCCCGGCCAGCCAGTGTGCAGAAGGACGCGCTGGCCTCACGAGCCATGGTGGAGTTGATGACGTTGGTGATGGCTAGCGTGGGGTGGCCGGCTTCATTGGCCTTGCGCAGAGCGGCCAGGGTGTCCGCTGTCTCGCCGGATTGCGAGATGACGAGCAGCGCGGCGTTCTTGGTGGCGCGCTCCGGGCGGTAGCAGTACTCGCTTGCGTACTCGACGTCTACAGGCGTGCCACAGATGTCTTCAATGAGGATCTCTGCGATCATGCCGGCGTGGCGGCTGGAGCCGCTGGCCGCAATGACGATCTCCTTGTTGGCCGCTACCAGCCATGTACGAATGGGCTGGCAGACCTCCTCACGGAAACCGTCAGGGCCGACGTAGCGGTCCAGTGTCGCGGTCAGGGAGTCAGGTTGTTCGTGGATCTCGCGCAACATCCAATGTGGGTACGGGGTGGGGCTATCTTGCTGTGACATACGCTCTTTCCTGGGGCTGGTTGCTTAGGGTCAGACGAGCTCTGGTGGTGCAATCGTCGTTTGTGATGCGGTCTCGACACTCTGCTGGGGACGATGGCCGGATAAGCCGAAGTAGATGAGGTAGGCGTAGCAGCAGAGGACGATGAGGAAGCTCTTCTGGTAGCCGAAGGAATCGGCGAGGAGGCCCTGGATCTCCGGGATCACGGCTCCGCCAACGACCATCATGATGAGGATGCCGGAGCCCTGGCTGGTGAAACGTCCAAGGCCCTTGACAGAGAGAGGGAAGATGCAGGGCCACATCACGGAGTTGAAGAGGCCGCAGACGACGATGGCCATGGAGCCCACCATTCCGTGCGCCAACACTGCCGTGGCCACTGTGATGAAGGCCAGGATGGCGACGAAGGTCAGGGCCTTGGCGGCGTCGATCTTCTGCAGGGCGAAGGAGCCGATGAAGCGCCCGATCATCGCGCCGCCCCAGTAGAACGAGACGTAGCGGGCAGCGGCTGCGTGGGTCATGCTGCCCATCGACGGTTGGCCGAGGTAGTTGATGAGCAGACTGCCGATGGCAACCTCAGCGCCCACGTAAAGGAAGATGGCAACAGCTCCCAGGCGCAGATGGCGGAACTGCCACGCGCTGCCGTCGAGCGGTTCGGCGGCAGCTTCGGCGGTTGGTTCCAGCAGCCGGGGAAGTGGAACGAACCTCGTAAGAATGGCCATGAAGAAGGCCAGAGCCGCGAGAATCATGTACGGCGTGCGGACAGAGGCGGCGAGTTGCGCTGCGCTGGCTCCTGCCGCGATGAAGATGAACGCCGCGCCCACCTTGGGTGCGCTGGTGCCGGCAAGGGAGTTGAAGAAGCCCGCAATGTTGAGGCGGGCGGCAGCCGTCTCCGGCCGGCCCAGTGCGCCGATATACGGATTGATGGCCACCTGCAGCAGTGCAAGTCCGCTGCCGACGACGAACAGCGCAAACAGAAACAGCGGATAGAAGACGAGGATGGAGGCGGGCAGAAAGAGCAGGAGGCCGCAACCCATCGTCGCAAGTGAGAGCACGATGCCGTTCTTATAGCCGACCCGGCCGACGATCCAGCCTGAGGGTACGGACATCAGAAAGTACGCGCCGAAGAAGGCGAATTGCACCAGCAGCGCGAGGAAGTTTGAGAGGTGAAAGAGATCCTTGAAGTGGGGAACAAGGATATCGTTCAACGCGGTGATGAAGCCGATTCCGAAGTACAACGAGACCATCAGCGTCAGCGGCACGGCGAAGCTGCCCTGGGTGTTGGTTGTCTGTGATCCCGTTTGCAGGCTTGTAGCAGCAGCCATCGATCCCCCATCCCGAGTTTCAGGCCCGGAGATGAAACTTTATCATTCACTGGTGCGCGGAGCGTTTCTTTTCAACGCCAGGTGTCAGCGATCCTTGCGGTAGAGAAGCTCTCGCATGGCGGTACGGCGTGCCTCGTTGGCTTCAGAAAGGCTCTTGCGTTCGTCGGCGTCCATGCGTTTCTTGGTGGCTGGCTCTTCCTCTTTGGGGGCGCTGCATTCGGGACAACGATTGGCGAAGCCGGGTTTATCGGGCTTCAGTTCAAACTCTTCAGAACAGACAGCGCAAACTTTGATTGGGAAAGCCATCTGATTATTTTAGATGAAGCGGCGCGGTGTTTTCTTCCGGCGCGTCATGCATCTTGGCGACGAGCGTCAGGGGCAGGCCCTCTTCCTCAGCGCGGCTCAGATGTTTGCTTTGTCCCACGCGCTGCGAGCTATAGATCCCGGCATGACCGGAGAAGAGGTAGCTGATGACGCAGGCGATCCCCGCATAGGCACCGGCTTCGCCGCCAAAGAGTTCGACTGCCATGAGCGTGGACGCAATGGGAGTGTTGGCTGCGCCTGCGAAGACCGCAACGAACCCCATCCCGGCCATTAGCGAGGACGGCAGCGGGATCAGGCGGGAGAGCGCATTGCCCAGCGTGGAGCCGATAAAAAAGAGTGGGGTGACCTCTCCGCCTTTGAAGCCCGCGCCGAGCGTGATGGCGGTGAAGATGGACTTGGCGGCAAAGTCATAGGCAGGCAGCCTGGAGTGGAACGCTGCAACGATGGTCGGGATTCCCAAGCCGATGTACTTCAGCGTGTGAGATGTGCCGAGCCCGAAGACTGCAATTGTCACGAGCAGACCGCCGGCGACAGGACGCAGCGGAGGGTTGACAATGTACTTCTTTGCGAGGTGAGAGACCGCATGGGTCAGTCTGGCGAAGCACATGCCTGCCAATCCGAAGATCGCACCGGCGATCATGGCGTAGGCGACGCCGCGGATGCTCATGGTGGGGACATCAGTCACGGTGTAGACGGTGTGATGGACCTTCCAGGCCCGCGTCACCAAGTCCCCGACGAACGCGGCCATGAAGCAGGGCGCGATGGCCTCATAGCTGAGAGTGCCGATGGCCAGGACCTCAAGGCCAAAGATGGCACCGGCCAGCGGCGTCCCGAAGACCGACGCAAAACCCGCGCTGATGCCCGCCATCAGGAGGATGCGGCGGTCGCGCGGAGACAGGCGGAACGGTCGCGCAAGTTGATCTGCGAGCGAGGCTCCAGTCTGGATCGCCGTGCCTTCACGTCCTGCAGACCCGCCAAAGAGATGGGTCATGAAGGTGCCGATCAGGATCAGAGGCGTCATCCGGACTGGGATGGTCGCGGTGGGACTGTGGATCTCTTCCAGGATGAGATTGTTGCCCGCCTCAACCGAAGTGCCGAGCCGCTTGTACATCTCGCCCACGAGCCAGCCGGCCGGAGCCAGAAACAGGATCAGCCAGACATGCTTTTCGCGCAGGTCGGTCGCATAGTTCAGTGAGATAAGCAGCAGCGCCGAAGCAGAGCCGCCCATGATCCCCACAAGGGCGGAGATTGAAATCCAGCGGGCAAGTTCGATCAACAGGGAAAGCTGTTCAGATGTTGTTTGGCGAATTTTGAGCAAGAGTCCTCCTACGAGATGTAGGAGTCATCAGCGCCGGCTTTACAGCCGGGCATCGTAGGCGAACCCCATCGCCAGGATTGTGATCAAACGATAGCAGGATGCAGAATCCTCGGTCAATCAGGCCGTGTAGGTTCGGCCCAGTCCAATCTCCGCGAGCCCTTTGCGATACGTGATGGAGCTTCGGTCGGCAGGGAAGTGCGCCTCAGCCTGCAGGTCGATCGGCAGGTCCTCCGGGAACTGCTGTTCGACGATTGCGATGTCCTCGGCAAAGACCTGATAGTTGAAGTCGAGCGTCGCTTCTATGGGTGCGTCGAGATCGAAGTTGCGGCAGATGGGAACGAACAGGCGCGTCTTGCGTGCGGAGACCGGCGACGCCGCGTTCATGATGTGCAGCAGACCGCCACCAGGGAACTCCACGGTGAGCTTCGCGACAAAGGGTCGAAAGACCTCAAAGCGGCGGTGCCATTGGAAGCCGGGCGGGTTCAGGTGCTTGAAGCCATGGGAGTAGTTGCTGACGCTGCTGATGTAGTCGGCAACAAATCCCTGCGGAGTCTTCGTCACCTTATAGTCAGGGACGACCGGGTTATCCGGCTCACCGAAGCTGTCCTTGTGGACGAAGGCGAAGTGGCTGACGTCCAGAAAACCTTCCATCTGGCGCCCCGCCGAAGCGTTGATCAAGACGCTGTCCGGGAGCACCTGGAGGTAGCCGGGCTCGTCCCACTCCTTCATCTCCGGCAGCGGGAGCGGGCCGTTGTCCACCAGTCGAACCCAGACCAGGCCGTAGCGCTCCTGCGCCTGGTACATATCCAGATGGAGCCGCGGCGAGATGGCACCGCCAGGGTGCGCCGGAATGCAGACGCAGCGGCCTTCCTTGTCGTATCGGAGGCCATGGTACTTGCAGATGATCTCGTCGCCTTCCACATGGCCCAGGCTCAGCGGCACCCCACGGTGGTAGCAGATATCCCGCGCCGCGGCGACCGTTCCATCCGAAAGCCGATAGACAACCACACGCTCATCCAGCAGGCGTGAAGCGTAGGGCTGATGCGTGACCTCACGGGAAAATGCAACGGGATACCAGAATGGAGCGAGCGCTCTCCAGTCAGACTCGGTAAACGTGCAGTCCCGAGGCATCACCGACCGGGGCGGCGCGTCAGCGACCAGCAGATCAGAGGCAGGGATGAAGGAGGTGGAGGTCGCCATGCATCATTATGAGCGTAGGCGACCCCGCGAATCAATCGGCAATCGTCTAAGCCGTCTTTACAAATCGCATCGCAGCCGAGTTCATGCAATAACGCAGCCCGGTCGGACGGGGGCCGTCGTCGAAGACGTGGCCAAGATGTGCATCGCACTCGCGGCAGGAGATTGCGGTGCGCTCCATGCCCATGCTGCCATCGTTGATCTCGACGATGTTCTCCTTGGCGATGGGCTGCCAGAAGCTCGGCCAGCCGGTGCCTGACTCAAACTTCGTCTCTGAACTGAAGACCGCGTTGTCGCAGCAGATACAGCGGTAGAAGCCCTTGTCATGGTTGTTCCAGGTGCTGCCACTGTAAGGACGCTCCGTGCCCGCACGCCGAGCGACCTCAAAGGAGATGGGCGCGAGCTTCTGCTTCCACTCAGCGTCGGTCCGAACCACACGCGGAACGGCTGTCTTCCCAACCGGCTTGCCGGCATCGGAGAACTGAACCACGGTCACGGTCGGTGGATTCCCGGCTGCGAACGCGAAAGAAGGACGCCAGGCGGCAACGCCTGCCACGCTGGCTGCGGCAAAGAGAAACGTGCGGCGGCTGGGCCGCTGTGAAGAGTTTGATTGCGAAGACAGATTCTTGATCATGATAACTCCCTTATAAATACGATCACGGTAGTTGGACGGATGTTTTCATCCGAAGGTGAACGAGTAAGCCTGCACGCCGGGGACGAGAAACTCGATGCGGAAGGTACGATCCTGCACCTTTCCTTGCTGCCGAATCAACTGGTAAAGCCGGTCTGAGGTGACTGTGCCGTAGCCATCTGCGTCCGTGTCCATGCCATGATCCGCGCCGGGGGCTTTCCCGTCAATCGTGACTCGGAAGCGGATCGGCTTGCCAGCCTTTGACGGCCCCAGCACCAGGTGAAGATCACGCGCATGAAAGCGGTAGACGATGGCGCTTGCCGGAGCCAGCGACGTAGCGATCTGGCGCTCGTCCTGCCATTGCCCGGCGAACGCCCACTCATTCAGCTTCAGCGTCGCGGGAGCTTCATAGGCCTGCGGTTCGTTCTGGTTGAAGCCGCCCGGAGAAGCGAAGTGTTCCGCCCGGTGATAGCCGACGTAGGTCTCCGGCGACTGCACATCATTTGAGTCCGCAGCCGCTTCAGCACCGGAGGCCGAGATCTGCGTCGCGCTCCCCGGCAGCGGCTTGTGATTGGCCTCTTCCAGCAGGCTGCGAATCCAGTTCTCGGACTCCTCATAGCCGCCTTCGCCGAAGTGGTGATAGCGCACTTTGCCGGTGGCGTCGATGAAGTAGTGCGCGGGCCAGTACTCGTTGTTGAAGCTGCGCCAGATGCGGTAGTCGTTATCCATGGCGACGGGATAGGTCACACCAAGATCCCGAACGGCCTTCCTGACGTTGGACTCATCCTTCTCAAACGGGAACTCCGGCGTATGCACGCCAATGACGACCAGTCCGCTGTCCTTGTACTTCTCGTTCCAGGCCTTGATGTAAGGCAGCGTCCGCAGACAGTTGATGCAGGAGTAGGTCCAGAAGTCGATCAGAACCACCTTGCCGTGGAGCGCCGCCAGCGTCAGTGGTTGCGAGTTGATCCACGCCGTCGCACCGGATAGATCGCCCGTTGGCACAGTGTCCGCCGCCGGAGGAGCGCCGCCAGCCGCCATCATGGCGTTATTGCCTGACATCGCCGGCTGGTTTGCCGCCATCATGGCATTGTTGGCTGCCATGGCGGGTTGGTTTCCAGCCATCATCGCGCCGCTTCCGGCCATCATCGCGGTACTGGGCGCGATTGCCTCGTCTTTCGTCGCGGTCTCGGCCTTCTGCGGATGAAAACGGTCCAGAAGCCCTTGCTCCAGGTTGGCCGTGCTGGACAGGGACAGGCGCGTAAGAATTCCGCGATCCAGACCAAACGTCACCGCAACCACGCCCGCCAGAACAGCAACACCCAGGATGCGGCGAATCCACTCCTCAGCACCCAGCGAGCTTTTCATCGCCGCAAAGACCTTGCCCCCGGCCAGCAGCGCAAGGGTGAGGGAAGTCGCCGCACCCGCAGCATAGGCCAACAGCAGAAAGACCGTATGAACACTCGCGCCGCCCAGAGCCGCGCCTGTCAGGATGAGCCCCAGGATCGGCCCCGCGCAGGGTGCCCACAGCAGACCGGTCCCAATGCCCAGCAAAAATGAGTTAGCCATGCTTGGCCCGTCGTCCGTGGTTCGGGAGAGGCGGTTGCCAAGCTGAACGATCGGACGGCTGACGCGCTCGGCCAGCGATGAGAAGAGCAGTGTGAGCCCAAAGATCCCGAACAGAACTAGCGCGGCACCCCGACCGAACTGGTTCGCACGCACTGCCCATCCACCGCCCACGGTGGCCAGGCTGGCGACCAGCGCGAAGGTCAGGGCCATGCCCGTCAGCAGCGGCAGACCGCTCTTACGGAAGGGCTGGTCGGAGCGCGCAAAGACGAACGGCAGCACCGGGAGGATGCACGGGCTGAGAATGGTGAGAATGCCACCGAAGTACGCCAGGAAAAGCAAAAGCATGATGCTCACCAACTCCTTGTTCAACTACTGAAGGTCTGACGGCAAAACTCTGTATAGGTTACGGAAGCTGGGTCACTTCGGTTTCCCGGGGCCTTTCAGCCTGGATGCTGCTCCATGTAGGAGCCGGCGATGCGCGCCGTCTCTTGCAGCAGCACCCGGTCGTCCTCTCCAAAGGCTGCAGGGCTGTGGCTATCGATGTCGATCTCGTCCATGACCTTTCCATTTACATTGATAGGCACCACGATCTCAGACTTCGTCTTGATGGAGCAGGAGAGATAGCGCGGATCTGCGTTGACATCGTCCACGATTACCGTCTCTCCCGTAGCCACCGCGGCTCCGCAGATGCCCTCCGTCACAGGGATGCGGACGTGCGGAGTAGGATCGCCGACGAAAGGACCCAGCACCAGAGTCTCAGGATCGTCGGGATTGAGCATGTAGAAGCCGGTCCAACTATAGTGCGGCAGTGCGCTCGATTGTCCTTCGACAATGCCTTGTTGCAGAGCATAGAAAGAAGTGACTGAGGTGGCGAGCTCGCTGAACTGCTTCAGCAACAGAGAATGGATAGAAGATGGTGCGTTCAGCATAGTTCCTAGTATCTAACAGGAACAACTTGACGATCGCGGTGAGGGCCCGGAGCTGATTTGACCTAGGCAAGCTTGAGAGACGAAATCGCTCACTGTGTCGTATCGGAGGCCCACACGTTGTTACTGTTCGTTCGGTCGGGAAAAGCAATCTTCTTCCCATCTCGCGACGGAATGCCCCAGAGAGGTACCGAACTCTTGCGTAGCACTTTGACATGGCCGACCATGTCCAGGTTGACCAGTTCAAAACCATCCCTGGTTCTGCATTGAACGAAGAGGGAACGACCGTCGGCAGCCCAATTTGAGCCCAACAGCGCTCCATGTCCGACCAGCGGGAGTTCGCTGGGGCTTTCTTCATTCCGATTGCCCAGAGGCACGAGGTGAATGCTCGGATGAACGAGGTCGTGATCGGTGACTGAGAGGGTGGAACCGTCTGGCGAAAGGCCCCAGTCGCCCAGCACGATGGGATGCCAGGGTGTCCGTGCGAGCTCCCGACCAATGCCCGTGACGGGATCGAGCGCATGGTAGACCAGCTCCGTATTGTCGATCGTCTCACGCAGGACGCAGGTTCCGCTGGCTGAGACAGGGCATAGAAAGTCCTCAATCTGACCGCTGACCGGAACCTGCGCTGCCTCGCCCCCGGCTACCGGAACGCGGAAGATGCCACTTGGTGCCGCAACATTATTCGAGACCTCAAGGAACATGATCCAGCGGCCATCCGGAGAGGTCTGGGCCATGGCGGCGCCGGTTGGAAGCTTCGCGACAAGCTGAGATTCCGGGGCGTCCAGCGGGTTTTTGAAGATGGCCCACGTGCCCAGCACGCTGCTCTCAGATAGAACAGCTTTACCATCGGGCGTCCACGCGTGCGGATAGCTCTCCTCCACCTTGTGAGGAAGCTCCCTGATGTTGTCGAGCGTTGGGCCGGGGAGATGAAGGTCCGCAACGAAGACGTTTACGGTGGCGTAATCGAGGGCAAGGGCGATCCTTTTGCCGTCGGTCGAAGCGGACAGCGCCCCTCCATAGCCGCTGAAGGTCTGCAACTCCTGCGGTTTTTCCAGTAGTTTTCCGGTTCGGGGATCGGTGTGAACCATCATCAGTCGCGTCTTGCCGGAAGCCGGGTTTTGCGATCCAGAGATCGGGAAGTAAAGACGCCCATCTTCAAGGAGATAGCCCGAAGGGAAGGCTAGACCGCTCTCATGGGTCAGCACCGCACCGGATCGAGCGTCGATCGACTCATAGCTGTCGAGGTCCGGTGATGTGGTGTGGCGATCGGCCAGGAGATGATCACCGGTGGAAGACCAGATCAGATAAGTAAAGCTGCCTCGTGCATCGGTCAGTAGTTTGCGCGGGTTCTCACCGCCGGCATCCGCCACCCAAAGCTCCGTATTGTTATGCCGCGTATAGGCGACGGAATCTCCAGTTGGGGAGACGGTAGCCAGATCGGCATCGTCCGCGAACGGCCGCAGATAACCTTCCCAGAGAATCGCGCCCAGGACCTGGTGCCGCCTGGTTTGTGTGTCCGTTCCGCTCAGCAGGAGCTGCTTTCCATCCGGAAACCAGGAGATACGGCTGACCTGGAAGAAAGGTCGCGAGGGGAGAAGATGGTCGGTGCCTCCGAAGGTGTGGATGGAGACGCCGGCCCGGTTGCTGAAGGCGACTGAATTCCCGTCGGGTGATACGGCCACCGCTGAGATGGTTTCACCGTGCGCAGTCAAAGTGACCGGGCGAAGATGAAAGGGCAGCGAAGCTGTCTTCGTCACCGGCATCGCGGCAGTAGCCGATCTTGCCCGGGTAAGGCGCAGCAAGAAAAAGCCGCCGGCGATGACCAGTAATACAAGGCTGCAGACTGCCAGCCATCCGCGATGGGGAATGCTTCGAGCGTTGGACCGGGTGACCGGAGCCGTAGGCGTTTCAGCGATCGGAAGTGATACCTCGTCCACCTCCGAGGGCGGGACGGGTGTCTCTTCAACTGGAGGCTCAGATTTGGCAGGAGCTTCCGGCAGGGCGGGTGCCGGCGAAGGAGCAGCGGCGATCTCAGCCACAAACCGATAGCCGAGTCCGATGACGGTCTCTATATACTCAGCCGAACTCTGAGGATCGCTCAGATTGGCGCGCAGGCGATTGATGGAGGTGTTGATGCCGCTCGAGACATCGATCGTGCCGGTGTCGACCCACAGGTGGGCCGTGATCTCGTCCCGGGTGATCAGCTCCCCGGGCCGCTCCAGAAACAGATTGAGCAGGCGCAGTTGAGCGGCAGGCAGCTTGATGAGATGTCCCTGCCGACGCAGTTCCTGGCGGCGGAGATCAAAGTCAAAGGCTCCGAATCGCACCTTGGATTGTCTCGAAGATGAGTCAGCGTTCACGTGCGTTGTCTTAAAACCAGGTCAGAGATCATGGCAGGTTGTCCTCGGTGCTGACAACAAAAGGGTTGCAAGGTTAGATCGAAGTTAGATCGATTTTAGCCGGAATTCATGGCCGTGTCGCGCACAGTCGCTTAGGGTTTGGCAACAGAGCTATATCCAGCAAAGCAGGGAAGGCGGCATTGCATCCGCCATGCCCTCCGCGGCGTTAGCCGGCTCTACTCCTTGTGCGCCCGCTTTCCTGGAGCGCGTAACCGCCGAGCGCAATGACTTGTGCGAGGCAACCGGGCCCCCAAGTTTCCAACCAGTCTGAGGCTCACGTCATGATCCATTGCATCGCTTCCCTGTCAGGTTCTGTTCTTCACCGCATCAAGCTGTCCGTGGTTTGGGGTCTTGCCACACTCTTGCTCCTGGCGGGCGGAGCACAGGCCGCGAACGCTCAGTTGAGCGTTGCGGTGGGGACTACGAGCGCGACGCAGACTGCGACGGTCTCCGTCACCAGCCCGGCTATGACCGCCTCCACCACGGCGAGCGCGATCTCCGTGGTGACGCAAGGTGCGGCTGGGTTGGACTTCAACTTCGCCAGCGGCGGCACCTGCGCGGTCTCGACGACGTATCAGGCGAACTTTGAATGCACCATCAAGTACACGTTCAAGCCGCAGTACTCCGGTCTGCGCTTTGGGGCGGTGGAGCTGAAGTCGACAGCCGGCGTGGTGATGGGTACGGCGTTAATCTCTGGCGTAGGCACCGGCCCGCAGCCCATCTTCCCGCAGGCGACGGTCAACACCTTGCCGGGAACCTACAGTCAGCCGAGGTCGATCGCCCTGGATGGGGCTGGCAACGCTTACATCGCCAACTTCGGAAACGCGAACGTCCTTAAGGTTCCGGTGGGCTGTACGACCTCCGCCTGCGTTACGACCCTGGAGACGTTCAGCGGACCTGCTTCAGTAGCAGTGGATGGCGCCGGAAACGTCTACGTTGCCGACTTCAATCTCAACGAGGTGCTCAAGATCCTGGCCAACTGCACTTCGGAGTGCGTGTCGACGTTGGGAGGCGGATTCAACGAGCCCATCGGAATCGCGGTCGATGGAAGCGGAAACGTATTCGTTGCAGACTTCGCAAACAATCAGGTCAAGGTGATTGCCCCAGGCTGTACGTCCGCGTCCTGCGTAGAGCCGCTGGGAAACGGCTTTAGCAATCCGCAGGACATTGCGGTGGATGCGAGCGGGACGGTTTACATTGCGGATTACGGCAACAGTCTCGTCAAGTCGATGCCTGCGAACTGTAACTCCTTCGTTGGCTGCACGATCACCACACTCGGTGGGGGATTCAGCTCTCCGTCGGGTGTCGCGGTGGATGGAAATGGCAACGTGTACGTCGGTGATTCCGGCAACAATGCCGTTGAGGTGATGACGCCTGGCTGTACTCCCGCGAATGCAAGTACATGCGTGACGACGCTCAACGGTACGCTCAGTGGTCCCATTGGGGTGACGCTGGATGGAGGCGGGAACGTCTACGTTGCGGACAACGGCAATAATGCGATTCGGGAGCTGCCTCGGGCGACCGCAGCGCCGTTGAACTTTGGGTCAGTGAACGACGGCGGGACCAGCGCCCAGCAGACCGTGACCCTGACCAACTATGGCAATCTGCCGCTGACGTTTCCCGTGCCGTCTACCGGGGTGAATCCCAGCTTCTCGTCCGGCTTCGCGGTGGGAAGCGTGGGTGCGGGGGCGTGTCCGAACGTGAGTGCCGGCGGCTCCGCGGGAACGCTTGCTGCGAACGCGAGCTGCGCGCTGAACATCACCTTCGCGCCACTCGCCCCGGACAATGGCGCCGTGACCGGAAGCGCGACCTTGACCGATAACAGCGCGGGCGTCCCGGGACCGACCCAGACGATCGCCTTGAGCGGAACTGCCACCGATGTGGCTCCCGTCATTACTTCGATCTCACCGACCGATGGTCTGCCGGCCGGAGGGACCACGGTCACGGTCAACGGTACTATCTTGAACACGATTACCTCAGTCAATTTCGGCGGCACGGTAACGACCAACTTCCATATTGTGAGCGAAAGCCAACTGACGGTGGTCTCGCCGGCTGAGGCGGTCGGAGTCGTGGATATCCAGGTGCAGAATCCCGATAAGCTGAGCGCCAAGACCACGGCGGACCAGTTCACCTACAGCAATACCCTCCTGAATGCGATCACCTTTCCGGCATTGGCCAACGCTGCGCTGGGAACCACTCCCCCTACGCCGGCTGCTACGGCGACCTCGGGGCAGCCCGTCACCTACAGTTCAAGCACGCCGACGGTCTGCACGATCGCGGGTAGCGCCATTACCGATCTCAAGGTGGGTACCTGCACGATCGCGGCGTCGCAGAGCGCAGCGGGGCACTATGCGGCGGCGGCTACCGTCTCGCAGAGCTTTCAAGTGATTGCGGCGCCGACAGTGACTGGAGTTTCCCCGTCGAGCGGACCGCTTGTCGGCACGACTGTGACGATAACAGGCACCGACTTCGGCAGCGGAGCGACCGTGTCGTTTGGCGGCACGGCTGGGAATGGTGTCACGGTGATCAGCGCGACCTCGCTGACGGTGAGTGCACCGGCGCATGCTGCCGGCACAGTGCATGTGACCGTGACGGTCTCGGGCGCGACGAGCGTGACGAGTGCGAACGATCAGTTTACCTATGCACCGCCGACGGTGACCGGGGTCTCGCCGTCCTCAGGCATAACAGGCGGAGGAGAGACGGTCAACATCACAGGAACGAACTTTGGGGCCGATTCGCAGGTCATCTTCGGCGGTGTCGCGGCGACGTCCACTTACAAGAATTCGGGTTTGATCGTGGCGACTTCTCCAGGGGGTTTCGTAGGCACCGTCGACGTAACGGTGACGTCAGGCGGGGTGACGAGCGTGACCAATTCGGCCGATCACTACACCTTCCTTGTGCCGACCGTCACGGGAGTCTCGCCGTCCTCAGGTTTGCCCTCCGGAGGAACAGTCGTCACCATCACGGGAACCGGTTTTTCGGGCGACGTGTTGCCCTACTTCGGCAATAACGTTTCGACTGAATTCTTTATAAACGGTCCTACTTCCATCACGGCGACCACCCCGGCGGGCGCCTCGGGTACCGTGGATGTGACGATACAGGCAAACGGTGGGACGAGCGCAACGAGTGCGGCGGACCATTTCACCTACGGCACTTTGCCAACGGTGACGGGAGTTTCCCCGCTGTTCGGGCCTCCAGCCGGTGGAACGAGCGTCACCATTACAGGAACAGGCTTTGCCAGCGGGGCGACGGTGTCGTTTGGCGGTAAAGCGGCAACAGGCGTGGTCGTCAACAGTTCGACCTCCATCACGGCGGTCGCTCCGTCGGGTTCCGGCAGCGTGGATGTAACCGTGACGGGGGCGGCCGGGACGAGCCAGGCGAACACCTCTGACGAATTCGGTTATTTCATCCTTGTGAACGTGGGCTCGACGAGCGCGACCCAGACGGCAACCGTGACGATGACGACAGCCGGCACGCTGGGAGCGATCGACGTGCTGACAACCGGACAGCCGAACCTGGACTATGCCTTTGTGACCGGTGGTACCTGCGCAACCGGCACGGCTTACGCCGCAAACGCGACCTGTACGGTGAAGTATTCCTTAAAACCCAGAGCCCCGGGCATTCGCAACGGAGCCGTGCAACTGATTGCATCGGGAGGGACGAGTGTTCTTGGAACCACGGTGATCACTGGCCTGGCGACGGGACCTGCGGTGATGTACCCCACGAACCAGAGCCTTGCGATCCTGGGCAGCGGGTTCAACCAGCCTTACAGCATGGCGGTCGACGCAGCGGGCAACGTCTACGTCGCTGACTTCAAGAACAATGCGGTCAAAGAGATTCTTGCGGCGGATGGCAGCGTACTGACGCTGGGCAGCGGGTTCGCCTCTCCCACGGGCGTCGCGGTGGATGGAGCGGGCAACGTGTATGTCGCCGACTTTGGCCACGGTGCTTTGAAGGAGATGCGGGCGGTGGGCGGCAGCGTACCCACAAGCAACCCACAGATCGCGACCCTCGGCCCCGGCAAGTTCATCGCGCCTCTGGGTGTGACGGTGGACGGAGCGGGCAACGTTTATCTCACTGACGCTCAGGCGGGCACCGTGTGGGAGATCGTTGCATCGACTGGCAGCGTGAACGCGCTGGGGACCACGTTCAGCAATCCGCATGGCATAGCCGTGGACGCGTTTGGGAATGTCTTTGTCGCGGACTTCGGCAACAATGCCGTGAAGGAGATCGTGGGGGCAAGTGGAGCTATTGTGACGGTGGGCCCAGCATTCACTACCCCCAACTGGGTGGCGATTGATGCGGCGGGAGACGTGTACGTCGCAGACGCAGCGACCGGGACCGTCAGTGAGATGGTGGCGGTGAATGGCAGCATTCCGTCCAGCAGCCCGACGGTTCTCACGCTGGGACCCGGGTTCACCTCACCCACCGGCTTGGCTCTGGATGAGGCCGGGAATGTCTATATTGCGGACAACGGTCCGAACACGGTCTACAAGTTAGCGACGGCGACGCCACCGAGCTTCACCTTTGCGGCCACCAGCGTCGGAAGCACGAGCGCTGCGCAGAGCTTCAGCCTGCAGAACTTCGGCAACGAAGACCTGGTGCTGAGTGTGCCCGGCAGCGGAAAGAATCCGGCCATCACCTCCGGCTTCACGTTGAATGCAGCCTCCAACTGTCCGCTGGTGAGTGCGGGAGGAAGTACGGTTGCGCTTGCGGAAGGCGGTTTCTGTACGGAGTCCATCAGCTTCAAGCCGGTGACCGCCGGGTCTGACATCGGCTCACTCACCTTCACGGACAACGCCTTAAACGTTACTTCCGCTACCCAGGCGATCAGCCTGATCGGGAGTGGCGGAACTCCGACGGTGACGGCGGTTTCCCCAGCAAGTGGACCGGCCACAGGCGGAACCGCCGTGACGATTACAGGAACGAACTTCGTGACCGGCGCGACGGTGTCCTTCGGTACTACGGCGGCGACCAACGTTACGGTGATCAGCGCAACCCAGATCACGGCCCTCTCTCCTGCCGGCAGCGTGGGCGTGGCGGACGTCACCGTGACAAGCGGAGGTGGTACATCGGCAACTGTTACTGCCGACAGGTTCACCTATACGGCCATCGCGTCCACGATCACCTTTCCGGCACTGGCCAATACAGTGATCGGAGCGACGCCTCCGGTCTTGAAGGCTACCTCCAACGCGCCTACGCCCATCACGTATAGCTCAACCACGCCGCTGGTCTGTACCGTGGCCCTGGGTGTCGTTACCGATCTTGCGGGCGGGACATGCAGCATCACGGCATCGCAGGTTGCAAGCGGCATCTATGCTGCGGCGACGCCGGTCTCGCAGAGCTATACGGTGACCGTGCCGCTGCTCTTCATCGCGGGAAGCGGAAGCGTCGGATCGCTGGCCGGCAACGGCAATATCACCTCCTCTGCCACCAGCGGCGGCGGGATCGGCGCGGCCGTCGACTCAACAGGCTTTGTCTGGTCGATCGACGCCAGCGGGACGGGAATCTCACGCTTCACGTCTCTCGGCGCGAAGGCCAGCGACTTCACCAGCGTTGGTCTCGTCGGGGCTTCGGCGCTCGCCATCGACGGCAACTCTCAGGTCTGGGTCGCCAACAGTAATGGCACGGTTACGGTCCTGTCGAGTGTTGGCACGGCGGTCTCCACAACGCAGGGAAGTACGACTGCGGCGCCCACAGGCATCGCCATCGATATCTCCGGCAATGTGTGGATCACCAACAACGCAGCCAACTCGGTAGACGAGGTCATTGGCGGCGCCGTGCCCACCTCGCCATTGTCTACGTCAGTCACAAAAAACACGACAGGAGCCCGCCCATGATTCGCAACATAACCTTCAGCCTTGCTCTTACCACCGCACTCCTCTTGACGGGCTGTGGCGTGGGCCCTGTTTCGACCACGCTTGTACCCGCGCCCGTGTCCATTGCAGCGGGGCAAGCCAAGGGTATTGTGATGGGAGGACAACAACCAGTGGCCGGCGTCGCGCTGCAACTCTACGCGGTCGGCGTGACGGGCTATGGATCAGCGGCCACGCCCCTGTTCACGCCGGGTGCGGTGAAGACCACGCCTTCAGGCAACTTCACCTTTCCGTCGTTCACCTGCCCGGATGCGAACTCGATGATCTACCTGGTCGGGACCGGTGGCCAACCGATCGCCGCGGTGGGGAGCATCGCAGCCATCACCAATACGAACCTGGCGCTGATGGCAGGTCTGGGCACATGTTCCAATCTCGGCGGCAACGCCTTCATCGACATGAATGAGCTGACGACGGTGGCTTCGGTCTGGGCTCTGTCGCCCTTCATGACCGGCATCTCCAATATCGGCTCGCCCGCCAACACCGGTAATCCGCTGCTCCCATCCGCGGGCCTGGTCAATGCCTTCGCATCGATCAACAAACTTGTAGCCGTCAGCACCGGTACGGTCGTCGCGTCTACGACAACCGTGACGCTCCCCACCGCCAAGATCAACACACTCGCCGACATCCTTGAGAATTGCGTGAACTCCGCAGGCAGCAGCTACAGCGGCTGTAGTGGTCTGTTCAGCCTGGCGGGTGGCTCTGCAACGACGGATACCGTAACGGCTGCTCTGTTCATCGCTCACAACCCCTCGCTGAACGTAGCCAGCCTCAACCAGATGCGCTCCGCTTCGCCGGTCTTCCAGCCGCCGTTGGCCGTGAGCTCTCCGCCCAACGACTGGTCCATCGTGCTCACTTATAAAGGCGGCGGTCTAAACGCACCGCAGGCCATCGCAGCGGACCAGTCCGGAGATGTGTGGATCGCAAACTCGGGGAATTCGAGTGTATCCGAGTTCAGTCCGACGGGCGTAGCGCTTTCACCAACCGCAGGATTTACCGCGGGCGGCATCGACTCACCCTTTGCGCTTGCTGTCGATCAGAGTGGTTTTGTGTGGGTGGCAAACTCCGGCAATAACACCATCACCAAACTCACCTCAGGCACAGCGGGCACGGCGTTCGGAAGCAGCGCCACGCTGAACACGCCAAAGGGCATCGCCATCGATGGCACAGGGAACGTGTGGGTGAGCAACTCCGGCGGCGCCAGCGTAAGCGCATATACCCCTTCAGGAACCGTGATCGCTGGTTCGCCTTACCAGGGAACCGGTTTCGTTCAAGCTCCAGTCGCCATCGCAGTCAACCCGAAGTAAGGAGCACCCAATGAAGAATGTGTTTCCACGCCGCAGAACGCACCAACTCTCGATCCAGCAGGTCGGTCAGGAGACCTTGATCTATGACGAGCAGACCCATAATGCTTTCTGCCTCAACCCGGTCGCCGCGGCCGTATGGAATCTGTGTGACGGAGAGACTTCAGCTGCCGTCATCTCGGTCTCCGCATCGTTTGCCTTGAAGCTGACTGTATCTGAGGAGCTTGTCCAGTTGTCACTTGAAGCTCTCGCGAGCGACGGTCTGCTTGAGTCAGAGTCTCCACCGCCCGCACCAGCGACGATCTCTCGTCGCGCCGCAGTAAGCCAGCTCGGTGTCGGCGCGGCGATGCTGCTGCCGGTGATCGCGGTCATCGCTGCCCCGAAGGCCGCACAGGCGTACACCGGGTGTGTCAACTGCACGGCCCCAAGCTCCACCGGTACCCGAGGTCGACGCCAGTAGAACGGCGCTCCGAACAATGAAGCCCGATCAGGCTTCCTGCTGCACCAGGACAGACTCCGTGATGAGATGCAGCTCCCGCAAACACGCCATGATTCTCTCGTGTGGATGGCTGGGCATAGCCGCAGCCACGATCGGCTGCGGCTCGTCCACGCCGTCTTCGACAACCACAGTAACGGCTCCGGGAAGCGCATTCACGGGCCACATAACCGCGGCAGGGCAGCCTGTGATCGGGGCTTCCGTGCAGCTTTACGCCGCTGGAACCAGCGGCAACGGAACCGGCGCGGTCAATCTGCTGCCAGGCCAAACGATCTCATCCAACAGCGCCGGGCAGTTCAGCATTCCGCAAGACTTCGCCTGCCCCACCTCCACGACGCAGACGTATCTCGTGGCGCAAAGTGGTAATCCGGGTCTTGCAGGCGGCACAGACAACCGAGCCCTGCTGCTCGTGGCCGCTCTGGGAGATTGCGGCAGTCTTTCAATTACGACAACCCCTATCGTCAACGAAGCCACGACCGCGGCGGCCGCCTGGGCGTTCTCAACCTTCCTCGGAGCCAGCGCCGCCATCGGGTCGTCCGCAACCAACGCAACAGGTCTGCGCAACGCCTTCGCTCTGGCGGCGAACCTTGTCAGCATCTCGACGGGAACGATACCGGGACCGAACCTGCCATCCAGCGCCAAGTTCGAAACAGCCAAACTCAATACGTTGGCAAACGCCCTGGCGAGCTGTACTCACTCCGAAGGAGGCGCAGCCTGCGGCCCACTCTTTGCCGCAGCACAGCAGGGAACTACGAAACCTGCCACCACACTCGATGCGGCATTGAGCATTGTTCGCAATCCTGCAAACAATGTAACGGCTGTGTTTGCGGCTTCATCGGGACAAACCACATTCCAGCCCACCTTGGCTAGCGCTCCCCACGACTGGACGTTGTCCATCACGTACGGCAACTGCACCTCCGGCTGCGGTGGTCTTAACCTTCCAGGGAATATTGCGATCGATTCCACCGGAGCCGTGTGGGTCGCCAACTACTTCGGCCGAGTCGCCTCCAAGTTCTCCGCGACCGGTGTTGCAGCAGCAACCAATGGCTTCGTTGGCACCGGCCTCTATGCTTCGTACGGCATCGCGGTGGACGCCTCCGATAACGCATGGGTGACCAATCTGCAAAGCTTTACTCCCACGAACAGCTACTCAGGAAGCGTCAGTGAGTTCTCCCCGGCAGGCGCAGAGTTATCCGGTCTCGGCTACACCGGTGGCGGCGTCTACTATCCACTGGCGGTAGCGGCCGGCACCAACGGCGACATCTGGGTTGCGGACTACGGCAGCTCGTCAGCGAGCCTCCTCGCCTCTAATGGAACAACCCTGTCTGGAGCCTCAGGTTATGCTGCATCGCAACTGCCGTTCACCTCAGCTGTCGCGCTTGATGCCACTCAAAATGCGTGGTTTGCGGTGCAGAACGGCGTCGCGCGAGTCACTCCACTGGGCGCAGTCACGTCCTTCTCCTGCTGCGACGATCCTGAGGGGATCGCCGTCGATCCTTCCGGCGACATCTGGGTCGCAGACTATGGCGCGTCCAGCCTCATCGAGCTCTCCCCCTCAGGCCAGACCATGGCAACGCTCGACACCGCAAGTGCAGGAGCATCTCCCAAGGGCATCGCCATCGACGGTGCAGGCAACGTGTGGGCAGCGAACTACTACGGCAATAGCCTCACCGCGCTTACCGGAAGCAACGCCGCGTTTCGCTTCCCGACGAGAACCATTGGGCTCGACGCCTCGTTGAATGAGCCTTACGCTATTGCTGTCGACGCCAGCGGCAACCTCTGGGTCTCCAACTCCAACAGCAACGCGCTGGTCGAATTCATCGGCCTGGCAAGCCCCGTGAAGACTCCACTGCTGGGGCCACCAGCCCAACCATGAGCAACCGCTTATCACGGCATCCTCCGCAGAATAATTTCTGACAAGCAAAGGAGAGTGCCGCAGCGTCGAGACCAGGCTTTATGAGGAAGGACACTTCGAGATGAATGCAACTGGTCAAGCTTCGGGGCTGACATGCACGCCTGATTCCGTCGTCTCATGCGAGTCTTACGGTGTCTTTTTTCGTGTACGCGTGGCCACGCCGGACCTCCTGGCTGAGGTAATCAAAGTCTTGCCCCATGGCTCCGTCCTCGTTGCTGAGGTTCCTGCTGGTGCCGAGGAGTTCACGTTTTCGGCAGACTCCCGCACTCGCAAAGGATTTGAAAGCAGCCTTGAGCAGCTCCGCCAGGATTTGATGGTGCACGTCGCCAATTCCGCGCCCGATCATGTCTTTGTGCATGCGGGCGTGGTCGCGTGGCAAGGACACGGGCTCATGCTTCCAGGGGAGAGTTTCGCGGGCAAGACGACCCTGGTGGCTGAACTTGTGCGCGCTGGTGCGCTGTATTACTCGGATGAGTACGCCGTGATAGACCAGGAAGGGAAGGTTCATCCCTATGCGCGAAATCTGCAGGTTCGAATGCCCGGATATGCGTTGCAAACTGATATGCCAGTCACGGAGTTAGAGGGCATAGCGGGCACGCGACCGCTCTCGATTGCTCTGGTGGCGTTCGTGAAATTTTCCAGGGATGAGCCTTGGATGCCTGACTCGATGACTGCTGGCATGTCAGTCCTGGAGATGCTACGCCACACGATTCCGGTTCAACGCACTCCTGCGCGCGTTATGGCGACGCTGACCTCAATGCTCGCTGATGCGTCAGTCATCCGCTCGAAGCGTGGCGAGGCGGGGCCGGCAGCACACGCTTTGCTCAAGCTGCTGGAGTTTCATGCGGTATCAGCATGAGAGCCGGCATGAACTGCTTGCTCGATGTGCTGCAGGGGAAGGTGGGCGCGCAATCCCTCAGCGATGTGGAGTGGGAGCAGGCGTTTGAACTCGCCGAAGCGGAACAGGTTCTACCCTCGTTCGTCTCGACTCTCCGGCGCAGCGGCCTGCCCTTGTCGCCATCGATTGAGAAGCGTTTGTGCGGCGCCGAGCGTCAATGCGCTATTGCCGGATTTTTCTGGAGTGCGGAGTTACGTGGCCTGCTGAAGTCGTTTGCCGAGGCCGCTGTGCCGGTGTTGCCGCTCAAAGGACCATCGCTGGCCCTTCGCGCTTACGGAGAGGCGGCCTTCCGAAGCGCAAAGGATCTTGACCTCCTCGTGCAGCGCTCCGATCACGCAGCCGCGGAATCAATCCTGCTAAAGATCGGCTTCGCACCCAATCGTCACGCGGACGACTATCACCGCCAGTGGAGTCGAGGGACGACCTTGGTCGAGTTGCATTTTGATCTGGAAAATCCCCTGGCCTTCGACTTCAAAGTTGAGACAGCTTGGCAGCGAGCTAGTCCCGGAGAGTTTCAGGGGCAACCGGCTTGGCACTTTGCCGCTGAGGATGAGTTGTTGTTTCTTGCTCTGCATGGCGTGCGTCACCGCTTCGAGCGGCTAAGCCACGTCTTGGACCTGGCGCTCGCATTTCGTGCATTTGCGCCGAATGGGAGTCTCGCTGTACCCCGTGCAGACGTCGCTCCAATCTCTCGACTGCTCGTCCTCGGGGCGGAGTTAGCGAATTTGTTGTTCCCGGAGGAGCCGATGCCAATCGTCCCTGCAGACAATCGGACAAAGCGCAAGATGGACACACTCGCGAAGAGTCTCTGGCAGGATCTTCTGTGCGAGCCGGCGGGACAGCTTGATTGGCAGACGCAACACCGTTTCTTTGTCGAGACCGAAGTCTGCATCGGCGGCCGTTATTGGTGCCGAATAAAGCACATGCGAATTCTTCTCACACGGACGATCGAGGCAGATCATGCGTTCGCAAACCGGCTTGGCCTCATGCGTCACTGGCAAGTCGCGCTTCTTCGCCCGATTCGCTTACTGCTCAGGGACCTCAAGCAAAGAAGGAGCAAGCCTCGAATCAGACAAGCTCTGTGACCTTGAGGAAACGAGCGGTCAAACGATGGTCGTAGCTAAGATCATCGGGGAAATGCTGACCTGGGCTCGCACATGTGCGGGGCTGAAAATCGAGAGCCTAGCTGAGGGCTCGATTAGCGTTGAGATGCTGACCGCATGGGAAGATGGGACGGACAAGCCCAGCCAAACACAAGCAATCGCCATCGCTGAAAAGCTCGGTATCTCGTACGCCATGCTTTTCATGCCGGAAGTTCCCCCATCAGACAATCCCAATACTCTAGATTTACGGGTATCGACCTTCTGCTAAGCAGAAAGACCATGCTGTCGTCCTTGTCTCATACGACACCTTCAAATCAAACAGTGTTGCAGCGACCAGTTGAGACGGCACGACTTTGCGAGCGATAACGAGCTTGAGCCGCGCTCCATCGATCGATGGAGCGCACGCACACTTGTCAAGCGCCGTCAGTCGATTTCGCAAGAGAGGCGCGGCGTAGGTTTGTGGGAGAGACTTCAGAGCACTCTACTTGAGAGCGTCTCTCAACGGCAACGGGCATTCCTAGTCTCATTGAACGAATGGGGTATGCTGGTGGTGGTAGACGGAATTATTACGGTTATTTCGGAGTACTGCCCCTTTATGCTGCAGCTTTCCTGTTTTGTTCCAACGAATATCTTCATGCCGGCAGCATCACCGGCGCGAGCGATCTTCGGGTTATCGATTCTTACGCTGTGCATCGTTACAGCGATCTTCCTGGTGGTGGGCGGATTGCTGCTGTATGCGTTGATTAAGTTTCGGGAAAAGCCCCAGCAGGACGATCGAGAGCCTGTGCAACTCTTCGGCAGCAATCAGATTGAGCTATCGTGGACGGTCATTCCGATCCTGATTGTGGTTGTTCTGTTTCTCGCTACAGCTCGAGTGATTATTGCTACGGAGCGCTCCCATCCTCCGGAGGGTGCCTTGCATGTGACCGTTGTGGGACATCAGTACTGGTGGGAGTTTCGGTATCCGGGCACGCAGGTGGTGACTGCCAATGAGTTACACATTCCAACCAGCGACCCGTCCCATCCGCGGCCCACATATCTCAATATGATCTCCGCTGACACCGACCACAGCTTCTGGGTGCCTCGATTGGCAGGCAAGATGGATGTAATTCCAAACAAGATCAATGTCATGTGGTTCGACCCGCAGCAACCTGGCCTGTACCTCGGCCAGTGTGCACAGTACTGCGGAACGCAGCACGCGAAAATGCTGATCCGGGTGTATGCACAGACGCCTTCCGAGTTCCAGCAGTGGATGAATGCGCAGGCGTTGCCGGCGGCGCTCGATCCGCAGATGTCGGCGGGACGCGCGGTGTTTGAGAGGAACGCCTGCATGAACTGCCACCAGGTTCGTGGGACGGTTGCGGATGGAAGATTTGGTCCGGACCTGACGCACTTCGGCAGCCGCGATACGCTGGCGTCAGGGGCGGTTACAAATACTCCGGAGCATCTGCGTCAGTGGATCGCCGATCCCAGCCACTACAAAGACGGTGCACTGATGCCCGCCATGCACCTGAAGGATGCAGATATCGATCTTGTCTCCAAGTACCTGGAATCTCTGCAGTGACAACCACGCACACGCCCGCTTCGGGCAGGAGCCATTGATGGCGACAACGACAAGCACTCCCGAGTACAAGCAGGGCAAGCCTGAGCTGCTTCAACCAGGCCGCGGACGGCTCCTGGTCGAATATCTGCATGGCTGGATCACGACGGTCGACCACAAGCGCATTGGCATCATGTACATCTTGTCAGCGCTGCTCTTCCTGGTGATCGCCGGAGCGGAGGCCTTGGTGATCCGTTGGCAGCTCGCAGTGCCGAACAACGACCTGGTAAGCGCGGCGAACTTCAACCGACTTTTCACCCTGCACGGCACCACAATGGTCTTTTTCGTCGGTATGCCCATCCTCTTCGGCTTTGGCAACTACCTGATCCCGCTGATGATCGGGGCGCGGGATATGGCCTTTCCTCGCTTGAACGCCTTCTCCTTCTGGGTATCACTGTTCGGCGGGTTGCTGCTTTACTTCAGCGTCATCGGTGGCAGTGGGCTTTACGGCGCGGGCTCAGCGCCAGACGTTGGTTGGTTCGCTTATGCGCCGCTGACCTCGCGCGTCTTCTCTCCGGGCCATAGTACAGACTATTGGACGCTGGCAGTCATGCTGAGCGGCATCGGCTCTGTCGGCACGGCGCTGAACATCGTGACTACGACCATCTCCATGCGCTGCCGGGGCATGAAGCTCATGCGCATGCCGCTTCTGGTCTGGCTCTACTTTGTCACCTGCCTGCTGGTGCTGGTCGCGCTCAGTCCGCTCACCGCGGCGCAGATCATGCTGTGCCTGGACCGCTATCTAGGAGCGCATTTCTTCGATACGCAGGCAGGCGGCTCCGCGGTGCTGTGGATGCACTTCTTCTGGATCTTCGGACATCCGGAGGTCTATATCCTGGTCATGCCAGCATTCGGCTTCGCCAGTGAGATCATCCCGGTCTTCTCGCGCAAGGTGATCTTCGGCTATCCGGCAATGGTGCTGGCGACCATCTCCATCGGATTCATTAGCCTGAGTGTGTGGGCCCACCACATGTTTACTGTCGGACTGGGGCCGGGACCAAATACGTTCTTCACTCTGGCCACGATGATCATCGCAGTACCAACAGGGATCAAAATCTTCAACTGGCTGGCGACTATCTGGGGCGGCCGTGTGCGCTTCGCCACACCAATGATGTTTTCAGTCGGCTTCCTGTTCAACTTCCTCATCGCCGGCCTCACTGGAATTGTGCTGTCGGTCTCGCCCTTTGACTGGCAGCTTGGCAACTCCTACTTTGTGGTCGCGCACTTCCACTTCGTGCTTGTAGGGGCCATTCTGTTCATGATCTTCGGTGCCTTCTACTACTGGTTCCCGAAGATGAGCGGCAAGATGTTGAGCGAGCGGCTCGGCAAGTGGCACTTCTGGCTTTTCCTCTTCGGCTTCCACATGACCTTTGACCTGATGCATATCCCAGGCATTCTCGGTATGCCGCGCAGGATCTACACCTACCAGGCGGATCGAGGCTGGGGCACGCTCAACATGCTCGTCTCCATTGGCGCCATCTTCCAGACTATCGCGGTGGGCATCTTCGTCTGGAACCTCATCGATTCGCTCCGGCACGGCGAGCCCGCCGGGCCTGATCCATGGGACGCATGCACGCTTGAGTGGTCGACCACCTCGCCGCCGCCGGCCTACAACTTCAACGACGAGCCAGAGGTTCACAGCCGCAGGCCGCTTTGGGATCTGAAGCACCCTGACGATCCGGATACCGACTATGCAATGTGAGGCGAACCAATGAGCAGCCAGACCACCACCGGTTCGTCCTCTTTCGCCGAGACTTACGCCGCGCACCCGTCCAAAGGGCTTGTAGGCATCCTCTGCCTCATCGTCGCGGAGACGACAATATTTGTCATCTTCGTGGTGGCGTATATCTTCTATCTGGGAAAGAGCCTCAGCGGGCCCGCCCCGCATGAAGTGCTGAGCCTGCCCATCGTGGCAACCGTCTGTCTGCTCTCCAGCAGCCTCACCGTACACCAGGGAGTGGCGGAGTTGCGCAAGGGCAAGAGCGCGGCTGCGACGTTTTGGATCGGGATCACTGCGCTGCTGGGCCTCATCTTTCTTGGATTCACGGGCGCAGAGTGGTTTGACCTCATCGTGCACCACGGCCTGACGATCAAGACTAACCTCTTCGGCACCACCTTCTACTCGCTGGTGGGGCTGCATGCAACGCACGTCGTTGTCGGTTTGATCATGTTGTTGCTCGTGACGTTCTTCGGCCTGAACAAACAGCTGGAGGAGCGGCATGCTGAGCGGCTTGAGATTCTCTCGCTGTACTGGCACTTCGTCGACGCAGTCTGGGTCATTGTGTTTTGTGTCGTTTACTTGTTTGGCAGATAAGCCCTTCAAGGCTGGGAAAGGAGCACGCGGATGGCTACAGAAAATGAGATAGAACGGCCGGGCGCCGATACACGGATCGAGATGCCGTCGCCTACAGCGTGGCCGCTGGTGCTTGCGCTTGGTCTTGCACTCTCCATCTCGGGCATGGTCACGTCGGCTTGGGTCACCCTGGTCGGCGTCCTGATGTTTGTGTATGCGGCATCCGGGTGGTTCCGCGAGATACTGCCGCACGAAGCGCACGAATGGATGGAGGTCACTGGCGAACGGGTGGAGATTACCCGCTCGAAACGCGAGGTCGCGCGCCTCTCCGGCTCCTCCACCCACCAGCAGGTTCAACCGGTGGAGACCTTTAGCCTGCTCGCGGGCATTGAAGGCGGCGTCGCTGGTGGAATCGCGATGCTGGTTCCCGCCGTGATCTATGGGCTGCTGAAGGAGCACAGCGTCTGGTATCCGGTCAATCTGTTGGCAGCGGGTGGGTTCCCTTCGTGGTCCAATGAGAGCAATGCCTTCTTGGCGCAGTTCCACTGGAAAGGACTGATCGCGGCTTCGATCATCCATGGCGTAACTTGCCCCCTCGTAGGGCTGCTCTACGCCGCCGTTCTTCCCATGTTCCCCAAACGCCCCATCCTGATGGCAGGCTTCGTGGTCCCTCTGTTCTGGACCAGTCTGATCTACAGCATGCTCGGTCTAATCAGTCCGATCCTCAACCAGCGCATCGATTGGGATTACTTCATCCCCTCGCAGTTGGCCTTCGGTCTCGTAACAGGCTGGGTCATCAACCGGCACATCCATCTGCGAGGCACAGACTTCAGTAGCCTGCCGTTTGCCGTCCGCGCGGGATTGCATAGCGATGTGCGCAATCGCGATGATGCAGATGGGGGACACTCTTGAGGTTATCTTTGCAACCATCGACCGGACCGTCCCGCCTTCTTTGGGCGCTCTCTCTGGGGGCGCTCAGCATCACGGGCTGCAAGCTGCCAGGACGTCCAGCGCCTGGAGACATTCCGCAGCGTCCCGACCAGGTGGCCGACTTCAAGACGCTCTACAACAGCAACTGCGCAGCCTGCCATGGAAGCAATGGGCAGCATGGAGCAGCAGTCTCGCTTGCAAATCCTGCCTATCTGAACTACGCGGGCGAGACCAATATTGCCAACATCACCGCCAAAGGCATCGACGGATCGCTGATGCCGGCATTTGCCACAGAGGCCGGCGGCCTCCTGACAGACACACAGATCCGCATCCTTGCCCACGGCATGGTCACGAACTGGGGAAGGCCGGGCGCAACGGCTCCCGCATACCAGAGCCACGCCGTCGGCGACATCAAGCGGGGAGAGACGGCGTACCGCAACGATTGCCTGCGCTGCCACGCACCCGGCAACGGATCGCTTCTGGACCCAACGTACCTTGCGATCATCTCGGACAGCGGTCTGCGAACCTACATCGTCGCGGGTAAGCCGGAGGACGGAATGTCCGACTGGACTGGCTACGGCGCCGCGCCGCTGGACGACCAGACCATCACCGACCTGGTCGCATTCCTCACCTCGCACCGAATCCAGACGCCTGGTCAGCCTTATTCGAATGGCCTTGGCGAAGCAAAACCACAACCACAGCCCGCCACAAGCACCGGAAAGAGTGGATCTCTGTGAATGATTCCAATGAACTTGCATCACAGCGGACGGAGATCACAGCGCCTCAGGACCAGCCTGTACCAGTCACCGCCTCGCAGTCCACATCGGCCGAAAAGGCCGCCAAGCATACTCGCAGGGTCTTTCTCTTCCAGCTTTCGCTTGGCCTGAACGCAGTAGTCGGTGCCGTGCTTGCCGTCCCAATCCTCGGCTATGTCCTAGGCCCAATGTTCAAGAAGAATGGCTCCTACAACAGCTGGGTTCCCCTGACGATGCTGGATGCGATGCCCGTCGGCGCAACCCGGCTGGTCGAGTACCTCAACCCGCAGCGCACACCGACGGACGGCGACACCGATAAGGTAGCCTGCTGGGCCAGGCGTCTCAGCCCAACCAGCTATGAGGTCTTCGCCATCAACTGCGCACACCTCGGCTGTCCCGTCCGCTGGTTTGAGCAGTCGCAGCTCTTCCTCTGTCCCTGCCACGGCGGTGCATACTACGCCAACGGTGATCGCGCCTCAGGGCCGCCCGAGCGAGGACTCTTCAAGTACGACGTCCGGGTCTCCGCCGGCAGGGTCTACATCAACGCCGGCGAGATGCCCACGCTCGCCACGCAGGCATGCCGTGAGAAGAAGAACGAACCCCTCATCCATATACAAACCGACAGCGCGGAGCAAGCAGCATCCGAAGCCTACAACCACATCCCAATCTCCATCGCCTCCGAGCCCGACGGGAGGAATGCATGAGCGATCCCAGGAAACTAAAAACACCGGCAAAGTCCTCGCTCGTTCGCGGAGGGTACAACCTGTACGCATGGTTTGAGAAACGTACCGGCCTGGTAGAGTCCGCGCTTCAATCCGCCGAGCACCCGGTTCCCGAGAACACCTCGAGTTGGTGGTACGTCTTCGGCAGCGCGGCGACCGTGCTGTTGATGCTGCAGGTTGTCACCGGCATCCTGCTTGCGCTCGTCTACGCACCCTCGGCCAGCAACGCCTGGAACGTGCTGCAGGTCTTGAACCACCAAGTCGCCCTCGGATGGCTGCTTCGCGCGGTCCACGGGTGGGGATCGAACTTCATGATCGCCATCGTGCTCATCCACATGGCGCAGGTCTTCCTCTTCGGAGCTTATAAATTCCCTCGCGAACTGACCTGGATGGTCGGGGTCGTTCTGCTCCTGCTGACACTCGGCATGGCCTTCACCGGTCAAGTCCTCCGCTTCGACCAGGACGCCTATTGGGGTCTGGGTATCGGCGCCTCCATCGCCTCACGGGTGCCGATCATCGGCGGCCCGCTCGTGCACATGATCCTGGGCGGCCCGATCATCGGCGGCCCAACCCTCACACGCTTCTTCGCGCTCCACGTCTTCGTCATTCCCGGCCTGCTGATCGCGCTAGTCGGCCTTCACGTATGGATGGTTCTTAAGCTCGGTATCAACGACTGGCCCATGCCCGGCCGCATCGTGCGCAAGGCCACCTATGAGCGCGAGTACCACGAGCTCACCGAGCGCACCGGTATCGCCTTCGTCCCGGACGCCGCCTGGAAAGATGCTGTCTTCGCGGCGATCATCCTGGCCTCCGTTCTGCTAGTCGCCGTCATCTTCGGCCCCATCGGCCCCAGCGGGATGCCGGACCCTACTATCATCCAGACCGCTCCCAAGCCGGACTTCGCCTTTCTCTGGATCTACGCCGTACTGGCGTTTCTGCCTCCTTCTGTTGAGACCCCGGTCATGCTCATCGTGCCCGTGCTCGCAATCCTGGGCATGCTGGCGCTGCCGCTGTTTGCAGGTGAAGGCGAGAAGCATTGGTCGCGCCGTCCCATCGCCGTCTTAATGGTCGTCGTGATCGCCTTGGCGCTCGGCATCTTCACCCGGCTCGGCACCTACACACCATGGAGTCCGATCATGGATGCCTGGACCAGCGATCCCGTGCCGCAAGCCTATCTCGTCCACCGCACGCCACTTGAGCGTCAGGGAGCTCTCGTCTTCCAGAATAAGCAGTGCCGCAACTGCCATTCGCTGGACGGGATGGGCGGCCAGCGTGGGCCGTCACTCGACACCATCGCAACCCGCATGTCCGAAGACCAGTTGATTCGCCAAGTCCTGCAGGGCGGAGGCAACATGCCCGCATTCGGCAACTCGCTCTCCCCGGCCGAGACCACCGCGCTCACCCGCTTCCTGCGCACGCTCCGTGGGCCCGGCGAACAAAGCCCGGCAGACGTTCCCGCCATGCAGCTTGGACAGGATGGCGAAAGCCTGCCTGCCGAACGCCATGGTGACCCTTCACTTGATGCCAAACCGGTCCGCTAACCGCATGGAGATGCATTGATCTCGGCCGTCTTGATCACCAGCCCGGATCTTATCGGCGACTGGACCCCCCCGCTCTTTCTGACGGCCACTTGCATCCTTACGATCGCCCTCTACCTGCGTGGCTTCTCTCTCCTGCGCAGGACACGCCCAACCTTTTCATCACTGCGCGCAGCCTCTTTCTGCGCGGGAATCCTGGTCCTCTGGTTGGCCTTGGCGTCGCCGCTTGAAGAGCTGGCCGATACCGTGCTAACCGCGCACATGATCGAGCATCTTCTGCTCATGTCCGCAGTCCCGCCCCTGGTCTTGATCGGCTGGCCCGTTGTCCCCATGTTGCGCGGCCTTCCGCTCTGGCTGCGACGCTCGCTCGTGCACCCGCTGCTCCGTTCGCGACTCATACGCGCCGTGCTGCACTGGCTCGATTCGCCTCTGGTCGCATGGCTACTCATGAATGCCACCCTGCTCCTATGGCATCTCCCCAAGGCGTATGACTTCGCGCTGGAGCATGAAGGCTGGCATGATTTCGAGCACATCTGCTTCCTTGCCACATCTCTCGGCTTCTGGTGGATCCTGCTGCGGCCATGGCCGGCAACCGCGCGGAGTGCAAGCTGGGGTTTTCTCGCTTATCTGCTAAGCGCAGACTTCGTCAACACCGGGCTTTCCGCGACACTCGCGTTCATCGGCCATCCGGTCTACGCTTATTACCTCAACCACACCAACCCACTCGGCATGGACCCCCTGATGGATCAGCAGGTGGGCGCGTCCATCATGTGGGTCTTTGGCTCCATGGCGTTCCTGCTGCCCGCGCTCGTTCTGGCTGCGCGCATGCTGAGCGGCGGGAGTAGAGATGAGCGGAAGAGCAGCCAGTTGTATGAGCGTGAACCCGCACGAATCGTTAGAGACCTCAAGAATCCGTAGGTCTCGGCGTTCGCGAGAAGCGGGATTATCGCCCTCGTCATCATCATCATGATCATTTTGGGGATACAAGCGCGGGACCCAGTGGGTAATCATTCTTAATGAACAAATTTAAGGATGTCGCGCAAGTTTGTCAGTACTGATCAAGAACATTCCACATCAAGGCCGCGCAGAGTTGCGATGTGGCGAAGATGCTTGACGCATGGTGGAATTGCTAAGAGCAGTAGCAAGCACAACGAACATAGGCCGCCGAACAGATGCCCCCCTCGTTCGTAGAAAGTATGTCCGCCTTCGATGAGGGGTAGAGTCGCCAGCATGTGGCTCGCCGGCTGCGAATGAAGAGAGGGATCAACGGCGTAGGTCTTCTGAAGTACGCGTCCGTTGGCGTCGATGAAGGCTGAGACGCCGGAGTTGACACTTCTTGCCATCGCGGTTCGTTGCTCGACCGCAGCGAAGACGGAGAGCGCCAGATGCTCCCAGGGCTCGGATGTGTCGCCGAACCATGAGTCGTTGGTGAGGTTAACCAGAAGCTGTGGGTGGTTTGCTCCGACGAGGCGTAAAAAGTCCGGCAGGATGTCTTCGAAGCAGATGAAAGTTCCCAGTCTCAGGACCGTTCCATCGTCATTCCTAAAGGGCAGGGGAGTTGCCGTGCTTCCAGGAGTGAAGCGGGCGTAGTCTCGCGGCAGCAGGTCGGTGAGCCATGGCAGGATTTCGCCTGCTGGGATACGTTCGCCGAAGTTCATCAATCTGACCTTGTCGTAGACGCCTGCGATGTTGCCGCCACGATCCACCAGGAGCGCAGAGTTGAAGTGCTTTTGCGCCGCCGTATCGCTGATATTGGCTCCGATGATGACGGGTGTATGGAAGCCCCGCATGATCGCCGGCGATGGATCGACCGCTACGACCCCCTTGCGACGTTGCAGTGCGAAGGGGTAGCTTGTTTCGCTCCAGACGATCAGCTGCGCACCTGCTGCTTCTAGCTCTCGCGACTGCTCCTGCAGGATGGCGAGGCGCTCCGATGCCGGTTGCGGGTTTTGGGAACCCTTCTCGGTGTGAGCGAAGTTCGGCTGGACGATACCCACGCGCAGCTTGGCGGCGGCGTTGGAGATTGCGTCCACCTGACGGATGCGGATCGCTCCATAGAGCAGAGATGCGATGAGGATCATCGCTGAGATGACGGCTGGCACAACTGCCCGGCGCGTGGAGACGATCAGGTCATACAGCGCGCCGTTGATGAGCAGCAGCAGCGCGCACACCCCGAGTGGGCCTGTGATGTCGGCTATCTGGATGACCAACGGATGCCACGCTTGTGTGATCGCGAGACTGTCGGGGAAGACCATGGGTTCGATCCACTCGGCTGTCACCATAGCCAACGGAGCGAGGAGCGCCATGGGGATGGTCCGGCGATGCCTTGCGAAGTGGACTGCCGCTCCGAACAGGGTGAAGGTCAGACCCTGATACAGGCAGATGGCGAGGAAGAGGAGTAGGGCGATCGGCCATGGCAGGTGTGCGAATCGCCGGATGGTCTGGAACAGCCAGTAGAAGCCTCCCATATTTCCAACCAGCCCGGTCCAACTGCTGAACCACACGGCCCTTTGAAAGGAGAGTGTCTGGTCCAGAACGAACATCAACGGGAGCATCGCGATCCAGGCGCCACCGGCAAACCGGAAGGGCGGCGCGCTGAGAAACCAGAGGCATCCTGCCAGCGTGGCCAATGCAAGACTGGACCCCGCTGGCAGTTCACGCGCCGATGTGATCTTTGCCCGTGTCATCGTCATGGTTGCAGGGTCAGATTGACAGTGTGGCTGATCGATCCACTCGTTGCATTGACGGTAAAAACGATGGCCGGTGGGTCGTCACCGCAGCCATTCAACACGAGCCCTCCCGCCAGGCTGCACAGCAGGAAGAGCAGGATTTTGCGATTGCGGATCGGTTTGAGTTTCCAGGCAAACGGTAAGCACAGCGCGAAGCATGCGAGGACAGGCCATCCCTGGCGAGAGTTGAATGGTGGCCGTTTCATCATGACTTGCTGTGGATTCGTGAGCGTCAAGGTGGTGCTGACCGAGCTTCCATTCGGCGTCACTGTGGACGGGGTGAAGGTTGGAGTCCCATAGGAAGGATCGAGGCTGCTGACCGTGAAGGTGATCGGCTGGTTGAAGCCGATGCTTGCGGTCAGTGGCGCAATGTTGATCAGCCAGCTTGGACTGCTGTTGCCGTTCTGCGTTCCGGTGGGAGATGTCACGACGAAGTCCATGGGGCTGGTGCCGCCGTTGAGCGTCACGCTCACGTCACCGGTGCTGAGCTTCACGTCGAGACTGGCGGTGAACTCGTTGGTGCTGGCATCGGGACCGAAGGTGACCGATATCTGACAAGAGGCGTTCTTGGCGATAGCCGATGGGCAGTTGCTCGTCTGCGTGAACGCCGTCGGATTAGCGCCGGTGAAGGTTGCGCTGGTAAACCCAAGCGGCGCTTCGCCACTGTTACTCACGGTGACGATTTGTGCCGGGCTCTTGCTTCCAGCGGCCGTGGCTGGGAACTGAATATTTTTTGGCGTTACAGTGGCCGCGGCAGGCGTAACCACGTTCGCAGTCAAGGTTACAGACGCCCCATACTGGAATGTGCTTCCCGGCAGCGTGTAGGGGATTGTCAGTATTGCGGTCTCCGAGGTATCAGTTGCGATATTTCCCTGAAAGCCGATCCCATACTGGCAACTGCCGCCGGCAGCGACAGTGGTGCCCCCATTGCCGTTGTCCCGGCAGGTTGCAAGTGTGCCGTTATCCGGGACGAAGCCCTGGGTTCCGCCAGTGAGCGTTACATTGCCAAATTGCCACGAGATCGGGAAGGTCGAATTGTTTGTCACCGTGATCAGTTGTATCGTCTGTTGATTCTGGGGAATATCCTTGAAGATGAGAGGATTCGGCGTCAGCGTGACCTGAGGCGACACGATAAAGGTGGTTCCCGTGACGTTGATGGTTGGATTGGAGACCTTGTCCACTACCTGGAAGGTCTCTGTCTGCGTTGACGTGTATGTTGGGGCGAACTGCAACGTCAAGGTGCAGGAGGCATGCGGTTGAACGCTGATAAAGCAGGTGGTGGCGGTCACGCTGAAGGCGTTGTTGGAATTTACGTTGGTGTAGATTGCTATGGTCGCATCGCTACCGTTCGTGAAGGTCACAAGCTTTGTCGCAACCGTTCCCACCGGGACGACGCCGAAGTCGAGGTTTGCCGGTGACAGCGTGTCGGAGCCGGCAGCGGGCGCTGCGGCGCCGGTCGCCGTAAGTTGCACAATCTGCGTTCCAAAGCCGTCTGTCACGGTCAGCGTGCCAGCGTAGGGGCTCGGGGCTGTGGGAGCTACCGTGATGGCAAACTGGCACGTTGCCCCAGCCGCGACTGAGGCTCCGCAGGTGTTGCCGGACAGGGCGAATCCTGTACCAGCTACGACGGCACCGGTGACGGGGAGCGCTGTGGTGGAGTCGTTGGTAAGCGTGACAGACTGCGTCGTGGTTGTGCCGTCGGTAACCATGCCGAAGTCGAGCGCGGTGGGCGAAAGTGTCACTGTTGCGCCGGTGGCGTTTCCCGTCAACGCGATGGTGAGCGGGTTGTTTGGAAAGTCGAGATCTCCGGTGGTGTACGTTGAGGTCAGCGTTCCAGCCGACATTGGGGTAAACGTGATGTTGATCGTGCAACTGGCCTTCGGAGAGAGGATGGCGCAGTTATTGGTCTGGGCGAAGTCCGTGCTGTTCGAGAGCTTGCCTTGGGCCAATTCAACGCTCTTGGCTGTGCCGTTGTAGAGCGTCGCGGTCATGGCGACGCTGGTCGATCCGATGCTGGTCGATGGGAATGTGAGGGTCGACGGCGTTAGAGTCAGGATGCCTGGATCAATGGCGGTGATGAAGCCGTCGGACGTCCCGCCGCTGCGGGTCACCTGATAACCATTGACGATCCGAAGATCGGTTGCGCTGGTCGTGCCCACGATCAGAATCGGGCCGGTGGGCGAAAGATATACACGCTCTGGCACGGTGGCTCCTTGGGTTGATCCCAGGAAGGACGATACCAACAACGAACTGTCGAAGGACTGGGTGGTATCGATCAGGCCAAAGACGACGTCGTACACGTTAGGAGAAAGTTGCGGAGTCTGCAGGTTATTCTTCACCGGAAAGCCCGATCCGGCGACGCCGGTGAAGGCCAATAGCCCCTTCGTCGAGACCGCGATCTCCACGCCTACCGGCACGTAGGTCGAATAGAGTAGAGTCTTGCCGTCCGGACTGAGCTTGCTGATGTAGCCCGCCTGGTTGCCGTCGATGGCGATCTCATAACCGTTCAGGGTGGGGAATCCGGCCTGGCTGGTATAGCCGGAGACGTAGACGTTGTCGGAGGGATCGATCACGATATCGCGGGGATAGATATACACGTTGGAGGCGCCGTCGACTCCTCCCAAGTACGTGGCATAGGGAATCGTGGAGCCGGTGGGATCAATCTCCATCAGGAAGGTGGCGTCGCAGGGGGTCGACCTGCACTGAGGCTCCAGCGCGCTGGCGTCCGTGGTCGGAAACATATTGTCGTGGGTCGAGCCGTAGAGCCAGACATCGCCCTTCGAATCCAACGCCAGCGAGCTAAGAGTGACGACGTTCGCGCCGTCAATGCTGTCGCCTACGTAGGTCGCGTAGACGACGGAATCCGTTCCGGTCTTGGTTGTATCGAGCTGCGCGAGAAAGTCTACAGCGATATGGAAGAGAGAATTCTTCTGCCAGATGAATGCCAGATCCGAGGCCCCGGACTGCCCGATCACGTAAACGATGCCGTTGTTCGCCGTGGCCATAACCGGCGGGGCGTAGTTTACCGATGGCCTGCCGTAGCCGATGAACGTGGAATACAGGATCATCGAGCCGTCCGCAGACAGCTTCGTCAGTGTGCCGGATGTCTTGCCTCCCGCGGGTGCTCCGCCGGGATACCCGTTCACGATGGGAAAGTCCGTGCTTTGCGTGGCGCCGGCCACGTAAATGCTGCCGTCCGTATCCAGCGCGAGGTTATAAGCCTGATCGCTGCCGCTGCCGCCGAGGTACGTCGCGAAGAGCGGCTGCTGGAAGGTGGGGTCGAACTTCACGACGTACATATCTGGCGCGGTGGATGTGCCGCCATCCGCATTCGCCGGACCGCACTTACCGATACAGGCTCCAGCGGTCGCGCCGGGCATAGTCAGGTCTGTCGAATCCGTGGTCAATAGCAGGAAAAGGCTGCCGTCACCGGCCACCTTGAGATCAACAATCGAATCGGTATACTTGCCGCCGAAGTAGCTGCCGTAGACGATCACCGGGTCGATCACCAGCGGGCGCGCATGATCGTAGCTGCCTAACGTGAACTGCGCGTCGCCGTCCGCGCCTAGATGATAGCTCGCCATGACACCCTGTCGCGTGCCGCCCTCAGATAGCTGGTAGGCCACCGGTCGCTCCATCCGGATGGCATCTTCGGAGCTGTCGGGCTGTTTCAGAACCAACTCACCGGTCTTGCCATCGAGCCGAGGCGAAGCGCCGCGAAACTTCATCCGGATCATCCCAGGATCTGCGTTCGCGGCAATCAGGTAGTCGTGTTCCAGTTGCTCGCCATTGCCGTAGTACACAAGGTCCACGCCGGGATAAACCGCCGATACCTGCACTCTGCCGAACTGGCTTACACCTGTCCGCCACTGTGTGGGCTTGTTGCCAAGCAGATAGTTACTCTGAACTGTGAGCAGGTCTCGCCCTTCTGGCGTGGCGTGTGAGTTCGCTCCGTCCAGTACCACGGAAACAGCGCCCTTGTCGCGTTCGCCAAACATGACAGCGCCTCCACCATCAATCCTCACTTTGCGACCCATGCCGCGACTGGACATACCGCCATCCGCCGTAGCTTCAAAGTGGAGGGATTGGCGTAACAACATCCGCTTCATCGTTTCGCGTGATGGGGAAGATGCCGCGGTCTGTGAGGACGCAACCCCGCAGAAAAGCGCAATGGACATCAACAAGATGCTGTGAACGAAGGCGAGGGAACGAGGATAGAAATTCATCACAAAACTCCTGAAAATGAAATCAGGGTCGGCAGCAGCGGCTGCGCCCCTCGGTTACTGAAACTGAATCGACTCAGAGCGTCTTCTAATCCGAAGAGCAATCGACAATCTTTCCGGGATACCGGCGTCACTCAATTTTTCTAGTTACGCCTGCAGTCATTCCTGATAAGGCGCTGGAGCAGGTCGAGAGGTAGCCAGAGCGAAAGGCCCGCCAGAAGGCCCGCGGTGACTGAGAAGAGAACAGTTCGTCGAGCATTTTTGTTTTTCCTATGAGCATCACTGCTGAAGTTTGGAAGGGCTGCATTCATCCCTCATCTTTTGAATAGACCGTTCACAGACCCACACTTCGTTGTCGGAAGAACATAAGAGGTGCAGCTTTCCTTCGTTCGCGGCCAGCTTCAGTTGCGCTGGTGTCAGCCGCAGAGTGCTCAGTACGTCGCGGAAGTTCGGAAGCCACGGGGACCCACAATGGGGACACTGCCTGGGTGGTGGCTTTTTTGAAGCTGCCCCCTTCGGGTCTGGCCCCTGGGTGGAAACCTCTGGAATCGAAAGGGTGACTTCGGTCTGTTCGATTCGTATCGAAATCCGTTTCCGTAGCATGGGTCTGTTGTCCCACGCTCGGCGAGTAGTCGTCCTCAACCGAATCTCAACCGCGGCTCAATTCCTGCTCAATCCACTCAAGTGTAGGAAAAAGGGAGTTTGGTCCCTGGAAGTCTATTGCGGTCAAAGGATTGTTACTCGCTTTTCGAAGCCGTCTATTAATGAATGCCGCGTGGATTCGTAGCCTTTGGCATGCTTCGCATCGAGCGAAAAACCGATAAACACGAGGGATGGCACGCACAATTTGCGAAGGCGCGAACTGTGTATCCGCTCTCCTCTTCCTCCGATTTGACCGATAACCACCGCTGCTCATGTCGCTGGAAACGCAACCGCGAATTCGATTCGAGGGGCTACCTTATCGACCGCCTCGCCTGGTAGCTCCAATAGCAGGGCGCGACGATCACGCTTAATTGTGTAAGCCTTCTTTTTTCTTTGGCTTCTTCATCTTTGCCCTTAGGCATAAAGGGCAGCGAAACTTTCGCTTCCCGTGATAGACATGACCCTTTAGCTCCCGCATCGGAACACGGCATCGTTTGCAGGTCACGCTACCTCTGCCTCTGACTTGGCCATCTATTTCTCTTCGTCACCCTGGTAAACATTTATCAGCTTATCCGTTGGAACTGACGGTATCGCAAAGGCAATGGCCGCCGATCCCGCCGCTTTTGACCCGGACAATGCGCGGGCGCTGATGACAGTGACGGGTGGCCGCACCGTCTATGAACTTCGCGGGATCTCCCGCCTGCCGCTAAATCTGATGGAGTAAATCATAAATATCCGAGGGCGACTGAGCTGTAAAAGGAGAACGTAGACTCATAGCGAGCAGTGAAGACAGAACGAAGTTCTGGGTAGTGTCTTAATTTGGCGTCCAAATTAGGACACTACGACACAGCCGTCTCGATCTGCACTACCTGTTATGAAGAGGGATATGCGCCAGGCTGGGGGGGACTGATAATCATCCGCGCTAACGTAGCGGTGCTTGCCTTCGACGACACGCTACTGAAATTTTAAGGGGATCTCTGCCGCAATCGCCTCCCCGTAACACACGACAATATGCTGACCCTTTCTAAGACGGATCGAGCCATACTGGTGACGACCACAGGTGATTCCGATCAGATCGAGTACGTTTCATAATCGAATGCACCATTGCTCTCCTTCAGGCTCGCTGGTAATTAGGACTGCGGTTCTGGTGGCCATATTTTCGGTAACCGGTTGCGGCAGTAGAGGGAAGCCCAAAGCGGCCGGGCCTCGCGGCGGCGATCACCGTGCAGCGGCAAGCGCCACGATTCCCTTGGGAGTGAAGCCACGCTGATGGTAGCTGCAACGGGAAGTAGTCCGCTGAGCTATCAGTGGAAGAGGACGGAAACATAGTCCTTGGCGCGACATCGGCGAGCCTGATGATGTCCGCCTTGCAACTAGCAGACACGAGGACCAGTTCGCGGTGACGGTATCAAACGCCTACGGATCAGAAGTGAGCAGTGTTGCAATGATCTTGATCGAGCCTCGGTCGCCGGCGCAGCGGGATATGCGTCTCAAGCATGTGCAGATCTCGCCGAATCTGAAATAGATCGCAATGACAACATTATTGCAGTGATTCCGGGAAACATATTTTCTTCGAGTTTCACTGGCGCACCTCGTTCGCCCCTGTCAGTGAGAAACCAAAATTGCGGCACGAGCGGGAACAGGGCTAGCTATACTTGGCTTCTCGGGGAGTCTGGGGTGCCGGCAGGTATAGAAGGCTTTAATTCGGCATATTATATGGCGAATTCGCTGATAAACTTTAATGGCGATCTGAGCGAATTGGGTGCAAACGCGGTCTTAACGTCTCTGGACTAGGAGAATGGACGGACCTTCGCGTATGGATTGCCGCGTATTCAGTCGAAACAAATCCGACGTTTTCCGGCGGCTTCAAAATCAACCGCGCAGGTTGGAGTTGTTATCAGCTACCCTTATCTTTCAAAAGGAGTCCAGCACGGATTTAGCGCAAGCCCTTAGGTTTCTAGCGGCAAGCCGTACATTTTAAACGACTTAAAATGGTGGAGGCGGTGGGAGTCGAACCCACGTCCGAAACTACAGTCAACAGAGAGCTTTCATGCTTTTCCACGTTCATCTTTGTCTCGTCATCGACGCTAGGAACGGGCGAAGAAACGTTGACGACCAGCCTGATCGATCTCGTCCCGTCCGCTCAGGCGGAGCAGTTGGGACCAGCCTACTGTGCGACGATGGCTCTCCGCCCATAGGCGAAGCGGAGGACATCGGCCACTTAATTAATTAAGCAGCAAGAGCGAACTGAGGTTCGGCACTTATAGTTTTGTGAGCGATTACGGGTGTCCACACCCCGGCATGCCTCTCTGCCGCAAGCAATCCCGTCGAAGCCGTGACGCCCCCATTTGGAGCAAGCACCAACATTGCATTGGGCACTCAAAGATCTACGCTTAGTATAACTCACGCGTAAATATGAAGTTGGGTGCCCCATATCGCGATTCTGAAATGTGGGTTCCGGCTACTTCCCAGCCCCAACCAGATAAGCCGCCAAAGGGTCAGCTTTCAGCGCCACCAACCCACCCTTAACCCCAGTCCCACTCAGATCCACAAATGGAATCCGCTGTTCCGTAGCGATCGCCTTCGTCCAATCCCCAGCCCCGTCCTTCGCCCCCGCTAAAGGCGAGCAGAGAATTGGATTCGCCCCATGGTTGATCGCATCCACCACGATCTTCCGCAGATACCACCCATAGCTATGCACCAGCTCAAGCTTCTTCGTCCCCGGGTCAAGGTAGTCGAAGGTCCCATCTCCCATCCCCTTCAGCGTCCGCTGCGCATCGTCATGGTCCTGCCCACCTTGGCCCTCCGGATTGAACTCGATCAACACGAAGTCTCCCGGCTTGATCTGCCCCGCAAGCTGATCCCACGCGCCAGACTTGATATAGGCCCGGCTGGTCTGCCCGACGGCTCCGCTCTCCACCAGCTTGATCCGGTTCGGATCGAACGTATCTCCCACGGACGACGAACTAAGATCCCCCACCAGAAAAAGTGAAGGACGATTCGGATTCGGAGCAGAGGCTTGTCCGTTCGCGACAGAGAGGGAAGCAAGGGCAATCATCACAGGGGCAGCGCGGCGAATCCAGGGAACCATAACACCCAGCATCATCGCCCGCGTCCCTCCAGTCAAGCCACCCGGTATCATCAGAAGATGACCTGGTTAGGTTGGGCTTTATTATCAGCAGTCTTCGCAGCGGCCACCGCACTTCTGGCCAAGGTCGGCATCAAGGGCATCGATTCGAACCTCGCCACCGCCATCCGCACCACGGTCGTCCTGGTCTTCACCTGGGCCATCGCCA
The DNA here is from genome assembly GCF_000178975.2 of Granulicella tundricola MP5ACTX9. NCBI lineage: Bacteria > Pseudomonadati > Acidobacteriota > Terriglobia > Terriglobales > Acidobacteriaceae > Granulicella > Granulicella tundricola. The sequence continues at coordinate 2,520,660 of NC_015064.1, read as the reverse complement.
TCGGCCTGGAAAAGCACAACGGCCTCGCCCAGATCGGCCGCAGAAGCTGGCTCTTCCTGCTTCTGTCCGGCATCGCCACGGGCCTGTCCTGGCTCTGCTACTTCCGCGCTCTCCAGATGGGCCCGGCATCAAGCGTCGCCCCAGTCGACAAACTCAGCGTGGTCATCGTCATCATCTGCGCATGGCTCTTCCTGGGAGAAACCCTCACCCCGGCCAAGCTCCTGGGCGGAGGCCTCATCACCGCAGGCGCAATCGTCCTCGCCTTTGCCTAAAGCGTAGCCTTCTCCAGATCCACGTTCATCCACTCACCCTTTTCAATGGCGGCGCGAATCTGCAGCGGCGTCTTACCCAGCTTCGTCTGCTGGTACGCAAATACGCCTTCTTTCATGCACGTTGAGCAAGCCGCCCCATGCGTCCCCTCAAAGCAGGAGTGCAGGGAATTGTGACCCATCTCCCGGTCGCACCGGCAGTAGCAGGGCTGCTGATGCAGCACCCCCGGAATCTTGGCCGCCATCTTGTAAGCGGTGACCTGGTACGGATGGCTGAAGTAAGGACCGGTCAACTGAGCGCCGCTCAAAACCGGAGGCAACGCCCGGCTTGGAGCCTGCGCGTTATAAGCCGGAATATCTTCAGCCGGATTCGACCATTGCGCGGAAGCGGCCAGAGCCACCAATCCCAACACCAAACACCCTAAAACCTTCTTCATGGACCTCATTCTACCGTCCGAAGCCCATCGTCCACAAAACCTCAAGAGCAAAAAAAAGGCGCCATGAACGGTATTTTGTTCATGGCGGGAGGCCAGTGACGCAACTTGTATCAGCATGTTTCGCCGGTCAATCATTTCCAGCCCGGCGGCTGATGAACCTTGCCAGTGGAGGAGTCTCACTGGGCTTGAAGACAACAATAACGCAATCTATGAAAAAAATCTACTTCAATCCATAGAATCTTGAATTTCATATACTTTTTTTCACCGAAAGATCGAAACAAAAGACTTAGCATACTCAGATATCGAACCGGGCACCCAGACGAGCAGCCATGTCGGCATCTTTGGAGCTGATTCCGCCCTCATCATGCGTCACCAGACCCAGCTTTACCTTGTTGTAGCGAATATCGATATCCGGATGATGACCAGCCTCCTCCGCAACCTCCGCCACAAAATCGACGAACTTCATCGCCTCCACGAAGTCCCGGAACCGCCACTCCCGCACCAGCTTCCCATCCTGCAGCTCCCAACCCTGCTGCTTCTCCAGCAGCTCATCCAGTTCAGCTTTGCTCAGCACCGCCATCCGTCACCTCTCACCCGATGCTACGTGCGCACGCCTCTACAGATCAACGCAGCCGTCCTAAACCGCGGCGGGCCGGCAAAGCGCAACCGAGGCCGTCCCGGCACTCAACCGCCCCACCTCGGCACGCAACACTCGCCAGCGCTCCGGCTCCACCGCCATAAACACCCGCACGATTGCCGGATCGAACTGAATCCCGGAACACCGCGCAATCTCCGCCTGCGCCGCCTCAAACGTAGCCGCACGCCGATACGGCCGGTCCGAAGTCATCGCATCCAGCGTATCCGCAATCGCAAAGATCCTCGCCCCCAGCGGAATCTCCTCCCCGCTCAGCGCCCTTGGATAACCACTCCCGTCATACCGCTCCTGGTGCGCGTAGACGATCTCGCTCGCCTCCTTCAAAAACGGAATCTTCCGCACCATCTCGTACCCACGCTCGCAATGCTCCCGCATGATCTCGGTCTCGTCGTCATCCAGCTTGCCGGGCTTCAGCAGCACGGAGTCCGGCGTAGAGATCTTGCCAATGTCATGCAGAAACGCCCCTCGAGCAATCACCCTCAGCTCATGCGCGTTCAGCCCCATCTCCCGGGCCAGCGCAATGCTATAAGCCGTCACTCGCTTTGAGTGCCCCTCCGTCTCCGCGTCCCGCAGATCCAGCGCATCCCCCATCGCCTCCAGCGTGATGTCGTAGCTCCGCTCTAAATCCTGCATCGTGGCCCGAAGCTGACCCGTCCGCGACGAAACGATCTCCTCCAGGTTCTGCCGGTAAGCCGAACTCTGTTTCCTCAGCCGCCCATGCTCCACCGCCCGCCCCACCACGCTCGCCAACTGCGACCGCTCAAACGGCTTCAGCAAATAATCCGTAGCCCCCCGACGAAACGCATTCGTCGCCACATGGATGTCATGTACCGCCGTAAACATCACCACAGGCATCCCCGGATAGTCCGCCACGACCGCATCCAGCAGCGCCAGCCCATCCACTCCCGGCATCATGATGTCGGACATCACCAGGTCGAACGCAGGATCGCCTTGCAGATAGTTCAGCGCGGCCGAAACCCCATTCGCCGTCACTACCTCATACTCCATACGCTCCAGCAGAGCCGTGACGATCCCGCGCACCGCCGCCTCGTCGTCGACAACCAAAACCCGTCCCTGCAACATACGTCTCATCACCCGGGCGCAGATGCGCGTCCGCCCGCCCGCGAACGCTCGCAGGCAAGGAGGCCTCTATCCCTTATCGGCCCCAGCCCAGACTTCAACAGCCCTTCTTCGCAGCCTCCTGCGCCGCCTTCTTCCGCGCCGCCCACCCATCCTTATTCACCTGCCTCGACCGCCCCAGCGCCAGCGCCCCCGCCGGCACATCATGCGTCACGCAAGATCCCGCCGCCACGTATGCCCCATCCCCCAGTGTCACCGGAGCCACCAGCGTCGAGTCCGATCCCACAAACACCCCATCCCCAATCGTCGTCAGGTGCTTGTTTACACCGTCGTAGTTACAGGTAATCGCCCCCGCGCCGATATTCACCCCCGCCCCAATCACCGCATCCCCCAGGTAATTGAGGTGATTCGCTTTCGACCCCTTACCCAGCGTCATCTTCTTCGTCTCCACAAAGTTCCCCACATGCGCCCCTTCGCCGATGCGGCTCTCCGGCCGCAGATGCGCGTATGGCCCAAGCACCGCGCCATCGCTCACCTCCGCCCCATCCAGAACACACCCATTCCGCACCAGCACCCCATCCCCCAAGGTTGAGTTCTGCACCACCGCATACGATCTCACCCGGCACTCCACCCCAATCCTCGTCTCGCCCAGCAACTGCACATAGGGCTCGATCACCGTATCCGCCCCCACCGTCACCCCGGCATCGATCACGCAAGTATCCGGCCTGAAGATGGTCACGCCCATCGCCATCAGCTTCTTAGCCGTCTCCATCCGCATCGCCTGGTCCAGGTGCATCATCTCGGCGATCGTATTCGCCCCCAGCACCTCATCCACGCTCTCCGCCTTCACCGCGACAACGCGCTCCCCATCCGCCACCAGCATCGCCGCAACGTCCGTGAGGTAGAACTCCCCATGCGCATTGTTGGTGGAAAGGGAATCGAGCTTCCCGAACAGCGCCGCCGTCCGGAAGCAATAGATCCCAGAGTTGATCTCCTGCGCCCCCATCTGATCCGCCGTCAGCGACTTCTGCTCCACAATCGCCGTCACCTCCGGCCCCGTCTCTGAAACCCGAATCACCCGCCCATACCCCGTAGGATTCGGCGGCACGGCGGTCAGAATCGTCATCGCCGCACCTTCGCGCAGATGCACGTCGCAGATCGCGTCGATCGTCTCTGGCCGAATCAGCGGCACATCCCCACTCAGCACCAACAGATTCTCCGGCACCGCCACCCCGGTCTCAGCGAACCAGGCCTTCACCATCTGGATCGCATGACCTGTCCCACGCTGCTCCGCCTGCAGCACAAACTGCACGCCGGTCGCTGCCACCGCAGCCTTCACCCGCTCCGCCTCATGCCCCACGATACACAGGATCTCGGAGGCCGGCACCACCGTCTTCGCCGCCGCAATCACATGCAGCAACAGCGCTTTCCCACCAATCTCATGCAGCACCTTCGGCCTCTTGCTCTTCAGCCGAGTCCCTTTACCCGCCGCCATGATCGCAATCGCAAACCCATCCCGCATATCCAGTAACCTCACCACCAAGTTAACAGTTCCACCCACCCAGACGAAAGGAGCATACTACTGCCAGAGGGACCACTCATGGCGACTGCAACCCAAACCCCATACCTTTCGGTTGAGGAATACCTCAGAACTAGTTTCCGTCCAGACGTTGACTACGTGGATGGACACATCGAGGAGCGCAATTTGGGTGAGTGGGATCACAGCACGATACAGTACGTCTTCGTCAGGATCTTTGACCGCCACCGCAAGGATTGGCAGATTCGCATGCGTAACGAGATCCGAACTCAGACCGGGACTCGAAACTACCGCGTTCCAGATGTCTGCGTTACGGACGCACGGTACCCAAAAGAGCAGGTCATTCACATCCCGCCGCTTCTTTGCGTTGAAGTTCTCTCTCCAGAAGATAATTTTCGAGAGATGCGTGAGCGCATCACAGACTTTCTCAGCATGGGCGTCCCGCAGGTCTGGATCGTCGATCCTAAACGCCGCACAGCCACAGTCTGCACCTCAGCCGCAAAAGACACAGTCCACTGCACCGGCATCCTTACCGTGCCTGACACCCTCATAGCTGTGGACTTGGAGGAAGTCTTCGCCGCACTTGACGAAGACTAGCCTCCACGTCATCTACTGCGGAGGCGGCAACCCACCCGGGCCACCCGCCGCCACCGGAGGCGGAATAGCAATATCCACATCCGTCACCGCACCCAGCCCGGTCAGCGGCCCGCCAAACTCCGCACCATTCCCCACCACCACGATCGCCAGCTTCTTCTCGTCGATGTATTTGTTCGCAACCCGAGTTACATCCGCCGCCGTCACCTGCTCGATCCCGCTCTTGTACTTCTCCAGGAAGTCCGCCGGATACCCATAGAACGCCAGTGAAACCTGTTCACTCAGCGTCTTTTCGGGCGAGTCGTAGTTGAACACAAACGAGTTCAGCACCTGGTCCTTCGCGCTCTTCATCTCCGCAGCCGTCGGAGGAACCGTTTTCAGCTTGCCGATCTCGTCTTCCATCGCCTTCACGGCAGCCACTGTGCTCGCGCTCTTCGTCGCCGCGCCCACCGTGAACAGCCCCGGATGGTCATACGAAGCCCCATAAGCCCCGCCCACGCTGTACGCCAGCCCCAGCCGCGTCCTTACGCTCTGGAACACGCGCGACCCAAACCCGCCGGAGAAGATCTCGTTCATCACGCTCAGCGCATAGTAGTCCGGGTTATTCCGCTCCGTGCCCAGGCCCACGATGTAGACGTTGGATTGATCCACATCCGTCTTGTTCACAAAGTAGACGCCCGGCTTCGGGTCCTTGTACTCGCCCTTGCTGACAAGCTGTTTCTTACCCTGCTTCATCCCCTCGAACGCCTGACGCAGCTTCGCTTCCATCGCCGCCGGATCGAAGTCCCCGGAGACCGAAACGATCATATTGTTCGGCGCGACCGTCCGGTCATGCCAGTCCTTCAGGTCGCTCAGCTTTACAGCCGCAACCGTCGCATACTCGGTCTCCCGCGCATAAGGGCTGTCCTTGCCGTAAGCGAGCACGGAAACCTCCCGCCCCGCAATCCCGGAAGCATCATCATTGCGCCGAGCAATCCCCGTATCCAACTGCCTCTTCGCCAACGCCAGCTTATCCGCCTTGAAGGCTGGATGCAGCAGCACATCCATCGCATCGCCAAACACCAGGTCGAAGTCCTTGGAGAAGCTCGACCAGCGCAGCGAGGTCGTAGCCAGCCCACCGCTCGTCTCCACGCTCGCCGCCTTCAGCGCCAGCGCATCGTCCAGCGCCTCACCGCTCTCGGTCGGCGTCCCGCTCGTCCGCCACGTCTGCCCATACAGGCTCACCAGCCCGATCTTGTCCGCCGGCTCATCCCGGCTTCCACCCCGTATCAGGATGCCGCCCTTGATAAACGGCAGCTCGTGGTCCGGCTGCAGAAAAATTACCAGCCCGTTCGCCAGCTCGATCCGCGTCGGCTGCACCGGCTTGAAGTCATGCAGCGGCGGGATCGGAATCTTCTTCCAGGGCTCCGCCGCTGTCACACCTGCGGCATGCTTCGCCTGCGCCTGAACCGCACCTGTCCCCACACCCGCCAGCAATACCGGCAGCAACGCCAAACCAGCCCACTTCGTCATCTCACTCCGTCCAAAAGTCATCTTCACTGGGCACCGCCTGCGGGTGCGGCCGCACTCTTCGGCGCACCGGCCTTAGGTGCGTCGTACACAATCTCCGCCGTCGTCCGGTTGCTCGCCACAAACGTCTTGTTGGCCACGCGCTTGATATCCGCCTTCGTCACCGCGTCGATCTTCGCAATCTCACGGAACATCTCGCGCCAATCCCCATACCGCGTCTGGTACTCGGCCAGCGAGTTCGCCAGCCCCGCGTTATCCGCCAGCCCGCTCAACTTGTCCGCCTTCGTCCGTTCCTTGTAGCGCTCCAGCTCCGCGTCGCTCACGTCCTCGGTCTTCAGGCGCTCCAGCTCCTTGTGGATCGAAACCCCAAGCTCCTCCGGCGTATGCCCAGGCAAGGGAACCGCGTAGAACGCAAACAGCCCCGGAAACTTCTGTCCCGGAAACCCGCTGAATCCCTGCGCAACCGCGGCAATCTTCTGATCCCGCACCAGGCTCTTGTACAGCCGTGAGGTCCGGTCGTTGGAGACGATATCCGTGATCGCGTCATACACCGCATCGTCCGGGTCACGATAGTCCGGCCGGTGATATCCCTCCAGGTAAAACGGCTGCGTCTGCTCGTGGATCACGACCGACTTCTCCGCCGTCTGCACCGGCTCGACGGTCGTCATCGCCTCCGGCTTCGGCCCGGCAGGAATCTTGCCAAAGTACTTCTCCAGCATCGGCATAGCGGTAGAAGCCTTAAGGTCCCCTACCACCGCAACCACGATGTTCGCAGGCACATAGTACTTCTTGTGAAAGGCCTCAGCCTCGGTCGCCGAAACCTGGCTGATCTCGCTCTCCCACCCAACGCCGCTCCGCCCATACGGATGGGCCACGTAAGCCGTAGCCAGCATCTGCTCCACCAACCTGCCCGTAGGGCTGGAGTCGATCCGCATCCGCCGCTCCTCCTGCACCACGTCCCGTTCCTTGTAGAACTCGCGCTCTACCGGATGCCCAATCCGCCCGCTCTCCATATAGGCCCAGAGCTCCAAACGGTTGGATGGCATATTCCAGAAGTACTGCGTGGAATCCTCCTCAGTCGAGGCATTCAACCCTTCCGCGCCATTCTGCTCCGCAAGCTGCGGAAACGCATTCGGGATCACATACTTCTGAGCCCCGGCCTGCGCCTCGTCGAAAGTCTTCTTAAGGCTCGCAAGCCTGCCCGCATCCTGCCCCACCCGCTTGCGGAACTCCGCGTCAAACGCCGCATAAGCCGTCTCCACCTTGGCCAGCGCCACCTTCTCCGCCGTATAGTTCGTCGTGCCGATCTCGTCGGTCCCCTTGAACGCCATGTGCTCGAACATGTGCGCCAGCCCGGACTGCCCACCCGGATCGTCAGCCGACCCCGCATCCACCAGCGTGTAGAAGCTGAACACCGGAGCCTCCGGCCGCTCGCATACGATCAGCGTCAACCCGTTCGGCAGCACCTTCACCGTCGTCCGCTTCTCAAAGCTCGCCAGGTCCTGCGCCCTGACTCCCACCGTGACCAAAGCTGCAACCGAACCCAAAGCCAACATCCGCATCCAGCGTCTCTGCAAGTAAAACCCTCCCACACCAACTCTTCGCTCCATCATAGCCGCGTCACCCATTGGACGTCCCGCTCCCACAAACGGGGAATAGCCGCACTAAAGTAACTCGCAGAGAATGACGATGAGACCAAGAGGAGGTCAGCATGTTCCCTAAAGAAACTTGGATCAGTCTGGCCCTGATGGCCGTCACCTCCGCAGCCCTGTTCTCCTTCCTCGGCTGCGCTCATCACAACTCGGCCATCGCCCAGGCGCAGCATCCCTCCGTCCAGAATCATGTCCGCTCCGCTAAATTTCAGGCCAGCGCCTTCACAGCCCAGCACCAGGTAGCCACCCCCGCCGCCCACGTCAAGCAGGCCATCCGCTCCGCCGACCCCCACGCCCCGGTCCTCCGCCCCATCGTCCAGAACCAGAAAACGGCAAAGAAAAAGTTATCCAAGCTCCCCAAAACACAGCCAGCCGCACTGTAACGCCCGGAGAGGGAAGTCCAGACCTAAGTCTCCTGTTTCGAAGACTTTGACACCTTTTACCCGGGTAGGGGTCAAGGGGTCGATTTCTCCCAGCCTCCCAATTCTTGACCCCGTCACAACCTCCGCGTAATCTCCTCTCGACCGGGCACCTTCACGCCTGGCCGGAGTCAAACCCTCATGCCTCACCCCAATCCGCTCATCGCCTGCGTCGCCGTCCTCGGAGCCGGAACCATGGGCTCCCGCATCGCAGCCCACATCGCCAACGCCGGCCTCCCCGTTATCCTCCTGGACATCGTCCTACCCGACAAGCCCCGCAACTTCCTGGCCCTCTCGGCCCTCGACGCTCTCCGCAAGGCCAAACCCGCCGCCTTTTACACCCCGGATGCCGCCCGCCTCATCACCCCTGGAAACTTTGAAGACGACCTCGCCCTCCTCAAGGACTGCGACTGGATCATCGAAGCCGTAGCCGAGAACCTCGAGATCAAGCGAGCCCTTATCGCCCGCGTCGCCGAGCACCGCAAACCCGGTTCCATCCTCACCACCAACACCTCCGGCCTCCCCATCGCCAGCATCGTAGAAGGCTTCCCGGAAGACCTCCGCGCCCACTGGTTCGGCACCCACTTCTTTAACCCCCCGCGCTACATGCGCCTGCTGGAGATCATCCCCACTGCAGAATCCTCCCCGGAAGCCGTCGACACCATCGCCACCTTCTGCGACAAGCGCCTCGGCAAGACCGTAGTCCCTTCCCGGGACACCCCCAACTTCATCGCCAACCGCGTCGGCACCTTCTCCATGCTCAACGCCATCCGCCTCATGCAGGAGCAAGGCCTCACCATCGAGGAGATCGACGCCCTCACCGGTGCCCCATTAGGCTTCCCCAAGACCGGCACCTTCCGCCTCGGAGACCTCGTAGGCGTAGACGTATTGGCCCACGTAGCCACCAACTTCGCCGCCCAGTCCGCCCGCACCCACGACGAGCGCGCCGACGTGGTTCTCCCGCCGTTCATCACCCACATGCTGGAGCAGAAGTGGCTCGGCGATAAGACCCAGCAGGGCTTCTACAAGAAGGCCGGCCGCGACGAACAGGGCCGAGACCTCCGCCACGTCCTCGACTGGCAGAGCCTCGACTACCACCCCGCCACCCGCCCCAAACTAGCCGCCCTAGAACAAGCCAAACCCATCGAGCATCTCGGCACCCGCATAGCCCAACTCCTCCACGCAGACCCGAAAACAGACAAAGCCGCCGCCTTCTATTGGCCCTTCCTCACCGAGCTCTTCACCTACGCCGCCAACCGCGTTTCCGCATCGGACAACGAGCCCGCCGCCACCATCGTAGAGATCGACGCAGCCATGAAGGCCGGCTTCAACTGGGAGCTAGGCCCCTTTGAGATGATGGACGCCGCAGGCCCTCGCGCGACGACCTACCGCATGTTGGCCGAGAACCGTCCCGTATCGACTAACGTTGAGCGTCTCCTCAACTACCCGCACGCAATCACCGAACCCGGTCCCACTTGGTACAAGGACGACCCCACCACCCCCTCCGGCCGCCAGTTCTTCGATCCCACCACCGCCACCTACAAACCCGTCCCCATCCCGGAAGGCGTCTCCTCCCTCGCCACCCTCAAGAAGTCTCACGGCGTAGTCAAAAAGAACTCCGGAGCCAGCCTCGTCGATTTCGGAGACGGCGTAGCCGCCATCGAGCTTCACAGCAAGATGAACGCCCTCGGCGGCGACATCGTCTCCTTCATCACTCAAACCCTCAAGCCCACGTCGGAAGCCGTAGCCAACTTCACCTCCTTCGTCATCACCGGCGAGAGCAACAACTTCTCCGTCGGCGCCAACCTCATGCAACTCCTCCTCGCCATCCAGGATGAGGAGTGGGATGATATCGCCCTCATGGTCCGCGGCTTCCAGAACATGACGCAGCTCATCAAGTTCTGCCCGCGCCCCGTCGTCGTCGCGCCCTACGGCATGTGCCTCGGCGGTGGAGTCGAGATCAGCCTCCACGCCGCCGCCCGTCAGCCCCACGCCGAGCTCTACATGGGCCTCGTCGAAGCTGGCGTCGGCCTCATCCCCGGCGGCGGCGGCTGCAAGGAGATGCTGCTCCGCACCATCGAATCCGGCACCAGCATCCGCCCCGACGCACGCGGCGAGGGAGTCGAGATCTTCGAATCCCTCAAGAAAAACTTCGAGACCATCGCCAAGGCCACCGTCTCCACCTCCGCCGCCGAAGCCCGCACCATCGGCTTCCTGCGCCCATCGGACGCCATCACCATGAACCGCGACCGCCTCCTCACCGACGCCAAACTCCGCGCCCAGTCCCTCACCGCCGCAGGCTACACCGCACCCAGCCCCCAACTCGCCGTCCCCGCCCCCGGCACCAACGCCCTCGCCACCCTGAAGCTCGCCGTCTGGACCCTACGCGAAGGCCAGTACATCTCCGCCCACGACGCCAAGGTCGCCAACTGGGCCGCCTACGCCCTCTGCGGTGGCAACGTAACCCCAGGCACTCCCGTGACGGAGCAATACCTCCTCGACCTCGAACGCGAAGCCTTCCTCAGCCTCTGCGGAGAAAAGAAAACCCAGGAGCGTATCGCCTTCACCCTCAAAACCGGCAAGCCCTTACGCAACTAACCTCGACCACTCACGCTCATCATCACATGCGCTCGTCATCCAAAAAAAGCTCGTCATTCTGAGCGAAGCTCAGAACCTCCGTATTTCATTTTTGCAGTTGCTTGTTCTCGCACCAGCATCACAGAGGCTCCAATGAATGAAGTCGTCATCACCTCCGCAGTCCGCACCCCCGTAGGCAAGGCTCCCCGAGGCACCCTCCGCACCACCCGCCCGGACGATCTCGCCGCCATCGCCATCAACGGAGCCCTCGCCCGCATCCCCCAGCTTGACCACGCCGAGATCGAAGACGTAATCCTCGGCTGCGCCATGCCGGAGGCCGAGCAGGGAATGAACGTCGCCCGCGTCGCCGCCCTCCGCGCCGGCCTCCCCATCACCACCTCCGCCATGACCGTCAATCGCTACTGCGCCTCCGGCCTGCAGTCCATCGCACTCGCCGCGGACCGCATCCGAGGCGGCGGCGCGGACGTCATCGTCGCCGGCGGCACGGAGAGCATGTCCTACGTCCCCTTCGGCGGCAACAAGATCTCCCTCAATCCCTGGCTCGTAGAAAACTACCCCGGCTCCTACATCTCCGTGGGCCTCACCGCGGAGCGAGTCGCCACCCACTACGGCATCACCCGTGAAGCCATGGACACCTTCTCCTACGAGTCCCACCAGAAGGCCCTCAACGCAATTCAGCAAGGCTACTTCGACGACGAGATCACCCCCGTGGAAGTCGTAACCACCACGCCAAACGCCAAGGGCAAAGCCGTCACCACCACCAGCACCTTCGCCCGGGATGAAGGCCCACGCGCCGACACCAGCTACGAAGCTCTCGCCAGACTGAAGCCCGTCTTCCACGCCAAAGGCACCGTCACCGCCGGCAACTCCAGCCAGACCTCCGACGGAGCCGCCGCCGCCGTCGTCATGTCCGCCACCCGGGCCCAGGCTCTCGGCATCGCCCCCCTCGCCCGCTTCATCGCCTTCGCCTACGCCGGCTGCGACCCCGAAGAGATGGGCATCGGCCCCATCCACGCCATCCCCAAAGCCCTCAAGCTCGCCGGCCTCTCGCTTGAAGACATCGGCGTCATCGAACTCAACGAAGCCTTCGCCGCCCAGTCCCTCGCCGTCATCAAGGTTCTCGGCATAGACCCCGCCCGCCTCAACCCCAACGGAGGAGCCATCGCCCTCGGCCACCCCTTAGGCTGCACCGGAGCCAAACTCACCGCCACCATCCTCCGAGAGATGCAACGCCGCAAAGTCCGCTACGGCATGGTCACCATGTGCGTAGGCGGAGGCATGGGCGCTGCCGGTATCTTCGAGAATCTGCAGTCCTGATTGCAAGCGAAAGGAGCTGCTCCTGATATGCCGCTAACAGAGCAATGTGAAATCAAGTTTGGTTCGACTTGGAAAATAATTGGGATAGATGAAGGACTTGCAAAGCGTAGTGAGCCAATGCGATGTATCGAATGTCATGGTCGCTTGAAACCAATGTCAAAGTACAAGACTGGGACACGGGCTCACTTCGAACATGCAATAGCTCATGAGGGCTGCTCTACAAAGGAGAAGACTTTCTCTGGAGTTAGGTCGCGCCATCCGGATTCACTTTCCTAGGAAGACATAGTTCAACAGGAGTAACACCATGGCCACCACCCCCACCCTCCCCACCGAAGTCACCGCTATCCCCGCCCTCCCCGCAGGCGGCTCCTTCCTCATCACCTCGCCCACCCCCGCCTCCTGCTTCTTCCCGGAAGACTTCACCTCCGAGCACCAGCAAATCGCCGAAGTCACCGCAGACTTTGCCCTCAACGAGATCCTCCCCCACTCTGAAGCCATCGAGCACAAGGACTTCTCCATCACCCGCGATCTCATCAAAAAAGCCGCCGAGCTGGGCCTCACCTCCACCGACATCCCCGAAGAGTACGGCGGCCTCGAGATGGACAAAGCCACCTCCGCCATCATCGCCGACCACATCGCCAAGCAGGGCAGCTTCTCCGTCGCCATCTCTGCCCACACCGGCATCGGCACCCTGCCGCTCGTCTGGTACGGCACCCACGAGCAGAAGACAAAATATCTGACGAAGATCGCCGACGGCACCATCGTAGCCGCCTACGCCCTCTCAGAAAGCACCAGCGGCTCAGACGCCGTCAACGCCCGCACCCGCGCCGTCCTGTCAGAAGACGGCCAGCACTACATCCTCAACGGTGAAAAGATGTGGATCACCAACGGCGGCTTCGCAGACCTCTACACTGTCTTCGCCAAATGCCTGATCCCCAGCGGCAAAGGCGCGGGCGAAGAAAAACTCACCGCCTTCCTCATCGAGCGCGGCACCCCCGGCTTCACCAACGGCCCGGAAGAACACAAGCTAGGCATCCGCGGCTCATCAACCACCCCGCTCATCCTCAACGACTGCAAGATCCCCGCCGCCAACCTCCTCGGAGAGGTCGGCAAGGGTCACCACATCGCCTTCAACATCCTCAACGTAGGCCGTTACAAGCTCGGCAACGCTGCTGTAGGCGCGGCCCGCCACACCCTAGGCAACGCCATCCGCTACGCCAGAGACCGCAAGGCCTTCGGCAAGTCGATCTCGGAGTTCGGCCTCATCCAGGAAAAACTCGCAGACATGGCCGTAGGCATCTACGTCGGTGAAGCCCTCTGTTACCGCACCGTAGGCCTCATCGATCAGGCCCTCGCCCAGACCGAAAAGTCAGACACCCCCGCCATCCAGCGCGCCATCGAGTCCTACGCAGTCGAGTGCAGCATCGTCAAAGTCTGGGCCTCTGAGATGCTCGATTTCGTCGTAGACGAAACCGTCCAGATCTTCGCCGGCTATGGCTACGTCGAGGAGTTCCCAGCCGAGCGCGCCTACCGCGACGCCCGCATCAACCGCATCTTTGAAGGCACCAACGAGATCAACCGCCTCATCATCACCGGCCGCCTCATGAAGGCCGCCCTCGCCGGCCAACTCCCCCTCCTGCCCGCCATCAAGGCCCTCATGGACGAGGTCCTCGCCGGCCCCATCGAAAAGGAAGACCGCGAAGGCCCCCTCGCAGCCGAGTGCGACCTCCTGGCCGCCGCCAAAAAACTCACCCTCTTCATCGCCGGGACCGCCAGCCAGCGTTACATGCAGAAACTAGTGGACGAGCAGGAGGTCATGGCCGCCATCGCCGACATGATCATCCAGGTCTTCGCCATGGAGTCCGCCATCCTCCGCACAGAAAAGCTCCTGGCCAACTCAGGCAAGGGAACCGACACCGCCGTCACCATCACCCGCATCTACGCCGCCAAAGCCATGGATATCCTGGAGTCCCAGGCCCGCAAGGTCATCGCCGCAGCAGCCGAAGGCGACATGGCCCGCACCCAGTTCACCATCCTCCGCCGCCTCGTCAAGCACGACCCAGCCGACACCATCTCCCTCCGCCGCTCCCTCGCCCAGCACATCATCGCAGCAGGTAAATACACCCTCTAACCAGAGTCCGGTGTTGAAACGGCGGGACACTTCACTCGACCGCGTCTTGAAAGGGCGGGACTTAAGTCCCGCCGTTCATGGATCACCACAAAAACCGGCTTTAGCCGCTGAGGGAATGCCTGAGCGCCACACCAACCCCCACCGGCACCGCCCAATTCCCGATGCAACATGAAAAGACCTCATCGCCCTCGCATATGAGGTCTTTTCTATTGCCTTTCACCCCCCTCAATGCGACCATTCCCATAATCATGAAATCCAAAGTAACCAGGTCTCTCCGCAGGCTCGTATCAACTTCTTTCGCCGCTTCGGCGCTTGTTGCACTCTTTTCTGCCGCCATCCCCGCCTCCGCCCAGCAATCCGGCGACACCCGCGTTACCCTCGCCACCCGCACCGCCGCGTCTTTGGCCGCCGCCACCGACGCTGGCCCGTTGCCCGCCGCGCAGCGCCTCTCGCTGACCCTCACGCTCGCACCATCAGCCGACCGCACCGCTGCCCTCCAGCAATACCTCGCAGATCTCACCACCCCAAACTCCGGCAGCTACCATAAGTGGCTCACCCCCCAGCAGTTCGCAGCCTCCTACGGCGCATCCTCAGACCAGCTCGCCACCGCCACCACCTGGGCCCAGTCCCAAGGCCTCTCGGTTGACGCAGTCTCCCCATCGAACCTCCGCCTCACCGTCTCCGGTACCACCACCCAACTCCAGAGCGCCTTCGCCGTCAGCCTCCACGCCTACACGGTCGCCGGAGCCCAGTACTTCGCCTCGACAACTCTCCCGTCTCTGCCCGCCTCCACCGCGTCCGTCATCGCCGCCGTAGACGGCATGGACAATCTCCCCGCGAACAGCGCCCTCATCCTCAATACCGCACCCGCGACCCTCTCCTCCATCGCCTCCGTCGTTGACGCCAACACGACCCCCATCCTCACCCTCACCTCCGCCCTCTGCACCGCCAACCTCTCCACCGGCCAGCTCGCCGAGTACACGACTCTTCTCCGCCAGGCCTCCGCACAGGGAATCACCACCATCTCCAGCCGTGATTGCCCCTCCGGCAGCTTCCCCGCCGCCCTTTCTGAAGTAACCGCAGTCTCCGCACCCGGTGCCGTAGCCGATACCACCGCACCCATCGCCGCACGTCCCTCCTGGCAGAACGCCCCCGGCCTTCCCGCAGACTCTCTCCGCTACGCGCCGGATCTCACCTCAGCCAGCCTGACCTCCTTCGCCCAGACCATCGCCGCCCTCCAGCAGAAATCCGGCAGCCGTCTCGGCAACATCAACCAGACCCTCTACGCGCTCCTCCCGACCCCCGGCCTCTACACCCAGCCAGACGCCGCAAAGGACACTTGGGAGCCTGCCACCGGTCTCGGCCTCATAGACCTCCAGAAGCTCGCCCAGGCATTCCCCCTCGGCACCGCCGGCGTCACGCTCAACTACTACAGCTCCAACGGCGCACCCATCCACGGCCAGACCTTCACCCTCACCACCACGCTCATCTCCTCCACTGGCGGAGCAACCCCCACCGGCAGCATCACCTACGCAGCCAACTCGGCTGTCTTCACCTCCGCCACCGTCAACCTGGACGGCAACGCCACCGCGACCTCCGCACCCTACCAGCTTCCCGGCGGAACCTACGCCATCACCGCCACCTACTCCGGCGACGCCAACTACGCGGCAAACTCCGCCACCATCAACCTCACCGTCTCGCCGGAAGCCGCCGCATACACCATCACCTCGCCCGCCACAGCCACCCTCGGCGACACCATCACCACCACCGTCACCCTCAAATCCAACTCCGGCTTCGGAACCCCCGTCGCCACCGCCACCATAACGCCCTTCGGCCTCACCAACGTCAACCCGGTGAACGTCGGCATCAACGGCTCCAACGGCACGGCCACCGGCTCCACGACCTTCACCCTGAACGCAGCCGGAACCATCACCTTCAAGGTCAACTGCTTCCCATCCGACCAGAACTTCACCTGCGACGGCACCCAGCAGACTACCACCCAGGTCGCTCACGTCACCCCCGTCGTCACCCTTACTCTCAACCCATCCGTTCTCACCACCGGTACGCCCACCACGCTGAACGCAGTCGTCGCCACCACCGGAGGTATTGCCCCCACGGGCAACGTCCAGTTCTTTGACAATGGCACTCAACTCGGCACCGGCAACGCCCCCAACGCCACCCTCCCTAACATCACCCTGGCCCCCGGCACAGTCCACTCGCTCTACGCCACCTACGTCGGTGACGACAACTACAACCTCGCCAACTCCAACACCGTCACCCCCACCGTCTCCTCCGTAGCCACGACCACCAACGTCACCGTCAATCCCACCGCCCCCGTCTTCGGACAGGCCCTCATGCTCAACGTTACCGTCGTCCCCACCGCGGTCATTAACG
This sequence comes from Granulicella tundricola MP5ACTX9, assembly GCF_000178975.2. NCBI lineage: Bacteria > Pseudomonadati > Acidobacteriota > Terriglobia > Terriglobales > Acidobacteriaceae > Granulicella > Granulicella tundricola. The sequence goes on along the minus strand of NC_015064.1, from coordinate 2,504,068 downwards.
GCACCCAGCCCACCGGCACCCTGACCATCGCCGGAGCAGGAACCACCTTCACCGCCCCGGTCACCGGCGGAACAGCCACCGTGAAACTCCCGGCTCTCCCCATCGGCAACTACACCGTAACCACCGCTTACGGCGGCGACACCGTCTACGCGGCAAGCACCGGCAACCCCGTCACCTTCACCGTCGGCGCGACCGTCGGCGCACTCATGACCGATCTCCAGCCTCCCAGCTTCACCACCAACAGCACATCCACCCTCACGGTCACGGTCACCCTTCCCAACAACGGCCAGCTTCCCGCAGGCAGCACCTTCCAGGCCAGCATCCTCACCATCGGCAGCGCCGTCTCCACCGGCATCTTCACCATCAACAACGGCGGCAACACCGGCACCGGCCAGGTCATCATCCCCGCGCCCATCGCCGGAAGCTATACCCTTCAGATCACCTGCCCCAACAACGCCTCCTTCACCTGCACCGCGGCAAACATCGCCATCACGAGCACCTCCACCTCCGGCCCCGCGCCCAGCAAAGGTCTCGCCACCACCACTACCCTCGCCGCGGTCCCCAACCCGCCGGTAGCCGGCCAGAGCGTAGCCCTCACCGCCACCGTCCAGGCTCCCACCCTCGGCAGCACAGCCATCAGCGGCACCGTCACCTTCTACGACGGCCTCACCCCCCTCAGCGGCGCGGTCATCGTCACGGTCGCCAACAACATCGCCACGGCCACCACCAACGCCACCCTCAGCACCTCTCCCAACCACACCCTCACCGCCATCTATAGCGGCGACACCGTCTACGCCACCAGCACCTCCAACGGCATCGTCCTCGGCACCGGCTCAGGCACCACCTCCACCGCCGCCATCACCCTCAAGTCCAACGTAACCACCGGCACCGCCGGCCTCGACGTCGTCCTCACCGCCAGCGTCACCGGCCTCACCACCGCCGGCGCGAGTCCCACCGGCACCGTCACCTTCTACCTCGCCGGCACCACCCCCACCGCCCTCGGCACGGCCACCCTCACCGCCTCAGGTGCAGGCGTGGCCATCGCCACGTACTCCTCCACCAACTTCCCCGTAGGCAACTCCACCGTCTACGCCGTCTATAACGGCGACGGCAACTTCGCCTCCGTCACCTCCAACAACATCACCATAGGCCTCACCGACTACTCCGTCACCTTCGTCAGCCCCACCACCCTCACCCTCACCCAGGGCCAGTCCGGCACCGTCTCCCTCCTCCTTACAGATATCGGCGGCTACACGGGCACCGTAGCCTTCGGCTGCATGCCGCCCGTAGGCACCGGCATCACCTGCTCCTTCAACCCCACCACCCTCACCACCGGCGGCAGCACCACCACCCTGACGGTCACCACCACCGCACCCATCCGGGCCGCCAACACCACCCCCGGCATCTTCGCCCGTAACCTCGCCGGCACCGCAAGCCTCGCCGCTCTCCTCTGCCTGCTGCTTCCCGGCCGCAAGCGCCGCCGTCTCCCCACCGTCCTGCTCGTCCTCCTGGCCCTCGGCATCACCGCCAACCTGGGCTGCGGCAACGGCGTAGCAGCCACCAACGGAGCCAACGGCGGCACCCCCTTCGGCACCTCCATCCTCACCATCAACACCGCAGGCTCAGACGGCACCAATACCATCCACCACAACTACACCTACCAGGTCACCGTCCAGTAGCACTCCAGCAAGCCCAAAGCAAAGCGGCGAGCCCCAAAGGGACTCGCCGCTTTCTTTTGCCCTCACCCAACTAGCAAGCCAGCCCCATAAAGTACTCCTGCGCACTGAACCGCTCCCCCTTCGCCTCAGCCCGCACATACTCCCCACTCGCCAGCAGCATCCGAGCCTTCACGTTATCCCGCAAATAAGCCCCCAAAATCTCCTCCCGCAGCCGCTTCGCAAGCGCAGGCTCAGTCACCGGAAACACCACCTCACACCGCTCATACAGGTTCCTCGGCATCCAGTCCGCACTCCCGCAGTAAACCTCCGCCTTCCCCCCATTCGCAAACTCAAAGATCCTGCTGTGTTCTAGATACTGCCCCACAATCGACCGTACCTTGATCCGCTCGCTCATCCCCTTAACCCCGGGCCGCAGCGAGCACATCCCGCGCACGATCAACTCCACCTCCACCCCAGCCTCAGAGGCCGCATAAAGCGCCTCCACCGTCTTCCCATCCAGCAGCCCATTCATCTTCGCCACAATCCGCGCGGGTCTCCCCGCCTTGGCATGATCCGCCTCCCGCCCAATCAGCCGAATCAAGTCCGTTGATAACGTCAGTGGGGCCACGAGCAGCGGTTGATACGCATCCGCCTCAGCCTCCGACTCGGCTGTCAGGTAGTTGAACACCTTCTGCACTGCCACCGTCATCTCCGGCTTCGAGGTCTGCAAACTAATATCCGTATAGAACCGAGCCGTCACCGGGTTATAGTTCCCGGTCCCCAGGTGCGCATACCGCCTCACATGCCCATCCGCATCCCGTCTCACCAGCAGCGCCAGCTTGCAATGCGTCTTCAGCCCAAAGATCCCGTGGAACACCCCAACCCCAGCATCCTCCAGCTCCCGCGCCCACCGTATGTTCGAGTCCTCATCGAACCGCGCCATCAGCTCCACCACCACCGTCACATCCTTGCTCTGCGCCGCCTCAATCAGCGCCCGGAAGATCGGTGAGTCCTTACTCGTCCGATACAAGGTCTGCTTCATCGAGATCACTCTCTCATCCCTCGCACCCGCTCCAATAAACTCTTCCACCGTCCTGTAGCTGTCGAACGGATGATGCAGCATCACATCCTTCTCCCGCAGTTCCGCAAACAGGTCCTCATTCTTGCCGCTCAACTTGTACTGCTTCCCACTGAACGCCGGATACTTCAGCCCCGGCAGCTTCGCCTCGCTGTACAGATTCATCAGCCGAGAAAGGTTCACCGGCCCATCCGTCTTGAACACCTGCTGCTCGTCCAGCTCAAAGTTCGTCCGCAGCCCATCGACGATCTCCTCCGCGGCTGACGTCTCAATCTCCAGCCTCACCGCGTCGCCCTTGCGCCGGTTATGCAGCTCCGCCCGCACGCTCTCCAGCACACTCCGCGACTCCTCCTCCTGCATATAAAGATTGCTGTTCCTCGTCACCCGGAACGCCGCCTTTCCCAGCACCTCATACCCCCGGAACATCTTCTCCACCTGGGATTCGATCAGCTCATGCAGAAAGATAAAATCCTGCCGCCCCTCCGGCGAAGGCAGACAAACCAGCCTCGGCAAACTCCTCGGCACCGTCACCACGCCCAGCACCTTACCCGGCCTCAACCCTGCCGGCCCCCTGCGTTTATGTCGCAGCAGCAGCGCGATACACAACGCTTTATTCAGCACCCTTGGAAATGGATGGCTAGGATCGATCGTCACCGGCGTCAGCAGAGGATCGACCTCATCTTCATAGAACTTCAACGCGTGAGTCCTCGCCTCGGGCGATAGCTTCCCCCACCGCAGCACATGAACCCCAGCCGCCTTCAACGAAGGCAGCAACTGCTCGTTCCAGCACCTGTACTGCGCCGCCACAAACGCAGCCATCTGCCCGCTCACCCGAGCCAGCCGCTCCTCCTGCGTCAGCCCACCCTCATCCGCACCCTGTGTCAATCCCAGCCCATCTTCAATCCGCTGTAGCACACCCGCCACCCGGATCTCCACAAACTCGTCCAGATTGCTGGCCGTAATCGCCAGAAACTTCACCCGTTCCAGCAGCGGATTCTTCTCGTCCTGCGCCTCTTCCAGCACCCGCTGATTGAACCGCAGCCAGCTCTCATCCCGATTGAAGTACCGGCTCTCTACCGGCGTCTCGGCAGCCTTCTTCCCAGCGCGCTTAGCACCACCCTTACCTGCGGAGATCTGTTTCGCCGCACTCTTCACGGCTCTTTTAGCCGCCGCAGAGCTTTTCGGAGCAAGATCCACTCCGTCCTCCTCCGAGCCTGCCAGCGCTGCTTCCGTTGCCATATTCGTGGGTGTCATCTCGACCGGCGCAAGCTCCTGCGCCGCATCCGGCTCGTGTGATTGCTGAGACTTAGTTCGTTTGCTGGTCATGTCGGTTACCCAAGCCTACCCAACCCATGTGAACACAGCGAAAAATCCCACATCAAACTTACTCGCGATCCTCTCATCTGCCCTCAGGCAATGACGCAGTCTCGCGAGCTTCCCCATGGGAAGTTTCCAAAAACAACAACGGCATGCGCTCTACTTCGTAGCGTTTTTCTTAGCCGCGACCTTTTTTGCTGCGACCTTCTTGACGACAGCTGGGACCGACTTTTTGATTGCCGTCTTCTTGGCCGACACTTTCGCCGAGCCTGAAGACGGGGTGCCATTGAGGAAGGCTGCGTAGTTGAGGTCGCTGCCGGAGGCAACGCCTTGCTGGGCTTTGGCGATGGCCAGCCTGGCCATCTTGTCGACGATCCACTCAAAGTTATCCGGGCCTACCGAGTGGTAGTCGGCGTCGGGGGCGGGGTTCATGAAGTCGATGGCGTAGGGGATGCCGTCTTCCACCGCGAACTCGACCGTGTTGAGGTCGTAGCCAAGGGCGCGGCAGAGGGTAAGGGCGTCCTTCTCCACGCGGGCGAGCAGCTTGGGGTCGTACTCGGGTGGGTCCATAACGTAGCGCTCGGCGTTCGGACGGCTGGGATCGTAGGGCATGATCTTGACGTCGTTGCGGCCGACGACGTAGCACCGGAAGTACTCCTTGAATTTGACGGCGGCCTGGAGCGTCATGCAGAGGTCGCGGCTCTGGTCGTATGCGTGAAAGAACTCGTCCGGGTTGTGAACATGCCAGACGTCCTTCCAGCCGCCGCCGTCGTGCGGCTTGAGGAAGGCAGGAAAGCCGATGTACTCGAAGATGCCGGGCCAGTCGAGAGGGAACTCCAGGTTGCGGACGGACTGCTGGTTGATATCGGGTGGATAGTGCTTGTGGGGGAGCAGCACGGTCTTCGGCACGGCGACGCCGAGCTTGGCGGCGAGAGCGTAGTTGAAGAACTTGTCGTCGGCCGACCACCAGAAGGGATTGTTGATGATGTGGGTGCCGTGGAGCGCGGCGTTCTTCAGGTAGCCGCGATAGAAGGGCATGTCGTGGGAGATGCGGTCGACGATGACCGCGTAGGGGCTGGGCTCGTCCATCTTGACGCCGCCCACCTGCACGAACTCGGCGGAGATGTCGTCCACCTGCATGGAGTTGATTCGTTCCACGAGAGCACCGGGAAAGGTGTTCTCCATACCGAACAGCACGCCGATCTTCTTCATTGCGACTCCTTGATAGCTCAGATGCAAAGGCAACAGCAAAAGCCAATACGGGGATTCTTCGCTTCGCTCAGAATGACGATATTCGTGGGAGGTTACAAATACGTTTGGATCATCTTGTGCCAATAGGGCCAGTCGTGGCCGGTGTCATCGCCCCAGACATCAAGGCGGACGGGGATGCCGCGCGAGCGCATGACGTGGGCGAGCTTGACGTTGAAGTCCCAGCACTGATCATGCACGCCGGTGGCGAGGACGTAGCTGCTCCCGCGATAGCGATCGAGGAACCAGGCGTCGCTCATGTTGGCGAGGTACTGCAGCGGCTGGTTGAAGTAGACGTTCTGGTCGTGATAACCGCCCAGGAAGCCTGAAAGATCGAAGGCGCCGGACATGGAGAGGAAGGCGGTGAAGATGTCGGGGTGCTTCATGGCGACGTTGACGGCGTGGAAGCCGCCAAAGCTGCAGCCAATCGAGGCGATCTGACGGTTCCAGTTCTTGTTGCGGAGGAAGGGAACGACCTCATGGACGATGTAGTTGTCGTACTGGACGTGGCGTGCGATGCGCCAGTCAGGGCCGACGGACTTGTTGTACCAGGACTCTGCATCGACGGAATCGACGCAGTAGAGCTGGACCTCTCCGTTGTTGATCTTGTGCTCGATGGCGGCGACCATGCCGCGATCTTCAAACTCGTAGAAGCGGCCCTGCGAGGTAGGAAATACGATGGCGGGGAGTCCGGCATGACCGTAGACGGTCAGTTCCATATCGCGGCCCAGGCTGGGAGAGTGCCATTTGTGATATTCCCTGTGCAAACCTACCGCCTTTGTGAGTTTGTATGACCCTGCTAGTCTGAACATCGTACTGTACGGAGCCTGGTTTCTGAAGATATCGCCGAATAATCGCATGTTGGACCGCACCCTCGGACCCCTTTTCCGGATGAGGATCGGGGAGCCGCAGACTGGAGTTCAGACTGCAGTTCAGGCCGAGCCTGCGAGCCTGGTGCGGATGGAGACTGAGCCGGAGGATCGGATCGAGCGGCTGGAGCTGTTTGAGCTGCACTCTGCCGTGCTGCCTGAGCCTGAGACTCGGTGCGTGTGCGTCTATCTACCGGAGTGCTATGAGAGTGAGCCGGAGCGGCACTTTCCGGTCTTCTACCTTCATGACGGGCAGAACCTGATCGATGGGCGCACGTCGTACATCCCCGGCCGCACCTGGCGCGTGGGCGAGACGGCAGACCGCATGATCGCCGAAGGGCTGGTCGAGCCGGTAATCCTGGTCGGCGTGGCGAATACCGGACTGCGGCGCATGGCGGAGTACACGCCGACGAAGGATTTCAGGATGGGCGGCGGGGACGGAAAGCTTTACGGGCGGCTGCTGGTGGAGGAGTTGAAACCGCACATCGATCATGAGTTTCGGACGCTGCGCGGGGCGGTTCACACGGGGTTGGGGGGATCGTCGCTGGGCGGCTTGATCTCGCTTTACCTCGGGTTGGGACATCCGGAGACGTTTGGGCAGCTGGCGGTGATGAGCCCTTCCATCTGGTGGGATCACCGGTCGCTGCTGCAGTTTGTGAAGCAGGCGAGGCCAAGGCCGGAGACGAAGATCTGGCTGGATATCGGCACGGGCGAGGGCATGAGGCATGTGCGGGACACGGAGCTGCTGGAGCGTCTGCTGATCCAGCAGGGCTGGCGGCCCGGGGAGGATCTACAGACGCTGATTGTGCCGGATGCAGTACATGATGAGGATGCGTGGGCGGCGCGGTTCGATCAGGTGCTGCGCTTTCTGTTTCCGGCGCGGTGAGGGATAGCCTAAACGCTGTCTTTCTGCGATACTTGTGAGATTGGGTTGTGTTCTATCCTGCACGCTGTACGGAGTGTGGCTTTACCTCCTGCGACTGTCAGCCTGGATGCTTCGCCCAAACTTCAGTAATTCGAGAGGTTTTCCTGTGTTGATGATTCGTCTGGCGCGCGTAGGCGCAACCAAGCAGCCCCACTACCGCGTTGTTGTCATTGAGAAAGATCGCGCCCGCAACGGCCGTTCGGTTGAAGTTGTCGGCACGTATAACCCCCGCACGAATCCTGCGACGGTTCTGTTGAAGCGCGACCGGATCGACTACTGGACCAAAAACGGCGCACAGTTGTCCGACCGCGTCGGCAAGCTGCTTGCGGCCGCTCCGGTTGCTGTTGAGCCTGCTGCTGTCTAAAAGTAATCATCGGGCATCGTCGGTAACCTGCCGGCGATGCCTAAAGATGTGACCTGATATATCAGTTGCGTCATTGAATTCGCCTCCCGTCCGATACACTTGATCCAGAACCGTATTTTCAAGTACGGTTTCTTGGCTTCCAAGTAGTTGAGTTCAAAGACCTCTGCTTGCGGGGCCAATCGCTTTTATTCGATCCACTAATGTACTCCAGCGTACAGTTCTGCATCAGACAGAATACCGGCCGGAGGACAGATCGATGAAGTCGAGACTCCTACGAGGTATATGGAATGGCGGAAGTTGCGGGACATACGGATAGGGAAACCCTTATCCGTTCGATGAGTGAGTTGGTCGCTGGAATGGCGAAAGCCCTGGTCGACTCACCGGAAGGCGTCTCAGTCAAGGTTGAAACCGACGGAGACTCAACTGTACTGGTCCTGCGCGTTGCAGCAAGCGACCTGGGTAAGGTCATAGGAAAACAAGGGCGAACAGCCCGGTCGATGCGAACGATTCTGGGCGCGGCCAGCATGAAGGCTCACCATCGCTTTGCACTCGATATTCAACAGGTAGACCAGCTAGAGCCGCCAACCTCAGAGAAATAATGGGACTTTTGGCAATCACCAACCGGCTTGCTCGTCTTGCGTATGCTTGAAGTATGACTGGGCAAAACGAATTGGAAGAACGGTCCTGGACCGTGCTGGCACATCTTCTGCGTCCTCAAGGGCGTAGGGGAGAGGTGCTGGCTGAACTGCTTACGGATTTTCCGGAACGCTTTGAAGACTCCCTGGCGGTTTCGCTGGCCAAACCTGGCTTTAGCGGAACGGCAGGGGAGGCGCGTGCCGCGACTGTCACCGGCTTCTGGCTGCCTGTCGGCAAGAACCAGGGGCGCGTCGTACTCTCACTTGCAGGAATCGACTCGATCAACCTGGCAGAGACCCTCAACGGCCTTGACGTGCTGATCCCGCGGTCTGACCGCATGGAACTGGAAGAGGGTGCGGAGTACATCGACGATCTGGTGGGCTGCACGGTGTACGACGGCGACGTTGAGATTGGCGTGGTGGAGTCCGTAGACTTTCCAACAACACCCGATGGCGGCCGCCGGCTGGACGATGCGGCTCCCTTGCTCTCCGTGATCACTGCGAATGAGGATGAAGTTCTGATCCCCTACGTTCAGCAGTTTCTGGTCTCGCTGGACGTGGATGCGAAGCGGATCGAGATGAAGCTTCCCGAGGGGCTGATCGAGCTGAACCTGACCGAGCCAAAGAGTGGCGAGCAGAGCTGATGCGCTTCGATTTGGTCAGCATCTTTCCCAAGTTCTTTGACGGGCCGTTTGAGTACGGTGTGGTCGCGCGTGCTGCGAAGACCGGACTGGTGCAGGTACGGACCCACGATCTGCGCGAGTTCACGCATGACCGGCACAGGACCGTGGACGACCGGCCATTCGGAGGCGGGGAAGGCATGGTGCTGAAGCCGGAGCCGCTGTTCGATTGCCTGGCCGGCATGGGGCTTTCAGAGAAGAAGGACAGGGCCGCAGCGCGGGAGACGGTAGTGCTGCTCTCCGCGCAGGGCAAGCCGTTCACGCAGGCGATGGCGGTTGAACTCGCCGGGCTGGAGCGAGTGGTGTTTGTCTGCGGGCGCTATGAGGGTGTCGACGAGCGCATCAACGAGCTGCTGTGCGATCGCGAGATCTCGATTGGAGACTATGTCCTCTCCGGCGGCGAGCTGGCGGCGGCGGTGATCCTGGATGCGGTAGTGCGGCTGCTGCCGGGAGTGCTCGGGAATCCAGACTCGGCCAAGTTCGAGAGCTTTGGCGTGGAGGATGCGGGGCCGGGTTACGTGGCAGGTGAGGTGCCTCCTTCAACGCATGGTGCCGGCGGTCTGCTGGACTATCCGCACTACACCCGTCCTGCGGAGTTCCGCGGAATCGGCGTGCCGGAGGTGCTGCTGGAGGGCGATCATGTAAAGATCCGGCGCTGGCGGCGGGAGCGTGCGCTTGAGAAGACGTGGCGGAACCGGCCGGAACTCCTGAAGTCTGCGACGTTGACAAAGGAAGACCGGCGGTGCTTATCCGACCTCGAGCGAACAAAGATGGAAGAGTAGCGGTGGAAAACTCTATGGAAATCTGAAGTTTTGATATACACTAAAAGCTCGAGTTCAGAACAGGAAAGTTGTTATGTCAATCCATCCCATCATGCAGAAACTGGCCGCCAAATTTGAGCGGACCGACCTCCCCAAGTTTGCTCCCGGCGATACCGTCCGCGTGCAGGTCAAGATCAAAGAAGGCGAAAAGGAACGGCTCCAGGCGTTTGAGGGTATGGTTATCGCCTACCGTCGCGGACCCCAGGGCACCTTTACCGTCCGCAAGATGAGCTTCGGCCAGGGCGTCGAGCGCATCTTCCCCTTCAACTCCAAGGTTGTCGATAAGGTTGAGAAGGTACGTTCGTACCAGGTTCGCCGTTCGAAGCTGTTCTACCTGCGCGGTCTGCGTGGGAAGGCTGCTCGTCTGCGCGAGGTCGAGCGCGCCAAGTAGTCTCAATCCTTCATCTGGATTCAGAGCCGCAGCCTTCGGGTTGCGGCTTTCTGTTTGTGGAATGGTTGATGGGTGTCGCAACGTTATAAACTCAGGTCACCATGATTCGATTCGGAACCCCGGCGGCCAAGCAGCAGATGCTCAAGCAGTTGGTGTGCTCTGACGCGCCGGAGCAGGCGCTGCGCTATCGCGGTGCGCGCTCGATTGCGGGTGTGGATGAGGTTGGACGTGGTGCGTTGTTTGGCCCGGTGGTGGCGGCTGCGGTGATCCTGCCCGCGGGGCTGGCGTCGCTGGCGAAGGCTGGCTTGACCGACTCCAAGCAGCTGACGCGGGAGGAACGCGAAAGCCTGGACAAGCGGATCAGGCGCATGGCGATCGCCGTCTCGGTGGCAGAGATCGATGCGGAGACGATCGACCGCGTGAACATCTATCAGGCGACGAGGCTTGCCATGCTGCAGGCAGTCGAGGGGCTGGCGATTGCGCCGGATCATCTGCTGATCGACGCGATGGTCGTTTCGCATCCCTGTCCGCAGACGAAGTTGTTTTACGGCGATGCGCTCTCGCTCTCCATCGCAGCCGCATCCGTGGTGGCCAAGGTTCACCGCGATGGGCTGATGCGGGAGCTTGATCTGGTGCATCCGCAGTATGGCCTCGCCTCGCACAAGGGTTATGCCACGCCGGAACACAGGCGTGCGCTGCTGGAGCATGGCGCATGTGCCTTGCACCGGCACTCGTTCGCGCCGGTCAGGGCGCTGAAGAGCCGGGAAGAGGCGCTTGAGGCTGAGATGGACGCGGGCGAGGTTCTGTTTGACGACGGCGATCTTGGGGGGGCTGTTTGGGTCTGAAGCTGATGTGCATTGTGGCCCACCCGGATGATGAATGCTTTGCCTTTGGCGGTGCGCTGGCGCTGGCGGCGCAGCAGGGGATTGAGACCTACGTGATCTGCCTCACGGATGGGCAGGCTGCGACGAATCGTGGCGATTCCTGCTCCAGTGAAGACCTGGGACGGATGCGGCGGGAGGAGTTCGCCGCGTCATGCCGCGTGCTCGGGGTCTCGCGGTACGAGCTGCTCGACTACCAGGACGCCCAGCTTGAGTTTGCGGACTTCTCAAAGGCTGCCGGGCGGCTAGTGGCCAAGGTGCGCGAGTACAAGCCGGACGTGATGGTCACCTTCGGCCTGGATGGCGGGTTGAACACGCATCCGGATCATACGATGGTGGCTTCGTTGACCTCGGCTGCTTTTCACTGGGCGGGCCTTGAGAAACGCTATAAGGGCCTTGGGCCGGTACACCTGGCAAAGCGCCTCTACATGCTGTCCACCGACTTCTTCATGGATGGCCGGCCAGAGCCCGCGCCATTGCCCTGGACCGTGAAGCTGGACGTGCGTGCGGCGATGGAGCAAAGGCAGGAGGCCTTCCGTCAGCACGCCTCGCAGGCGCCGCTGATGGAGCGGACCAGGGCGATGTTCGAAGAGCATGGCGCGTTTGAGTACTACACACTGGTAGCTGAACGCGGGTGTGCGGCGGCTACGGCGGGCGAGAGCTTGTTTGCGGGGCTTGAGGGTTAGAGGCCTGCGGCTTTCTGAGCTTCCTTGCTGATGCGCTGCTTCGTTTTGGGCAGGTCCGCCCAGACATCTTTCTTGAGCCGTCCACCCCACTCCGGGAAGGTTGCGACGCGGAAGACGGGGCGCTCGGGCTCGTCCAACTCAGACCATGCGAGAGGCACAGCAACGCCCGCACCCTTGCGTGCGCGGGGTGAATAAGGGGCGACAGCGGTAGCCCCACGTTCGTTGCGAAGGTAGTCGAGATAGATCTTGCCGGCGCGGGCCGACTTGGTCATCTTGGTCAGATAAAGCTTGGGATCGGCACGCTCCATCAGGTTCACGAAGCCGTGGCACCACTGCTTGATCTGCGGCCATTCCAGCTCCGGCTCGATGGGGATGACGACGTGCAGACCCTTGCCGCCGGTGGTCTTGACCCAGGACTCCAGGCCCAGGTCCTTGAGGCGCTTGCGTACGTCGAGAGCGGCACCAGTCAGAACCTCCCAGGGAAGCAACTCGTCTGGATCGAGGTCGATGGTAAGCTGGTCGGCGCGTTCGAGGTCATCGTTGCAGGAGCCCCACGGGTGAACCTCGAGGCAGCCCATCTGGGCGAGCCCTGCCAGGGCCTCACGCGTGTCGAGCGTGATGTAAGGCTCGGGTGTGCCGGTCTTCTTGTCCGGCACGTCAATCGAACCGATGCCGGGCGGCAGCATGTGGTTCGTGTGCTTCTGGAAGAAGCAGGGCTTCTCGGACCCCTCAGGACATCGGACGAGCGAGAGTGGCCGATTGGCGATGTGGGGCAGCATGCGCTCGGACACGGCCCAGTAGAAGTCGGCAAGCTGCTGCTTGGTGAGGTGAGTTTCGTTGTCCACGACCTTATCCGGATGCGTGAGGCGGACAGGAGCCTTCTCCATCGTAGGAGCAGCGATGAGTTTGGCGGCTACGCGAGGCTTGGTGGTATGTGAGGCGGCGGTTGGCTGGGTTGCTGACTTGGCGGACTTCGGTGTCGGAGCTGCGGTCTCGCGCCGAACCTCGGACGCTGGCTTGTCTTCGCGGATGCCAAGGAAGGCTGCCTGGCGGAGCTGATCGTCCGCGGTCCAGGTGGCGAAGCGGACCTGCACCACCATGGAGGGACGGGTCCAGATCGCGCCGCGGCGAGCATCGGCGGAAGGGTTATTGAAGGGGGAGGATGCGGCCTCGATGGGCTCGAGACGTTTACGGATGATGACGCTACCCTTTTGCGTGAAGCCGGTGCCGGTGCGGCCGGCGTAGATGAACCGTGCCTTGTCATCGTAGTACCCGAGTAGCAGCGCACCAATACCGGAGCCACCCTTTGAAGGCAGCGTGTAGCCGCCGACGACAAACTCCTGCTCATGGAGACACTTCGATTTGAGCCAGTTCCCATTGCGGCCTTCGGTGTAGGGTGCGGTAGCCTTCTTGGAGACGATACCCTCGGCATGGAGCTCGCAGGCTTTGTGAAACATCTCCTCACCGCTGGTTTCGAGGTGCTCACTGAACTGAAGGGTGGATCGGTCGGCGGTGGTGAGGACTTCGGCAAGGAGCTTCTTGCGCTCCAGCAGCGACAGGCCGCGCGGATTGTGCCCGTTCAGGTGGAGAAGGTCGAAGCAGAAGTAGGTGAGGGGATTCTTCGCACCTTCCTGAAACGAGGCCTGCAGGTCCGCGAAGTTGGTGGTGCCGTTTTCCGCGACCACGACAACCTCTCCATCCAGGGTGACTGCGTCATAGGGCAGGCGCGCCACCTCAGCGGCCACGGCCTTCACACGGTCAGTCCAGTCCAGCCCACTGCGGGTGAGCATCTGGACCTTCTTGCCGTCCTTGCGGGCCTGCATGCGGTAGCCGTCGAGCTTCAGTTCATGCAGCCAGCCGTCTGCTGAGGGAGGCGTCTGGGTCTCCTGCGCCAACTGCGGCTTGAGAAAGGTAGGTTGATGCTCTTCGGGCAGAGAGCCGAGGTCCAGAGCGGCAGTCTTCACCGGTTTATCTGCCTCAACGTCGTTTCGATACCAGGCCTGCCCAGGCTTGGCGGTCTCCTTCGAGTTCCAGACGTGATCTTCGTTCTTTGCAATCTCTTCAAGGGTTCGGCCGGTGATGACGCTCTTGGGCTCGGAGTCGGTGATGGCCTCGTCATCCGGGCCGCGCTCAAAGTCGTCGTGTTCCTTGATGAGGAGCCAGTTCGGTTTCTTCTCCGTCGCAGCGTGACCGCCCATGCGGATCAGCGCCCACTTTCCCTTCATCTTGGTGCCATGCATGATGAACTTCAGGTTGCCGTCGCGCAGGCCGGCGTCGACGTCCGTGTGGCCGGGCTGCGGCTCCCAGGTCCCCTGGTCCCACAGCATGACGGTGCCGCCACCGTACTGGCCTGCAGGGATGATGCCCTCAAAGCCACCGTACTCGATGGGGTGATCTTCAACCTGCACGGCCAGGCGCTTGTCCTTGACGTTATAGCTGGGTCCCTTGGCGCAGGCCCAGGACTTCAGCACACCATTCCAGCCAAGACGAAAGTCATAGTGCAGGTGGGACGCGGCGTGCTTCTGGATGCAGAACGGGAGAGATTCGCGGGTGATCTCCTGCGCCTTCCCGGAGGGCTCGGCAGTGACGTCAAAGTCGCGCATGGAGCGATAACGCGCAAGCTGCTCATCGACTGCGTCGGACGGCGACGCCTTGCTCTTGACGGCTTTCTTTGCGCTCTTCTTCGCGACGGACTTCTTTGCGGCTATCTTTTTGGTGGCTGTCTTCTTTGCTGCGGGCATGGGTGAAATCCTTGTGGGTCTCACCTGGGTTTGACGCAGAAAATTACCACCATGGCTAATTTGATTTAGCTCGTATCCCGTTGAATCAGGCCGACTTGCGTTTGGGTGCTTTCGCCGTCTTCGTGGCTGCCTTCAAAGCTTTGCCGGACTTGACCAGGGCGATACCCTTGGCCGGAGCGGCTGCATGTTTTGCCGCCGGCTTCTTCTTCGCCGGAGCCTCTTCATGCGCCTCGTGGTCTGACGTGTCCTCCGACGCAGGGCTCGCGATCGACTTACGCAGCGCATCCATCAGGCTCACGACGTTCGACTTCTTCGGCGCAGGCGCTTCGTCCTTCGGGATCGGCGCATGGTCGATCTTGGCCTGCACGAGCTCTTTCAGCGCGACCTCATAGCCATCGACAAACTTGGCCGGATCGAACTTCGCGGACTTACGTTTGATGAGCTGCTTCGCCAGGTCCAGCGAGTCCTCATCGACCGCAGGCTTCTTGATATCGCGGAAGTACTCCTTCGGGTCGCGCAGCTCCTCCGAGTAGCGCATCGTGTACGCCATCATGCCGCCCAGCGAGTCATCCTGCGTGGGCGTGATGGCGACGACGTGTTCGCGCCCCCCAAACGCGATCTTGGAGAGAGCAATCTTCTTCTCGTCCCGCAGCGCCTGCCGCACGACGGCGAACGCCGGTGCCTGCGCATCGTTCTCAGGCACCACGAAGTAGGGCTTCTCAAAATACTCCGGGTCGATCTCCTCAGCGTCCACGAACTGGATGACCTCCATGGTGTGCTTGGAGGGCACGCGAAGTTCGCTCAGTTCCTTCGGCTCCACAATGACGTACTGCCCCTTGGTGTACTCGTACCCTTTGACGATCTCATCCTTCTTGACCATGCTGGACGCCGCCATGGGAGCGTCATCCGGAGCCGATTCACGGGCTTCCTGCGCGGAGGCGAGCACCTTCTGCTGGCGGACGCGCTCACCGGTGGAGCGCGAGATCTGATGAAAGTGAATCTCGCCCTTGGCCTCGGTTGCGACGAAGAGCTTCACGCCAAAAGAGACGAGTGAGATGGTGATCTGTCCGGTCCAGTAAGGGCGCGCCATGGTTTTGCCTCTGCTGTTCTGATTCCGCAGCAGGCCCGTGGAGATGCTTTATCAGGCTGGTATTAGCTGGGTAGTTACTCGAACCGAGTCGTCACCCGGCCAATGGTGGAGAAGTGGACGTCGACCGACGAGCTTGCTGTCGCGAGCGTGTTGCCCGTCCAGCTTCCCGTAGTGATCCACTGGCCGGCTCGCAGACCGCCCGTGCGTGCCGCGCCTTCGTTGGCCAGGTAGGGAAGCAGGCGCAGAAGATCCCCGGCGGTGTTTGAGCCCGTGCGTTCCACGCGGACGCTGCCGTCCACCGCGAGCACGACCTGCTCCTGGGTGAAATCGACTGTGCGCCACTCCGGGCAGGGCGGCCCGTAGATGAAGCCGCCGTTGATCTGGAGGTCGGCGATCTTGTTGAGCGTCGGGACGATGCCGGGATCGAGTATTCCTGACTCAAGGACCTCGATCGCAGGATGGCAGGAGGCGATGGCCGCGATGACCTCGTTGCGGCTATAGGGTGTTGCGCGCGGCGGAAGGTTATCGCCCAGCAGGAACGCGACCTCCGCCTCCAGGCCGCGATATCGGCTGGTATGTCCCTTGATCTTGCTGCCGCCCGGAGCCATCCAGGCCAGGGGCATCGGCGCGAAGGATGGCGTTGCATCGGCCGAGGGTGCGCCGATCTTCCAGCCGCCGATGCTGCCAAAGGACTCGGCAAGCTGACCCTGAATCCAGAAGGCTTCTGCCTCCGTGGTCGGAGCCAGGGCTGGCGGAAGGTCCTGAATCGGATTGCCGGTGCGGCGTGCATCGAGCAGCAGATCTACGGCTTCAAGGAGCTGGGCTTCACGAGGTCCGGAGAGACCGGAGAGCTTAGTCGTCGTCATTCTGTTTGGCCTCTGATGGTTTGATGTCGGTTACGAAGCCGGGGTTCTGGCGGAGGCTGAGAAGGTTCGCAAGCAGCCTGTAAGCGCCGGGAACACCCTCCGGAAGCGAACGGTACAGCGCGAGCGCGCAGTAGATATATGCGCCCTTGCCGGTGCGTGCCAGCAGCAGGCCGCCCTTCTGCGGGTCCTGGTCAGGATCATGAACCTCCAGCAGAGCCTCATAGTGAGAGTCCCACGTGGAGGCAAAGCCGTGTCCCCACTCCTCTACCCAATGCTCGAAGTCAGCCGAGGTCAGCTTGTTGGGCCAGTTGAGAGCGGGCGATTCAGGCGCGAGAAAGGTGACGGGCTGGGCTTCTACGACAACGTTATGAGCCGAGTCGCCAGGCAGATCAAACGGATAGGGTGCCGCGTGGCCGGAGCTGCCACCACTGTTGTACTGAACCAGCACGATTCCGCCATTCGCGGCGAAGTCCAGCAGCGGCTTGGACCCTGCGCCTGCAAGCTCCGGGTGAGCGGAGTAAGCGCGCACGCCGAGGATAACCGCGTCGAAGCTTGCGAGCTTCTGTGCCGTCAGATCTGCAACGGTGAGCATCGTCGGCGTGATGCCAAGATCCGGCAGAAACTCCGCAACCGAGTCCCCGGTCCCTGGCAAATAGGCGACTTTGAGGTTAGGTGCCGTCTTGACGTCGACGGCGGTGACCTTATCGATGGCGGGCGTGTAGAAGTTGGTCGGGGTCAGGCCGGCGTAGCCGACAGCGCGGAAGGACTCCGTGTAGTTATAAGCCGCGGAGCGGGCGACGGCCTGCGCTTTGACGATCGTTCCATCCTCCGGCCTGTGCGGCGGCGAGATGGTGAAGGCGTAGCTCTTGTCGACGGCACAATGCGGATCGAAGTCCTGAATACCGGGCGCGACGAGCCAGTCGTTGGAAAGCCGGATGCTCAGCTTCGCAACCTGCTTTGGAAGGTCCTTCGCCACAGGGTGGCATGCGGCAGGATCGGTGGCGTTGACGCGCAGCCGGGTCTCCAGGGGGAACGACGGCATATCAAGCGGCACGATGCCGGAGGCGCTGGAGAGCGAGACCGTGACCGGCGGAACGATGACGACCGGTTGCGGGCCCTTTGCATCGTCAGTGGCCTGCACGACAGTTTCGAGATCAAGCCGCACGCCCTGATCGTCAAACTGGACGCCAGCCGAGATGGGATACGGGGTCGCCGGCGCATTACGGAGGTTAGCGTCTTTGACGTTGTAGAAGGGCTGCTCCAGATTCGGTCGGGAGAAGTAAGGTCGTGTGGGGACGAGACCCGCAAGATACGGCAGCCGGATGGGAAGCTCGCGCGTGGTGCGCGGCTGGATCGCGCCCAGATCGGCCTGGCCGATGCCTTGCCCAGCCGTGTTCGCCGTGAGGTGGATTCCGGCGATCCGGTACGAGTTCGCGCTCTTGTTGTCCAGCTTGATCTTTACGGCAAGCGAGGTCAGGGTGGAGAGCACCTCCGGTCCAGCCTTGGGGTCGGCAAGGGTCGCGCTCACGGACAGGTGATGAGCGAGGACGAGAGCCTGGTTGAGCTGCACGCGCTTGGTCCGGAGTTCGTGGAGAAGATCGTACTTCTGCTCCTCGGGCAGGGAAGCTGCCTTCATCTCGGCGAGAAGGGTGTCGAGCGAGCGTAGAGCATCGCGTAGCGGAGGCGCGGTCAGCTCGATGTTCTCCGGCGTGAAGATGCTCTCTGCGTCCGCGACCTGTTTATCAATGGAGGCGAGCGTGGTGCGGAGGCTTGCGGGCGCGGCTGGCGCAAGGTTCGCGATGCCGGTCAAGGTGGTATCGACGCCGTCAAAGAAAGACTTCTCCTGCGCGGAAGAAGAGCCGGTCCGGCTCGCCTTCAGCGAGTAGCCGCTACTCAGCGCGCCGGCTGGAGCAGTCCGTACGCCTTCGCCAATCTGCGTCTTCTGCAGCGCGAGCCCCTTGCGTGCGAACTGGACGTAGGAGTCGCCGTGCATACCCAGCAGCGTGGACTTTTCGCCCTCAGGAATCTCCACCGTGGCGACCGGCTCGCCGGTGCTGTCCGTGTTGGTGACGTAGTTGTGGAAGAGCGGCGGGATGGTCCTGCCGGTGGCGTAGTCGAACATGCCGTCCTTGGTCACGCGGGAAAAGGGGACACGCGCGTAAACCTTCAGCGGCGCCCACGGCGGCAGGCCCATCTCCGGGAAGACCTTGGGATCGGCCGCGGCGGTGAAGACCTCCTGGCATATCTCGCCGGAGGTCTGATGGTGGCCGTGTCCGTCGGTCGGCCCACCGACGAAGACGGAGGCCAGCACCAGCGGACGGTAGAGCCTCACGGCGCGGACAGCGTCGTAAAGCACGCGCTCATGCGTCCATTGCGCAAGGGTCTCTTCCTTGGTCTTCGAGAAGCCGAAATCAACCTCCGTACCGAACATCTGGTCGACGCCCAGGTAGCGGTCAGCCGCAAGCAGCTCCTGCGTGCGGATCAGGCCGAGCGCATCGTTGAAGTCGGCCGACATCAGGTTCTGCCCACCTTCACCACGCGTCAGCGTCAGCATGGCCACACGCGCTCCCTGACCGCGCGACTCATACGTCAGCATCCCGCCGTCCTCATCGTCCGGGTGCGCGACGATCATCATCAGCGAGGCCCGCGTGCGCAGCTTCTTCAGCAGTTGCTCCAGCGCCGGAGCGCCGTGATTGATCTCGAGCGTGTCCGCGTGGGCAGGCGCTGAGGTCCGTTCGCCCATCAGGTTGGCCGGGTCTTTGGCCTGGGGGTTTTGCTGCGCGAAGGCAAGCGAGGGCACAAGCAAAAGGGCGAGGCTTCGGGTCCGGCGTCCGAGTGTCATTAGCACCAATCTCTCATATCGCGTTAGAGAAAGGCGTAGCCAATTGCGATTCAGAGATCGCTGGAGCAGGAAAGGTAGACTCTTCGTATCGAAGAAAACCAACAACTCGAACGGACGC
Organism: Granulicella tundricola MP5ACTX9; assembly: GCF_000178975.2. NCBI lineage: Bacteria > Pseudomonadati > Acidobacteriota > Terriglobia > Terriglobales > Acidobacteriaceae > Granulicella > Granulicella tundricola. Next base: position 2,484,858 of record NC_015064.1, on the reverse strand, counting down.
TGACTCTTCGGCCAGCCGTGGCGATCAACATGCTGGACATGATCGGCGTCGGCCCGTTCATCACGTTGCCCATCCTGCTCAGCGCCATGGGCGGCCCTCAGGCGATGCTGGGTTGGATCTTTGGCGCGCTGCTGGCGGTCTGCGACGGGCTGGTCTGGGCGGAGCTTGGCGCGGCCATGCCGGAGGCGGGCGGCTCGTATCGCTTTCTGCGGACGATGTTTCCCGGCGAACTCGGCCGCTTCCTGGCATTCCTCTTCGTCTTTCAGCTCATCTTTTCCGCACCGCTCTCGGTCGCGAGCGGCTGCATCGGCCTCTCGCAGTACGCGGCATTCCTCGCGCCCTCGTTGGGAGGCCATTGGTGGGCCTGGGGACGAGTCAGCGCAGGGCCGGGAACGCTGGTCGCCATCGCCTGCGTTGCGCTGGCCTTGGTCCTGCTCTACCGGCGGCTGGCCAACCTCAAATGGATCTCCTACGTGCTGTGGACAGCGGTCATCGCGACCATCGGCTGGATTCTGGTTACAGCCAGCCTCTACGGCCATCTGGGCCGGGCCTTTAGCTTTGCCCCCGGAGCCTTCCACCTGACGCCCTCATTCTTCTCCGGCCTGGCTTCGGCGATGCTCATCGCCACCTATGACTTCTGGGGCTACTACAACGTGACCTTCCTGGGCGCGGAGGTCAAGGACCCCGCGCGGACGATCCCACGTGCCATCCTGATCTCCATCGGCGCAGTGGCGGGGCTGTACCTGCTGCTGAATGTGGCGATCCTGACGGTCATGCCCTGGCAGCCCCTCGTCGGTGAGACCGAACTCGGCGCACGCCAGGCGCTCGTCGCCTTCTTCATGCAAACAGCGTACGGAGGCCACCTGGGCATGGTGCTGGGCCGAGTCGCCGCCGGTCTGGTGATGATTACGGCGTTTGCCAGCGTCTTTTCCCTGTTGCTGGGTTACTCGCGCATCCCCTTTGCAGCAGCGCGCGATGGCAACTTCTTCCGCATCTTCGGCCAGTTGCACGCACGGCACGGCTTTCCATACGTCTCGCTGCTCTACCTCGGAGGCGCGGCGATGGTCTTCTGCTTCTTCTCGCTCAAAGAGGTCATTGCGGCGCTGGTCGTGCTGCGCATCGTGGTGCAGTTTCTGCTGCAGCATGTGGGGGTGATGGTCCTGCGCAAGCGCCGCCCGGATCTGCCCAGACCCTTCCGCATGTGGCTCTATCCATTGCCTCCGGTCCTGGCGCTGGCGGGTTTCGGCTATATCCTCCTGGCTCGCCCCATGTTCTACCGGGAACTGGGCGAGGCACTGGCCGTCGTCGCGCTGGGAGCTCTGTTCTACTTCATCCGGCGCTTTCGCAGATCTGAAAGTCGTCCAGAAAATAGACCAAAATGGTCCGAATCAGTTTAAGATAGACAGATGAGCGAAACACTGGAAGCTACCACCGAATCTGCTGCCGCCCCGGCTGCCCACGCGCCCAAGTACACGCGCAACAATCCCTACCAGTCCAACGTCCTGGTCAATGAGCTTCTGACGGCTGAGGGCTCCGAGAAGGAGACCCGCCACGTCGAGCTGTCGCTTGAAGACGGCATGACCTACACCCCCGGCGACGCCGTCGGCATCCTCCCTGAGAACCGCCGTGAGGTCGTGGACGAGATGCTGCAGGCCCTGGGCTTCACTGGCTCTGAGCGCGTACTCGATCACTACAAGGTTGAGATCGACCTCGACGAAGCCCTTCGCACCCGCCTCGCCATCGGCAAGCTGGAGCGCGGACGCATCACGCAGATGGTCAAGCTCGCCCCGGAGAACGCTGGCCTGAAGGCCATGGCCGGCGCGGACAACAAGGCTCGCGCGGAGGAGTACTGCTACGGCCGCGAGTTCATCGATCTCGTCAAGGATTTCCCTGGCATCATCACGCAGCCTCAGCAGTTATTTCAGATCCTCGCCCGTCTGACGCCGCGCATGTACTCCATCGCCTCCAGCCAGGCGCTCCATGCGGATAACGTGCAGACCACCGTGCGCGTCGTCCGTTACGACGCACATGGCCGCAGCCGCCAGGGCCTGGCCAGCGGCCACCTGGGCGAGCGCGCCCCCGTCGGTGGCACCATGCCCATCTTCCTCCATGCCAACGGCAACTTCCGCCTGCCGGAGGACTCCTCTAAGCCCGTCATCATGGTCGGCCCCGGAACCGGCGTCGCGCCCTTCCGTGCCTTCCTTGAGGAGCGTCAGGCCAAGGGCGAGACCGGTGACAACTGGCTCTTCTTCGGCGAGCAGCGCCGTGCGCTCGACTTCCTCTACCAGGAGCAGTTTGAGGGTATGCACAAGGACGGCGTCCTGACCCGTCTGGAGACCGCCTTCTCCCGCGACCAGGCCAAGAAGATCTACGTGCAGGACCGCATCGAAGAGCACGCGGCTGAGGTCTACGCGTGGCTTGAGCGCGGAGCCTACTTCTACGTCTGCGGCGACGCGACCCGTATGGCCAAGGACGTCCATACCGCTCTGCTCGACGCCATCGCCAAGGGCTCGAACGGCACGCTGGAGCACGCCGAAGAGTACCTGGCCACGATGAAGAAGCAGAAGCGCTATCAGTTGGACGTGTACTAAATTCTTCGCAGCAAACAAAGAACGGGAGCAGCCGAGGCTGCTCCCGTTCGTATTTCTAAATCCGGTTCCCGTTCCTAAATGCGGTTATAGTCCGGCCGCCACGTGCCGATGTTCTGCTTGATGGTCTTGCCGTCCAGATTTTCAGCCACGGCCTTCCGCGCGAGCGCCGGAAGCTCCGCATCGCACGCAAACCGCAGCGCGACAAACTGCCGTGTCGTGAGCTGGTCCGCGATGGAGTGGTGTTCCTCCGGCATAAGCTCATGCAGCCGCAGACGCCCTTCCAGACGAATGACGCGATCCTGAACCGCAAGCGGGTACATCCGCGACTTGAGGTTCAGAAGAATCAGCCCCATCGATGCCAGAATCATCCAAAGATGATCCAGCCGGTGAAGCGGCCAGTCGTGGCGGATCAGGTAGAGAGAAAGCCCTAAAGCGATCAGGCCCAGTGGCAATAAGGTGAAGTGCGTGATGGGGTCGAGCGCGGTATGGCTCTTAAAGCTCTGTTCGGCTGCCATGGATGTTGAGCTCCTGAAGGGTGGACGCTCAGCATAGCACTTTCGTCTCGGGCAAACCTCAGAGGTTAAAGAACCCGATTGCTGATGTGGCGTGGAGCAAGCTCTGCACGGGATAGTTCGCGGCTGTGCGCGTGATGGTGTGACGACAGCAGGCTGAGGTCTGCCTTCGTGGAATCGGCCGCGTCCAGCCAGGTGTGAGAGTGCCCAAGATAGCCCGAAAGATCCGCATGCATCGCCGCCTCATCCGCGTTGCAGCCCGTAGCCATCGCCGCAGCCGCCAGCAGCAGCGCGCCCGTAAGGAGCCGCGAGACCTGGTTGGAAGGCAGACTGTTGTGCGCTGAGGTGGTAAGCGAGTTGAGCATCGGAGCCTCCGGGGGTACGTCATCAGCTTAGGAAACAACCGTCACTCGCGCCATTCCCAGAGCGGGTTATTACCTTCGTCAGGCTTTTCATCGGCATCCGCTTGCATCCGTGCGATACATCTTTCGTGTGGGAAAACGTGACGCACAGGTTCGCGATACCCTTGAGAGATGGCTCAGGCAAAGAAGCGAATCGGTGTGCATCTTGGAACGTCAGGCGGTTGTTGGACGGCAGTGAACAGGGCAGTGGAGGCGGGCGCGAACACCTTCCAGTTCTTCTCCTCCAGTCCCCGGACCTGGAAGGCCAACGCGGTCAAACCGGAAGAGGCCGCAAAGATGCGCGAGCTGCGCGCCGCCAACGATATCGGCCCCGTCGCCATCCATGCCAGCTACCTCATCAACCTGTGCAGCCAGACCGAAACCGTCCGCATCAACTCCACTGCTGCCTTCCGCGGTGAAGTAGAACGCGCTCTCGCCTGGGGTGCCGAGTACCTGGTCCTCCATCCCGGAAGCTGGAAGGGCCTCACCCGCGACGAAGGCCTCCGCCTCGCCGCCGCCTCCATCGTCGAAGCGGTCGACGGCATCGACTTCACCGGCAAGGACTTCCGCATCCTCATTGAGAACACCGCCGGCGCGGAGTTCTCGCTCGGCGGCAAGCTGGAGCAGGTCGCGGAGCTCGTCGAAACCCTCAAGCCCTGCGCGCCCGTCGGCGTCTGCCTCGATACCTGCCACGTCCACGTCGCGGGCTACGACATCGTCACGCCGGAGGGTTATGCGGAGACCATGCAGACGGTGGAGCAGACCATCGGCTTTGAAGCCGTCAAGGTCTGGCACTGCAACGACGCCAAGGCTGCCATGGGCTCGAAGCTCGACCGCCACGAGCATATCGGCGAAGGCACGATCGGAGCCGAAGCCTTCCGGCGCCTGCTGCACGATCAGCGCTTTGCGGGCGCGGTCTTCATCGCGGAGACGCCCGTGGACGCACCAGGAGATGAGGCGCGTAACGTCGGCGTGCTCAGAACGCTCGCGGCGGGATAATTTGCTTGTCTTGATGGGCAGCGTCACGCAGAATGGGAGCGTGGCGCGGAGGATTGAAGATGCGTGGTTCCTGCCTGTCTTTTGTAGCATTGGCGGCGGTCTTGATGGGTGGCGAGAACGGTCTCGCACAGAGCACGCTCGGGAACGGTGGTGGGATTCTTCTGGCAGAGGCGGGCCATGGCGGCCTCAGCGACCACAGCGTTAAAGGGCTACCGTACAGTCTCGTCGAGACGTTCACGTCGCAAAGGATGCTGGCGGATGGGACGAAAATCGACAACACCCACGAGGAGCGGATTATGCGCGACTCCGAAGGGCGTGAGCGGCGTGAGACGAGCCTGATCAAGGACGGCAAGCCGGAGTTGACATCGATCTTCATCATGGACCCGCTCAACAGAACTTCGACGATCCTGATGCCGAGGATGAAGATTGCCCATGTGAATCATCTGCCGCAGCGGAAGGTCTTGACGCAGGAAGAAGAGGCGAGAGGAGCGGAGGCTCGCGCGAAGGCCGAGGCAGCGCGCAAGGAGCATCAGGCACAGCCAGGCATGGAGGATTTGGGAGCGCAGGCTATCGCCGGAGTCGTTGTAGAAGGTAGACGACGCACCATGGTGATTCCAGCAGGACGTATGGGAAATGATCGCGAGATCAAGGTGGTGACCGAGACGTGGACGTCGCCTGAATTGAAGATTATTTTGAGCAGCACAACCGATGATCCGCGTCTTGGGAAGATGACAGCCGTAGTGACGGAAGTGAAGCGTGGTGAGCCAGCGGCGGCGTTATTCACTATACCCGCAGACTACAAGGTGGAGGAGCGCTCGCTTGGTCTTGGCGGACTGGCACACTAGGCAAGGGATGCCCGGTGTGGGCTTAGCTTGGCTGAAGTTGTCGCCAGATCAGAGGTCGAAGACATTGGTATCCAGAAACGCATTGCGAAACTTGCCCTGCGGATCGTACTTGGCCAGCAACGCCTTGAAGTCGTACATCCGGGGATAGAGCTGCTGTACCTGCGCGGGCGGCACGGTGAAGAGCTTCGCCCAGTGCGGTCTTGCGGCAAAGGGCGCAAGCTTCGCCTCGATCAGCGGCAACACCTCACGTACGCCCTCCCAGTTCCGTTTCCAGGTAAAGTGCAGCGCCAGGGAAGGCCGCCGATAGGCCATGCTCATCCAGAGGTCATCCGCTGCCACCGTCCGCAGCTCAGAGATGAACAGGTGCGGCGTGATGCGGTCGCGCAACTCCTCCACGGCCATAATTGCCTCATATCCGCGGTCGAGTGGGACGAAGTACTCCGTCTGCAACTCCTCGCCGTTGCTGGGCGTGAGGTCTGGCCGGAAGTGCGGCAGCCGCTCAAACGACGGCCCCGGAATCCCCAACTGCACCGTGCGGTTCTCGGTTGAGCCGTTCGGCAACGGATGCAGCGTCTTCGTCGCCAGCGTAGCCCCAAACAATTCCGGCGCAAACACAGGCGGAACCCCAGACTCGACGCGCCGCTTCACCCAGACCTGCCGTATCCGCTGCTCCTGCCAGTCCGTAAACAGGCTCACGCTGTATCCGCTGAGGAAGATCTCCTCAAGATGCTTCTCCAGTTGGCTCAGCGCAAGACCCTCATAGACAGACTGCGCGACCTCAAACGCCGGCTGCACCTCCAGCGTCACGCTTGTGATGATCCCCAGGCCGCCCAGATTCACCACCGCCCCGGCAAAGAGCTCGCCATCCTTAGCCCGTGAGAGCGTCTGCAGCGAGCCATCGGCCGCCACAAACTCAAACCCGGACACCGCGGTCGAAAGGCAACCGTTCCCGCTGCCGGAGCCATGCGTCGCCGTCAGGCAAGCGCCCACCACGGAAATATGCGGCAGGGAAGCCAGGTTATGCACCGCAAATCCACGCTCATGCAGGTACGGCGCAAGCTGCGCGTAGATGATGCCGCTCCCCACCGTGACGGTCTTCTCCGCAACATTCAGCTCCATAGACTTCAGCCTTGCGAGAGAAACCTGCGTCCCGTCCGTATCCGCAATGCTGTTGAACGAGTGCGCACTCCCCAGCGCCTTCACCTTGGCGGCCCTGGCGACGATCTCCCTTACCTCATCCACCGTCCCCGGCTCATGCAGCGTGGCGGCCTGGAAGGCGTAGTTGCCTCCCCAGTTCATACGTGAAGCGGTCTTACTGGCGGCAGTCTGATCGGTCGACATGATCCCCCAAGGATAGTTCACAGACATGTCAGGTCCATCCAGGCGGGTACAATCAAGGGAGTATGTCTGATATATCTTTGCCTGAAAACGCAGGAAATTCGCCCCAGTCTGACGCCGCCTCCGCAGAGCCGAACCAGCCGCAGCGCTACACGCCGGCTGAGATCGAGCCCAAATGGCAGGCCCGCTGGGACGCTGACCCCAGCCTCTACGCCGCCGACGCCCACGACTCCGGCAAACCCAAGTACTACTGCCTGGAGATGCTCCCGTACCCCAGCGGTGCCCTTCACATCGGCCACGTCCGCAACTACGCCATCGGCGACGCGCTCGCGCGTTTCATGTGGATGCGTGGCCACAACGTCCTGCACCCCATGGGCTGGGACGCCTTCGGGCTGCCGGCGGAGAACGCCGCTCTCAAGAACAACGTGCCCCCGCGTGAGTGGACGCTCTCCAACATCGCCTCCATGAAGAAGCAGTTCCAGCGCCTCGGCATGGGCTTTGACTGGTCCAAAGAGGTCACCACCTGCCTCCCCGACTACTACCGCTGGAACCAGTGGCTCTTCCTCAAGATGTTTGAGCGCGGCCTGGCCTACCGCAAGAAGAGCAAGGTCAACTGGTGCCCGCAGTGCGCCACCGTCCTCGCCAACGAGCAGGTCATCCAAGGCCGTTGCTGGCGTCATGACGAGACCGTCGTCGAGCAGCGCGACCTCACCCAGTGGTTCCTCCGCATCACCAAGTACGCGGACGAACTCCTCACCGGCCTCGACAAGCTCGAAGGCTGGCCGGAAAAAGTCCGCACCATGCAGCGCAACTGGATTGGCCGCAGTGAAGGCACCAACGTCGACTTCATGGTCGCCAACGCGCCCGCGTCTGCCAGCAACGGATCGAAGATCACCGTCTTCACCACGCGCGTCGACACCATCTTCGGCGCGACCTCCATCCAACTCGCCCCGGAGCACGCGGTCGCCAAGGCCTTCGCCGCCGAGGACCCCAGGCTCGCCGAAGAGATCGAAGCCCTCCTGCTCCAGCAGCAGAAGGCCCGCGAGACGGATGAGCTTGGCGCAATCGAAAAGCACGGCGTTCCCACCGGCCGCTTCGCCGTCAATCCCTTCAACGGCGAGCGCGTTCCCATCTGGGTCGCCAACTACATCCTGGCCGACTACGGCACTGGCGCCATCATGAGCGTGCCCGCGCACGATGAGCGCGACTTCGAGTTCGCCACCAAGTACAACCTGCCCATCAAGCGCGTCATCGCCCCCAATCTCGACACCGACGACCTCCCTCTGCCATACCTCGCCGAAGAAGAAGCCGTCCTCATCGACTCCGGCGAGTGGTCCGGCGAGGCCTGTCTCGAAGCCCAGGACAAGATGGCCGCCTTCGTGGAAACAGGCAGCTTCGGGTCGAAGACCGTCACCTATCGCCTCAAGGACTGGGGCGTCAGCCGCCAGCGTTACTGGGGCACCCCCATCCCTATGGTCTACTGCGAGGCCTGCGGCGCAGATGAACCCATCCCTGTACCTGAATCGCAGCTTCCCATCCTCCTCCCGGAGCAGATCGCCATCACCCAGGAGGGCGGCTCGCCCCTCGGCCGCGTGCCGGAGTTCGTCAACACCACCTGCCCCAAATGTGGCGGACCCGCGCGTCGCGAGACCGACACCATGGACACCTTCGTCGATTCAAGCTGGTACTTCTACCGCTACACCGACCCCCACAACGACACCGCCCCCTTCGACTCCGCCAAGGTCAACTACTGGTTCCCCATCGACCAGTACATCGGCGGCGTCGAGCACGCCATCCTGCACCTCATCTACTCGCGCTTCTGGACCAAGGTCATGCGCGACCTCGGCCTCATCGTCAACGATGAGCCCGCCGAGCGCCTCTTCACCCAGGGCATGGTCATCAAGGACGGCGCCAAGATGTCCAAGTCCAAGGGCAACGTCGTCAGCCCGGACCTCATGATCGACCGCTACGGCGCGGACGCCACCCGCATGTACGCCCTCTTCGCCGCTCCCCCTGACCGCGACCTCGACTGGCAGGAGGAAGGCGTCGCCGGCATCAGCCGCTTCCTCGGCAAGATCTTCCGCCTGACGACCAAGTTCGCTCAGCTTGAGGGCGGTGAAGCAGGCCCGGCAGACGCCGCGCTCCTGCGCAAGCTGCACCAGACCATCGCCAAGGTCACCCACGACTTCAGCGGACGCTGGCACTTCAACACCTCCATCTCGTCCATCATGATCCTGGTCAACGAGATCACCGCCAACGAAGCCGCCATCGACGCAGGCCAGGTCACCGCAGCCACGGTCAAGTCGACCCTGCGCTCGCTGATCCAGATGATCGCCCCCTTCGCGCCCTTCCTTGCGGCAGAGCTCTGGGAGACGCTTGGCGAGCAGGGAATCGTCTTCCGCCACCCCTGGCCGGAGTCCGACGCAGCCCTGGCCCGTGAGGATGAGATCTCCATCCCCGTCCAGGTCAACGGCAAGCTCGCCAACGTCATCAAGCTGCCCTCAGAAAGCACGGACGAAGAGGTCAAAGCCGCCGCACTCCTGGACGAAAAGGTCGCAGCCCGCATCGCAGGCAAGACCATCGTGAAGGTCGTCTACGTCCCCGGCAAGCTCGTCAACCTCGTGGTGAAATAGCGTGGCCGCGACGGCTCACGGCGCGCAACCGGTCCGGGGCACGCAGTCCTTCGTCCGCACCCTCTCGCTCTGCTGGACGAACCCCGGCCTCACCGGCCTTGAGGTCCTCTGGCGCTGGGTTTACGGCATGCCCGCCGTCTGGGTCGTCGTCGTGCAACTCCGCCGCATCCTGCTGGCCGCAACCGATGGCACCCTGGACCCCGCCCGCCTCGGCCTTGATCGCACCCTCCTCAACGACCCCGTAGGAGCCCTCACCGCAGACCCCATGGGCGCAGCCGGCAAGTTCGCCGGAGCCATCGGCCTGGTCCTCCCGCAGATCCTGCACCTAGGCGCATGGCTCGCACCCCTCCTCCTGGCGACGTGGGTCATCGTCTCCTCCTTCGGCCGCACCGCCGTCCTGCGCCGTGTCGACCCCACCCTCCACGCCCGCCCCATCACCCTGATGATCCTCCAGGCCATCCGCATCACCGCGCTGGCCGCCAGCTTCGTGATCTGGTTCAAGGCCCTCACCTGGAGCTCCCACACCGCCATCACCGGCCCCATCGCCGCAGGGTCAGAGCCCAACCTCGTCCTCTACTGCGCCCTCGTCATCGTCCTGACCATCGCCCTCTTCATCCTCTGGTCATTGGTCAGCTGGTGGTTCGGCGTCGCGCCCCTGCTTGCCATGCTCAACGACACCGGCCCCCTCGCCAGCCTGCGAGCAGCAGGAAATCTCGGCGCACTCAAATCCAATCTCATCGAGATCAATCTCGTCATGGGCATCGTCAAGATCGCCCTCATCGTCCTCGCCATGGTCTTCTCCGCCACACCGCTGCCGTTCCAGAGCGTGACCACGCCGGAGTTCCTGGCCTGGTGGTGGGCAGCCGTTACCGTGGTTTATCTGCTCGGCTCAGACTTCTTTCACGTAGCCCGCCTGGTCTCGTATCTCGATCTCTGGCGTCGCTCCTAAGCTCCCCAGACCGACACAAATTTTGTCCCGTAACTCCCCCGGAATCTGCATCTCACGGTGGAGTGCCTTTCCCATGGCACGCGGGAGATTCCTATGTCCTTCGGTCTGTACGCCTTCGGTTACCTCATCGTCATTGCGGGTGTCGCTTATATGGCGCACCTCATGCACCTCCCGCAGCATTGGATCGGCGCCATCGTCGTCGTGCTGCTCGGCATCGGCATCGTGACCGGCGTCCAGAACACCCGCGCCAAAGACCCAAACTAGTCCCTGTCCCAGGCAGGCGCACGCTGCGTTTAGACTGGAGGTGTGGATACTCCAACCAACATCTCAGCCAGCACCTCGACCATCGTCATCCTGGACTTTGGCTCGCAGTACACGCAGCTCATCGCCCGCCGCATCCGTGAGTTCAACGTCTTCTCCGTCGTCCTGCCCTGCACCACGCCGCTCGACCAGATCAAGGCCCTCGCCCCCATGGGTCTCGTCCTCTCCGGCGGCCCCAACTCCGTCTACGATCCCGACGCCCCCGCAGCCGATCCCGCCCTCCTCAAGATGGACGTACCCATCCTCGGCATCTGCTACGGCCTCCAGTTCATCGTGCATCATCTAGGCGGCAAGGTAGAGAGCGCCGCGCAACGCGAGTACGGCCACGCCAGCGTAGAAGTCATCCGCGAAACCAAACTCTTCGCCGGCCTCCCCGGCACGCTTGATGTCTGGATGTCCCACGGCGACCACGCCGTAGCCTTGCCGCCCGGCTTTGAGCGCACCGCCGAGACCGCCAACGCAGTCGCCGGCATCGCCGACGAAGATCGCCGCATCTGGGCCGTGCAGTTCCACCCGGAGGTCGCCCACACCCGCCAGGGCATGGAGCTTCTCCGCAACTTCGCGCTCGACATCTGCGGCTGCGAGGCCAACTGGACTCCCGAGCACTTCATCCAGACCACCATCGAGCGCGTCAAAGCCCAGGTCGGCACCGGGCACGCCATCTGCGGCCTCAGCGGAGGCGTCGATTCGTCCGTCGCCGCCGTCCTCGTCGCACGCGCCATCGGCGACCGCCTCACCTGCATCTTCGTCAACAACGGCGTCCTCCGCAAAGACGAGTTCGCCAAAGTCCACGCCACCATGCGCGAGCAGCTCGGCCTCAACGTCGTCGCCGTCGATGCAGCCGACCGCTTCCTCACCAAGCTCGCCGGAGTCACCGACCCCGAGACCAAGCGCAAGGTCATCGGCGGCGAGTTCATCTCGGTCTTCGACGACGAGGCCAAGAAGATCTTCGAGGCAGAAAAGTCCGCAGGCGAAGAGATCGCATGGCTCGTCCAGGGAACCCTCTACCCCGACGTCATTGAAAGCTCCAGCGTCAAAGGCCCGTCGCAGACCATCAAGAGCCACCACAACGTCGGAGGCCTGCCCGCGGACATGAAGCTCAAGCTCATCGAACCCCTCCGCGACCTCTTCAAGGATGAGGTTCGCCGCATCGGCCGCGACCTCGGCATGCCGGACGAGATCATCGAGCGCCAACCCTTCCCAGGCCCCGGCCTCGCCGTCCGCATCCTCGGTGAGGTCACAGCAGAGCGCGTCGCCATCCTGCAGGAAGCCGACGCCATCGTCGTCGAAGAGATCAAAGCCGCCGGCCTCTACCGCAAGGTCTGGCAAAGCTTCGCGGTCCTGCTGCCGGTCAAATCCGTCGGCGTCATGGGAGACCAGCGCACCTACGCCAACACCTGCGCCATCCGCGCGGTCGAAAGCGAAGACGGCATGACGGCAGACTGGGCGCCGCTCCCCTACGAAGTCCTCCGCAAGATCTCCAGCCGCATCGTCAGCGAGGTCCGCGGCATCAACCGCGTCGTCTACGACATCACCAGCAAGCCACCCGGCACCATCGAGTGGGAGTAATCAGCTAGCCGGCTTCAGCCGCGTCACCTGGGTAGCCTCCGTCTTCAGAACGATCCGCGTATTCCGTGCAAAGGCCGTCTCCTTACCTCGCGCGAAGTAGGCTCGGTACATCGAGACCGCCGCTCCATAAGCCCCGATCGCTCCAGACACGGCCGCCTGCCGCGAAGCCGTCCCAATGATAAACCCGATCAGCCCCAGGCTGTTCGAAGCCAGCGCATTCTTGCCGAACTGCTCGCCCGCATCCGCATCCCGGTCATGGTGCAGCGGCAACGCAGCCAGCGCCGCATAGATCAACGGAGCCACCTTGTTCGTAGGCTCCGGGGCCACATTGCCCTCGGAGTCCATGGCGAGTTGCTGCGGTGTCTTCGCATCGGCCGCCGCCATCGTCGTGCGCACGTTCTTCGGCGCTGCTCCCGGCAGGGTCAGGGTCGTAAACGTGAACCGCAGCTTGCCCGTATGGGAGAAGCGTCGCGCCGGCTGCGCTTGGGTCACCGTACCTGTCAACACAGCTCCCTCAGGCACCGCCAGCGAGCCGTCCGCATTGAAGATCGGCACCGCCACCGTAGCCTTCACAGGCTCGCCTACATGGGAGGTCGCGGAGCTGATCGGTTCATCCAGATACGCCTGGATTAACCACTTCGGCCTCTCCTCCGGAGCCTCCTGCGCCAGCTTATCCGGAGCCGTTAGCCGATCAAAAAAGTCTGGCAGGTGGTTGTTCTCAGCCTCAGGCGTAACAGCGACAAGGGCCAGCATAGCGGAGTCGGCAGGAAGCTCCAGCGGCGCGGTCGTCGTAACCGTCCACGCAGTCCCTTGGTCGATCCGCTGCGGATGATACGGAAGCTGGTTATAGAGCAGTTGCTTCAACCGGTCGCCCCGCCCCGGCGCAGTGTAGAAGAGCGCCTGGTTCCGGACGCTGGCCTTCACCACCTGGTACTGCTGCCGGATGATCCCGCCGCGCTTGGGCGGTCCGGGAGTCAACCGGAAGATCGGCGCGCCATCCGTAGCGGCTGAGGTCGCCAGCGGCAGGGAACTGCCATTCTTCAGCAGGATGGAGGTGAACTCCACCACCGGCGTTCGGAACGGAGTGAAATCGGCGCTGAAACGCGCATAGACTCGCCGTCCATGATCCGGATTCAGTGACAGAACGAGCCCCAGGACGATCGTGTGCGCTGGCAGCACCAGCTTATTGTCCACGTAAACCGGATACAGCAGCTCGGAACGCAGCGTCTCACCCGCAAGCATCGGAAGATGGACGGGGATCGCAACGGGAAGGGGAGTGCCGGCAGGTAGAGTGACCTGCGCACATGCGGAAACAGATAGGGAGAGCAGGATTCCAGCCACGCGAGATTCAAGAGTCATCCCATTCCACTCTACGCAACGGACCTTAAGTCAACCTGAAGACGCGAAGGCACTTAAACAGTGAAGCGCCGAGCCAACAGCCTCGGCGCTTCACTGATCCAGCCCTTGCTTAGCCCAGTTCAGCCAGGCTGTTCGCCCCAAACTTCGTGTACCAGGGGGTCGCTGCCTTCAGCGCCTCGTTGACGTTTGAGATGTTCTCCACGCCCGTCGTCTCCAGCCATTCCTTGAACGCCGCCGCGCCCTGCTTCGCGTAGATCACGATGCCGTCTTTCCAGGTCGCGCGTCCGCACAGCACTCCGTTGAACTTCGTGCCGGACTCGGCAGCCAGCGCCAGCGTCTCGATGAACACTGGATTCGAAACGCCCGCCGAAAGATAGATAAACGGCTTATGCGTCATCGTCTCCGCATCGCGGAAGTGCTGCAGAGCCTCAGCGCGGGTGTATGCCTTCTCGCCCTTGAACGCCTTCGTGCCTTCCACGTAGCTCATCTCAACCGGCACTTCAACCTTCAGCACATCGACGTTGTACCGTTCCTTGCCAAACTCCGCCATCGAGCCCGAAACGATCAGCGGCTTCTTGATCGCATAGGCCAGCGACTTCTCATCCCCGCCTTCAGCGTCATAGCCCACAAACTCCAGGAAGAACGGAATATCGTGCGCAATACACTCATCGCCGATCCGTTCGATCCAGGCATGCTTCAGATCGTTGATCGCAGTCTTCTCAAACGGCGAGTAGTACAGCAGAATCTTCACGCAGTCCGCTCCAGCCTCCTTCAGCCGGCGGACACTCCACACATCCAGCAGGTCCGGCAGCCGTCCCGGCGTAGCCGAGTCATACCCGGTCTTCTCATACGCCAGCAGCAGCCCGGCGGAGTTGCGGTTCTTTGAAGCCTCCAGCCCAAACTCCGGGTCCAGAAGGATGGCGGAAGCATGGCGCGTCAGCACCTCCGTCACCAGCGTCTTGAACTCACCCAGCGCAGCCGAGTCGATAATCCCGCCGCGTTCCTTCGCAAGCGACTTCTGCAGCGATCCACGCTGATCCATTGCGGCGGCGGCGATCACGCCTCGTGCATCCGATACGGCCTTCAGGCCTGCGAGTTTTCCTGGTGTCAGCTTCATGGGGCTTTCTTCTCCTGGTATCGATCAAGCAGTAATTGATTCGTAAATGAGCGGCGGAATCCGCAATAAGCCTAGAACCTCATTTTACATAGCTCCCACGCACGCCCGGTTACAAAGACCGATTATCGCCGCAACCCGCCCCTCAAGCCCCACTCTTGCGAGCCAATCCCAAACAATCGACGACAATAAGTCATGCGCAAACCCCTCCTAGCCCTGGCCGTCTCCGCCTTCGCCATCGGCACCTCCGAGTTCATCATCATGGGCCTGCTCCCGGACCTCGCGCACAGCTTCCAGGTCAGCATCCCCAAGGCCGGCATCCTCATCTCCGGATACGCCCTCAGCGTCACCCTCGGCTCGCCCTTCCTGGCCCTCGCCCTCGCGCGCCTCGACCGCAAGCGCGCCCTCCTCATCCTCATGGGCGTCTTCATCGCCGGCAACATCCTCTGCGCCCTCGCCCCCACCTACTCCCTCCTGCTCGTCGCCCGCATCCTCACCGCCCTCTGCCACGGAGCTTTCTTCGGTGCCGGCAGCATCGTCGCCGCCAACCTCGTGCCCAAATCCGAGCGCGCCCAGGCCATCGCTCTCATGTTCAGCGGCCTCACCATCGCCAACGTCCTCGGCGTCCCGGCCGGCACCGCCCTCGGCCAATGGCTCGGCTGGCGCTTCGCCTTCTGGGCCCTGGTCCCCATCGGCGTCATCGCCGCCATCGGCCTCTGGAAGATGGTCCCCAGCCAGCCCGCCGAGATCATCCACCTCAAACACGAGTTCCACGCCGTCCTACGCCCCCAGGTCCAGCTCGTCCTAACCCTCAGCACCTTGTCGTCAGTGGCCCTCTTCTGCGTCTTCGCCTACATCGCCCCCATCCTCGAAGCCGTCACCCATCTCCCCCCGCACATCGTCTCCTGGGTCCTGGTCGTCTTCGGCGTCGGCATCACCCTCGGCAACCTCATCGGCGGCCGCCTCAGCGATTGGAAGCCCATGGGCGTCATCCTCGGCGGCATGGCCACCCTCATCGTCCTCTTCCTCCTCATGCCCCTCACCCAACCCCACGCCGCTGCCGAGATCGCCATGGTCTTCGTGTGGGGCTTCGTCCACTTCGGCGCCGGAGCCCCCCTGCAGGCCCGCATCGTAGACCGAGCCAAAGGCGCACCCAACCTGGCCTCCACCCTCAACCAGGGAGCCTTCAACCTCGGCAACGCCCTCGGAGCAGCCATGGGCGGCCTCATGCTCACCTACGGCCTCAGCTACCAGCGCCTCCCCCTCGGAGCCGCCGCCGTCTGCTGCCTCGCCCTGGCAGTGGCCCTCGTCGCCCTCAAGCTGGAACGCAACGAAGCCCGCGACGCCCTGGGCGCAGAGGTCTCCCTCACGTAGTTTCCACAGCAATCAATTGAAAAGGTTTGGCGTCCCCGACGGGATTCGAACCCGTGTCATCGCCGTGAAAGGGCGGTGTCCTAGGCCTCTGGACGACGGGGACGCGATAAGCACACGCAGCCCACACTGCATTTGCTCCATCTCCAAAGTTACTCAATCTTCGCCCCCATGTCAAAACATCCGCTCCCTTCCGAACCCTTTTCCATCTAAACTGGCAAAGCTCTAAAAATCAGTCGCTTCGGTCGCCCCTAGCCGCCTCGGCAAAACGCCAGCCATCCGGTCAGCAGACCAGCTTCCGCCCGGACCACAAGCCCCACCGGTCCAAGCCCTCAGGAGAATCACGTTGCAAACTCCCCGCCTCCGCATCCTTATCGCGACCCTCACTCTCTCGCTCACCGCCTGCAAGTCCGCCCCCCCGGCCGCCCCACCCGCCATGCAGGCCATGCCCGTCGCCGTCGCCCCCGTCGCCCTCAACCCCGTCCCCACGGGCGACACCTACGTGTCCACCATCAAGTCCCGCCGCACCGCCAACATCCAGCCTCAGGTCGATGGCAACATCACCAGGATCTTCGTCGTCTCCGGCCAGTCCGTCGCCGCCGGCCAGATGCTCATGCAGATCGACCCCCTCAAGCAGCGCGCCGCCGTCGATCAGCAGATCGGCTCCCAGGCCCAGTTCAACGCCACCTACCAGTTCAACCAGGCTGAGGTAGAGCGCCAGCGCAAGCTCTTTGAGGCCGGCATCACCTCCCGCCAGGCCTACGACACCGCCGTCCAGAACTTCCAGAACTCCAAGGGTGCCTACCAGGCCGCCGCCGCCGGCACCTCCACCCAGAAGGAGCAGCTCGCCTACTACCAGATCCGCGCCCCCTTCGCCGGCATCATCGGTGACATCCCCGTCCACCAGGGCGACTACGTCTCCCCCACCACCGCCCTCACCACGCTCGACGAAAACAAGGACCTCGAAGCCTACATCTACATCCCCACCGAGCGCGCCGCGCAGATCCACCCCGGCCTCCCCGTCCAGATCGTAGACGCCAACGGCACAATCCTCGAGCGTTCCACCATCTCCTTCGTCTCCCCGCAGGTCGATAATGGCATCCAGGGCATCCTCGCCAAGGCCACCATCCCCGCCGGCTCCAAACTCCGCAACCAGCAGGTCGTCAACGCCCGCGTCATCTGGACCTCCGCCCCTCAGCCCACCGTCCCAGTCTTGGCCGTCACCATGATCGGCGGCCAACCCTTCGTCTACATCGCAAAGGCCCAGGGGGCAGGCTTCATCGCCCACCAGGTCCCGGTCACCCTCGGTGAAACGGTAGGCAACAGCTACCCCGTAACCTCCGGCCTCAACCCCGGCGACCGAGTCGTAGTCTCCGGCCTCCAGTTCCTCGCAGAGGGTGCCCCCATCAAACCCCTCGGCTAACCCCAACCGCTCCACCCAGCCCCCCCACCCGCGGGTCATTCTGAGCGCAGCGAAGAACCTCCGTAGTTGCCGTTGAAGTTGCCGTTGAAGTTGCCGTTGCCGTTGAAGTTGCTGTTGCCGTTGAAGTTGCTGTTGCCGTTGAAGTTGAAGTTGAAGTTGCCGTTGCCGTTGCAGTGCCGTTGTAGTTGTAGTTGCTTTTGCCTTTGTTAGTTTTGGTCGTCATTCTGAGCGAAGCTCAGAACCTCCGTATTGAGCTTTTGTAGTTGTAGTTGTAGTTGCCCTTGCCGTTGTTAGTTTTGGCCGTCATTCTGAGCGAAGCTCAGAGCCTCCGTATTAAGCTCTTGCCGTTGCTTGTGCTGTTGCAGTTCCTGATCCCTAGTCCCTGATCCCTGATCCCAAGCCCCACCCGCACTCCAAGGAACCCGTCCAGTGGTCGAATTCTTCATCCGCCGCCCCATCTTCGCAACCGTCTGCGCTCTCCTCATCGTGCTGGCCGGCGCAGTCTCCCTCCCCACGCTCCCCATCTCGCTCTACCCCGAGCTCGCACCCCCGCAGGTCATCGTCGCCTGCAACTACGTCGGAGCCAACTCCTCCACAGTCGAGTCCGCCGTCACAGTCCCCTTGGAAGAAGCCATCAACGGTGTAGAGGGCATGCGTTACATCTCCTCCACCAGCTCGAATGATGGAACCAGCACCATCACCATCACCTTCCAGACCGGTTACTCGCTCGACATCGCAGCCGTAGACGTACAAAACCGAGTAGCCACCGCCCAGGGCCGTCTCCCCGCCGTCGTCAACAACACCGGCATCAGCATCAC
This sequence comes from Granulicella tundricola MP5ACTX9, assembly GCF_000178975.2. Classification (NCBI taxonomy): domain Bacteria; kingdom Pseudomonadati; phylum Acidobacteriota; class Terriglobia; order Terriglobales; family Acidobacteriaceae; genus Granulicella; species Granulicella tundricola. The sequence continues at coordinate 2,466,615 of NC_015064.1, read as the reverse complement.
CAAGGCCAACTCCAACTTCGTCCTCGCCGCCGGCTTCGTCTCGCCTGACCACTCCCTCTCGCCCGCCTTCATCTCGAACTATTTGGACGTGTATGTCTCCGACGCCCTCAAGCGCGTCCCCGGAGTAGGCGCAGTCGTCATCTTCGGCGAGCGCAAGTACGCCATGCGCATCTGGCTCGATCCCACCAAGCTCGCCGCCCGCGGCCTCACCCCGCTGGACGTCAACAACGCCCTCGGCGAGCAGAACATTGAAGTAGCCGCCGGACAGCTCGGCATCCCGCCCTCGGACCCCAAGCAGGCCTACCAGATGGCCGTCCGCGTCGTCGGCCGCCTCTCTGATCCCAGGCAGTTTGAAAACATTATCATCAAATCCAATGCAGCCAGCGGAGCAGGAGCCACCAACCCCGTAGGCACCGGCATCGTCCTCCTCAAGGACGTAGGCCGTGCGGAACTGGGCGCGGAAACCTACAACACCAACCTCCGCTTCTCCGGCAACGACGCCGTCGGCCTGGGCATCCAGCAGCTCTCAAACGCCAACGCGCTTGATGTAGACAAGCGCTGCCGCCAGGTCCTCGCGGACCTTGAAAAGTCCTATCCTCCCGGCCTCAAGGGCATCATCGCCGTAGACACCACCACCGTCGTCTCGGACTCCATCAAGGAGGTTGAGTCCACCCTTGCGGAAGCCATCATCATCGTCATCGTGGTCATCTTCCTCTTCCTCCAGGACTGGCGAGCGACCATCATCCCGGCCGTCACCATCCCCGTCTCGCTGATCGGCACCTTCGCCTTCATCAAGATCTTCGGCTTTTCGATCAACTCCCTCACGTTGTTCGGAATCACGCTGGCTACCGGCCTAGTAGTAGACGACGCCATCGTCGTCATTGAGAACGTCCAGCGCCACCTTGAGGAAGGCGTGCAGGACCCCATGGAGGCCACCTCCATCGCCATGCGGGAGGTCACCAGCGCCGTCATCGCCACCTCGCTCGTGCTCATCTCGGTCTTCGTCCCGGTCAGCTTCTTCCCCGGCACCACCGGCATCCTGTACAAGCAGTTCTCCCTCACCATCGCCTTCTCCATCGCCATCTCGGCCTTCAACGCCCTGACCTTGTCCCCTGCGTTGTCCGCAATCCTCCTCAGAAAAGAACAGCACAAGACCGGCATCCAGGGCTTCTTCCTCAACCCCATCGATAAGGCCATCAAGAAGCTCATCAGTTGGTACGCCGTGGCCGTCACCTTCGCGGTGAAGATTCGTTACGCCGTCCTCATCGTCTTCTTCGCTGGCCTCGCTGCCACCGCGTATGAGTACACCCACGTCCCCACCGCCTTCGTCCCGCAGGAAGACCAGGGCTACTACCTCATCATCATCCAGACCCCTCCCGGCGCATCGCTCGCGTACACCGCTGAGTTCGCAGACCGCGTCAGCCAGGTCATCCGGAATGACGATGACGTCTTCGGCACCTTCTCCGTCATGGGCTTCTCGCTCTCCGGCGGCAGCTCGCCCAACTCCGGACTCATCTTCGCCCCGCTCAAGCCCGTTGACGAGCGCACCAAACGCGGCAACGGCCACTCCGCCCATGACATCGTCCTCCGCACCTCGCCCAAGCTCTTCGGCGTCCCCGGCGGCATCGCCTTCGCGGCAGAGCCTCCCGCCATCAACGGCATCGGCACCGTCGGCGGCTTCCAGTTCATCCTTCAGGACGGTGGCCGCAACACCTTCGGCGATATCGACCGCATCGCCCACCAGATCGTAGGCCAGGCCCGCTCACCGTCCTCCGGCCTCACCAACCTCAACACCACCTTCACCGCCAACGATCCGCAGATCTACGTCACCATCGACCGCCAGAAGGCTGAGGCCATCGGCGTCCCGCTCTCCCAGATCACCGCCGCCATGGGCACCTACATGGGCTCCAGCTACATCAATGACTTTGACTTCAACAACCGCTCCTACCGCGTCTACGTCCAGGCCGATCAGCAGTTCCGCCGCAACGTCCAGGACCTCCGCCAGTACTACGTCCGCTCCAACTCCAACCAGATGATCCCGCTCGATAACCTCGTCGCCATCAACGAGACCTCCGGCCCCCAGGTCATCAACCACTACAACCTCTTCCGCTCCGCAGAGATTGACGGCTCCCCAGCCCCCGGCCTCAGCTCCGGCCAGGGCAACGACAACATGGTCAAGCTCTTTGAGAAGAACAAGCTTCAGGGCATGACTTACTCCTGGACCGGCCTCGCTCTTGAGGAAGTCGAGTCCAGCGGCAAAGCCATTGTCATCTTCGGTCTCGGCCTCCTGGTCGTCTACCTGACTCTCTCAGCCCAGTACGAGAGCTTCACTCTGCCGTTCATCATCCTGCTCGCCGTCCCCACCGCCATCCTCGGAGCCCTCGGTCTCGTCTCCCTCCGCGGCATCTCGGATGACGTCTACGTGCAGATCGGCATGGTCATGCTCATCGGCCTCTCCGCCAAGAACTCCATCCTCATCGTTGAGTTCGCGGAGCAGCAACTCGGCCTCGGCAAGTCCATCATCGACGCAGCCATCACCGCCTCGGAACTCCGCCTGCGCCCCATCCTCATGACCAGCAGCGCCTTCATCCTCGGCGTGCTGCCTCTCTACTTTGCCACCGGAGCCGGAGCCTACGGCCGCCACTCCGTCGGCACCGCCATCGTCGGCGGAATGGTCCTCTCCACCGTCCTCAACCTCTTCTTCATCCCCGTCCTCTACGTCATCCTCAAAACCTTCCTGGCCACCTTCACCCGCACCAAGCCCGTTCGCACCACCTAACCGGGTGCCCCATGTCCCGCTTCTGGGACGTGGGTTGGAGGACACAGAACCTCTCCAAAAACCCCTAACCGTACTCACCAGTACGGCGCACGTTGGTGGCCATTCAACAATTAAGCATGGTCCAAAACCACAAAACCCGCGCCAATCCAGCACTTCACCACAGCAATGTACCTCAAAACACCATGCATTTGTGGTGAGAACGTGGTGATTTGTGGTGCAAAACCACCCCATTCGGGCAATCACAGCGCAATGTGGCATCATACGAACTCAGTGCAAGGAGGTCATGATGCGTCCCACGTTTACGCTCGGCATCGAAGAGGAATACCAGACAGTTGACCCCGAATCACGCGACCTGCGCTCCCACATCGCCACAGAAATGCTCGAACAGGGCAAACTACGCCTCGAAGAACGTGTTAAAGCCGAGCTCCACCAGTCCGTCATCGAGGTAGGCACCCGTATTTGCAACAACATAGAGGAAGCCCGCGAAGACCTCTACGACCTCCGCCGCAACATGATCGGACTAGCCGACGAGAACGGCCTCATGCTCGTCGCCGGTGCCACCCACCCCTTCGCAGACTGGCGTTCGCAGGAGATCTACCCCGATCCCCGCTACGACCAGGTCGTAGCCGACCTCCAGCTCGTAGCCCGCGCCAACCTTATCTTTGGCCTGCATGTGCATGTAGGCATTGAAGATAGGGAAGCCGCCATACGCGTCATGAACTCCCTCCGCTACTTCCTCCCCCACATTCTGGCCCTCTCCACCAACTCCCCTTTCTGGCTGGGTATGGACACCGGCTATAAGTCCTATCGTGCCAAGGTCTTCGAGAACTTTCCCCGTACCAACCTCCCGGATTCCTTCGCAAGTTACTCAGAATTCGAGAATTACGTCGATCTCCTCATCAAAACCAATTGCATCGACAACGCCAAAAAACTCTGGTGGGACGTCCGCCCCCACCCCTTCTTCGACACCATCGAGGTCCGCATCTGCGACATTCCCATGCGCGCCGAAGAGACAATCGCCATCGCCGGCCTGATCCAGGCCACCGCCTGTAAGTTGTGGAATCTACACTCCAAAAACCTCGATTATCGCCAATATTCACGCGCGTTGTTGATGGAAAACAAGTTCCGCGCCGTCCGCTACGGCCTCGACGGAAAGCTCATCGACTTCGGCAAACAGCAGGAGCTCCCCGCCAAAGACCTCATCCGCGAGTACCTGGTCTGGGTCGACGAGGTGTTGGACGAACTAGGCAGCCGCAAAGCCGTCGAATACATCCACCAGATGCTCGATCAAGGATCAGGCGCGGACCGCCAACTTGCGGTCTTCCGTGAGACAGGAAGCCTGCCGGCTGTGGTCGATTACATGGCGCGGGAGACCAAAGTCGGACTTTGGTAAGTCTTTCGGTGGCCTGAAACAGAGCCAAATACCACTTTCTACTGAGGTTTCCAGTATCCTGTAAAGATGCTGGTGAAGGGTGTGAATGACATGGTCGAGCAAGTTTTAACAGAGCGGACAAGTCGAGTAGAACGGACCGATCTGCGCAGTATTCCGTTTCCAGCAGAGTTCTCCGAAGGCGCACACAATGCGGTTACGACCTGCCTCCAGATTCAAGCCGATGAAAAGGTCACGCTGATCACGGATCGAAAGTGTGTGACGATCGCCGCGTCGATGGCAGTTGAACTCGATCGCCTGGGCTGTGCCTGGAACGCTTTCGTGCTCGAAGATGTTGCAAGCAGACCGCTCGACGGCATGCCAGAGGTGGTGCTTGAGGATATGGAAAGCTCTCAGGTGAGCATCTTCGCGGTGGAAGTCCAGCCGAATGAGCTACGTAGCCGGATGCAGATGACCGACGTCGTCAATCGCCGGCGCATGCGCCACGCGCACATGGTGAATATCACCCCGGAGATCATGACGCAGGGGATGCGCGCAGATTTCAACGCTGTCGACCGATTAAGCCAAGCGGTCTTGGATAGAGTTCGCAAAGCGACGTATGTCCGTGCCACCACTCCCGCTGGTACCGATCTCCATGCGCAGATGGACCCCGACTATCGCTGGTTCAAGACCAGCGGTATCATCAGCCCGGAGAAGTGGGGCAACCTTCCTGGAGGGGAGTGCTTCACAGCGCCCGGAGAGGTCAACGGCGTGTTTGTCGTCGATGGAGTCGTTGGAGACTTCCTATGCAAGGAGTACGGACTCCTCGAAGATCAGCCTCTGACGATCCACATTGAAGGGAACCGGATCACGAAGGTCAGTTCCGCGAACAAGAAACTGGAGAAGGACTTCTGGGCTTATACGCATACTGACAAAAATTCAGATCGTGTGGGTGAGTTTGCGATCGGCACAAACATAGGCGTGGAGCGCGTGATCGGAAATATTCTGCAGGACGAGAAGTTTCCTGGAGTTCACATTGCGTTCGGAGATCCTTACGGAGCTCATACCGGCGCAAAGTGGAAGTCATCAACTCACATTGATGTGGTGGGGCTGCGCTTCAATATCTGGCTGGGCGATGCTGAAGGTGAACACCAGATCATGCGGGATGGCGAGTTTCTGATCGACGCGTAAGGGGGCCGGATGCTTCAGCCGTTTCGTAAGAGCTTCAATGAGGAGCAGTTCTCCGCTGCTCGTTATGCAGCGTTGAAGGAGCGACTCGATCTTCGAACGAGAACGAAGATCGAATTCCGAGTGTGCGAGACGCCGTGTTTTTTTCCGGCGGAACTGCTGGAAGAGATGATCGAGACCGGACGTATCCTCACCCATCAGCTCATCGATAGCGCTGAGTATATGAAGCGGTCTGGGGAGGCTATTCCGAGCGCGTATCGGGTGCCCAACGATAATCCTCGGCCGAACTTCATGACCGTGGACTTTGGGCTGGTACGGGGGGGCGATGGCAAGCTGACTCCGACGTTAGTCGAGTTGCAGGCCTTTCCTTCCATCTATGGGTACCAGGACGTTCTGTGTGAGGAGTATCAGCGCGTCTATGGGCTGGATGAGCGACTTCAGTGTCGCCTGGGTGGCCTCAGTGGCGATGAGTACTGGAAGCTGCTTGGCCAGACGATCGTTGGGGATCATGCGGCGGAGAATTCAGTCCTGACCGAGGTTGAACCTGAGGGACAGAAGACTCTCCCTGACTTTCATGTGTATGAAGATCGGCTTGGGATCACGACGGTAGACATCGCCAAGCTCAAGAAGGAAGGCAACAAGCTCTTCTATCAGAAAGGCGGCAAGTGGATTCGGATTGAGCGAATCTTCAATCGCGCGATTGTGGATGAGATTGAGCGGAAGGGGGTCACCCCGGCGTTCGACTATCGGGATGAGTTGGATGTGGAGTGGGCGGGGCAGCCGAACTGGTACTTCCGGGCGAGCAAGTTCTCCTTACCGTTCCTGGATCATCCTTCTGTGCCGGCAGCGGTGTTTCTGGATGAGTGGTTCGATGGGGTTGGGCGGGAGCGGCTGCCTGCTGATCGGGAGAGCTTGCTGCTGAAGCCTCTGTACTCGTTTGCGGGCAAGGGGATTCAGTTTGGGCCGAGCGATGCTGAGTTGGCATCGATCCCGGCTGATGAGCGGCATCTTTATCTACTGCAGGAGCGGGTTCGATTTGAACCTGTGATCGATACTCCTTTCGGGATGACCCAGGCTGAGGTTCGGATCATGTATGTGTGGCCGGAGGGGGCGGGGGAGATGCGGGCGGTGAACAGCCTGGTGCGGCTGGGGCGGGGGTTGATGATGGGGGTCGATCATAACCGGAACCAGGAGTGGATCGGTGGGTCGGCCGCCTTCATCCTTCCGTGAGCGTACGAAGGTGATTTGATGTACCACCTAACGGGGATGGATCGGATGTAACGGTGCGGTAAACTTCTTTCGGCGGCGGTTCTCCACGGAGAGCCGACCTCTAACGGATAAAGGACACCATGGCCACTTTGGTAACGACGGACGCTCCGGACCAGGTACGCACGGCGGTACGGTTTCCGATGCGCCTCTCGCTCATGATTCACACGGGCACAGGGGAGATGGAAGCTACGACGGAGAACATCTCCGCGAATGGCATCCTGTTCACCGGGCCGCATCTGCCGGCCGTGGACGATCGGATCGAGTTTACGATCACGATGCCCGCGAACGTGATGGGCACGCCTGAGGATCTTTCGATTCAATGCACGGGACGGGTGGTACGGCACCAGAGCCATGACGGCGAGACGCAGGCAGCAGCGATCATCGATGAATATCTGCTGAGGGTGTGACGGGATGACGGTAATTGATATCAGTTCGACGGAACCTCTTGTAATGGAAGAGGGGGCGCGTGAGGGTAATACGGCTATTCGAATGATCCTGGCGGACTCCCAGGCGATCTACCGCGTGGGGATGCGCAAAGTGTTCGCGCTGGAGGATGACATCCGTGTCGTCGCGCAGGCAGAGACGCTTCAGAATCTTTATGCAGCGTTGCAGCGGTTTCCCACTGACGTTGTCGTGCTGGAAGGTCAGTTGATTTCGGGTACGGTGGATGCGATTCCAGAGCTGGTGCGGCGCGCGCCTGAGGCCAAGCTGATCGTTCAACTTTCCGAGAGCGATGAGGCGAATACGGTGGAGCTTTACCGGCGCGGGGTGCGGGGGGTGGTGCCCCGGTCGATCTCTCCGGATCTGCTGATCAAGTGCGTGCGCAAGATTGCGGCGGGCGAGACGTGGATCGATAACCAGTCGGTGAGCTGGGTGATCGAGGCGTATCGGGCGCAGGCGACTTCTTTGACCGGTCCGCGGACGCAGCCTAAGCTGTCCAAGAAGGAGCTTGCAATCATCGGGTGCATCACGCGCGGGATGCGCAACAAGGAGATCGCTTACCAGATCGGGACGACCGAGCAGGTGATCAAGAACTATCTGCGCAAGGTATACGACAAGCTGGGCGTTTCCGACCGGCTGGAGCTGGCACTTTACTGCCTGCATCATCAGCTGTTGAAGAAGTACAACCAGGAGGCCGAGGATACGATCCTGGCGAATGGGACTCATCAGGGTCAGTAGACAGTTGGGGCAAAGAAAATGGGTCCGGCGAGTATGCTCGCCGGACCCGTTTTCTTTGGAGACAGGATTACTTGCCCATCTCGATGTCGATGGTGAACTTCACATCGTCGCCGAGCATGGGGGCGGTGTACTTCTGGCCGAAGTTGAACTCAGCGCGGTGGATGACGCCGGAGGCGGAGAAGCCGCTGACGGTCTTGCCGCCCATGCCCTTCTGGGGTGCGGCGGGGCCGTCTACATCCAGGGTGACGGGCTTGGTGACGCCGTCAAGGGTGAGGTTGCCGGTCATCTTGAGCTTGCCGCCAACGTTGGTGAAGGAGGTGGACTTGAACGTCATGGTGGGGAACTGGGCGACGTTGAAGAACTCGGCGCTCTTGAGGTGGTCGTCGCGCTTGGGCTCGTCGGTGTTGACGGTGGTGGTGTCGATGGTGGCTTCGACGGAGGAGTGAGTGATGTTCTTCTCGTCGAGGTTGATGGTTCCGGTGACCTTGTGGAAGGAGCCGCGGACGTTGGAGACGCCGAGGTGGCGGATCTCGAAGTTGACGCCGGAGTGGGCGGAGTCGATGGTCCAGGCGGTGGCCTGAGCGTGGGCGGCGGTGCTGAGGGTGAGGGCAGCGGCGAGGAGGGTGGCGGTGTTGAGGAGCTTCATGTTGGTGCCTTTCAAAATCTCGGATGATGTGCCGTTCCATCGTAGCGTGCTATTGCCAGGTTGAGAACGGTTGGTTGGCATTTTGATGTTGCACCACCTACCGGGGTTCTTTTGTTTGGAATTTCTTTTGGGTGAGTGTGAGTACCCCCCCCTCCCCCCTGTTTGGTCCCAAAGTCTTCAAAATAAATGAGTTAGGTCTGGACTTCCGATTTGCGGCCTGGGGATGATGATTTGGGTGGAAGCAGCCTGCCTTGTGCACGCTTTTTCTTCTACTTCTATTTTACCAAGGTAGATGGGGGGAATACGCCATTTATTTTTGGTCCGTAAGAGACTTGTAATGAGGGGGTTACGTGAAATTCGCGGGGGCAGGGGGCTTGACAAGCGATTTTGCTGGCGTTCTCTTGAAAAATAGTTGTAAGTGGTTCATTTTGAGCTGGTTATGGTTGGGCGGGCCGGGGCTAAAGCCCGAGTTTACGGCGGCTTTGACGGTGGGCTGAAGCCCACCTCTAATCCGAACAGCAACAGCAACAGCAACAGCAACAGCAACGGCAACGGCAACAGCAACAGCCACAGCCACAGCCACAGCAACAGCAACAGCAATAGCAACAGCAATAGCAACAGCAATAGCAACAGCAGCAGCAATAGCAACGGCAACAGCCACAGCCACAGCCGAAGCAACAGCAATAGCCACAGCCATAGCAATAGCAAAGGCCAATGTGGTGATACGCGCTCTGGATGCTAGGATTGCGGGACTATGGGGATTGCGGCTAATTGGACGGCTCTGAACCGGGCGCAGAAGAATACGTTTGCGGCTTGTTTTCTGGGATGGACGCTGGATGCTTTTGACTTCTTTCTGTTGACGGTTTGCCTGCCTTCGATTGCGACCGAGTTTCATGTGGACCTGGCGACGATGGCGAATGCTCTGTTCTGGACGCTGGTGATGCGGCCGGTGGGGGCGGCGCTATTTGGGGCGATGGCGGAACGGTATGGGCGGCGGCCTACGTTGATGTTGAATATCGTCGCGTTCTCGGTGTTTGAACTGGGGAGTGCGTTTGCTCCGGGGATTGGCAGCTTCATGGTGCTGCGGGCGCTGTTTGGGGTTGCGATGGGTGGGGAGTGGGGCGTGGGGGCAGCGCTGGCGTTTGAGACGCTGCCGGCGAAGGGTAGGGGGTTCTTTTCAGGACTGCTGCAGGAAGGGTATGTGGTGGGGAACCTGCTGGCGGGTCTACTGCAGTGGCTGCTGCTGCCGCATCTGCATGGGACGGGTCACTTTACGCCGTGGCGGGTGCTGTTCATGATTGGGGCGCTGCCCTCGCTGCTGGCGTTTTATCTGCAGTTCCATGTGGAGGAGTCGCCCGTATGGCTGGAGGCGAAGCGGACGGGCAGGACGCTGAAGAACAGCTTTGAGGCTTCCAAGCTGAAGGAGTATCTGCCTTCGTTCCTGTTCCTGGTGCTGATGATGGCGGCGTTTACGGCGTTCAGCCATGGGACGCAGGATCTCTATCCGAGCTTCTTGAAGCGGGATAAAGGGCTGTTCGACGCGGCGGCCGGGAAGGTGCTGGTGGTGGCGAACCTGGGGGCGCTGTTTGGCGGGATCTGCTGTGGGACGATCTCTGAAAGGCTGGGGAGGCGGAAGACGATCATGTTTGCTTCGTTGCTGGCGCTGCCTATGATTCCTCTGTGGGCGTTCTCTCATACCGTCGTGATGCTGGCTGTGGGCGGCTTCCTGATGCAGTTCATGGTGCAGGGTGCGTGGGGTGTGGTGCCGGCTTATCTGAATGAGCTCTCGCCGGCACCGGTGAGAGCGGTGTTTCCGGGGTTTGCGTATCAGTTGGGGAATCTGTTGATGTCGAAGAACGGGAACGTGCAGGCTACGCTGGCGAAGCGGTTTCCAGGTGGGCTGAGGACGGTGCTGGCGGGGACGGTGGTGGTGGTGGCGCTGGTGCTGACGGTGGTGACTTCGTTTGGGAAGGAGAAGGTGGGGGCGGAGCTTGGGGCGGAATAGGGCTGGGTGCTACTCCCTGGCGAACGGCCTGAGTTGATAAGGATTGATAAAAGCGATCAAAGCTGATTTCGGTGGTTCTGAGAGTACGTTTTGTCTGCACTTTGTCACTTCCCACGGTTGACTATGAGCTGTGGAGGTGGCGGAGCGGGGTGGATGTAGACTTTTTTAATGGCAGTGATTTTGGAACAGACGAGTGGGTTGCGGGTGGCGCAGCCTTTTTTGATTGAGCAGGATTGGGCGGGGTATACGGCCGAGCAGCATGGGGTTTGGGGGGAGCTGGTGGCTCGCCGGATGCCTCAGTTGCGGAATCATGCCTGTGCTGAGTACCTGGATGGGTTCGAGCAGATTGGGTTGAGCGAGACGGCTCTGCCGGATTTAGGGGCGGTGAGTGCGAGGCTGGGGCCGAGGACGGGTTGGGCTTCGACGCCGGTGAGTGGGTTTCTGCCGGGGGACGCTTTCTTTGAGATGCTGGCGGCTCGGAGGTTTCCTACGACGACGTGGCTGAGGTCTCGGGAGGCGATGGACTATACGCCAGAGCCGGATATCTTCCATGACGTGTTTGGGCATGTGCCGATGCATGCGCATCCGGTGTTTGCGGATTTTCTTCAGCATTATGGGCAGGTTTGTGCGAATTTGATTGACCGGCCGGAGGCGCTGGAGAGGCTTGGGCGGCTGTTCTGGTTTACGGTGGAGTTCGGGTTGATCCGGCAGGCGGGGGAGATCAAGGTTTATGGGAGCGGGCTGATCAGCTCGCATGGGGAGTGTACGAGGGTGCTGGCGGGTGGGTGCGAGGTAAGGGAGTTCGAGCTGGATGCGGTGCTGGGGCAGGAGTTCGATACGGGGGCGATGCAGCCGGTGCTGTATGCGGTGGAGAGCTTTGAACAGATTTATGAGGCGGCGAAAGAGGCTGAGGGGAAGGTGGGGTGACTGGGCTGTAGAGCAAGGCGTAACGAGGATAAGACGGATAAAAGCGGGATCGAGACGGATGAGGCAAAGGCGTAAGACTGATTCAGGAACAAAAGCGGCTGCGAAAGAGGCTAAGGGAAGGGTATGAGGAAGAGCTGGTTGTGGTTGGGCGGTGGGGTTCTGGTGATGTGGCTGGGATGGACTGTCCTCATGTCCCTGCCGCAGATCGTTCTTGGCTACCTTGGTATGCCTTGGCGAGTCGTGAGTGCGGCTTCAGTCGATGAGGTGACGATCTCTCCTTCGCGGGCGATTCCTGTGGGTGGGGCTCCGGGGATGCAGGTGACGCTGGTGCATGAGAATGGCGGCGAGAAGGTTTATGCCGTGATTTTCAAGAAGGGCGATGAGGTGCTGAGTGGGTTGACCGACTTTGCGATTCAGAACCATGTCGGGGATGCTCATTTTACCGGGATTGGGGCGGTGAGCGGGGCTACTACGGGGTGGCTCGATCTGTCTGCGAAGGTCTACCGGGGGACGGTGACGAAGGAGCAGGTGGAGGTGCTGTCGCTGACGGGTGATATTGCTACGTTCCAGGGGAAGCCGGTAGTGCATGGACATGTGGTGCTGGGGCGGCGGGATGGATCGACTGTGGGTGGGCACCTTTGGGAGGCTAAGGTTAATCCTACGCTTGAGGTATTTGTGACGGTGGATGAGAGGGCTTTGCCTAAGCGGCTGGATGATGAGTCAGGGATGAAGGTGATTGATGCCAAGCCTTAAGTAAGACAAGTAACAGCAACGGTGAATGCGAAATGCGGGGGGCCTTCGCTTCGCTCAGGATGACGGCGCGAAACACACAACGGCGACGGCAAAAGCCAATGCCAATACGGAGGTTCTGAGCTTCGCTCAGAATGACGACTTCTAACTTCTGTGTGGTAGGCCTAGGTGCGGATGGCTTGGCCTATGAGGATTAGGAGCGGGGCTGGGCCTGGTTGGGAGGTGGGCAGGGCGGCCAGGGTGGTGGAGACTACGTGCTGGTGGGGGGTGGTGGCGCGGGAGACGGCGGCGACCGGGGTTGCGGGGGGGATGCCGGCGGCGATGAGCTCGGCGGCGAGGCGTGTGAAGTCGCGGCCGGGCATGTAGAGGACGAGGGTGGCTTCGGGGGGGAAGGCTCCGTGCCAGGCTACGGGTTCGGTCTTGGTGGCGCTGTGGTGGGCGGTGGCGAGGATGAGCTTGGAGGCGGCGGCGCGGTCGGTGAGGGGGGTTTTGAGGGAGGCGGCTACGGCGAAGGCGGCGGTGATGCCGGGGACGATATCGAAGGGGATACCGGCGGCGGCGAGGGCGTCGATTTCTTCGCCGGCCCGGCCGAAGACCAGGGGGTCGCCGGATTTGAGGCGGAGGACGGACTTTGGGCGGCGGGCGTGGTGGAGCATGAGCTCGTGGATGCCGGCCTGGGTGATGCGGGGCTGGCCGCAGCGTTTGCCTACGGGGATGATCTCGGCGAGCGGGTTGGCTAGGGCGAGGATTTCGTCGGAGACGAGATCGTCGGGGAGGATGACTTCACAGGTGGCGAGGAGGCGGGCGGCGCGGAGGGTGAGGAGGTCGGGGTCGCCGGGGCCGGCTCCGCAGAGGTAGACCGTGCCGGGCTTTTGCCCTGCGCGGGCGGCGGTCACTTCGGGACTTGTGTTGGGCTTCGTTTGGGGCTCCCGTTGGTCGCTGGGGGGATTGGTGGTGATTGTCATGATTGGGTGGCGTCGGGGATTTCGGTAATCAGGGGTGCGGGATTGGTTTGGGCATGGCGTCGGGCCATGGCGCGGGAGGGGCAGGCGTCGTAGCCGCAGACGTCGCGCTGGGCGAGTTGATGGAGGAGGAGCTTGCGGTCCTCGTTGAGGGGCTCGGCTGCGACGACTTCGCGGCGGAGGTCGCCGAGGTCGGTGAGCCAGTCGCCGAGGTCGAGGGGGAGCTGGGCGTTGATCTCTTTGCGGAGACGCTGGGCGAGGGCGGGGCTTGCGCCGGCGGTGGAGATGGCGATCTGGAGGTCGCCGCGACGGACGACGGAGGGGAAGTAGAAGTCGCAGAAGGGTGGGTCGTCTACGGCGTTGCAGAGGATGTCGGAGGCTTCGGCCTCGGCGAAGACGGCGCGGTTGACGGCGGGGTTGTCGGTGGCGGCGACGACGAGGAAGTTTCCGGCGAGGTCGCCTGGGCGGTACACGCGCTGGAGCCAGGTGATCTCACCGGCGGCGTCCATGTTCTGGATGCTTTCGCGGGCGCTGGGGGCAATGACGGTGACTCGGGCGTGGGCTGCTCGGAGGCTCTCGATCTTCGATTCTGCGAGGTTGCCGGCGCCGATGACGATGCAGGGCCGGGCGGCGAGCTTGAGGAAGATGGGGAAGAGATCCATAAGTTGATTTTACGAGGTTCTGCGGGGTTGGGGGCCGACCGTGACGTGTTGTTGTGCATCAGACTTTTTGTTGGAGTATTTGGATAAGGAGATCGTCGACAGGATGCAGACGGGGCCGGTGGAAGTTGCTGAGATGAGTGGAGATGTTGCAGTGCTGAAGACTGGTGTGGGGATCCTGGTACAGGATGCGATGAGTCGGCGGTTGATCGAGGCGGCTTCAATTCATTTGGAGCTGCAGCCGGTGGAGTTGGATGAAGGGTCATTCGAAGGCTCGATGCTGAGTGGGTTTGAGCTGATTATTGCGGATGAGGCGATCGCGCTACGGCTGCGGGCGGTGATGACGACCGGGGATGAGCAGGCGGAGGGGGTGAACCCGGCGTTGATCGCGGTTCGGAGTAAGACTGCCGTGGGGCCGGAGGAGCCGGAGGTTCACTTTGAGGGCGTGCTGGCGCTGCCGCAGGAGCCAGCGGCGATCGTTGCGCAGATGGGGCTGATTCTTTATGCGCATCGGGCGTTTGCGCGGCGATATCAGTCGGCGCTGGAGGAGTTGCAACTGAATCGGCGGATCTTCCGGTCGGTGACGAGTGGGATCTCGGTGGCAAATGCGAAGGAGCCGGATCTGCCGCTGGTGTACGTGAATCCTGCGTTCGAGGTGATGACGGGATACAGCCTGGAGGAGGTGCAGGGGAAGAACTGCCGGTTCCTGCAAAAGGGGGAGACGGAGCAGCCGGGGTTGACGCTGATTCGGGAGGCTCTGGCGGCGGGGCGGGAGGTGGTGGCAATTCTGCGGAACTACCGGAAGGACGGGACGGTGTTCTGGAACGAGTTGTCGCTCTCGCCGATCAGGAATCGGGATGGGGAGCTGACGCACTTTGTGGGGATACAGAACGATGTGACGTCTCGGGTGGAGTTTGAGGCGGCGCTGCGGGAGAGCGAGAAGCTGGCAGCGGTGGGGCGGTTGGCGGCCTCGATTGCGCATGAGATCAATAATCCGCTGGAGTCTGTGATGAACCTGCTTTACCTGGCGGGGCATGGCAGCGACGACGAGGCGAAAGGCGAGTATCTGGCACAGGCGGATAAGGAGTTGCAGCGGGTTGCACAGATTACTTCTCAGTCGCTGCGGTTCTATAAGCAGTCCACGAAACCGCAGGCGGTGCGCTTGGTGGATCTGATGGAGTCGGTTCTGGATCTGTATCAGGGGCGCATTGAGAATGCGGGGCTGACGGTGAAGAAGCGGGAGCGCATGACGGAATCGATTGTGTGCCTGGAGAGTGAGATACGGCAGGTACTGAGCAATCTGGTGCGGAATGCGATGGATTCGATGGCGGGGACTGCGGGGCGGCTGATGGTGCGGACGCGCGAGGCTACGGAGTGGCGATCGAATACGCGGGGAGTGTTGCTGACGGTTGCCGATACGGGCACCGGTATGAGCCCGGAGACACTGAAGAAGCTTTACACGGCCTTTTATACGACGAAGGGCATCGGCGGGACCGGGTTGGGACTGTGGGTGAGCGCAGAGATCGTGCAGCGGCATAAGGGGCGTTTGCTGGTGCGGAGTAGCCAGCGGGCGGGGGCAAGCGGGACGGTCTTCGAATTGTTTTTGCCGTACCAGGGGTTCGCGAACTGATGGGCTGGCGACGCGTAGCGGGGTTCTGCCGTCCAATGGTGGCATGAATGTTGTGACGCGATGGTGTTTTGCTTTCGGGGTGGGATTGCTGTGGGGACGGGCGGCGCGGGCTGACGTGGTGCTGGTGATGGAAGATCCGATTAACTTTGCAGGGCGCATGACGTCCGCGGGGCATTCGGCGATCTGGCTCGACCGGCTTTGCTCTGACGATCATATAAAGATGCGGAGTTGCGGAGCGGGGGAGCCGGGGGCGGTGCTGAGCCGTTATCAAGGAGTGAAGGGGCGGTTCGACTGGCTGGCGATGCCGCCGGATGCTTACTTCTTTGCGGTGGATCGGGAGTCGGCGATCCCGGCGAATGTGACGGCGGAGAATGCGGAGCGGTTGAGGCGGGAGTACCGGGTGGCGCATGGCGGGAGCTTTGCGGTCGATCCGGGTGACGGGACCTGGACTTCACTGCTGGGGGAGTCGTACCGGCGGCGGATCGTGCTGGTGCGGGTGCGGACGACGGGGGCACAGGAGCAGCGGATGATGCGGTGGTTGAACGATGGGCGCAACGTCAGTCACTTCAACATGTTCTATTCCAACTGCGGAGACTTTGCGAGTAAGTTGCTGAATGTGGCGTTTCCTGGAGCGGTTCACCGGAACTACCTGCTGGATGCGGGGATGACGACGCCGAAGCAGTTGGAGGCTCGGCTGCATGGGTATGCGAAGAGGCATCCGGAGCTTGGGTGGGAGGCTACGCTGTTGCCGCAGGTGGCGGGAAGTATTCCTCGGAGCCGACATCTCCATGGGGTGACGGAGAGCTACCTGAAGACGTATCCGTACCTGCTGCCGCTGGACTACTTGCTGCCGATCGAACTGGGACTGGTGACGGGGCTTGGGCTCTGCGATCACCGCTATGTGGCTAAGCCGAATGTGCGGGTGGATGATGGGATTTTCTTTCCGACGGCAGAGGTTGCGGGGAGTGGATTGTGAGACGGGTTCGTCCCCATGTTGATTTGGGCTGATTCGATTGCGGTGTCGGGTTAGGATCGCTGCAGGCTGGAATGAGTGGCCTGGGGGCGACCGATGACGGCAGGGCGGATCTGGTGGGTTTTGTATGGGTTGTGGGTGTGTGGTGAGGTTTCGATCCTGCTGTTTACACGGATCAAGTCGAGTGGCGGTGAGAACCGGGATCGTGGGTCGCTGCGGATTCTGTGGGCTGTGATCATGACGTCCAGCTTTGTGGGGATGAGCTACGGTGCCACGCACGGGGCGAACCTTCCAAACGCCGCGCAGTGGGCGGGTTGGACGAGTGTGGCGTTGATCGTGGTGGGACTGGCGATACGCGGGACGGCGATCTGGAGACTGGGGCGATCGTTCAGTGCGAATGTGGCGATCACCGAGACCCAGAAGCTGGAGACAGGTGGTCTGTTCCGGTTGGTGCGGCACCCAAGTTATACGGGGATGCTGCTGATCTTTCTATCCATGGGGTTGAAGACGGGGAACTGGGTGTCGGTGTTGATCTTGACGGTGCCACCCGTGGTGGCTTTGCTCTACCGGATCAAGGTGGAGGAGGACGCTTTGCATGGGGCTTTTGGCACCGAGTATGAGGAGTACTGCCGGAGAAGCAAGAGGCTGGTGCCGGGGATCTATTGATGTGCCGCAGTGGGAAGGTCCGGAGTTGAAGGACCTTCCCGTAGCGAGCTAGCTCTCTACCCTTTGCTGCAACAGCGGGGTAAAGGCCGACCAGACGCGCGCGGCGACGAGCACCCAGAGGATGACGACGAGGATTGCAATGGGTAGCCCGGCAGGGGCCATGAGAAGGTGCGTCAGGACGATGTTCACGATAATGGGCGCGAGCAGTGTCAGGGCGAGAGGAACGAATCGATTGGCGAGCAGCAAGATGCCGCCGACTAGTTGGAGGAGGAAGACCAGGACCATGTAATGAGAGATGGCCAGGGCGGTGACGAACTGGGTGGCGACCGGCGGCATGGGTTGCATGGGAATGAAGTGCAGGAAGCCATTGGCCCCGAATACGAGGAAGATGATGCCGAGAAGATAGCGTGCGACGAGTGAGGCTACTTTCATGAGCGCTCCTTGTAATGGGATTGGGTTACTGGATGCGCTGGTGGATGGATTCGATGTGTGGCTGCATGAAGGTGGGGAGGTCGATTTTTCCGAAGGCCACTGCCATGGCTCCGCCGGCGTTGATGAGGAGCGTGTCTGTGACGCCGAGGAAGCCGAAGACGGCCTTGAGATAGGGGGCGGTGTAGTTGTAAGAGGCCATTGCGGTTTCGGGGCTATAGTCGCCGCCGGAGGCTATGACGAAGGTGGCTTTTTTGTCGGTGAGGAGGCCTGCTGGGGTGCCGTTGACGTAGGAGAATGTCTCGCCGGGGCGGGCGATCTGGTCGATCCAGAGCTTGAGGATGGCGGGGATGCCGAAGTTATACATGGGGACGCCGAAGACGTACTCGTCCGCGGACTTAAGGTCTGCGATGAGAGAGTCCGAGAGGGTGAGGAGTTCTTTCTGCTCGGTAGTGCGGGCATCGGCCGGGGTCATGCGTGCGGCGATCCATGCCTGGCTGACGGGCGGGATCTGCATCGTGGTGATGTCGCGGGTGATGACGGTGCCGGTGGGGTTGGCGGCTTGCCACTTTGCGACGAACTGGGCGGTGAGATGTCGGGAGATGGAGGCATCGCCTGCGGGGCTGGAGTCGAGGTGCAAGAGGGTTGGCATGTTGGGCTCCTTTACGACGTTTGACTACTAAACGACAGTTGTCGATTCAATATAACGACAGATGTTGTTTTATGTCGAATTCCGGTACGCTGGTGGTATGGCTGGGACGATTACGCAGGTTGGAACTCTAGATCCGCGGGTGCGGCGGACGCGGCTGATGCTGCATGACGGGCTATGGAGTTTGCTGGAGAAAAAGGAGTTCGACAAGATCTCCGTGCAGGATATTGCGGAGGCGGCGGAGCTGAACCGGGCCACTTTTTATGACCATTATTCGGACAAGTTTGCGCTGCTGGAGTGCATGGTAGGGAGCCGGTTTGGGGAGTTGCTGGAGCGGCGCGGGGTGAGATTCAGCGGGTGCGATGGGGCGCTGCGGGCGATCGTGCTGGGGGTTTGCGACTACATTACGAGTGTGCCGGGGGCTGCTTGTGGGGGCGGGCGGCAGCTTGAAGGGCATATGGAGACGGCGGTGATCGCGGTGGTGCGGAAGATGCTGCTGGATGGGATGAAGCGGCATGTGCGGGTGGAGGGGGAGCCAGCAATGGCGATGTCGGATGCGATGGTGGCCTCGGCGGTGAGCTGGGCGATCTATGGGGCTTGCAAGGAGTGGCTGCACACGGCTGGGCGGTGTGAGGCGGAGGAGATCGTTGGGAAGATTGAGGGGCTGGTGGTGGGGATGTTGCGTGGGACTGGGAGTTAGGTAGCGGAGTTCAGGAGCATGTGGCGGACGGCTGCATGGATGCGGTCTACGGCGGTACGGCGGTAGTCCCAGCGCGGGTCGGGCGAGGGCTGCTCTACGACCATGGTGGCGTTGGCTTCGAAGAGGAGGAGGTCGCCCGCGAGGTTTAGGCCGAAGTCAATTCCGGCATAGTCGAGGCCGAGGGTTTTCTGGATGGAGGCGAGGGCTGACATGGCGCGGGGGCCGAGGACGGTGGACATATCGGAGAGGAAGGCGGCTTCTTCTGCGCGGTGGTCTGGGCGGTCTGCCATGTCTGCGCTGAAGTAATGGATCTTCCAGTTGGGTGAGATGGCGAGGTGCAGGGGGTAGAGCTCGCCTGCGATGAACATGACGCGGTATTTGCGGGCGCAGCCGTCGCTGCCGCGGGCGTCGAGGTATTCGATGGCGAGGACTTCTGCATCGGCGTGTCCGAAGGTGGGGAGGGCGGCTATGTGGGCGGCCAGGGCCGAGGGCTCGTCGACCTGGGTGAAGTGCTGACCCATGTGGAAGCCGGGGAGACGGAGGAGCAGGGGGAAGGTGAAGCCGTCGGTTGCTAGGGTTGGGAGGGCGTGGTCACCGGCGAGGAAGGTGAGGGGATAAGAGCGGGTTCGGGCGGTGCGGACACTGGGGAGAGCGGCCAGGCGGGCGGCGTTTTCAGGGCGGCTGGTGGCCAGGACTGCGGATGGTAGGTTGAGGATGGGCCGGGAGATTTGGGCGAGGAGGGTGCGCGCGGCGATGAGGGCTTCCGAGGCTACTTCTACGTCTCCGATGCCGTTGAAGATGAGTTGGTGGGGCGGGAGTGGGGTTTGGGGGTCGTAGAAGTCGGCTACTATGACCCAGGTCTGGAAGATGGTGTCGTCCAAGAGCTTTTCAACGGGGGTGTTGCCGCCGGTGGATGAGACCAGGAGGATGACTGGGATGGGATGGGCGGTGCCACGGAACGGTGTCTGGAAGATGTTCTTGCGGCCGAAGGCTTTCTGGCGGTGTAGGGCGGCGGCGTCGGGGTCGCCGAGGCGGGTGAGGGCATAATAGAGACCGCCGTGGGCTTCTGGAAGGCCGGGGCTTAGTTGCAGGGCAAGCTCGTAGTGGTGGCTTGCCTTGCTGGGATCGTCGTTTGTGAGAAGTGTGCTGCCGAGGTTGACGTGGGCGACGGCGTCGTGGGGGTAGTGCTTGACGGCTTCGGTGTAGACGACCTGGGCGGCTTTGGTCTGGCCTGTGCCTGCGAGGAGGCGGCCAAGTTCGAGGAGGTTGGCGTGGTGGGTGGGATCAAGTTCGAGGACGCGGAGATGATCGCTGCGGGCTTCAAGGGGACGACCGAGTTGGGCGAGGAGGATGGCGCGCTGGACGCGGAGGGCGATTTCGTCGGCTGGATCGAGGGTGGCGGGCAGTTGATGGCTCAGTTGGAGGAGCTCGGCCTCAAGCTGGAGTGTGGGTGGCCAAGACACAGGATGCGGGGTGGGCTGGAGCTCTCGGCCGAGGGACAGGGTGGCCTCCACGAGATCGTCGATCTCGGATTGGGTGGTGCGGTGGTTGACGATGGCGGCGCGGATGGCTACGCGGCTTGCGAGAGTGGTGGCGGATGGGACGACGATGCCTGACTCCTGAAGACGGATCACGAGTTCGCGGTTGAGGTGGCTTACGTCGGTTTCCGATTGATCGGTGAAGCGGTAGCGGAAGCAGACGATGTTGAGTTGAACGGGGGCCAGGAGTTCAAGCTCCGGCGTGTTGCGGATGCGGGTGGCGAGTGACTGGGCGAGGTTGCAGGTGTTCTGGATGACGGCTCCGATGGCATCGGTGCCCTGGACCTTCAAGGTCATCCAGACCTTGAGGGCTCGGAAGCTGCGGGAGAGCTCTGGGCCGAGGTCACAGGGCCACGGGGAGTTGGCGGCGAGCCCGCGATTTTCGCGGGCGAGGTAACAGGCGGGCGAGGCGAAGGCTTGTTGATGGAGTTGGGCATCGCGGACCAGGAGAAAGCCTGCGTCGTAAGGTACTTGCGCCCATTTGTGGAAGTCAAAGGCGAGAGTGTCGGCGCGTTCTATGCCTTTGAGGCGTGGGGCCAGGCCGGGGGCGAGCATGGCGAGTGCGCCGAGGGCTCCGTCTACGTGGAACCAGAGATTGTGCTGAGCGCAGAGGTCTGCGATGGATTCGAGATCGTCGATTGCACCGATGTCTACGGTGCCGGCAGTGGCCGCTATGAAGAAGGGGGTGAGGCCGGCGGCGCGGTCTTGCTGGATGGCTTGGTCGAGGACAGCGAGGTCCATGCGACCGGCGGGGTCTGTGGGGATGAGGCGGAGGGTGCCGGTGCCTAGGCCGGCGAGGTCGAGGGCTTTGGCGATGCTGTTGTGGGCGGCGGAGGAGGTGTAGGAGATGAGAGTGGGGGAGGTGAGGCCGGTTTGGCGGATGCCGGGGCCGAGGCGGGCGTCGCGGGCTATGACGACGGCGAGAAGGTTAGCTATGGAGGTGCCGGTGAGGAAGATGCCGGAGGCTTCGGCGGGGAAGTGGAAGAGGTCGCGCATCCATGCGGTGACCTGGCGCTCGACTTCGAGGGGGATCTGGTCACGGCCGCCTACGTTGGCGTTGAGGCCTGCGGTGAGCATGCCGGCGAGCATGCCGACCTGGGAGCCGCCGCCCTGGGCCCAGCCCATGAAGCCGGGGTGTGTGTTGGCTGCGGTAAAAGGCAGGATGGAGGTCATGAACTGCTGGTGGACTTCGGCTAGGGCGGAGGGCTGGGTGGGGATGGGGGATTGGAAGTTGGCGCGGATCTCTGGTAGGATGACCTGCCAGACCTGGCGCTCGCGGATGTTCTCGGAGTAATCGAGCATGTCATCCAGCATGGCGTGGGCCTGGGCGCGGAGGGTGGCGCGGGCGGCGGGGGAGGATGGGTCGAGCGAGAGGTCAGTGGTGGTTGCGAGTGCGGGTTGTGCCATCGATGCTCCCTGATGCGCGGTGTGAGCCGTGTCAGTGAGGGAGATGCAATTGGGGTGCCATAGGAGGGGTTTATGAATGCAAAGAGGTTACGGCGAAGTCCTCGCTCCCGGGGTGGGTGAGGGCTTCGCCGTATCTCATGAAGCGTTCATCTGGCGATGTGTTTGTGTGGGCTAGGCGTCGGCGGCGTGGCGGCCACCGGCGGGTGGGGCGTCGCGTTCGACTGGGGTGACTACGGCTCCGGCCAGGTGGGTGCGGAGGTCTTCGTCGCTGGTGCGGGCGAAGTAGGCTCTCAGGTCTTCACCGGGGGTGCGGAGGGCGAGGTAGCCGCGGAGGAGACGCTCGACGGCCTCCGGGGTGTCTTCGGCGGCGGCTCGGTAGCCGATCTGGCGGGCGGCGCGGGCATACTTGCCTACGGCTCCGCCTACGCAGAAGTAGAAGGCGTCTACGAGTTTGCCGTCCTTCTTGATTTTCTTACCTTCGAGGCCGATGTCGGCGATCCAGCTTTGGCCGCAGGAGTTGGTGCAGCCGGTGACGTGGAGCTTGATCTGCTGGTCGAAGCCGGGGAGGCGGCCTTCCATCTCTTCTGTGAGCCACTTGCTGAAGGCTTTGGTTTCTGAGATGGCGAGCTTGCAGAACTCGGTGCCGGTGCAGGCGACTGCGCCGCGCCAGAAGGGGGAGACTTCAACGCGTAGGTCGAGGGCGGCGAGGTCTGCGATGAGGGCGCGGACGTTCTCGTTCTTGATGTTGACGAGGAGGATGTTCTGCATGATCGTGGCGCGGAGGCTGCCGTCGCCGTATTTTTCTGCGAGGTCGGCGAGCTGGATGAGCTGGTCACCGGAGAGGCGGCCGCCCATGACGCTCGCGCCGACTGCTGAGAGGCCGGATTGCTTCTGCGGGGTGATGCCGATGTGGTCGCGGTAGACATCGTCAGGGACCGGGTCTGCGGTGAGGGGGCTGGGGTCCAGCTTGTAGCCGAGTTGCTGCTCGATGGCTTCCAGCATGGATTCGGCGGTCCAGCCGTGGCGCATGAAGAGGTACTTGATGCGGGCGCGGGTGCGGTTTTCGCGGAGCTCGGATTGCTCCTTGAAGATGCGGACCACGGCTACGCAGACGTCGTAGGCCTTGTCCTGGGGGATGAAGGCGGGGATGCGGACGGCGATGTGGGGCTCCGTGGAGAGGCCGCCGCCTACGCGGAGGGTGTAGCCGATTTCTGTTGCACCGTTGATCTCGCGGGTGATGGCGGTGAAGGCTACGTCGTTGATCTCCGGGTAGGAGCACCAGAGGGGGCAGCCGGTGGCGGAGATCTTGAACTTGCGGGGGAGGTTGTAGAACTCGGGGTTGGCGGTGAGCTTGTGGGCGAGCTCGAGGGCGAGGGGGCTGGCGTCGAGGAGCTGGTGGCCGTCGATGCCGGCGAGGGGGCAGCCGGTGACGTTGCGGACGACGTCGCCGCATGCGCCCTTGGGGGAGAGGCCGATCTCGGTGAGGGCGTCAACGACTTCTACGAGGGCTCCGATGGTGAGCCAGTGAAGCTGGATGTTCTGGCGGGTGGTGATGTCGGAGAGGTTGCGGGCGTATTTTTTTGTGAGGTTGCCGATGACACGGAGCTGAAGGCTGGTGAGGATGCCGTTGGGGAGGCCGATGCGCATCATGAAGAACTCGGAGGCTTTGCCTTCGCCGTTGGCTCCGCCGGTGACGCCTAGGCCGTCGCCCTGGGTGTAGACGCCCCACCACTTGAAGTAGAGATTGGACCATTCTGGCGCGACGGAGTCACGGCCGCCTTTGGCGTACTCGCGGACCTCATCCCATGCGTCCCAGGGGTTTTTGGCGAGCTTGAGGCGCTCGGACTTCTGGGCCTTGGTCTCTTTGACTTCTTTGGGCTTGGCTTCTGCGGCGGGAGCGGTGAGGACTTCGTCAGGCATTTGGTTTGGGTTCCTTGGGAGCTTGTGGCTTAGAGGCTATGGCTTGGAAATGAAGAGGCCCACGGGGTTCGTGGGCGGCTGTGGGCTTTGCGGATCGTTTTTGGTGGGGATTCGATCAGGCAAAGAGACAGCGCGCGCGGTCGCAACAACAGGCAGGACAGTTGGCGAGGCGCTGTTTTTTTGGGAGAACCATTGCTTCAAGGTTAGATGGGGCGGGGTAGGGAGTCAAGGTGTGTGGGGCTTGCTGTTCGAGGCGGTGACTTGTGCGGTGCCGGGTTCGGCGAGGATTTGCTTCAAGCGCTCTCGATCGGTGGGGCTAAGGGTTGTGGGGGCGTGCAAGGTGGACTGGGGGGCGGGGTGAGGTGCCTCGGAGGGTGCGGGCGTTTGGAGCGAATAGTACTTGTCCAGGTAGACGACTACTTTGTCGAGGTCTTCTTTTGTGCCGTCGGTGCCGCGGGCGGCCATGTCGTCGACATTTTTGCGCCAGTCGTCCGGAGTCTTTTTGACTGCGACGACCAGTGAGGCGAGGTGGCAGGCGGTGCAGTTGTGGACGAACTCTGGCTTCCCTGTGTCGTCGGGCAGTTGCAGCTTCTGGGCCAGGGCTTGAGAGGAGATGCAGAGCCCGCACAGGAGTGTGCAGGCTGCTGCCCCGAGGATGAGTGTGAGTTTTCTGCTCATTGTTTCCATGCTCTTTTAGTTGGTGGCTGTTTTGGGCGTTAGACGCCAGAGGGCACCGGGTTTGGCGTCTTCGATGACCCAGATTGCACCGTCAGGAGCGACTTCTACATCACGAAGGCGGTGGTTGAAGTTCCAACGCTCGGCGACCTTGGCACCGCCTTTGCTATCGAAGGTGAGGCGCATGAGGATCTTGGGGCCGAGGCCGCTGACGAGGGCAGACCCGTTCCACTGCGAGAACATGGAGCCCTTGTAGAAGGCGAGGTTGCCGGGTGCGATGACGGGGTCCCAATAGATGACTGGCTCGGTGAGATTGGGCTTCGGATCTGTTTTGGGGATGGGGACGCCGTTGTAGTTTTTGCCGTAGGAGAAGAGGGGCCAGCCGTAGTTCTTGCCGGGTTCGATGAGGTTGAGTTCATCACCGCCGCGGGGGCCGTGCTCGAGTTCCCAAAGGCGGCCATCGGGTGCAAAGGCCAGGCCGTAGGGGGTGCGGAGGCCGGTGACCCAGGTTTCAGAGGGCGTGAGGTTGGGGCCGGGGAAGGTGTAAGTTTTGACGACGGGCGCGGTCTTGGCGGCTTCCGTGTCTTCAGGCGGGTCGATGACGGGGACGGTGGGGGTGCCAATCTTGCCGGCCATCGGGTTGCCGGGGGCAGGCTTGCCGTCGAGGGTGAGGCGGAGGATCTTGCCGAGGGGCTGGTTGGGGTCCTGCGCGGGCGTCATGCGCTGACGATCGCCGGAGGAGAGGTAGAGGAGCTTGCCGTCTGGTGAGAAGGCGACCTCTGCGCCGAACTGTCCGCCCTGGCCGCGTTCGCCGTCGCGCCAGATGACCTTGAGGTCTTCGAGGCTGGCGGTGCCCTTGTCGAGCTTGAGGATGGCACGTGCGAGCGCGAGGCTGGAGCCGCCGTCGCCGGGCTCGGAGTAGGTGAGGTAGACGAAGTGGTCCTTGGCGTAGTGGGGCGAGAGATAGACGCCGAGCATGCCACCCTGGCCTCGCCAGAGTGCGGCGGGAACGTTGGAGACGGGGGTCTTTTCACCCTGCTGGGTGACGAGTTGCATGCCGCCGGTCTTCTCGGTGATGAGCATGCGGCCGTCCGGGAGGAAGGCGATCTTCCAGGGGAGGCTCAAGGTGGTGACCTGCGTGACGGTGAAGGGCAGGACCGAGTCGGATTTCTGGTCGCCTGCGTTGACCTGTGCGGATGCGCTGGTTGAGACCATGGTTAGAAAAAGGCCTGCGAGTGCCAAGTGCTTCATTCGTTCTCCTCTGATGCGGTCATGCGGTGCGAAAACTTTCAGTCACAGGATAGCTTGTGTTGGTTACGAGTCGTTTTTGGCATTGGGGCAGGTCAGCTCTGCGGCGAACTCCCTTTAGCTACTGACGGTATCCACGCGCTGATTGTTCCATATCTGCGGGAAGTCCATCTGGATGCACAGCCCACGATTCAGAGAGCATGAATTCCGTCGTGCTCAAACGCTCACATACTTATGGCCGCGTCCAAAAGGAATTCGCTCGGCCAAGCGAAGAAATGCGAACGCTTCTCCCACCACTTTGAAGCTACAAGAGGAACTTTGGCTGGCGGTAATCGGCATATTTTCTTTGAACCAATGCAAGGTAAATTCCCCTTCATCGACTAAACGCTGGTATGCCATATCCAATTCCGATTGGACAATGGATTTCTGGCTGCGTTTACCAGTCGTCCTGTTTGGAATCGAATAGAAAAGCGCGGATTCTCCGCGAGATGGCCTAAGGAGCCTCTGCGCAGGCGGCCGATTTGACGATGTCGGTGTGTGACTTGAGTCGGCGGCCAAGTTTTTCTGCGGTTGGGCCGTGCTTTGCTTGTTCTGGCTGGGGTTTGTGCGGAGTCGAAGACTCATAGCCCGTCTCCCGGCGCTAGGCGGCGGTTCCCGCCAGGTGCTTGCGGTGGAGGTAGAGGTTGATGAGGGCGAAGTTGGCGCATAGCCGGTGATGGTTCTTGGCGATGCCTCTGTAGCGTACCTTGTCGAAGCCGAAGACGCGCTTCAGGATACGGAAGACGTGTTCTACTTTCGCTCTTACTTTTGATTTCGTCGTATTCTTCTTCTTTGCCGCTTCATCGACATAGTTCTTGAACCTGGTTCGCTTGCAGGTCATGTCCTGGGCCTTGGGCGCGGCCTGCCGGATGGCCTTGGTCTGGCCTTGATAGCCGCCGTCGCCCCACACCTTTCGCTCCTCCCCATGTAGCAGATCCGGCAGCATGTGTACGTCGGAGACGTTGGCCGCCGACGTTGCCACTGAGTGCACGTGACCTTCTTTTGCATCAACGCCGATGTGCGCCTTCAGTCCGAAGTACCACTGCTTGCCCTTACGAGTCTGACGCATCGCCGGATCACGCTCTTTCTTCTCGTTCTTGGTCGAAGAAGGCGCATGAATAATGGTCGCATCCACGATCGTGCCGGTCTCGATGCGGATGCCCCTGGCCGCCAGATGCAGGTTCACCGCGTCGAGCATGGCACCGCCAAGGTCATGCTTTTCGAGCAGGTGGCGGAAGCGCAGCACTGTCGTTTCATCCGGTGCCGGAGCCACGCCCAGGTCAACACCAGCGAACCGCCGCAGCGTGAAGGACTCATAAAACGCCTCTTCGACGCCGGGGTCGGACAAGTTGAACCACTGTTGCATAAAGTACGTCCGAAGCATGATCGCAAGCCCGACAGGACGACGGCCGTTGCCGGCCTTCGGGTAGTGCGGTTCGACCAGAGCCTGTAACTCGGGCCACGGAACAACCACTTCCATCTCATCCAAAAACAGCTCCCGCCGAGACTTCCGCCCATACTTCTCAAAGATCGACTGGGACGCAAACGTCTGCTGCTTCATCGCCATCCACCCCTAACCATCAGATTAATCCATCAGGCCGCGGACGCAGAACTTGTGCAGAGTTTCCCTAACACCTGTAACGAGATAGTTAGGATCAAGCTTCGTACCGACCGGTAGCTCATTCATGATTTTCTGAAAGATCTCCGAGTTACCCACTATGGACTGCCTCTCTTTAAAACATAGAAATGGTCGTGCGCCACCCAGCAAATTTACAATTGCCAACTTACGGTGCAATTATCACAATGCGCCAAGTTGACTATTTCCTTACGGCTTAAACCGGTCGCAAGAATGGAAATTCCACCCGTTAGGATCGCCCCGGCAAGTTTGCCGCCACTCACGCCAGCCTTCTGGCTAGTTCTTTTGATCCGAACGTTACCCACCGTGTTGCAGTGTGGGCAGCTTACCTTCGGTTTCACGACTCCATACTCTAATAGCTTAATCATCAAAGAAATTCCAGAAGGTCTCCGTTCCACCACGGGTGGGTTTTTTCGAGCCTCATGAGCTGCAGCCTTTGCCTCTGCCCGTTTGAGTTTTCCTTTTGTCGATAGTTGCTCGCGGCGAGCGTCTTCGCGCTTCCGGAATTCAGCCGCCGAAAGATGCCCTTTCCCTATGACTTCAGGACTGGAGGCTTTTCTAGAGGTTGCTTTAGGAGTGCTGCCCTTTCTCTTCGCGACTTTCTTCGGGCTTGCCATGCGAACAGATTAGCTGATTCTTTGCAAAGTCGTACTTTCGATCGCGCGTTATGAGGGTGGGTAGGCGGGGTTGGATTTGATCTCTTCGATTTGGTGGGCGTGGCGGGCTGTGTGTTGGGCTGTGACGACCAGCCATTGGTAGCAGTCCAGGTCTCCGAAGGCTATGTGGGGGAAGAAGTGGTCGCGGAGAGGGG
This sequence comes from Granulicella tundricola MP5ACTX9, assembly GCF_000178975.2. Classification (NCBI taxonomy): domain Bacteria; kingdom Pseudomonadati; phylum Acidobacteriota; class Terriglobia; order Terriglobales; family Acidobacteriaceae; genus Granulicella; species Granulicella tundricola. Next base: position 2,438,561 of record NC_015064.1, on the reverse strand, counting down.
ATTGGGTTTCGGAGGCGAAGTGGAGGGTTTGGGCGCGGGTTTGGCGGAGTTCAGCGATGAGGTCTATGGGGTTGGGCCAGCGGCCGGTGGGGAGGTTCACTTCGCGGGATTTGAATCTGGTGTGGCGGGATTGGGCGAGGCCTTGTACCCAGGGTTCCTTGGTGGGGGCTTCGGGTTTCTTTTCGGTGGTGGCTGGGGTGGCGAGAGCGTTGGTGATTACGCCGGTGATGAAGCGCTCGAAGACGATGCAGTGCTCGATGATTTCTGCGATGGACCAGCGGTCTGGGGACTCCTGGAAGTGCCACTGAGAAGGGTTGAGGTTAGTTGCGAGTTCGAGGAGGCGCTGCTCGCTGGTGGAGAGTTGGTCAAGGACTAGCTGGCGTTCTGAGGGGGTGATTGCTTCTACCATGCTCCTCTGGGTCTCCCTTGGGGATTCATGCTTTGCACAAGGATACAATTTAGACCTCTGGAGGGTTTCAGATTGGGAGTCATGCGGATGAGTGTAGTTCTGGCGGCGGGTGCGATGGCAGTGGGGATGGCGCAGGGGCAGACGGCTGTGTTTGGGCCGGCGAATCCTTTTTATGAGAAGAGCTCGCTGCCGTTTGAGGCACCGCCGTTCGACCGGATTAAGGATGCGGACTACGAGCCGGCGCTGATGGCGGGGATGGAGGCGCAGACGAAGGAGGTTCGGGCGATTGCGGATAACGCCGTGCCGGCGACGTTTGAGAATACGGTGGTGGCGCTGGAGAAGACGGGGTTGCTGCTGGATCGGGTGCAGGCTGCGCTGGGCGGGGTGACGGGGGCTTATACGAATCCGACGCTGGAGCAGTTGCAGGCGAAGATGGCGCCGAAGATGTCGGCGCACGAGGATGCGATTTACCTGGATGCGAAGCTGTTCAAGCGGGTGGAGGCGGTTTATGAGAAGCGGGCTGGGCTGGGACTGGATGCTGAGTCGCTGCGGCTGCTGGAGCATACGTATGACGGCTTTGTGCATAGCGGCGCGAAGCTGAACGATGCGGACAAGGCGAAGCTAAAGGCGATGAACGAGGAGGAGTCGAAGCTCTCGAATACGTTTGGGCGCAGGCTGCTGGCGGCGACCAAGGCGGGGGCTTATACGACAACCGATAAGGCTGCGCTGGCGGGGCTGCCGGAGGCGCAGATTGCTGCTGCTGCTGCGGCGGCGAAGGCTCGGGGAGTTGAGGGGTATGTGCTGCCGTTGCAGAATACGACGCAGCAGCCGGTGCTCTCAGGGTTGAATGTGAGGGCTACTCGGGAGGCTGTGTTTCATGACTCGTGGACTCGGGCGGAGAAGGGCGGCGATAACGATACGCGGATGATCGTGTCTGAGCTGGCGCAGATTCGGGCGCAGAAAGCGAAGCTGCTGGGGTATCCAACGTATGCGGCGTGGAAGCTCGAGAACCAGATGGCGAAGACGCCGGAGGCTGCGATCCACTTTATGGATGCCCTGGTGCCGGCGGCGGTGGCTGAGGCGAAGGCGGAGCAGAGGGATATTCAGGAGTTGATCGACACGCAGAAGGGCGGATTTACGGTTCAGCCTTGGGATTGGGAGTTTTACTCGGAGCAGGTGAGGAAGGCTCGGTATGACATTGATCCGGAGGCTGTGCGGCCTTACTTCGAGATCGATAATGTGCTGCAGAATGGGGTGTTCTATGCGGCGAACAAGCTGTATGGGGTCACGTTCCAGGAGCGGCATGACCTGCCGGTGTATGCGCCGGATGTGAGGGTGTTCGAGGTATTCAATGCAGATCACTCGCACCTGGCTATCTTCTATTGCGACTACTGGAAGCGGGATAACAAGCGGGGCGGGGCGTGGATGGGGAGCTTCGTGCGGCAATCCAGGCTGCTGGGTGAGATGCCGGTGGTCTATAACGTGGCTAACTTTACGAAGCCTGCCGATGGGCAGCCGGCGCTGATCACGTTCGACGATGTGACGACGATGTTCCATGAGTTTGGACATGCGCTGCATGGGATGTTTGCGGCGGCGCAGTATCCTTCGCTTTCAGGGACTTCAGTGCCACGGGATTTTGTGGAGTTTCCATCGCAGTTCAATGAACACTGGTCGACTTATCCGGATGTGTTTCAGCACTATGCGAAGGACTATAAGACCGGCGCTCCGATGCCGGAGGAGCTGGCGGCGAAGTTGAAGCGGGCGGCGACCTTCAACCAGGGGTATGCGCTGACGGAGCTGCTGGCTGCGGCGGAGCTCGATATGCAGTGGCATACGCTGGGCGCGGGGATGCCGGCGCAGGAGGCGGATGCGTTTGAGAAGGCGGCGCTCGAAAAGAAGAGCCTGGCTCTGGAGGCGGTGCCGCCACGGTATCGCTCGACTTACTTCAGCCATGTGTTTGCGGGTGGGTATGCCGCCGGGTACTACGCCTATCTTTGGAGCGAGATGCTGGACGATGCGGCGTATCACTGGTTCGAGGAGAACGGTGGGCTGACTCGGGCGAACGGCGACCGGTTCCGAAAGATGGTGCTCTCGCGTGGGAACACGGAGGACCTGGCGAAGATGTACGACACCTGGCTTGGCGGGGAGCCGAAGATCGAGCCGATGCTGAAGCAGAGGGGCTTGAAGCAGTAGGAACAGTGGTGGGGTAGTGTTAGGGCAGTGATGGTGCGGTGGAGAGGCAGCCTTTTGGCTGCCTCTTACTGTGTGGGTTGGAGGAGGGAGAACTTGTGGCGGACGTCGTTGCCGCGAACCCAGAAGATGACGTCCTCTGCGATGTTGGTGGCGTGATCGGCGGCGCGTTCCAGGTTGCGGCTGATGATGATGGCGTTGAGGGCCTGCTCGGCTGACTCTGAATGCTGCTCCATGGTCTGGATGAGGTCGGCGTGGATGGCGCGGTTCATCTCGTCGATCTCGTCGTCGAGGGCGAGGACGGATTCCGCGAGTTTGTCGTCGGCTTCAAGGAGGGCCTGGATGGCGCGGCGGATCATGACCCCTACCTTGGCGCCCATCTCTTCGATGTCGATGGGGAGATGGATGGCGGGCTTGTCGAGGGCGGCGGCGGCACGGGTGGCGATGTTGGTGGCCTGGTCGCCGATGCGCTCGAGGTCACCGTTGATCTTGATGACCGAGAGGATGAAGCGGAGGTCGACGGCCATGGGCTGCTCTTTAGCGAGGAGCTCATAGGCCATCTCGTCGACGGAGGTCTCGGCTGCGTTGATGGCAGCTTCAATCTCCTTGACGTGGTTGGAGAGGGCTAGGTCGCGTGTGGAGTAGGCTTCGACGGAGAACTCGAGGGCTTGCTGGGAAAGCGCGGCCATGGCGAGGAGCTTGTCTTTCAAGGCTACGAGTTGCTGTTGAAAGTTGATACGCGGCATGGATGGGGCCTCCTGGGGGTTGAAAAGGAAAGGATTGACCTCTTCAGGCTGGTCTTTTCATTGTAGAGAGATGCACCGGGAGGGGTGCGTGTGTCATGGAATATTCACGGTTGGTAGAGGAGGTACGGGGCGGTGGCGGTTCGGAATTGGGAGAGGGCGGGCTGGAAGGCGGCGGTTATATCGCGAGGGTCTTTACCGGCGGTGAGGTCGGCCAGGGTCTGGGCGCTGGCGAGGAGGGTTTTTGCTCGGGCGAGGTTGAACTGGGTGGGATAGAGGTGGTGGAGGGCGGAGAGGAGCTCGAGGCCTAGCTCTGGGGTGTCGAGGATGGTGCGGTCGGTGACCTCGAAGTGGATGGCGGGGATGGTCTGGCCGTGGGAGGGGTACTTGTTGGCGTCCTCCGCGATGGTCATGGTGGTGGGGGTGAAGCGGATGCCGGGAATTTTGCGGGCGACGAGGTAGGCGATGAGTTCTTTGGGGTTGAGCCAGGGGGCTCCGAGATTTTCAAAGGGGGTGGGGGTGCCTCGACCGACCGAGATGTTGGTTTGCTCGGTGAGGCCGATGCCGGGGTAGAGGGTGGCGGCGGTGGGGCTGCGGAGATTGGGGCTGGGGGGAATCCAGGTGAGGCCGGTTTGGTCGAAGAACTGGGCGCGGGTCCAGTTTTGCATGGGGATGACGAGGAGGTTGTCGGTGGGGGAGGCGGGTAGCTCGTTGGGTGGGTTTGCCGGGGAGAGTTCTCCGGTGGTTTCGTTGAAGATCCTGGGTGGGGTGTGGGTGGCGTGAATGCCGGTTTGAGTGTTTGAGGGCTGCGCGATGGATGTTTGCCGATTCCCACGATCGGTCGCGTGGATACCTGTCTGAGATTGGTCTCCGGGGAGGTGTGGGAGCAGGCTGCGGAAGTATTGCGCTAGCTCGCCGATGGTGAGGCCGTGGCGTACGGGGATGGGGGTGTAGTTGGTGTAGACGTTGGTCTGGCGGTCGGAGATTTCGCCTTGGACGGCGAGGCCGCCTACGGGGTTGGGGCGGTCGAGGATGATGAGGGTGGTGTGGGTGTTGGCGGTGGCTTCCACGAAGTAGCCGACGATGGTTTCGTAGGTCCAGAAAGGGACCCCGGCGTCCTGGAGGTCGATGATTACGGCGTCCAAATTCTCCAAGTCTGACGACTTGGGGCGCTTGTCGGCGGGCTTGGGGCCGTAGAGGGAGATGACCGGGAGGTTGGTTGTGGGGTCGGTTTGCTTGCCGAGATTTTCCTGGTCGAGGGCTGCGGCTATGCCGTGCTCGGGGGCGAAGAGGGTGGTTAGTTCGATGGAGGGGTCGGCGTGGAGGAGGATGTCTATGGTTCGGTGGCCGGAGGAGTCCTGGCTGGTTTGGTTGGAGAGCAGGGCTATGCGGAGGTGGTTTTGGTGCTGGGTGGCTAGTTTGCGGAGGGGGAGGAAGTTGGAGGCTTCGAGGACGTCTATGCCGGTGAGAACTTTGGGGGCGGTGGTGGGAACCCACGTCCCAGAAGCGGGACGTGGGGCACCCGGCTCGTAGAGTACTGGCTTTAGTGATGGGGAGGAGGAGGGCGGTCGAGCTTCGCTCGATACCCCACCCTGTGGGGTGAGGCCGAGGGCGCGGGCGGCGGCGGTGGCTACTTGGCCTCGGAGGGCGGAGATGGGGGCACCGCCGCGGGGGTGGATGGCGTTGGCAAGGAGGATGACGTAGGTGTTGCTGGTGGGGTCCAGCCAGAGGCTGGTACCGGTGAAGCCGGTGTGGCCGAAGCTGCCGGGGTGTTCCTTTGTGGTGATGGGGAAGATTTCGCCTCTTGGGCGGGAGAAGGCGGTGTTGAGGTCCCAGCCGAGGCCTCGCTGGGCTACTCCCTTGGTGGTGGTGCCGTTGGGGAGGAAGATGGTGGCGGTGTCGACTGCGGTGGCGGGGGCCTGGGGGGAGGTGGCTAGTTTCAGGGTGGATTGTTTCAGGGGGAAAGGGCCTGTGTTGTTTACCAGCTTGTCCAGGAGGGCCTGGCAGAACTTGGCGGCGTCTGAGGCGGTGGAGAAGACTCCGGCATGGCCGGCTACTCCTCCCATGCGGCGGGTGGTGGGGTCGTGGACTGTGCCTCGGAGGAGGTGGTCGAAGTCGGGGTTGGCGGTGGGGTCGAGTTTGGATTCATCGTCGTGGGCGGTTGGGGCGGTGCTGGGGATTGAATAGATGGGTGTCCAGTATGCAGGTCCGACGCATTCGAATGCCTTCGGCAGCTTTGGCAAATATTCGATCGCGGCGCCGCTGCGTTGAGCTGGGCCGCAGGCCTTATCGAACGGGTGGTAGTTAGTCGAAACCATACCGAGCGGAGTGAAGATGTGGAGGCGAGCGTACTCATTGAGCGGTTCGCCGGAGAGTTTTTCTACGATGGCTCCGAGGGTGATGAAGTTGATGTCCGAGTACTTGAAGGTGACGCCAGGGGGGCCGTAGGGGATGGATGCCATGGCGCGGGAGATGCCTTCGGCTTTGTCGGGGGCGGCGAGGCCCCAGGAGTCTTTGAGATTTACGTCCTCGGGGAGGCCGGAGTAGTGGGTCAGGAGTTGGTGGATGGTGATGGATTGCTTGCCGTTTTGGGCGAAGGTGGGGAGGTACTTGACTACGGGGGCGTCGAGGTCTAGCTTGCCTGCCTCATAAAGTTGGAGGATGGCGGTGGTGGTGGAGAGGACCTTGGAGAGGGAGGCTATGTCGAAGATGGTGTCTTCGGTCATGGGCTCGGCGGGGGAGGGTTTGCCGTCCAGTCCGGGTTCTCCGGCTAGCTTGCGGTTGCCGTAGGCATGGTGGAAGACGATCTTGCCGTTGTGGCCTATGAAGAGGACGGCTCCGGGGAGCTTGTGGTCGGCTATTGCGGTTTGGATGAGGGTGGAGGCGGAGGTGAAGTCGTAGGGGATTGAGGGCGGGGCTTGTGCCGCTACGAGCGAACTACTGAGATTCTCCGCTGCGCGCAGAATGACGGCGTGGGTAGGTTGGGCTGAGGAGGCGATGGTGAAGATGAGCAAGATGGCGGCTGTGGTGAGGGTGGGTGGTTTGGGGCGGGGGATGAGGCTGAAGAGGCTGCCGAGGGCGAAGGTGGCGAGGGAGCCTATGAGGACGTACCAGGTGAAGGCGATGCGGATGGGCAAGGGTATGAAGGGGTGGGGGAAGGTGGCTTGATAGAGGAAGAGGTTAAGTGCGAAGCCGCAGATCATGCCCAAGGTCGCTCCTAGTTCGGTTGCGTATTTGGTGAGGGTGCCCAGGAGGAAGACTCCGAGGAGGCAGCCGTAGGCTACCGAGGCTATGGAGAGGCCGGTTTCTACTACGTGGCCTTTGCCTCCGGCGTGGACGGAGTAGACGGCTATGGCGAAGAGGACGATGGCCCAGAGGATGGTGGCCAGGCGGGAGATGAGAGTGGTATCGGTCGAACTTGGTGCTGGTTCAGGCGAAATACTGAGGTTCTGAGCTTCGCTCAGAATGACGACGGCTTTTTTTGGAGAACTGGTGCGGGATTTGAACGGGACGTAGAAGTCTATGACGGTGGTGCTGGCGAGGGAGTTCAGGGCGGCGGAGAGATTGGACATGGCGGCGGCTAAGATCGCTGCGATGAGGAGGCCGGCTACGCCGTGGGGCATCTCGCGGACGATGAAGGTGGGGAAGATGTGGTCGTTGGACTTGAAGGATTGCGGGTGGTTGCCGTAGAAGACGTAGAGGCCAGCTCCGATGAGGAGGAACAAGGTGAACTGGAGGAAGATGACGGCGCCGGAGCTGAGGAGGGCGAGGCGTGACTCGCGGAGGTTGCGGGCGGCGAGCATGCGCTGGACCATGAGCTGGTCGGTGCCGTGGGAGGCCATCGTCAGGAAGGTTCCGCCGAGGATGCCGGCCCAGAAGGTGTAGGACCTGGTGAGGGTGAGGGAGAAGTCGAGCATGTGGAACTTTCCGGCGGCTCCGGCGACGGCGTGGATGTGAGACCAGCCGCCGGGGACGTGGGCTCCGAGGGTGAAGATGGCGACGATGGTTCCGGCGACGTAGAGGGCCATCTGGACGACGTCGGTCCAGATGACAGCGGCCATGCCTCCTTCAAAGGTGTAGAGGAGGGTGAGGGCGGAGATGATGGCGATGGAGAGGACGTCGCCGGTGCCGATGGCCAGGCCTACGACGATGGAGATGGCGAAGACTCGGACGCCTTCTGCGGCTGCTCGGGTGAGGAGGAAGAGGCTGGCGGTGACCTTGTGAAGGCCGGCGCCGAAGCGGCGGTCGATGAGCTGGTAGGCGGTGAGCATTTCCCCTTGGAAATACTTTGGAAGGAAGAGGGCGGCTACGACGATGCGGCCGAGCATGTAGCCGAGGACGATCTGGAGGAAGCCGAAGTCGCCGGCAAAGGCTACGCCGGGGATGGAGACGATGGTGAGAGTGCTGGTTTCGGCGGAGACGATGGAAAGGGCTATGGCCCACCAGGGAATGGTGTTGTTAGCCAGGAAGTAACTCTTGAGCGACTTGTCCTTGGAGGTCTTGTCACGCTTGCTGAAGCGGAGGCCGAAGATGGTGATGGCGACGAGGTAGAGGGCGACCAGGGCGAGGTCGAATGGGGAGAGACGGGTGGTGCCGAGCGTCGGGATGGTGAGGAGTAATGGGGTGAGGCTCGGGGTCAAATGCGTTCTCCGGACGTGAATGGCTCGTGAGCGTTTATGATAACGGGCTTGGCGGTATGAACGGAGGAGTGTGCGGATGGGGTTCTATGTTGGCGTGGATGCGGGGGGTACGAAGACGGAGTGCTGGCTGGGGAATGAGACGGAGGTGCTGGGGCGGGCGACATGCGGATCGGTGAAGCTGATCCGGGTAGGGGAAGAGGTTGCGGAGGCTCGGCTGCGGGTGCTGCTGGGTGAGGTGGAGGCTATGGCGGGGGTGTCGCTGCAGGAGGTTACGCGGACTTGTGTGGGATTGGCGGGAGTCTCGATTACGTCTGTGCGGGAGTTTGTGAGGCGAGTGATTACGTCGAGTGTGGGTGGAGATTTGGAGATTTGTGGGGATGAAGAGATTGCTTTGGATGGGGCGTTCCGGGGGGGGCGGGGGTACTGGTGATTGGGGGTACGGGATCGGCTGTTGTGGGGCGGTGTGGGGATGGGACCCGGTTCACGGCGGGTGGGTGGGGGCCGGCGATCGGGGATGAGGGGTCGGGGTACTGGATTGGGGCGGAGGCGGTGCGGGCGGCGTTCTGGGCGCTGGATCGGGGGGTGCAGACGGGGCTGGTGGATGGGATCAAGGCGGCCTGGGGTGCGGAGGATCTGGCGGAGGTTGTGGGGGTGGCGAACGCGCGGCCGGGGCCGGACTTTGCGGCGCTCGCTCCGGTGGTGATGCGGGTTGCGGAGACGGGGGATGAGATTGCGATGAAGCTGCTGGAGCGGGCCGGGTGGGCGCTGGCGGATCAGGTTTCTACTGTTGCGGGAAAGATGCGGGGGTGTGGGGAGGTGGGTGAGGTGATCCGGGTGGCTTATACGGGGAGTGTGCTGGCTCGGATTGAGCCGGTGCGAAGGGCTATGACGGAACGGTTGATGGAGATGGGTGGAGTGGAGGTGATGGATGGGGCTGTGAATGCGTTGGAGGGGGCTTTGTGGCGGGCTAGAAAGCAGGGCCTAGTGCCTAGGGCCTAGGGCCTGCCTCAGGTGCGGTGGCCCTGGAGGTAGGTGGCTTCGAGGCGGCCTTCGGGGGTGTATTGGTTGAAGGTGGCGGGTTGGCCGGGGCGGAGGCTGGCTATGGTGTCTTCGAGGCCTAACATTCTGGCGGGGTGGGAACTGGCGCAGCGGACTGCCTGGGCCAGGGTGGCGTTGGTGAAGGATTGCAGGTTGGCGACGGCCTGATCGAGGGTAAGGACGGAGCCAGCCAGGGTGTCGGGTGCGTCGGTGAGGGTGCAGCGGTGGTCTTTGACGGTCACGGCGAAGGAGCCGAGGTGGTATTCGCCGTCGGGCATGCCGGTGGCGGACATGGCGTCGGTGATGAGGATGGCTTTCTCCTGCTTGAGGCGGAACCAGAGGCGGACGAGGGCGGGGGCGACGTGGATGCCGTCGCAGATGAGGTCCGAGAAGAGGTCGTCGCGGTCGAGGATGACGCCGACGATGCCGGGCTCGCGGTGGTCCAGGGCGCGCATGGCGTTGAAGGTGTGGGTGCCGCTGGTGGCCCCGGCTACGATGGCTGCGTTGGTCTCGGCTGCGGTGGCGTTGGTGTGGCCCATGGTGACGCGTATGCCCTGATGGGTGGCGTAGGTGATCAGTTCGAGTGCGCCTTCGCTCTCGGGTGCGATGGTGAGGAGCTTGATGTGGCCGCGGGCGGCTTGCTGGAAGCGGTCGAAGAGGGCGATGGAGGGTTTCTGGAGGAGCTCCGTGGGGTGGACGCCGCGCTTGATGTGGGAGAGGAATGGGCCTTCGAGGTGGATGCCGAGGGGGGTGGCTTCTCCGGGTGCGGATGGGTGCTCGATGGCGTCGGCGAGGTGCTCGAGGGCGCGGAGGGTGTCGTCAATGGGGGCGGTGACGGTGGTGGGGAGGTAGTGGCTGGTGCCCCTGGTGGCCAGGAAGCGCTGAATCTTTGAGATGCCTTCTGGGGTGGCGGCCATGAGGTCTTCACCGGCGGCTCCGTGGAAGTGGATGTCGAGGAAGGTGGGGGTGAGGATGGCGGTGCTGCGGATGGTGGGGTCGGTGGAGATGTCTTCGATGAGGCCGGTGGGTCCAATGGTGATGGCAGGGTACTCGACGGTGCCGATGGCGGTGATGAGGGTGCGGGCGGTGAGGATTGGCATGAGGTCTCTTTGATGTTAGTTCTTTGTGCTTGCTTCTGGGCGTGGCGGTAGGTATACCCTCACCCTGAAAGAGTGCAAAGTCTTCAAAGGAAAGGAGTTAGGTGTGGACTTCCGGTTTTGCATTTTGCTCAAGTCTCTGGATGCAAGGGGTTGCGAGGAGCAGGTCTCGTAAAGTCTTGTATTTATTGGGTTTAGTGGTGGAGTGCGAGGTCACGACGGTATTTCGTCCTGAATTTTGTCTATCTTCCTATTTTACCAAGGTTGAATGGGTGAATACGCCATTTATTTTTAGGGGCTAAGTTGTTCATTGTGGATGGTTTGCGGGGTTTTTATTTTGGTTGGGGGCTTGACACGCGAATTTACGGGTTTTTTTGGTGAAGATAGTTGTAAGTTGTTGTTATTGCTTGGGTTATGTGGGTGGTTTTGAGGTGGTTTGAATTGAGGCGGGGTCAGAAGGTTATGTGTCGCGCCTTCAGCGCTCTGACGGTTTGTTTGGGCCGACCTAGGCCTTCGGCCTAGGCTGTTATGTTCCGGGCCTTTGGCCCTGGGCGGCTTAGGGGGGCGGTAGGTTTGGGGTGGCCTTGAGGTTCGGTGGAAACCCACGTCCCAGAAGCGGGACGTGGGGCACCCAGTGTGCGGGTGATGATGGCGGTTGGGGTGGGGATGGGGCGGGCTTGGGCCTGGGAACGTGGCGCGGGTGGTTTGGGTGGGTTTAGTGAAGGCGTGTGATGTCGGGGTGTCTCCCACTCATCGCAAACGCGCGATGAATGGGGCACGGAAGGATTGTGCTCGGGATAGGGAGAGCGGTCGATTCCTACCGGAATCGATACCCCACCCTGTCGCGATGAGACTGCGCCGAGGATGGGGCACCCGGTGTGTTGGTTCCGGATATCCAGGTTCCCAAGTTCTAGAGGCGGCCGAGGATGGATTGGAGGAGGCCGCCGGGTTCGGGGTTGGGGTTTTCGGTGGGGTCGCCTTCGGGGGTGATGTGGCCGTTGGAGGCCATGTGGTGGACGATGAAGGGGATGGCGATGGCGAGGCCGGATTTGATCATGGTGGGGCTTAGGCCGGTGCGCTGGGCGACGTTGTCGATGATGCCGGAGCCTCCGAGGCCTTGCTCTACCTCATCCGGGCTGGCGGGTTGGGTCTGGCCGGCGGCCCACTGCTGGACCAGGCCGCCCATGCCGTTCTGCTGGAAGTTGGTGACGAGGGCGCCGAAGCCGCCGGGCTGCTGCTGGAGCTCCTGGACGAGGCCGCTGGCTGCCTGGGCGTTCTGGCCGCCGGCTCCGCTTGCGAGTGCGCTGGTTGCCATCGATTCGAGAGAGTCAAAGATTCCCATGTTTGTCGTTCTCCTGTTTTGCTGTGACGCGTTTGGGTGCGGGATGAGGATACACGGGTGCCGTTACTGAGGGGGCAGGCCGAGATCGAAGGCAGTGGGGAGGGTTTTGGATTCGCCGTATTGACGCTGGGCGGAGCGGAACTTTTCTCCGCGGGCGATCCAGAGTTGAATGCTGGCGTCGTACTTTTCGAGGACCGGGCGGAGGGAGTACGGACGGTTGGAGCGGAGCCAGGTCTGCTCGTAGAGATCGCGGATGAGGGAGAAGTTGTCGCGGAGGTCGCGGATGCGGCCGTTGACGCCGCTGGCGATGTCTCCGATCTCGCGTCCGGTGGTGGCGTGGAGCTTGGGGTCGGAGCTGGCGCGGGCGATGAGGGCTCGGTTGTAGCCCTGGATGATTTCATCGGAGAGCTGGAACTTGAGGCCGATGAAGTCGAAGCGACGTGCGCCTAGTTCGAGGGCGTCGATTGCGTCTGTGTTGCGGAGGGCTGTGGGGTTGGAGGGGTAGGCGTTGAGTGGGTCATAGGCGGCATGATCCCACGTCTCAGAAGCGAGACGTGGGGCACCCACTGTAAGGGGTGGGGCGGCGGCGCGGGCCTGGGCTATGAGGGTGAGGGCGTGCTCGGCGTGCATGCGGAGGTCATGGACGTAAGGGCGGATCTTGGCGGCGTTGGGCTGGCCGTCCTTGCTCCAGGGATCGCTCCAGAAGATGCCGGTTGAGCCATCGCCTACGTGGGCCTGATCGCGGAGGATGCGGTGGCATTCCATGAGTTCAAGCTGGGCTTCGTTGAGCTTGCCGGTGGCGTCTCCGTGGAAGACCTGGGCGTAGCTCTGCTCGAAGGCGGGGATGCTGGCCTCGCCCTGGTGCCATGCTGCTTCGGCTCCGAAGAGGAGACCGTACCAGTTGCCGTTGGCGAGGGCTTCACCATCGTCATACCAGATGGTGTTGAGCTGGCCGGTGGAGTGCTGGCGCTGGCCTTCGAGGGTGAACTGCTGGATGTTGGCGAGGGCGTCGTTGTTGTTGGGGAAGATGCGGGACCAGCTATTGACGCCGGTGGCGACCCAGGTCTCGATGCCTGCGTCTGTGAAGGGGGTGAGGAACTTGGAGAAGCCGCCGCGTGGGTTGGGGTTGTACCACCAGGCTACGGCGATGGTGCCCTTCTTGAAGGAGGCGGGGAGGTTTTTGATAAGGTCCGGGTCAGGGTGATCGTTGCCGGGTGCGCCGACGGAGCCGTAGGCGGTCTTGCCCTGGACGATGGTCTGGGCGATGTCACCCCAGAAGAGGATGCGGCGGTTGAGGGGCTGAAGGTCGGTGACGATCTTCTGGAGGAAGTTGAGGTAGACGGGGCCGAGGCCCTGGGTGTCTACGGCGGATTTGGTCTGGCCTACGCCGAGGTCTACGGTTTCGTCCGCACCGATGTGGAGGAAGGGGCTGGGGTAGAGGGCGGCGAGCTCACCGAACATCTGGTGGATGAGGGCCAGGGAGCCGGGCTGGCCGGGGGCGAGGGCGGTGCCGTGCGGGGTTTCGGCGAGGGGCTGGTACTGCTCGTAGAGGAGATTGTGGTGGAGGTGGCCGAAGGCTTCCTGGTCGGGGACGACCATGACGTGGAATTTGGTGGCGTAGGCGACTAGCTCGCGCGCGTCGGCGGCGGACATGGACGCGCCGGGGATGGCCATGGTGGGGTTGGAGGCGTATTGCTGGGTCTCTTCAAAGTAAGGGGAGAAGAGGTTGACCTTGTAGGAGGCCATGGTGCGGATCATCTTCTTTTCGTATTCGAGGGTGGAGATGGGGCCGCGGGAGAGGTCGTCCTGGTAGCCGCGGTAACGCATGGCGGGCCAGTCCTTGATGGTGGCGAGGTGGAGGACGGCGGCGGAGCCATCGTGCTCGATGAGCTGCTTGAGGGTCTGGGCGGCGTAGAAGAGGCCGGCCGACGAGGCGGCGGCGAGTGTGATGGAGTTTTGGCCGGGGGTGATGGTGTAGCCCTCAAGCTTCATCTCTTCCGGGAGGGACTGGGTGCGGGTGAGGTTAATGGTGAAGGGGCCGGAGGTGGGGATGGCACGGGCGGCGAGGGAGGTGGTGAGGTCCTCGGCTGTGAAGCGGTCTTCTGGATCTTGCGTAGAAGTGGTGATGCGGATGCCCTGGGCTAGGGGTACGTCTGTGGAGGCGTGGACCTCGCGCGGCATGGGGATGAGGTGGAGGGTTTGGGAGAAGGCGAGGCTCGGCAGAAGGAAGAGGGCGCAGGTGGCGAGGCGGGAAAGGCGCATGAAGAGAGGGTAAACCAGGATGACCTAACGGTGCGCCGGTAACCACCTCTGTTGGATTGAAGTTACGCCGGTCACATTGTCAATAGGCGGTGAATATTGCCCCAATTTCTTCGTGTGTTCACACAGCTTTGGGAGCATGAGGACAAAGAGCAGAGACGAATTTTCAGAGCGGCCAATCGGGGCCAGTCCTGAGGTGTTTTGTTGTCCTGCCTTGTGTATCGACTATGAGGAGTTCCATGACGAAGCAGATGAAGGCGGCGATGGCTGCGATGCTGATGGTAGGCACGCTGCCGATGATGGCCCAGACGTCCGAGACGAAGACGGTCAAGGTTGCGCCAGGTCAGACCAAGACGACGGTGATCCATCGCAAGAACGGTGCGACGGATACGGTTGTGAGTGAGGGTACGTCGACCGGCGTGAAGCATACGAGCCGCAAGCGGGTTGTGCGTAAGGGTGCGAAGGCTCCGGTGGAGAGCGCTACGGCTCGAGAGATCCGTGAGTTGAAGGAGCGGCAGACGGCGCAGCAGGCGCAGATCGATGCGTTGACGGCTGCGAACGCGGCTAAGGATGCGGCGCTGGTGCAGGCTCAGCAGACGGCTGCTAACGCCGAGACACAGGCGCAGGCGGCGACGCAGCAGGCGCAGAGCGTTAGCTCGACGGTGCAGGCGACGTCTGACCAGGTACAGGCTTTGAAGTCGAACGTGAGTGATCTGCAGACGACGAATGTGGGTCTGGCGCAGACGATCAGCGCGAACAAGGTTGAGCTGCAGGAGAAGATCGACAGCCCGCTGGCGATCCACTACAAGGGTGTGACGATTACGCCGGTTGCGTTCTTCGCGCTGGAAGGCGTTTGGCGGCAGCGTTCGATCAACTCGGATATCAATACACCGTTCAATACGACTCCTTATCCGGGTTCGAACGAGGCGCATATCAGCGAGTTCAATCTGTCCGGTCGGCAGAGCCGCCTGGGTGGGTTGTTTGAAGGGAATGCTGGGAAGTACAAGCTTTCGGGATACTTTGAGGCTGACTTCCTAAGTGCGGGTACGACTTCCAACGAGAACCAGTCCAATAGCTATACGCTTCGTCAGCGCCAGTTCTGGGGCAAGGCTGAGACGCAGGGTGGATTTGCTGTGACGGGCGGTCAGACGTGGTCGCTGGTGACGGAGGATGGTAAGGGCACGGATGTTCGGACGGAGAAGCTGCCGAATACGGTCGATCCTCAGTACATGGTCGGTTATAGCTGGGCTCGTCAGCCTGGTATCCGGTTGCAGCGGCGCTTCGGCGATGCGACCAAGGGCGCTGTGACCGTGGCGATTGCTGCGGAACAGGCTCAGATTCAGTTGGGTACGACCGCTAATGCTCCTGCCAACTTTATCTTCGGCGGCGTGGGTACGAGCGGCGGTCTTCTGAACGCTGGCGGTACGGGTGCGACGGGCGCGGCTGGAACGAGCGGCGGCGACCTGGCGACGTATACGAACGACGTGGCTCCGGACATCATCGCGAAGGTGGCGTTCGATAACAAGTATGGGCATGTGGAACTTGGCGGATTGGCCCGGTTCTTCCGCGATGCGTATGCTCCGCTGGTGTTGAATGCCAATGGAACGACGAACAGCGTCTCGTCCAACCTGCTGAAGAATACAAAGACGGGCGGCGGCGTGTTTGGCAGTGCGCGGGTTTCACCGAGCAAGTATGCGGATATCGCTGTGCAGGCGATGGCTGGAGATGGGACGGCGCGGTATGGGTCGTCTCAGCTTGGTGACGTGACGGTGCATCCGGATGGCACGCTGGCTCCGATTCACAACTACCACGGGATGTTCTCGCTGGAGACGCACCCGACGAAGAAGCTGGATGTCTATGGCTACTACGGCTACGAGTACAACCAGCGGACGGTCTACACGAGCCCGGCGGGCGTGCTGACAGGTTATGGCGTGCTGAATGCCAACGACTCGGGCTGCAATACGCTGACGATTCCGACGACTGGCGTTGGCGGAACGGGTGGCGTGAACGGCGCTCCCGGGACGGTCGGCACCTGCGCTTCTCCGACCAAGAATGTGCAGGAAGGGATGATCGGCTTCACGTACAAGGTCGTCAACAGCCCCAAGTACGGGCGTCTGCAGTACCAGGCGACCTACAGCTACCTGCAGCGGACGAGCTGGGAGGGCCTGTTGAGCGGCACCTTTGGGACGACGTCGGCGCAGTTCACGGCTGCTCATGCGACCAACAACATGATCCACGTCGGGATGCGTTACTACATTCCGTAGACCGTGGTTGATCTGAAAGGGGAGAGGCATCCGGTGGATCGGGTGCCTCTTTTCTTTTTGCGGAAGGTGTCAGTGGTTGGTCCAATTTGTTAGGCTGCTTAGGTTGATAGATCGAACGATCAAGGATGGTGGACGTATGTTGCATGAGCACAGGCTTTTTCCGGCGGATGGCGCGGCGCGCGCGATTGCAGTGAAGCTGTACGAGACGATCAAGGATGCGCCGATCATCTCGCCGCATGGGCATACCGATCCGCAATGGTTTGCGGAGAACAAGCCGTTTGCGAATCCGACGGCTCTGTTTCTGCAGCCGGATCACTATATTTTTCGGATGCTTTATTCGCAGGGGATCTCGCTGGAGTCACTGGGGGTGCCGCAGGCTGGGGTGAAGGGGGATGCTTCGGTGGGGGTCGATCCGCGGGAGGCGTGGCGGATCTTTGCCAAGAACTACTTTTTGTTTCGCGGTACGCCTACGCGGCTGTGGCTGGATCACTCGTTTTCAACGCTGTTTGGGTTTACGGAACGGCTGAGCGAGAAGAATGCGGATGAGTACTACGAGACGATCGACAAGGCGCTGAAGACACCGGAGTTTCTGCCGCGCGCGCTGTTCGAGCAGTTCAATATCGAGGTGCTGGCTACGACGGATGCGGCGACCGATCCGCTGAAGTTTCATGCGCAGATCAAGGAGTCGGGCTGGAAGGGGCGGGTGGTGCCTACGTTCCGGCCGGACAGCGTGGTGGATGCGGAGTTCATCGGGTTCAAGGAGAACCTGCAGAAGCTGGGCGAGATGACGGGTGAGGATGTCTCGAACTTCAAGGGGTATCTGAATGCGCTAAGGTCGCGGCGGGCGTTCTTCAAGAGCATGGGCGCTACGGCGACCGATCATGGGCACCTGACGGCCATGACTGCGGACCTGCCGGCGGATGAGGCTGGGCGGCTGTATGAGCGGGTGTTCGCGGGCAAGATGCAGGCGGGCGATGTGGAGCTGTTCCAGGCGCAGATGCTGACGGAGCTGGCGGGGATGAGCGTCGAGGATGGACTGACGATGCAGCTTCATCCGGGCAGCGTGCGGAACCACAACCTGAATGTCTATGAGAAGTTTGGGCGGGATAAGGGCGCGGATATTCCTTCGCCGACGGAGTATGTGCGGTCACTGCGGCCGCTGCTGAACAAGTATGGCAACGAGGCTAACTTTACGTTCATCCTGTTTACGCTGGATGAGACGTCGTACAGCAGGGAATTGGCTCCGCTGGCGGGGCACTATCCTTGTTTGAGGCTGGGACCGAGCTGGTGGTTCCACGACTCGCCTGAGGGGATGATGCGGTTCAGGGAGCAGGCTACGGAGACGGCTGGGTTCTACAACACGGTTGGATTCAACGACGATACGCGGGCGTTGTTATCGATTCCGGCTCGGCATGACGTGGCGCGGCGTGTGGATGCGGCGTTCCTGGGACGGCTGGTTGCGGAACATCGGCTGGATGAGGATGAGGCGTTTGAACTGATTCAGGATCTGACGGTGAACCTGGTGAAGAAGGCTTATCGGCTGTAATCAGGCCAGAGGGTTATGCCAGCGGATACTGGAGAAGCGGGCGAAGTCGCGGTCGTTGGAGTGGACGACCGCGCCGTACTCGAGTGCGAAGGCCGCGATGGCAGCATCGGCGATGAGGTCTCCGGTTGCATGGCCATTCCTGGTGACGGTTTTGAGGAACTGCCAGTGTTCTTCGCCGGGATAGAGGATGCGCACATGGGGAAGTGCCTGCCACTCTTCGACGCGAGCGATTGCGTCATCCATTGCGATACGAGCGCCGGTGACGGCGGGGTTTGTGATCAGTCGAAGAAACGCGGTGGCGCATTGGATGGGTATGCCAATGGACTCCGAAGTATCACTGAAGATGTGGTCGAGGTAGGACCGTGCGGGCTGGTGGAAGCTCGAACGAGCGGTGTAGGCGTAGAGCAGGAGGTTTGCGTCCAGGACGATCACTGGCGTTCAAGACCTTCCGCTATGTCAAGAAGTTGCTGTATGCTGCCGGAGGTCCACTCTGTGGGAAGCGACGCATCGAACGGCCGCACCTTGAAAGGCTTCGATTTCATGGGCGTAGCCGCCTGATACAGGCCTGCCCGCAGGAGGCGGTTGACGGCCTGCTTGAGCGGTTCGCCGGAGCGGCGAAGTTCCTTCTGAAGCAATGCGGCCACATCGTCGTCGATGGTCAGAGTAGTTCGCACATCAGGATGCTTTCACTTAAGACATCATGAT
This sequence comes from Granulicella tundricola MP5ACTX9, assembly GCF_000178975.2. Classification (NCBI taxonomy): domain Bacteria; kingdom Pseudomonadati; phylum Acidobacteriota; class Terriglobia; order Terriglobales; family Acidobacteriaceae; genus Granulicella; species Granulicella tundricola. Next base: position 2,420,328 of record NC_015064.1, on the reverse strand, counting down.
GTCAAACAAAGCTGGTTTGTATTGCTGAAGTTGCGCTGAGGCAGTGGCAAATCATTCAGAGCATGAGGCGAGGTCGCGCTTCTGGAACATCATGGAAACTGCGAGGAGAGCGACTGCGGTGATGAGACTGAACCCGATCGAGCGCCGCGCGCGAAGTCGGATATTCCGGAGTGTGCGGCGGTCACGCCAAGAAGCACCGGTCCTGTCGCGACGATGGTGCAGCCGGAGGCGCAGGCGACGGCTATGCGGCGATTACGGCTGAGTGGACGTTTCATGACGGCAGGTTACCACCGGTTTAGGATGGAAGGCTATGAGTTTATTTTTTAGTGTGGGATCGCCTGAGACTGAGTTGTCGGAAGCTGAGATTCGCGATGGTTTGTTCAGCGCGCTGGGAATGCTGGGGGAGCGGAAGCGGGTGCTGGCGGTGCCGCCGGACTTTACGCGGATGCACTCGAAGAGTGGGATGCTGACGGAGATGGCGTCGGCTTACTACGGCGACAGGCTGGTGGATGTGCTGCCGGCGCTGGGGACGCATAAGCCGATGACGGATGCGGAGATCTCGACGATGTTTGGGGCTACTCCGCGAGAGCTGTTCCGGGTGCATGACTGGCGGAACGATATCGTGACGCTGGGTGAGGTTCCGGGTGAGTTCATGGCTGATGTGTCGGAGGGGAAGCTCGACTATACGTGGCCGGCGCAGGTGAATAAGCTGCTGCGGGATGGCGGGCATGACCTGATCCTCTCGATTGGGCAGGTGGTGCCGCATGAGGTGGTGGGGTTTGCGAATGGGTCCAAGAATATCTTTGTGGGGACGGGCGGGGTGATGGGGATTCATCGCTCGCACTTCCTGGGGGCGGTGTACGGGATGGAACGCATGATGGGGCGGGCGGATACGCCGGTTCGGCGGGTGCTGAACTATGCAAGCGCGCACTTTACGAATGAGCTGCCGCAGATCGTTTATGTGCAGACGGTGGTGAACAAGAATGCGGCGGGCAAGCTGGTGATGCGGGGGCTTTACATCTCGGATGATGACCAGGCGTTTGAGCTGGCTGCGGCGCTGAGTTTGAAGTGCAATTTTCTGATGATGGATCGCGAGATCAAGAAGGCGGTGGTGTTTCTTGATCCGCAGGAGTTCCGGTCGACCTGGCTGGGGAATAAGAGCGTGTACAGGACGCGGATGGCGCTGGCGGATGATGCGGAGTTGATTGTGCTGGCTCCGGGGGTGCATGAGTTTGGTGAGGATGCGGCGATCGATACGCTGATCCGGCGGTATGGGTACTGTGGGACGCCGGCGACGCTCGACGCGGTGAAGGAGGATGCGGAGCTGGCGGCGAACCTGAGCGCGGCGGCGCACCTGATTCATGGGTCGAGTGAGTGGCGGTTCACGATACGGTACTGTCCGGGGCACCTGACGCAGGAGGAGATCGAAGGGGTTCACTTTGCGTATGGGGATCTGGCGACGTACACGGCAAAGTATGACCCGGAGAAGCTGGTGGATGGGTGGAATGTAGTGGATGGGGAGGAGATCTTCTTTATCTCTAACCCAGGGCTGGGGTTGTGGGCTTATGAAGGGCGTTTCAAGGACTAACTGACCGGCGCGGCGGCGGATTTGCCGGTTGTGGGTGGGAGTGAGTATGCTTGGGGACGTTGAAGTGGTAGAACCAATGTGTCGCTGAAGCGGCGCGTTGAGACATGGAGAAACGATGAGTGACGATTTGAAGCTTCCCAGATTTTCGGTTGGCGTTGGCGACCGTTTTGCGCATCAGGCTAAGGCGCAGTTGCAGGCTTGCATCATGGCGGCAGATGCTGGGGTTGAGGTTGTGCCGGTGTGGAACAAGTCGAATCGTGAGCACATGATTATTGGCTCGGAGCCGAGTGCGACGCGGCTGGCTGCGGATGCGGCGGTGAAGGAGCTGGGCTGGACGAAGCCTTACTTCCTGGATGCGGATCATATCAATCTGAAGACGGTGCAGCGGTTTCTCGATCCTTGCGACTTCTTCACGCTGGATGTGGCGGACCTGATCGGTCAGCCGGCTAAGCCTGAGGATGTGACGCAGTTCATCCATAATCATCCGGAGCTGGTGGGTGAGGTTGTGATTCCGAAGATTACTGAGCCGTTCAAGACGGATAAGGCGTTTGTAGAAGGCGTTGCGAATAAGTTTCTGGCGGCTGTGAAGCATGCCGGCGAGATCTATCGGCTGCTGGTGGAGAATAAGGGTGTGGGGCGGTTTGTGCCTGAGGTTTCGATGGATGAGACCGACTATCCGCAGACGCCGGTGGAGCTGCTGATCATTCTGGCGATGATCTCGGATGAGAAGATCCCGATTCAGACGATTGCGCCGAAGTTTACGGGGCGGTTCAACAAGGGTGTGGACTATGTGGGCGATGTTGCTCAGTTCACGAAGGAGTTCAACGAGGATCTGGCGGCGATTGCGTATGCGGTGCATACGTATGGGCTGCCGGATAATTTGAAGCTGAGTGTGCACTCGGGGTCGGACAAGTTTTCGATCTATAAGCCGATGTATGAGGCGGTGAAGGCTACGGGCGCCGGTCTGCATCTGAAGACGGCGGGTACGACGTGGCTGGAAGAGATTATTGGGCTGGCTGAGGCGGGCGGGACCGGGCTGGAGATTGCCAAGGAGGTTTACTCCGAGGCGTATGCTCATCAGGCTGAGCTCTGCGGGCCTTATGCGACGGTAATCAACATCGACCATGCTGCGCTGCCTAGCCCGGAGACCGTCAACGGCTGGACGAGCGATCAGTTTACGGGTGCGCTGCGTCATGATCAGTCGAATCCGGCTTACAACCAGAGCTTGCGGCAGTTGCTGCATGTGGGGTTCAAGGTTGCGGCGAAGATGGGCGACCGGTATTTGAAGGCGCTTGAGGCGAATGAGGCGATCGTGGCGAAGAACGTGACGACGAACCTCTTTGACCGGCATATCAAGCCTGTGTTTCTGGGGCTGTAATGATTGTCGTTTTGATGGGCGTGAGCGGGTCGGGCAAGACGACGATCGGAACTGTGCTGGCGGGGAAGGCCGGCGCTACTTTTGCTGACGCGGATGATTATCATCCGGCGGCCAACAAGCAGAAGATGGCGGCCGGCCATCCGCTGAACGATGAGGATCGACAGCCGTGGCTGGAGACTTTGAACCGGCTGATGGTGGGCTGGTTCGAGGCGGGAGCGAGTGGAGTGCTGGCTTGCTCAGCGCTAAAGGATAAGTATCGGAAGACGCTTTCAGCAGGGATGCCCGCGGGTGCGGTACACTTCGTGCTGCTTGACGGGTCGAAAGAGATGATTGCGGAACGGCTTGCGGCTCGGCATCATGAGTATATGAATCCGGCGCTGTTGGAGAGCCAGTTTGCGACGCTGGAGACGCCCGGCGAGGACGATCCGAGTGCGTTCAAGGTCGTGAATGACAAGGCGCCTGATGATGTGGCGGACGAGATTTTGAGACGGATAGGACTGGAGAAGTGATGGGACACAAGTTGTTTGATCTGAGCGGCAAGGTTGCGGTGGTGGTGGGTGGTACGTCCGGTATCGGGCTGGCGATGGCGATTGGGCTGGCTGAGGCTGGGGCGAATGTCGTGGCGAGCTCGCGGCGGCAGGAGCAGGTGGATGAGGCTGCGGCGCTGATCGAAGCGCAGGGTGTCGAGACGCTGCGGATCACGTCCGATGTGGGTAATCGGGCGAGCCTGCAGGCGCTGCTGGATGGGACGCTGAAGCAGTTCGGGAAGGTGGATATCCTGATCAACTGCGCGGGCAAGATCAAGCGGGAGCCTACGCTGACGGTGTCCGAGGAGACGTGGGACGACATTATGAATACGAATGTCACCGGGACGCTGCGGGCCTGCCAGATCTTTGGCAAGCATATGCTGGAGCGCGGGTCGGGCAAGATCATCAATATTGCTTCGCTGAATACATTTGTGAGCTTGAAGGAAGTGACGGCTTATGCGGCGAGCAAGGCGGCGGTCGGGGCGCTGACGAAGTCGCTGGCGGTGGAGTGGAGCTCACTGGGGGTTACGGTGAATGCGATTGCTCCGGGTGTGTTCCGTACGGCTCTGAACCAGAAGCTGCTGGATGAGAGCGAGCGCGGCAAAGAGCTCAGGATGCGGACGCCTATGGGGCGGTTCGGGAAGACGGAGGAGCTTGTTGGCTCGGCTATCTTCCTGGCGAGCGAGGCTTCGAACTTTGTGACGGGCGAGATTCTGGTGGTGGATGGAGGGTTCCTGGCTAGTGGTGTGAACCAGTAGCTGGTACCCCCATCTCCCTAAAGTGTTTGTGGCTGGTTGGGCGGCTGAACCCATGTCCCAGAAGCGGGACATGGGGCACCCGGTTGTGGTTGTTGCACTAAGTCCCGCCTGCGGAGCGACCTCTGACTCGGGATCAGCGAGTGAAGCGGAGGTAGCCCCAGCGATCCGGGACGTGCATGTTGATGAGGCCCTGTGGGGTCCAGACCCAGTTGTCTTCTTTGGGCTGTCCGGCTTTCCACTCGACGCGGCTGAAGTTTACGCGCCAGATTGTGCCTAAGGTGGGGTGCGGGACGTCCTGCCGGGGTTGGAATGCTGTCAGGGGGATGGCTATCTCAACCGTCCATCCTACGTCCTTGTCGTTCGGGTTATTCAGGGTTCCATTTACGGCGACTGCGGTCTTCAGGCCCTCGATGTCCCAACTGTTATCAGCCTTTCCTCCTTCTCGGTACGGCTTGTTGAGGAAGAGGTCCCAGCCTGTGTTGAGGGCGTTGATCTCGAATTCGTAGTAGCTTTGGGTTTCGGGCAGGGGCTTGAGAAACAGCTCGAAGTCGTTGTCTTTGAAGATGACGGAGTCGTGCTTGGTCAGGGTGGCTTTGACCTCGGGCTCCTGTAGCTCTGCTGCGATGTAGAGATAGTTGTCATCCCAGAGCATCTTCATGCGGGTTCGATAACGGGGCTTGTCTTTTGCGGGCCCTTCGATATCGACGAAGTCGCTGGTCCATGCGGCTGACTGCCATGCGGGATCGTTCAGGCGGCCGTCGACTGTGGGAGGGGTCTTTGTGTATTGGCAGCTGTACGAGAGGGGCTGAGGTTGGTCGGTGGTTGCCTGGGCTGCACTGTGAGTGGATATCAGGCCAGTCATCAGCAGGCAGGCTGTAGCCACGACTTTGGTGCAAGAGCAGAAAGATGGTTGGAGCCAAGACATTGCGCAACCTCCGGTTCTAGTGGCGTGAGACTTTGTTAGGGGTATCTTAGCTTTGCCCTAAGGGCATCACCGGGGATGTGTGGCTCTGGCGATCATAGTGGCCGTATAGGCTGCACCGAAGCCGTTGTCTATATTGACAACGGTGACGTTGGGGGAGCAGGAGTTGAGCATGCCTAGAAGAGCGCTGGTGCCGCCGAAGCTGGCTCCGTAGCCGACCGAGGTGGGGACGGCTATGACGGGGACGGCTACCAGACCTCCTACGACTGAGGGCAGGGCTCCTTCCATGCCGGCACAGACGATGACGCAATCGGCTTCCATCAGTTGGGGGCGGACGGCGAGGAGGCGGGGGAGGCCGGCTACGCCTACGTCGTAGAGACGGGTGACCTTGCAGGCGAAGAGCTCGGCTGTGACGGCGGCTTCTTCTGCTACGGGGAGGTCTGAGGTGCCAGCGCAGAGGACGGCTATGTGGCCCTTTGGGGCTGAATGCTGTGTGGGTTGCTGGGTTATGCAGCGGGCTGTGGCTTGGTAGACGGCTGTGGGGGTTAAGGCGGCTACGGCTTCGTAGTGGGCTTGCGTGGCTCTTGTGGCCAGGACTGCGGTGCCGGTGGCGGCCATGGTGGCGAAGATGTTGGCGGTTTGGGCGGGGGTTTTGCCGGCGGCGTAGATGACCTCGGGCAGGCCGGTGCGGAGGAGGCGGTGATGGTCTATGCGGGCTTCTTCGGTTTGGTCCGTGTTCAGGACTTCGAAGGGCATGGAGGCGAGGCGGGTGGCGGCGGATTCCGGGGTGAGGGTGCCGCGTTCTACTTCGGCTAAGAGGGCCAGGAGGGTGGTGGGGTTCATTTTGACGGTGCTGCCAAGGCTGCTTGTTGGACGGTTTTGAGAGGGACTTTGTGGGCGGCGGCGGCGGCGCGGCAGTCTTCGTACTCGGGGGTTTCGTTGAGGAGGGTGCCGCTGAGGGAGCCGGACTTGATGCGGATGGGGCCGTAGGGGGTTTCGGCGGTGCGGTGGGTGCGGTCGAGGATGGTGCGGGTTTCGGTGCGGGTGCGGACTCCCAGGGTGGGAAGTTCGGTTAGGAGGAGTTGGGTGAGGGTGGATTGGTCTGCTGGCGTGCAGAGAACGGTGACTATGGTGCCGGGACGGCCCTTCTTCATAATGACGGGGGTTAAGGTGACGTCGAGGGCTCCTTGCTTCAGGGCGAGGTCGGCTACGTGGGCGAGGAGTTGAGGTGTGGCGTCGTCTATGTTGGTTTCTATGACTCTGATTTCCTGGGTGGTTTCCGTGGAAACCCAGGTCCGAGAGTCCGGACCTGGGGCACCCGATTCGCCGATTGAGAGGCGGAGGACGTTGGGGAAGGATTCGGGGTTGCGGGTGCCGGCTCCGTAGCCGATGGAGGCGATGGACATGGGGGGCTGGGGGCCGAAGGTGGGTGAGAGGGCGCGGAGGATGGCGGCACCGGTGGGGGTGACGAGTTCCTTCTGGATGTGGGCGGAGTAGGTGGGGATGTTGCGGAGAAGGTCTGCGGTGGCGGGGGCGGGGACGGGGAAGGTGCCGTGGGCGCAGACGACCATGCCGCCACCTACGTTGACCGGAGAGGCGTGCCAGGTGCCGATGTTCAGGTGGACGATGCCGGCGGAGGCGGCGACGATATCGATGATGGCATCTACGGCTCCGACCTCGTGGAAGTGGATGTCGTCTACGGGGACGTTGTGGATCTTGGCTTCGGACTGACCGAGAAGCTCGAAGGTTTGGATGGCTAGGGTTTTGACTGCGGGGGCGAGGGGGGCAGCCTGGATCATGGTGCGGATGACTGAGAGGGAGCGGCCGTGGACGTGGGGGTGATCGTGTGTGTGTGGTTCCTCGTGGGTGTGGGGGTGGCCGGTTTTGTGTTGGTGTTGGGTCTTGGGGGCGTGGGTGTGGACGTGTGGGGCGGCCTGGTGGGTGAAGGTGTCGGGGGCCTGGCCCTCTGCGGGTTTGTCGCCTTCGAGGACGTGGATCTTGATGGAGGAGATGCCGCTGCGGTCGACTGTTTCCTGCTTGAGGGTGACGTTGAGGTTCATGGCCGTGGCGGCGTCTTGCAGGACTTCCAAGGGGACTCCGGTGCCGATCAGGGCTCCGAGGAACATGTCGCCGGAGATGCCGGCGAAGCAGTCGAGGTAGGCGATTCTCATTTTGCGATTCTTTCTGCGGGGGTAATGTATGGGATGAGGGCGGCGTTCATGCTGCCGGTGCGGTAGCCCTGGGTGTCGAGGGCGATATAGAGGAAGCCGAGGGGTTTGAGGGCGGCGGTGATCTGGTCGAGGACGGCGAGGGATAGGGCGCGAGGGAGGTCTTCGCGGGCGATCTCTATGCGGGCTAGATCGCCGTGGTGGCGGACTCGGACCTGGGGGAAGCCGAGGGTGTGGAGGGCCGCTTCGGCTTGCTCGACCTGGCTTAAGTTCTCGCGGGTTACGGGGCGGCCGTACTCGATGCGGCTGGAGAGGCAGGCGCTGGCGGGCTTGTCCCAGAGGGTGAGGTTGGCTTGCTGGGCTAAGAGGCGGATTTCTTTTTTGGTTAGGTGCGCGGTGACCAGGGGGGCTACTGCGTTATGGAGAGTTGCGGCTTGCTGGCCGGGGCGGAAGTCGCCCTGGTCGTCGAGGTTCATGCCGTAGGCCAGGTGGGCGAAGGCGTAGGTGGCGCGGTAGGACTCCATGGCGGCGAAGAGGGTGTCCTTGCAGTGGAAGCAGCGGCGGGCGTCGTTGCGGATGTAGTCGGGCTTTTCCAGTTCGTCGGTCTGGAGGATGTGGGTGGGGATGTTGTGGGTGGCAGTGAAGGCCAGGGCCTGGGCTAGTTCTGCTCGGGGGAGGGATGGGGAGTCGGCTATGACGGCTAGCATTTTATCGCCGAGCGTTTGGTGGGCTGCGTAGGCGAGGTAGGCGGAGTCTGTGCCGCCGGAGTAGGCGATGAGGACGGACCCCAGGTCTTGCAAGGTCTGGTAGAGGAGGGCGGATTTTTCTGCTAAAAGCATCTCTGGTGATTGTAGGACTTGTTACAGGCGAGGTTGGTTGGATGGGTTCGTGGCGAGGACGAGGATGCTTATTTCTTCCAGCTGTCAGCTTTATTCGAAGCGGCGGAGGCGTAGGGAGTTGAAGAGGACGGAGATGCTGGAGAGAGCCATGGCGGCGGAGGCGAGGGCGGGGCTGAGGAGGATGTGGAAGTGAGGATAGAGCGCGCCGGCGGCTATGGGGAGGCCGAGGAGGTTGTAGGCGACGGCCCAGCCCAGGTTCTGGCGCATGGTTCGGGTGGTGCGGCGGGCGAGGCGGATGCTGGTTGGGATCAACGTCAGGTCTGGACGCAATAAGACGAGGTCGGCGGCTTCGCGGGTGAGGTCGGTGCCGACGTTCTGGCCGCTGATGGCTATGCCGGTGTCGGCCTGGGCGAGGGCTGCGGCGTCGTTGATGCCGTCGCCGGCCATGGCGGTGGGGGCTTGTTGCTGGAGTTGCTGGATGATGGTTAGTTTGTCTGCGGGTAGTAGGTGGGCGTGGATTTGGGCTGCGGGGATGTTTAAGAGGTTGGCTATGGCGGCGGCTGTGGCGGCGTTGTCGCCTGTGAGGATGTGGGGGGTGATGCCAAGGGTGCTTAGTTGGGTGAGGGCTTGGGGGGCTGATTCTCGGAGGGTGTCGGTGGCTTCGAGGGTTAGTTGAAGTTGGTTATTGATGGTGAGGTGAAGTTTGGTGGTTGGGGTTGAGGGCTGTGGAAACCCAGGTCCGAGAGTCCGGACCTGGGGCACCCGGTTTTGGTGGCTCAGAGCTTCGTTGCCTATGGTGATTTGTTGGTTGTTGTAGGTGGCGGTGATGCCTTGGCCGGGGATGGTTTTTATGTTGGTTAGGGTGAAGGGGGTGTGGGTTGGGATGTAGGACTGGACGGCTTTGGCTAGGGGGTGCTCGGAGTGGCGCTCGAGGGCGGCGGCTAGTTGGAGGAGGTGTTGGTGGTCTTCTGGGCTGAGGTTGGGGGCGAAGTGGGCGGCTACGATCTTGGGACGGCCTTCGGTTAGGGTGCCGGTTTTGTCCAGCGCGAGGTTGCGTGTTTGGGCCAGACGCTCGAGAGCTTCGCCGTTTTTGACGAGGATGCCTAGCTGGGCGGCTCGGCCGATGCCTACCGTCAAGGCTGCGGGGACGGCGAGGCCCATGGCGCAGGGGCAGGCGATGACGAGGACGGCTATGGCTGCGGCGAAGGCTCGGGGGAGGGAGTGATCGAGCAGGAGCCAGGCGGCGAAGGTTAGGGCGGCGAGGGCGAGGACGGTGGGGACGAAGATGGCGGAGGCGCGGTCTGCGAGCTTCTGCATGGGGGCTCGGCTGGACTGGGCCTCTGAGAGGAGTCGGCGGAGTTGGGAGAGGACGGAGTCTGCGCCGAGGGTGGTGGCTTCGATGGTGAGGGGGCCGTCGAGGTTGATGGTGCCGCCTATGACGGGGGATTGTGGGGATTTGAGGACGGGGATGGATTCGCCGGTGAGGAGGGATTCATCGACCGTGGAGGTGCCAAGGAGGACGGTGCCGTCGACGGGGATGCGCTCGCCGGGGAGGAGGAGGATCTGGTCGCCGGGGTGGAGGGCGGCGAGGGGGAGTTCTATCTCGGTGTTGTTGCGCAGGACTCTGGCGGTGGATGGGGTGAGCTGGGCGAAGGCGGCGAGGGCGGACTGGGTGCGGAGCTTGGCGCGGGAGTCCAGCCATGCGCCGAGGAGGAGGAAGGCGAGGATGAAGTCGATTGCTTCGTAGTACACGTCGGGGGCCAGACCGTGGGTGATGAAGATCTGCGGGGCGATGGTGGCGGTGAGGGACCAGGCGAGAGCGGCCAGGGTGCCTATGGCGACGAGGGTGCTCATGTTGGTGGTGCGGTGGCGCGCTGCGGTGAAGGCTCGGCGATAGGTTTCTGGGCTCAGGGCGAGCATGACGACGAGGGTGAGGGCGAGGAGGGTGTAGCGGAGGGGGGTGGCGGGGAGCGTCGTCATGCTGAGGAGCATGGAAGCGGCGGCGATGGTCAGGGCGGTGAACGCTCTGGTTGAGAGCTGTGGGAACCCATGTCTCAGAGGCGAGACATGGGGCACCCCTTCGAGTTCGGGTGAGGGGAGGGTGGCGTCGTAGCCGGCGTCCTGGATGGCGGTGATCAGGGCTTCGGGTGGGAGGGTGGAGGTGATGGTGGCCTGGTTGGCGAGAAGATTCACGGATGCGGATTCAACGCCGGGTAGGGCGTTCAGGGTCTGCTCGATGTAGGCGGAGCAGGCGGCGCAGGACATTCCGGTTATCGGGAGGGTGAGGGTTTGCATAGGCTGACGGGACAAAGACAAAAGATAACCATGGAGGGCACGGAGGAAAGTGCTGAGGACACGGAGGTGCTGTGGTTAGGATTCGATGTGGGTGGGGAAGCCGGTTTTTTGCATGGCGGCCTGGATCTGATCGGGTGTGGCCTGGGTTTCTATGCGGGCGGCTCCTAGTTGGACTTCCTCTACGGTGGTGTTGGGGAGAGAGTTGAGGGCCTGGGTGACGCGGCGGATGCAGGCGGCGCAGTGCATATTTTCTATGCGGAGAGTGGTCATAAAGTATTGGATGCCGGGGAGGCAATGATGTATGCGGGGGCTGCATCTGAGGGGTGAGGTGAGATGCGATGAAGGTATTGGTGATTGGGGCAGGTGGGAAGTCCGGGCGGTTGGTGGTGGAGAAGGCGTTGGCGGTGGGGCATGAGGTTGTGGCGTTGGTGCACAGCGCGGAGAGCGAGGAGAAGCACCCGATGCCGGCGGGGGCGGAGGTGTTCCATGGGGATGTGAGGAATCCTTCGAAGCTGGAGGCGGCGATGGCTGGTTGCCAGGGGGTGGTCGACGCGATTGGCGGAACGAAGCCGTTTCTGGAGACGACGATGGAGCGAGATGCGGCGAAGGTGGTGCTGGAGGTGATGGGGAAGGTGGGGGCTAAGCGGCTGGTGGTGATCTCTGTGATGGGGGTTGGGGAGAGCCGGGAGTCTGCGGGGTGGTTCTATGACCATCTTCTGCTTCCGGTGTTTCTGCGCGGGGCGCTGCCGGATAAGACGGCTATGGAGGATGAGGTGAAGCACAGTGATGTTGACTGGGTGCTGGTGCGGCCGCCTGTGCTGAAGGACTCGGATGAGACGGGGGTGGTGCGTGTCTTGGGGCAGGGAGAGTTGGCGGAGTCGATTACGCGGGGAGACCTGGCGCGGTTTCTGGTGGAACAACTCACGAGTGAGGAGTTTGTGGGAAGAGCTGTGACGGTGGCGAACTGACGAGTCTCAGGCAGGCGTGATTGCTTCCGCTTCGTCCATGGCGGCGTTGATGAACTTGCGGGCTGCTTCGGCTTTCATGCTGCAGATGATCTTGCCGCCGCCGATGAGGTTGACCATGCTTTGCTCGTCGGGTGAGTTGCCACGGTAGTTTTCGATGTAGACGATGGCGTGGGGATTGATGGCTCGGCCGTCCAACATGATCATGCGCATCTCTGGTCTCTCCTGGTGAGGCTGTAGCTGTCATCCTAATTGACGGAAGGTGGGAGGACGGAGAGAACAGCGTCCCGGACTCTTACTATTGGGGTGGGACCCTGAGTGGTGAGGCACTGGCGGAGGGCGGCGAGGTCCTCTAGCTGGCGCTGACGGGTGGGGGTGTCTCTGAGGAGCGGGGTAAGAGCTTCTGAGAGGGCGTCGGGATTGAAACGTTCCTGAAGGAGTTCCGGGACTATGCGGCGGCCGGCGATGAGGTTTGGCATGGCGATGGGGAGGTTGCCGTTGCGGTCGGTGCCCTCTTCCGTGGGCCAGACTTCGGGTGGGTACCAGACGAGAGATTTTGCCAGCTTGAAGGTGATGGGGGAGACCTTGTAGACGACCAGGAAGGGGTTGCCGATGAGGGCGGCCTGGACGGTGGCGGTACCGCTGGCGACGACGGAGGCTCGGGCGTGGTGGAGGGCTTCACGGGCGTCTGAGACGAGGTGGATGTAGGGGAGTGTCAGGGTGGGATCGCTGCCGGGGTAGTGGCTGATCCAACCGGCGGTGAAGTCTGCGAGGCGGGGACGGTCTATGGTGCTGGCTACGGGGAGGATGTACTCGACGTCGCGGGGGTGGCGGCAGGCCATCTCGACCATGGTGGGGAGGTTGGACTCGATCTCTCGCCAGCGGGAGCCGGGGAGGAGGGCGATCCAGGGCTTGTTGGGGTCGAGGTTGTTGTGGGCGGCGTAGGCCTCGCGGGTGATGGTGGGGAGGGGAAGTTCGGCGAGGGGGTGGCCTACGAACTCGGCTTGAACTTTGCGGTTTTTGTAGAACTGCTCTTCGAAGGGAAAGATGGTGAGCATGCGGGTGACGCGCTGCTGGACCCAGCGGAGGCGGCGTCGCTTCCAGGCCCAGAGCTGGGGGGAGACGAACCAGATGACGGGTATTCCGAGGGATTTGAGGTGCTTGGCGAGGCGAAAGTTGACGTCGGGGAAGTCAATGAGGATGGCTGCGGCGGGTGGGTGGCTGCGAATGCTGGCGACCAGCTTGCGGTACTGGGAGTAGATGTAGGGGGCGTGGAGGATGACCTCCGTGATGCCCATGTGAGCTACGTCTTCGGCTTTGACGATGCGGGTTTGGCCGGCCTGGGCCATCTCTGCGCCGCCGAGGCCGGTGAAGGTGGCGTTGGGGAGTGAGGCTCGGAGGGCGTGGATGATCTGTGCGCCGTAGTGGTCGCCGGAGGCTTCGCCGGAGGAGAGGAAGATCGAATTGGGTGAGGTGGCGATAGAGGTAGTTTACCGTTTACGGATGGGGAGTGCGTGGAGCTCGGAGCTGGTGGAGTGGGTGAGGGGCTCGGCTGTGGGGGCGGGGTTCGATTTGTGTGGGGTGGCGGGGGCTCCGGCTTCAGGGGAGAGTGAGGGAGTGCTTACTGCGGAGAGGTTTTCTGAATGGGTCGCGGGCGGGCGTGCGGGGGAGATGGAGTACCTGAAACGAAGGGATGAGGCTGGGGAGTTGTTGAGGCGGTCGGCTCGGGTGGCTATGCCTTGGGTGAGGTCCGTGGTGGTTTGTGCTTTGAACTATCACGCTGAGGGGCCTTTGTCTGTTGACGCGGCAGCTAAGGGCGCGGGGTGGATTGGGCGGTATGCGTGGAGTGGCGGGGAGGACGGGGAGCCGGTCGATTATCACGATGATCTGATGAGGCGGCTGAAGGTGGTCGAGGCGGGGTTGGTTGCGCGGGTTTCCAGTGAGACGCTTCAGACGAAGTGCTATGTGGATACGGGGCCGTTGCTGGAGAGGGACTTTGCGGCTCGGGCGGGGGTGGGATGGGTAGGGAAGAATACATGTGTGATCAATCAGGGGGTGGGGAGCTGGCTGCTGCTGGGGGTGATTGTTTGCTCGCTGGAGGTGGAGACGGAGGCTGCTGCTTTGGTGGCGGCGGATCGGTGTGGGAGTTGTACTCGATGTATTGAGGCTTGTCCTACGGGAGCGCTGGTTGCGTCGCGAGAGATGGATGCTTCTCTGTGTATCGCTTATCTGACAATTGAGAAGAAGGGAGCGATTGCGGAGGAATTGCGGGAGAAGATGGGGCGGCAGGTGTTTGGGTGCGATATCTGCCAGGATGTTTGTCCGTGGAATCGGAAGGCCCCGGTGGGGGATCATGTGGGGTTTCGGGCTCGGGGCGAGTTGGTGAATCCTTCGCTTGATTGGCTCGGGGGGATGAGCGCAGACGAATTTCGGAGGTGGTTCAAGGGGAGTCCGCTGGAGCGGACGAAGCGGCATAGGGTGCAAAGGAATGTGGCGATTGCGATGGGGAATAGCGGGGATGAGTCGTTTGTGCCGAAGCTGATGGAGTGGGCGGGTGGTGAGGATGCGGTGCTGGCGGAGAGTGCGGGGTGGGCTTTGAGGCGGTTGGGGCTGCTAGCATCGAGGCAGAGGGCGTGGATGTTGTCTGAGGACGTAAAGAAGAGTGAAGCTGAGCCGGAGGTGAAGCCGATTGAGGCTGTGAAGCCTACCGTGCGGGAGGATGGCGCGTGGCCTCAGGTGAAGGCGCTGGCGATGTATATGGCGAGCACCGAGGTGCATACATATGCGTTCAGCGTGGCGGCGAATGTGATTCTGTCTTTGTTTCCGTTTATCGTGCTGCTGCTTACGCTGGCGCAGAAGGTATTTCATTCGCCTGCGATGGTGGCGGTGGTGGGGGATCTGCTGCGGACGATTCTGCCGAACAATCAGGACTTTATCGTGCGGAATATGACGTCGCTGGTGCACCCGCATGGCTCGACCCGGGTGTTTTCCGTGGTGATGCTGCTGATCACTTCTACGGGGGTGTTCCTGCCGCTGGAGGTGGCGCTGAACAATGTCTGGGGGGTGAAGGAGAACCGGAATTATCTGCAGAACCAGATGGTATCGCTGGGGCTGGCGGCGGCGGTTGGTGCGCTGGCTATGGCTTCCGTGGCGCTGGCGACCGGGCAGCAGAGGATCACGACGTGGATCTTCTTTGGGCATACGGACAACATCTTCTTCAACTTCCTGGCGGGCGGGGTGCTGAAGATCTGTGCCGTGGTGATGAGTGTGCTGCTGTTCTTCCTGATCTATTGGGTGCTGCCGCATCGGAAGATTCCGGCGATGGCGGTGTTGCCAACGGCGATTGTGATTGGGCTTTCGTGGGAGGTGGCGAAGTATCTGTATGTGCTGGCTTTGCCGCACCTGGATTTTGAGTCGGTGTATGGGCCGTTCAAGGTTTCAGTGGGATTGATGATGTGGGCATTTTTGTCCGGATTGATGCTGCTGGCGGGGGCGCATTTTTCGGCTACGCGGTATACGCTGCGGCTGGCGAGAGAGGCTGAGGCGGAGTGAGATCTGGGTTGGGGGACACGGTTATGTGTCGGGCCTTCAGCCCTTGGATTCCTGGGTGTCTTTACCTAGGCCTTCGGCCCAGTCTGTTATGTGAGGCTCCTTCAGCGCTGTCTCGGTGTGGGGTATCCGCCTAGCGTACATGGAAGAGACGACGGCGAGAGCCGATGATCTTGCTTCCTTTTCTATACTTCCGGGTAGAGGAGTTCTGTGAAGCGGGGGTCGTCGGCCATGTCCTGGAAGTCGGAGTCGGCGCGGGCCTGGATGCGGTTGCGCGGGTTCTGGCGGATGGCCTCGGTGAGGTGCTCGAGGCAGGTGTTGCAGTCGCCGGTCATGCTGGCGAGGACGGCCATGCCGTAGAAGACGTAGTCGGCTTTTGCGTTGTGGCTGAGGATGGCTTTGAAGTGGGTGCGGGCGTCTTCGTAGTGGCCGTCGTTGAGGAGCGAGATTGCGTAATCGTATTCTTCTTCGTGCGAGCTGAAGGTGGTCTTGCCCTTGGAGACCTGAAGCAGGCAGGCGTTGATGTACATGCGGATGCGCTCTGCGAGATCGGCTGGGCTGTTGAGGAGCATCTTGTCAAAGGCGGCGTGGGCCTTATCGTATTTGCCCTGCTGCATGAGCTGGAGGGCCGCCTCATAGTTGACGAGGGTCTGCGCGCGGGCCGCGTCGTGCGCGGGGGCCGCGGAGCCGGCGATGATGCGGGGAGCTCGCTTGGGTGCGGCTTGGGAGATCGGTTTTGTCTGCGCCATAGTCGTTCCTAAGGGCCGAGATGTTTGGGCGTTCAACATCTTCACGGCGATGGTTACCTTTGTGTGCTTCTCCTCGGTTTTATACGCACAAGGGATCGGTAGGTCAACTCCTGCTGTGCATGTGCCTTGGGTGAGGAGTCAACGAGGGTTGCGATAGAGGACCGGGTTGAGGTCGGGATCGTTGTACATCTTCATCTGGCGGTAGAGTTTGAAGCGGCGGCGGCCGCTGCGGATGTCGTTCCAGAGCTGGTCAAGGCAGAGTGCGAGGTCGTTGCGCTGCTGGCGGATGACGTGGAGGCGGGCGAGGTTGCGGAGGCGATGCTGCTCGGTTGCCGAGGGGCGCTGGGACTCCTCGGCGGTGTGGTACTGCTTGAGGGCGAGGATGGAGAGGCGGTCGATGATAAGGCCGGGGGTCTCCGAGTGGAGGGGGGCGTCCTCATTCTGGGGGCTGGCCTCGGCGAGGAGGCGCACGTCCATCTGCTCGACGGTATCGTTGCGGAGCTGGTTGAGGCGGTCGATGGCGTGCTTGACGGTGGCGATGATGGAGTCGGTGGCTGAGGGGTTGCGAGCTTCGTCCTCCTGGTGCCAGAGGTCGTAGTTGGCGCGGTGATGGGCGCGGACCTGGTGGAGGAGGCTGGCGGGGTCAGGGGCGAGGTCCGGCAAGGTGGTGTGCCAGAGAGCTGTGGCCTCGTCGTGCATGCGAGTGATGAGGGCGGCGTCGACGAAGGGAGTTGAGGAGGGAGTGTGCATGGGGGCGAGTTGTTGGATGAGCGTATCAAATGCGAGACGTTGTTGCGAAGGGGATTGAGTATAGGTTGCAGGGCGAGGCGTGAGGCTGGAGAATGGGGGGAATGGCGAAACGGGTAAAACGGGTTCTGATCTACCGGCTGGGAAGTCTGGGGGATACCGTGGTGGCGCTGCCTGCGCTGCACCTGATCGCACGCGCGTTTCCGGGTGCGGAACGCAAGCTGCTGACGAACTTTCCAATCAACGATAAGGCTCCTGCGGCGGCTGCCGTGCTGGGCAAGAGCGGGCTGGTGGCTGGGTATTTTCGCTACACGGTGGGGATGCGGAACCCGTTTGCTCTGCTGAGGCTGTGGTTTGAATTGATCCGCTGGCGACCGCAGGTGCTGGTGTACCTGGCAGCTGCTCGGGGCGTGAGCGTGGCAAAGAGGGACTCGCTGTTTTTCAAGGTGTGCGGGATCCCGCGGCAGGTTGGCGTGCCTTTGACGGATGTGGCGCAGAGAAATACGTGGCTAGGGGATGAGCTGGGGTATGAGCCGGAGTGCGAACGGCTGGTGCGGAATATCAGTGAGCTGGGGGACGCGGAGATCGACCGGGCGGATGCGTGGGATCTGCGACTCTCGATTGCGGAACGTGCGCGGGGGCGGGAGATGCTGGCGGCGGCGAAGGGACGGCCGCTGATCATGTTCAGCATTGGGACGAAGCTGCAGGCGAACGACTGGGGCAAAGAGCGATGGCGGGCGCTGATGGTGGAGATGGGCCGGCAGTATCGGGATCATGCGCTGGTGTTTACCGGGGTGAAGGGCGAGAGCGAGACAAGCGAGTTTGTGGCGGAGGGGTGGCGGGAGTCGGCCGGGGAAGACAGCCCGGTGGTCAACCTGTGCGGAAAGCTTTCTCCGCGGGAGAGCGCGGCGTGCTTTGCGCAGGCGCAGGTGTTTCTGGGGCATGACTCCGGGCCTATGCACCTGGCGGCGGCGATTGGAGCTCCGGTGGTGGCGATCTTTTCCGCGCGGAATCTGCCGAGGATGTGGTTTCCGTACGGCAAGCAGCACAGGGTGATCTATCACGAGGTGAGCTGCATGGGCTGCGGGCTGGAGCGGTGCGTGGTGGAGCAGAAGCGGTGTCTGACGAGCATTGGGGTGGATGAGGTGGTGGAGGCGGTGCGCGAGGTGCTGGGGGAACGGGTGGGGGCAGGGCGCTAGGTTGGCGTGGTTCTGGTATCTTCAGTCTGAATGCTGCCTGAACTTCATTCCGTCCTCGAACTGTTGGAACATGGCTTTGGAGAGCTGAAGATCCTTGTGGTTGGGGATATCATGCTCGACCGTTACATCTTGGGTGAGGTGGAACGGATCTCGCCTGAGGCTCCGGTGCCAGTGCTGCGACATGCGCAGCGGTATGAGCGGCCGGGAGGCGCGGCGAACGTCGCGATGAATCTGGCAGGGCTGGGCTGCCAGACGCTGCTGGCGGGGTTCTGGGGCGCGGACGCGGAGCAGGGCGAGCTGGTGAAGCTGCTTGAGGCGGCGAAGATCGATACGGTGGGTGTGGTTTCGAGCTCACTGCCTACGATTTCAAAGACTCGGATTATGGCTAAGACGCAGCAGATTCTGCGGCTGGATATCGAGAGCCGGGATAAGGCTCCGATGGCAGAGTCTGAACGGCTGGAGGCTCGGGCGGTGGAGCTGGTGACCAAGGTTCATGCGGTCATCCTGTCCGACTATGCGAAGGGTGTGCTGACGGATAAGGTGTGCGAGGCGATTATCCGGGCCGCTCGGATGGCGGGTGTGCCGGTGCTGGTGGACCCGAAGACGAAGGACTTCAGTAAATATTCGGGTGCGACTACGGTTTGTCCGAATCTGAATGAACTGTCGCTGGCTACGGGTGTGCCGGCACACCAGACTGCGGAGTTGCTGGCTGCTGCCCGGGTGCAGATGACGGAGCATGACTTCAAGTTCCTGACCGTGACGATGAGCGAGAAGGGAATTACCGTGCTGGGGCCTGAGGGGGACTTCCATTCACCGGCTCGGGCTCGCGAGGTTTATGACGTTTCGGGTGCGGGCGATACGGTGATTGCGGTGCTGGCTGCGGCTCTGGCGGGTGGCTTGCAGACCCGGACTGCGGTGGAGCTGGCGAACCTGGCGGCGGGTATTGTTGTGGGCAAGGTCGGGACGGTGCCGATTGCGCAGCATGAGCTGATCTCTGCTTTGACGCCGAGTTCCGGGATCACTTCGGGCGAGAAGATTCTGGATTGGGAGCGGGTGCAGCGGCGGGTGACGGAGTGGCGTGCTGCTGGAGAGACCGTGGTATTTACGAACGGATGCTTCGACCTGCTGCATGTGGGACATATCACGCTGCTGGAAGAGTGCAGACGGTTTGGGTCGAAGCTGGTGCTTGGGTTGAATGCGGATGCCTCGATCTGCCGGCTGAAGGGGCCTTCGCGGCCCATTGTGGGCGAGCGGGAGCGGGCAAGGGTGATGGCTGCGCTGGCGTCGGTGGATGCGGTGGTGCTGTTTGAAGAAGATACTCCGCTGGAGCTGATCCAGGTGTTGAAGCCGGATGTTCTGGTGAAGGGTGGGGACTACTCGATTGAGACGGTGGTGGGGCATGAGGATGTGATCGGACGGGGCGGCCGGGTGGAGATCGTGCCGATCGTGGAAGGATTTTCCACGACGAACATCGTGCGGAAGCTGACGACTCCGGCTGAGGAGCATCAGACGACTTAAGGAACGGTGATTCACTGAATTCCTGGGAGGTTTATGAGCGAGTGGACCAGCGGTACGAGTGGGAAGCCGGCGATCTTCTGCATTAGCACTTACGTGAAGGGACAGGCCTTCCTGCGGGAGGCGGCGGCGCTGGGGTGCGAGGTGACGCTGCTGACGGTTGATCGGCTGAGGGATGACGACTGGCCGAAGGACATTCTGCACGAGCTTCTGACGATGCCGGAGGACCTGACGCCGGGACAGATTCTGAATACGGTGATGTACCTGGCGCGGACGCGGCGGATCGACCGGATTGTGCCGCTGGATGAGTTCGACTTGGAGGCTGCGGCGCTGCTGCGCGAGCATATGCGGCTGCCGGGGCTGGGGGAGACGGCGACGCGGTTCTTCCGGGACAAGCTGGCGATGCGGACCGAGGCAAAGAAGGCCGGGATCGCGGTGCCGGAGTTTACCGGCGTGTTTAACTACGACGATCTGCGGGCGTTCATGCGGAATGTGCCGGGGCCATGGCTGCTGAAGCCGAGGACGAGTGCTTCGGCGATCGGGATCAGGCGGATTGAGCATGAGGACCAGCTTTGGCCGGCGCTGGATGAGCTTGGGGACCTGCAGAGTCACTATGTGATGGAACGGTTCGTTTCAGGCGAGGTGTTCCATGTGGAGGGTGTGACGTGGGGCGGGAAGGTTCTGTTCGCGCAGCCGTTCCAATATGGGAAGCCTCCGATGCAGACGATGCACCAGGGTGGTGTGTTTACGACGCGGACGCTGGAACTGGGATCGAAGGACGGCAAGGGGCTGCTGAAGATTCACGAGAGCCTGATTGCTGGGCTGCATATGCACGCAGGGGTGACGCACAGCGAGTTCATTCGGGCGGACGCGGATGGGAGGTTCTATTTCCTGGAGACGGCGGCCCGGGTGGGCGGGGCTTATATTGCCGAGACTCTGGAGTTTGCGACGGGGGTGAATCCGTGGGTGGAGTGGGCTCGGATTGAGGTGGCGCTGGCGAAGGGCGAGGAGTATAAGCTGCCGGAGCTGCGGAAGGAGTATGCGGGCAGCGTGATCAGCCTGGCGAAGCAGGAGACGCCGGATACGAGCGGGTATACGGACCCGGAGATCGTGCTGCGGCTTCACAAGACGCATCATGCGGGGATTATTTTGAAGTCGGGCTCAGAGCCGCGGCTGAAGAGCCTGGTGGAGAGCTATGCGGGGCGTTTTCTGGATGACTTCTGCGCGGTGATGGCAGTGCCGGACAAGCCGACGGCATAGGCCTGCCGGCTTGTGGCACTTGCTTGGGGATGAGAAGAGGATGGTGAGCCCGCTGGGGCTCGAACCCAGGACCAACGCCTTAAAAGGGCGATGCTCTACCGACTGAGCTACAGGCTCATACCACTCTTTGAAAATACCATAATTGGCGGATGTGGGAGTGGGAGGCGCTTTGAGGGGGCGGGAAGCAAAGGGTTTGCAGGTGCTGGGAACTTTCTTCCGTTTATCGCGAAAAGTTTGCACAATTTTGTGTGTGTTTGGACGGCGGGCGAAGTATAAATGGGGATACTCATTTGATGACTTGGGATGCGCCCACAAAGATTCCTGTAGGTAATTCCAGTGGGGCGCACTAAAGTGGCCTTACTGAGTCATTGACTGGCGGGTTGGCACCACGCGGCTTCTGAGCATTGCATAAGGATTTGTGCAGCGTTTTGAGGGTGCGATGAGGTGGCAGGTGCAGCTCAAGGGCGCTCGATCAACGGATTTTGGACGACTGGATTATCTGGAACTGACCTTATGGAGAAGTACCTGAACGACAACCCCGAAGAGCCGCTGGCGGCAGAGACGCCGGAAGACGTAGCGATTCTTTACTCGTGGGCGAACCTGCATGGTGCGAAGTATCGCGATTTTTCGGCTTCGCGGCGTGAGTATCGCGCGCAGGTCCGGCACCGCGCCGCGGAAGAGCTTCGTCATGCGGAGTTGCAGGCTGCCGCCGAGGCAGAACGTGCGGCTGCGGAGGCGGAGCAGATTGCGCGTGAGGCGGAACGTGCCGCGCACAACCCGATGGGCGACGAGACCTACTATCCCCGCGAACAGGCGATCCTGACGGCCGAAGAGGCTGCTCGGCGAGCTTCTGCTGAACGAGTTGAGGCTGCGCGGCGGGCTGAAGCGGCTGCCTTTGCGGAGGCGGTGGCTCGTCGGGAAGAGCGCGAGATTGCGGAGGCACATGCCTCGGCTGCTCGGCAGGCTGCGCGCTGGGCTGAGTCCGATACGCGGCGGCGCTCGCTGGCTGGACCGCAGCCTTCGGCGGTGGTTCCCGGGCTTCGGGGCGATCCTTATATGCGCGAACAGGGTTCGGGACCGGAGGTCGATCTTTATACGCCGAACGAGCAGTTGGAGCGGGTGCTTCCGAATCGATACCGCGGGGACGACCCGAACAATCCGAATGCTACTGGCCGTCCTTATCTTCCGCCGGAGACACCTGGGCGGCGACGTCCGCAGGGCTATCGTCCGGATGACGCTTCCGGGATACGGCCTGCTTATGGAAGTGCGGCTCAGCCGGGTGCAGGATATGGGGCTGGCCAGGGTGGCGTGACGCCGGCGTGGCTGAACTCTGAGACCCAGCAGCCAAGCGTTGTGCCGTCTTCCGTGGATGACACGCTGCAGCACTCGCGGGAGCGAGTGGCTTCACGCTGGTATGGGCTGAAGGATGCGTTTGAGCCGGGGCAGGAGCCGGTGGAGGAAGACGGGACGGAGCGTCATCGCGAGACGCGGACTCCGTTCCTTGCGGTCTTCTCGCTGGCCGGAGGTGTGGGTAAGACGAGCATGGTCGCTACGCTGGGACGCTCTCTGTCTTCGTTGGGTGAGAAGGTTCTGCTGACGGATACTACGTCGCATGGGCTGCTGCCGTTTTATTTTGGCGCGAGCGAACTGCGCGCGGGTGTCGTGAGGACGTTCTCGCCCCCAAGCGGAAGCACGGATGCGCCGATCTACCTGGTGAGCTATGACGTGGACGAGGCGGCGGGTGACCGTACCTTGCAGGACGCGCTGGCGGATGAGATCACCAAGGCCGCGAGCGGGACGCACCGGGTGCTGCTGGATCTGAACACGGCTTCGGCGTGGCTGATCCGCAGATTGATCAAGATGAGCCCGACGATCCTGGTGCCGGTTGCGCCGGACATGAACTCGGTTATCAGCCTGCAGGCGGTGGAACGCTTCTTCCATGGGTTGAACGACCAGGAAGGGCGTGCGATCCAGCCGTACTACCTGCTGAACCAGTTTGACGCTGCGCTTCCGCTGCACCTGGATGTGCGCGAGGTTCTGCGGCGCCAACTGGGGGATCGGCTGCTGCCTTATGTGATCCGGCGTTCGCCGGCGGTGAGCGAGGCGCTTGCCGAGGGGATGACGGTGGTGGACTACGCGCAGGATAACGCGGTCGCCAAGGATTATTTGAATGTCGCACATTGGCTGCGGTCGGTTTCCGCGCCAGCCACACAAGCTTTTCGCAACGCTCGATGGAGTGAACGATGACCAGGTCACCATTATGGAGAGAGTTTGAGTCCGGGGATAGTTTCCTGCTCAAGGCGCTTCGCTTCTGCATTCTTTTTGGCGGAATCTGCTTTCTGATCTTTACCGGCGTTCTGGAGCTGACATGGCCACAGCAGGCCGTGCTCGGCCTGCTCACGGTGCTGCTGGCGATCTGGATGGATCGCAGTTCAAGCTCGTACCTGATCACGCTGACGCTGATGCTGATCTCGATGTATGCGACGTTCCGGTATGGATTCTGGCGCGTGTCGCAGGTGATCAAGTTCTTCCTCGACCCGGGCAATACGCAGTGGACGGCGCTGGACGCGTTCTTCATCTGGCTGCTGGTGGGCGCGGAGGCCTATGCGTTCGTCATTCTGTTCCTGGGGTATCTGCAGACGCTTTGGCCGCTGCGCCGTACGCCGGTGCCGCTGCCCGAGGACCCGGATAACTGGCCTGCGGTCGACCTGCTGATCCCGACGTATAACGAGCCGCTTTCGGTGGTGCGCTTTACTGCTCTGGCCGCGATGAACATCGACTGGCCTGCCGACAAACTGAACGTCTATATCCTGGACGACGGCAAGCGTGAGGAGTTCCGGCAGTTCGCGCAGGATGCGGGCGTCGGGTACATGACGCGCGACGACAACAAGTTTGCGAAGGCCGGCAATATCAATCGCGCGCTGGAGCGCCTGGATGCGCCGTTTGTGGCGATCTTCGACTCCGACCACGTCCCCACGCGGAGCTTCATGCAGGTGACGATGGGCTGGTTCCTGCGCGATCGCAAGCTGGGTATGCTGCAGACGCCGCACCACTTTTATTCGCCTGACCCGTTTGAGCGGAATCTCGATCAGTTCCGTGTGATTCCGAATGAAGGCGAGTTGTTCTACGGCGTGGTGCAGGACGGCAACGACTTCTGGAATGCGACGTTCTTCTGCGGATCGTGCGCGGTATTGCGGCGGACGGCACTGGATGAGATCGGCGGGATCGCGGTCGAGACGGTGACCGAGGACGCGCACACGTCGCTGCGGATGCAGATGAACGGCTGGAACACGGCCTACATCAACATTCCGCAGGCTGCAGGTCTGGCGACCGAGCGGCTGAGCGGACATGTGAAGCAGCGGATTCGCTGGGCGCGTGGAATGGTGCAGATCCTGAGGATCGAGAACCCACTGTTTGTGGGTGGACTGACGATCTGGCAGAGGCTCTGCTACTTCAACGCGATGACGCACTTTCTGTATGCGCTGCCGCGGCTGATCTTCCTGACGGCTCCGCTGATCTATCTGATCTTCGGCCATACGAACGTCCCGGGCTACTGGGCAGCGATCCTGGCTTATGCGTTCCCGCACCTGATGCTTTCGTCGCTGACGAACTCTCGCATTCAGGGGCAGCATCGGCATTCGTTCTGGAACGAAATCTATGAGACGGTGCTGGCGCCGTACATCTTCCTGCCGACGATGCTGGCGTTGATCAACCCGAAGCTGGGAAGCTTCAACGTGACGGCTAAGGGCGGAGTGGTCAACAAGAGCTTCTTCGACTCGCGCATTGCGCTGCCGTTCCTGGTGCTTCTGGGCTTCAACGTCTTCGGTGTATTGATGGCGATTCCACGCTACTTCCACATCCCGTACCTGGAACGGGTCTGGGATGGAACGCATCCTGGAACGATCATCATGAACTTGATCTGGACGTTCTTCAACATCACGATCCTGGGCGTAGCGACCGCTGTTGCATGGGAGAGCCAGCAGCGCCGCTCGACCGTGCGCGTGGCGATGAGCGTGCCGGCGGACGTGGTGCTGGCGGATGGAACGATCATCCAGGGCGTGACGGCCGATCTTTCGAGCGGCGGCGTGATGGTGACGACAGACCGCAGCTTTACGGCATTGCCGGGCGAGTCCGTGAAGTTGATCTTCCCGGTGCTGGATGGCGATGCGAGCCTGCCGGGGACGATTGTGAGTGCGGACGGCCGGAGTATCCGGGCGCAGTTCGATCCGTTGAATTTGCAGGAGGAAGAGGCGCTGACGATGGTGCTCTACTCCCGTGCCGATACGTGGCTGGGTTGGGGTGAGGCGCGTGAAGCGGATCGTCCGCTGTTCAGCCTGCTCCGTATCTTCCAGCTTTCTTACCATGGACTTTCGCAGACGATCAGGGGTTTGATGAGAAACAAGAAGAGCACTCCGAAGGGCAAGTTCGCCACGAATGTGGCACCCTTGCTCCTGTTTGCGCTGCTGGCCGGATTCAGTGGCCGCCACGCGTCCGCGCAAGTCCAGTCGTCACGTTATATGGGGGTGCCGAACAGCACATCCGCAACCGCCGAGGTGCCTCGGCCGGCTACGTTTGGGCCAGGCGCACCGGCTCCCAAGCCAGTTGCTCCGGGTGCCTTCGACAACACGTTTCAGCTTGCTGATGTAGGGGTGCCGGATACGATCGTGCTGCGCGGCGTGGATGCGTATCACTCCGTATTCTTTTCCCTGCCGCAGACGCAGGTGGTGAAGACGGCGAAGATGCATCTTCGCTATCACTTTTCGCCTGGACTCATTCCTGACATCAGCCATCTGAATGTGAGCTTGAACGGAACGTTGTTCGCGACGCTGCCGGTGAAGACTCGTCCGGACTACGTCAATCCGAACTCGGACCTCACGCCTTCGCAGAAGGTGGCGGAGCAGCAGGTGCTGAACGTGACGCGCAACGAGAACAATGCGCTGCTCGAGGCGGATCTGGTTCTGCCGGCGGACATGCTGGTTCACAGCAATGAGCTGACGTTCGAGTTTATCGGGCACTATACGTTTCAGTGCGAGGATCCCTCACATACGACGCTTTGGAGTCATGTGGATGCTAGCTCCACGATCGAGTTGGCGGGTGCGCTGCTTCCACTGTCCAACGATCTGAAGCTTCTGCCGCTGCCGTTCTATGATGCGGCGGTCAACCTTCATCCGAGCATTCCGATTGTGTTTCTCAGCCAGCCTTCTCCGAAGGCGCTGCGTGCGGCCGGTATCGTGGCTTCCTACTTCGGCATCCTGACCAACGATCATCCGGTGCGGTTTCCGGTGAGCGTGGGCACGATTCCGGCGGGCAATGCGATCGTCATTGGGGAGAGCGCTTCCGAGCTGCCGCCTTCGTTGAGCGTGAACTCGAGTTCAGGGCCGACGATTGCGATGCGCACGAATCCGAATGACCTTTACGCAAAGGTTCTGATTCTGACAGGCGATAACGCGGACGACCTGGTGAGCGCGGCTGAGGGCCTGGTGCTGCAGCATGACATGCTGGAGAGCGATCAACAGCGGGTGTCGTTCAATCCGAAGTCGCTGGCCGACCGCAAGCCGGATGACGCTCCGCGCTGGTTGAGCACGGAGAAGAATACGACGCTGGGCGACATTACCAATGGCGGCGAGCTGCAAGGAGATGGTTCGGTGCCGGTGGGTGTTTACCTGCGGGTTCCGCCGGATCTTTTCTATGGTGCACAGCAGAACCTGGGCTTCCATATGGGATACCGGTATAACGGGATTCCGCTGGCGAACGAGAGCTCGCTGCAGGTTTACATGAATGGGGCCTACGTGAGCTCGACGCCGATGCCGCATACGGATAAGGCTACGGCTGTGGAGGAGACGATCGTTCCGATCCCGGTGATCGGGGATATGCGGCCGTTCTCGAACTCCATGATGATGCGGTTTGTGTTCCAGATTGCGAAGAAGGGTAAGTGCCAGGATACGGCGCCGCTGAACCTTCAGGGCGTGATCATGAAGGACTCCTATCTGGATATCAAAGACATTCCGCATTGGGCGATTCTGCCGAACCTAGAGATCTTTGCCAACGCCGGTTATCCGTTTACGCGGAAGGCCGACCTTGCGGATACGGCTGTAGTTCTGCCGGATACTCCCTCAGTGGATGAGGTAGAGATGTTCCTGACATTCATGGGACACTTTGGCGCACAGACCGGATACCCGGTTCTGAACGTGACCGTGACCAACAACGATGGGATGAAGAGCGACCACATCAAGGACTACCTGGTGATGGGTACGGTGGAAGATCAACCGGCTCTGACAAGGCTCGATCCGTTGCTGCCGGTGCGCGTCGATGGCGGCGGTCTGCATATCCAGGACACACAGGGCTTCTTCTCTCCGCTGCAGCATGCGTGGTGGAAGGTGCGGAGCTCGGATCATATCCAGTCTGGTCAGTTGGAGACTGCTGGCGGATTGCCGGATGCTCTGATCGAGGGCATCGAGTGGCCCGCCGGGTCCGGCAAGTCTGTCGTGCTGATCGCGCTGCGCGACCACACAGTAGTGCCGAACTTCCTGACGGTCTTCCTGAAGACTTCGCAGTCTTCGGATGTATCGCAGTCGGTCAGCGTGCTGCATGGAACGAAGTTCTCTTCGTACCGGATCGGCAACGACGTCTATCGCGTGGGTTCGCTCTCGCTGTGGATTCGTCTGAACCTTTGGTTCTCTCAGTACTCCTGGCTCGATATCCTGATGGTGCTCGTGATCTGCTTCCTGATGGCGGCGCTGATTCGTGCGACGCTTCGGCGGCGTGCGAGGACGCGGTTGCAGGGAAGCGAGTAACGATCGGCTGGCACGATCGTCGTATGGCTGCCGGGCAAATGCTGTCGTATGACCAAGGAGTGCTTACGTTGTTTTCAAGCAAGAACTGGAGCGGTGCCGGACAGAGGAAGACTCTGTCCGGCATCGCTGCGTTGGCGGTGATGTTGACTGGTGTGCAGGCCTGCAGGGCGCAGAAGC
This sequence comes from Granulicella tundricola MP5ACTX9, assembly GCF_000178975.2. Classification (NCBI taxonomy): domain Bacteria; kingdom Pseudomonadati; phylum Acidobacteriota; class Terriglobia; order Terriglobales; family Acidobacteriaceae; genus Granulicella; species Granulicella tundricola. Next base: position 2,392,898 of record NC_015064.1, on the reverse strand, counting down.
CGTGGCCTTTGTGGGATGCGTATGCGAAGCGATTTCTGGACGACCAGGGGCGGGTGATCGACCGCTCGGCTGGGGACAGGACGACCAGCGAGGGCGAGGCGTATTCGATGTTTTTTTCGCTGGTGGATAACGACCGGCCACGGTTCGATAAGCTGCTGAACTGGACGGTGGCGAACCTGGCGGGTGGGGATCTGACGCTGCGGCTGCCGGCGTGGTCGTGGGGCAAGAACGCAGCGGGTGAGTGGAAGACGATCGACTCGAACTCTGCCGCGGATGCCGATCTCTGGATGGCTTATACGCTGCTGGAGGCTGGACGGCTGTGGAAGGAGCCGCGCTACGAGACGCTGGGGCGATTGATGGCGACACGCATCGCCAAGGAAGAGGTGGTGGTGGTGCCGGAGCTTGGGACGGTGCTGGCGCCGGGGCCGAAGGGCTTTCATCCGGACGATCAGACGTGGCTGGTAAATCCGAGTTATATGCCGCCGCCGGTGCTGGTGGGATTGGCAAAACGTGCGCCGAACGGACCTTGGAAGGCAATCGCAAAGACGCTACCTGCCGTGACGGGTGGTGCGATAAGCCATCAATTTGCGATGGACTGGGTGAGTGCCGGGAGTGCAGGGATACATCCCAGTGCACCGCCTTCGCAGCCGACTACCGGGACGCAACAGACGCAGGCTTCGGGGAGCTATGACGCGATCCGGGTTTACCTTTGGCTGGGGATTGCGGAGCCGGGAACCGCGGGTTTGCACAATCTACTTGGGCGGGTGTCCGGGATGGGCGGCTATCTTGGAACTGCGACTACACCTCCGCTTGAGGTCAGTCCGGAGGGGACTGTGGTTCGTTCGGACGCGCCGGTGGGCTTCTCCGCGGCGATGATTCCGTATCTTTCTTCGATCGGCGCGAAAGCGGCGGCGAAGACGCAGGCGGACCGCCTGGTGGCGACCAAGGATCCGGAGAGCGGACTTTATGGCCGGACGATGGAGTACTACGACCAGAATCTGGCTTTGTTCTCAACCGGATGGAGCGAACATCGGTATCTTTTTGAGCGGGACGGGGCTTTGAAGGTGTCGTGGAAGTAGTGTATTCGGGGCTGATCCTGAGTTGGTTCAAAGCCTCTAAATTTGTGCAGAAAAAAAGATACAAGCTGGCCGAAAGACGGTACTCTCATGAGGACAGCTAACAGCATCCATACTGCAACTCCGGTGCCTTGCGGCTCGATGAATATACCTATGAAGAGTGCTTCCTCATTTCGCTTCTGGGCGCCAGTAGTTTTACTTGGCGCTGCCTCGATTGCTCCAATCTCTGCCGTCGCCTTTGGTCAGGCGAATCAATCTGCTACACAATCATTGCTGGACCGGGCGCATGGTTTTGAGGCTCGGGGACGCAGCGATATGGCGGCGCAGATCTGGCAGCAGGTGCTGCTGGTCGACCCCAACAACACGCAGGCGCTGGCTGGACTGGCGCGTGCGGCGAAGTTGAAGGGCGATCTCCAGGTTTCAGCCAACTATGTTTCTCGTCTGCGCTCGCTCAGCCCGAACGACCCTGCGATTGCAGAGGTTGAGTCGATGCAGACGCAGCAGAACAAGAACACGGTTCTGCGCGAGGCCGGACATCTGGCGGAGCAGGGCGAGTATGCAAAGTCGCTGGAGCTCTACCGGCAGGCTTACGGGAATAATCCTCCTCCGGGCGAGGGTGCGGTTGGCTACTATGAGACCGAGTCGGCGCTGGAAGACCGGCGGGGCGATGCGATTGCAGGGCTGCGTCGGCTGGTCGCGCAGAATCCGCAGGATACGCATTATCAGGTCGCGCTGGGACGCATCCTGACTTATGACCCGAGGACGCGCGCTGAAGGGCGGCGGTTGCTCGAAGCTCATCCTTATGATCCAGGGGCGGTCGATGCGCTGCGACAGTCGCTGCTTTGGGATGCGAAGAATCCTGCCTCCGCGGCACAGATACGGGCTTATCTTTCAAGCCATCACGATGAGCAGTTGTTCGATGCGCTGCGGGATGCTCCGAAGTACGGTGGTGGTGGCCGTGGACGGCCTTTGACGCCCGAACAGCGGGCCGAGCAGGCGCTGGACCGGACGCGGACGCGTGAGGATCGGTCGGCTTACCGGGCTCTGAATCAGAAGCATCTGCCTGAGGCCGAGCGGCTGTTCAAAGAAATTCTGGCAAAGCATCCTGAAGAAGCGAACGCGCTTGCAGGCATGGGTTATGTCCGCATGGCGCAGGCGAACTTTGCTGGGGCGATCACTTATTTTTCGCAGGCGCAACAGGATGGCTCCAAGGACCCGCGGATCGAAGGGGCGCTGCGGACTTCGCGCTTCTGGAACACGATGGCTGAGGGCGCGCTCGATCTGAACGACGGCAATTTGCCGGGCGCCGAGAAGAACTATCGCGCGGCGCTGGTGATGTGGCCGAATCGTCCGGAGGCTCTGGAAGGCCTGGGCGGAACGCTGCTGCGGGCACAGCAGCCAGCTGCTGCTCTTACGATTTTTGTGCAGTATGTGAAGGTGGCCCCTGCGGCTCCTCATGCGTGGCGCGGATTGTTCCTTGCCGAGATGGGCCTGGGCGATGCGACGAAGGCTCTGCAGATCGAGCATGATCTGCCGCCGACGGTGCGGGCTGAGCTTTCGCACGATCCATTGTTCCTGCGTCAGCTTTCTTCCGCTTATGCGGCGGTGGGCCGGGATGGGGATGCTGCGCGCGTGTTGAAGGCGGCGCTGGATCTTCCGTTCTCCGTGGATCAAAAAGGGTTGGAGGCCGACGAGCAGATTCAGTATGCGGGGTTGCTGCAGGAGGCGAATCATCTGCAGCAGGCGGCGGGGCTCTACCGCCAGGTTCTGGCGAAGCACCCGAACAATACCGAGGCCTGGGAAGGTCTGGTTCGCGTCGAGCACGCACAGGATCACGATGAAGAGGCTCTGAGGACTCTGGAGAGCATTCCGCAGGCTAGCTATGCGGTTGCGATCAAAGACCCGGGGTTTGAGTCGACGATGGCTTCGATTTATCAGAGCCAGAAGCGGTATGACGTCGCGCAGAAGATTTTGGAAGACGCGATTGCACAGGAGACGGCCGCAGGGCAGAAGCCTTCGGTGGCGGTCCAGATTCAACTGGCTGGGATCTATCTGCTGAGGAACAATCCGCAGCAGGCTTATCCGATCTACCACCAGATTCTGACCGAGAATCCAGACCGGCTCGCCGCCTGGAATGGGTTGCTATCGTCCCTGCACCAGTCCGGACGGGATAAGGAAGCGTTGTCCGAGGTTCGGCAGATTCCGGCGAAGACCCGTGCCACGCTGGAGCAGGATGTCAGCTATCTGCAGACCGTGGGCGCGATCTATACCGCGCTGGGCGATCCAAAGGATGCCGAGATCTTCCTGCGGCGCGTGCAACATCACTATGCGGAGCAGCGTGCGCTGGCACCCGCGGATGTCGACATCCAGAACGCGTGGCTGCTTTATAACGGCATGAACGATGCCGGGCTGTATCGGCAGTTGATGGTCCTGGGCGACCGCAACGATCTGACCGAGGTGCAGCGGCGCACGGTCCAGACGATCTGGACGAACTGGGCGGTACGGCGTGCGAACCAGTCTTCTGCGGCGGGCAACGATCATCGTGCGCTGGCGATCCTGAATGCGACTGCGCGTGCCTTCCCAGACAATCCTGAGGTGATCAAGGCTCTGGCGAACGGCTACTCGCATGCCGGGATGACGAAGCAAGCGGTGATGATCTGGAAGGCGCAGGATCTGAACAATGCGTCTTCCGCGGACTACCAGGCTGCGATTGGCGCGGCGCTGGCGGCGCAGGATCTGGGCAATGCGGAGAAGTGGCTGCGGTTCGCGCTGAACTTGTATCCGACGGACTCGCACATCCTTGTGCTGGCGGCTAAGTTTGAAGAGGCTCGCGGCGACACGAATCGGGCTGCGGACTACTACAAGGCTTCTCTGGAAGCGATGCCGGCGGTGGACCCGGGTGCTGAGCTTGCGACTGAACTGAGCCGGCCGGTGCCGATTGCGGCGGTCGGGCTGCCGAATCCGAACTCGCAGGATCTGGCCGGGCTGCTGGCTCCCAATGGGACAGATCAGAATGTGTCGCAGGGGGGTGGGGCGGTCGATACGGCTCCTTACCTGCCGGGGTACGGCAATCTGTCCGGGCCCGCGCCGGTGCCGTTGGGCGGTATGGACGATGCGCCCAGCATGCCGAGCACGCCTCCTTCCGACTATGGGAATGGGCGTCCTGCCGTTCCGTCTTACATGACGGCTCCGCGGAAGACTGCGCCGGCTGACGGATCGAAGCCGAGGCTGAAGGACTATGTTCCGCAGGCCTCTTCCGAAGCACCTGTGCCGATGGACGGCACCGAGACACCAAGGATTCAGTACGCGTCCAATGAAAGCGCCACAAAGATGGTTTTGATGCCGGCGGTGTACCAGCCACAACAGATATCGCGTGAGGCGGAGCAGCGGCCCGTACTCCGGTATGCGTCGTATGAGGTTCCACAGCAGCAGTCCGCGCCGGCGCAGTCCACCCAGACAACGCAGACCCAGACGGGCATGCAGCCGCCCCCGGCGACCGGGGACCAGGGGTACGGGACCTATGTACCTTATAAGGCTCCCGCGGCGACTCAGACTCAGGCACCGCCGCCTCAACAGAGTGCGCCGCCGGTGCAGCAGCAGGTAGGGACGCCCACCGCTCCGGCAGACGAGAGGTTTGGACCGTATGTGCCTTATAAGGCTCCAGCACCGACCGCAGTGCAGCTTGGAACTCCCGAGCCTGCGGGTGCAACGACTTCGCAGCCCCAAGTGACGGACGTACTGCCGACCTCGCACCAGACTCCGGCCGCACGTACGACGCGTAATGCACGGAGACGGCAGGCGGCTCCGGCGAATGCCACCGGTCAGAGTGTTCCTCCTCCCGCAGGTAACTACGGGCAGCCGAGCGGCGATCAGGTTGCGCAGCCTGGAACTTCCGGGCGTCAGCTGACCTATCCTGAGCCTACGAATGCCGGCGGACAGTTTCCGCAGCAGACGGGTGGGAGCGACGGACAGCAGTATCCTCAGCCGAACACGGCTGGTACGGAGGTCTATCGGGGCAGACTTCATGGACGTCGCCGGCCGGCAACCACCGCAGCTAAGGCTGCGCCACCGGCTGAGCAGCCTGCTTACCAGGGGCTGAACTATCCGGGGATCGGGCAGCCGTTGAGCTATCAGCCGTATCCGTTGATTGGGCCGGGGTATCCGCTGGGCGTTCCGCCATCTGACGGAGATCTGCTGGAGCGGGAGCTTCCTCCGCTGCGTGGACCTTACTACCACGGTGAAGCCTTGAAGCCGGAGCTTACCGAACGGGAGCAGGCTGAGCTTGCCTTGAATACGCTGGAGGGGTCTTACAGCGGATGGCTGGGCGGGACCGGGAGTGCGCGGTATCGGAGCGGAACTCCGGGTGTGGACCGGTTGACCGATCTTACGGCGACCTTTGAGGCGACGCAGACGATTGGGAATAACGTTCGGCTGTCGATTGTGCCGAAGGCTGTGTTCCTGAACTCGGGCACGCTGGATACGGCCAACTTTACGACGACGAATCCTGTGCTGGGCACACTGCCGGGCAATGCGGTCAATCCGCCGCAGCAGCAGTTTGCAAATGGCGTGGGCGGAGAGCTTCAGCTTTCGACGCGGACGTTTGCGGCGGCGGTGGGGTACACCCCGTATGAGTTCCTGGTGCGCAACGTGACGGCTCGTGTGCTTTGGGCCCCCACGCGGCACTTCACGCTCTTCGGCGATCGCTCGCCGGTGACGCAGACGCAGCTTTCGTATGCGGGTCTGCGCGATCCGGGATCGGCTACACCCATCTTCGCGGGTAATGTCTGGGGCGGTGTGATCTCGACCGGTGGGGGAGCGCGACTGGACTTCGGCAATGAGAAGGCCGGGTTTTACATTACGGCGGACGGGGCTGACCTGACCGGTGTGCATGTGCTCGAGAACACTACGTTTGAGGGGTCGATGGGGGCTTACTTCCTGGCCCACACGTTCCCGGGGTATGGGCGATTGAATATTGGGGCCTCGATGTTCGGGATGCACTATGCGCATAATGAGCGGATCGAGACTTATGGGCAGGGCGGGTACTTCAGCCCGGATGCTTACTTCCTGGCTTCGGTGCCGATTACGTGGGCAGGACGGTATGGCAGCAACTTCCACTACACCGTCGCGGGTTCGCTGGGCGTGCAGACGTTCCAGGAGGACAATGCGCCTTACTTCCCGCTGGATAAGACACTCCAGAATGCGCTGACCTGCACGCTTGGGCAACTGACGACGCGTACCGGTTGCATCATCCCGCAGAACAGCAACACGGGCGGCAACTACTCGATCAATGCTGAGGGGGCGTACAAGATCTCCGAGCATTGGTTCGGCGGCGGCTTCCTTTCCGCGAACAATACGAATGACTACAACACGGTGACCGGGGGCTTCTTTGTGCGGTACCTGTTCCGTCCGCAGTATGGCGCGGACGACTATCCGACGGGGCTGTTTCCGGTTGAGGGTTTCCGTCCGTTGCGGGTTCCGTAGACTGGAATCGAGAGCTCAACCCCTACCCCGGTCTTTGATCTAAAGTCTTCCATCCAGGGGGCTTAGGTCTGGACATGGGGCTCCGGGCCGATCATGAGCCGCACTTTATTTTGAGGATGCCGCGACTGCTTCTGTCGCGGCGTTTTTCTGTTTTGAACCAAGGCGGAACGGGCGAACGGGAGGCGTAACGATTTCTGTTGCAAATGGACCGGCCGAACCGTATAAGGTTGCAATCCCTTGTTTCTTTCCGTCCTGTTTCTGACGGTTTTGTACGTCTTTGCTGTCTGGTGAAAGGCCCTATGTCTCTCTGCAGTTTTCCCTCTGAGCTGTTCTGCCGAGTTTTGCTTGTTGCAACGCTTTCTCTTTGCACGGTTCCCGCATTTGCCTCCAGGGACTCCGTTCCTGATTGGGTGGCGGCGGCTGCGGCCAAGCCGATGGCGACCTATTCTGCAGAGACCTCCGCAGTGGTGCTGCTGGACGATACGACCCTGACGGTGGGGGCGGACGGCAAGGGGGTGGAGCATCGGCGGCATGTGGTGAAGATCCTGCGGCCGAATGGGCGGGACGAGGGTGTGGTGTGGATTCCCTACGACAAGGACACGAAGATTCTTTCGCTGCACGTCTGGAGCATTGCGCCTGACGGCAAGCAGTATGCCGTGAAGGATAACGAGATGGTGGATGTCGGGTATCCGGGACAGGGGAGCCTGTACGAGGACATCAAGATGCGTGCGGTGCGTGCGCCGGGGCGTGATCCGGGCGGGGTGATTGCGTATGAGTACGACCAGCGCAAAGAGCCGTACCTCCATGAAGAGACGTGGATGTTCCAGCAGGAGATTCCTGTTGCTAATCAGAGCTTTACGCTGGAGTTGCCGCCGGGGTACACGTATGGGACGGTGTGGGCGCACCACGATCAGCAGAAGGCTGCGGACCTGGAACACCAGCGCTATCGGTGGGAGATGAATGCGACACCGGGGATCGACCTGGACCGGGTGCCGATGCATCCCTCCGAACTGGCGCTGGCGGGCCGGATGACGGTGCATTATGCTCCGGTGGGGACCTCGGCGGATTCGCTGGCGACGTGGCGCGGGATTGGGGAGTGGTATGAGCCGCTGATGCGGGATCGGGTGCTGTCGACGCCGGAGATTGCGGCCAAGGCTGCGGCGCTGACGAGCGGGAAGACGGATTTCTATGACAAGACCGAGGCCATCGGCGACTATGTGCAGGCCCAGATCCGCTATTTCGTGATCGAGATGGGGATTGGCGGGCAGCAGCCGCATCCGGCGGCCGATATCTTCCGCAACGGGTATGGGGACTGCAAGGACAAGGCGACGCTGCTCTCCGCGATGCTTTCAAGCGTCGGCGTTCATTCGACGCTGATGGCAGTGGATCATCGGAGGGGCGTGGTCGATCCGCTGGCTCCTTCGATCTTTGGCGATCACATGATTGCGGCGATCGAGATTCCGAAGGGGTATGAGTCTGCGAAGCTGCGGAGCGTGATCACGGCGAAGACTGGGAAGCGCTACCTGATCTTCGATCCGACGTGGGACAAGACGGCATTCGGGCAGTTGGAGTACAACCTGCAGGGCGGGTATGGGGTGCTGTTCGAAGGCAAGGATACGGAGATTGTGGAGTTGCCGGTGCTGAGCCCGGAGCTGAACAGCGTGAAGCGTTCGGGGACGTTTCAACTGGCGGTTGACGGAACTCTGAAGGGGAGCTTGACTGAGAAGCGGTATGGGGATGTGTCTGAGCGGATGCGGAGCCTCTACACGGAGTCCGATGCGAAGCAGCAGCGGAGCTTCCTGGATGAGAGCCTGAGCCACGACTTCACGACGGTGGATGTGGAGGATGTGAAGGTGGAGAATGCTGCGTCGTTGAGCAAGGAGTTGACGACGAGCTACGAGCTGACGGCGGGTCGGTACAGCCGCAGCATGGGGCCGCTGCTGATGGTTCGGCCGCGTGTGCTGGGGACTGAGGGGTTACCGGTGGATCGTAAGGTCCGGTTGGTGCCGATCGACCTGCGCGGGACGCGGCTGATCCATGACGATTTTACGATCGAGCTGCCGGATGGGTTTGCGGTGGATGAGCTGCCGGAGCCGGTGAAGCTGGATATGGGGTTCGCTTCTTATGAGAGCTCGAGCCAGCTTACGGGCAAGACGCTGCACTACAGCAGGACGTACACGGTGAAGCAGGTATCGCTGCCTGCGGACCGGTATGGCGACCTGCAGAAGCTGGCGCTGGCGATTGAGAACGATGAGCAGAATCATGCGGTGTTGAAGAAGAAGTAAAGACAGTGATGGGGCAGTGAGATTGCGGTGATGGGGCAGTGATGAGGCAGTGAGTTCGATTTGAAAAGGATGAATTTCTTGAAACTTCTGAGGGTTGGAAAGCGCGGCTTGGTTTGTTTTGCTTCTGCTGGATTATTGATGGGTGCCTCTGAACTTCGGGCGCAGTGGACTCCTCCTACGGCTGAAGAGCTTTCGATGACCTCGCAGGAGGGTGCGAAGGGTGCGCCTGCGGTGTTTCTGTATAAGGAGCAGATTACGGACGATGGGCTGCGGATGCACAGCTACTATGTCCGGCTCAAGGTTCTAACCGAAGGCGGCAAGGAGTACGCCAATGTGGAGCTGCCTTATGTTTCGGGTTCCGCGCATCTGCAGGTGGACAGCATCTCGGGGCGGACGATTCATCCGGATGGCACAATCATTCCGTTTACGGGCAAGCCGTACGACAAGCTGGTTGCGAAGGGACACGACTATAAAGAGATGGCGAAGGTGTTTACGATGCCGTCGGTTGAGGTGGGGAGCATCCTGGAGTACCGGTACAAGCTTCACTATGACGACGCGTACTTTGAATCGCCCGACTGGTATGTGCAGTCCGACCTGTACATGCGGAAGGCGCACTACATGTGGCGGCCTACGACGCAGTTGATGCAAGGCGAGCATGGCCAGACGATGGGACGCATTGCGTGGACGCCCATTCTGCCGGAGGGTGCAACGGTCAAGCAGACGGACGCGAAGGGGGGTATGCGTGGGAACGGCGAGCATGAAGGCGGCATTCAGCTTGATCTGGATGTGCATGATATTGCGCCGCTGCCAATTGAATCGTTTATGGCGCCGGCGGCGAGCTTGAGTTATCGGGTGATGTTCTTTTACAGCGGATACCGGACGATGGACGAGTTCTGGAAGAGTGAAGGAAAGATCTGGTCCAAGGGGCAGGACAAGTTTGTAGGGCCGGGGAACGGTGTCAAGGCGTTTGTGCAGCAGACTGTGGCGGCGGGCGATACGCCGGACCAGAAATTGAAGAAGCTGTATGAGGCTGTGATGACGCTGGAGAATACAGATTTTTCCCGCGAGCGGAGCAGCCAGGAGGAGAAGGCGAACGGCTTCAAACAGCTCAACACCACAGACGATGTGCTTGCACGCAAGCGCGGGAATGGCGACCAGCTTTCAGACCTGTTTGTGGCGATGGCGCGGGCCACAGGGTTCAAGGCATATGTGATGGGTGTCGCAAACCGCGACCGGCGGCTGTTCATTCCGCAGTATCTGAATATCCGGCAACTGGATGATGACATTGCGATTGTGAATGTGAACGGCAAGGACGAGTTCTTCGATCCGGGGCAGCGATACTGCGAGTACAGACACCTGGCATGGGTGCACGGGGGGTCGGGCGGAGTTCGGCAGATCGACGGTGGCGGCACTGACATGATCGAGACGCCTCTGGACAATTACAAGGAGGAGAGCGTGAAACGGGTGGCAGACCTGACGCTCGACGAGCAGGGGGAGGCGACCGGCACGGTGAAGTTGACGTATTTGGGCGACCCGGCGCTGCACTGGCGGCAGGAGGCTCTGAAAGGGGATGACACGAGTCTGAACCTGGACCTGCGGAGCAACCTGGAGCGCATGCTGCCGGGTGGGATGGAGGTTCGGGTGACGAATGTGACGGGCCTGAGCAAGCCGGATCAGCCGCTGGTGGTGGATTATTCGGTTAAGGGTGCGGTGGGGACGCCGACGGGCAAGCGGTTGCTGATTACGGGGAACCTGTTTGAGGTGAATGCGAAACCGGTGTTTCCGGATTCGAAGCGCGAGCAGGCGGTGTATATGCATCATCCGAGTTTCGTGCAGGATGCAGTGCGGTTTAAGCTGCCGGCGACGATGACGGTTGAGTCTGCGCCGAAGGAGGATGCGGCGATCGTGCCGGGTTCGATCGGGTTTACGGCGAGCAGCAAGCAGAGCGGATCAAGCATCACGATGTTCCGGAATGTGACGATTGCGAAGCATATCTTTTTGACGAAGGAATATCCGGACCTTCGTGGCTTTTACGGGAAGCTGGAGACTCGAGACCAGGAGCCGCTGGTGCTGATTCATCCTGCACCTGGTTCAGCTTCCGCGGCGACGGCGGCGGGTCCGGGGAACTGATACGGGGTGGGATGGGGGTTGCGACTCAAGTAAACTGGAGTGGCAACCCTATCCTGATCGACATGGTGTTCCCAGACGATGTATCGCACAATTCAGCAGACGCTTCTTGGCCGTATCCAGGCTCTTCTCTCCTCAAAGTACGAGATCACGCTGACGCAGCTTGCGGTGGAACAGCCACCTTCAATCGCGCTGGGAGAGCTTGCTCTGCCGGTGGCGTTTGAGCTGGCGAAGCGGCTACGGAAGGCTCCGCGAGCTATCGCGATGGAGCTGGCTGAGGCTTTGAATGGAGATTTGGCTAGTCTGCCTGGGGTGGCTTCGGTTGAGGTCGCCGGGGCGGGGTATCTGAATGTGCGGTTGGATCGTGCGGCGGCGGTGCAGAGCATTGCGGCGGATAGACACGCGGACCTGGGTGGGGCCGGGTTCAGGCTGATCGAGCATACGAGCATCAATCCGAATAAGGCGGCGCATATCGGGCATTTGCGGAACGCGATCCTTGGGGATACGTTTCAGCGGCTGCTGCGGAAGGACGAGTACAAGACGGGTTATGACGTTGGGGTGCAGAACTACATCGACAACACCGGGGTGCAGGTGGCGGATGTGGTGGTGGGATTCACGGAGCTGCTGGGGAAGGATCTGAAGAGCGTTCGGGAGTTGCTGACGGAGCTGATCGAGACGAATCAACGGATTGATTTCTACTGCTGGGACCTGTATGCGCGGGTGTCGCAGTGGTACACGGAGGCGGGCGTTGCGGCGGAGGAGCTGCAGCGGCGGAAGCAGGTTCGGCTGGATACACTGCATGCGCTGGAGCATGGGGGTAATGACATTGCAGTGATCGCGGATATCGTTGCGACGGATGTGCTGCGGCGGCACCTGGACACGATGCAACGGCTGGGGATCGAGTATGACTTTCTGCCGAGGGAGAGCGAGATTCTGAGTTTGCACTTTTGGGATGCGGCTCGGAAGCTGATGATCGAGAAGGGTGTGCTGTACCAGGAGACCGAGGGCAAGAACAAGGGATGCTGGGTGATGCGGCGGGCTGGGACGGATGGCGCTACGGAGGATTCAGGGCCGGATGAGGAGGCTAAGGTTATTGTCCGGTCGAATGGGACGGTGACTTATGTGGGGAAGGATATTGCTTATCATCTGTGGAAGTTCGGGCTGCTGGAGAAGGACTTTGGGTATGTGAAGTTTCACGAGTATGCGACGCATACTTGCTGGATCTCGACCGGCGATATGGGCGCGAGCGATCCGGCGCATCCGGTGTTTGCGAAGGCTGATGCGATCTATAACGTGATTGATTCGTCGCAGAGCGACCCGCAGAATAATGTGATCGCAGCGCTGCGGGGGATGGGGTATACGGATGCCGCGGACCGGTATACGCACTTCAGCTATGAGAAGGTGGCGCTGACGCCTCGGTGTGCGGTGGAGTTGGGCTACACGATCAGCGATGAGGATAAGGCGCGGCCGTTTATTGAGGTTTCGGGGCGCAAGGGCTTGGGCGTCAAGGCGGACGATCTGCTGGATAAGCTGACGGCTGCGGCTAAGGCGGAGCTTGATACTCGGCGGCCGGAGCTTACTGAGGACGAGCGGTTGGTGATTGCGGGGCAGATTGCGGTGGGTGCGCTAAGGTACTTCATGCTGCGGTTCAACCGGAATACGATCATTGCGTTCGACTTCAAGGATGCGCTGAGCTTTGAGGGTGAGACGGGGCCGTATGTGCAGTATGCGATCGTGCGGGCTGCGAATATCTTTCGTAAGTCTGGGGTGACGGAGCGTGAGGCTTTGGCTGGGCTGGCTGGTGCGGACAAGCTGACGGAGTTGCTGGGTGGGGAAGAGGGTGGTGGGATCTGGGAGACGTGGCTGGCGGTTTCAAGGCTGACGGCTGTGCTGGATCTCGCGATCAACTCGGCAGAGCCTGCGCACTTGGCGAAGTATGTGTTTCAGTTGGCGCAGCAGTTCAACAACTTCTACCACCGGTTCCACATCTTGAACGAGATGGATGCGGAGCGGAAGGCGCTACTGCTGGGGACTGCGGCTGTGGCGAAGCGGGAGATGATCCGGGCGCTGGGGTTCCTGGGGATCGAAGCTCCGGCGGTGATGTAAAACCGCTAGGAGCTTAGTTCGAGGTCGTCGAAGCGGCGGTACTTGTAGATCGCGATGGAGACGAGCCAGCTTGCGGCGAAGAGCGCGATGATGGCGTAGCCGAGGGTGCCGAAGTTCTCGTTGAGGCGGGTGATGAGGGTCCAGAAGAGGCCGCTGGGGTGCAGGTGGGCGGCGGCGAGGCCAAGGGCTTCAATGCCGCCGACGGCGAAGGCGACGACGACCGAAACCGAGGTGATGGTGAGGTTGTAGTAGAGCTTGCGGATTGGCTTTACGTATGCCCAGCCGTAGGCTCCGAGCATGAGGATGTTGTCGGTGGTGTCGACTAGGCTCATGCCGGCGGCGAAGAGGGTGGGGAAGACCAGGATCGACCAGAAGGAGAGGCCCTTGGAGGCTTCGGTGGCGGAGATGCCGAGGAGGCCGATCTCTGTGGCGGTGTCGAAACCGAGGCCGAAGAGGATTCCGAGCGGGTACATGTGCCAGTCGCGCGTGATGAGGGCGAAGACGGGGCGGAAGAAGCGCGCGAGCAGGCCTCGGGAGTTGAGGAGCAGGTCGAAGTCCTCGTCGAGGTAGGGCTCGCCGCGGCGGACGGCTCGGAAGGCTTTGTAGATCGAAAGCAGCACGGCCAGGTTGGCGAGGGCGATGGCGAAGAGGAAGAAGGTGGAGACCAGGGTGCCGATGGTGCCGCCGATCTCTCGGAAGGCTGCGATATGGCCCTGCATGGAGACCGTGGTGGCGGCTATGAGGATGGAGCCGATGACGACGATGGTGGAGTGGCCGAGCGAGAAGAGGAAGCCGACGAGGATGGGGCGGCGGCCCTGCTGCATGAGCTTGCGGGTGACGTTGTCGATGGCGGCGATGTGGTCTGCGTCGACCGCGTGGCGGAGGCCAAAACTGTAGGCGAGAAATGCAGTGCCGAGCAGGACGGGATAGTGGCGGAAGGCGATGAGTGCCCAGAGCCATGCGCCTAGGTTCATCGCGGCAAGGGCGATGTAGAGGGTGATGACTTTGCTGCGGATGGGGGCGGCTGTCGCTAAAAGAGTCGGCATGGCTTTTGGGGCTCACGCGGCTTGCGGGGAGCTTGTTCCAGCTTAGATGGTTTGGGGGCGGTTGTGTGGGGGTTAGAGGATGGCTCGCAGGGCGGTGATGAGGCGGGCGTTTTCTGGCTCGGTGCGGATGGCGGTGCGGAGGTGTGGGCCGGGGAGCGACTCGAAGTTGGTGCAGGTGCGGAGGTGGATTTGATGGTCTGTGAGGAGGGACTGCCAGATTTGCTGGGCATCCGAGGGGAGCGGGAGCAGAAGGAAGTTGGCTGCTGCGGGGTAAGGGGTGATGCCTAGCTGGGTCAGGGCGGTGGAGAGGGATTCACGGCGGGTCTGGTTCAGGGTTCTGGTGAGGTGGTGGTAGGGCTCGTCTGCCAGAGCGGCCTGGACGGCGTGGGTCGACAGGGTGGTTATGGGCCAGGGGGGGAGGATTTCATTGATCTGCCGGGCGGTGTCCGGGTGGGAGACGCAGTAGGCGACGCGGAGGCCGGGCATGGCGAAGAACTTCGTAACCGAGCGGAAGACGATCAGGTTGGGATGCGTGAGGGGGGCGGTGGTGAGAGATTCAGTGGGGGCGTAGTCGACGAAGGCTTCGTCGAGGAGGATGGTGGCCTGGGTGTTGGCGATGAGGTCAGAGAGGACGGCGGCTGGGGTGAGGTGGCCGGAAGGGTTTTGGGGGTTGGCGAGGAGGATGGCATCGGAGTTGGTTTGGTTCAGGGTGGATAGGAGGGCTTCCGGGTTGTAGTGGAATGGCTGTTCCGATCCGGAGAACCCACGTCCCTGAAGCGGGACATGGGGCACCCGGTTTTGTGGCAGGGGATATGGGATTACCTCTACGCCGTTGAGTTCGAGGGTGCGGCGGTACTCGGAGAAGGATGGGATGGGGAGGAGGCAGCGGCGGATCTTGCGGGTGCGGATTGTTGCTTCGAGGAGTGGGACGAAGCCGTTGGCGATGGAGAGATTTTGCGGAGTGATGGAGGTGGCTGGGGGAGAGGATACTTCCCACCCATTCGGGGTGAGGCTCCGAATGGATGGGGCACGGAGACTGCCTGCCGCTTCGGACGAACTGCCGAGGTTCTTCGCTGCGCTCAGAATGACAGCAGCTTGATTGAGATGATCGGCAATGGATTGCTTGAGGGCCTGGAGGTCTAGATCCGGATAGTTGGTGAGGGTCGCGGGGTCTTCGAGCGCGCGGTGGAGGGCGGCGAGGACGCTGGCGGGTGGGCCTTCGGGGTTGATGTTGGCGCTGAAGTCAAGGATCTCGTGCGCCGGGATGCCATAGTGGGCGGCGATGCGGCGGAGTTGGCCTCCGTGTGCAGGGAGGTTCATTGGGGACTCCTGCGGCGGGTGGTGTTGTAAGCGATGGCGATGGCCAGGGCTGTGCCGAGAAGGGAGACGGCTCGGGTGATGTGGAGGGCGCGGCGTGCGTAGGTGCGGGTGGGGAGCGGGGCGGAGGCGTTGAGGATGGGGGCGGTGTGGGGCTCGCCGTCGTAGGTGCTGGGGCCGCCTAGTTGGATTCCGAGGGTGCCGGCCATGGCGGATTCGGGGTGGCCGGCGTTGGGGCTGGCGTGTTTGTTGTGGTCCTGGCTGTAGGTGCTGATGGCTGCCGGGCTGGGGTTGGTGGCGAGGATGAGCAGGGCAGTGAGGCGGGCTGGGATGAGGTTGGCGAGGTCGTCCAGGCGGGCGGCGGTCTTACCGAAGTGGAGATAACGCTTGGTGCGGTGGCCGATCATGGAGTCGAGCGTGCTGATGGCCTTGAAGGCCATAGCCGCGGGTACGCCGCCGATGGCAAGGAAGAACAGGGGAGCGAGTATGCCGTCGGCGGCGCTCTCTGCGAGGGTTTCGATGAGGGCTCGGGCTATGGCCGGTTCGTCGAGATGGGCTGTATCTCTGCCTACGATGCGGGCTATGCGCTGGCGGGCCTGGGGGAGATCGTCTAATTCCAGGGCGGTTAGGACGGCTCGGGCTTCGTCGTCGAGATTGCGGCTGGCGAGGCAGGTGCTGGCGAGGAGGATCTCGAATGGCTTGGGGAGATGCTTGATGAGGACGGCGGTGAGCTTCCAGGTGGCGGCTACGAGGGCGAAGGTGAGGGCGGAGCCGGCGAGGAAGTTATAGGTGGGGGTGCGGTCTTCGCGGTAGAGGGCGTGGTCGCCTGCGGCGATGGCTTTGCCGATGAGGCGGACGGGGTGGGGGAGGGATTCGGGGTCGCCGAGGAGCCAGTCCAGCGTGGCGGCGGAGGTGATGAGGGTGGGGCGACTGAGCCGCGAGGAGCCCGCTGATCGACACTTACTTTCCCACCCAATCGCGATGAAACTGCGAGTGGATGGGGCACGCGAACTTTGGCGCGAGGTCATGACTTTTTGTCCAGAGCTTGATAGTCGAGGCCGGCCCAGGAGAAGATTTGCGGCATGTCGAGGGAGGATTCGACGTGGGCTGCGAAGGCGTTGAGGGCGGATTCGCGGTGGTGCTTCCAGTTGTTGAGGGCGGCGGGTGGGGTGAGGTGGTGGAAGGCTCGGGCGTTGGTGAGGAAGAGATGGCGGAATGGGTCTTCGTCGAAGAGGCCGTGAAGGTAGGTGCCGAAGATGCGGGTTGTGGGGTCTATGGCTCCGTCTGGGGTTGGCTCTGGTTGCGGTGAAGGTGATCCAGGCAAAATACTGAGGTTCTGAGCTTCGCTCAGAATGACGACGTCATTTAATCGGACAAAGGGATGGGAGTTGGGGAGGTAGGTGGTGGTGCCGATGTGGATCTCGTAGCCGGTGAGTTCGGTGGGGGGGCAGGGGTGGTTGAAGAGGGTTGTGGGAAGCAGGGCGCCTCTGCTGAGGACGGTGGTTTTGTGGGGCTGCATCGTGGTTTCTATCGGAAGGAGGGACAGGCCTTCGATGGGGGCGTCGGAGTCGGATTCGATGTGGCCGGGGTCTGAGATGGTGCGGCCGAGCATCTGCATGCCTCCGCAGATACCGACTACGAGGCTTGTTGCTGCATGGGCCTGGATGGCGGCGGCGAGGCCAGTTTCGTTCAGCCAAGCGAGGTCGGCGACGGTTTGTTTGCTGCCGGGGAGGATGACAAGGTCGGTGTTGGCAAGGGTCTCTACGGTGCGGATGAGGCGGAGGTCTACGGAGGGCTCGGAGGTGAGGGAATCGAAGTCTGTGAAGTTGGAGAGGGATGGGAGGGCGATGACGGCGATGCGGAGGGGGCGTGCAGGGTCTGCGCTCTGAGCCCAAGGGGTGGTGGCGATCTGCTGGAGGCCGAGGGAATCCTCTTCGTCGAGGGCGAGGTTGGGGTAGTGGGGGATGACGCCGAGGCTGGGCTTGTGGATGCGGGCTTCGATCATGCGGAGGCCGGGTTCTAGGAGAGCGACGTCGCCGCGGAACTTGTTGACGACGAAGCCTTGGATGCGGGCTTGCTCGTGTGGTTCGAGGAGTTCGATGGTGCCGAGGAGGGAGGCGAAGACGCCGCCGCGATCGATGTCGCCGACGAGGATGCAGTGGGCGTCGGCGAGGTCTGCCATGCGCATGTTGACGATGTCATGGGCCTTGAGGTTGATCTCGGCGGGGCTGCCTGCGCCCTCTAGGATGATGAGGTCATATTCGGCGGCGAGGTGCTCGTAACTCTCAGTGACTATGGGGAAAAGCTCTTCGACGCGGCGTCGGTGGTAATCGGCGGCGGTGAACTGGCCGTGGATGCGGCCGTGGACGATGACCTGAGAGGTCATGTTGCCGGAGGGTTTGAGGAGAATGGGGTTCATGTGGACGGAGGGCGGGATTCCGGCGGCTTCGGCCTGGAGGGCTTGGGCTCTGCCGATCTCCAGACCCTCCGGCGTGGCGGCGGAGTTGAGGCTCATGTTCTGCGACTTGAAGGGCGCGACGCGTACGCCGTGCTGCGCGAAGATGCGGCACAGCGCGGCGACGAGGAGGCTTTTGCCTACGTGCGAGGCAGTGCCGAGGACCATGATTGCGCGTGCCCGCATGAATCCGGGCTACCAGGCCCGCGAGAACTTGGGGCCGGCGGTGTCGTCGGTGCGGAGGCGTGCGTCGACGCCGGCGCGGACCTCGATGAGACGGCCGAAGAGCCAGATGACGTCCGAGAGGCGGTTGAGGAAGGCTAGGACCTCGGGGACAACGAGCGGGGTTTCCGGCGCGGAGGTCTCGTTGAAGCGGACGGCGAGGCGCTCGGCGCGGCGGCAGACGGTGCGTGCCATCTCATAGGCGGCGGATTGGGTGTTGGCACCGGGGAGGGACCAGTCGGCGAGGATTCCGTCTGTGGCTTCGATCTGGTAGACGAGATTTGTCAGGAAATCCACGTCCTCTGTCGAGATAACGGGCTGCTTTTTGCGGGACTCGGGCGGCGTGGCCAGGGCGGAGCCGACGCGGAAGAGGATGCGCTGGATCTGCTCGGTCCAGGCGGCTATGTCGGTTTGAGTACAGATGCTGCGGGCGAAGCCGAGCACGGTGTTGAGCTCGTCTACGGTGCCGTAGGACTCGACGCGGAGATCTGATTTTGAGGTGCGGATGCCGCCTGCGAGGCCGGTGGTGCCGGCGTCGCCGCGCTTGGTTGCGATGCTCATGGGTGTAACTCCTTTATTTCTGGTTCGAAAGATTCCTGGATGCTGATGCGAATGGTTTTGAGGACGCGGGGAGTGGGGTAGGAAAGGGTGAGGGTTGGGTCGAGGAAGTCGGTGACCATGGGGGGACGGGGGGCGAAGGTGGTTGATTCTGGGAAGAAGTTGGGTGTCTGGGGGTAGATCTCGTCGAGGGTGCGGGCATGGATGACGACGGCAGGGACGGCGTTGAGGCCGGCGCGGAGGAGGTCGTGGGCTCGGTGGTAGCCGTCGCGCAGGAAGGCTCGGTGTTGAAACAAAGCGACTTCCAGGAATGGGCTGCCGCCGTGGAGTTGCCAACCGGTAAAGGTTGGGCGGAGAGTTAGGTCGGGGTTGGGCGACTGGATGGTGGTGGAGGTGGGCCGGGTGTGGGTGGTAGGGCGTGGTGGGGGGAAGGCGAGGGTTAGAAGTGAGTTCGGGTTGACCGTTGGAGTCGGGTGGGTGGGGTCGAAGTGGAGGCGGCGCTGGAATGCTTGGAGGGTGCGGAGATCGACTACGGCCAGGGACCAATCAAGGCCGGCGAACTCCTCATGTAGGTCTGGGCGGGTTTGGATTTGGGCGAAGTCTGTGGCGTTTGTCGATGATTCTATTACGGTTGGGGATGGGATTGAGAAATCACGTCCCAAGGTCGGGACGTGAGGAATGCGGCTCGGGCGGTGGGGGGAGGGATCGAGATCCCAGGCGATTAGTTCTAGAGTTTCGAGATTCATGGTTGGATCACCAGCGTTGATTCTGGGCTGGTTTGGGTGCAGTGGACGATGCAGGTGTAGTCGCGGGTGCGCTCCCAGGCGTGGTGGGGGGAGAAGTGACCGAACTCTTCGAGGAGAACGCGAAGGACGCCGGCGTGGGTGACTACTGCGATATTGGTTGTTGCGGCCTTTTGGCGTAAGTCATACAAAGCGTTGAGGATGCGCTGGCGGAATTGGGTGATGGGTTCGCCATTGGGGGTGGGGAGATTGGGGAACTCGGCGACCCAGCGGGCGGCGTAGGTGGGGTCGCGCTGCTCGATGGTCTCCCAGGTGAGGGTTTCCCAGTCTCCGAAGGCGATTTCGCGAAGCTCGGGGGTGAGGTTGAGGGGGATATGGCGGGCGTAAGTGATTGATTCTGCTGTTTCACGGGCGCGGCGGAGGTCGCTGGTGTAGACGGCGTCGATGGCGTGAGGCGCGAGGCGTTCCAAGAGGTTAGGGAGCTGGGAAAGGCCGATTTCACTGAGGTTTGGGTCGGATTGGCCGCAGAAGGTACCGGCTAAATCTGTTTGGGCGTGGCGGATGAAGAGGAGGTTTGTCATCCTAAATCCATGCTCCGGCTGTAAGTACTGCAATTTCAACGAGTTGCGTGGTGGTTCCGAAACAGTCGCCGGTTATGCCGTGGATGCGATGGTTGAGGTATGCGGCGCAGGCTGTTGTTGTGAGGAGGGTTACGGCAATAGGGATGGCTGCGTTGCGGTGCAACGAAAACACCACGATTGCACCACAAATCACCACGGACTGCACCATTGTGAACCACGATGTGCGTTGGGCTACCCGGGCTCCCTGGCCGTTTTCGGGGCGGGCGGGGGGAGATAGCTGAGGGGTAAGGGGGACCAGCGGGCGAGGGTGTGGGCGGCTATGAGGTAGGGGAAGACGTGGTTGAGGGGGAGGGCGGCGACGAGGAGGACTCGGGCTCCGAGGGATAGGGCCAAGGCGGCGGCTCCGTAGGTGCCGATGCGGCTATCGCGGAGGATGGCGAGGGTGCGCTCGCGGGAGTGGTGGCCGAAGAAGGCGTCGGCGCAGTCTGCGAGGCCGTCTTCGTGGAGTGCGCCGGTGATGAGGACAGTGAAGGTCACGGTGCAGAGTGCTGATAAGGGGCGGCTTAAGTGAGGGGCGAGAAACTGGTTGACCAGGGCGGCCAAGGTGCCGATGAGGAGGCCTATGAGGGGGAAGTAGGCCAAGGCGTCTGAGAGGGTGCGGTCGGTGTAGGGAATCTGGGGGGTGGGGATGCGGGTGAGGAACTGTACAGCAGCCAGCAGGGCGTACGCCGGGTTGGTTCGGCGTGCGAGGGCTGCGGGGCGGGTTTGAGGCTCGGTGATCATGATGTGTTTTAGAGGGCGGTTGCGGCGGAGACTCCGGCGGAGGTGAAGGTCGCCATTTGAGTGTAGAGGGCGAGGGCTGACTCAAGGATGGGCATGGCGAGGACTGCGCCGGTGCCTTCGCCTAGTCGCATGTCCAGGGTGAGGATTGGGGTGAGGTTGAGGTGGGCAAGGAGGATTCGGTGGCCGGGTTCCTGAGACTGGTGACCGGCGAAGAGCCAGGAGTGGACTTGGGGAGCGAGCGCGACGGCGCAGGCTGCGGCGGCGGTGGAGATGAAGCCGTCGATGATCAAGGCGATGCGGTGGCTCGCGCAGCCGAGGATGAAGCCGGTCATGGCGGCGACCTCGAGGCCTCCGAGGCGGCGGAGGATCTCTTCCGGCGTGGTCAGGTGGGGCTCGTGGTGGGCGAGGACGGCTTCCAGGACGGCGATTTTGTGGGCGTGTGCGGCGTCGTCCAAGCCCGTACCTCTGCCTGTAACGGGGTAGAGGGCGCGACCGGTGAGGGCTGCGGTGAGGGCGCTGGCGGCGGTGGTGTTGGCGATGCCCATCTCGCCTACGGCGATGAGGTTGAAGCCTTTGGCTGAAGCTTCAGCGGCACATTCGATGCCAAGCGCAAGTGCTTCATTCAGTTCGGCTTCTGAGAGGGCTGGTTCGTGGAGCATGTTGCGGGAGCCGGGGCGGATGGGGGTGTTGCGTAGGGTTGGGGCGGAGTCCAAGGCGGTCGCTACGCCGGCGTTGACGATGTGGACGGGGGCGTTGTGGAGACGACTGAGGACGTTGATGGCCGCGCCGCCGGAGAGGAAGTTGAGAACCATCTGGCGGGTGACTTCGGCGGGGTAGGCGCTGACTCCTTCTGCTGCGATGCCGTGGTCTGCGGCGAAGACCCATGCGGCTTTGCGGAGGTCTGTGAGTCCGAGGGTTTGGAGTTGGGCGGCTAGGTCTTCCAGGCGGCCAAGGGCTCCGAGGGGCTTGGTGAGGGTGTCGAGGTGCGCGCGGAAGAGTGCTTCCGGGGCGGGTGCCGGGATGTTCGCGATCGTGTCCTGGAGGTCTGGGGTCATTTCTCTCTTCACTACGCTGGGGAAAGCTGGGCTACGGGCTGCGGGGTTTCTTCGAGGTGGAGGGTGAGGGAGTCTGCTGGGCGGGCGGCTACGATGGAGGCGATGAGGTTGGTGACGACTGCGGGGTTGGCGCGGAAGTGGAGGTGGACGTAGCTGGCGAGGATGTTGCCACGGGTGTAGCCCTCGGGTGCCTGGCGTTTGGAGAGGGAGTAGTCGAGGTGGTAGGCGGTGTTCAACTCCGGCTCATTGGTGAGGCGGGAGTAGTGGAAGCTGTGGCCCCGGATGACGGTTCCGGTGGGGCCGAGGAGGCAGTCTCGGGTGAAGGTGGTGGTGACGTAGCCGAAGTCGACTAGTTTTGGGGTCATCTCGATGTTGAGGGGGAGGATGCCGGTGAGGGGGATTGCGGGGGTGTTGGGTTGGGTGATGGATTCTGACAGATAGATCATGCCGCCACACTCGGCGTAGATGGGGCGGTTGGTGGCGGCGAAATTACGGATGTCTGTGAGGAGGGAGTGGTTTTCTGAGAGGGCCTGGGCGTGGAGTTCGGGGTAGCCTCCTCCTAAATAGAGGGCGTCGAGATTTTCCGGGAGTTCGGCGTCGGCCAGGGGGCTGAAGGGGATTAACGTGGCTCCTGCGGAGCGGAGGAGGTCCAGGTTGTCTTCGTAGTAGAAGGAGAAGGCTTCGTCGCGGGGGATGCCGATGAAGCAGGGCCTAGGGCCTAGGGCCGAGGGCCTAGGAATATAGGGACCAGGGACTAGGGGCGAGGGACTGGCGGGTAACGGGAAATCCTGCTGGTGCAGGGACTGGATGGCTTCGAGATTGAAGTGCTGTTCGGCTAGGTCGGCCAGGAGGGTGGATTCTGCTTGCAGGGTTTCTGTGGATTGGGCGGCGGCGTGTAGGCCTAGATGGCGCTCGGGGATGGTGATCTCTGGGGTTCTTGGGAGGCTGCCCAGGACTGGGGTTTTACAGCGGGATTCTATGGCCGCCGTGAGGAGTGCGAGGTGGCGGGGGCCTCCGATGCGGTTGAGGATGACGCCGGCGATGGGGAGGGTAGGGTCAAAGGTCTCGAAGCCGAGGACGGTGGCGGCGATGGAGCGGGCGGTCTTGGAGGCGTCGAGGACGAGGATGATGGGGAGACCCAGGATGCGGGCGATCTCGGCTGAGGAGCCGGTCTCGGAGAGAGGGTCTTTGCCGTCGAAGAGGCCCATCATGCCTTCGACTACGGCTGCGTCTGCATCTTGCGTGGCTGCGGTGAAGAGGTCTCGGTTGGCTTCATGCGGGAGGAGCCAGGTGTCGAGATTGCGGGCGGGGCGGCCAGCGAGACGGGTGTGGTGGGTGGTGTCGAGGTAGTCCGGGCCGCCTTTGAAGGGTTGGACGACGAGGCCTCGGCGCTGGAGGGCGGCGATGAGGGCTTGGGTGACCGTGGTTTTGCCTACGCCGGAGGCGTTTCCGGCTACCAGGAAGGCGGTCTGCAAAGGATTGCTCACTGCTGGCGGGCCTTGATGGTGAGGGGGAGGCCGGCGACCATGAGGAGGACGCCGGTGGCGATGGCGGCGACGCGCTGGTTGAGCTCGCCGAGGAGGTCTCTATATTGGCGGCCGGAGGCGTAGGAGGGGACGACGCCGCTGCCGACCTCGTTGGAGACGAGGATGATGGGGCGGGGTGGGGCCTGGAGCGTCTCGAGGAAAAGGGCTACGTTTTCTGTGACGGCGGCGGGGGGGATGGTGAGGAGGTTGGCGGTGTAGAGGGTGAGGCAGTCGATGAGGATGACATCGTGGGCGGGGCCGTGGGTGTGGATGGCTTCGGCGAGGGCGAGGGGCTCTTCGAGGACGGTCCAGTCGAGGCGGTCGCGTTGGCGGTCCTGGCGGTGGCGGGTGATCTTCTCGCTCATCTCCGGGTCTACGGCGGTGGCGGTGGCGATGAAGAGGACGCGGTCTGAGAGGGCGGCGAGCTTCTGGGCGTGGTGGCTTTTGCCGCTACGGGCTCCGCCTAAGATCAGAGTGACCGGGGGTTTGGGGGTGTCGTGCATACGCTCCGGCGGCAGCTATACCTAAACAAAAAGGGGAATGACGGATGGAAGCGGCTGCGCCCACGGGTCTCCGGTGGTGGAGACGGGCGGCAGTGCTCTTCAGCTCTCCCTACGGAGCTGAACGGGCCGAAAGCTGATCTGGCCGGTCTCCTGACTTGCGCTTCAGCGAGTCTTGAACGACCTTCCCAAGCCCTTCGGGCTCAGTGGTTTGCCTTGCGGCTTGTTCGTGCTCTCGGCGCTTACAGTTACGGGGTAGTGACGGAGTTTCACCGCCTTCCCGACACCAGAATCTAAGAGTGAAGATTACCACGGATGGGTGGGTAGGTAGTCAGGGGGCAAGGGTGAGGGTAATCCGCATTGGGAGGAATGGTGGGCGAGAACAGACAGCGGCAATGGCAACCGCAACTGCAACTGCCAATACGGAGGTTCTGAGCTTCGCTCAGAATGACGGGCTTGGAGGAGACAGGAGCAAGGGGCCGGGGCTAAAGCCCCATGCTTTTTGGGCCTCGTGACGGGGGGCTGAAGCCCCCCTCTAATCCGAACGGCAACGGCAACGGCAACGGCAAAAGCAACTGCAAGGGCAAAAGCAACTACTGAGACTCTTCGCTTCGCTCTGAATGACGGGCCAAAACAGGCAACTGCAACAGCAACAGCAGCTACGGAGGTTCTTCGCTGCGCTCAGAATGACGGGCGAAAAAAGCGGGGAGGTTGTATAAGGTCTTATGCCAATCGCTAACTCACGTACGGAGTCTTTGCAGCAGGCGCAGTTTCGCGCGGTTCAGGCCATTACGGTGAAGCCGGAGGTGCTGGATGAGAGCAACCCGACGCGGCAGGTGCTGACCGGGTTGATGAAGCATGGGGGCGTTTATACGCTGCTCGATACGGAGATGATGACGGCGCGGCTGGTGCCGATGTTGACGCGGGGCAGTGGGGCTGCGGCGATGTCTGCTGAGGACGCTAGTACGTTTGTGAATGGGCTGGGGAATACGATGGCGAGCTTCTTCCAGCACCTGGTGCCGGGGAAGGCTTATACGATTCCTTCGAGTTTGATGTCGCATATTGCGTTTCCGGGTACGGGGGTGAGTTACTCGGACCCGGGGCTGGAGCAGAGCGATCCGGGGGTGTTCGAGAGCCCGGAGGTGCCGGCGGCGTTTACGTTTGTGGGGCAGTTTATCGACCACGACCTGACGATGAATGCGGTGGACCTGTTTGAGGTGCAGACGGATGAGGTGGCGAATACGGCTTCGCCGCTGATCGACCTGGACAGCGTGTATGGGGCGAACAGGACGAAGCTGACGGCTCCGTTTTCCAAGATCTTTCATGCGGATGGACGGTTCAGGATGGTGGATCGCGGGGGGTACGAGGACCTGGTGCGGGATGAGGTGGGGAATGCGCTGATTGGGGATCAACGGAATGACGAGAACCAGATGATCCTGCAGATCCACCTGCTGGTGATGAAGGTGCATAACAAGCTGATGGCCGGGGGGCTGGGATTTGAGGAGGCTTACCGGGAGACGCTGTTTAACTGGCAATCGGTGCTGCTGACGGACTATCTGCCTGCGATTCTGGAGCCGGCGACGTTGGCGTGGCTGCTGGGGGAGATCGGTAAGCCGGATTTTGGGGAGTTCAAGTACAAGCCGTGGAAGAATCTTGTGGATGGCAAGCTGGCGGCTAGTATGCCGCATGAGTTTGCGATCGGGTTCCGGTTTGGGCATAGCCAGTTGCGGTTTGGGCTTCGGGTGAATCCGGGCGTTGGGGGAATGGTGAGGTTGTTCGATAACTCGCTGACTTCAAGTGGGGGGAAGACTTCTACGGGGGCGGTGAAGAACCTGTTCAGCGATCTGCGGGGGAGCCAGGAGCTGGTGGCGGAGCATGTGATCGACTGGGGGACGTTTCTGGGTGGGGCTACGCCGCTGCGGTCGAACCGGATCGATGGGAAGGTGACGAGCGTGGTGTTCGACCTGCCGGAGAGCGCGATTCCGGACGATATCAAGTACATCGGGAACCTGCCGCAGAGGAATCTGATCCGGAGCAGGCAGGTGGGGCTTTGTGCGGGGGAGGACCTGGCGAAGTTCTATGGGATCGAACGGCTGGCGACGCGGAAGATTGAGCCGGATGAGGCGGCGCATCACCTGTATATGGAGAAGGGACACTTCAGGACGCCGCTCTGGTACTACATTTTGAAGGAGGCGGAGGCTGTGGGAGGGCCGAAGAGCTCGCGGCTGGGGGCGCTGGGGAGCCGGTTGATCGGCGAGGTGATTGTGGGGGCGATTGGGTTTGCGCCTACGAATGTGCTCGCGGAGCCGGGGTGGAAGTCTAGTGTGACGGGGTCCAGGGAGGTGTCGCTGCTGGAGTTGGCGGAGTGGGTGGGCTAGGAGCGGAAGAGCTCCAGGAAGACGTTGGCGCGGGTGTAGAGGGATTTGGTGAGGCGCTCGGCGGGGACGGGGCGGAAGCCGAGGGACTCGTAGAGGTGGACGGCGGGGGCGAGGGCGCTGTTGGTTTCGATGTAGAGGCGGGTGGCGTTGAGCTTCCAGGCCTGGGCGATGGTGTGGGTGAGGAGCTGGCGGCCGAGGCCCTGGCCCTGGGCGGCGGGGGTGACGGCCATCTTGGAGATCTCGTACTGGCCGGGGGTGATGAGGATGAGGGCGCAGCAGCCGACCGGGGTTTCGTTTTGGAAGGCGAGGTAGATGTGGCCGCCTTGGTCGAGGTATTTTTCTTTGGGGTGGGCCAGGGCTGCGGCGTCGGCGGGCTCGATGCGGAAGTGCTTGGTGATCCAGGCTTCGTTGAGGGATTGGAAGGCGGGTTGGTCGGTGGAGATGGCGGGATTGAAGTCGCGGATGGTGATGGGCATAGAGTTGCGGCCTGGGCAGAACGACGAAATTTGTGGGGGGGAAGAGCGGTCGATTGCTACCGCAATCGATACCCCACCCTATCCCGCGATGAGACTGCGGTCTGAGGATGGGGCACCCGGATTTGTGCCTAGGACTTGACGGCCTGGCGGGCTGCGGGAGCTGCTGCCCGGCCGGGGATGCAGCGGTTCATGATGGCGCTGGTGAGGCGGTGCTCCAGCTCTGGGGGGAAGTCGTAGATCTCGTGGTCTCGATAGATGTTGATGGTCTTGGTGGTGGAGTCGAGGACGACCTCACAGTGCTTGCACTCGGCGATGTGGTGTTCGACTTCGATGAGGAGATCGGGAGCGACGCGGCCGTCGAAGTAGTCGGTGAGCTTGGCGAGAAAGTCTGTGCAGGTCATGCGAGTTGGCCTTCCTTCTTCCCCTGTTTGAAGTAGCGGCTGAGGCGTTCGCGCAGTTGCAGACGCGCTCGGAGAAGACGGGATTTGACAGCGGGGACGCTCAAACCGAGCGCCTCCGCGGTTTCTTCAGTGGAGAGGTTTTCGACGTCGCGCAGGGTGAAGACGGTGCGGAAGCCGGGCGGAAGTCCCTGGATGGTCTTGCGGAGAATGTCGGCGAGCTCTGCCTGGTTGAAGTTCTGCTCGGGGTTGGGACGCCACTCGGCGAAGTCACGAGGGATGGAGCCTTCTTCAGTCTGGACGTCTTCGTCCATGCTGACGGTCTTGCTGGTCTTGCGCTTGCGGAGGCGCATGAGGGACTCGTTGACGGCGATGCGGACGAGCCAGGTGCTGAATTTGGAGTTGCCCTGGAACTGGTCAAGCTTCTGGTAGGCCTTGAAGAAGGCGTCCTGCGTGATGTCCTCGGCGTCTTCACGGTTCTGCGTGATGTGCTGGGCGACGCGGAAGATCTGCCGGTCATACTGCTTGACGAGTTGTTCGAATGCTGAGGCATCGCCTTCTCTGGCCCGTGCGACGAGCGCTACGTCGGGGTGGATCTCTTCGGTCGGGATTTCGTTCTCTGGCGATTGGATGGCAGGCATAAGGAATGGGTGCGGCGGTATTTGTGCAACGTTTGGGGCAGTCGTCAGAGAATGCATACGACATTGGATGACGGCTGCACGTTTCTGGACTCAAACGTGAGGCAAGGCTCATGGTAAATGGGGATTCGCGTTGGGGCAATGTGGAGGTCGGCTAAGTCGGGTCTCAGCCTCGGTTTGCGGGAGTCACGATCCGGTAAATTCTTCGGGGGTGATCCAGGTGAAATGGGCGGGTGGGTCTCCCGTAGCTGCCCTGCGCTCTTATAGGCCGCGACTCCGAACGCTGGGATCAATACAAGCATGCTGGCGAGCCAGAGAGCCCATCCGTGGCTGAGACTGTGGGCCGCGATCCACCACCCGAAGGCCCAACCGAAGACCGACCCGATTCCGCCCGCGACCAGGGTGGCGTAAATCCGGAAAAGGGCGAACGTGACTCGCTGGATCAGGGCTTGGTGAATCCAAGCGGTTGCGGTGGCTACTACGAGTGTCCCCAGAACGCCGCAAACGAGGTAGGACCAGCCGACCGCTTTGAGAAGCTGCGGTGCGCGAACAGCTTGCAGGTGCCCGCCTTGCGTTATCGCTGCGCCCGTGAAGATTCCTACGCCTGCGAGTGTTACTAAAAGCACCGTACATGGGCCCCAGACGGCTATCCACAATGAGGAGCTGAAGGCGAATCGACGAAGACGTGGCACGAGTGCCGATAAAACAAAAGCCACGGCACCTACCAAGAGAAACAAGAAGACGATGAAGGCGAAGGCAAGCGGCAGCATGGCGCAATTTCTACCGCTTTCTTAGTAGAAGGTCAATGGAATCGTCTAGTTGATGGTGATTGTTGTAGAACAGACAACGGCAAAAGCAACTGCAACGGCAAAAGCAACTACGGAGGTTCTTCGCTGCGCTCAGAATGACCCGCTTTGGGGCGAGGCGGGTATCTGGTTTGATTCGGACGATGGCTGTTGGTGGGGTTTTGATGTGCGGTGGGGGCTGGTTGCGGCTAGAGTTTAGGGTGACTGCAGGTTTGTGAGGTTGGGTTTGGGTTCTGGGATCAGGGTTGGGGTGTTTGCGGCGGTTTGCCTTTCTGGTGCGATGGGGTTGCCGGGGTGTGCGTGGGCTTCGGCTCTGAAGAAGCCGGCTAAGGCTGCGAGTCATGTGCAGAAGGGTAAGGCGGCTACAGGTAAGGCAGGGAAGAAGGGTGCGGTTTCTGCCAGGGCGGCCAAGGGTGCGAAGGGTAAGGCTGTCGCTTCTGGTCGCGGCGAGAAGAAGCTGCCGGAACGCAAATTGACCAAGGCCGAGAAGGCTGCGGAGGCGAAGCGGAGTGCGGCGGAGACGACGCAGGTGGTGAAGCTGAACTCGGCGTTTGTGGCGACGACACAGCTCAGGCCGATGGCGCAGCAGCTTGCTTCGACGCGGTCCGGTGCGAGCTATAACGGGGTGCTGACATATGCGGGTGGGCATCCGGGGATTGGGGCGGCTACGGCTTACCTGGCGTTGGGTCATGCGTATGCGCTGGATCACAAGTACGCGGACGCGGCGGATGCGTACAAGCGCGTGGATGCGGCGGGCGATGCGCTGAGCGACTACGCCGACTACCTGGGGGCGCAGGCGCTGATCCAGGCGCAGCGGGGCAGTGAGGCGTATGGGCTGCTGGATCACTTTGGGGATCGGCACCCGGACAGTATCTTCGCGGCGACGGCTCCGGTGTTGCTGGCGAACGCTTATCTGGATCAGAAGAATCCAAGCGGCGCGGTGAGCGCGCTGCAGGCGGTGGCGGGGACGGCTGAGGCGGACCACGTCGACTACAAGTTTGCGCTGGCGAAGGCTTACCAGGCGCAGGGTGAATCAGGGAAGGCGGCGGGGCTTTACCGGTATATCTATGTTGCGACTCCTCTGAGCTATGAAGCGGGGCAGGCAAGGGCGCAGATGCTGGCGATGGGCCAGGGGCCTACGGCGGCTGAGCGCAAGGTGCATGCAGACCAGTTGTTCAACGCCAAGCGGTATGGCGAGGCGAGCATCGAGTATGCGTCGGTCAAGAACGATTCGAGCCTGGGGCAGGCGGATCGGGATGCGCTGGAGATCTATAGCGCGGTGTGCGATCTGAAGCTGAAACGGCTCTCGCGGCGGGATGTGGATAAACTGCCGGCGACGACGGATGACACGGCTGCGCTGAAGCTTTATCTGTATGCGGAGATCTCGCGTACGGAGAAGGATAGGGTGAGTCACCAATCGATCATCACGCAGATGGTGGACAAGTATCCGAACAGCCGGTGGACGGAGGAGGCACTGTACTCGGGCGGGAACATGTATCTGCTGACGCATGATTCGACCCAGGCGCTGTACCACTATGGGCTGCTGGTGCAGCACTTTCCGAACAGCACGTATGCTCCTTCCGCACATTGGCGGATGGCGTGGATGAACTACAGGCTGCGGAGGTATCCGGAGGCTGCGAGGCTGATGGATGAGCAGGTGGTTCGGTATGCTGCGGGGACTGAGGCTTCTTCCGCGCTGTATTGGCGGGGGCGGATCTATGAGGATGAAGAGAAGGACTTTGGGCAGGCGGCGAACTACTATCGGGCGCTTTCGGCTAACTACAACAATTTTTACTATGGCGTGCTGGCTCGGCAACGGCTGGCGGTGATTGGGCGGCAGGCGGGCGAGACGGCTGCGTCGCCGGTGTTGAGCAGCGTAAGGAAGCTGAATATTCCTGATCTGACGGATGTGATTCCGGTGGGCGATCCGCACTACATCAAGGCGAAGCTGCTGGCGAATGCGGCGCTGAATGAGTACATTGGGCCGGAGATTGCGGCGAGCCCGGGGTCGGGTGAGTGGGGCGCGCTGGCGCAGGCGCAGATCTATGCGTCGTATGGGGAGATTACGCGGTCTCTGCAGTCGATGAAGCACTCCGGGATCTCGTTCTTCTCGCTGCCGACGAGCCAGGTGCCGATGGGGTACTGGCGGCTGATGTTTCCGCAGCCGTTCTGGGGGGATCTGACGAGCGATGCGGCTAAGAATGGGCTCGATCCTTATCTGGTGGCTTCGCTGATTCGGCAGGAGTCTGAGTTCAACGCTGGTGCTGTGAGTCCCGCGAAGGCTTATGGGCTGATGCAGTTGCTGCCCGGGACAGGGAAAGACAATGCCAAGAAGGAAGGGTTGCGGGGGTTTCAGACTTCGTGGCTGCTGAATCCGGCTTTGAACTTGCAGCTTGGGACGCGGAACCTGCGGGGGGTGCTCGACCGGTTTGGCGGGCAGCCGGAGTATGCGCTGGCGGCGTATAACGCGGGCGATGTGCCGGTTCGGTCTTGGATGGCTAGCGGGGATTATAAGGACATTGCGGAGTATGTGGAGTCGATTCCGTATACGGAGACTCGGGAGTACGTGCAGGCGATTATGAGGAACCGGGAGATGTACAAGACGTTGTATGGGCCGAAGTCGTAAGGTGGGGAGCAGGGCTGGCTTGCGTTAGGATAGGGGCTGGTGGAAGCAGGGCCCGAGTGGTGAAATCGGCAGACACAGCGGACTTAAAATCCGTCGCCCTTTAGGGAATGGGGGTTCAAGTCCCCCCTCGGGCACCACATAAACATCATAGAATCAACGATATAAAGCCCTTCAGTAGCTTGAAGGGCTTTTCCATTTTGGTGGCACTTTTGGCTGGTGGCACTTGTAGTGGCACTTGGTAAACTTGATACATGGCGACACGTAAAGCACCAGCAAAGGTTAGAGGCGTTTACGAACGGGAACCCGGAAGTGGGGTTTGGTGGATCTGCTACAAGCAGGGAACTGTACGCAAGCGTGAGAAGGTAGGACGCAAGGGCGATGCCATCGAACTTTACCGGCAGCGCAAGACGGAACTCAGGGCAGGAGCAAAGTTGGCCCCCAATCTCCGTCACAAGGGTGTGACGTTCGGGGTCTTGGCGGAGGAGGCCCTCGCATGGTCTGCCGAGTTCCACCCTAAGGACATCAAGACCGTAATGGGCAGGATGAAGATGCTCACTGGGGAGTTCGGCCTCGTGGCTGCCTCTGACCTCACACCCCAGATGATCGACTCTTGGTTGACTGACTACCGGACCAAAGGGAAAAACGTATTGGCTCCCGCCACGAAGAACCGTTATCGTGCCCTTATTAGCCTTGTCTACCGACAGGGAATGAGGAACGGGAAGGTGAAGGCGAACCCGGCACGTTTGGTGGCTGCAAGGGCAGAGAACAATGCTAGGGTGCGTTACCTGTTGCCGGATGAAGAGAAGGCACTCAGGACAGCGATGGAGAACGGTCGGCTCTGCTACATCCCGGCTCTAGACGTTGCCTTGAACTCTGGTATGCGCCTCTCTGAACAGTTCTCACTGACTTGGGAGGCGATTGACTTCGGGCGGAAGGAGATTGTGTTGGACGAAACGAAGAACGGAAGCTCCCGGCACATCCCGATGAACTCAACTTGCGAGGCTGCCTTTAGGTCTTTAGTGGTGGCTGGGCAGAAGCCAGCCGACCGGGTGTTCAGTTCCCGGCATGGCAAGGCAATCAACACACCCCGAAAGTGGTTCGAGGCTTCGGCAGAGGAGGCCGGTATTACCGATCTCACTTGGCATTCGCTGAGGCATACCTTCTGCAGCCGTCTTGCCATGGCAGGCGTGGACATCAGAACAATTGCTCAGTTGGCGGGGCACAAAACTCTTGCTATGGCTATGCGGTATTCCCACCTGTCGCCATCGCATAACCTTTCCGCCATAGAAAAGCTGGTAGCGGTCGAGTGACGAGCAGCACATAGTGCTACTTAGTGCTTGACCTTGGCAGCAACATAGGTTAGGCTCGACTGTCAAGAGCAGGAGATTGGAGACTGTGTTGCCATCCATTTACGCGAGATGGCAAGACTCCCAAAGTAACTGCAATAAAACTTCAAGCTGACCCTAACAGCTTAATCAATAAGGTCCCTACGCGATAGCGACCGGGTAGTCGGATGCTCACCGACGAATAACAAGAGCAGACCCAAACAGCACACACAGAACCCGACGATAATGCAAGCGCGCGTCTTCGCCTATGGTCTGCCCACTTTTTATTCTGAACAGCGCGGCCCCGGCAGACGTGTGTCTGTCGGGAGTTCGCAGCCAAGGAACTAATGCCCGAAGTTTTGTCTCTGCCTGTATTTCCTGCCTACGTGGTGGGTTCGCTCTCTCCTGCCCCGCAGAAGCTCCTGTATGACCGTAAGAGTGCGGCCTACGTTTTATCGATCAGCACACGGTCGCTCGATTGGCTCGTTAGCCAGAAGCAACTTGCCACACGCCGCTTGGGTAAAAAGGTGATGATCACTCACGGTGAACTAGTTCGCTTTGCGAGGGCCGATCACTTCCATCTGACTCAAGCTCCCAGCCCTTGAATTAGGACCACAGCACCACTCCACAACTTGACGCGCCACCGACCCCCGTGTGGGGGATGGGGATGCTTGTCGTAATTTTGCCCTTTGGGCTTCACCGGAGCAATGAGAGTGACACTTTGAACAGGAAACAAGAGAGATTTACCGAGCAACATCAGCAAGAAAAGCGCCCGCGTCTCAAGGAGACGGACAAGTTCCAAGGTTCTTTTGGCCCTCAGTCCAGCAGTCCTGGCCCGTGGCTTGCAACCATTCTCGTTGACGCTCTGATCTCAGATCAGAACGATGAATCCCTGTCTAAGCCACTATTGGATGGATACCAGTATCAGGGTGCTATTGAGATTCTAGCGAGCTACGGTGAGCATTCAAGACATAGCCTCGACAACGCTGCTAAGCAGGTCGTTGATTCAACACCTAACTTTCCAATGATTGGACAGCCAAACGTCTTGTCAGGACAGGAGTGGCTGGAGTGGCAGCGCAACCGTCCCATGAGCCTGCACTCGTATCAGGCAAGATTGGAAGATGCTGAGGATGCAAAACGGGTCATCTTGGACGCTAAGACGGCCGTGCGTGGCAAGGGGAAGAAAAAGCCAACTGCGTCTACCAAACTTACGCGAATCAAGATCACTGATGAAAAGTTTAATGCCGACTACAACACTTGGTTCGATGCCGCTAAATCAAACGATGCGTGTGCATTCTTTGAGACTCTTTATCATTTTCTAGTAGGGAAGACGCGGATGGTGATGGCTAGTGAAAATGTGAAACGCCGTGAGCAAGCAGATGATTTCCAGCAAGACTTTGCCATCGAAATGATGGCTGCCCTTGCAGCTAAAAAGATAGCTGGAGAGCGTTTGGAAAAGCCAGCGAATTACGTTACTCGCTCCTGGACCAACGGGCGCATTGATGCGAATACAGCTATATCAAAGCACGACAAGATGTTCCCGAGTGTTCAGACGGGGAAGGACAGCACCGATGAGGATGAAAATTATGTGACGAAGGATCTTGTAAATCGGAGGGATGCAAACGAATGGCTCAGGGGCAGCAAGCACATCGAACCCCAACGAGATGAAGATGCTCTTTACCTGGAGCGGATGGCGAAACTGCCCATGCTCGATCCCGGACTGAGAGACGCTACTGGTATGCATCTAGCTGGGCACACTCAGCGGCAGATTGCACAGGTGCTAGGGATAACCCAGCAGGCAGTCAGCAAGAAGCTTGTCAAGATCAGCAGCCAACTTCAAACGCCACGCAAGTCGGAGGATGCGGCCTAATGTCTAACATCCTTCACGCCAATGGCATCCTTCACTTTCAGCTACCCAAGAGTCTTTTTTCCAAATCGGGAGTGTTCAACAGGGGAAGACTGAATTTCCCTGCCCTCGCGGTATACACCTACCTCTGCTACAAGGCGCAGGAAGGCACCAAAGTCCAGATGCTTCTCACCGCAAATGAACTTGGTGACGCCTTGAAAATGGATGCCGATACAGTTCAGATTGCACGCGGGAGATTGGAGCAGGAAGGACTGGTCTCTGTCATGCGGACTCCATTGGGTTACACATATCAATTGCTGGACCACAGCACCGGCAAGGCGCTAGTAAGAGGAATCAAGGGAGATATTGCGCCAATCAACCTGGACGATGTGAGCCCCACAGGATTGAAGACCTATTTCCGGCATCACACCGAGGGACCATTCAAATCGAAAACAGGTTCGCTGACAGTCTACTGTCCAGTCCATAACGACTCAAGACCATCATTGACTGTAGATCTCAATGATCACGGCACCTGGAAGTGTCATGCGTGTGACAGGGGTGGCAAGCTGATTGCATTTGAGCAATGGGTTGCCAAAAGCAAAGGTGAAGACCTTTCGACTAAGGACGCTCTGCCCCGACTGATTGGTGTCCTTATCTCCCTAGGGTTGCTGAAGGGCCACCTGGGGCAGCCTGAGGCCAGCTATCAGTACCGGAACACAGCCGGCATACTAAAGTTTGAAGTGCTCCGGTACAAGACCAACGAAGGTAAGCTCTTTCTGCAGCGCCGGCCCGATCCAAACAATCCTAAGAAATGGATATGGAACTTGGATGGTGTTACCAAGATGCTGTACGGGCTAGGTGATGTCGATGAGGCAGACGTGGTTGTGATCTGTGAAGGAGAGAAGGATTGCGACAACGTGAGATCGCTACGCCTGACATCAGAAATCACTTCGCTGAAGGATGTTGCGGTGGTCACCTGTCCTGGTGGTGCCCACAAGTGGCAGGCTTCATACTCACACAGCCTGCAAGGCAAGCGAGTCATCATTCTTCCTGACAACGACAAAGATAAGACTGGAGTCACTCATGCTCAGAAGGTTGTTGCCAGCCTCAAGGATCAAGCTCTGGAGGTGAGGGTCTGCTGCATACCGAGTGAGTTCAAGGATGTCAGTGAGTTTCTTGAGATTCATGGCTCGGACCTGACTCAGATCCTTGGTTCTGATTGGATACACAAACCCCTGCAGCCGTGAGTGATACCGAAAATATCCGAATCAGATACCGAAAATTTCGGTATGGGGGGTGGCTGAATACTCTGTCAACAGTGGGCTTAAGCCACCCATCTACATTGTTAGGGGATTGTACTGTATACCTCTATGTCTAACTGAGAACTCAAGCGCATACTCTGCAATAGTGAAATCTGTAAACAACTAAACCATGGGCGCGAGATGTCACTTATCCTCGACACGCATACTAGGGAAACTCTGCACAAGTTCTGCGTCCGCGGCCTGATGGATTAATCTGATGGTTAGGGGTGGATGGCGATGAAGCAGCAGACGTTTGCGTCCCAGTCGATCTTTGAGAAGTATGGGCGGAAGTCTCGGCGGGAGCTGTTTTTGGATGAGATGGAAGTGGTTGTTCCGTGGCCCGAGTTACAGGCTCTGGTCGAACCGCACTACCCGAAGGCCGGCAACGGCCGTCGTCCTGTCGGGCTTGCGATCATGCTTCGGACGTACTTTATGCAACAGTGGTTCAACTTGTCCGACCCCGGCGTCGAAGAGGCGTTTTATGAGTCCTTCACGCTGCGGCGGTTCGCTGGTGTTGACCTGGGCGTGGCTCCGGCACCGGATGAAACGACAGTGCTGCGCTTCCGCCACCTGCTCGAAAAGCATGACCTTGGCGGTGCCATGCTCGACGCGGTGAACCTGCATCTGGCGGCCAGGGGCATCCGCATCGAGACCGGCACGATCGTGGATGCGACCATTATTCATGCGCCTTCTTCGACCAAGAACGAGAAGAAAGAGCGTGATCCGGCGATGCGTCAGACTCGTAAGGGCAAGCAGTGGTACTTCGGACTGAAGGCGCACATCGGCGTTGATGCAAAAGAAGGTCACGTGCACTCAGTGGCAACGTCGGCGGCCAACGTCTCCGACGTACACATGCTGCCGGATCTGCTACATGGGGAGGAGCGCAAGGTGTGGGGCGACGGCGGCTATCAAGGCCAGACCAAGGCCATCCGGCAGGCCGCGCCCAAGGCCCAGGACATGACCTGCAAGCGAACCAGGTTCAAGAACTATGTCGATGAAGCGGCAAAGAAGAAGAATACGACGAAATCAAAAGTAAGAGCGAAAGTAGAACACGTCTTCCGTATCCTGAAGCGCGTCTTCGGCTTCGACAAGGTACGCTACAGAGGCATCGCCAAGAACCATCACCGGCTATGCGCCAACTTCGCCCTCATCAACCTCTACCTCCACCGCAAGCACCTGGCGGGAACCGCCGCCTAGCGCCGGGAGACGGGCTATGAGTCTTCGACTCCGCACAAACCCCAGCCAGAACAAGCAAAGCACGGCCCAACCGCAGAAAAACTTGGCCGCCGACTCAAGTCACACACCGACATCGTCAAATCGGCCGCCTGCGCAGAGGCTCCCTAGGCAAGCTCTTACACTTAACCCAAAGTATTCAAACTCTTTTTCCGAAATGTGGTTGTGAGAATGACAAGTTCCTGTCTAAGTAATTATAAGGGGCAATTACTCACCCTTTCATTCTCCGTTCGGGGCACCGGACCTCTCAACTGGTGTCCCACTTTTTTGAAAGGAAGTATGATAACAACCCCGAACACACAAGATATGGCCGTGAATCTGAAGCTTGAGAGCATCCGGCTGACCATAAGCCAGATGACGTCGGCTTCAAACGGTAACGCCGAGGCAGAATGCTTCATCGAGACGCTGCAAGCGTATGAGCACATGCTAATGAGGCAACGACTCTCCATCGCAATGAGCGTCGATGACCTAGCGGCTCTAGACCAGAGGGCAAAATATTGCAGCTCAATGCTTGCCGGTTTTGCTGAAGATGCACCCGAGGAAATGGCTGGCTGGTATCACGGTGCACTTCCGATCAATGGCTCGTTTGCCCTGGCAAATCTGCTTAGTCGCTTGGTCATGGATTTCAGCGAGTATCTGGGCATTTCTTGCTGAGTAAACAATGGGCAGTCGCCTCAAATCGACCTCCCCCTGGATGGTCATTTAGGCAGGGAAGGGCGACATAACGGTCCCCTTCCGCGCTCTAATAACAAACGGCTCACGCCGTAGCTACCAATCGCATTCGATTCGGTGCCGCAGGGCAGTGACCACAACCGAGTCATGCTGCTGTCGCACCGAATGATCTTGCGACTGACGTTGCATCCCACCCCCCCCAAAGCAAAAACCCTGGCTGGCAGAGTTGAAGGGCTCGTAGGTGTGTATCGGCCCTTCGGACCTCTTCACGAAACAAGTCTTTGAACACTTAGCACTTGAAGTGCTTGCACACTCTGCATCCGACCTCCCACACAATTCACAGACCATAACAATCGCCACACAGGCGACAAGGAAATCCCCATGCCCAAGCTAGAACACGCATCAGCTAGTTCCACCCGCAAGATCAAACCACCCACAACAACCGAGTTCTCAGAGGCAGCACGGCGTGGCCACAAGACACTTACGGGAGATGTCCTGAAAGAAATCCGTACGGGGAAACTGGCTGTCAGGTCGTCCGCTGTAGCCCCCGACCCGGCGATAGCCACGCTGCGCAAGCGTGTAATTGCCCTTGAAAGCGAGAAAACCAGGCTCAAAGTCCAGATGATGAACGCAGGCTAATCCGACTAGACACGCTGCAGATTCACTGCATCCACCCCAAAGAAACAACAACCTAGTCCACCCCCAGTAATGGGAAGGAAGCATCACGCATGAGTTATCTGTTTATCAACACTACTGCCGTACTCGATTCTACAAACACCGCATTCTTCACGTCGCTCTCAGGACGCACTTGCACACCCCCACTCAAAATGGGCATAGAAGAAAAATCTAGTTTGCTACGCGGGTTTCTCGCAGCCACTATCCAGGGTTTAAGTCATCTGCGTGACACCTTCGGAAATGGCAACGGCTACTCGATCGATGTGTGCATTCCCAACGAAGCCATTGCCAGGGAGATCCGCGAGCACAGCTCTCGTAAGAGCCTTCTGCATGGTGACGACGATGCACTGTGGGCAGACTTTCATCGTCTCAGCACAGGTTTCGAGCTCAAATTCATCTCAAGTCCGGGTGAGAGTGGCAACCTGCGAACCTTCTATGGCTGGAACTCCACGCCCTTCATTTTAGGAGAGCTTGAGGGCGAAGTTGGTTACACGCCAGCAAAGCTAACCCCAGCGGCAGCACCAGAGCCGCCGCCCATTCGGTACGCGCCCAACTACAAAGTAAGCGTCGGCTAGAGCTTAATCCGTTTACACATTCCGACCTTCCATCCTGCCCCATGCCCGGTCAACCAGCCGGCACGGGGCAGAACTTATTTCTGCCTGCCCGACTTCTGAAAGAGATTCCATTTGCCCACTGAAACAGCAACACTGACCGACGCACGTATAAGCCCCAACAGGCTATGCTACGTTGCGCCCAAACCGTATGAACCAATGCCTGTCATCATCAGCGTAACCAGCTCACCGACGTTGCTCTCGTACTCCTTGACTGGCCCTGCCGTGGACGCGCATCGCTATTGCAAGGCATGCACCGTCGGCCCCGATGACGGCCTGCTAGAGGCAGTCGCAACAGCATTGGGTTTCCTCACCCCACGTCGCGCTGCTCACCTGCTCAAGATCCAACGGAACTATCGAGCAGCCCTCAAGCTGTATGAGAACCCTACGTTCCTTCCTGGTACTCGTCCCGACCCCAAAGACTTGCCGATCTCGATACGGACCAGTAGCCAGCGACTCGCAGATGCCGGTCTTGCTCTCTGTGAGATGACCTTCAACGATGTACCCGAGGGTCTCGCTACACGACTCTGGATGGAGCTAAACCGATTCGATGTGACGTGGGTCCTTCTGCCGATTGATGCCGCCGAACTTGTCACGCTCCAGCGCTGGGGGAGCATCCACTTTCGACCGGGCGAGGCATTTAAACGAGGAGAAGAGACTCGACGATATTTTCGGGAGGCTCAGGCTACCTTCGAAAGACCAGACCAAGAGGACTCGCACCCTGTGCCGCCGGCCGATCTGGACGAATCATCGGACGTTTGACACATTTTGGCCCAGGGGTGCGCGTGAGGCAGGGGGTATCAAGGTTCCGGGAGATGAACCGGGTTGACGACCAACTGACAAA
The DNA here is from genome assembly GCF_000178975.2 of Granulicella tundricola MP5ACTX9. NCBI lineage: Bacteria > Pseudomonadati > Acidobacteriota > Terriglobia > Terriglobales > Acidobacteriaceae > Granulicella > Granulicella tundricola. The sequence goes on along the minus strand of NC_015064.1, from coordinate 2,353,208 downwards.
TAAAATTTCGATGTCCCCGTAACGAAAAATTTGACCTTGTTGGTCCCATCACCCTTGCATAGTGTGCAGGTGATGATTCTGTGTCTGAGCTTTGGGGTGAGTTTGGACGCAATATCAATGCGTTTAGGTGAGTTTAAGCCCTATTTGCAAGCAATTCAATAGAAATCTGCAGGCGTAGCGATCAACCCTTTTTGCATACTGTGCAATCTGGCTGATGGCCCCTGCCCTGAAAGCAGGCACATAATCGCAGTTAAAATCGGAGTCATCAGCGTAGATCTTTTGGCCAACACGGCCTCATTCTCCGCTGGCATGACAAAAATGGGTCAGTTGTCCGCAACAACGGGCAAAAATATCGAGCGTTCATTTAAACTGGTAGGAACAGCGGCTGCAGGCATGGCAGCAACCATCGTTGCCTCCCTGACCACAGCCATAGCAAAAGGTGAAGATTTTGCGTTCACCGTCTCCAAAATGGCGCAGCAGACAGGCACCACGACTGAAATGTTCTCTAAACTTGCATACTCTGCAAAGCAAGTTGGAATCCCTCTCGATACTCTAAAAGGATCTCTCGAAAGGCTTGCACGGACCTCGGGGGCAGCACAGAGTGGTAACAAGGAAGCAATCGCGGCATACGGTGCACTCGGGATCTCTGTCAAAGACCTGAACGGCCCCCTAAAAAACAGTGGGGACTTGCTGGTTGCCTCTGCAAAGAGCCTCAACCAGTTCGGTGACAGCGCCAACAAGACAGCTTTGACCCAGAAAATCCTCGGTAGAAGTGGGGCAGAACTCGCCCCTCTGCTCTCACAACTTGCAACCGGCTTCGATACTGCCTCTGCCAAAGCCACTCTGTTCGGCGTGGTCATCGGGGATAAAACTGCAGCACAGGCAGTGAAGCTTCATCAGTCGATGACTGAGCTTGAGTCAATTGCCTTGGGTTTCTCTCTACGTCTGCTGTCTGGTGTTTCACCTGCCCTGCAGGATGTTTCAGCCAAGCTGGTGAAAGTGGCAACGAGTGCTGATGGGATGCAGACTGTAAGCGCCATTGCCTCAAACGTGGCTACTGTCATCAGGGATCTTGGGGATGCCTTTTTCTTCCTCAGTCAACACACCACGGCAGTCAAGGTCGCCTTTGAAGGCATTTCCGCACTTCAAATTGGTTCCATATTAGTACCGCTCGTTGCAGGTGCCGCCAAGGCGGGAACAGGGCTAGACACCGTCGGCCTCGCTGCAGTGAAGATGATCGGAAGGCTATCGGGAGTATCGCAGGTATTGCCCCTAATAAGTTCGGTGACGAGTGCGGTTCAAGTGCAAGCCTTCATGTTCCGCACGTTGGCACAGGAGGAAGGGACAGCAGTAGCTGCTACCTATGCACTCAGCACGGCCTGGAAGAGCCTCACGGCCTCAATGCTGGCTAATCCTGGCATAGTTGCCCTCGGGTTGCTCACAGCAGGCGCGTATGTCTTTCAGAAGGCACTCACGGACGATGTAGCTGCCTCTGCCAAACTGAGCGATGCTGCCGTTACCTTTGCTGACTACTGGAAAGCTGCAATCGACCAAACTAAAGACCGTATGGAGGAACTGAAGACGATTCTGTTTACGTTCGATGAGTCGAAGCGTAACGCGGCTTTGAGCCAGTGGGGTGAAGATCCCACGTTTGGTGAACGAGTACACATGGAAGCGAACACTCGTCTGGTTGCTGCGAAACCAGCGGCCCCGGTTCCTGTCACTCCGAAGCTCAATGCTCCCCCGATCCCCAAGGAGGCAGCCGAACGTGTGGACATCGTAGCAAAGAAGCTAATGGAATTGCGCGATGCTGCAGCCGCTGCTAGACAGTCTTTGGCCGACGCCGGAAAAGGAGTGGATTTCGAGCGGGCTGACGAAGCTGCGAAGGAGTCGAAGAAGACCATTGATGAACTGAACATTGCGCTAAAGGCAAAGGGCAAGGCGCTTACCGTGGGGCAGAAGGCAGAGATCATTGCTGATACAGCCACTCGGATCAACAGCGAATCCCAAGCGAAGTATCGGAGTGATCTCGTTCAGTCCACCCGCATGATCCTGGCACAGGTTGAAGCTCATCGCATTCTCACGGCTGCTGTAGGGCAGGGGGCGCAGGCTGTTGCACAGGCTCAAGTAGATTCCGAGTCCACTCTTAACAATGCCAACCAGAGTCCCCAGTGGATCAAGAACAACAAAGCTCTCCTCGATCAACAGAAGGCAGCACGCTTGTCTGAGTTGTCGGCTGCTAACACACACACGGATGCATCTGCCCTGGACGGCCTCACACAACAGTTGAGCGTTCAGAAGCTGATCAATGCTGCCATCCTCGCAGGTAGAGACGCGACCAACCAAGCGCGTCTTGCAAGTGAGCAGGCGGCCATCGTCAACGCTTACAACGGACGTGGTGATCACAACGATGCAGCCCGTGATGCCGAACTGGCTGCAAACGAAAAGCTGTTCAATGCGAAGAACAAAGAGGCAGACCTCACCCGCGCTGCTGGCATGGATGCTGCAAGGTTGTACAACGATGAAGCCCAAAGTCTGCAGAATGCCGCCTCGGCTGCTAGGGATGCGGGGCAGGCCATCAATGAGATGCAGTTGAAGGCAGCCAACAAGGCGAACCTTGATCAGTACATCGCCTCTATCGAAAAGGTAAACCTTGCGGTCGGTGGCATGTCTGATGGGTTCTCGGTCTTCTTTGAGCAGATGGCCCGTGGCACAGAATCATCTGCCCAACAGGTTCACGATCTCCTCGGAGGTGCGTTTGAAGGATTGAACGGCACTCTTGAAAAGATCGTCACCACACACACCCGAACGTTTTACGAATTCACCCGTGCGGTCAAGCAAGACTTCGGAGAGATGCTCAAAGGTATCTCCTCCAGCTTGGCTTCTCTAGGTCTGAAGAACCTTGAATCGGGCCTCGCTGGTGGCCTCATGAAGAGCCTCGGCATAGGCAGCAAGGCTGACCCCACCGTAGGAGCTATCAACGGCACCAATCAACGTCTCGACGTTCTGATTGGCCTCGCTGGTGGCAAGTCTGCAACGAGCGCAGTGAGTTCCGCTGTAAGCTCGGCTGCTGGCCTCGGCAAGTCCTCCGGTTCATGGCTTGGTGGGGCAGCAAGCAGCCTCCTCGGGCTCATCCCTGGTGGCGGTTTCCTCTCTGGTCTCGGCTCTCTATTCGGTGGACATCGCGCCCTTGGTGGTGATGTGCAAGCCGGTATGAGCTATGACGTAGGAGAGATGGGTCGAGAGACCTTTACCCCTAGTGTCAATGGCAAGATCACTCCGAATAACAAGCTGGGTACTGGTGGCAACATGATCAGCATCGACGCGAGAGGCTCGAACGATCCTTCGCAGACTGAAGCTGCTATTCACAGGGCAATGAAACAGTATGCCCCTACGATTGCAGCCGGCTCGGTTAAGGCACAGAACGAATCAAGGGCTAGACGTCCGGCTTCCGGAAAATAACAACTAAACAAGAACCTGAATCTGAGATGCAAAACGAAGCGCCTTCCAATCCACCGGAGGGCCTTTTAGTTTGTGTAGTCGATTCGGCGGGTATTCGCGCGTAATCGCGTCAAAAGGCAATAAATGAGCGCACCGACAGGATTCACAACCGTTTCATCCGCTGCTCTACAGGATTCAACAGGAACGTTGATCCAAAGAGCCACAATTTATTTTCAGCCTGTAGACAATAATGGCAACATCCTGTCATTCCGCGCAGGTAGGGCAGGTAAGCTCTCGACCAGTTCAAGCCCAGGTCATCAACGGTGCGTTTAGCTGCATCTTGGCTGATTCAGTCCTGACATACCCAATCAACGTTGGCTATGCAGTTACAGTAATTGCTTACAACACTGGTGATCAATTGCTTGGTCCTGGTTTCGAGTGCTACCAGCCCACGGGGCAGTCGGATAACTTTCACAGCTTTTCTCCAAACCTTCTGCCCAATCTGACGGCGTTACCTGGTCTTCAAGGGATTCAGGGCGTGCCTGGGCAGACTACCTTTCAGCAGCTGGGCTCTACTGTGGGAACGAGCATTGCGAACACACTCAATGCCGGCCGAAATCTGTTTGACAAATCGCGCTTTGTAGATTCACTTGCGCCCCGAACTTTAGACAGCGGGCCACAATGGAGATAATCACCATCAGTGGTTCTGGCATCGTTGAAAGCATCCCTATCAATGGACCCTTCACCTGCAATCAACCGCTGTATGGGCAGGCTGGCTACGGCAGTGTCTTTTTGGACGTGACGCAAACCTATATCCCCAGTTCAATGATCCAGGCGATCACGCCTGCCGGTACAACCATCACCCCTCCGACGGGTGCGGCCTATGTTCACTTGCTTCTCTACGATCAGGGCAACGGGGCTGGAGCTACACCAAATGATCTGAATTCCTTCATGATGGCCGCTGGCACGACCCAGCTTGCTTACGTGGACTTCAACTTCGCCACCACAGACCTGTTGGCCTCTGTGGGCAACAACTCCGTTACGGAAGCCCTCCAGCTTGTCCGCGACTTTGGCATGCAGCAACTCAATCTGTTCAACGTGGATACGGTGCAGGTCGGTGCTCTCAAGTATGGGGTGCTGGATACCACGGTTGGAAACTTCCGTACATCAGCTTTGTTCCCAGTCTTCGGATCAACGCAGATGATAAGCAACACTCAGTTCCCAGGAAGCGGTCCAGCGAACGGCTATGGGGCTGCCTTCTTCGATTTCACTAAGACTTACATTCCCAATTGAGCGCAGAGCAACCTGCCAGCCAACACCGCAATACCCATTCCTGCGGGCGCGTATTATGCGGCGGTGCAGTTTGACTCCGGTACATACGACCCCGCGAGTGTGGTCATTGTGTTGGGCGGCACTTTGCCGTCTGGCTATGTTTCAGCCGGTTATCTCACGAAGTCCGCAGCGCAGGAATTGTTTACCCAGAGCGGCATGAACGGGAAAAAGTGGGGCGTGTTCGGCGACAGCTGCACCGGCAGAGCCAGCCTACTTTCAACTTGGCAGACCGCCGTCACGCAGCGCACCGGGATGACTCAAGTCTTTCAAGACGGCATCTCAGGCCGTGCGTATGGAGTCGCTACGGCTGATCCCAACACCGGAACCGCCGGAGCTATTCACGGAATCTTCTCCCACTATGGCGGCGGTAATGGCAGTGGCGCGTGTGACACCAGCGGTATCAGCAATGCTCAGGAGATTACCTTCGGCTGTACTGCGGGCAATACGCTGGCACAGACGGTTGCCGGACTCGATGTTTTGCTTGTCGTTCTTGGTCCGAATGATGCCGGTGCATTAGCGAGCGGAGCCCTAACGCTTGGCAACTTCGGCGACACGCTAACGAGCGTCACGCAGTATGGATACGTGCAGAACGCATTGACCGTGCTGTCAAGCGCGAATCCTACGATGCGTCTCCTTGTGGTCGGCAACCCATACACAAGCAATGGTGGTCGTGCGGATAACTTGCTCATCGACACTTGCCTTGAGACACAATGTGCTGCCCTCGGCATTCCGTTCTTGAGCATGTACAAAAAGTATGGGTTGAATGAACAGACCCTGACCTCAATGACGCAGGATTCGGTGCATTGGACAATCGCGGCCTACGCCGAACGGTATGGTCCGATGGTCGTTGATTTCATCTTGGCGAATTGCTAGGTGAAGGAACGTGTTCAGACTCAGCTTGTCCTAACGACTGGATCTTCCTGTCATTCTCCAGAACACGCCTCATTTCGATGAGGCTTTCTGTCTGCACAACAAGGGTCACCTATGATTGACACCATCACCCTCAATGAGTAGACGCTCTCCATCGTTGTCCTTCCGACCTGTATCGCCTTGTGTTACGTTATCTTTCACGGGTCAGGCCCAAGCTCATCGTAGGCGCTCATTGGGTATTCAGCGCTGTCAAAGGCGGTATACCTGGACCGGCACCGTCCGATTGAGTCGGCTATGCTGGGCATTCATCGCTTCACATCTTGGCAGGGAACATCAGTACGGCAGTTCAGGCACGGCAAGTGCTGATCGGTATACCTGACCCTCTACCCGCAGGGTCTTCGGTGGAGCACAAAGAGTCCATCATAATTCACCCCACCACAACCTAGAACCGCGATGACAGAGGCCAGCCCATTACGGGCTGGCCTTTTATGCTTCAATTGCATCCAAAACGTGATGGGCCTGATGGAAAGAGTCGCTGACCTTTTGAAGAGCAGGGCCTATCGTGCTTTCTGCATTCATTGCATCGGGAAGGCGCTGGATGTAGACAGGATCGTAACCGTGTACGAAGTGCTGGGGCAGCTAGATTACATGGCCCGTGCGACTGCGATGGGGTTTATGAGAGGGTTTGGCAAATGCAGTGTTTGCGGGAGACAACGGGTCGTGGTTTTCTACAAGCCAAATGATTGTCAAATTCAGAGCTAATGTCGGGCGTGTACGACGCTCCGAGTGCCTCTGCTAGTCGTGTTCGGACGCAGCACCAAGAAGGCTATAAAAAGGGCCACCAAGACGCCGACGAACACGAAGACCATAATCGGAGAACACTTCCGTAAAGGGGTAGATCGAAATTCTTTTGGCAACATGGCCGTTGGATGCATTAACGAGAGCTGGCCGGCGTATTGACTTTGGCGCTGTTCAGCATCTCCGGACCGTTGTTCCTGAAGTTTCCCACCAGTGGGTCAGCAAATGCCATCGGCATATCGTAAGACTCGAACGGTCTCATGAAAGTGCGGGTCACAGCGTTGCTCAATTGAGAAGATCGGAGCTTCGGCCATTCAGGAAGTCCCGTTCAGCAGTCTCGGTTTGGGCTCAGAATGTTTTATACGACTGAGATGTTCAGGTGTGATCCCTAGTAATTGTGCAACCTCTGCCTGACTCAAGACGGACTTAATATCAGCACACTTCCACCCTTGCGACTCAGACCGGGACTCATTCAGATAGGTTAATAGCCGACTCTGGGCAGAATTGGCCATGACTTGTTTCACCAACTCCCTGGTAGTCACCAATTCTCTTGCAAGAGAGCACATCACTTTATGAGCTAGTTGAGCATCTGTCTGGATGACAGACTTAAACAGCTCCGCGTCTATCCGCGTGATGCAGCACGCCGTCAGCGCATGGACTGTGCTTGTGCTTAGGGTTCCGGTGATGACGTGTGCGGCTCCGCCAAGCCAGCCAACCGACCGCAATCCAATCATCGACTCAACACCGTCTTCGGTGGCGTAGGTCATCTTCACAATGCCGCGTCTGATGAGAAAAACGAAAGGCGGGAGAGAATCCTGTTGGTGAAGCATTTCACCTGGTGCTAGCAGGTGTTGAGGTAATGACGATAGAAAACCATCAAGCAGATCGGACTCAATTGGTACAAAGGCGGGGGCATTGCCTAACAAGCTCTTGTCTTGCATTTGTTCTCCTGGACACGAGGCGTGAGGCACGGTTTGCAAATCGTGGGAGAGATCATGTCTTTCAGGCCCATAAGCGAGCGGTGATGAGATTCTACTGGCTATGCGCTCTAAGCGACATATAAAGTTGCTAGTATATGGTATTCCTCAATCGGCGTTAGCCATACTATGGTCTACGTCAAAAGTGGGATTTAGGCACCCCACTCGACTCCCCTACCTTTGAGGTGTAACCTCCGGGTTCATCAACGGTGCAGAGCGTTATCCGTCCCCTGAGACTGGGCTCCGGCCTGTCTCAGGGGCTTCAATTGGTTATCGTTAGCGACACAGTGCTCCCCATCTGATGACCCGCAGCAAGAGTGAACATTCGAAGCGAGTGCGCCGTTCTGCCTTGCTTCCCAATCACCATGTCAAGGTCTTCATCTGCCACGCTGATCACAAACATGATTCGCGGTAATGTCTCGACCTTGATGACAACTTGATTGGGGTGCTTCACCAGCGCACGCACGATCTCAGTCAGCACTTCGTGTAGTTCCGACATGCTCAGTGGCATGAGCACACAGTAGCCCTCAATGCCTGCACTAGCTGATCAAGTTTGCACACTTGGGGTCTTGCGCCTTGGATGTCGCGGGAGGGGCAAGAGACAAATGTGACAGCTCTCTCCCTGATGAAGACCATCTTCATCGCAAGACTTGGCGATTGTAAGAAAGCATTGCGGGCAAATTGACTCCCACGCCCCGGTGCCTCTGTGGCGATGATAAAAAAGGGTGTGGAAGTGTCCATAGGACTATTCCGCTCCGACGCGAACGACTTGGTCGGCTTGAAGACCCTTGTCGCCCAGGATCACGTCGTACTCCACTTTGTCACCTTCCTTCAATGACTTGTAGCCGTCAGTTTGGATGGAACTGTAGTGACAGAAGACATCAGGTTCACCTTCTCTACCGAGAAAACCGAAGCCCTTCGCATTATTGAACCACTTTACTTCGCCCTTGAAGTGCGCCATGTCGAGTCTCCCTCTTAAACTAGATAAGCGGGATATTACCTAGCACTGGAAGGACACGTAGTTCGTTACATGACATAGCAGGAGCAAAAAGTCTTCAGCAAGTCCAGCATTCATAAGACTTACAAAATCGACTCCCAAAGGATGTGCTGAGAAACTATCCGTCATTTACCGCACCAAGGTGCATGACAATCTAATTCCAATCGATGCAAGGATCTTTAACCCATTTCTGCTAATAACTTAGGATCAGTAGGCGTCTGTTGGAGCGCTTCCTCGCCAGAATTCTCTCGGGCAACTCTGTTACGGTGAATAGTATCTCCATACCTGACGAGCTACGACGAGCTTGTCTCCCGAAACCGTTTGCAGAGGCTGGCCCCGTGAAAGCGGGGCCGATTTTTGTACCTATACCTCGTTACATTCCCCACACGTGTTGCGGTGTTCTACGAACGCCCTCCACAGAGGGTTCCGCTGAAGTAGGGGATGGTCGGGACGGTCAAAACCCCTCGCCACAGCCAACTCGTACGCACCTGGGCTTACCTCTGCCATCTGACGGAGGATTCCGATACCGACCGGGCAAGCTGGATATTCCTCAATGCTCTTCCATTGAGTCAGGAACTGTAGATCTCGCTGCTGCGTCTCGGTTCGCTCGCTGTCCTGAGCCTCGGCTTCCGCTGTGATGATAGTCCGCTCATCCATAGATCTTGACCTCATGTGTTTGACCGGGTAAACCATCCGAAGCTGAGCCTAATGATGGGAAGTCACCCAGCGGTACGCTGGCGGGGTACTTGGATTGGCGTCGTCGATCTGAAGAATCTCATTGAAAACCGTCGAGTCGTCATACACAATGGCAAGGCCAAGGACGTCGAAACGTGCGAAGAACTCATCCCAAGTCATCTCCTTTGCGAACGCTGTCTCTTCCACGGTCATTTTGTGTAGAAGGCACATGCACGCAGGCTCCGCGTCGATCCTATTAGGTTCAATGTTTGCGGGCACCATCCCATGGGTCTTCGCCCATCTTGTTATTTCTGCGTGATCCTTGGTGGGTCCTTTGATCGCCATCCGCAGTCGGATGTGAATGAGACTAAAAAGGTTAGTCGCTCGTTCCGGCCTCAAGTCTTTCGGCCTTAGCCTGCACGCTAAGGACACCGTGATTCAAGCGCACTACTTTTCTCGCCTCGGGACGGCCAGTGCTTCCGGTTTCGATCTCGAAATCAACTGTGTCACCCTCGTCAAGGGTCTTGAAGCCATCGAGCATGATCGCACTGTAGTGAACGAATACGTCTGGGCCAGTCTCAGGGGTTATAAACCCAAATCCTTTTCCGTTATTGAACCAAGCTACCTTGCCAGTCTGTCGTGCCATTGGTTGAGCCGTCCTTTGTCTTTTGAAATCGGTATGAATGTTTGGATGCGTCATGGCCCCAATGCAACGGCGCATCACTTCAGCTTTCTGTACTGCTCCTCCGTCAGGTTCAGCCACACCGACCCCCGCCCTTGCTTCAGCGCATACTCCATGATTTGTGTTCCCTCGGAGGTGCGTACAGCGCCACCCTTCTCGGCCATCTCTTCAATCTTGCTCGGGTCTTGAAAGGTGAGCCGTCGCCGGAGTGGGGTCTTGAGGTCCTCCTCTAGGAATTGGCAATGCCAGCCCTTGGCCGTTGACATGAAGTGCATGTAGATGCGTCGCTTGGGTCCGCAACGACTGCAATAACGTTCTCTGGCGGGTGGGGGTGGCAGAGGCACCTTGCAGTTACAACAAATCTTGCCTGCTTCCCGCTGCCGCGTGGTCGATGCTCTCTCCCCACCCATGAAAAGAGTCTACGCGAAGAAAAGGAGAAGATGGTGTGGAAGTTCTGCACAGGACGGGGCTGCCGCTCAGTGAAAATCTCGTTGTTGCCGAAAACCCGACTTTCAGGGTGACTCGAACGTTTGCACACTTTATCAATCCGAGCAGTTCCGAGTCGTTATGATCGTGGGGTGCCTAAAAGCTCCGCAAGAGTTCTCATCGCAGGGTTGATCCTTGGAAGCGTTCCAGGCTTGTATCCATCACGATTGCATCTTCTCGCCGATACTTCTCTCCTCGTTGGGGTGCTACTCATCGTCTTCGCCTCGTTGCGAGGTGGGTTGAATCAACCGAAAAGAGCATTGATTCTTATCGGCTATTGCAATCTAGCTTTCTGGCTCTCCTACGTCGTGTGGATGCTTCGACTAAAGATGGTGGGGCCTTCACTTGACATTGGGATCGACCCTTTCGCCGGAGTGCTTGCAGAGTGGTTTGTGCTGTTAGTCCTCGGCTCAGCCTATGAAGTGATTGTCTTTACACGGGGGATCTTCTCTCAACAGCAAAGACGCATCGCACTGGTGGGAATGGGAGTCTTGCTTATCCAGATCCTCACATCCATTCAGGTCTCTTATCGCCTTTTGCAGGGGGTCTAGACCGGACCTCCCGCAAAACGACGTTGTCGGCAACTCTAAATGTGCGAGCGGCCCAAAACGGCGTGATTGCCGAAAACAATGGCGGTCTCAACCGGTCGATGCAACACTGGCTTGGAGTTTACTAGCCGGAGTGTCGAAGTCCAAAGTTTTCCTTGGGCGTTGATTGAGGCGCAGAGCTACCTTGTTGAGGTCTGCCTGAGAGTAGCCGGATAGGTCAGTCTTTCTGGGAAAATACTGTCGCAGAAGCCCGTTGGTGTTCTCGTTGGTACCGCGCTGCCATGGGCTTTGCGGATCACAGAAGTAGACGTCCACCTTCGTGGCCACCGTGAAGCTTTTGTGTTTTGCCATCTCAAGGCCGCGGTCCCAAGTCAGCGAACGCCTCAAAGATGCGGGCAGTTTACGAACCTGCCGACTTAGCGCGGCGACGACAGTCGCTGTGTCTTTGCTTGGCACTTTCACTAGGATGGTGAAGCGGGAATGCCGTTCTACGAGGGTTGCGATGTGACTGTTGCCGGACCCGCTGAGCAGGTCTCCCTCCCAATGACCAGGGATGGCGCGGTCGTTAATCTCTGCGGGTCGTTCGCTGATGGAGATGGCATCGACGATCTGACCGCGGGACTGTCCAGCAGCCTTAGCATGCACCGATCGTCGGATCTGCCGCTTGGACCGCAGGTGCTGCACCAGCTCCTTTTTCAGCACTCCGCGAGCCTGGATGAATAAGCTTCGATAGATCGTCTCGTGGGACACGCGCATGCTCTCGTTGTTGGGATATCGTCTCTTCAACCAGCCGGAGATTTGCTCCGGCGACCAGTCTCGGATCAGTTTACCGGCCACGACCAAGCGCAGCTTCCTGTGCCTGGCAAGTCGACAGGCCTTAGGCCGCAGTGCCGATCTCCAGGCCCGCTGATCAGCCTCACTCGCTCTATAGACTGAGCGGCCACCGTTCCGGACTACCTCCCGGCTCACCGTAGATGCTGGACGTTCCAGACCCTTAGCTATCTCGCGGATCGACGAACCGGAGGCAAGACCTCGCGAGATCTCTTCTCGTTCGACCAGCGTGAGCGCTCGCTGCGACCGCTCACGAACTGCAGGTGCGATCCCACCGTGCTTCGAGAGCATGAACTGAATCGAACCATGATCCTTGTTGAAGGCTCGACCAATCTCTTTGAGAGACTCGCCCAACTTCCAACGCCTCCAGATGTCAGCCTTATGCTCAGCAGAAAGCCCAAACCGTCTTCCTTCTCTCATTCACACCACCTCGAAGAGAAATCATTTCTATCAGATGGTGTTGCATCGACCGGTTGAGACCGACCGACTTTGCGGGACGTTACGGCTTAGTCACTGCTCCCAGCTAGGCCGGCAATCCTTCCGCAGCGCGGAGGCTCCTGTAGAACCGCATAGCGTAGGGATTGTCCCGGGGGATGTCGCGCTCAAGGCGCGGCCAGTGTTCGCCTACTCCAATCGTCCGCAGTAGCTTGGCATATTCGCGCATTTCGCGAGGGATTTTGCCCAACGCCAACATGGTCGAGATACGTGCCCGCAAGCGAGACTTCTGCGTTTCATCCCGAGGGCATCGGCGCAACGCTCGGGCTGTATTGGATTTGAGTTTCGGGCCGAATGGGAAGAGCGCATCTTCTTCAACAAAATCGACTCCCAACTGTATGCAGGCCACATCCCGGCTTCGATCCCTCGAATAACCTCAGACATGATCGGGTAAATCCAGTGAACTTCGCCCTGTTGCGCTCTGAAGGGATCGAGCGAACTGCATTGTTCGATATGAAGAGTCGCACAATATTCGCGATACCGCCTCTGAACCGAATCTACGGACCAGTTGTCCTTTCCGTTGTAATCCTTGATGTTCCCCAGTAAGTCTGAGCGGTTCATGGAAAGAGTCTAGCGGACTTCATTCCCGGTCTGCCTTGAAAACGGCGTTTTCGGAAAGAACATTCGGCGCAAAGCACTCCCCCCCACCCCCAAGGATACTGACCCCACCCTCACGGCTACGGGTGCTGGAGAGCGCAACCTCGGAGCAGAGGCGGGGGTATCCAGATGACCTGGGCTAGGTCTCTCTATCCACCTGCAGCTGCCGTTTAGCTAGTTCCGAGGGACGTGGCGAACGGGGCACCTCCTTCGTTTCCCGTAGGACTGTGGGTTCTTTCCAATCGGGGAGAGGAATGCCTTGCAGGAGGTCTGACGGCGTCATATCGAGGACCGAAGCGATTCTCAGCAAACTTGCAAAGCTAATCCCACCGCCCCGTTCGTATCTGCGCCACTGGCTGTCATGGATGCCGTAGTCGATTATCAACTTCTTGTTTGATATGCCGCGCTGCTTTCGAGCGGCCTTTATGCGCTCGCCTAAAGTCTTCGTATAGCTTTTGAGTTGCTCGTCCATAGTTGTCTCAAATCCTAAATTCAATCGGGGAGAGTGATTGGCCTAAAGGAACTACAGCATCCATTATGCTGATTCACCAAGCCACGTTATCGTGCATCAAACCAGCCAATTCACATCAACGAGGAGACTCTGATCATGAAAAAGCTACTTTTCTGGACTACCGTTCTGTCAGGAACTGCTGCCGCCTACTTACTTTACAAGCGCGGTGTGCCAGTCGGAACCATTGCCTCAGACGTTCTCACTCACCCGATAGGAACGTTGGTACACGAACTGGGGGCGGGCGGCGCAGCGAGGTAAGCTAGCTGCCCCACCAGCAACCGCATGAACGAGCCAAGGTAGCAGTTTCGTCCATTTTCACCGGCTACGAAGAGGGAATCGACGGCTACCCGACACCCGAACGGCTACCGAGGGGTTACCAGTGACTATCTAATTCCAGATTGCGCAACCTCACGGCATCGCGGAGGCGCTCGGGGTATTGGGCAAACGCGAACACCGCCCTGCTTTCCTAAACGCTACGTTTGAAAAATCGGCGCGGTCTATTGTTGCTAAGCTCTCATTCTTGAAGGCGGCCGCCAGAGACGGAATCAAATTGGGGACGCCGGCCTTGGCTCCCACCCAAGTCCGAGCCTGAACCGCCAAGAGATTTGAAGGGGTCTTCGATGTCGGGATGTCACGGGCCAGGTTTTAAACCTTCACTGAAGGAGTGAGGGCTGCCCACAAGGCTGAGACACTCTTCGACGCAGCAGCCGTTTGCAATGAAAAGCGAGATTTGCGAGAGGTGGGGTCTTGATGCCGGGCCGGGAGGCGTCAGTAAAGTCCCGTAAAGCTGAAGAAACTGAGCGTCCGTTACCTGCGTGAGCGGATCCGAAGACACGTATCTAGTATCAGGCCAGAAGGTTTGTACATCGGATGCCTAAGGGCACAGTTTGGGCAGCAACCCGTCCACCATCTCCGCCACCAGCAGGAGGGGAGTTGTACATCTCACTTAGCAGACCGCTTCTGCTGAGCCAATGGCTCCAGTCACGAACCCTGGATGAGTGCCCCTATCCAGCTAGAGTTCCGCTGGATAGGTCATCAAGGTTAAATCGTAACGCGGTCAAACAACAGGCTTAGGCGCCTACTCTTGGTCGCCTTTCGCGTTAGCCGCGTTGCAGGATTAGGAAGGAATGACGGATAACAGATGCGCGTGAATGATGAATCTCAGAGGCGCCTCACCTATAAAGTTGAATGGGTAGCAGGTGATGAGAGTCAGCTCAGGACGCTGGCGTACATCTAGGACTTCAATCTGGCTCGGTTTCACGATCTCGGTTGAATCAACCGAGTAGTGATAAGTGCCAGTGGCGTCGCTAAGTTCTATTCCCATCCCCACCTTGATGCCTCGGAGCGAACGGAAATATGTGTCTCGATGTCCGGCGATTCCGACAGTACCTAAGCCTCCAGGCATTGCGGTTCCGGGTATGTGTCCAACACCTTTCAGCAAATCGGCGGCTTCATAGTTATCCATCAGAGCGACTGACAATTTGAGCTGTGGGATCTCGATACGTCCAAGGATCGAACCTTCTGTCGATCCTCCCGTGTTCGGGTTTACATTTACCTTGTTTGTGTCACGCTCCTGCTCGCAGGCAATGATCGTCTTACTCGCCGCATCGGCTTGTATCGAGGTGATGTAGACAATCAAAAAGATGACAAGGCAGCTAGTCGCAACTCCGTAAAGGCAATTGCGTACTAGCTTCCGAATAGCCGAGACGGTTTCACGCATCCTAAGAACCGGCGCTTCCGCGTTTGTTAGACGAAAACTGTAACGATAGTGCACCAACGATGGAAAGTGCACCGAGAAGCCATACAAGCGGCAACTGACTTCCTGTATGTGGGAGCGTTCTGATTGTGGCCAGATGTTTTACTGGTCTCAACGCTGGAGGAGTGGGTGAAGCCGCAGGCTGGGCAGGCAAGTGCAATTGCGCGACTTGTGCAACACCCAAGTTCGGCGTGGTGACCTGTGTTGAAGGCGGTTCGTATCGTTGCGCTAGAATTGCTGGTGTTTGATCCTCTGGACCTGTCTTTGTAAAGGAGAGCGTCCACAAGTCAACCACGCGTATCTGATCCGCTGTCAGTCGGTCGGTATGAACGATGTTTGCGCTAGCGTAATCTACGGCGACGATATGAGATTTATTCTTCTGCGCTAGTTTCGCTGCATCGGCCTTCGGATACACAAACTCGACGACTGGGCCATTCTCGAAAGACACTTCTCGGATAGCGTGATTTCCGTCGATTCCTTTCTCCCAATCTACAACCCCTGCGGGGTGAGGAGAGCCGACAACTCCTAGGAAGAGCTGGTGCTCTGTACTGTTGGGATATTCAACCCTGACTATGTATCTGTCATCTAGGGAATCCACGATGCTTATCTTGTAGAGCCCAGGCTTCAAGACTCGACTGGGAATATCGGTATTTTCAGTGAGGTTTATGGCTGACGACTGTCCGCTCATCAATGAGGAAATAGCGCAGAGAACTGCAATAGATAGGTTTACGGGAGAGAAAAGCGTTGTGATCATAAAACCTCTTGAGGGTCGAAGGATCACCGTGGGATGAGGACGAAGGAGCAAAAAGATGCCAAGTTCACAAAAATGAGACACATTCGATTTCAGCAAATCAAAGTCGAGGAGATGTCCTCAGGCGTCAATTGGGCAGTGATCGAATTGTAGTTTGATACCCGCTAAGAATCCGTAGTGTCCGGTGAGTCACGAAATCCCCCGTAGTGCCTAAACGTTTACGGCGCGTCTTGTCTGCAGGTCGAACACAGGCTCTCTGGCAGCCCCGTACAAGAGATATTTGCAGTCCTTCAAGATAGTTCCCTTAAACTCAACCTCTCCTCCGCTGTAGCCCAACATGCAGCGAGTGAAAGTGCAATCGACGAATCTCTTTCCGTCGATGTGAATTGAAACTCTCGTAAAGCTCTGGCCGGTAATGGTTTCCACAGCTCTCCACAGGACGCGCATGAGGGCAGACTCAGTGGGTCTCGATACCGCGTCCAGAACCTGAAAGTAACTTTAGTAACTTACGGTGTCAAGCTTTAGCTCTTACGTGACACCAAATCAACAATGGCGCCCGTAACGCGTTTAGGCTGAAAGCCGCCTCGGCTCAGCCGGTTAAATCTATGCACCAAGTCATGGATACGGTGTTTGCCAGACCGGATCTCCACGTCCAGTAGGACTGATCGGTTACCCTCACCAGTCTCATAGATTTCACAGGCTTGTACTACTGCCACCCCGCCAAAGCAGTTTACAAGATCCCCGTTGCTGGGTAGATCGGTAATTCCTGCGCGGTCTAAAGTAATCTCTTCCACCCCATGGGAACATCTAGCTCTAAGGAGCCTCTGCGCAGGCGGCCGATTTGACGATGTCGGTGTGTGACTTGAGTCGGCGGCCAAGTTTTTCTGCGGTTGGGCCGTGCTTTGCTTGTTCTGGCTGGGGTTTGTGCGGAGTCGAAGACTCATAGCCCGTCTCCCGGCGCTAGGCGGCGGTTCCCGCCAGGTGCTTGCGGTGGAGGTAGAGGTTGATGAGGGCGAAGTTGGCGCATAGCCGGTGATGGTTCTTGGCGATGCCTCTGTAGCGTACCTTGTCGAAGCCGAAGACGCGCTTCAGGATACGGAAGACGTGTTCTACTTTCGCTCTTACTTTTGATTTCGTCGTATTCTTCTTCTTTGCCGCTTCATCGACATAGTTCTTGAACCTGGTTCGCTTGCAGGTCATGTCCTGGGCCTTGGGCGCGGCCTGCCGGATGGCCTTGGTCTGGCCTTGATAGCCGCCGTCGCCCCACACCTTGCGCTCCTCCCCATGTAGCAGATCCGGCAGCATGTGTACGTCGGAGACGTTGGCCGCCGACGTTGCCACTGAGTGCACGTGACCTTCTTTTGCATCAACGCCGATGTGCGCCTTCAGTCCGAAGTACCACTGCTTGCCCTTACGAGTCTGACGCATCGCCGGATCACGCTCTTTCTTCTCGTTCTTGGTCGAAGAAGGCGCATGAATAATGGTCGCATCCACGATCGTGCCGGTCTCGATGCGGATGCCCCTGGCCGCCAGATGCAGGTTCACCGCGTCGAGCATGGCACCGCCAAGGTCATGCTTTTCGAGCAGGTGGCGGAAGCGCAGCACTGTCGTTTCATCCGGTGCCGGAGCCACGCCCAGGTCAACACCAGCGAACCGCCGCAGCGTGAAGGACTCATAAAACGCCTCTTCGACGCCGGGGTCGGACAAGTTGAACCACTGTTGCATAAAGTACGTCCGAAGCATGATCGCAAGCCCGACAGGACGACGGCCGTTGCCGGCCTTCGGGTAGTGCGGTTCGACCAGAGCCTGTAACTCGGGCCACGGAACAACCACTTCCATCTCATCCAAAAACAGCTCCCGCCGAGACTTCCGCCCATACTTCTCAAAGATCGACTGGGACGCAAACGTCTGCTGCTTCATCGCCATCCACCCCTAACCATCAGATTAATCCATCAGGCCGCGGACGCAGAACTTGTGCAGAGTTTCCCTAATCGTTGTCAGCACTTCTATAAGACGATTTCCAGCGACATTTGGATGGATTACGACCAATCCAAACACCCCGTAGCCCCCACCCGGCCGCCTGCCCAAAGTACACCGACTGTCCCTGCCTACCGCAACACTTATTCACGGAGCATGCCGCTCTTCTTTAGCGGCCAGCAGAGATGGATGAGGCCGCCTAACGGCTAACTTTGCTCGCAGTCTTCGCCCGCGCGTCATGGAACGGAATCACGTTACTCGGAATGAACTGTTCTTTAGGTTCGGCCTGCTTGGGCTTGCTGATCCTCGCCCCTAACGCGAAGAGGGATGAGCCGACTGCACCCAGCATCAGCAAAGCAAATGTGACGATCTTCAAGGATTGGAACGTGGGGCCTATCATGCGAATACTGTCGCAAGTTCAATCAACGAGTCGCAATAACACGTTCTGGGGATAAAGATGCGGTAGCTTTGGCCTCGACCAGTCAGGCATTGGTCTGTCTGGGGAGGGCTTGGAATTCGACCTAACGTCAGGATCAATCATTCCTTCGCTGACCATCATCGAAAGAATTCAGCTTTTCTGGAATCCCCCCCCTATTGGAGGGACAGCTCTTCGTCGAACACCTCGATTGGATCGATGCGTGTCTCAGTCTCGGCATGAGATGCTACTCCGCCGGTAGTCATCATCATTGAAAGTAGATAGCAGAGCACCCATATTCCGCTGATTGAGTAGACGAGCAGCTTCAGTGTTTCCCAGAACATCCAGGTCATCTCACCACGTTACGGGCAATCTAGACGAATGGGTATCACCCATAGGTGACAGTCACATTTTGCTAAGGTGACGAGTGGTCAAAGTCTTGCTTGATATGCGATTTCTCAAAATCAACCGAGCGGCAACCCGATGCAGCCTAAATAGTAAGCCCTTGACTGTCAGGCACAGAGTTGGGCAGGGAATTGAACGGGGAGTACTGCGTGATCATTCTAGTAATGCAGATTGATGATGGCGGAGCGTCTTCCCAACACCCTCATTACGCAATCCCTCACGATCAGGCTCACCATGGATTGACCTAACACGCGTAGACCGCGAACCTGAGATCGTTTCAGCAGCATCCGAAAGCGAACTTTGCACAACGTTGCGACCAACCAGCAGGGCTGACCAAGAATCCAAAAACAAATGCCCGTCCCTAAAAGGCCGTGTTCAGGGGAATTTGGACCTGAAATTCAGCAGCTCTTACATGCCGACATCGACCGCGCTCGTTGGCGAGTACACCCATGCTCCGTCTGTGGCCAGATGGTCGAGGCCGAATTGAAGTTCGCGACATGGTCACCCCTCAAGCATTGGCCTTCAATCAACTACTCAGCCGTGCGCGATCAATCGAGGCGTCACGATACGCGAGGGCGGGCCGCGCTCTCACGATATTCGAGCGATTAGGCAGACTGTTCCCGCCGTCCCACTATGTGGTGATTTATGTGCGGGCTATGCTGAAATAATGCCGTCCGTTTTCTCACTTCGGGTACGAGAGGACGACGCCTCGGCTTTTCACGAGAGGTGGATACTTGCGTTGATTGCAATAAACCGCGGAAAGTGACACGCTATCGCCGTCCCGCGTCACAACCGGCCCTTGTCTAACCGCAGTCCGATTTCTATCCCGGTGGGGCTTTGTAGCGTGCCTGTGTCAGCAAAGATCGGACCGTGATTGCACAAGCTACTGAATGGATCAAGCGCTAAGAGATTGTGCAGCTTCACGTCGGCCTGGAAGAGCTCCAAGGTCTTGCGGATACGCGACAGCGGGTAGCGCCTCGAAAGCTGGACGGGCTAATAGGTAGCCTTGCATCAGACGGATGCCGCAAGAGCGAAGCGCCCGCAGCTCCTCAACAGTCTCGACCCCTTCGGCGATGCAAGTCACTCCGAGTTCCCGGCAAAGCTCGGCAGTAGAACGGACGATGGCTAAGGCCGTGGGCCGCGCGTGAAGATTGCGGGTGAGGTCCATGTCTAGTTTAAGAATGTCGGGCGTAAGGTCCGCTAAAAGATTGAGACCCGAATAGCCCGAGCCGAAGTCATCGATAGCCATTTGAAATCCGTGGCGACGATATTCCTGGGCAATTTTCAAGACGTGGTTTCGGTCTTTGATTTCTTCCATCTCGGTGATCTCAAAGATGAGTAGATCGAGTGGGAAGTCTAGCTTTCGTGCCGTCTCCAAGGTTAGCCGGATGCAAGCAGCGGGATTGTAGACCGCCCCAGGCATGAAGTTGATGGATAACTTTGCCCCAGTGTCTTTCAAGCCAAGGCGGGCTGCGAGAGTAATGGCAGCGACACGGCAACTTTGGTCAAAGGCGTATCGATTGTCTTCGGTCAGCTGTGCCATGACCACGCCCGCCGGTTCGTTGTTCAAACCCCGGACAAGGGCCTCGTAGGCATAAACGCGGGACTCCAGCACATCGACAATGGGTTGGAACGCCATTGTCATCGGGAAAGGCTGACTAACTCCGTCTTTGCAGGCGGAGCACTTGGGTTCAATTAGCTCGGGGCCGCTCATCCACGAAAGAATAAAGCCCAAACTCTTCGGAAACTGTCGCCTTAACGACATACTGAAGCTGAAGTTGTATGGAAGTCACATCGGTGCAAGGCAGCCCTAACCCATTTGTAACTTATCGACTCTTGTTGAAACGGCCCTCAATCTAATGAGATTGTTCATCTTTAGGGATGGCGGACAAAACGTTGAAGGTGGCCGGCATCCCTTGATTCCCAACGGGAGCACAAAGTCTATGCGGACCTCGCCGTAGTCAATTCATGCCGGTTGGAGTGTTCGCTTTATCGCCAAGACAAGAGATTAGAGCAATGCGACAAGTCTCTCTTCCCAAACGCTAACGGAGGCGTTAGCGTGGTGTTCCGCCGTGATCTGCATTGCGGGTTGTCTTTGCCACAGGAACCGGAACGTCATGATCCAAGAGCTATTCGTCTTCGAAAGCACTCGTGCGAGGCAGTGCGCTGCTCCCATGCTCCGTGAACGTGAAGAGTACCTTGACTATATGGCCCGGCAGGGCGTCGGACGGTCGCGCTTACGGTCTATGGCTGCCATGCTTCTCAACATAGTTAGGTTTCTCGAACTCGAAAGCTCGCGGGCCGTGAGTATCGAAGAGTTGCAGCGGGGGACCGAACGTTGGCTGACCGAACCCGGTCCCAGAACCGCCCGCAGACCAACCAAAGTCTCGGGAATGAGATTTCTTCTAACGGCTAAGAATTGGTTGCGTTTTCATAACCAACTAACCATCGAAGCCCTGGACCCGGGGCCGACCGAAATCATAGTCCGTGGATTCGCCCACTATCTCTCCGTGGTGCGAGGCTTGGCCCCGGAGACGACGCGCATCTACCGGACGCGGGTGTCACATTTCTTGGAGTGGGCTCTCGACCGTCGGGCTTCGCTATCGGTCATCTCACTGTCCGACGTTGACGACTTCATCCTAATGAAGCGCGCGAGTGGATATCTGCCCCGGTCAATCGTTTCGTTTTGCGGAGCCATTCGAATGTTCTTCCGATACGCCGAAGAGCGGGGCTGGAACAACTCGCACATTCCGCTAAACCTGCGGGGGCCGCATATCCCGAGGTATCTTTCCGCGCCGAAGGGCCCTACTTGGAAAGACGTTCGAAGGCTTATCAACAACAAAACTGAGACCCCGGTGGAGTTGAGAGCGACCGCGATACTCTATCTGTGTTCGATCTATGGGCTGCGGAGCAGTGAGGTCGTGGGCCTCAGATTATCGGATTTCAATTGGGTAAGCGAAACGTTTGTCGTACACCGGGCCAAGCGGGGTAGAGTTCAGCAATTTCCGATCCAATTCGAGGTGGGAGAGGCGATTCTTGGCTATCTTCAACGTGGGCGTCCTCAATGTGTCTGTAGGAACGTCTTCGTTACCCTGCGGCCCCCATATCGGACGGTGAGGGCTACGACCTTGTGGGGCATTGCGGCTGACCGCATGAAGAAACTTGGTATCACCTCCGAGAATTACGGTGGCCACGCGCTTCGGCACTCTTGCGCCACCGAGCTTCTACGGAGGGGCTCATCGCTGAAAGACATCGCGGATTTTCTTGGCCACCGGGACATGCGGTCTGTGTCCATCTATGCGAAATATGATCTCAAGTCGCTTCGGCAAGTAGCATCCTTCAGTCTGGCGGGGGTCAAATGACGGTTGCCGAGGCCGTTGAAAAGTACATCTCACGTAGACATGCGGAGGGGATTGTCTTTGAACGGGGAGGCTCGATGCTCCTGCAACTATGCCAGTATCTTGGACCCGTGGCGCTCGCTGCGGTCACGGCAAAGGACGTGCTTGGGTTTCTGGATGGGCAATCAATCGGGTCGAGAACGTGGCGATTGAAGCATCAGATGCTGAGCCGCTTCTTTGAATTTTGGTCCGCTCGCGCGGTGTTGCCCGGCCTCCGGATGCCCCCTCAAAGACCGGAGGTGAGGCAGACTTTCGAGCCCTACATTTACTCCCGAGCCGAAATCCAAAGCCTGTTGCGCGCGGCGCGCACGGACCATCACCCTACTAGGTTGGTTGATCCTCAAACTTTGAGGACCTTTATCCTCTTCCTCTATGGCACCGGGGCGCTAACCGGCGAGATTTTGGGGGTCAAAGACGCAGACGTAGATCTCGAAACCGGAATGCTCACGATTGTGAGCGCGCGATGGAATCGAAGTCGCAGCATTCCCTTATCGCGTGACCTATGCGAAGTCCTGCAGAAGTACAGAAATTGGAGGGCAAGGAAGAGACTGTTCGACCCGCACTTTCTCGTTACTAAGAATGACAAACCCCTGAGTAAGAAATCGGTGGTAGTCTGCTTTGCGCGGCTACGGCGTATCGCGGGGGTTTGCCGGCGGGACGGTAGCGCCCTGGAACCGAGACTTAATGACCTCAAATTCACCTTTGCGGTTCATCGGATCACGTCCTGGATTCGAAATGGCGCTAACCTTAGCCGGATGCTCCCTGCACTGGCCGCATACATGGGGCAAGTAGACCTGGGGGCGACTGAGCGTTACCTCTCCATGACTCCTGAACGCTTCCGCAAAGAGCTGAACAGACTAAGCCCTCGAAAAGGCAAGGCGCATTGGCGGGACAAGCCCGAGCTAATGAAATTTGTCTCCTCTCTTTAGCCCCTATTCCCGTAGACTGCCCATCATGGTAGACATTGAACGAACAGGAGCGGCGCTTTCGGAAATAATCAAGCTCATGGTGGGCCGACCCAATGAGGTGGTGCTTTCCATCGCCACCACGGAGCTGGGCAAGGTTGTTTATCGCGTCACCGTTGCAACGGACGACGTGGGAAGCATCATCGGTAAGAATGGGCGAACGGCTACTTCGCTCCGCAACGTCTTGCACGTAATCGCCCTGCGGACCGACCTAAAAATTAGCTTAGAAATCGTCCCGTAGGCTCGCCGGCCGCCTCCAAGATTGATGTTTACAACGCCCCGCCCTCGGGATACCTTCAGACATCCACCCGAGGGAATCAAATGCTGAGTAGGACCTCGCTTTTAGCCGCACTTTTGTTGTTCCCGTTGGCGTTGAGTTCGCAGCAACCAACGCAGAACCCGCAGCCGACTCCTGCCCCGCCCACGGCTCCCGCAACCACCACTGGTCCCGCCTCGGGCACCCACTACACCAACATAGACGGCCAGCGGGTCCACACTCCGATGCGGGCACCCTCGGCACCGTCCGGGGCGACTGCGAAGTGTTCAGATGGGACCTACAGCTTTAGCCAACACGCCCGAGGGACTTGCTCTCATCACGGGGGTGTGGGATTGTGGTTGACTCACTGAGGAAATTAGCATGTTTGATAAATCGACAAATAGCGGAGAAAGCTCCTCAGCCCCATCGGGCACGCCGGAGGGTGGATACGCATCCCTAGGGCGGACCATTGGAGACGTTCTTGATACGATACTTTCAGAGCCCCGCAGATTGGCTACTCTGATTCTCATGCTGGCATCGTTCGCCCTCATGGCATTGCTATTCATGTTTATTTTTAGCAAGTTGTTCACGGTGCAACCCGCAGAAGTTCAGCTAGGGAACACCAGCTCGCATTTTCTTTGAGCGATCTGAAAAGGCTCGAGGCAGCGCGGAGTATCTCATCACGGTGACGCCGGAGGGGTGGCAGCAATCGGGAATTCCGGTGACAGAGGGAGACCACATCACCGTGACCGCCGGAGGCAAAGTGTGCGTAGACATGCACAGTATCTGGGAGAACGTTGAGCGGCGCTTACATTATGAGAATGAATGGGTGGAGAAAGAGAAAATCCGTAGAGATGACCCCGAAGAAACTCGGGTCCCTAAGCAATTTTTCACTAAAGAAGAGAGGGCTTCTCTCATCCTCACCCGCCCTTGGGTTGGGCCAAATGGATTTAGCCTCGACTCTTACAAGCCAAGCTTTCGGTCGCGCCGCGAACATTATCTAATTCCGAGCGAGCCAGCTGGGGGGCTCGTCGCTGGTATCGGCGGCAAAAATGTACCATCTTCGGGTAGTTTATTTTTTGCTGGACAACACAATGACTCCATTGCAGATAAAAGTGGGGAGTTGTGGTTTACGGTGAACGATGTGCAATTTGACGACCCGACAAACAGAGAACTCTTCTACGATGACAACATTGGATCGTTTTGGGTAAAGGTGATTGTCAAGAGGAAGTAGCGAAACGATTTCCTTAACCGCTTGTAAGCGGACTGTGCGCGATGGGTCTCTGAGAGCTACGAAAGCTTATAACCCTTTGAATGCCTGACCTGATCGATCGTACCCCGGAAAGGGAAGGTAGCTAACGAAGGCCGCAATTTCGTCATCATTCCCGTGCAGTTGCATCGTAGTCCCAAAAGAGCATCCACTTCCACCTCCGTTGTCTCTCCCAGCCGTAACGTCAGGCCGTCGATGCCTCCGCCGTCCCAGCCTGACATGGAAGGATCACATCAGCGAACTTGCTACTTTAGCGGGAATGAAGCATCTTTTGAGTCCTGACTGAGTGTAAGACCATTGAAGTGTTGTTCATCCGTAGCTCCATCAGAGAAATGCAGCCTTACCCAATAATCGAACTTCCATGTGTCGTGTCCAATTGGTTGGATATGAAGCTTGGTTGTGCACTGTGGAAGTTGATCCTTTCGTATGTTGGCCAAAATGGGCACCGTAAGCCACGGCGTCGACATGCTGTCACTAAACTCGTCGATAGTAGGCGAAAAGATACCGTCATGCGCGGGGTTATCGTCTACTGGTTGTGAGGAAGCAAAAACGACACCAGCGTGAACGAAGTCAACGTTGAGCCGTGTGTCACGGTCCTTATCATCGTCGCCCGTTTGAAATTGAATCTCAATGGCTTTGATAGTCGGGATCTTGCTTAGGTCTGGCGGTGCCGGTCTGGGCCCTGAAGTTGGCTTAGTGGGCGGCACTGGTGGCGAAGGTCTGGAAGGTGGGGCAGGCGGTGCAGGCATGTGTCTCTCCGGTTTGAATTTGCGACGATTCTAAACTGAAATACGAAATCTGAAACCACTTTAATCGGATGGTAGTCCGGGCTTGGCAAAGATAAAAACTCTTCCTACATGCAACGGGCTGCTCAGCATAAAAATCATGCGCCACATCGCTTCAAAAAACACGAAAGCCTTGACGTCGCCAAGGCTGCTTTATGTCCTTACGCGCATTTGAGGCAGAAAAGGACTCGACAAACATTTATACCCACTCATCGAAAATCCCTAGCTAGAATCTCAGATTATGGCCCTTGAGAAAACACAAAGGTCGTTAGCCAATCCGAACTGCAGCTATATCGACGCGCTACCTTCACTGAATTGCGAGTACCGGTGAGCACCCTCCACGATTGCTGGGCGTTGTGAACGGGAGCGTGGCCTCAAGGTCGGCACTACAACCTAATTCGAGCCGGCAGCAACTTTCTTTAGGCCCTCAGCTAGTTCTGCAATCGAATGGCTCGCTACTGGGTTGGTGGTGCCGAAACGGTCATCACCAAATAAGTTGTAACGACGCTGACTCACTTCAGGGTTCACCGTGGATGGCTTATGCACGACACTCGCTATCGCACGGACAATTGCCAGTCCCTCCCCACGCTCGTAAATCCTAACGATCTTTAGGCCGATCACATTTTCTTGCCGAACGTTCCGCGCCGTGTTTAGGAACGTTGTCACAGGAGATGTATCGAAGGCGAACACTGTGTCCACATGCTGTATACCGAACTCGCGAGCGGGCAGAGAATACGCGAACTTTTCGGCTAACCCCGCACCCAGAGAGTGACCGGTTGAGATCAGCGTCACCTTCCCGAGGTATTCTTGACCTGGCTGGGTTCTCCTCCGCGCGAGTTCTTCGGCAAACGAACGAACATAGCTTGACCCCAACACAGTGTATTCGTCTTTTTGCCACAATTGGGTCCAGCGAAAATTTGACTTCCAATCATTCCAGCTTCCGGCTTCAGTTCCGCCAAAGGATACGACTAGCAGGCCCTTCGACTTATTCTCCCAAACGCGGGCTCGCAGGTGAACGCTGGCCATCTCCGTTTGCAACTCTGCATCCGGAAATGCGATCCAGGGCTGCCATTCATCTCCTAAATCGGCGGAGCCGTTCGGGCACCTTTTTGCTTTCTTGTCATTTGGATTGAGCGAGTCGTAGGCAGAGCAGCTAATGAGCGCGTAAGGAAGATCCCCAGCCGCGATAGACTGTGCAGGTTGAGGGGGTAGAAGGAGGCGAACTCCTGGCGGTCTAATCGCCACTTCATTTTTCTTTTGCCAGAACGCGGCCCTGCTTATTATTGCGGCAGTGCCCCCGACAATCAGCGTGAGCGCAACCCAGCCCCAGTTCGATGCCGCGTACCTTGGCATTTTTGCTTTTCCTCATAAGGCCAATCAGATTGAAGTTCTTGTGCCGCCCAATATATCACTTGGCAGAAGAGAACCGCGAAAAATGCGACGGCATCTTCCGTTCAACCGTGCGCCTCTATGAATGGCCCGCGCGGGCCAGCACTTTAGTCAGCGTTTCCGCAAAACGAAGCCTGCTAGGCTGCTGCCGGTCAGAGAGTCCAGCGTAAGGAGGTTTTTAGCAATCCATGTAGCGATCTCCTAATCCGTTGCTCCGAACAAAAACAATAGGTAGCCTGCATAATGGCGCCCCAGAAGATTATGTCTCTGCTTCTGGAGCAGATCGAAGACGGGATCGGCGCTTTCCGAAATATTCGATGACAAACATGATTGCCAGTACGATAGGGAGCTTTGCAACTCGCTCGCGTATTTTCTTAATGTTTACCTGCCGTCCATTCCACGCCCCTCATATGTCGAGTCCGTTCAGTGTCTCAATGGCGCTGACGATATCGTCAATCATGTATAAGGCGAGCAGAACCATTCTTTGTGCCACCTTATGTAATTGCAAGCCCTGTCTATCCTCATGTCTGAGGATAGACAGGGTTTCTTCGTTTACGCCTGCGACAGATAATTGATCTGTTTCAGGATGTCGGCTTTATAACGCTTGCGTTGCTGGTCCTCATGCTGAAGACTTGCCATTCGGAACTCTTCAGCACGCTTTACACCTGCGTAATGACTTTGGATAATGGCTTCGGCAAAGGAACGAGTTGCGAGAGTGATTGCTTCATTCATGACTAATTCTCCAATGAGTATTAGCCACTGATCGAACTGACAAGGGGCCTGTGTTCCGGGTGCATTTCCCGCAGGATGGCTGTTCCTGTCGCCGCTTGTTGCTGCGGCCCGCGTCTCACCTTGTCTGCTTGCCACGATCTTCAGTGACGTTGCTAGAGATTAGCACAGTTCCACCCATCTATTTCTGAGTGGAACTGTGCTGTTAGTTGATCGGGGTGAATACCGAAGTGGTGAAGCGTCTGCCCTCGATACGAAACAGAAGCAAATCTACACCGTACCCATTGGCGCTGTATTGAGCTTCACCAGAACCCAACGCGGCCCGTTGGTGCCCCTGGTGAATCGGTCCCATGCCATCCGGCAAACACTTTGCGATCTCATGCTCATGGAGGGGCAGTCTGGATAACCACTTGGTCTCCCCTGAGACTCCGTAACAGGAATCGTGTTCAGACTCCACCACCAGTGTCTGTGAGGGCAGCAGCGGGGTGCGCCACAGCTTTTGTGTAGCTACTGCTACCGCGATGGCAGGTGAGACGTGATCGCAAGAGCAGCCACAGTCAGCGCACATCACCAGCTTGCAAGATGAACAGGTGTCCCGCGCTGTGAGGAAGGCCCGCAGGCAGCTAGGGCAGGGGTTAGGGATTGGCAGTGAAGGTGTAACGGGTGTGAGGCTCATGATGTAGCTCCTTGTGTTTCTAGGACCAGCATTTCATAAGCACAGCACGGAAGATACGTCAAGGAAAAATATGCTGTATTGTCTAAGGCTTTATCTTGTTCATTCTTATGCAAAAAATAAATTTAACTGTTGACCTTGAAATGGTGGGATTGTCCTGAGAGTCTTGTTCCATGAAGGTTGCTACTCTCAGCGTAACAATGTTGATTCTAGGCTGCGGAAGCCAAAGCCATAGATTTGTGCCTGTCGGTGAAGGAACTTTCGCACTCGACACGAAGACAGGGCAGCAGTGTTTGTCTGTCCCAAGGCAGGAAGTTGATAAGGATGCAGGCGCATATCCGCTGTGCGTTGATCTCTATAAGTCTCAGTGAAGATCAGGGGACTCAGACCTCGTTGCAATTCTCACAAGCCTGGTAGTGAGCAACAAAGGCTCTCCAGTGAGGGTTGCGGATGAGCAGCGGGTGATCCGGCCTGTCCATCCCTTTGGAGAGTGCGAGCTCATACGCCCCCGGACTAGCCTCTGCCATCTGTTTCAAGATGCCGATACCCACGGGGCAGGCGGGGTACTCTTCAATACTCTTCCATTGAGCAAGGAAGCGGAGATCATGCTGCCTGACCTCATTGACCTGCCCTGCCTGCTGCTCATCCGCAACTGAAACAATCGTCCGCTCGTCCATATGTCCTCCTCACTTCTGCCCCAGCTTTTCGGGAACCCGCCTGAACACCTTATTGAAAATCTCATGAGCCAGTTCCACCGACTCATCGACCGCAACCCTCGTAGGGACAACCCGGACGTTCACCTGTCGCTCTCTTGCTAGTCTGATGCCAGCGATCATGCACGCGCCGAGATAGACCATTGTTCGATTGATGCGAGGCGTGTTGGCGAAAGGGTCGAACATGAACCAAGTATAGGCGAAGAGATGGCGAAAGTGACACTTCTCGATGGTATACAGTCAGCAGCGTGTCTTGTTGGCGGGGCGTAGGAGATTCATATGGTCATCCATTACATAACGGAGGCAGTTTGGCCTTCCATAGAAGTTTCTATTGACCACTTTGCTGGAAGCCGTCCCGGCAACGGGCCGACCAAGTTGACTGCTGGAATAAATTTTCAGATCATCCTGGGGGCAGCGTGTTATCTCGAAGGCATTTTAGAATCCATTCTTCGGGCACTTCTTGAACACCGGAGGAAGATATTCTTCGACTCAGAACAGTTGGATTTTGCCAAGAGAAAGTCGAACAATCAGTTCTTCAACAGATTGCACACAGACCTTGCGGCAAGAGTTGGCAGAAGCACCGGAATAGCCGGTTATAGAGAGACCTTCGAACTCGTGACCGGATACAGCTTTGATGACCTTTCTGGCCTTAAGCCTTTATTGGAAGCCCTGAGCGTCCTCTTTCACTTTCGTAATGTCTTGGGGCATGGGCGTGAGGTGGCGGCAAAAAGAGTTTCACGTGGAAATAGCGCCTTGGAGGATGACTTTGGCGGCAGTTACCGGAAGGTTGAAGACTATCTTTTCAAGAAAAAGCTCCTCAAGCATCGCTTCGTTGACCGCCATTCCGAGTATCTCTTTCTTGGTTCAGATATTGCCGATCACTTCTGGGGGCTTGCAAAAAAGACTCCTATCGCGCTCGTCGGGTCGCTCCCGACAGTAGAAGCGGACGTTTGCTCAAAGGCACTTGAAATAATCCGTCTCGCTGCATCACCAACACCTTAGAAAGGTTCAAGCTCTTTGTCAGGTTCTGGTGGCACTTGTAGTGGCACTTCGCATCGGAATATCGTGCGATGGTAAACGTCATCCTGCAAGGCAGAGAAGCGATAAAACTCAACAAAGACAAGGGTTTTGCAGCAATCTGCAAGATAATGCTTGACACCGCAATCTGTGGAAAATGGGACTTAAAATCCGTCGCCCTTTAGGGAATGGGGGTTCAAGTCCCCCCTCGGGCACCACTACAACGCTAAGTGATTTATATTGAATGGCTTAGGTTTCTCTCCGGCTGCGCCGTACTACCACCGTACTGAAAAGCGTTACTATTGAGCCCTCGGAGGGCTTATCGTGGCGAACAGGAAAGTGGCGGTTTACAAGCAGGTGCGCGTCGGCGGCGTCTGGGACGCGGGCAAACGGGAGTGGCAGGGTGGCGTGTGGGTGAAGTGTCCGCCGTGGGTGAACCCGAGCAATAACAAGCCGGAAAACGATAAGGTTCTGGTTAGGGGCAAGATGGAGGTTCACCCCGAGGGTGACTGGGGGATCTTCTTCTACGAGGGCACGAAACGCCGCTGGAAGAAGATTGGGCCGAAGTACAACCTCGCCAAGAACGCAGCGGACATCAAGGAACTCGCCCTTCGGGGCCTGTCCGTCGGTTTGAAGGTGGAGGAGGCCGATGAAAAGACCCTACTCAAGACGGCTATCGCGTCATTCTTAGACCCGGCAACCAACCGACCGTCCGCTAAGTGGCGGCCCAAGACCCTCGCGCTCTTCACCTACGACCTTGAAGAGTTCCGACGGTTCGTCAAAAAGCAGTACGTTGAAGACCTAACATCTGACGATCTACACAACTTCGTGGACTGGATAGTCAGAACTCCGGAGCAGTCAGACCGGGAGCACGCCCACAAGACCCGTAAACTCCGCACTCAGCGCACGGCGGTGAACAAGGTCGCGGAGGTGAATCAGTTTTATCGCTGGTTCATGGACCTACCCCCCGGCAAAGGGCTAGTGAAGATGGAGGAGTTCAGGGATGACGACGAGAACGACGAACCCATTATCTTCCAGACTGAAGAGCTGGAGAAGTTCTTCGCTGCGTGCAAGCCAGCCGAACACCTTCTGTTCACCACCTTCCTGCGGACCGGTCTGCGCAAAGGCGAGATGATGAACCTCGCTTGGCGCTGGGTGGATCTCAGGTACGGCATCATCACGGTTCGAAACAATAAGACGACTGGGCATAAAACCAAAACAGGGAAGTCGCGCACTATTCCGATCCTGCCTGATTTGCTCCTCCGCCTGACGGCGCATAAGGAAGCCGCCACGAAGCTGAACCAAGGCGCGGATACTGACCTGGTCTTCTGTACCCGGTCAGGGAAGCCCAATGACAAGATGTGGGACCTTTGCAAGAAGATCGCGAAGCGGTCCGGCCAAGACCCCTCGATTTTCTTCGTTCACCGGTTTAGAGCTACCTACGCCACTAATTGCCTGCGGGGCGGTATGGACGTGAAGTCGGTTCAGGTGCTACTCGGCCACTCACACAAGGACTTCACCAGCACTTCCCGGTACTTGGCGGCTGCCGTAACGGGCGACCTCAAGGAGCGGTTCATAGCTGCTCAGGCGAAGGCCGGATACTGACGACCGACGAGGCGGCTGACCGATACCGGCCAGCCGCCATCCAGGAATGGCGCTCGATGCTGCGAGGGTGCGCTCTCCGGGACCGGTAGCCGTGCGGGCAGGGTTGGTATCCCGGGCCGGGCGGGCCGGGGGGTTGTGGGTCGAGGCGAAGCCGAAAGAGAACGCACTTGAAGACAGCAAACAGTGCATGCAGGAGTAAATTTTCATTGACTTCACTCTTCAGAAAAGGCAATGTTACTCATCATCAAAATTTGCGCCGCTTGGAGATTTAATGCGCCGTCCCTTGGCTCGGGTGTTCCTGCTCTTTCCTGTTCCTGCAGACTGATCTTTCCCGCCTTACTTACCCTAATCCTTATAGCTGAGATCCATCAGCAACGCCGAGGAGTAAAGCGTCTGCCTGCAAAGCGGACAATGATTCTCCAAGGCTCTTGGTGAATGTTCGGCCACCAAAACGAAACGTCTGGTTCCTAGCAAAGGGCTTAATGATTTCTCTGAAAAACTGCGCACGTCTTGTTGCAGGTTTCTTCATCATCTCCGCATCCAACTTATGTGCCCAGAGCAACCCTCTGGTGAATGAGGGTTCCGTTCCGATACCTGGCGTAGGTCACAACTACATCAACGGCCTTTCGGAAACTGTTAATCCAGCAAATGGTTCATTATCACTTAAGGTCGATCTGCCCACGCCAAAAGGAAGAGGAATCTCTCTTCCTTTTGCTTTCACCTACAACTCAGGTTCTGTGCATCGCTTCTCATCCCTTGTTGCTGGCTGCGGCGGTTTAGACTCGGCACCATGTTCTTACAACCAGCCAACAAACACTGACCGCGCAAACGCGGGAGGAGGATGGAGCGACACACTCCCGTACGTCACTGCTTTAGCTTGGAACGTTCAAATGGTCAATCCAGCGGCCACCAGCAGCAGCGGGTCATATGCTTGCTCCATCTCGTCCGCTTACAATTTCTACGACATGCAGGGAGAGGCGCATCCGCTCGGTCTAGCTTTCCTGTCGCCGCCTGAAGTCTCGGTAACCGGCGGTTATGATCCGGAGGACCACTGTGATTCTTCGCAGCTTCAAAGTAACCTTCACAGTTTTACATCATCGCAATCGGGAGGGGATGACGAAGTCGCCTCCGCAGCTGAAGCGAACTGCAATGGCCTTCCGTCGGAGAATAGCGACTGCGGGGAGGGACCCTCGTTTGTAGCCACTGATCTTAACGGCACTCAGTATTTCTTTCCAGCTGGCCAAAGCGGGGTGCCTGGATATGATCCGCATGATGTAACGAATAACTACATCTATCCTCTCGCCATCGAAGATAGAAACGGCAATCGACTTGCCTTCAATGTACTTCCGAATCAAACAAACGGCGGTCTGCCAATAACGGATAGCGTGGGTAGAACTATCGTTTCGGTATCTTCCTCGGGCGCATCTGCGCCGGGAGCCTATCCCTACCTTGGTACTCAAGCAAATCAAAACAACAGCGCAAACACGATGAAACCTCTCGACTACAATGTTGGGGGCCTAAGTTACCACCTTGATTTTACATCTGCAACCGCGTCCTATAATCCTCCCTCGGTTCGAATCGTCAACAATCCTGGTTCCACATATACATGCAACGGCTATTTCAATATAAGTGAGCCGGGATTCTCAGTTCTGAATTCCATCACCGCGCCGAATGGATCGGCATATAACTTCAAATATGACCCAACATTTGGGTTAGTTAGCGAAGTAGATTATCCTGGCGGTGGTTGGGTAAGGTACAAGTGGAGACTAAGCGAAACATTCTCTGAGGCTGCGAATTTCGATGGAAGTCAGGGCTCGGGGTCCGGTGGTCAGCCGATACCTTTCTCTGGCGGTTGCTTATACGAATATTCAATCCCAGTCATCGACCAGAGAACTGTAGGGTATCGTCAAGGCTCCTCAGCGGCGATCACGCAAAGCTTTAGTTATTCGACGACATGGAATTCGGTTGGACAATGGCTTTCTAAGACTACGACGGTATCTACCACCGATAACATCAGCGGTCAGAAATCTCAAACCGTCTACTCCTACGGTCCGATCGGTAGAAAAGTACAAGTAAACGAGTTTGGATTGATGGCAGTTCAATTGCCCGTTGAAACTAGTGTCAAAGACTATGATCTGGGAATTGCGGGCTCATCTAATTCGACTCTATTGCGGGCTACGACTAAAACGTGGTCCGACCAGTACAAATTGACGAGCAAAACTGTTCAACTGGCGGGAGCACCCTCGTCGTCTGAAGTTTACTGCTTTACCGGTGACTCGGACCTGGTTACAGAAAAAGACGAGTATGGATTTGGAGTAAGCGGGCCTCAAATAACGCCTGTCAACGGTGGTTGGTCGGTTGCGGCTAGTGCAAATTGTGGGTCACCTACACCCACCCGTAAAACCCTTTTAGGGTATGGGATTTCCTCAATGCCCTGTTTGACAGCCATCTACGATGGATCAACTCGCACAGCGGAGACAGACGTTTACTTGGATGGTGGGTCGTCACCTTGCCTGAGTGGCAGCGCCACCACGCAGGCTGTCGGTGGTCTGGTTGCTGGTACCCACGATGAAGCAAATTATGGTCCCTCAGTCCCCGCGCGACGCGGCAATCCAACCACCGTCACGCAATGGTCCAATAACGGATCGTCAACGACCACGACAGCGGTCTTCGACGAGACAGGCCAGATCGTTTCGAGTACCGACGGCTGCGGTAACGTTGCTTGCGCTGATATGCCCGGCACGGCGGGACACACGACTGCATACTCCTACGCCGATAACTTCACAGATGCTAATGCTTCGGGACAGACGAATGCTTACGTCACGTCTGTAACACGCCCTTCGCCGAACGGCGTGCCCATAGTTTTGAAGTACGGCTATCGCTATTCCGATGGTCAGGTTTCGAGTGTAACCGACGCAAACAACCAGACGACTAACTACACGTATGCGGACTCGTTGAATCGGCTCACGGAGACTCAGGGACCATTGGACGCAAGCAACGGAAACCAGCGGCCAACAACAGCATTTACTTACAACGATGCCGCACCCTCACCCAGCATCACGACTAAGATGCTGCTCAACACGGGCGGTACGCAACTCAACAGCGTGGCGGTTCAGGACGGCATCGGCCATACTGTTCAGACGCAGGTTACATCTGACCCAGCAGGCACTGACTATGTGGACACCGCTTACACCGGCATGGGATCGGTCTATTCGGTCAGCAGTCCGCATCGGAGCGGCTTCCTCCCCACGGACGGTACCAAACTTTTTGCTTATGACGCCCTTGGCCGGGAGATTCATCAAACAAACACAGACGGATCCGGCGAATGGTGGTGTTACAACGGCATTAGCTCGGGCTCACAGCCCAATTGCATCGGTAACGCCAGTTCGATCTCGCAGGGCTCTTGGGTCGATCACTCCGATGAGACCGGCTCACACTGGCAGCATGTTTCAGACTCGTTTGGCCGGTTGGCGGCCGTGATAGAGCCTAGCCCGGCTAACGGAACTCCATTTCTTGAGACTGACTATTCGTATGACGGCCTCAATAATTTAAAAGGCGTGAATCAAATCGGAGCTCCTGGCGACGCACCGCGGTCCCGCAGCTTCTCATACGATTCTCTGTCGCGTCTCATCACCTCTACCAACCCCGAGACCGGCACCATCTGCTACGGGCTTTGGAGCGGCTCTACTTGCTCAGGTGGCTACGATGCGAACGGCAATCTTCAATACAAGACTGATGCACGGGGAAAGCAGACCTCCTACACATACGATGCTTTGAACCGGCTTCACTTCAAGACCTATTCAGATGGAACGCCGACGGCTGCATTTGGTTACGACGGTAAGGATGAGAATGGAGGGGCCATTCCGTCTTCTCTGAATTCCATCGGGCGGTTGTCTCACGTTTCGAATGAGGTGAACGCCGCGAAGACGTTGTCCTATGACGCGATGGGAAGATTGACTAGCCAGACGGAGTGCGTTCCTAGCGATTGCTCCTACGATATCGGAGTTTCTGCGGGATACGACCTCGCCGGGAATATGACATCCCTTACCTATCCGGACGGTCGCACGGTGCAGCATGGGTTCGATGCGGCGGGACGTATGTCCTCGGTTACGAATCTCGGGTTTAGTTCAAATGTGGTCAACCAACCGTATCTCACGGTCGCGACGAACGGTTACGACGCCGCTGGCCACCTCGTGGCGGCTGGGTTCGGCAATGGTGTGTCGATGGGTGCGGGTTACGACAATCGGGAACGCCTACTGACTCTGGGGTACGGTCCGGCGAATGCGCCTCTCTGGTCAAAGCAGTATGCCTGGACTCCCAACAGCAATCTTCAAAGTCAGACGGATCTGATTACTGGCGTTCAACGCCAGTTTGGCTACGATAGCCTGAATAGGTTGACGGCGGCGCAGGACATATTCTCGAATCTCGCCGTCGCGAGTGGATCGAATGGCAACACTGGCTCCACCACAACAAGCGGTAGCGGTGCGGCGGAAACACCGGGCGGTAGCGGAGCTGTTCCACAGTGGACCAATCCCGACGATTCAAACCTACTTGCGGAGCTTGGCGCATCCCAGCCTGGTTGGACGTACACGAATGCGACCGTGGCTACAAACGCCGCGACTGGGCCTGATGGCCTGATGAGCGCAGCGGTTGTGACGGCAACCTCCGGCTCACAAGACACTTATATCAGCGGGACAGTCCCTAATGCGAGCAGTTACAGCCTCGAAACGATGACGGGTTCTGTATGGCTACGAAGCACTTCGGGCACCCAGACGGTCAATCTCTATTTGGTTGATCTGTCCCCGGGTAATTTTGGGATCGCTGGCTGGAGACAGGTCCAACTTACGCCTAGCTGGCAGCAGTATCAGGTGACGGGATCGATGCCAGCTGCTCTAAATGTTATCTCTTGGCAGATCGGAGGGGGCGCAACAGTGAGCAATGGCCAGAGCTTCATGGTCTGGAATCCCATGCTGGAAGACGAAGGTATAGCTGGATCAAGCGTTACAAACTTTCTGCCTTATTCTCAGCGCTTCTCGGGGTCTACTTGGGCAGCGAATGGTGTATCAGTTGCCGATAATTCTGTCACCGCGCCCGATGGTCAGAAGACCGGCGCAACAATAACCTCCACTGGCAACGGCCAAATTGACGGTCTTGTTCAAAGCCCTCTCCCCTACAGTGGGCTGACTATCACCGGTTCAGTGTGGATGCGAGTGCCGAGCGGCAGCCTTAGTGTGGACTTAGGTCTCTATGAGACGGGTTCATCTGGTTTTGCGGCCCTGAACGCAACGATTGTGAATGTGACCTCGGATTGGCAAAGATTTGCTGTGACAGGGGTGACACAGGGTAGCCTTTCGCTGCTCGCACTTCAGGTCGGCGGCAATGGTCATATGTTAGCCGGCCAAGTTGTGCAAGTTTGGGGGGCGCAGGTGGAGGCTGCGGCTACAGCCGGTCCCTACGTCGCGACAGCGGGGATTCCAGCAACTATCAATACGAGTTTTACCAACCTCCTTCCGTATTCGCAGACCCCGACCGGTCCAAGTTGGTCTGGCCAGACCATAACGACCGCTACAAACAGCACTACCGCGCCAGACGGTTCGATCACAGCTGCACAGATATCGGCTACGGGAGCAGACTCGTATTTGGTAGATAGCGCTGCTAATCCCGGCCTCTATGACGGGGCCACTGTCACAGGTTCTGTCTACCTACGTTCCACAGGTGGTTCGCAAACTCTGAACCTTTATCTCTTCACGATGAACGCCTCCGGTAGGACTTATTTCAGTCCGCAAACGGTAAACCTGAACTCCACATGGCAGCGCTTCCAGATCACGGCCAGCCTTCCAACTGGTTTGACGGCTCTCGTATTACAGATTGGGGGCGCAGGCTCATTACAAAGTGGACAGGTCTTCGATGTTTGGGGGGCTCAGCTGGAAGTGGCATCCCATCCAGGACCTTACATCGCAACTACAACGCTCCCGGTTCTCACCGGCACACAATTGACGAACATACTACCCAACTCTCAGCAACTCAATGGGCCTAACTGGTTCCTCAGTGCCGGGAGCATCGCTGGCATTTCCGGGGCTGCGCCTGATGGTACGAACACAGCCTCCACTTTTGTTGCGTCTCCGAATTCAGGCGACAGCTACCTCGCCGCCTTGGCTCCCAACCCGTCCCTCTACGATGGAGAAACCGTTACGGCGTCCGTCTATCTCCGCTCAAACTCAGGCACTCAACCTATCAATCTCTATCTTACTGAGATTGGCGATCAAGGCTGGCAAGTTGCGAACTCGGTCAATCTTAATCTTTCCTCATCATGGCAGCGCGTTGCTGTTACTGGCAGCCTTATGAATGGTCTGACGAATCTCGCTTTACAGATTGGGGGCGGCGGATCGATCCAAAATGGTCAGGGGTTTCAAGTCTGGGGTCCTCAGTTGGTCGAAGGCAGTGATCCCGCCCCATACACGCAGACAACCACCACGACTACGGTGATCGCCACGGGACAATCAGGAACCCCGGTTCCCAATGGCCTGAACGAGAGCTACGCCTACGACTCCTTCGGTAACATCACGAAGAACGGTAGCTTCAACGCCAGCTATACTGCGAACAATCAGATGTTTGGATACTCCTATGATGCTGCCGGGAATCTTTTATCGGACGGCTACAACGTCATGACGTGGGATGCGGAAAGCCGAATGCTCACGGCTGGCGGTGCCACCTATGTCTACGATGCGGAAGGGCAACGAGTTGAGAAGCAGGGTGTTGGAGTGACCGATACTGTTTACTTTGGTGGCCAGCCAATCGCCCGGCTCTCCGCTGGACAGTGGACAGATCTCATTTATGGGCCGAATGGATTGCTAGCCGAGGTGCCGGGCACTCAAAACGGCGCACCCGTCTACCACGTCACGGATCAACTCGGAACCACAGCGGGCAATCTGCTGGCCGATGGAACGTTCGTCAACCCCATGGATTACCGGCCATTTGGTGGCGTGTTTTCCGGCAATACGAACGATCCATATTTGTTCACCGGCAAAGAACGCGACGCCGAGTCAGGACTCGACTACTTCCCGGCCCGCTACTACGGATCGAATATGGGGAGATGGATGTCGCCTGATCCTATCCCGTGGTTGGGCTGGCAACATCCTCCCGAAGGCAGTAGCGAGGAAGAGGAAGAAGAGTCCCACAAGAAGTTCGAGGAGTGGATCGGAAATCCTCAGAACCTCAACATGTATGCCTATGTGAACAACAATCCGATGAGCCACACCGATCCAACCGGAATGGCAGGGTGTCAGGCTGGCGATAAGAAGTTCAGCACTTGCACGATCACGGTAACCTACGACCCCAAAACGTCGAAGGGGACGCTCACCGTCACCGGGCAAAATAAAGGCGACGCAGCTCCGACCACGCTTCTAACCGCGAGTGTCGTAGTTGGCGGCGACGGCCATGTGACGCCGACCGGAACGTTTACGGCGAAGAGTTGGGAGAAGGATCACGTCTCGACCTTGTATGGGAACTCGGCGAATACGCCGTGGAGCAAAACAGCGCTTGGCGGCAATGCCTTCGGGCCGTACCAGCTTCACATCAAGGAGCTAGACGGTAGAGGCATCTTCATCCACGGAACGATGGGGCCAGGCTGGAGTCCAACAACCTGGGGTAATGCTCTCTTCCTAAGCCCGACTTCTCACGGCTGCATACGCATGTGTAACCGTGACGACATAGACCTGCACAGCATCATGCCGAACCCAGCCGGGAACAAGATCATCATCGGCACCACGCCATAGGGGATGACATGAAGAATCGTAAAGTGCTCGTCGTCTTCCTCGTGGTTCAGTTCGTCGGCATAACGTGCTTAGCGCTATGGCCGCACGCACCGTCAGCCATGGGAATACCGATGTGGGGGACGGCCTTGATCCTGCTATGCCCCGGTAACTTCTTGGGTGGTTGGCTCATCCAGAGCTTGCTCTGGAGAGGCCCCTTGGGGTTAGTTGCTCTGGGTTTACTCTCGGCTCTGACCGCTGTTGTCATCAATGGGATCATCTGGTTCGCCATCGTGAAACTCTTCCGTCTCGTCTTCAATCGCGGTTCTAAGGGAGCTGGAGTAACCGCAGCCTAGCTTCCCGATCTACCGACAACCACGGGCCGCCTCGCGGCGGCCCGTGGTGCGTCTGGTGGGTGGTGAGGCTCAGGGCCTACTTGCGGCGGAGAGCGACGATAGAGACGGCGAGGGCGATGATGGCGACGGTGAGCTGTGCCACGTTGACCAAGAGGGCCGCGTAATCCATGTGCGACGGTTCCTTCGGCCCGTTGCATAGGCATCAGGAAGATGGAAAACGTGAAATCACTGTCGAACTTAAAAGCACGCTGCTTCGCATCGGAAGTAGGGGTGACACGTCACCCAGAATGGGAGCTGCATGGCGACCTTAAGCTACATAGACCCCTCAGCTTTCGCCAAGGGGTCTTTGAGTTTTCCAAGCACTTGGAAAAGTTCAATTGTCTACGCAGCCACACCAGAATCGAACAGCTTCTCCTCCGCCAGACGACGCCTCAGCAGCCCAGCCACCACCTGACCGCTGACATGATCCCAGGCCTCAAACTGGTGAGCCGCCTCAGCCAGCTTCCCGGCGTTGAGGTCCTTCAGTAGCATTGACCCGGCAAAGGCTCCGCACCCCGCGTTGAAGGCGAAGTCAACCAGACTATCGAAGACCATCTGATCGAGACCAGCCCATGTGACCAGCCGGTTTACCGTGTCGCTAGCGTGTCTCACGTCGGCTAGAAGGAACTGCTCTGCTTGCGTGAGGGTTATGGTCAGGCCGGAATGAACGTCCGCTCCGGTATGACCGTAGCCGATAGTCCACACGCCGCCTTGATCCTGATACGCCGTGAGGCGCACGCCTTCAAAGGACTCGGTGAGGGCGAGTCCATCCTTGCTGTAAATGAAGTTGTACATGGGATTTCCTACTCAATCCATCTTTCCGAGGATCGGAAACATGACCATCTACTGCTTGACGTACTCGGCTACAACCTTGAAGACCGCAGGAGCATAGTGGCTCAGCGCCCACATCAACCCAGCCGCCCCGAACACCTTCCAGAAGTCGGCCTCGGTGAGAGCTTTGATTGCTAGCTCCAGGCACTTGCTGACGCCCTTTGAGGTAGCCACGAACCAGCGAATCATCCGCATCTGGCCGGTCATCTTCTTCTGTTCGGTTTCTATGGTGCCGACTCGGGTGATGACCTCTGTTCGGAAGGTGAGGTCGGCTTCATGCCAGTCGCTATGCTTCCCGGCTTGCTCTTCCTGCCTATCGCGGACCGCGTCGATGCTCGTCTTGATGTCTTTGATCATTCCGGCCACCAGAGGCGTACCGACCAAAGCAGATAAGTCTTGCTGCATGGTGTCCAACTTCTCGTCTTGCGTATTGAGCCGCGCCTCTAGGAACTGCTTGGTGCGCTGCTCTGACTGTGCAATACGGAAATCAATCTCGCCAGCGGGCAAACCGTCAAGCTCCTTGATGGTGGTTGGTTTGTTTATGGGTGACATGCTGCTTCCTTCTACTGGGATCTTGTCGGACTGGGTTAGGGATCGTTCATGGGCTGAGGGATGGGGCATCGGTCTACTGGATATAGATCTCGTAGACCGAGAAGCTGCCGGTGTTTGAGGTTGACCCGTTGTCGTCCGCAGTCACGTTGACTTCCAGTGAAACCGTACTGAGGTCTGTCCCCAAGGGAATCGCCATCGTGTAGGTCGCTGAGGCCGTTGTTGCGGATTCGGTCATGACGATATTCGCGGTGCTGCCGATATTGCCGGTGACGGTGACTTGCGGCGAGCCGGTTCCGAGAACCCGATAGGCCGCAACCAGGTTCAAGTTCGTCGCGGTAGTCGTGGTCACGCTGGGGAAGTCTTCCCATAAGCAGAGACCGAATGACGACCTTGACGAGCTACCACCGCCGGGAGGGAGGCTGCCTTGGGCTGAAGGTCCTGATGCGTTCTGGGTTATTTCCCCGCCGCCCCCGGCAACATAGGTATAGCTACCCGACACCGTTGCAGCGGTAGATGTGTCGCCGTCATAGGCGCTCGTTGGGCTGGTTGTGGTGCGGGTGCCGGTGTCTTGGAAGTTGCTGGGTGAGTAGCGCGTGCCTGTAGCAGTCCCGCCACCACCACCACCAGACCCAGAAGCCGGAGGAGCATACGGGGTGATTATGGAGTCGATAAGAAAGTATCCCGGCTTGTTCAGGAAGTCCGCCGTATTCTGCGTATCTATCGGAGTGATGGCTCCGCCGGTGAAGTTCAGATCGACATAGTAGATGTAGTAGAGCTGCTGCTGCGCCAACCCTTGAAGCAAGACCGTCGTGCCATTCGGTAGAACAGCCACACTTGCGTTGCCTACCATAGCCGTGAAGCCCTGCACCGTTACTTCGGCATACTGCCCGGTGCTATCGGAGTAGGCGTCAGCAACCAGTGAACCGGGAGCTAAGGCGAGGATGCCTTGAACCGACAGAGTGATGCTGACGGTATAGCCGTCTATCTCTTCCCAGGGCGACTGAGCGCCATTTGCTCTGAGGCCTCGAATACGGACGTTGTAACCTGCGCCCGCAATCACGTTGCTGATATAGGTGAGGTTGTTCGAGACGTCTACCAGACCCGCATCAAGCCACAGCGTGGGGTTAGCCACGGTCGAATACTGCACCTGAATCTGATTGGTAAGGATGTCTTGAGGCGTGGTCCATTGGACCTCAATCCGGGGATGTACTACACCATCAAGAGTCTGAAGGGCAGTAGCAGCACCAGAGGTGAGGACAAGACCGGTAGGAGGCGCGGGGACATAGGTAGTCTGTGCCAGAACCGGAGCGTCATAGATGGTCTGTTCTTCACCGGGGCCGAGGTCTTCGTAATCGCTTGCGGCCGTCTCACGAACCGACACCACCACACCGATAGAAGGCACGCCGGGGGTGTTCTGGTCGCCGTCATTCTCAGTGACAGCGAAGACGACATCCGTGACTTCAAGCAGCTTCTCAGTCCAGCCGTATTCGGGGAAGGTGAACTGCATGACGTCAACCGGCTGCATCCGCCAAGCCGCTAGGCTCATCGGGAAGCTGCCTGTACCTTGGCGGCGATTGTCTAACAGCGTGCCCTTAGCAATGCGTTGGGCCTGAGCAACAGATAGGACGGTGCGGAGAGTGATTTCCTTCGGGCGGATGATGCCGCCATCTTCGTTCAGGTACTCATCGCTTGCGTATCCGTGAGGAACGTCAGCGGCGAACTGTGGGAAGTTTGTCGGCTGAAAGCCGTACTGGAAATTGTTCTGGATGGTTCCCGTCGCTGGGTCGAAGCCATTAGCGTCGTAGAGATTTCCAGCAATGTTAAACGGGTACTGAGGAGCTACATATGTCCCCGTGCAGCGATTGATGAGATCCGGCGCAGAGCGATATGGGTTCCATGAAATTGGGCCAGTAAGGGCGTTCTCATCCAGAGTGAAGCTGGGTCCCTGCCAGTAGCGAGGCCAGTAGAACCACTCGCCGCCGATCTGTGAAAGACGACCAAGGGTTTCTTCGACCATCGTGACAAGCACATCACCCGGCGCAGTGCCGGTGTCGTAGTGGTAGTTGCAGCAGTCTCTGGATTCAGTTCCTCCGCCAGCAAGTGCGACCTGCTCATCACACACGTTCGCCGCCACGACAAGCTGAGCCTGATTTACAGTGTTGTCACCTAAGCCGAACTGAAGATCGGAGATGACGTCAGCGATGATGAGTGCGCGGTTGGTAGAGAACGCAGTAGTGCCCGTGCGTGGGTCATAGACCTGTTTCCCATTGACCGTGAAACGTATCTCGGGATCACCGGGGAAGACATTTGGGTCGCTCTCCAGCTTCAGGAACACGTAGCAGCAGTCACCGACATAGGGCGAACCCTCGCTAGATGCTGCCCAATTAGCGTCGTTAGCGGTCAATCCGCCAATGACATCACCGGCTAGCTGGTCACCATATCTGGCCTCGCAATAGACGTGGTATCCGCCATGGCCACCGCCAAAGTTGTACTGCTCTCCATTTGGTCCTGTGTATGTGTTGCCGTCACAGTGGCCACCGAAGTTGACACCGTTGCGCGTGCTGTTGCCGGTGGAGCCAACCTCCCAATGCACCTGACGACCATCGAGGTAGAGGTTAACGATGGAGTCACATACGTGTCCAGCCAACACAATGACGTAGTTGAATTGGTCGAGTGAGCTTCCAGTTGTGCTGCGGTAAATCTCTACACCACCCACACGCTGAGTGCCGTAGATGATCTGGCGATTGCTCGCAGGCTGACGCGTCGTGATGGTCATTCCGCGATTGCTGGTCAGCGCCGACGCGGCGGCACCTGCCAACATGGAGGCACCGCTTAGAGCGAGACCCTCTACTAAGTGCAGAACAAACGGTGTGAGGAGGGCCTGACCTCCTGGTACGAAATTCGCGGCGACGACAAGGCCAGCCGCAGCACCGATCTCTGCGACTCCCATAATGACTTTGGACATTGGCCTATACGCTCCAACTACGGACTACTTTGGTGATGGGGAGCCGGACTGTGTCTGACTCCGAAACTGAAATGACATGACCGCTGAGGTGAACCACCCCGCAGATAAGCTCGTCGCCATCAGCTACGACCACGAGGTCTCCGCGTTTCGCCATAAGCGGGTGCTGGTGTTCAACGAGACCGTGCTTCTGGGCGCAGTAAGCGGCTGCATCAGCTACAGTCGAGCCACCGGTCAACGACCTGATGAGCAGGAAGGCTGAACGCTTGTCGGTGTACTTGCCGCGAAAGTCCGTGGCGATATCGACGCCGGTATTCGCGAGGATCGCGTCCGCACTAAAAAGGGCGCAGTCATTGGTGCCCCAAGCGAAGGGTGTTTGAGCGCGGTCTACGAGGAAGGGATGGAAGGCACGCGTGTGCCAATGCTGCTTCTTGGGAAGAGACATGGGGGATGACCTTGGTTGTTGCGGGGAAACGGTGCGGAAGGAAGGGAGTTCGGTGCTGCTAGCTGCCCCAGCGGAGCGAGATGTCGTTCATCTTCTCTACCCAATTAAAAGCTGTATCGTCTGAGTAGTGAGCACGCTGGTCAGTCGCGGTGTAGCGGCGATTAGAAGCTCGCTGTAAGTCCACCATTCGGTTTTCTAGAGCGAGGCTGATGCTCACCGTATCAGTGCCGGTATGGATTGTGGGCTTGTCTACGCAACCTCGGAAGATGAGAAAGGGTGCACCGATGAGCGCACCATTCAGGTAGTTGCCGAAGTGAATGGTGGCAGGCGCTCCTATCTGGATGTCGGTGAGAGCTTCACCCAAGTAAACCTTGTCGATTCCTGAGAGGGTGAGCGAAGTCCCGTCAGCGTGAACCTCTATGCCCTCCTTGATTGAATCAACCTTGCCGAGCGAACCCACACCGAGGTAGGTGTTGCCGTTCCATATGAGCGTGCCCGCACCTGACCACACGTAGGTCGTCTGAGATTTGAAGGTGAGCATGACGAGGAACACAGGGCCGAAGAGAGGCGCACTCAGGCTGGCTGAGAAGGTGGGGTCAAGATTTCTGGGCATTAGCGGTACTCGATCAGGGGAAAGGAAAGGTTGGTGAGGCCGGTGTAGTCCGAGGACCACGTCATCTTGT
This sequence comes from Granulicella tundricola MP5ACTX9, assembly GCF_000178975.2. Classification (NCBI taxonomy): domain Bacteria; kingdom Pseudomonadati; phylum Acidobacteriota; class Terriglobia; order Terriglobales; family Acidobacteriaceae; genus Granulicella; species Granulicella tundricola. The sequence goes on along the minus strand of NC_015064.1, from coordinate 2,308,245 downwards.
TGCTGCCTCGGCGGAACAGACCTTGGGGGTTGTTGAGGATGATTGGCTGGCCGTCAGCGGGGAGGTCACGAAGCGAGGGGAAGATAGAAAAGGAGGCCTTACCATTCGCGTCTGAGTTCACCCGGTCAAGACAGCGGTGAAGGCGATAGCCAATCTGTAGATAGTCGCCGGGGAGTAACAGTGAGAAGGCATTCGGCAACCAGCCCTTGGTGTAGAGGACTTGATTGCCGACTTGGTTGAGAGTCGTGACGGACATATCCACCACAGGCACTGAAGCCGACGTGACGCTCCCCCGAGGTGAAGACTTGAGAGGGTCGCCCATGAGGAATGGGTTCGTCATACCTCGGCACTCCATAAGGAATGAGAGCCATTCGTCGGCTTGGTCCTGAGTGAGAGGCGGGAGTGTTGCGGTCCCCGACCACCAGTCCGCTCCGGGCCACTGTTGGGCTTGGGTCTGTCCAGAGAATGGCGACGTGACGATAGCGACCGAGTCACTCCCCGACAGTTCTATGGAGCGCAGGGCGATACAGGTCGGCGACGCGACGATAGAAACCGTCTGCCCATTGAGGGTGATGGTGTTGAGCATGGCGGGATCTTTCTGGCGGGGTGCTACGGGAGAGAGGAAGAGTTAGGCGAGAGGAGTGAGGTCAGCCTTGACGGTGCCAGCAGCGGCCTTGATAACCGGCAGGAAGGCAACGAAGTCCTTTACGAACTTGGCGAGATTGGCGGCTTCAGCAGCGTCAGCAACGAAGTTAGCTGGGTTGCTTCCTGCGGAGATAAAACCAGTAGCTACAGCTTCGCCGTCAGCGATGAGGGTCGTGAGGCCAGCCTTCACTTCCGGGGTGAGCTTGCTTGCGTCGGTAAGGAGACGCTCAAAGCAGACGGCACCGTTGCCGATAACTTCAACTACGTGGACTGCGCCGGTGCCGAGCTTCTCAGCTTCCGTGCCGACGCCTTTGAGGATTGCTAGAACATTCATGGGTTTGCGTCCTTGTTATGGAATGATGAGGCGCGTCAGTTGCTTACAGGCTGGCAAGCGCAGTGATCAGGTGACCGGTAAACTTTGCATACCCGGCGTTGTTGGGGTGGAGGACTCCGTCCAACATAAGTCGCGATATTGAGCTGGTTGATACCGGAGGTATGGTAAAGGTCAACGACAGGCAAGGCGTACTGTCTACACTTCGTGATGATGGCCGTTGCGTAGTTCTCCAAGGTGAAACCAAGCGAGTTCGCAACCGTCCCTCCCGAGCGTTGCAGCGGCGTAAAGAAGATGATGTCTAGCGAGGGATTCCACCCAAGCCATGTGTTGATCATCAAGTCCATTGCGCCGTAGAAGGTGGTGTTGTCGGTGCTTGTCAATGGGTCACCCATAGGCACCACGCCTAACGCGGTATTGCCGTAGTCGTTGGTTCCCTTGAACACCGTCAAGAAATTGCAAACTTGGATCTCAGCTTGGCTGGGGGCATAGCTGCTCAAGAGGACGTCAACCATGCGCGTGCCTGGATATGCGTGTATGACACGCTTGTTTGCACCCAGAGCCGCTAACATCGGTTGCTGATAGCCGATGTATTGAGACGGACCTCCATTGCCCTGCGGGAACGAGTTAGGCTCCCCATAGGCGGTGATGCTGTCCCCGATAATGGCGGCGTTTTGCAAGTAGAACCGCGACGGTACGAGAGCTGCGGCTTGGCTGCACGGAATGAAGTTTGCAGGTACTATGCTCCCCGTCAGGACCATGAAGGTGGAAAGCACGACCTGACGAGACCAGCCCTTGGCCGTAGCCTGAACAGTTCCACCAGAGCCGACGCGCGCAAAGAACGCTCCTACTGGAACGGTCATTGGCGTTCCGGCTGCGTTCCCATTAACTCCCGATATGAAGTTGAAATCCTCGTCGTAGAAGGCGAAGCCGAAACTCCCAGCACCGTAGTCCGTCTCTTGGTTCGCTACAATCTGCGAAAGACCGAACACCGGCATGAAGCCACTGGCGAAGAAGTTCCCGACGCCAAATGAACTTGATACGTCTGTTGAGGTTCCAGAGGTGTAATCAATCAGGTGATCGAGCGTTACCTGTGAGGGGTCGAAAAGGTTCTTCTGTCCATCAAACAGACGGAGTTTCTGCGGTGTAGCTGCGGATGACGCTCCATAAGACTGATAGTGCGCGGGCATTAAAGCTCCCGGCATCACCATTGCTCCGGCAAGAATCAATGCCCTGTCGCTTGCGGTGGAGGTTCCCATGCCGAAGCGCACGAAGGCTGCGCCCGCTGGGACGGCAATCGCTGTATTGGCGGCAACACCTGCAACGCCTTTCATGAACGCTTTGTTTACGTCATAGAACGCGAAGCCTAGCGTGCTTGCGGCATAGCTCGTGTTCTCGTTGCAGATGATTTCTGAGAGACCCAGCACGATCATGTAATCCGTAGCAAAGTATCCCGGCCAACTGTCAGCATTGCCAGTCGTGTAGTTGATCAGGACGTCTAAGGTAACGCCTCGCTTATCGAACAGATTGCCGCGATGCGAGAGGGACGAACCCGCGCTGCTCGAAGCCACGGCAAGCGCATTGCTGATCGCACTGTACGCATCCGTGCCGCCATGGGAGGCGAGTGTGCTCGGTAGGACACTTCCACCGACAAGCACTACGGTGGGGAGTATAGAAGGGTTCTCGTTGTCAGTGCTTCCCATCCCAACGCGCAGGTACGCGGCTCCTGCCATAACGGCAAATGCTGTAGAGGCTGCTACCCCATTGGTCCCGCCCATGTAATTGAAGGCATCGTCGTAGAAAGCTATGCCGCTCTGAGGTATGCCGAAGAGAGTGTTCTGGTTACAGATAGCCCAAGCAAGGCCGCTGACCGGAATGAAGTCGCTGGTGAAGTAGTTGCCGGGGACGGAGATCGTCGCGCCGGTAACTTGACTGATCAAGACGTCGGGAGTGGCTGTCGTGGGGTCAAAGCGGTTCCGTTGATGACCAAGACTGCGGTCGAGCAGAGCTGCCGACTTAACCGCTGTGGTTGCCGGATCTTCGTAGCCGAAGGCAATGTAGGCGGACGGGAGGACCGCCCCTTCCACGATGATGAATTGGTTCTTCCAGTAGTCGTAGTCGTGCCCAGCTACAAGGTCGTTTCCACCGCTGCCGACGCGCATATAGATTGCGTTAGCCGGAGCGGTCACGGGAGTGCCAGCAGCACAACCCATCACGCCACCGACGAAGGTCAGCTGGCCATCAAAGAAGGCGAACCCGATGGTGGTGGATACGAGGAACGTGTTGAGACTAGCGACGTACTGTTTACCCGCAACGACCGGTATATATCCTGTAGCAAACCAAGCTAGCCCGGTCTGACTGGTGGTCGTTCCATCCACCCAATTGACGAGTAGGTCATTCGTCGCCAGGGTCTTGTCAAAGAGATTACGCAGCGCCGGTAAATGAGAAGCGACCAGCGAGGCTGTGGTCGTGCTTGCGGGACCAGGAGCGCCCTCACGTCCTTGCGGACCCAGCTGCACCGCAACCAGCGCCGTGAGGTTCGGTACATACGTATCGAAGCTCCACGTTGCGCCTGAAGGTTGAACACAGCCATAGCCGGAACCGAGAAGGTGCTCTCCTGTGAGGTTGTCCACTACCGTTACGGCGTACCCGACGTTCACTGGAGTCGTGAGTGTCGTATCCGCAAGCTGGATCGTGAATGCGCCATTGGTGACGGTGGCTGTGACCGGAGTGGCGACGGTCTGCCCACCACCACCCGCCATGAACGAGATGGGAACGCCCGTGTTGTTGACCGGAGCAAAGCGAATGGTGGCGTTAGCAATGGGGGTTCCAGCCGAGTCCTTGAGAGAGGACCCGGTGACCTGGGTGTATCCGGTGGGCATGATTCGTCCTTGTTCGTGCGGAGGGGTGTTGCGGGAGGGTTTTACTTTTGGCGGGTAGAAGGAGAGCGTTTGTTCTGCTGCGCCTTGGCCTGCATACTCTGGGCGGTCAGGTGAGGTGCGGCCTGTTGAATGCCCTGCTGCACCTGGTAACGAACCTGAGCCGGGTCAGTAGCGCCACGAGCGTCAATGTGCCAGTTGTGGGTGTCGCCACCAACGGAGCCAATGCTGCTCAGCTTATGGTTTGGGGTGATGTGCGCTCCTGAGCCAAAGTAGGCAAGTTCTGGGCCTTGTTCTCCGACCATTGCTAGCGTTCCGGGTGTGACCGTGCCGCCACCAGCGAAGCCAGGAATCATACCGGCGAGTGAACTGAGCCAACCACCAGCCTTAGAAGCAAGACCTGATACGGCACTTCCGCCGCTATCGCCATCACCAGACTTGAAGAGGCTGGAGAGGCCCTTAGCTGCGGAACCAACACCACCAGCAACACCATCGGCCATACGGACGTAGAGCGGATTGCTCTTGCTTCCGTCAGCCTTGGCTCCGAATCCCAGCCCTTGCATGATGGAGCCTTCTGCTTTCTGGAGGCCGATGCCGGCAACGTTGCGGAAGATTGAAGCGCCAGCATTGCCGAAGTCGGTTCTTTGCCCGCTGATGGCCTTAACGAACTCCCCATTCAGGGTGTTCAGCGTACCGGTGGTTATCTCACGCATCTGACCTGCAGCGTCCTTGGAAGCGAGAACGAAGTCATTCAGGGCATCCACGAATCCGACGGAAGCGAGAGAGCCTTGGGGGTTGGTTGAGGCGTTGTCCTGCTGAGTCTGTAATGCCCGCTGGTTGTTGAGAGCGGCAATCTGATTGTCGGAGTTCGCCAACTGAGCCTTGCGCTGTACGTCGCTGAGGCTGGCGTTAGTGGTGATAGCGTCGCGGTTATCCTTTAACTCACTCAATCTGTCGTTGTATTCCTGAGTGTGAAGGTTGGCCTGTATCTGAGCCGCGTCCATCTTCGTCATGCGGCCTGTCGCGACCGCCATTTGAAGCGAAGACTCTGCTATCGCCGTGGCATTCTGCTTTTGAAGCTCCACGCCTGAACGCAGCGAAGCGATCCATTCGGCGGTAGCCTTGCCAGTCGCGGTTATCTGCTCAGCGTCATCCTTGCTGATGCCGCCGTTGGCGTTACCGTCCTTGAGGAAGTCGTTAGCCCAGGTGGGGCGAGCTTCGGTCATCTCCCGGTTATCGGAGATGATGTCTGCGTTGACCTTCTTGTTCACGGCGCGATAGTTCAAAGAGCCGATGTTGAGGGTAGCGAGCTTCGCCTTCCACCAGTCGGCGTCGTCGAGGAGAGAACGGTCCTGTGCAGCTTTCCAGTCGGCGTTGCTCTCTTCCCAAGCTGCAAGCTGTTCGGCTGCGGCTTTCTTCTGAGCCTCAAGTGCAGCACGTGCAGCGGCCTTGGCTGACTCAGCCGCAGCTTTCGCAGCCTCGTCCTTATCCTTGATCCCGGTAAGTTGCTTGTTGGTATCTTCGGAGGTAGCACGATGCTGCTGGCCGAGTAGAACACCTTGAAAGCCGAGTAGCTCAGCACGATTAGAAGCCTGATCTCCGCCCATGATCTGGTCGTCAGGACCAGCCAGGTCCGGGTGGTCGGTGGCGAACATCTTGCTCTTAGCCCAACCGAGACCGGAGTTCTGCTTGTCGGATAGCTGCTTACGCAGGCTGGCGACTTCGGTGTCGTTGTTCGGTTTCTGAGCGGCAACAGATATCTTGTTTCCAAGATCCTGTAGGTCATTCATATAGCTCTGAATAGAGCTGGAAACGTTTGAGGTGTTCGCCTTGCCTACGAGCTGGCCGAGCAAGCCGATCTTGTTTGCGGTGAGGAGGTCATTGACTGCTTTCGCATCGTTCGCGAGGGAGGTAGCCAGCTTGTCAGCTTCCACGCGGGATTCAGCGAGCGCCGTCTTGAGGTTGTTTTGGGGCTTGCCTTCGAGCTTGGCTATCTGATTCGCGAGTTTCGCGTTGGTCAGGTCTAGCTCATCATTGCTGGTGCGGATGGAGAGGTTCAGAGAATCGAAGCCACGCTTGATGACGGCGGGCATCTCGTTCATCTCCTTGATGAACTTGACAACCTCCGTAGTCAGCTTCGCGAACATCCCAGCGATAGCGATAGCACCGACTAGAGGGAAGGCCGCCTTCATCACGCCGGATAGAACTTTGCTTTGGGAGATGAGGCGTTCAATGGCCCGCATGTTGTTGCCAAGCGGGTTCTCAAGCAGCCTGATGCTGGCGCTAGCGGCCTGCATATCCGAGACTGATCCATGACCAAATGACTTTGACTTGCCTTGCAGCTTGTCTAGTTCACGCCCAGCCTGATCAAGCGCAGCGGAATAGCTGACCTTATCTGCGGAGAGAACAATAGTGACTTGACCTGCTGCTGTGCTCATGATTGGTTTGTTCTCTTCGCTGCCTTAGCTAGGCGCATCTTTTCAATCTGTTTTTCTTTGAAACCGGGTGCCGCCCACATCCGCTTGTTTGAAGCGATACGGTTCGCTCTTGCCTCAGGGGTGTTTCTGGCGGCCACGTTCAGCGCACGCTTCTCTGGGTCTACCCACATAGCCTTGGCTTGATCCGACTTGAGCTTTATGAAATCCGGGTCGTTCCATTGCTCTTTGCTAGCCCTCGACTTGCGCGCCACAACATCAGCACGTAGTTGAGCATCGCTATTGTTCTTACGTGCTTGAGGTGTACCCGCTGTAATCCTTCGGTGTGCGCTTACACTCTCTTTGAAAGCAGCATCCGCCCACTTCGTGAGCATGGACGCTACATGCCTTGCACGTTTTTGTGGGTCGGCCCAATGAGCCTTCACCCTTTCACTACTGAAGCCTTCGCCGCCTGGGGCTAAGTTATAGCCGAAGGCACGATTCTGAGCTTCGTGAGTAAAGATGGCGCGAGTCTCCATCTCGTCTAGTTCGGCCTTGCAGCTAGCCACACCCAACACACACAAGGTGAAGCTGTCGGCACCATACTTGGCGATTGCTCGATGAATCGGATAAGGCGGATGAGCCCTGCGTCCAGCAGCAAGATGATCTTTGAATCGTTGCCCTACAGCACGGATTGTTTGTCCGACATAAACTTTGCCGTTGATGCTATTTCGTATTAGGTAGACCGTTCCGTAGTTCATGGAACTGAATACCGAAGTCTGTTTGTGTGCTTGCGGTTATTGCTTCTTGACAGCAGCCTTTTGAATTTCCGCTACAAGCGTGTTGGAGATGGCCTCTACAACGGCTTCTCGGGATTCTTCATAACCAACGCGAATAAAACTGTGTTCGGCAACGAAGCCAACCTCTTTACCGGGGCCACGTGTCTTACCGTTCTTGAGCATTCGGGAGTAGCCACCACGCACTAGCCTGTGGCCGTACTCTAGCCACCGTGCAACGTGAGCGGTGTACTTCCCGGGGGCGACAGTGACATATGGGGTTCTACCGGAAGGCCGATGAACCTTGACCTCTATGTCGGCCTTGAGAGCGCCCTCGGGTAAGAGACCACCAGTCGTATCCTTTACAGGGGCGCGGTCAGAGATAGCGGCTTGCTCTATCAGAGCGCCAGCCTTGAGAGCTTTGAGGATGGCGTTGTCGGCTTCCTTCGTTGAGAGGGCTTCAAAGAGAGCTTTCACTTCGGCTATGCCCTTTATGTCTGCGCTGAAACCGTCTGCCATCGTTATCTCTGTGCGGGGAACATCATGCGAATCGTGTCTACGACAGCCGCTCGTTTGGCCTTCGTCATACGCGTGTTCGGCTGTTTGGTTGGGGCTTGCTTCAGGGCCAGAAGTGACGGCATGAAGTGAGCCGGGATCTGAAACTTCTCGAAATAGCTGCGGAAGCCTGTGTTGACAACCCAAGATGTGAGCTGCCCGAACATCAGTTCGGTATGGTTTCTTACTGTCTCGCGGTTATTTTGGTATCGCTTACAGAGGGCTTGGAATTGTCGTGGGGTCAGGTCGTAGAACTGCTCAGAAGAGAGGCCGAGTTCTAGCGTCGCCGTGACCCACCACGACATCCATAGTTCGGCTGAATCTAGTCCAGCTCCAGATCCAGCGGATTCTCTAAAGGGTCTGCCTTAGCATCCTTATCAGGCTCGACCATAGACAGGGCGAACGCATCGAACAGAGCTTGCTTGATGGCGGGGATGTCCCTCATGGTGATGAGGGTCGGAACTTCCAAAAGATTGAAGTCAGGCGTTTCAGTGATGAGTGCGGCATACAGGATGGCGGCCAGACTCTCTGCGCCAAGGTTGGCGAAGTCCAAAGCATGAAAGATGTTTATCTCGTGCCCTATCTTCTTGAGCGCAGCCTCAGCAGTGGCGAGGGCGGCGAACGTGAAGCAGAGATGATAGGTCTTACCCTTCAGCTTCAGCTCCACCTTCGGCAGAGTAGGGTCTAGTGCGGGGTTCTTCGCGACCTTCGCCATGATTAGGACCCCAGCACGCTGTTGTAGGAGTTGAGATCAACTGTGAAGGTGTACTCGGACACCTTGTCCAAGCTGACATCGAAGGAACCCGCCTCAGTGATGATTCCGCTAAACGTAATCAAGTCGCCCGTGGTCTGGCCGTTAACGGTGTTGGGTGGGATCTGAAACTTGAAGTCGTACGGTACGCGGGTGAGCTGCGCGGCATTGATAGCAAGCTGACCGGCATCGTTACCGACGCGGTTTGCCGTGAACGTCGCTGTGCCGAGATCGGTGATGGTCGCGACCTTCTGCTGAATACCGAGAGAAGCGAAGTTGGTGCTCATCGTGGTGGAAGTCTTGCGGCCGGATAGCTTTGCATCCTTCACCTCACCGATGGTGACGAAGACTTCAGAGCCACCAGCGCCGGTCGGACCGCCTATGCTGAGGATTGCGCCTGTTCCTGCTACCTGTGCTGCTGATGCTCCTGCTGCTAATGCCATGGGTGATGCTCCTGATATTGGTTGAAAGGGAGGGTTAGCCCCACGCAGACGCAGCTCTACCAAGGCCGGGAATGAGTCGGTCTGGGTTGGCGGGTCAGGTTGTGAGGTCGTGGGGGCTAGAGATTGCTGAAGACGTAGAACTCGGCCGTGGCGCGGCAGGTCTCAGAGATGTGGTCGAACATATCGCGGGAAAGCATGAACTGAATCACCACACCGTCTTGGGAATAGCCATTCAGGGCGGTGATGACCGCTGCTCTGAGTTCCCAAGCACTGAGGGCTTTCTGTGCCCAGCAGCTCACTTCAAACCGGTACCGCTGTGAGCCACGTGTACTGAAGGTGGGGGATGAGACCGTGCTGATGAAGAGGTAGGAGATTGCTGGGAAGCCGGTGTCTCTATCCAGAACCATCGGATTGATTCGGTCGCTGACAAGAGCGGTGACGGCTGGACTCGTGCTGAGGATGGTGTAGATGGTGGTCTCTACCATGCTTACCCCTCTCCGTTCAGCTCGTAGCACATGAAGATGAAGAGCTTGTTGGCCTGTTTGTCATTAAGGATGGCCTGAATCTCATAAAGGTGAACCACGCCGGTAGTTGGCTCTGTATAGACAATCCTCTGGTTCGGCTGGAAGACGACTGAGGATGTATAGCGGCAAGTGATGCGGTACGTGGTATTTCCTATGAACTCTGCCGTGGAGTAAATAAGCTGACTTTGTTGAACGTCTATCGACGCCCAACACTGGTAGGTAGTGTCCCAGAGGGTTGATTTCTGACCGGCTTGGTCTCTGGTCTCGGATTGGCTCTGAATCTGAATGCGTCTATTGAGGGTTCCGGCGTTCATTTACATGCCCCCATAGAAGCGATAAGGACTGAGCAGCGCGTCTACGCCAAGCGGGAGTATCTTCAGTGAAGCCACGGTGCTGGCTTCACGGTTCTCGTAGAGGTGCCCCAGGACAAGCAGGATGGCCGCTTTGATTGAGGCGGGGCAGGTGTTGACCTGAATGCCGTCTCCGTAGCTACCGGCGACAAAGGTGACTTTTACACTGCCGGGCATGTAGTAGTCCGAGGTGGGCCATGAGCCGGAGGGAGCGGGAACAATGCGGGCTGGCTGAGAAGACTTGTCTACGGAATAGAGACTTGGATCGAGGGTCTGCGTTACACCGAACGTGTCAACGTAGGTGATTGAGGTGACCGAAACGAGACGCGGCATGGGCAAGCGGAGTGCTGTGGCTTCCCAAAGGGCGGTGTAGTTCAAAGGGTTGCGGCGAGCCATAGGAATCGTGCTGCGCCAATCGCCATAGTTGAACTGATCAAGGCTCAGGACGTAGGTCTGATTGAAGATGGCGCGTTGCATCTTCTGCTCACTCATCTCACGAGCCGCACTGATGAATCCGGCGATAAGGCTGTCTTCGTCAGGGAAGTCCACCCTGAGATGTGCCTTTGCTTCAGCGAGAGACACGGGCTCGACTACCGGCGGAATTGTGAGTTGGTAATCGGGCACTGATGTTCCTTAGCGGGTTTCGTTGGGCTTGCGAACGGCTTTGTCGCGCTTCTCTTGCGGAGTGTGAGCAGCAACTTCAGGCTCACCTTCCTCGCGAGTGGCTAGCTTTGCGTTCACGTACTGCTCCGCGACATGATCGGGAAGCTCGTAGACGTGCTCAGCGGCATGGTGAATCCCAGCGCCGACGGCGGAGTGTGTCATCTTTACTTTTGTCATGGGAGTGGGGTGTAGGCGGCTGGCTATCTACGGCAAGCCAGCCGCCTACGGGTTGCTAGGCGTGGACGGTGAGTGCTATGACGGGGGCGATACCAGCGTTCATCGTGATTCCACCAACGCGTGAGCGGATGATGAAGCCCACCTCGTCGGTATCCGCATAACGCTCGTCGAGACGCTTGATCGTCGGCGCACCGTCTAGGCGAAGGGTATACGCCTTCTTGAAGTCACCAAAGAGGATCGCCTTATTACCAGCGGCCAGGGTCGGCATCGAATCATTGATGTAGATGGGACGACCGAAGATAGACGAGAACGGACCATTGGTCGGGTCGGTGTTGAAGATGCTCTGACCAGTCGTAGCGGTGAGGGCCATGAGCGCAGCGCGGGTGGCGGTGCTCATCATGAACGAACCGTTGCGGGCATAAGCGGCAGTCAGACCGCCGTACAGAGCAGCGATATCGGGATAGGTGATCACACCAGCAGCAGCCGAGGTCGTACCGGTTGCAGCTACAGCCAACAGACTGGCGATGTTGCTGCCGTCTCCTGCGGTTACGTAGTGCTCAAGAGAGTAGCCGTAGGTGTTCTGCCAAGCCTGAGTGAGCCATCCGCCGAGGTCAAACTCGGAGTCGTCAAGCATCTCATTGGAAATCTTGACCTCACCGCCGAGCTTATCCACGTTCAAGATCTGAGAAGTGAAGGCGGGATCAATCTCTGGGAACTGCGTTCCTTCGGCTACGACCGGCAGAATGGTACCGGTGTAGTTGATGAGGTTCATCTTCATCGGAGCGCCGTTCTTGTTGGTCGTGATGACGTTGACCGCATCAAGGACGGGTGCGTAATCCTTAAGAGCCTGTACCAGCACGGGTGAGAACATTTGCGGAATCGTGACGCCAGCGGACGCGGAACTGGTGGTTAGAAGGTCGCGGTACTCGGGTTCTACGCGGTCTCTGATCATGTATGAGCGGAGGGCATCAACGGCGCGGGTGCGCTGCTCATCCTTGCTCTGCTCACCAGTAGGGCGAGGAGCCGGTACGAAGGCACGCTGCTCGGCCTCATACGCTTCAACCTGCTTGAGAGTCGCGACGCGCTGCTCCAGCTCGCCGGCATCGGCAATCATCTTGTTGGCGGACTCAATCTGGTCTGCGGTGGGAGCATCGCTGCGGAGGATTACGGCAGCATCGGTCATCAGCTTATTGCGCTGTTCCTGAAGGGCGGGCATGGACATGGGTGTTCCTTGGTGGGGCGGGTGGGATAGGAGGGAGGGAGGTTGAACCGGAGAGGCCGGTGATTTTGGGCGCAATCCGGTTCAGCCGCTCGGGAGAGCAGCTTGGGGTTACAACCCGTCAGTGGAGGAGAGCTTTAGAGGGTGATCTGCATCTCTAGTAGCCGGAGGGCTAGGAGAGATCGCTTCTGGTGAAGTGTGCGGGACCGCTCGTCGTTGTCACAGGAACACTGGTCCAACGAGCAGCCATCAACCGAGCAGTTATTACAGGTTCCGGAAAGACACTCGGGACAGGTGCAGGGGCAAACGTTGTCGTCGTCGGCACCTTCATCAGCGGTTCGCTTTGCTACACGTGCCCGAACTTCAGGCGGGGCCGTACGCAATGAGGCGCTGGTGGATTCGTATGCGGGGAAGCTGACGATACTGATCTCGAAGAGGTCAAGGTCAAGCAGGGTACGTCTGTCGTTGCCGTTCCCGTCAGTCGTCCACGCATCGCTGACCACGCTGAAGCCAAACGAACAGGAGTCGATATCGCCACGACGCAGGCTTTCCGCGAGATCGTTGGCGACAGTCGTGTTCGGTAGGTTGCAGGTGAAGTGAAGACCCGTGTCGTCTGGGGCAAGGTTCAACGTCCCAGCCGTTGTGCGGCCGAGTAAGAACTCCTGCTTGTGGTCGCGGAGGCAGAGCACGTCGGGGTTGCCGGTGAGGGTGCGGTTTAGAGCGGTGGGAGCAACAACTTCAATGAACCCGCCCAGGTCTACGCTCTCAGAATTGAACACAATGGCATAGCCGGACACCGTATGGCCGCCTGTCGCATTGGTTTCAACGCGGACTTCCTTCAAAGGAGCCGTGCGGACCTCCATGGCTTCCAGTGGTGATTTAGGCTGCATTGGGTTCCTTTTCCGGTTCCTTTACCGGCTGTTGTTCAATGTTTTCTTCATCCGCCTGAGCCGGTAGCTGATCGGCATTCGCCATATTGACCGGATACAGGTACACATCAGCCTGCGGATCGGGGATGGTGTTCTCACGAAGCTTGCGGCGAATGTCGTTGGTGCTGTACCAACCCCACTGTTTGCCCATTGCGTATCCCTTCATCTGGGTCGCAAAGTCGCCACGAAGGCGCTCAGAGAGGTCAAACTCGGCAAAGTAGCTACCCGCCTTGCGGCCAACCTTGGGCATGAGCTTGCGGTTCAACTCGCATTCCAGCGTGGAGAGGATGGGTCGGAGCGTATCGGTCACGAAGCTGAGTGAAGTCTGCTCGTGGTTGTTATTTGAGAGCCTTGAAGTATCACCGGCCATGTTGGGCGGAACTCCGTACAGGGCACAGATCTCGGTTCGCTGCATAGCGCGTACCTGAATGAACTGAGAATCTTCAGGACTGAGGCTGAGCGCCTCATACTTCCAGTCGCCTTCGAGGACAGCCGTGCCGTTCTGGTTTGAACCGCCGTGGTTCGCTTGCCATGACTTCCTTGCTTGTTCTTTTTGCTCGGGTGTAATGTCGGCGGGAGCTATGAGCAAACCGCCAGGACGAGCGCCATTCCCGAAAAGTCTTGCGCCAGCTTTTTCAGCGGCACGAGCTAGGCCGAGACCCTCACGGGCTTGATGAATAGGAGACATGCCCTTGATGCCGTCCAAGCACATCAGAGCGAAGTGACAGACATCGGTAGCCGGTAGCGTCTTCCAGTTACCGGGTGCCTGACCCTGCTGAGTGCGGAAGGCGAGTATGCCGGAGTCTAGGCGGTAGGGTTCGGTGATGGTCGGCAGGAGAGGATATAGCTCAACCACCTGACCGGCATTGTTGCGGACGATCTGGCAGTAAGCATTCCCCGTCAGCATGAGGCCGGTAACGATGGTGGCCCAGAAGCGGTGCTTGTCCATCTCAGGATTCGGTTCCGTGCCGAGGATGTAATAGAGCGGGCTGGCGACAGCATCAGTGCTGCCGTTCTCAATCTTCTCTTTCAGTACAAGAGGCAGAGAAGCAATAGCCTGAGACAATACCCGGATACAGGCGTAAACCGTGATGATTCGCATGGCCGTGTCATTGCTAATGGCCTCACCGGATACAGTGCCGTCACCGCCGCCGAGTTCATACGCCCACTCGAAGCCCACACCACTCAGTGGCACAGAGGGCGTGTTGAGTGTGGGCTGCTGGCGGAGTTCCAGCGAGATTGGGTGGCCCTTGTCTCGGGTATCGAGCAGGGCGCGGATTGACGAGAATACTTCCATTTACCAGACTTCCACTGCCCACGCAGTCTTCTTGGGTTTGGCGACTTGGGCGCGACCCAGAGCCATGAGGGTGGCGTCTGTACCGTCCTTTTTCTTTTCGTAGCTGGCGCGGTCAGGTCTGATCACGTCGCCATTCAGATACTTCACAGTCGTGTTCGCGATACACCACGTCATGACAGGATTACCGTCGTGATGAAGCTGCTCTTGAAGAACGAGAGCCTCTAGTTCTTTCATGGGTTCCGACTGAAACTTCCACGTCTGGGGGACTTCTACCAGCGGCAACTTCTCTTCAAGCAGCTTGGCTACGAAGAGGTGAGCGTGAGCCGGGTCAAAGGCCCATTCCGCCACGTCATAGAGTTCGCGGTCTTTCTTGATTTGCTCGTGCAGTTCCTCAAAGGTATTGACCTCGCCGGGTACCGACTGAAGATAGCCGTTACCTTCCCACTGCCTGTAATGGCCGTTGGCGGGGTCGTCAATCTTTGCGGCTGGGAGGTAGAACCTTGGAAACAGATAGAAGTGAGGAATCCCATTGAGAACCCGGCGGAACAACAGAACGTAAGCCGTAAGGTCTATCTTGTTCGCGAGGTCGATACCAGCCCAACAGGTCTCACCTTTGAAGTTTTCAATGCTGAGGTTTTCGTCCTTACAGCGGGACCAACGATCCATGTCGATCCAGCCGACTGCGGAGGCACACCAGATGTTGAGGTGCTTCGTTTTCGTCGCTGTTTGAAGGCGGGGTGTCTGTATGGCCTTGTGGAGCTGAGATTGAAGGTATTCAAGCCCGACGCTCACACCGATATTTGGGTTCGCTTTGACGAGAGAAGATGGTTCCTTCCAATCGTCCTTATCGTCCAGGCCATAAATGAGGCCGAACAACTGATCGTCTTCCTTGATGCCTTCGAGGACATCTTGAAGCTCGTCTTGCATGAGCTTCGCGGGACCGGCTGTGTTGTACCCAGCAGTCGTGGTGACGAGGGTGAGCGGCTGAAGCCTAGCCCCCATACCGGTCTGCATTGTGCTCATCAGAATGTCGTTTGACCATTCGTGAGCTTCGTCCAGCAGGGCGCAACTTGGAGATGAACCGTCAGGTGGCTGACCGATGACAGCCGACATACGAGATTCGGAAGCCGGAAAGACAATGGCGCTGGCGAGGTTCTTCGCGCCGAAGGTTTGAAGCCCCGCGCACTTGCGTATGATCTGCTGTGCTGGTTTGAAGACATACTCTGCCTGGGGAAGCGTCGTGGCTCCGCAGTAGACCTCGGCCTGTTGCTCACCGTCGAACATGAGCATCCACAGACCGATGACGGCTGATAGAAAGCTCTTTCCGTTCTTACGAGGAACGTAAAGATACACCGTGCGGAACCGGCGAAGGCCGTTGGTCTTATGTACCCAGCCGAATGTGCACGCAAGTAGAAAGCACTGCCAAGGCTGGAGTTTGAGGTTCTTTCCCTTAGCAGCGAAGCGACCACCGAGAGGCAGCATCTCAGCGAAAGCGCAAACCTTATTGGCCTTGAGTGCGCTGAACTTGTAGAGATACTCAGAAGATTGAATGCGGTCTAGGTCAAATAGGTGACGCTGACAAGCGAGCCTGATCCAGCGACAAGCCAGAATCTTGCCCGTGACTACGTCCTGCGCATACTGATGAGCGAGGGCGGCGTAGTCGGTCACGGGATGGGTCCTAGTTGATGGCGGCGGGGTCCTCTTCGGTCATGGCGAAGATGGCGGAGAAAGGATTGGCGGCCTGTTTGGGTGATGCGGAGATCTTGGCGCGGTCTACCGGGTTCAGTCCCAGCAAGGAACCGGCTCGCAGCATCTGTTGCTGAGCGGAAGCGGCGACCAATAACGCCGGGTGCTTGACCATCTTGGTCTGGCCCTGGCTGCCCATCACCTGAATGACGGTGCCTTCTCTGGTGACCTGCTTCTCAGCGGCCATCCATCGGGAATAGGCGATTGCGTATGAGGCGACCACACCGACGTCAGTTGAACGCAGTAGTTCAAGGTCTGAGAGGGCAGCGACGATTCGCTTGTACTCGGCCTTCGCTCCGGCATCGAGCCAGGAAGGCGGTTTTCCGATCTCACCGGCTGCGCTGAAATCCATCTCTGGTGCGTGCTTGCGGTGGCCGGGGTTGCCGTGGGCTTCGTGTACGGCGGAAGGTAGTCGTTTGCGTCCTGCTGGCATGGTGGAGGGTGACTCTGTTGCTAAAAATTGGGAAACGTTCCGCGTGCAGATAAATCGCGTTGGGTGACGGTTGGCTTCTCTCTCGATGTCTACGCATTTCATGCCCCCACCCACCACTTTTAAGTGGTTGATCTCATGGGGTTTCTTTTGCGGTCTTGAGGGCGTGACAAGCGCGACACAAACTCTGGGTGTTGCTGAGGTCAAGCCTGAGCTGAGGAGCGCTGGTGATGGGACGGATGTGGTCAACGTCCAACGCCGGAGTCACGCGACCGGCTAGCAGGCAATGCTGACAAAGGTACGAGTCCCGCTTGAGAGCGAGTCGGCGGACCTTAGACCATGCATGGTCATAGCCACGGGTGGTGGCTGAGCCACGCCATCGGTCGTGTGCCTTCGTTGCATCTTGATGAACGGCACAGTAGCCACTGGAGACAAGCTCAGGACAACCGGGTTTGTTGCACGGTCGCTTTGCTCGTTCAGCCATAGGTTGTGTCTTCGGATATCGGG
The DNA here is from genome assembly GCF_000178975.2 of Granulicella tundricola MP5ACTX9. Lineage (NCBI taxonomy): Bacteria > Pseudomonadati > Acidobacteriota > Terriglobia > Terriglobales > Acidobacteriaceae > Granulicella > Granulicella tundricola. The sequence continues at coordinate 2,291,609 of NC_015064.1, read as the reverse complement.
AGACTGGATCACCTCCTCTGTGTTGCGGGTCAGGTGAGGCCGTATAGGTGAAAGAGCCACCACACAAGGAACACACCGAAGGTCATCAGGAGTGTGGTGCTTGTCCTGTTGGTGTCTGGCATAGAAGGAGACAGAGCCGCGTCTACTGAGGAGGAGGGCAGTACACACGGCTCTTGAGGCGCAGTGGAGAGGACCGCGCACAGGTGGGACGTCGTCAGGCGATGCGTTCTAACTCATCGCGGAAAGGTTTGACCAAGTCTGCCCAGCAAATCGTCTTTGGCTTGATCTGGATCAGCTTTGTCTTAGCGTGCTTGAGATTGTGTCTGATGGCGGTGGCTTCAGCGAACAGCATGAGAGCCTCGCCGTTGCGTGCAGCGTTGCGCGGTACAGCAATCTCTTCGCCGCATATGTCGCAGGTGAGGCAGTATGGCGTGACGACTAGTGCCATGCTTCTACCTCCTGGCTTGTGGCGGCGCGGATAATGAAGCGAGGTCGCCACTCTTCGACAAGTGCCTTCGCGTCGGGATCACCGACGGCGTTTGCAAAGATGACGTGGGCGTTCATGGAGAGACTGAGAGGATGCGGTGCTTCTAAGAGCGGGGAACCGTCAGCAGCATTGTCGCCCTTACTTATATAACGTCTCTCGTTCGCTGTTTTGACGAATGATGTATTAGCCATTGCTGTTCATCTCCTCGCTCAGCTTCGTGAGTTGGTTCTTTGCCGTGCGCACGCTAATGTCGAGAAGGTCTGCGGCTTCTTTCAACGTGTAGCCGTTCAGGAGATGACTGACGAGAGGACCACCCTTCTCGCGCATCTCCTGTTGCTGTTCTAGGGTGAACGGTGATTCGGGGTACAGTTCGGCGGCCTCTTCATTGAGTGCGCGAGTTCTCGCCTTGCGGTGATAGTCGCGAATCTTGTTCCTCACAATGCGTGTAAACCACGCAGCGAAGACGCGGTCGGGCGGGAGCATGTTGAAGTTGGTCCATGCTTTGTGCGTCGCGTCGGCTACGATCTCATGCCGGTCGGGGTTGTTGGCTCCGACGAGCTGTTTGGCATAGGTGCGACAGGCTTCACACAAGAGATGACCCCGAGTGTGGTCGCTCTTGTAGAGGCTGTAGTGAAGATTGAGTTCGGTGAATGTCATTCGGTAAGTCCTTTCAATACTGGCTTCCGAAGTTTGCAAACTGTCTCTTAGTTAGCGTTCTTCTGCCTCTTCGTTAGCGAACTCTGACAAGAGGAAAGAGAAGTCCTGGCGATTAGCAGAAAGGTGTTTACTTTTCTCTACGACTCCGTAGGGTTTTTCAAAGCCAGTGGACACCCACTGAGTTTTGTAACACCGGAGAGCACAAATGACGAACACCAGCGCAATCGTAGAAACCTTCCTCACGCAGATGGGCGAGCAGGCCACCGTACTCGTAAACCGTATCGCTGAGCTGGATACAGAGAAGGCAACACTTCAGGGCGAGCTGACGAAGATCAATCACGCCTTGGCGGTTTGGAACGGGAAAGAGACGCCGGATGGTAAGAGCGCACCCGGTACACGCAAGAAGATGTCCGAGGCGGGACGTGCCAATATAGCCGCAGCTCTTCAGGCACGTAGCGCACGTCTACGCGCAGAGAAGGAAGCGGCTGGGGGTAAGGACGCCGAAGCGGTTGCGGTTCCTTCCGCAGCAGAGGAGAAGCAGAGCGAGCCTGTTCAGGAAGCCACTCCGACCCCCAAGTCCACACCGGCGAAGAAGGCGGCGGCGAAGGGCGGTAAAGCTGATGCCTAACTTTCAGTGTGGGCGTTTGGTGGCGACACCGGCGGCATTATCAGCGATAGAGGGGAGCGGGGATAACCTGCTCCTCTTCCTTCGTCGGCACCTAAGTGGTGATTGGGGCGACCTCGGCGCTGACGATAAGCGGATGAACGACGCGGCTCTCAAGGACGGCTCTCGGCTACTGAGCCGTTATGACCTGAAAGACGGCAAGCCGATCTACATCATCACGGAGGCCGAAGGCGACAACGGCAACCGGGAGTCAACGTGTGTTTTGTTGCGGGAGGAATACTGATGACCCTACTAACGGCTTTACAAGAGCGGCATGACGAGGTGGTCGAGCGGCTGACGGTCGAGTTCGTTCGGCTGGGTACAGAGGCGGCGGTCAGGGAGTGGGTCTTTCAGGACGACGGACCGGTTGAGCTGGTCGCTGATATGACCGGGCTGGGGCTGACTGACGCAGATGCTGAGGCGGTGTTCGTGCTGCTGGATGACCTCTGCCGTTTGGCGGCGGGTCGGGCTGGATTCTTGGAGTGGCTGAAAGACTGAAGACTGTAAGACCTGAAACGACGAAAGGCGACTCCGATGTTCTGGGGTCGCCTTACTTCATCCCACAAGCTCTTTCATCAAACTAGTGAGCGTTCTAATCTGCCCGTTCACTATGAGCCGTGATTCACCTTCGTCATCCTGTTTCCAAATCTCAGAAGGCACCGCAAAGCCGCGTTCTCGGAGCAGCTTCACAACGTTTGCCTGGATAACTGCTAGACTCTGCGGCCCGGTTCCAACAGACTTCGCCGGTGTTTGCTCCCAAAGCGCTAGTCTTTTTTGTAGGTCATGTTCACGTGCTTTCAACCGGGCGATTTCGACGCTGTATTGTTCTTCTTCGTAACGTCTTTCCAGCGCTCTGCTCTCTAACGTCACGATCGTCCGTTCGCTTACAGCAACAATCTGGTTGAGTAACAACTGAGAGCTCTGCTCCTGCCGGCGGGCCAGCGTCAACAACTCCTGCATAATTTCGTCTTGACTGCGTTCAGGTGCATCGGCGGACGCTTGTTTGGTGACCTGATCAAGTTCCCCTTGCAGAGTCGGCCAGATGGCGTTGAAGGTCAAGCTAATCGTGGACTCTGGAACGGCGTTACCGGCAGCAGCTCCGTTGATATCCACCACAAGCTTCCAGATATCGTCCCGCTCTGTTCCCACACTTTGAAACTGACTGAGCGGACCGGTGATGTCTGTAGCCTTCATGCCGATCCTCAATACCATCGCCCGTCCCACGGTGGTGAGCTTTGAGACCGCGCCAGCTTCAAATAAGATCCAAGGTTCATTCTGGTTTTCGGCTGTCACGCAGATGACGCCGATGTTCGCGGCTTCAAGGTTGGCGGCGATTTCGCTACTCCATCGAGCGCCGGTGCTGATCTCCTTTGATGAGAGCCAAGGATCTACGGTGTTGTTTAAGCTCGGAAGGTACTTCTTCAAGAGTTCAGCAACAGCGCGGCTCTTGGGGCCGGACCAACTCAGGAAAACTCGCATTGTGACACTTTATCCCAAGGTGAAGCTTCAGTGGTTCACCTTTTATCTGGGTCGAACTTTACGCCGCCCTGCTACGAACGACGTTCTGGCAGCCGCAGGGCATATCCTCTCCGAGCGTCTTGCTGAAGAAGGTGCCTTTACCCTCGCAGCGGGGGCAGGGGGCTGAGCCAGCCGTCGGAGGCGCGGGGCTAGGGGGCTTGCGCTGGCGGGGGCGGGCGGCTACGGCCTGGTCTTCAATGCTGCTCAGGGAGCTAGCGAAGTAGTTTACGGGGTGGGCCGCTGCTTTCAGCTTGGGACCCCAGAAGCTGTCTGCTTTACTGAACGCAACAAAGGAGAGGAGTTGGCTCAGGCTGCGGGCAGCAAGCAGCCCTTGGGCCTTGGCCTGATTTTTGGCTGAATGAACGGGAGCCTTATCTGCGGCGGTATAAAGAGCTTCAATCAGGGAATGGATATCAGACTGTTGTACAGAATAAGAAATGGGTTGTTGTCCTTGTTCCTGATCAGCCAAGCCAGCCACCCCAGCCACCCGCCCCGAAGGGGCTGCCGTAGTGGTTGTTTGTTCTTTGTTTTTAAGTCTTAAGTCTTGAACAGGCACGGTCTCAGCACGGTCTCGGTACGGTGTCAGCACGGTCTCAGCACGGTCACCTGACCCGCCTGACTCTAAACCCCTGGCCTCTACGTCACTTGAGAGAGTTTCTTCAGTACGGCAAAACCCACATTCCATGACCGGCCTCACAGGGTCCGACGACAGTGCCGCATTCACCCGTCTACCAGCATTCGAGCCAACCGTAACCTCATACTTGTCGATGAAGACCGGGTAGTTTCCATGCTTACCCGCTATGTGCTTCCGCTTGATATAACCCTTCTTCTCCAGCGCCATGAGCGCATCCTGCACGGTGCGCTTCACCAACTGACCACCGCTGTAGGCGACCAGCTTCTCCGCGCTCGCCGAAGCTACCCCAGTCTTCGCGTCCGCCATGAGCACCAGCAGGTGGTGAATCAAGAACTGCGTTGGGGTCAATCGCCCGTCCGCTAAATGCTCCAGAACCGCTCTACGAGCTTTTACAAATCCGCTTCCATCTCCAAACATTGCCTTATACCTCGTCCAAAATGTCATCTAGGGTTATCTCGTTATGGGCAATCCGGTCGGTATGTATCCAACCGGCACAGGTCTGCTTGTACGGCACCTGCCCCCAGTAAATGCCGTCGCGGCTCTTGACGCAGGAGATAACACCCTCCAGATTTCCCTGAGGGTCGTGGTCGCCGTAAGTGAACGTGCCGACGAGCTGAGTGCAGCTCCGAGACATTTCCTTTACGTCGTTCACACCCGACAAGTCCCACCTGCCTTCATGATCTTCAGCGAACTTCTTGCCTGCTTCGTTGCCCTGAATCGGGCTGATGATGACCATAGGGTGACCGCTCAGCGTGCGGTGAGTAAGCCCAAACCGACGCACGTCCTTGATCATGCGCGTCATCTGGGAGCGGGTGTCCTCTCCGCGTGTGCTACGGGATTCGAGCATCTGCAGATAGTCAATGAACAGCACATCCAACTGATGCCGAGACGAGTGCAGCTCTACCAAGTGCTTTAGCGACTCCCAGGTTGAATCAGACGGCTGCAGGATGGTGATGCGCCCGGAGACCGTATCTGCGAAGTCTTGGGCGATGAGATCCAAGGCTTTGCGCTCTACCGGCAACAACGCACCAGTCAGGAACCGCTCGTAGCTGATGGCGTCGAACTCGCCGCCCCACTTCGGGTGATGGCAGTGAAGCAACAGATACTTGTCGCGTTCGACCTCAGCGTCGTTCTCCAGACTGATGACGAGGATGTTTTTGTCAGCCATAGCCGCCATCTGGTAAACAATGAAGCGACCCAGCGTGCTCTTACCACCGCCGGAGTAGCCCAAAATCCCACAGAGATCTCCCGGATAGAGCGGCAATGCGTCTATGCCGCTCGGCAAGTGACCCCGAGACTTGAGGTAGTCGTATCGCTCGCCTAGCTCGCCCGCTTCCTTCTGCACGATGATAGGCTGCACCACACCGGTACGATCTATCAGGATGCCCTCCTCAAGCTTGTCCATGATGTAGTTCAGAGCGCCTTTCGGACCTTCGTACCGACGGCCAAGGCGTTTATCTTCCTTCGCCGTACCCCCGTTGATCATGACGGCCTGACGCAGATATAGGCCGAGCTTGGCTCGTTCAAAGGCCACAATCTTCGCAGCCAGCACGGGTCCCATGCCGAGGGCATCGTGTGGGACCAGCTCAGAACGAATCTCGCGGTAGTTGTTGATCAATGCAACGACCTCCGCGGACTTGTCCAACAGAGCCACCGCATCGTTGACGGAGTCAAGGGTGGGAAGCGAGTGCTGCTTGTAAGCGAAATCCCAGACTATCCCCACGAGCGTCAACTCATCGTTGACGCAGCAAGCGCGGAGGTTGATCAGGTTGTTGCCTGCCCAAGCCACCACACCAGCGGCACGATCCTTCTCCGCCTCCGAGTGGTCATGGCGCAGCAGGCAGTGAAAGAGGTGGGCGAACTCAAGGCTGAAGTCGTCCATTACTTCACCTCCTGATGACGATGACCTTCAAGCCAAGCATGGAATTCCTGCTTGGGGATACGGGTGAGGCTATCCGCGTCGGGTACATGGATTGAAGGGATGATGCCCTTGCGGCAGTATCCGACAACGGTCTGGGTGGCGAGCTGTAGCATTGTGGCTACTTCGCTCGGGCGGTAAAACTCAATCTGAGGGGCGGGGTGTTTAGCTTCGGGCATGGCTTGAGTCCTTTGGGTTGGTTCAACGCTTAGTACTGCGCTTACCCTGGGTTGCGTAGTTTCTTTTTGGGGAAGTAGTTAGCGTTTGGCGTTCTGCCTGAAACCCTTGAACGGAAGCCCCCCATAGAGGTTGAAAGATGCGTTCACCCAACCTCCAAATTCCTCGACTGGCTCCCACCGGAAGTCAGCCCGTAGGGGACGGGGCACCTTCTGCTTTTTCACATACGAGCGGAAATCAGACTCCGTCAGCTCCATGAACTTACCGTGGTAAAGGGCGAACTCCATGACCTTGCCGACCATGCCCAGCCGAAAAAGGCCCTCTTCGGCGGCGGGCGAGAAGACTACCGAACGAGGTAACAACTCTTTCTCAACCCAACTCACCGTGTACGGAAACTCGCGGGTAGCGTCTATGCCGATAGCCTGAGCCATCCAGATTTTGCCGAATGCTTTCGGGCGTTCAATTTGTAACTTTGGAAACTCCATGTTGTGACCTCTCCTTGCCTCCGGCTTTTGCCGGATGGCATAACCTCGGGACCGGCAGTTTGAAAACTTGCTTAACTAGCGTTCTGGGATCGAAGTTTCTGTGAATCTTGCCCTGCCCTACGACCGCCCTACAGACACCCCACGCGTGGGGCACGCGACGGGTACCGGTAGGGCAAGGTATGGCTGGCATCCGGCTGAAACCGCAAAATGCCCTATAAACGGGGTGCCCCACGGAAGCCCCAGGCGTGGGGCGTAGAACCCGACGGACGCCCCACTTAAGTAGTAGGTATAAGCAATAAGGAATAGGTAGTAGGTCTCGTGGGCTAGCCCACTATGACCTCGCGCCCCTTGCTCGGCGCACTCCGCAATTGCGATTACCAAAAGCAAAAGCGGGAGCGAGAAGAGCATAAGCAACAGCTACCCCCGCCCCCGCCAAGCTTCCGCCGTCTATCCTGCGGCTACGGCACCATCCTTGCCCGTGAGCTTCAGAGCGGTCATCAAGCGATCCGTCGACTTGCGAAGGTTGGTGATCGACGCATCAAGCTTCAACACGTTCCCGGCCAGTGAACCGACCGCCGAGCCACCAGGGCAGGGCAAGTCGCCGTTGATCGAGGACTCCTCCGCCATCTCCGCCACAAAGTCAATGAACTCGGGAAGAAGGTCCGCCAGACTCTTGCAGAGGGTGATGGTGTGGAAGGGGTGATCTTCATCGCAAAACGTGACGTGCGCCCAAACCTGGCCATCCTTATGGATTACAAACTCCAAGTTGTCACCGAAGGCATCATGCTCAAGAGAGGTGGCAGTAAGATCACCGGGGGAAGTCACAATAGCGGGACCGGACAGCGAGCGCAACTTCTTCACGAGGAGCGCAGAGCTGGAGAAAGAGGACAAGCGAGGAAAGTTCTGGTTGGTTACAGCGGGATGATTTGACATGGTGTTGGAGTCCTTTTCGGGTTCGATCCCCGCACCGGCCACAAGACGAAGCTCTCTCATGACCGGCGCGAGGACGGGTTGATGGTGAACGACAAGATGGACGGGAAGCTAGTGAGCCGACCTCCAGCTAGTTGCTGTTGGCGAGATCATGGGTCGCTATGCTCTCGACCTCGAAATCGTGAAAGTCGGCGGTGAACTCAGGATCGTGCTTGGGATAGTCCTTGACGAGGAGATGGCCCCACTTGCGTAAGAAGCGGTCGGTGGCAAGCTCGAAGCGGTCTTCTGCTTCCTCGCTTACGGTGGGAAATGGGGTGGGTGCTGCCATGGTGTCCTTTCCGGTTGATGTTGCGTTGGGAGTGAGGGGCTGGCTGAAGAGCCCCAGTGATAAGCGAAGAACGGTTGTCAAAGATTGGTTATGCCGCTCAGGTCTCGCTTGGAGTTGTGCGGTTGATGATGCGTTCCGGGTTTCGGAGCGAGTTGGGTCGTTCGCTCCACGCGGGGCGTTTTAGTGATTCGGGCACATTTACTTTGTTTCAGCCGTACTGAGCGGTCCGTGCAGCCACTCGACTTCCTAAGATTAGGGCCGTCTTAGCCCTTGTAAGTTTCGAGTCCAAACGTGCTGGCCTTCCTCTCTGAAACCGTGTAAGTATCTTGGTATGGCATCTGTGACTGTGACTGGATTGCGAAGCATACTGATTAGCCTCGCCAACTCGTGGGACCTCCGTCACCCAAGTGAGTCCAAACATCAGCAGGCACTCTGTGACTGTGCCAAGCTCTTCACAGATCCCGCTTTCGAACAGCAGCCTGGAGACACTGAACAACAGAGCGAAACGCGAGAGAGTGAACGACTTCAAGTTTTTAGAGTGTTGGAAGAGTACGGTGGGAGCTTTGGCGGACCGTATCAAGAAGCCCGCAGCGAAGCACCTACAACTTACATACATGCCTACACAGCATTCGTCCGGGCCTGTCTCTTGAGGCCGTGGAAGTCTGCCATATCAGAACGCGAAGAAGTGTTCACCGAGGTTCGTGGTCATCTTTGGGCGAACGCGCTCGGTAGAGGTCGCTGGGATGAACTCCCAAAGGACCACCTACTCAGAAAGCTGCTGGAAAGATTTCAAGTCGACCTCCCTCTGCTCAGGGTGTGTGCCAATCCAGCCTGCCGAAGAACGAGGAGACTGTTCATCGCTACTAAGGAGGCGAGAGTGTATTGCGGCACAGACTGCGCTGCTGAGGGGGAGAGCCTTCGATTGAAGAAAGTTGTGCGGAAGGGTAGAACTCAAGCGGCGGGTGAGACAAACAAAGGGCCAAAGTCGGTTGAGGGGAGAGCCAGGATTGCGGCAGCCCAAAGAAAGCGCCACGCCGAGAAGAGAGCTAAGACGAAAAAGAGGCCCAACATCTATCTGAATGGTTAAGCTAGCTACTTTGGGCGAGCCGAGGGAGATGGTGAACGGATTCCTTCGAAGATCTATCTGCGGTCTGAGGTTGAAGAGTAGCGCCAGCGTTCCTCAGATAGCCGCCTACCCAGGCACGCGGATCGAACGCGCTCGGGTGCGCGTTTCTGCGTTTGGCCGACCGGCGGCAAACGACCCAGAACCCGTACTATCGCCGTACTAAACCGTACTACTTTTAGTCATTTCAATATGAGAAAATAGCCTACAACGTAGCAGGTGGTTCAAAACGGAAAGAACGCATAACCCGCTCTATCATTGCTTTTTGACTACAGGGTAGCGCTTTTTGAACCGTCTGAAATGCTGTAGGGTTCAAGTCCCCCCTCGGGCACCACATCATGATCCTGACGTATGTGAAACGCCTCGGCTACCTTCTGCTTTTCAGACACCCATGAAGAGATTCAGGCGAATAAGAGAAGACCTATTTCACAGGCAATCTGCTCAAACGGACCCATGTAGGATTAAAGAGTGCAAGCAAACAAACTTAGAAATCCGTACCCGGCGCGCAGGGAAAGCTATATCTACATCGGCTTATGCATTGCGGCAGTGATTGGACTGGCAGCGTTCTCTCTTTTGCCGGAGCAGGCGAAACAGGTTTTGCATACGGCAGGCCGGCTGCACCCCTACGGGCATCTGGCCGCCTTCGCTGTGATCGGATATTTGACCGGCAGAATCTCGAAGACTCCCGGACAACGTATCTTGTTCTTTCTTGGGAGCCTTGCGTTCGGCACTGGAATCGAATTCTGTGAGCACTTCATCTACGGGGCCGTGCTTGAAACGCACGATATCGGGATGGACGCGTTAGGTGTGCTGCTCGGCACGGGCATTGCGCTCTTCCTGAGCAAGCCTGTCTCCGGTTCGGAACAGACCTCGCATTCCTGAGACTCGCCATGATCTATGTGGCATCATTCGATGACAGGGGATGAATATTTCGCTGCCAGGATCAGGCGTGAACTGAAAGGCGAGCCGCGGCTGCGACGACTGCGGTGGCGGTGCCGGATGGGCTGGTTGTGATGCCAAGGGCTGCGTTCACCTCTGAGGTGGGGAGGCCGAGGCTGGTGGCGATCTGCTGGGCCGACTGGCCGGAGGTTGCGAGCGTGTGCATCTGCTGGGAGACGCTGGGCTTGGCTGTGGGGGCGGCCTGATCGGTGGGCTGGCCTGCGGCGTAGTCCGGGGGATTGACAGCGAAAGATGGGATCGATATCGACATAGAGACCTCCGATGAAGTCAGCTCCGCGAAGAGACTGAGGTGTTGCTCTATCGGCAGGTTGCGTTCAGAAGTTCAATTCTTTTTCTGACGAAGGTCATAGCTCGTTTGTGCGGCCTGGAATTTGGCTACGTTGGCGGCGGCCCATTTCCATAATGGGTGGACCAGTTCGAGCATTTCCAGCGCTAGGTCGGTGGTGGCGTACTCGACGCGTGGGGGGACCTCTGCGAAGACCTTGCGGGTGATGAGGCCGTCGCGCTCCAACTGGCGGAGGACCTTGGTGAGGGACTTCTGGCTGACGCCTTCGACGCGCTCCATGATGCGGGAGAAGCGGAGGGGGGCTTCTTCAGCGGCGAGCTCGGCGAGGGTCCAGAGGGTCCACTTTTCCGAGATGCCGGTGACGATGTCGCGGGTGAGGGAGTCTTCGTTTTCGGTGAGGGCCTCGCAGGCTGCGTAGGCTTCTTCCCAATCGATCTTGCTTTTCATGGTTACCTCAAGGTGCGTACAAGCCAGAAAGGTGCCTTATTGCCAAAAGATACTAATGGCAGGATACTCCAAGTATGACGACTCAGACGAACTCTCATTTCATGGCAAGCGACGTTCCTTCACAGCAGGGACGGCGGGTTTTGATTACAGGCGCGAACTCCGGTATCGGGTATGAGGCGGCGTTGGAGCTGGCGAGGCAGGGCGCGGAGGTGATTCTTCCGGCGCGGTCGGTGGACAAGGCTGAAGGTGCGATTGCGCGGATTCGGCGTGAGGTTCCGGGTGCAAAGTTGACGGCGGGGGTGCTCGACCTGGCTTCACTGGCTAGCGTGCGGGAGTTTGCTCGGACGATTGGCGAGAGGTTTCCGGGGCAATCGCTGGATCTGCTGATCAACAATGCGGGGGTGATGGCGGTGCCGCAGCGGGAGTTGACCGTGGATGGGTATGAACGGCAGTTTGCGACGAACTATCTTGGGCCCTTTCTGCTGACGGCGCTGCTGTTTCCGCAGATGCGGCAGCGGCGGGGATCGCGGATTGTGACGGTTTCAAGCGGCGTGAGCAACCAGGGCAAGATCGAGTTCGACAACCTGCAGGGCGAGCGGAGTTACAAGCCGATGTTTGGGGCTTACTCGCAGTCGAAGCTGGCGGATCTGATCTTTCAGCTCGAGCTTCAGCGGCGGTTGACGGCTGTGGGGTCTCCAGTTCTGAGCACGGGTGGGCATCCGGGGTATGCGATTACGAATCTGCAGGCGAGTGGTCCGGCTGGGCAGAGTCCGTTGGGCTTTCGGATTATCTCGGCGATTTTGAAGCCGTTTGCTTCTCAGGATGCGGCGCATGGTGCGCTGCCTACGCTGTATGCGGCTACAGCGCAATCGGTTGAGCCGGGAGGATACTATGGGCCGAATGGATTCCAGGAGCTGAAGGGCTATCCGGTGGCGGCGAAGATTGCGCCGGCGGCCAAGGACCTGAGCCTTGCGAAACGGCTTTGGGCGGAGACGGAGCGGCTGACGGGGGTTACGTTTTCGCTTTAGAAGCGGAGGAGGTAGCTGGCCTTGATGAAGAACTGGCGGCCGTCGTTGAGGTAGGCGGGGCCGCGTGGCAGGATGGGGCGTCCGGGATTGCAGGTCCGGGTGCCGGTGATGACGCTGCAGAGCTGGTGGTTGTAGTTCTGGAGGTCGTTGTTGTAGCCGATGTAGACGACGGTTCCGGGGTGCGGGAGCCAGGTGAGGAGGGCCTGGGTCTGGACCTGCTTGGTGCGGGTGAGGGAGGTCTGGGCGGGGTTGGCGAGGGTGGAGTCGTACTCGACGATGAGGCGGGCGGACCAGGCGCGGGTGAACTGGTAGTTGAGCTTGGTGCGGAAGACCTGGGTCTCGTAGACGAGCTGACCGTCTTTGACGGAGTGGTCGCGGTCGAGGAGGTAGGTGTTGTCGTCTGTGAGCTGGCGCAGGGGGTTCAGGGTGATGAGGGCCTGGACGGTCTCCTGATTGAGCAGGAAGGGCGACTGGCCGGGCGGCGGGTTGTAGTTGACGTTGCCGCTGCGGATGGCCTGCACGTTGAAGTTGAGCTGGGACCAGGGCTGGCCGCGTGCGACGAAGCCGCCGAAGTTCTCCGTGAAGTTGCGGCTGGCGGGCAGGGGGTAGCCGTTCTGCGGGCCGACCGTGTCCGAGTTCTGTCCGATGAGAGGCGCGATGACGATGTTGTTGGGCAGCAGGACGAAGGGGTCGAAGGTGGAGTAGTGGTAGACGCGGTTGCCGGCATGGTCGAAGGCGATGTTCTGGTTGGTCTCTAGGCCAATGCTCTGGGCGAGGCTGTGCTTGGGGTACCACTGGTAGGTGGAGTGGAGGTGGTCGCTGCGAATGTTGGAGGTCTGGAGGAAGCCGGCGAGGGTGGTGAAGCCTTTGCTGATGTCCTGGTACTCGTCATTGAGGCTGAAGGAGTGGCCGTTGCGCTGGACCTGTATGTCCGTGGCTGGGCCTGCGTGGTAGCCGGTCGGGAAGACGAAGGCGGCGCTGGCCGGGTTGTTCTGGCGGGTGGAGCTTTCCACGCCCTGGCCGAGGATGGTCCAGTGGCTGTCGGCGCGCCAGGTGAAGTCGATGCCGCCGACTCGGTTGGCACCGCCGCCGAACTCCTCGTCCGTGTAGGTGAGGCCTACGTTTGAGCCTTTGCCGAGATCGCGGGAGAGGCGGCCGACGAAGAAGCCGGCGCGGGCCTTGGCGAGGGGGTCGCCTGCGGGGACGGCCTCTCCGGGCTCTCGGTCGTCGATGGCGAGGATGCCGAGGTTGTAGCGGTCGATCTTGCCGGTGACGCGCGCGCCGAACTCCGGGCGGATGATGTTGCGGGTGTAGAGCAGGGTGAGGGGCGTGGCGAAGTAGCTGGCGTTTTCAAGGAAGAAGGGGCGGAGCTCAGGGAAGTAGACCGGGTAACGCTGGTTGACGGTGAACTGGGGCTGATCGCTTTCAACGTCTGAGAAGTCCGGGTTGATGGTGGCGTCAAAGACGATGGAGTCCTTGAGGATGGCCTTGGCCTCGCCGCCGGCGGTGCCTTCAAGATGGCGGGTGGAGAAGGCGGGATTGTTGGGGTCCTGGGTCTGGAGGGTGTGCTCGCTCTGGCCGAGGGCGTAGGGGTTGAGCTGGATGTTGTGGGAGCCGGTGACGCCTGCGAGTCCGTTGAGGTGGAGGGTGCCTTCCTGGCTCAACTGCCCGGAGACGTTGGCGGAGACGCGGGGCCAGAAGTCGTTTTCACTGTTGCGCGGGATGTTGCGCCAGAAGACCGCGCCCCAGTCGCTGCCGGTGGGCGGGAAGCGGAGGCTGCGGAAGGGGAGTGCGATGAGGGCCATGTAGCCCTTGCTGGTGATGCGGGCGTCCGAGTCCCAGACCTGGTCGTAGCTGTAGTCGTATCCGTTGGCTTCGGTCCATGAGGCGTCTGCCTGGACGCCGCTGGGGTTGACCTGGAACATGACGCCGCGCTGGCGGTCCTGGAAGGGATCGAGATTGACGGTGACGAAGTCGTCTTTGAGGATGTTCTCGCGGCGGGCGAGATGGGTGCGGATGAGCTCGGGGTGCTTGGCGAAGCAGAGGAAGACGATATAGAGGGTGTTGTTGGTGCGGCCGAGATAGACCTCAGTGGGCTCGGTGGCGGCGGCACCATCGACGGGAGTGTTCTGGATGAACTGGGTGAGGTGACCTAATTTGTCTTTGAGGTCTGGGCGGGGGGCCATGGCGGGAAAGTCGGCGAGGGTTAAGGGATGGTCGAGCAGCGGGACGGAGGCGTCCGCGAGAGGGATGGAGCGGGGCTGGGTCTGGGCGACGACGCTGGGCTTGGGCTGGCCGGGCTCCTGCGAGCCTACTTGTGCGTGGGCGGATGCTGACAGCCAGAGAAGGACTGATAGTGCTGATGCAACGACGGTGCTGGGCCCCTTGAACTTCAACGCGTAGTGCTCCTCATGTTCCAGGGTCAGGTACGCGAGGCGGAAAAGATTTGTTCCGTGGAATGGTGCCGGTTTTATGGGACGAGGGTGATGGGGGTCTCCCAGAAGGAACTCTTCTGGCCGGTGGGGTCCAGCACGGTGACCTGGCAGATGTACTCGCCGGGCGCGAGTGAGGCGAGGCCGATGTCAAAGCGCAGCGGCATCGTCTTGAGCGAGTTGGTCATGCCGCTGGTGACCTGCATGGGCTGGGTCTCAAAGACCTTGGTCTGCTGCTGGTAGAAGCTGACGAAGGCCATCAGGGGATGCGGCTCCGTGATGCCGGGCTGATAGGCCTGGAGGTAGACGAAGAGATCGCGGCTTTTGCTGAAGGTGCGGGTGACGCTGGGGATGAGCTTCTGGCCGTTGAGGACGAGCGGGTTGACGGCGTCCTGCTTGGCGCGCTCCTTGGCCTTCTCCGCGTTGTAGATGGCGTCGGTCAGGGCGATGCGCTGGCCGCTGAGGACGACGGAGCTGATGGGGACTCGCTTCAGCTCCTTGTTGAGGTTGGGGATGATGAAGGTGGTCTGGAAGGTTCCCATGCGGCCCGTCTCGTCATCTCGTGCGAGGAACTTCATGGTGTACTTGCCGGGGAGCAGGGTGAAGCCGGTTTCGTACTCGATGGGGCGCTTGGCGAGCTCGTTGGCGGTGGCATCGCTCAGCTTGATGTTGACGTTGTCGCGCAGGTTCTGGACGGTGGCGTTGTTGCCGACCTCATCCTTGACCTCGAGGATGAAGTCGATGAGGGTGTGCTGGGCTCCGCCTTTTTTGGCGAGAGCCAGCTCGCGGCCCGGGATCTTCACGACGATGGGGACGAAGTACTCGGCGCGATTGAGCTGAAAGTAGTTGATCTCCATGGCGATGGTGAGGTCGGTGACGGGATCGCCGAGCATGAGGGCGTCTTCAAGCTGACGTTCTTTATCCGCGGTGGTGAACTTGGCGAAGACCTTGCCGGCGTAGTAGCCCTGGCGGTAGTCGAGGTTGGCTGCGAGCTCCTGGTTGACGCTGATCTTGATCTTGCGGAAGCGGCCGTCGAGCGCGGGGTTGGTGGTGTAGTAGCCGAGGATGTAGTAGCTGCTGACGTTCTGCTGCGCCTGCACGATGCCGAGGGCGAGATCGTTGTAGTCCAGCAGGGCCTTGCCGCCGGTATCGCCCGCAAGCGCGAAGAGGGTGTCCTGCGACTGCTGGAGACGGGTGGTGACGGCGAAGGCTGCCGTGCCGTTGTACATGGCGGTGTTGCCGGGGGAGCCCTGGGTGGCGTCGCCCAGAGGGGCCTGGGCTACTAGACCGCGTGCATCGATGGGCCAGAAGGAGACGCCGGAGCGGATGGCGTCGTCGATGGTGGCGTGGAGCTGAGCCTGATTGTCCACGCCGTGCAGCGTGAGGCCGCTGGCGAAGTAGATGAGGACCTTCTTCTCACTGAGGCGGCCGAGCATCTTGGCGGCGGTCTGCAGGGCGGAGAGCTGACGGTCTGTGTTGAAGAGGTTGAACTCACCGCTGTCCTGGCCGAAGGCTGCGCCGGTATCGGCTGCGGCGGAGTCACTGGAGATGTCTTCGCTCTGCTGGTTTTCGCCGACGATGAGGGTTTCAATGATGCTGAGGAGGCGGTCGTGATCGGCGGTGAAGTCCTGGAGCACGTCCACCGAGGAGCCGCCGTAACGCATGATGGAGACGAGATCGGCGGAGGTCATCTGGGTGCGGATGAACTTCTCGGCTGCTCGCAGGGCGCGGAGCTTGTCATCCGGCGGCATGGCGGTGAGGTCGAAGTAGAGGGAGATGAGGCGGCGGTTCTTGTACTTGACGCTGCCGGGGGTTTCGGCTGCAATCTGCGTGACCGCGAGACGGTTGAAGACGGTAACGTTCTCTGGCGCTTTGGTTTTCTCAGGCGGGTCCGGCTTGGTGGGGAGCTCCTGATACTCGGCGAAGCTGACCTTCTGGGTGACTCCGTCTTCCGTGACGTTGAAGTCTTTTGCGGTGAGGCCGGTGATGGACTTGCCTTGCTTGTCTTTGACGTTGACGGCTTCAATGACGAGCTTGGTGCTGGTGGAGAGGGTGTAGACGCCACCGCCTTCGCTGGCGGGCTTGGTGTTCTGGCCTACGACCTGTGCTTGGGCCAGAGTGGGCATCGCGAGGATTGTGAGCAGAAGAGTCAGGATGCGCATGGCTTAGAACCTCAACCGCATGGAAGTCTGGAGGCTCCGCATGGAATTGGCCGCGCCGGGCAGGCCGAAGAGCGTACTGTTCACGTTCGAGACGTAGTTGGAGTAGCTGACGTGATTGAGGGCGTTGGCGGCGGCGATCTGGAGGTCCAGCGTGAGCTTCTCCGGCAGACGGAAGGTGCGGACGAGGGCGGTGTCCAGCGTGAACTGGCCGGGGCCGGTGAGGGAGTCTCGGCGGGCGTTACCCCACTGGCCGGGTGCGGCTGTGGCAAAGGCGGCTGCGTTCAGGAACCTGCCTCCCGTGCCTCCGTAGAGCGGAGCGCCGGTGACGTCAGGCCGCACGAACGCGGAGTAGCCTGCGACCGTCACGGCCGAGGCCAGGGGTGTCTCCGGCAAACCGCTTCCGGCTGTGATCTGGGTCTGCACCGTCCACTCCTTGTAGAGCTTGCCGCGCCATCCGGTGAGCAGCGTGCCCCCGCCTTTGCCCATGCCGGTGGTGTACTGAATCGTTGCGTTCAAGAGATGGCGCTGGTCGAAGGTGGAGAGGCCGCGCTCTGCGTTGAGGTTGCGCCAGTCCTGTGCGATGGTTGCTGAACTGAGTGTGGCTGCGCCCTGGCCGCCGAGGGCTGAGTCGTCGTCAATGGACTTGGAGTAGGTGTAGAGGAGCGAGGCGAGGAAGCCGCTCTTGAGGCGGCGGCGGAGTTGGATCTGGCCTGACTCGCGGGTGGAGTTGCCGCCGGAGCGCAGGTACTCAAAGCCAACGGGGCACAGGGGGCAGACGGCGACCGCGCCTGCGGGGTTGGTGTTCGGCAGGAACAACTGTGCGCCGCGTGTGCCCTTGTTGCCCAGGTAGATGGCGGTCATCTGGAGGGAGTGCGGGAGGTCACGTTGAACGCGCAGGTTCCAGGTCTGGAGATAGCCCACTCTGAAGTTGGGGTCTACGCCGAAGGTCTGCGGCGTTGTGGTGGCGCAGTTGTTGAAGCCGTTGGCTAACGTCAAGGGACAGGCTGTGCTGTTCTGGAGGGTGAGGCTCTTGGACAGCGGAGCTTGCTGCGCCATGTCCAGCGCGATGCCCTGATAGACCGACGTGTCATAGGTAATGCCGTAGCCTGCGCTGACGACCATCGACGAGCCTGCGATGGGGCGCCACGAGATACCGATGCGTGGCTCGATGCCAGTCCGCACGGGCCGTGTGAGGGAGTTCGGATAACTTGTGCCTGTGAGCGTGCCCTTGGGTGAACCGGCGAGCACCGGCGCGATGGCCGCGAAGCTGCTTGCGTTGCTGGACGCTACATCAAGGTTGACGAGGCGGTCCTTGCGTTCCGTCACCGGGGCTCCGTACTCATAACGCACGCCTGCGTTGACGGTCAGGACCGGGCTTACGCGCCAATCGTCCGTGAAGAAGGCGTCATAGACCGTCTGGCGCAGATACTTATCCGCGTTGCCGAAGGCGATGGCGCTGGTGTCCGGGACACCGGCCAGGAAGTCCGCGACATCCGAGCCGCTGCCCGTCGCGGTACCTGCGGTTGCTGCGCCTGAAAACGTGAACGTGCCGCGTGGGTTGGCCTGGGTGAGATAGTTGAACTGCTGACGTCTGAAGTCTCCGCCGGCGGTGAAGTTGTGGTTGTAGCGGTTCATCTTGCCGGTGAACGACAGCCCGTTGGTGCCGTTGCGGAGGAAGCTGCTTTGCCCATCTGTGAGTGAACTGAGACCACCGGAGAAGTTGAGGGTTGGCGGGCCCCAGTATGCTGCATCCTGGTCGTTGCCATTGATGCCGGCGGCTCCACTGACGTTCGTGCGGTTCTGCCAGAAGGGCGTCAGGCGATTGGACTGGCGGCTGAACTGATAGCTGAGGTTGGTACGCAGGCGTGAGCTGTACGTGTGCGCCCAGGAGACGGTGCTGTTCAGTCCCAGGCGGTGGGTCTGATCGGTGAAGCCGAAGAGGTTCTGATAGCTGGTGCGCGTGCTCTGCGCGGCCAGCGTGCCGGTCACCTGGTCCTTGCGCCCGATCGTCTTGCTGACGTTGCTGTTTACCGAATCCTGATGCGTATCCGTCACCAGCGGAACCTGATAGTTGTACTGGGAGTTGCCGCTGATGTTCGGCAGGGGATAAAGGTTGAGCAGAGCCTGCGCCTGCGGGGTGATGGGGACCTGGGCGTTGGGATAGGGAAGTCCCGTGGCCGGGTTATAGACGACGAGAGGCTGACCTGCGGAGTTGAGCTCGTGCGATAGATCGCCGACGCGCTCGAAAGCATCAGGCACCAGGCCGGGCGTCGAAACACTGTCGCTGTTCTGCTCCCTCTGATAGCCGACGTAGAGGTTCGGGCCGTTTCTTAATACACCTGGGATCTTGATTGGACCCTGGAAGGAGAAGCCGCCGGTGAGCTCGCTGGTCTGCGGCTTGGGGGTGTCGAAGCCGGCGATGGAGTAAGAGCGGGCGTCCAGAACGGAGTTCCCCACGCGCGCATTGAGCGAGAAGGAATACAGCGAACGCCCGCTGGCGGTGTTGCCGAAGCGCGGCGCGAGGCTGAAGCGGGAGGTGGCGGCGTTGTTGACGCTGCCGTTGACCAGCAGACCGTCCGCGGCCTTGTCGACGGTTTCGGCTGGTGGGGGAGGTGCGTTCTCGCCTGCGGCGCGAGCGACCTGCGGCGCGTTGCCGGTCTTCTTGACCTCAGTGCGGGCCTGGGTCTCTGTGAACGGGGCGGCTGCGACAGGTTTCAGCTCGCTCTGCATCTGCTGCAGCGTCATCAGCTTGAGCTCTGCCTTGCCGAGCGCGGCGTCTGCGGCGACTGTGACCTCCAGCGTCACGGGAGTGAAGCCGGTCATCTCGACTGTGACGGTTGCTGCACCATCCGCGGGGCCGGTGACGGAGTAAAAGCCTTGTGTATCTGTGACGGTTACAAATTTCTTCGTGCCCTGCGCGACGGTGACCGTGGCCCCCGGAATCGGCAGTCCGCCAAAGGTGACGAGGCCACGCACGTCAGCCGCCCATGCAGCTGGAGCAGCCATCATGAGCAGGGAAGCATACAGTCTGTTCCGTCGGCTACGCCTCACGTTCACCTGCCATCGCCGCCAGCGAGATCGCCCACTTCGTCATACGTTCAGACCACTCCTTGTTTAGAACAGATACGGAGTTTCAGCTATTTAGTTCAAAGGTTATGGCTGATAGACGTACGGAGGAAGAATTAGCTTGCAGGGAATAGAAGATTTTCGCACGGCGCGAGAGATGCATTGCCCCCCGGCTCCTCCGGTCACAAGGAGCCGAAGGTGCGGGCTTAGTTTGCGGAGGGCTTCTCTACGTGGTCGATGGCCATGACATCGACGGGCGTCTTTTCTGCTTCGAGCTTCCAGCCCAACTGCTGCTGCATGGCCTCGAACAGATTGGGCGCGGACTCGGCTGCATCGGTCTTGGCCGGGAGCGGTGGCGGGTGTCCGTTGAACTGCGAGTCATCCGGGGTGAAGGTGACGGAGAAGTCGTACTTGGCGGGCAAGGCGGTGTGGTCGACGACAGGGCGATCCAGCACCAAAATCTGCAGAAAGCCGGTGAAGTCGGCGATCTGGCCGTTGCGAATGATCAGCGTCAGGCCTTTGGGGGAGGGTCTGATGTTAATGCCGGGCAGCGAACCCTGCAGCTCCGTCTCCTTTACCTTCGATCCACTCTTTGCGACCGTTAGCACGTAGGCTGAGAGCTCCTTCTTATCCTGGTGGAAGGTCAGCTTGAAGCGGTCCTTGAGTAGCTTCTTGATCATCAGGCGAATCTGCGCCGGATTCGGTGCGCCGTCTACATCGGGCACTGCGGCAATGTCGTAGCGGTCGTGATAGACCCAGTCCGGTGCGCCTACGATCTGCTTGCTCTGGACCTCGTAGGCGAAGGAGATGAGATCGCCCAGCGACGATGCACGGGTTTGGAAGTTACGGCCATTGACGGTCAGGCCCTGCATGCCGGTTGCGCCGGTATCGTTGGGCTTGATGGTTGCGACCTCAAACGATGGGTCGGCGTCCGCGGCCATGAGCTTGGGCGGCGGAGCTACGGGGGGAATCTCCCATGCCGTCTCCTTGGTGGCACGCACCAGAGTCAGCGGCACCGGATTTGGGCCCTGCAGCCAGTTGCCGGCGATGGAGTTGCCGTCCGCGCTGAGCGTGCCTTCATAAGTTCCGCCGATGACCTCAATGGTAAACTTCACCGTTGAGGCATCCACGGTGATGGCCGAGGCGCTGAAGCCCTGGCCGCCCTGATCGATGCTGTACATCTTGCCGGTGAAGCCCTTGTCCGCCTTTGCAAAGCGTGCGACAAGGCGGAGGGGGTGGTCGACCTGGAGCGTGCCTTGCCAGTCGCCGCTGATATCGCCGCGAGTGTGCGGTGCGGTCGCCGCTGTCTGGGCTGCCGCATGAAGCCCGATAAGACTGCTGCCCAACGCCAACATCAAGACAGACATACGCACGCAACCGGTCATCGAACCTTCCTCGATCTCACAGCCAGATTTGGAACCAACATCTTGGAATATACAGCTTGGACGGAGACGACCTGCTTTCGTTTAGCTTACTTTGAGCCGGCGTTCCCATACCCGCTGCGGTATGCGTTCTGCAGGACACCGAAGGCCAGCTTCTTCTGACCCTTCTCGCTGATGAGGCCCTTGCGGTTGAAGTAATCCTGCATGCCGGGCATCTGACGGGAGGGCGAACGGAAGTCCATCAGGAGCCATGGGCTCATACCGCGCACCTGCGGGATGGCAGCGAGCATCTTCAGGTTGTGGGTGTAGAGGTTGGCCACATACTCTTCGGTCCAGCGCTGGTCTGCCGTGCCGTGAACGCCGGCCGGACCTTCTCCGCCAAACTCGCTGACGATGACCGGCTTCTGATAGGCGACTGTCCACTGCATCAGGTCCGCCGTCTCCGGCTTGCCCTCATACCAGCCGACGTACTCGTTCATGCCGATGACGTCCAGCGCCTGCCCGAGCTTATCGTCGACGACTTTCTCATGCTTGGACTTGTCGCCGTCACGGACCAGCAGCGCTGCGGTGACCAGGCGCTCCTTGTCGAGACGCCGGGTCTCCTCCGCGAGCGCCGTCAGGAACTTCGTGCGGGCCTCGGTGGCTGGGGTTTCGTTGGCGATGGACCAGAGGCCGATGGAGACCTTGTTGCGATCGCGGGAGATCTCCTCGTTGAGTTGCTGCTTGGCCTTGGCGAGGACGATGGGGTTGTCGAACTGGATCGCCCAGTAGGTGGGAATCTCAGACCAGACCAGGATGCCCAGGCGATCGGCCGTGCGGGTCATCTTCTCGTCATGCGGGTAGTGGGCCAGGCGCACGTAGTTGCAGCCGAGTTCCCTGGCCCAGCCCAGCAGTGTGTCCATATCCTTCTGGGTGTTGGCGCGGCCGGTGCGGTACGGCGCTTCTGCGTGGATGGAGATGCCGCGCAGGTAGATGGGGTCGCCGTTGACGAGGATTTGGGTGCCGCGGGTCTCGATGGTCTTGAAGCCC
The DNA here is from genome assembly GCF_000178975.2 of Granulicella tundricola MP5ACTX9. Taxonomy (NCBI): domain Bacteria; kingdom Pseudomonadati; phylum Acidobacteriota; class Terriglobia; order Terriglobales; family Acidobacteriaceae; genus Granulicella; species Granulicella tundricola. The sequence continues at coordinate 2,269,896 of NC_015064.1, read as the reverse complement.
ATCTCTTCATGGATCGCGTCGTTGCCGGCGGTGAGGTCCACCTTATAGAGGACCGGCTTGCCGGGGCTCCAGAGCTTTAGATTCTTTGGCGTGAAGGAGATGGCGGCGTGGCCGTCGGCATCGACCTTTGCCATGGTGGTTGCGTGCAACTCAGGGAGGGAGACGCCGACCTCTTCGCCCGCGTGTGCGTTGGCGACCTGCACCCAGCCTTCAATATGCGTGCGGGTGGCGCGGTCGAGGTGAAGGTCGTAGCCTGTGATGAACGCTTCGGGTACTTCTACAAGCGCCAGCGAGCGGGTGAGGCCACCGTAGTTCCACCAGTCGGTCTCGAGCGTTGGAACGCCTTCCGGGAGGCGCTGGTTGTTGACGGCTGCGACGATGAAGTTGCTGCCGTCCTTCAGGGCTGCGGTGACGTCGCAGTCGAAGGTGGTGAAGCCGCCTTCATGCTGGCAGACCTTCTGGCCGTTGACCCAGAACCAGGAGCGGTAGTTCGCCGCGCCCACATGCAGAAAGGTTCGCTTGCCGGTGGTGTTGTGCCAGGTGAAGTCACGCTGATACCAGACCGCACCTTCGTATAGGAAGAGGGAATCGCGCTGCGTGTTCCAGTCGCCGGGAACGTTCAGCGTGGGTGACTTGGCAAAGTCGTACTCCAGCAGGCGGTTATCGCCGATGCCGGCCCAATGCTCGTTCTTGAACCAGCCATCCTTCTTCATCTCATGATGGAAGTTGTAGAGGCCCGTGAAGTAGGGGTCGGCGATGGAATGCCAGGCACCGTCCAGCGACGTCTGTGGCCTGCGGTCCGCGCCTTCGAGGACGGTCGTACCTTGCGTGAAGGTCGCGGTCTGCGTCGCGGTGGTATCGACCTCGCCCGAGCCGGCGGGGCGCAGCACCTGCCCGAAAGCGGCGGTGGAGAGCAGAAGGGCTGAGGCCAGGAGGCCGTGCGTAAGCCGTGGGGTGAGACCAGAGGTGGATACGAGCAAGATCGGAGCTCCCGTTTTGCGGTTGAATGAGTGCGATTCAACCGTAACGGGTGTGCGCGTCCGGTGCAAGCTGCGACTATTTCACGGCAGCCATGCTGGGCTCAAGCCATGAGAAGACGAAGCTGCTGATCTCCGGGAACTGGGAGGCGATGAGACCCAGCAGCGGCAGCCCGATGATGGGGACGGTCTTGAAGTAAAAGTCGAAGTCCAGCTTGTTGGCTTTGTTCTTGGTGGTGCGATTCAGGATGGGGTCGCGGTTGATGGAGGCATACGTCGTGACGATCACCACGGCAAGGATGCCGAAGACGACCGAGAGCGCGATGAGCAGGACGTGCCGATTCAAGTAAGGGTACGACGTGATGGACCAGACCAGGATCAGGTAAAGGATGGCGGCCGTGAGCAGGCGGCTGCGAATGTGCGTGAGGACCATGCGGATGTAGTGCAGGAAGATGAGCGAGATCCACTCCTCGCGAATGACCGGTGAGACGGCCTGCTGCGCGTCGGCGAGAGCGGGATCACTCGGGCGTATCGTTTCGGCTTCTTCAGATTCGCTAAGTGGCCCCGGTTCATCGGCTGCGGTCGTGCGGACCCGCTCCCCCGCCCAGGCCGTGTGCTGCTGGTGGAGTACGGTTTCGGCGACGCGGGCCGTCAGCCTCTGGACCAGGCTGAAGCGCCGCGTGATTTCATCGAGCGATGCTCCCTCAGCCCTGCGAAGCCACAGTCTTTCGGCGTTTGTTTTGAGCCTGGCGAGGCCGGCGACGTGCCCCAGGCCGGCGCGCTCCGTCTGCTCCAGTGCGCGGATGAAGCTCTGATATTGGCGCAGGCTGGTGTGGCTCTGCGGCATGATCCAGAGATCCTGCCAGGTCATTCCGCTGACGGAGTTGAAGCCTCGCCGCAGTGCGGAGAGTTCCAGCGGCTCCAGGCAGACGTCTTTCAACTGCCGCCAGAGGTAGTGGCCCATCACCAGGTCCCAGAAGATCGTGATCAGCAGCAGGAACATTACTGCGTCCGCGCAGACTCTCAGGTGCCAGCCGTCGAAGGTCAACGGTGCGAGATGGGCCAGCGCACCGCAGATGGCAGCGAGCACAGCAAGCCCGCAGAGGATACTGAACTTCGTACGCATCACTCCTAACGAGGGCGCGGGATAACTCAGCAGACCCGTGAGGTAACCGACACTTGCCTCACTGGGGCAGTTGGAGATGCCCGAGACATCTCCGGGAAGCCGTGGCGCAAGGCGTGGACCGAAGGTGAATCGATCAAGCTGTGCCAGGAGATAGATTCCGATGCCGGTCAGCGCGAGGACCAGGGGAAAGACCGGCGAAGCGCCGCTCAAGGCGAAGTGAGAACGGTAATAAAAGAACTCGCGCAGCCCATCCGGCTGCAAAGTGGAGGGCGGCAGGAAATGCCACAGTTGCCGCCAGGCCAGCAGGTCAAGGCAAAAGAGGATACAGCCCACTACGGCCAGAATCGCGTGAGTCCGCCTGGGTTTGACGTGGAAGCGAGCCGGTAAGAGGTCGAAGGCGGACCACACCAGCGCGGCACAAAGGGCAGCCTCGCCCAGCAGGCAGAGGTAATGGACGAAGTTGAGATGGGCGACAGGATGCGCCATCAGTGCCAGGATCAGGGCGGCATCGACCGACAAGGCAATCTGGAGCCAGCGTTTGGGCGCGCGTACGGCAGGCTCGGAGATGCGGTAGCGCGGCGCAACACGGCGGAGGACACCCACGTCAAAACACTTGCCCGCATGCAGCAGGCAGAGCATACAGAGGACGAAGATCATGAACTGCGTGGTCGTCGGCAGGGGCTCCGCGTCAGGATCGAGCCCCACCGGCTTTGCGACTCCGGACAGGATCGGCAGGTTGAAGGGGGACCGTCCCTTGGCGGCCTCCGCCGCGTCAGCCGGTCCCGCGCCCTCCGGCAGCAGCGCGAACGGCCAGTACGCGCCGTGGCCGATGGCCAGCAGCCAAAGCGGAGGACGATGCGGCCATGCGCCCTGGCCCTCCTTCGCCTGGATCGGCGAACGATAATCCTGCAGGGTGTCCAGCGCTCTGCTTCCGGGCAAGAGAAAACGGGTCGCTGTGTAGAGGCCTTCGATCTCGCTGCTGGCGAAGACGCGCACGTTGACGCCGGGATGCTCCTCCAGGCCCTGCTGGCTCCAGATGGCGTTCTTGGGGATCAACGGCCAGGGGCTGACGGCGTACATATTGTGATAGACGCCACGGTCGCCTGAGCGCAGGAAGAGATCGTCCGTGCCGCGGATGATGATGGCGATCGTGGGATTCTGACGCGCGATGATCTGCGCTACGAACAGCTCGTCCAGCACGTCAGTCGCGCTCAGGATGACTGCCTTGATGTGGCGTTGCTCCAGGATCGCCGAGACCTGACCCAGAGTGGCCTCCTGCGAGACCGGCAACTGGCCCTTGGCGAAGGAGGGAACCGAGTCATCCGCCTCGGAGGTGTCGTCGAAGTCCAGGTTCAGGCTGATGCTGCCGGTGCCGCTGGATGTCCCGCCAAAGCCCCACACGCCGTTCTTCTGGTAGGCACTGCGCAGATGCGAGATGTTGCGGGGATAGGTCAGCTTGAGGATGCGCTTTTCCTTTTCGCTGGTTTTGGAGATTGCCGTGGGATCGCTGACCTCGCTGGTCGCCAGACCGCCGAAGCTGCTTTCGTCTTCGTTCAGTTGGGCGATCTCATCCGGCCGCAGCCCACCCTTCTCCATCAGGTAGCGCTCGGTCTGGCGGATCTGCCATACGAAGTCGGCATCGAAGGAGGCGAACGTATCCACCGCGTGCGGCCAGACTGACGCATCGTTGCATTGAAAGAGGTCCTTCTCCACCTCCTGCAGTCTTCCGTGGTCCAGCAGGTTGCCGCACCGTCCATCGCTGACGGAGCCGCTTGCGATATTGACGCGGACCGCTGCGAGATCCTTCTTTTTAGCCTCGGCCAGCAGCGCACTCAACGACGGTCCGGAGCCCGTGAAGGTCGGGCCGATGATCTTGAGCGTCTGCAGCCCGGCCGCGATGCGGTGAAACTGCCCGACTGCCTTCTGAAACTGCGTCTGGTTGACCCCGCTGGTCGGCGAATCGCCGATCACGAAGACGACCAGCGGCTTCTGTGGATCGATCTCCCCCGGAACCTGCGCTGGAAGAGCGGCCTCCGGCGGGACCTGCGGAAGCGGCGGCGGCCGGAAGATGATGATGCCGGGATAGTCCTCCCGCTTGCTCAGGAACAGGCGCTCCTGCTCGCGATCCTTGAACTTGACGGAGCTGGGTGAGACCGGGTCCAGCGACCATGGCAACCAGTTGCGGTCGTAACGCCAGCCGCTGTCCGTCAGGCCGTCCTCCAGCGAGTCGATCGAGCGATCGAACCACAGCGCCAGATGGGTGTGGATCGGGTCCGGCACGATGGCGAAGACCACGTTCGCCTGCATGTCCGCGGCGGCCGGTTGTAAACCCGTCCCGTCCGGGATGCAGATGCGAGTCGCTGCGCCCGGCTCCGGGCAAAGCGTCTCCGCAAAGTCCTTGGCCGCGCTGGCTTCCCCGGCTGTGGATGGATCGCGGTCAAGCTGATCCGACCACGAAGGCATGCTCAACGCCGGCTTCCTGCCGCGATTGAGAGCCGTGCTGCCGTGGGATGCAGCTGGTGTGTCCTGCAAAGACGGGGCCGCCGGCGCGTTCGCCACATGGAGCGCGGTGGCCGTCATGCCGACGGCGAGAAGGCCGGAGAGGAACGAACGTGAAGCCATGCATCCTCGGAGAAGGAAACGAGTGGGAATCTCGTGCGGGGCCCGAAACCTGTGTTTGGTGTGAGGTGATTCTAACCGGGGAAGGCGGTTTGTCAATCAAATCATGTCTCCGGCGCGGTTCTTCGACACATCCCCGCCCGACCGGCTATTCTTGGATATGCCATCGAATCGAGCTCTGGGCAGCGACAGAATAAGCTGCCGGCTTAGCAGGCTCCCTGGCCTCCTCTCCCTTGCCGTCGTTCTACCGGGTCTCGCCCTCTCCGCCGGCGCGCAGCAGCGCGTGGCCTACGCGGGTGCGTTGGACCTGCCGCAGGAGCCCGCGCCGCAGCAGACCGTATCGCAACAGGCCGTAGCGCAACAGGGCGCGGCCATCCCGCAAGGGTTCGGAAGCGTGGAAGGCGCCGTAACCGATATCGACGGAGATTTCGTTGCTGGAACGCGGGTGGTTCTGTCCGTGCCGCACGGGACGGCAACCCGGGAGGCCGTGACGGACGATCAGGGCCGCTTCAGCTTCTCCAGCGTGCCGTCCGGTGACTTCAGCCTCAGCATCACCGCGCCAGGCTTCGCTGCTCAGTTGATTCCAGGCTCCCTTGCAGCGGCAGAACAGAAGGAACTCGCGCCGATCGTGCTTGCCGTCGCCGCCAGCGTGGGGGTGGATGTGGTCATCTCTCAGCACGACCTTGCGGAAGAAGAGATCAAGATCGAGGAGAAGCAGCGTATCGCGGGCTTCATCCCCAACTTCTTCGTGACCTACGACTGGAAGGCCGCGCCGCTCACTTCCCGGCAGAAGTGGGAGCTCGCCTGGCATACCACGTATGATCCCGCCGGCTTTCTGCTTAATGCGGCGTTCGCGGGGGTGGAGCAGGCTAACAATAGCTTCAGCGGTTACGGCTCGGGGCCGGCAAGCTACGGCAAACGCCTTGGGGCGAATGTCGCCGATTACACGGTCGGTACGATCGTCGGCGGATACCTGCTGCCGGTAGCCTTCCACCAGGATCCACGTTACTTCTACATGGGGAAGGAGCGCGGCTCCATCACACACCGTACCCTGTATGCGTTGAGCAGCGCGGTCATCTGCCGCGGCGATAACGGCCGCTGGCAGCCCAACTACTCCAGCATCCTGGGCGACCTGGCGGCAGGCGCTGTCTCCAACATCTACTATCCTGCGAGCGACCGCAACGGCGCCGCGCTGACGTTTGAAAACGGGTTGCTGGGTACGGTTTCGGACGCTGTGGACAATGTGATTCAGGAGTTTCTGCTGCGGCGCATTACGCCGCACACGAAGCCGCCCAACCCCTAGCTCTCTGTGCGGCGGCTCATCGCTCCGTCTGCTATCTCCTGTAGATCCGCAGTCATGGAGGTCAGGCGATTGCGCCCGGTCTTCTTACTTTCATACAAAGCGCGGTCAGCCTGCTGGATCAGGTATGCCTCATCCGCCACGAACTCCGGCGGCCAGGTCGCTGCGCCGATGCTCACGGTGACGTAACCGAACGGGCTGCCCTCATGCCTGATTTGTAGACTCTCAATGTGACTGAGGATTCGTTGCGCAGCCTGTTCCGCGCCTGCCTGGTCTGTGTCCGGCAGGAGCACCGTAAACTCCTCGCCACCCACGCGAGCTGCAAAATCTGAGGCTCGGCTGGCGATCTGGATGGACTCGGCCACCATACGCAGGCAGACGTCGCCCTCCGGATGGCCGTAGCGGTCGTTGTACTTCTTGAAGAAGTCCACATCCACCATTAGCATGGAGAGCGAGTTCTTCGCGCGGGCGTGACGCGCCACCTCCTGTGTCAACATGCGGTTGAAGGTGCGGCGATTTGCCAGCCGCGTCAGCTCGTCGTTGCCTGCCAGCTCTTCCAGGTGCATGTTCTGGCGGGTCAGGTCGGCACGCTCCTGGGACCACTGCTCCTCCAGCCGTGCCAGCGAACCCATATCGCGTACCGTCGCAACGTAGCCGGTGACGTGCCCGTCTTCAGCGGAGCTATAGCCGCGAAGAAACGCTTCCACCCACTTATAGCTGGCGTCTTTGCACAGGATGCGATAGCGGAAGTGATGCTGCCTCTTGCCGCTGCGCAGGCTCTCGATCAGGTTGCGCGCCAGGTCGCGGTCTTCAACGTGCAACGTCTCAAGTTGGGCCAGACTCAGGAACTCCTCCGGTTGCCAGCCGGTCAGGGATAAGACACCAGGGGAGACGTAACGCTGACCACCGTCCAGCCCGGAGAGCAGGATCATATCCTCCGCATTATCCAGCAGCGTCTGATAGATCATCTGCCCGGCGCGCGCCTCGCTCTCCGCCTTCTGGCGTTCATCCAGCAGCGCGCCCACGGGCAGCGCCGTGCCAGGAACCATCCACAGGAAGACCTGCAGCACGACGGTCCGAATCTCCATGCTGCCCTGCACCACAACCCACACCGGTCCGTGATGGTGTGCGGTGGCGTAGCAGGCCATCAGTGTGATGACCGGGCAGATGATGGCTGCGCCCTCCAGCCCCCATACCAGCAGGGCCAGCACGATGGGCGGAAAGACCAGGAAGAGCCAGGGATACTTGCTCTGAGCAAAGACACCAAAGGTGACCGCGAAGGTCAGTAGCATCGCAGGCAGGCCGAGCCGATAGCTGGACCGGAACTTCTGGGATCGCCTTGACTCCTCTGAGATCAGGAACAGCAGCCCGGGCAGAGTCACCATCAGGCCTACGGAGTGCGCCATTCCAGTGATGAACCAGGTCTGTAAAAAGGTGCGATGAACAGTGTTATAGAAGACCGCTGCCCGTAGTGTCGCGGCGATCATGGGCACCACGACCGCGACGATGCCGAAGCGCGCGACATGGCGCATCTGCTTGAGATCGTCGAAGCGGGAGATTCTGAGTCGAAGCACCGCAGCCATGCCCCAAAGCTCCAGGCCCTGGATACAGGTGAGCCCCGCCACGACGCGAAGGGGATACCCCTGAAAGATCAGAATGGCAAGGAAGCCTGCAGTCGCGGCACAGATCTGTGTGACACGCGAGAGCCGATGATTCCAGACACTCCACAGAATGGCGAGCTGAACGCCGGTCAGGGGCCACACGTAAAACAAGTGGTTTGCCGGAAGGTAATGGAACAACACTGCGGTGGTCAGGGCAGTCGCACCGAACTGGAGGAGCGCCCGACGTATCGTGCTTCGCATACGCCGATGTTACTTTAGGATCTGCGGTTTGGGACTTTATCCGGACCGTAATATTACGCCTGTTCCATTCTCGCCATAGGCGGCACTTCATAGTGGAGAAAATTTTGATCGGCGCAAAAACAAGGCGGAGGATTTTCACTCTTTCCTGATACTTCCGTACTAACGGCAGCGGGAGGATTGATCGACCGCGATCTTGTATCCTGAGGCTTGTATGCCGAAGCCCATCATCCTCACTATCCTAGACGGCTGGGGTTACCGCGCCGAGACCCACGGCAATGCCATCGCACAGGCTCGCAAGCCGACCTACGACCGCCTGCTGCGCGAGTATCCCAACACGCTGCTGCGCGCCAGCGAGCACTTCGTCGGACTGCCCGACGGCCAGATGGGAAACTCCGAGGTCGGCCACCTCAACCTGGGCGCAGGCCGCATCGTCCGCATGGATATGACGCGCATCGACACCGCCATCATGGATGGCAGCTTCTTCACCGACCCGACGCTGCTTCGCGCCATGCAGCTCGCCCAGCAGAAGGGAAGAGCGCTGCACTTCATCGGCCTGCTCTCCGATGGCGGAGTTCACTCCCATCAGCGCCATCTCTACGCCCTGCTGAAGCTGGCCAAGCAGCAAGGGCTCACCAACGTCTTCATCCACGCCTTCATGGATGGCCGCGACACCATGCCAAGCTCCGGCCTTGGTCATCTTGAGGCTCTGCAGCAGCAGTTTCGTGAGATCGGCATCGGGCAACTCGCCTCCGTCTCAGGCCGTTACTACGCCATGGACCGCGACCTGCGCTGGGAGAAGTCGAAGCAGGCCTTCGACGCCATGGTCACCGGAACCCCCGAAGGCGGGCAGTACGCCGACGCTGCCGCCCGCATCCGCGAGCTTTACTCCAACGGCACGACCGACGAGTTTACCCCGCCCTTCACCGTGACCGGCGCGGACGGCAAGCCTGTAGGCCTGATTCAGGACGAAGACGTCGTCATCAACTTCAACTACCGTGCCGACCGCGTGCGCCAGATCACGCGTGTGCTTGCGCGAACCTCCGGGCTCAATCAATCGATGGGCCGCGACCTGCCCAAGGCTGCTGAGCTTGACGAAGCGATTCCGCTCCACACGCTGCCGCAGCGCATCCACTACGTCTGCATGACGCAGTATGAAAAGAACTACAAGCTGCCCATCGTCATCCCGGCCGAGTCCATGGACAACCTGCTTGCGAACGTGATGGGCGTCGCCAACCTGCGTAACCTGCGCGTGGCCGAGACGGAGAAGTATGCGCACGTCACCTACTTCTTCAACGGCGGCATCGAAAAGCCGTTCCCCGGAGAGGAACGCGAGCTCGTCGCCAGCCAGAAGGTCGCCACCTACGATCTCGCGCCGGAGATGTCCGCCCCCGGCATCGCCGACACCGTCATCAAGGCCCTCACGGATACCGCGTTCGACGTCATCATCGTCAACTTTGCAAATGCGGATATGGTCGGCCACTCCGGCAAGATGGAGCCAACCATCCGCGCGGTCGAAACCGTCGACGCGCAACTGGGACGCATCTATCAGGCCATCAAACAACATGGTGGCTCCATGCTGATCACAGCCGACCACGGCAACGCGGAGATGCTCATCGACCCCGCCAGCGGAGGCCCCCACACCGCCCACACCACCAACCCGGTGCCGTTCATCCTCGTCTCCGATGAGAAGAACATCACCGTGCGGGAAGGCGGGAGCCTCAGAGACCTTAGCCCTACGTTGCTAAGCCTCCTCAACGTCTCCCAGCCGGATCAGATGACCGGCGGCAATCTGATAAATTCCTTCTCTGGCAAATAGCGAAGCCTTACTTTAGCGATGCAAGATAGATTTGTTCCATGTGCTCCGAGCAACGAAACTTTGTTTGACGAAGTTCTGCAGAGACCGCTCGCCCATTCAGCCAGCCATGGTTGTGAGCGTCTCGGAGTACCCCAAGCGTTCCATTGAGCTTCAATCCAAGTAGAAGAGCCACGGCTCTGCCCTTCAACTCGTCGATTGGCAAGAAGTTTGATCGGAGTTCAAGAGCCAGCGTAATCGCTTCTGTCTCACCCGGGTCAAGGCTAAGCGCCGCATCCGGTGGAACTATCGTTGGCGATACGACCGCAATCCATGCAGGAAGGTGACCGGACCAAAGCCTTACTCTCTCTGGAGCCAATGGGTCTTGCAGTTCTCCATACACAACAGAAGGAAGGTAGACCTGTTCAAAAAGCCGTTCGAGGATCTCTTCCTGTCTGATCTGAACCAGATAGTTGATCGGAGAAGTATCGGCAACTACGATCACTCTCCGAGCATCCCAGCCGCTCGAAGCTCATCCATGGTTCTAATGTCGCTGAGAAAGGCCTCAACGTCATATGCGCCTTCCATGATGCCCCGTTCTTTCAGCAGGCCTTCAAAATCGAGCCAGTAGAGGCCGAGCATCGCGGCAGCTTGTCTTTGCGTCAGCTTACCCGTTCGATATCCTTCAATAGCCAACGCCTCAAGCGCCTTACGGCCAGAGTCTGCGTAACTCGCTAGATCATCCGGCAACTCGACCGTAATCGTCATGCCAATACTCTACACCCACCCTAAAACTCCCGCCGACCTTCCATCGCCCGAGTCATCGTCACCTCATCCGCGTACTCGATATCGCTCCCGGCCGGCACGCCCGTAGCGATCCGCGTCACCTTCACCCCGCTCTTTACCCGCCGCAGCTCCCCTGCGATATACCCTGCGGTCGCCTCGCCTTCAATCGTAGGCGACGTGGCCAGGATCACCTCGTCCACATCCTCCAGCCGGGTCAGCAGATTCCGAATCCGTAGCTGCTCCGGCCCGACCCCGCCGATGGGCGAGAGCGTGCCATGCAGCACATGGTAGACGCCGTTGTAGCTCCGCGTCCGCTCTACCGTGGCGATGTTCGTCGGCTCCTCCACTACGCAAATGAGCCGATGACTCCGCACCGGATTCGAGCAGTAGTGGCATGGATCGACGTCTGTAATGTTGTTGCACACCGAGCAGAGCCGCAGATGCTTCTTAATCTCACGTATGGCATCGGCCAGCGCATCCGCATCCTCGCCCGGCGAACGCAGCACATGAAACGCCAGCCGCTGCGCCGTCTTCGTCCCAATCCCAGGCAGCTTACGCAGCTCGTCGATCAGCCTCGCCATCGGCTCTGCAAAGCGTTGCGTCACGAACCCAATCCTGGCAGGCCGAGCCCGCCCATCATGCCACCCACGCTCGATTTCATTGCCTCATCCGCGCGCCGCCCAGCCTCGTTGATCGCAGCCGTAATCAGGTCTTCGAGCAGCTCCAGATCTGCAGCCGTCGAGCCCATCGCAGCCGGATCGATCCGCAACCGCAGCAACTCCTTGCGGCCGTTCATCCGCACCTTCACCACGCCGCCGCCGGACTCCGCTTCCACCACCGTCTCAGAGAGCTTCTGCTCCATCTGCTCCTGCATCGCGCCGGCCTGCGCCAGCATGTCCTTCATCTTGCCCAGATCGGAAAAATCCATATGTCCTCTATTCGCTCAGGTCGATCACGGTCTGGATCTCAGCCTCGAACAGCCGCTTTGCCTCGACCACCATTGGATGCTGCGCAGCCTTCGCCTCGGCAGATCCTGACTTCGCAGTCCTCGGCTTCTTCTCCGCAGCCGCCTTACCGCCAGCCCTGGCCAGCAGCACCAGCTTCAACGCCCCATGCCCCACCTCGCGCAACGCAGCCTTGGCGATCTTCTCAGCCTCGGGATTCATGATCACGGGCAGCATCGTCTTCGAGACATCCGTCTGCACCCGAAGCTCGCCGTCCGCCAGCGTCCATACCGAGTCGTTCATAGCGTCCGAAGCCGAACCCTGACCCGCCGCACTCAACGCCTCCACCACTGGACGCTGCATCGCAGCCGCCTCACCAGAGGTGACGGCTGCGGCGACAGGTTCAAAGACCGGGGAGGGAATCGCCACATCCGGCTCAGCCTCGACGCGCTCTTCTTCATCGCTAGGGACTTCGAGAGCAAGAGGGCCAGGCACGGGCACAGCAGCCGGAACCGGTACAGGCTCGGATACCTTCAGGGGCTCCTCCACCGCAACCGGCGGACTTGCAACAGCCACCACAACAGGCTCAACGGCCGGTGCAGGCGTCACAACAGGAGGAGGCGAGACTACAGGCGGCGCTGAAACAACCGGAGGCGGAACAACAGGAGCCGCAACCACCGCAGCCGGCCCAGCCGCAACCCCGTCATACCGCCGCTTCTGCGAGTCCTTCTCAAACGGAGAGAACGCAGGCTTCACCGGCTCACTCACCACCGGCCTTGCCGCAGCAGCCGGAGCAGGCAACGCAGCCGTTGCAGCCGGAGCGCTCACCGCACGCGCACCCGGCCTTGGTCCCGCACCGCTCAACGAGCTCAACACCTCTTCCACCGGCAGCAGACGACGTAGATGCACCAGCTTCAGCAGCCCCAGCTCAAAGTGGAAGCGCTGCTCCTGCCGGTAGCCAAGCTCGTCGAAGGTCCGCAGCATCACCTGCAAAAACCGCGTCAGCTCTTCCTCAGAGAACAGCGCCGCAGTCCGAGCCGCACGCCTCTGTTCATCGGCTGAGATCTGCAGCAGCTCCGTACTCGAATCCCCATCCGCCGTCAGCCCTGTGATCTTCGCAATCACGCAACTCCGCAGATACCGCACCGCCTGCCGCGCAAGCTGGGCGGGAGAGTTCCCTGCATCCAGCAACTCGTTCGCAACCGTCATCACCTCAGCCGAGCGATTCTGGTCCACCGCCTGCATGATCCGCTCAAACACCGCGTTCGGCACCGAGCCCATCAGCTCGCGGATCTGCCCCGCGTCCAGACGAGCCTTGCCGTCGATCATTGGCGCACTCGCAATCGCCTGGTCCATGATGCTCAACGCATCGCGCATGGAGCCGTCGCCGGCCTCGGCCAGCAGGCTCAGCGCACCTTCGTCCGCGTCCACGCCCTCATGCTCGGCAATGCCGCGCAGCTCGCTAAGGATATCCACCAGCTTCACCGCATGAAAGCTGAAGTGCTGGCAGCGTGAGCGCACCGTCTGCGGAATATCCTCGGGCTGCGTGGTCGCCATCATGAAGACGATGTGGTCCGGCGGCTCCTCCAGGGTCTTCAGCAGCGCGTTGAAGGCCGCGTCGGTGATCTGGTGGGCCTCGTCCAGGATGTAGATCTTGAAGCGGTCGCGTGAGGGCCTATACCGGGCCGCATCGCGCAGCTCGCGGATCTCGTCGATACCACGGTTGGTCGCCGCGTCGATCTCGATCACGTCCACCGAGTTGCCCGCGCGAATCTCCACGCAGCTCTCGCACACCTCGCATGGCTCGGGAGTGGGGCGCACCGCACTGCCAATCGCATTACGGCAGTTCAACGCACACGCCAGAATACGCGCGATGGTCGTCTTGCCGATGCCCCGATGCCCACTGAAGATATATCCATGCGCAATGCGGTTCTGGGTCAACGCGTTCATCAGCGTGACCGTCACATGGTCCTGCCCCGCAACATCCGCAAACCGCTGCGGCCGATATTTTCTCGCTAAAACCTGATAACCCATACGGAAGAAACGCTCTCAACCCATTCTACCGCTGGCGTGCCCCGGCTTGTTCACCGCTTCCGAGCCGAGACCGGAAGGAGATTCATGCTTTCGTAGCTTCCACGCGTGGCACGGCTAAACGCGTCGTGGATGACGGCCATCCGGGGCCGGATAAAACGCCACCGATTTGTATCCAGGATCAGCAACGAGATGATTCTCTTTGCATTGTTTTGTTGATAGAAGATATTCGTATCGGCACTGATCATTACTTCAAAAGACGCTGCCTGGGCAGTGCGGAGCAGATCGCCGTTCTTCAGGTCCGCCCAGCCCATCTCGTAGGCCGTCGCAACCTCATGATCCAGGAGTCCGCGCTTCAGCTCCTTGGTCATGTTGTTATCGAGCAAGACCTTCAATACTCGGCCTTGTAGCCCCGAGACTTGGCGAACTCGAGGATCTCGCGTATCGCTTCCTTGTCGGAATCGAAGTGATGATGAAGCTCATCAATCGACAGGCCATCCTCAAAGTTGAGGAAGATACCGTCGGCATCCATTCGAGTAGTACCCACGGTCGCTCGCCCACCCAATTTTTCCGGGTCGAACTGGACGGCTTTACAGCCATGCCAGTCGAACTGATCCGTCTGTCTCTGAACTGGAAGATGGATTCCAATCTGTACGGTGGATGCCATGGCGAACCTCTCCCTTAATTCTAAGCCTTCTTCTTCAGCCCAGCCCGCCGCTCCATCTCCGCCACGGAAAACATCGTCCCCCGGCAGTTTTCCGCCCCGCAGTAGCAATCCTGCGTAGCCTCATCCGAGTCGTACAGGTTGTACTCATACGTCAGCTCCTCGCCCGCCGCGATATCGCGCAGCGCCACCACGAAGATCCGTTCGTCCTCCTCTTCGGTCTCGCAGTTCGGGTTGCAGCAGTGGTTCATGAACATCGCCGTGCCAAACCCGTCGATCACCATCTCCTTGGTGCCATATCCGAACAGGTACGTCACAAAACGGTCCGCGTAGCGCTCATCTGCGACCTCTTTGGTCATCCTCGGCCCCGTATACTCGCACACGCGCCGCCCTTTGCGGATCGCCTTCGTCGTGTAGCAACCTGCGGCATGAATCTCGGACGACCGAACCACCAGCCCTGGCATCATCTTTACTTGTTCTCCTTCAACGTTTACCGGTAGCCAATTGCAAACAAAAAGCGTCCAATGAACAGCACCAGTCCGTGCAGACTACACCAACCCGCGCCTGCTGTGCGCCTGACCCCGAGGCAGCCTTGAACCTGACCGACCTGAAGTCCTTCTCGAAACCCGCGCTCGCCCTGCTCCTGCTGGCCTCCGTCGCACCCGCGCTCCATGCCCAGGCCTATACCCCGCCTCCGCCTCCCCTCACCAACGCCCCCTGCGTCCCCACCAAGAAACAGCCGTGCGACGTCCCGGCCCCCGCCGCCAAACCTGCACCCCCCAGCGGCCTCGCCTTCCCGGGTGAGTCGGATGACACCCCAAGCCTCCCGCTCCCCAGCCAGACCACCGACTACTCCGCGCCCATCCCGCCAGCCCCTGCCAAGCCAGCCCAGACGCCTGCCTCACCACCGTCCGTACCGGATGCCGCCAAGCCTGCCGCCGCCCCCGGCTCCTCCAGCTTTCCATTCCCGGGCGACGACCCTGCCTACGCAAACCCCTCCTCGAGCTCGTCCAGCTCCTCGTCTTCAAGCTCATCGTCATCCTCGTCCAGTTCAGACTCGAACCCCGACAACCCGCCCCTCAAGGACGAAGGCTCAACCGGCACCACCAAGGCCCAGCGCCGTCACCTTCCCAAGGTGGAAGACGTCAACGAAAGGGAAGCAAAGGACCTTGAGGTCGCCCACTACTACTTCACCACCGGCAACTATCTCGCCTCGCTTAACCGCGCTAAGGACGCCGTCCGCCTCTTCCCGGACGATCCAGAGGCGCACTACGCGCTCGCCCTTGCCGCGCAGAACATGAAGAATCAGGAACAAGCTTCAGCCGAGTTCCAGACCTACCTCAAGCTTGATCCTGGCGGAGACCACGCCAAGGATGCCGAGAAGGCACTCAAAGGCACGCACTGAAGTACCTGCCCCAGAAAAGCAGCCCTACAGGACGAACAGGCCTATCTCCATGTCCTCCGCGCATTTAGGTTAGTTCTATGAACGATGACTTGACCACTCTGGTCTCCGCGGTGAACGCCGCACTGCAAGGCCTGGAGAGGAACCAGACCCAGGCCGCCCCAGTCCACCGGCCGGAGAAGTGGAACATCCAGCAGATCGTTGAACACCTCCTGCTTACCTACCGCCTGACCTCGGCCTCGCTTGAAGATCGCATTCGCAAAGGCACCCCCACTCGAGCCAGCCGTACCCTCAAGCATCGCATCGCACAACTCGTCGTCGTCCGTATCGAACATTTCCCATCCGGTCACAAGGCCCCCGCGCCCGTTACCCCTCCACGTCTTACCAGCCTCCGCAGCGGAGAAGAACTCGCAGGCCGCGTCCAGGCTGAACTCACCCGTCTCGGTCAGCTCTGCACCCAGGCCGCCGCCCTCTTCGGAGACCGGCGCGCTCTCTCCCACGGCATGCTCGGCCCCATGTCCATGCAGCAGTGGCGGCACTTCCATCTCGTCCACGGCCTGCATCACATCAAGCAGATCCAGCGAATCCGCAGGGATCACGCCTTCTAGACGACCGGCTCTTCTTCCAACTCATCCTCCACCCTCAGATAGCGCCGCATGTACCGCAGCGGCTCCTCCGCCACCGCAAGCTCCTTCAGGTGATACTTCCACGCATCCCGCCGCCCGGTGCGCCGCGTATAAGCCTTCCGGTGGACGATCCCGATCGTCCCATCCGCCATCCGCCGCTGAAAGCTCTGGTTCTCCACCAGGAAGGTCATCTTCTCCCCGGCCTTCCAGAAGTTTTCCGCAAACTCATGCGAAAACAGCAGCGCATAGTACCTGCGCTCCTCCGCCAGCGTCTCCACCGCATGCTTTGAGTTTTGCCAGGGCAGCCCCAGTGTTCGAACATACCAGCGCCTGAACTCGAATCCATTCGTCTTGGCTTTTCCAAGCAGCAGCAGCAGTAACTCGCTCCGTGTCATCGTTCTGGGCCCTCGATGCTCGCCATCGGCTGCACGGCCGATTGGCGGCGTATAGTTACGGGTGTTGCCGCCAAGCTACCATGCCCCCAGCCCCGCAGTCTAACCGGAACGAAACACCGCACTCCGAGCATCTCACCAAGGACGCACCTATCTCCCGTCGAACCGGACAAGCCTTGAGACTGTTTCAAAGATTCCTCCCCCTCGCTCTCGTCGCAGCTCTCGCCTCCACAGCCCTGGCCCAGGCACCCAACCCCCACACCGACCCCCTCAACTTCGACCCCGTAGTCCGCGACGCCTACAACCACTTCTACAACCTCGACTACGACGGCGCCCTCTCCCGCTTCGAGCAGGTCCTCAAGGCCAATCCCCAGAACCCCATGGCCGCCGACTATGTCCTCATGGTGACTATCTTCCGTGAGCTCTACCATCAGGACCTCCTGGACACGACCTACTACGCCCACGACTCCTTCCTCACCACCCAGCGCAAGGTCGAAGTCCCCGACCCCACCCGCCAGCGCATCGAATCCCTCCTCGCCCAGGTCCAGGACCAGGTCGACCAGCGCCTCAAAGCCAACCCCAACGATCCCAACGCCAAAAATCTGCTCTTCGCCCGAGGCTACGCCCGCGGCCTCCACGCCGCCTTCATCACCCTTGCCGACCACTCCTTCTTCGCCGCCGCCCGGCAGGGTCTCGCCGCACGCAACGACTCCGAGGCCGCCCTCAAGCTCGACCGTGACTACGCCGACGCCAACATGGCTATCGGCATCCAGCAGTTCGCTGTCGCCAGCCTGCCCCGCCTCGTGCGCATGATGGTCGGCATCGCAGGCGTTGGCGGCAACAAGGAGCACGGCCTCGAACTCCTGCACATCTCAGCCGAGCACGGTGTCGTCACCCAGGTTGAATCCCGCACCACCCTCTCGCTCTTCCTCCGCCACGACGGCCGCTACGCCGAGGCCCTCGCCATGCAGCACGGCCTCGCCACCCAGTTCCCGCACGACTACCTCTTCCGCCTGGAAGAGGCCAACCTCACCAAGGACAAGGGCGACGGCCCCGGAGCCATCGCCATCTACAAGCAGGTCCTGGCAGATGCCCACAAGCCCGGCTACTTCGCAGACCCCCGCCTCCAGATGGCCTGGTTCGGACTCGCCGACACCGAGCGCGGCCAGAACGACATCGCCGACGCCGCCAAGCACTACCTGGAAGCCGCCAACCAGCCCAACGCATCCGACTGGATTCGCAAGCGCGCCAACCTCAACGCCGGCCAGATGCTGGACCTCCTGCACGATCACAACGCCGCCGTCGCGCAGTACCAGAAGGCCGCCGCCCCCGGAGGCGATCAATCCCAGGCCGATGCCGCACGCAAGCTCATCAAAACCCCGTACACCGGCAAGTAGCCCCGCCGTTCAGCTAAGATCGTCTCAATGCTTCCGTCTCATTGGCTCACTCCCGGGGTCTCCGCCGCCGCCGCGATCCTCGGCTTCTTCGCAGTCCTCGCCTGGCGCATCCAGGAGGGCCGCTCCGCCGTCACTCTCCGCAAGATCGTCATTCCGCCGCTCGGCATGGCTACTGGCTTCTGCATGTTCATAGCCCCGTCCTTCCGGGTACCCTGGCTCTGGGCCGCGGCGTCCTTCCTGCTCGGCGCGATCCTCCTCGCCTACCCCCTCATCAAGACCTCCCGCCTCACCCTCGTGGGCG
This sequence comes from Granulicella tundricola MP5ACTX9, assembly GCF_000178975.2. Lineage (NCBI taxonomy): Bacteria > Pseudomonadati > Acidobacteriota > Terriglobia > Terriglobales > Acidobacteriaceae > Granulicella > Granulicella tundricola. Next base: position 2,251,677 of record NC_015064.1, on the reverse strand, counting down.
ACACGGTCATGGTCCACCGCTCCAACAGCTTCTTCGCCGTACTGATCGCGCTCGGCATCATCCGCATCCTCGCCCACACCTACCTGGACCGAGTCATGTCCCTCCAGCAGACCGCCGGCCTCTTCTTCATCCTGGCCTTCGGCATGATCCTCCGCTGGCGTACCAGCATGTTTTTCGAGTACCACCGCGTCACGTCCGCAGCCTAAGCACGAACCACTGACCTAACGGAACTTTCACGCCAGCCCCGGCGTACCTTCTCCAGCACCATCGGAGGCCTCCCAATGTACTGCCCGACCTGCGGTAAAGAGATCCAGACCCAAGCCAACTTCTGCTCCAACTGCGGAGCCGCCCTCGCCGCCCAGTCCTTCGCCCCAACCGGCCCCCGCATCCTTCGCCCCCGCTCCCCGCGCATGATCGCCGGCGTCTGCTCCGGCTTCGCCCTGCACTTCGGCTGGGACCTCAGCCTGGTCCGCATCCTGCTTTGCGTCTTCACTTTCCTCACCTCGGGCATCGGCTTCCTCTTCTACATCGCCGCCTGGGTTCTCCTGCCGGAAGCCCCCTACGCCCTCCCCGCCACCACCGACTACCCCAACCCCCAACCCGCCGCCTAGCCGCAGTAACCGGTTGCCCCATCCTTTGCAGCCGTATCGCAAAGGATGGGAAGGATGCCTCTGTTCATGTGCTTCATGCAGCCTCCCGCAGCGGCGTAACCTTCTTCCTCTTCACCTGCGAGGCCACCCAGAAGTCATAGTTGTTCTGCATCGTGAACCAGAACTCTCCGGATGTCTTCAGCGCCTCACCCAATCGGATCGACATCTCCGCCGTAATCGCAGAGTGTCCCCCAAGAATCCGCGTCAAAGTCACCCTTGAAACCCCGAGATGCGCAGCCACGGAACCGATCGTGTGGCCCTCGAGATAAGACTTCAGCACCGTGCCGGGATGGGGTGGATTGTGCATTCGAGTCATCGCCATAAAATTTTCTCCTAGTGATAATCCTCATAGTTGACGAGAATCGCATCGCTGCCTTCAAACCTGAACGTGATCCTCCAGTTCGCCTGCACTGTAATCGACCAGTCGCCGGCGCGATCATGCTTCAGCGCATGCAACCGGTACGAGGGAGCGTTCAAATCCTCCGCCGTCGCAGCCGCGTTCAGAGCGCCCAATAACTCAGATAGCCGCTTCGCGTGAATCGGTTGGATTCCAGCCTTGGACCCCGTCATGAAGAACCGCTCCAGACCAGCATGTTTGAAGGTCCGGATCATGACCAAAATGTAAAGTGATACGCATCACTTGTCAACAGGCACCCGCCTCAAGCTGACAGCTCACGGCTGATCGCTGGAAGCTGGAAGAAAACCTACAGCCCTCAATTCTCCGAAGGCTCCTCCACATGATCCACCACCAGCGTCTCCACCGGACCTTTCCCGGCCTGCACCTTCAGCCCAAGCTGTTCCTGCAGAGCCGTGACCAGCGTAGGCCCCGCATCCTCCGCACTTGCCGCCTGCTCCGGCGTCCACTTCAGCTTCAAATCGTAGAAAGCCGTCAGTCCCGTTTTATCGATCACCGTCCGCCCCAACTGCTTCGACAGATAGACCGCCAGGGAAGCCATCGACACATCCGTAGCCTTCAGCTCATTCCCGCTTGAGCTCATGCTGCTCGGCGGCGCACGCCGAATCCCCGTCTCCGCGTCCAGCTCCCCTTCTTTCGGATTCACCGTCATCTTCGGCCCATCCTTCGCCACCACCAGCTCATACACCGCCGCGGTCTTCGTCTCGCGATGAACCTTCAGCGCAAACCGGTCCTCCAGCATCCCCGCCAGCATCGCCATATTCTGCTCGTCCGTCAGCCTCTTGAGCGCGTCCGGGGACGCCTCCACCACCTTCGCATTGATGTCGAACCGATCCGACAACTGCCATCCCGTCAACCCAACGATCAGTCCCTCACGGATCGCATACGCATGCGCCATCAGGATCTTCAGCGTCACGTTCTCCGCCTTGAACGTCGTCTTGTCCCAGTCCACACCCGTGTTGTTGGTCCCAGAGTGATTCGGCTTGATCACCACCGCGTCGAACATCGGCTTAGCGCCTGCCGCACCCGTCACCCCCGCCGTCTGTGCCAGTCCAGAACCCAGCCCGGAACCCAGCAGGGAAGCCACCGCCATCACGCCAACGCAAACGTTCCGTCGCATCCACAACCTCCACATATCGCTATGTCCTTTCGACTCTAAGGCACAATAAAGGGAGCGGTCCTTATTCTTCTTCTCCGCAAAAACTTTTCGAGGTCCAGTCCCATCGCCACCGCACGCCCCTTCGCCTACCGCAACCGCGCCCTCTCCTGCGACCAGACCTCCCTCGCCACGCTCGCCGCAACCCACGGCACCCCGCTCTACGTCTACTCGCAGCAGCACATCCTCGGCCGCCTCGCCCTCTTCCAGCAGGCCTTCGCATCACGCCCTCACACCATCTGCTATGCCGTCAAAGCGAACTCCGCCCTCGCCATCCTCAAGCTCCTCGCGCAGAACGGCGCGGGCTTCGACATCGTCTCCGGCGGAGAACTCGCACGGGTCGTCAAAGCCGCCAAGCCAGCAGTCAAGAAGACCGTCTTCGCTGGAGTAGGGAAGCAGATCCCTGAGATCGACGCCGCCCTCAAAGCCGGCATCCTCCTCTTCAACGTCGAATCCGAATCCGAGCTCGCCCTCCTCGCCGACCGCGCCGAACTCCTCAAGATCCCCGCGCGCTTCTCCCTCCGCGTCAACCCGGACGTCTTCGCAGAAACACACCCCTACATCTCCACCGGCCTCAGCGCCCACAAGTTCGGCATCGACATCAACGCCGCCCGCGCCATCTACCGCAAGGCCGCCAAGTCGAAGTACCTTATCCCCACCGGCGTCAGCGTCCACATCGGCTCCCAGATCCGCGCGGTCGATCCCTTCGGTGCCGCGCTCGATCGCGTCACAAGCCTCATCCAGCAGTTGAAGAAGGACGGCATAACCCTTACCCACATCGACGCCGGCGGCGGACTCGGCATCGAGTACACCGACGCTCCCTTTGACCCCGCAGCAGCCGTAGCCGCATACGCAAAACAGGTCCTCGAAGCCACCGACCACCTGGACCTTCACCTGCTTCTGGAACCCGGCCGCTTCCTCGTAGCCCAGGCCGGAGCCTTGCTGACCACGGTCGTCAATGTGAAGAAGAACGGCAACAAGACCTTCGTCATCACCGACGCCGGCATGAACGACCTCATCCGCCCCGCCCTTTACCAGGCCCACCACCAGATCCTGCCCGTCAGGCAGACCTCGGCCAAATCCTCCCCCGTCGACATCGTTGGCCCCGTCTGCGAGTCCGGCGACTTCTTCGCCCGCGACCGCGACCTCCCCGCCACCAAACCCGGAGACCTCCTCGCCATCCTGGACGCCGGAGCCTACGGCATGAGCCTCACCTCCAACTACAACACCCGCACCCGCCCCCCGGAGGTCCTGGTAGACGGAGCCGAATCCCGCCTCATCCGCCGCCGCGAAACCATAAAGGACCTGTTCGCGCCTGAACTCCCCTAAATCAGGCGCGAACGGTTCGACCGTGGCTCAAAGCCACAAGCGACCTTCATACCTGCTAAAATCCGAAGGTCGCGCGGTCCATATCCGCGCAGAATCTCCCTTCGAGGTAACCGCATGTCCGGCCATAGTAAATGGGCAACAATCAAGCATAAGAAGGGCGCCACAGACGCCAAACGCGGCAAGATCTTCACCCGCCTCATCAAGGAAATCACCATCGCCGCCAAGTCCGGCGGTGGAGACCCGGACGGCAATCCCCGCCTCCGCGGTGCCATCGCGGCCGCCAAAGCCGAGAACATGCCGGCCGATAACATCAAGCGCGCCATCCAGCGCGGTACCGGGGAGCTAGAAGGCGTCTCATACGAGGAGATGAGCTATGAGGGCTACGGCCCCGGTGGAGTCGCCGTCATCATCGACGTCCTGACCGACAACAAGAATCGCGCCGTCTCGGAGATCCGCCACGCCTTCTCCAAGAACGGTGGAAACCTTGGCACGGAGGGGGCCGTCTCCTGGATGTTCACCAAGAAGGGCGTTATCTCCATCGCGAAGGACAGCGCGAACGAAGACAAGCTCATGGAGATCGTCCTCGAGTCCGGTGCCGAAGACCTGAACGATGAAGGCGAGCACTGGGAGATCCTCTGCGATCCCGCCGACTTCGAGGCCGTAACCAACGCCCTCAAGGCCGCCAAGATCCCGACCGAGACCGCCGAGGTCACCAAGATCGCCAGCACCTACACCAAGCTCGAAGGCTCCCAGGCCACCGCCATGATGCGGCTGCTCGAAACCATCGAAGACCTGGATGATACACAGAACCTTTACAGCAACTTTGACTTTGATGAGGCCCATGTCGCTAGCTAAGCTTTTGGTAACAACCCTGGCCGCTCTGGCCTGCGTCACCGCCTCAGCCCAAACCACCGGCCAGACCAACCCGCTTGAGTCGGCCTCCGTCCACCAGCCTACCGACTACGGTGTGCTGGTCCAGGGCGGCAACGGCATCACCGACAACCGCGACGGCTTCCACTTCCTGGCAGCCGGGGTACACGCCGGCAAAGTCCTGACCAACAACTTCGGCCCCGGTCTCCTCCACGGCAACTTCGAATACGCCATGGAGCTCTTCCCGTACTGGCAGTCCTTTACCCCGAAGTTCTCCAAGGTGAACTGCTCCCAGCTCCCAGGGACAGCCGTTGTCTCCTGCTCCCAGCCCTACACGGTGGGTGGCACCTACACCGGAGTCTCCGTCACCCCCATCATCATGCGTTGGAACTTTGTCCGCCACGGACGTCTGCAGCCCTGGGTGCAGGCCGCCGGCGGTGTCCTCTGGACCAACCACAAGTACCCTGCCTACGGCAGCACCAACCCTGACCTCCAGGTCAACGGACCCAACGGCGATGCCAGCGTCTGGAACTTCACCCCCCAGGGCGGCATAGGCTTCCACTACTTCACTCGCCCGAACCGCTCCATCGATTTCAGTGCGAACGGTGAGCACATCTCGTCAGCCTCCCTCGGAGATCGCAATCCCGGCGTCAACGCCAGTGTGCAATTCACCGTCGGTTACAGCTGGTGGAAGTAGTATCGCCTCGTTATGACTCCTGATGCCATCATCGAGTGCGTGCCCAACTTCTCGGAGGGCACGCACCCTGACATCGTTCGCCACATCGTCTCCGCGATGCAGGTGGATGGTGTGCGGCTGCTCGACTATTCCCTGGACCCCGACCACAACCGTTCGGTGGTGACCATCGCAGGGCCGCCCGCGCAGGTCATGGAGGCCGCCGTCCTGGCAGCCGGCAAGGCCGCCCAGCTGATCGACCTCACTCAGCAGACGGGAGTCCACCCCCGAATAGGAGCCGCTGACGTCATCCCATTCGTCCCGGTGTCCGGCCTCTCCCTCGCTGAAGCAGCAATGCTCGCTCGGCAGGCGGGCCTGCAGATCTGGCGCCGGTTCGGGGTTCCTGTCTACTTCTACGGGGCAGCCGCAGCCAGACCAGATCGTGTGCAGCTCGAAGACGTCCGGCGGGGCCAATTTGAAGGCCTGCGTGAGGCTGCGTTGAAGGATGCTGCGCGCCGACCAGATGTTGGCGGTCCCGAGCTACACGAGACGGCGGGGGCATCCGTTGTGGGAGCGCGTAGCTTCCTGATTGCCTACAACATCTATCTCGATGAACGTGCCGAGATAACCCAGGCACGAGCCATCGCCAGGGACATCCGTGCGTCATCCGGTGGCATGCAGGGTGTCAAAGCGATCGGTGTCCTGGCAAATGGCCGGGCGCAGGTGAGCATGAATATCACTGACTTTCATCTCACGCCCATGCCCAAGATCCACTCCACGGTGGCGGAGCTCGCGCGGCGGCATGGCACCTCGCTGGGTGAGGGGGAGTTGATTGGGCTCATCCCCGCAGCGGCCTATGACGCTGAGGCCCGCTGGATCAAGGAGATTCCGTCATTCGATCCTGAACAGAAGATCATCGAGAACAGGCTGAACAATCCCATGGCCTGGCCAAGCTGACTACCAGGCGTGAAAGAATCCGTCTCGCTCGCTGAGTGAGACCTCAGTCCCGAAAAGCCATTGAAGATTTGCTTCCGTGAGGAGGTCTTCACGTGGGCCATCTGCCACGATCCGGCCTTCCTTCATACAGATCACCCGCTTCATGGCCGGGATGATGTCGGCGATGTGATGGGTTATATGCAGCATGGTCGTTCCCTGATCAGCCAGCGATACGATCAGATTCCTCAGGTCACGCTGCGCCAGCAAGTCAAGTGCGTTGGAGGGTTCGTCCAGGAGGAGGCACTCCGCCGACCCGGCCAAGGCGCGGCCGATCATGACCCTGCGCTGCTGGCCGGCCGACATCTCCCCGAAGAGCACGTCCCGGAGGCGGACTGCGTCTACCTGGATGAGGACCTCCTCAGCCCGCTCCCGCATGACCTCTGTGGCGACCAGGTTGGGCCAGAGGGTAGAGGAGGAGAAGAAGCCGGTGAGGATGGCTTCGTAGCCGGTGATGGAGAGGGTGGGTTTGCCGGGGAGGTCGGCGCTGACCACGCCGAGGCGGCGCTTGAGCTCGGTGAGGTCCCAGCGGGGGCGACCGAAGATGGCTATTCGTGTTTGCTCTTGGGCGAGCGGGTAGAGCTCGCAGGTGATGGTCTTGATGAGCGTGGACTTGCCGCAGCCGTTGGGGCCGAGGATGGCGATCTGCTCACCTTTGGCGACCTGGAGGTTTATGTCGTGGAGGACGGTGCGGCCGCCGCGGACTACGTTGACGTGCTGGAGGTCTAGGAAGGTGGACACTATTTGTGAGGGATGACCGAGGTCTGGAGCTTGACGAGCTCCGGTTGAGGAAATTTGGTGGGGCCCAGTACGGCTATTCTCGGCAGGGGGCCGCGGACCATGGCGACCTCATCGCAAGCGTAGAGGCGAGGGCAGGTCTGGCAGTCCTTGTAGATCTTGTCGGGGAGCGCGGTGCGGTCGGAGACGCGGAAGCCGAAGTGGAAGAAGAAGTCGGGGATGCGGGTGAAGAGGCAGACGCTGACGACGCCCTGGTACTCGGCTTCTTCCAAAAGCGCGCGGAGGAGCTTGCCGCCGGCACCCTGGCCTTTGGCTTCGGGTTTGACGACGATGGAGCGGACCTCGGCGAGGTGGGGGCCGTAGAGGTGCAGGGCTCCGCAGCCGAGAAAGACGCCAGCTTCGGATTCGGCGATCTGGAAGTCGCGGACGTTCTCGCAGATCTCTGCGTAGTTGCGGCGAAGAAGGGTGCCGTCTCCGGAGAGGGAGTTGACGAGCTCGAAGATGTTGACCGCGTCCTGGAGTTTGGCCTCGCGGACGGTTGCGCCACCTACGCGGGGGCGTGAGGAGCCGGTGGAGGTCGAGTCGCTGAGTGGCGCAATCGGAGTGGTAAGCGTGGCCAGTTTAGGTGGTTCCTTTCCTTTGTGGGGTACCCCCCACCCCTGCCGAAAGTAGGTAAAGTCTTCAAAGCAATGAAGTTAGGTCTGGACTTGAGTCTAGACCTCTTTATATTCGATGCCGAAATGGTGCAAAGTCTTCATAGCAAAGGGATTAGAGCTTCATTCTTCACTGCCCTCCCAGTGAAATCCTCTAGTTAAATCTTACTCCTTTTGCAAGAGTGAATATGCCAACTATTTTTAGGGGTTAACCCTTCTGGAATGATGAACATAACGTTTTGGCGGGGCTTGACACGCGAGTTTGGCCCATTTTTGAAGAAATTATTTTTCGAGACGTGCTTTTGCAGTCACGAGAGCGGCGGAAACTCGAGGGCGGGCGGTGCCTCCGATGACGTCGTGGCAGTCTAGTGTCGCTTCGAGAGTTATGGCCTGGTAGAAGTCTTCCGCGAACTCGGGGCTCAGGGTTTGGAGCTCGGGGAGGGTTAGGGCGTTGAGTTCGCGGCCGGATTCGAGGCCAAGGCGGACGGCGTTGCCGATGATCTCGTGGGCCTTGCGGAAGGGTACGCCCTTGTTCGAGAGGTAGGTGGCTCCGGCCATGGCGTTGAGGTAGCCGGTCTCGGCGGCTTCCTTGAGGCGGGCGGGTTTGAACTTGAGGGCGGCGGTGAAGGCGGGGAGCAGCGCGAGCATGCCGGTAACGGTGTCGGCTGCGTCGAAGATGGGCTCCTGACCCTCCTGGAGGTCCTTGTTGTAGGCCAATGGGAGGCCCTTGATGAGGACCGACAAGGTGGTGGCGGAGCCGATGAGGCGGGCGGATTTGCCTCGGATGAGTTCGGTGAGGTCGGGGTTTTTCTTCTGGGGCATGGCGCTGGAGCCGGTGGAGAAGGCTTCGGGGAGGTCGATGAAGCCGAACTCGGCGGTGGCGTGGAGGGTGATCTCTTCCGCAAAGCGCGAGATGTGGAGGCCGAGGGTGGCGCAGGCCTGGGTGAAGTCGAGCATGAAGTCACGGTCGGAGGTGGCGTCCATGGAGTTGGGGGTGGGGGCGTCGAAGCCTAGTTCGCGGGCGGTGATGGTGCGGTCGAGCGCGAGGGTCGCGCCGGCGATGGCTCCGGAGCCTAATGGGCAGAGGTTCATGCGTTTGCGGGCGTCCTGAAAGCGGGAGATGTCTCGGGCCAGCATTTCTACGTATGCCAATAGCCAGTGCGCTATGAGGACGGGTTCGGCGCGCTGGAGATGGGTGTAGCTAGGCATGACGGTTTCGCCCGATTGCTCGGCGAGGGTGATGAGGGCCACGGACCAGTTTTTTAGGCCTTGGATGACTTCGTCGATTGCTTCGCGGACGAAGAGGCGCATGTCGGTGGCGATCTGCTCGTTGCGGCTGCGGCCGGTGTGGAGCTTTAGGGCGAGGGTGCCGATGAGTTCGTTGAGCTGAAGCTCGACGTAGTGGTGGATATCCTCGGCGTTGGGGTAGAGCATCGGCAGGGAGCCCAAGGAACTGTGGACCATGCCGATTCCGGGCATGCGTTGCTTCATGATCTCGGCGTAGAAGGCCATATTCGTGAGCTTAGTGGCCTCTTCGGCGCCGCGCTTGGGAATGGAGTCGAGGCCTTCGAGCGTGGTGGCGAGCTCTTCGGGCGTGAGGATGCCGGCTGCGGCGATGGTCTTCGCGTGGGCTTTGGAGGCTTCGAGTTCGTGGCGCAGGAGGCGGACGTCTACGCGGAAGGAGGCTTGCCAGGATTCGAAGCCGGGATAGAGGGGCTCGCGGAAGCGGCCGGACCACATTTTGGTGGGGGATTCGTTAGACATGATGTGAATGCTTTCCTTATAAGGCCTTGGAACGATCTTTTTTACGGAAGATGAGTGAGGATAGTCCGCCTAAAACCCAGTAGAAGAGAAGGTTGATTGCTGCACCTGCGGCAAGACTTCCTGTTAGTGCGGCGGCGAAGAGGCCAGGAAATGAAGGTATCAATACGATCATTTGGAGAGTGGCTAGAAAACGATTGACAGAGAGCGTAGTCAGCGTCTGGGCGTCGAGCGTTACTGCGGCTGTTGCGATTCCCAGACCAATACCCGTCCATAAAAGTGACTCTCGGAATGGTGCGGACAATTGAACCTCTTCGATTCGTTTAATTTCTGGGACACGTTGATGTCCGGGCTGAAGCCCGGACCTACCCCAGAAGCAACGGCAACGACGGATGCAGATCCCTACGGGATGACAAGCAAGAGAAGCAAATGCAACAGCAACTACGGAGATTCTTCGCTTCGCTCTGAATGACCCAATGGTGGAAGGGTGACTAGTCGTTCTCCTTGCCGCTGGTCAGGTGGGGCATTTCGCTGCCTTTGCTTAGGGTTAAGAGGCCGGTTTGGGCGTAGGTGAGGAGCTTGGCGCGGGTGTCTGTGATGTCCAGGTTGCGCATGGTGAGCTGGCCGATGCGGTCGCGGGGGCTGAAGGTGGATTCGGTCTTCTCCATGGAGAGGCGTTCGGGATGGAAGGTTAGGTTGGGGGAGTCGGTGGCGAGGATGGTGTAGTCGTTGCCGCGGCGGAGTTCGAGGGTGACGGAGCCGGTGACGGGCTTGGCGACCCAGCGTTGGGCGGCTTCGCGAAGCATGATGGCCTGTGGATCAAACCAACGCCCCTGGTAAAGCAGACGGCCTAGTTTGCGGCCGTTGTCGCGATACTGCTCGATGGTGTCTTCATTGTGGATGCCGGTGATGAGGCGCTCGTAGGCGATGAAGAGGAGGGCGAGGCCGGGGGACTCGTAGATGCCGCGGGACTTGGCTTCGATGATGCGGTTTTCGATCTGGTCGGACATGCCGAGGCCGTGGCGGCCGCCGATGGCGTTCGCTTCGAGAAGGAGGGCTACGGGGTCTGGGTAGTCCTGTCCGTTGAGGGAGACGGGGAAGCCCTCTTCAAAGCGGATGGTGATCTCTTCTTTTTTGATTGCTACTTCTTCGTTCCAAAAAGGCGTGCCCATGATGGGGGCTACGATTTTCATCGAGGTGCTGAGGAGTTCGAGGTCTTTGGCTTCGTGGGTTGCGCCGAGGATGTTGGAGTCGGTGGAGTAGGCCTTCTCCGACGACATCTTGTAGGCGAAGCCGGAGGCCTGCATGAAGGCGGACATCTCGGCGCGGCCGCCGAGCTCGTCGATGAAGGTGGCGTCGAGCCAGGGCTTGTAGACCTTGAGGTTGGGGTTGACGAGGAGACCGTAGCGGTAGAAGCGCTCGATGTCGTTGCCCTTGAAGGTGCTGCCGTCGCCCCAGATGTTGACGTCGTCTTCCTTCATTGCCGTGACCAACATTGTCCCGGTAACAGCACGGCCGATGGGGGTGGTGTTGAAGTAGGTGACGCCGGCGGTGGTGATGTGGAAGGCGCCGGACTGGAGAGCGGCGATGCCTTCGCGGACGAGGGGCAGACGGCAGTCGATGAGGCGGGCTTTTTCGGCTCCGTACTCGAGGGCCTTGCGGGGGATTTCTTCGTAGTCGGCTTCGTCGGGTTGTCCCAAGTTCGCTGTATAGGCGTACGGTAATGCGCCCTTTTGCTTCATCCAGTGGAGGGCGGCGGAGGTGTCGAGGCCGCCGGAGAAAGCTATGCCGACCTTTTGGCCTAGGGGGAGGGATTCGAGGATTACGGACATTTGATGTGTGCCTTTGAGATCGGTGGAGCTTCGTAAACCCACGTCCCAGAGGCGGGACGTGGGGCACCCAGATGGTCGGTGAGACTAGGGGCGGCGGCGGCCTTGCTGGTTGCGCTCGCGGCTGCTTTGGAGGCGCTTGCCTCCGCCGAGGAGCATGAGGAGGAGGGCCTTCTGGGCATGGAGGCGGTTTTCGGCCTGGTCGAAGACGACCGACTGGGGGCCGTCGAGGACTGCGTCCGTGACCTCTGCGTTGCGGTGAGCGGGAAGGCAGTGCATGAAGACGGCGTGGGGCTGGGCGTGCGACATGAGCTGCTCGTTGACCTGGTAGGGCTTGAAGATGGGGGCGCGCTTGGTGGCTTCGTGCTCGAAACCCATGGAGGTGCAGACGTCGGTGTAGACGGCGTCGGCTCCGGTGACGGCCTTGATGGGGTCGTTGAGGAGGGTGATGGAGCCGCCGGTCTGCTCGGAGATTTCAATGGCCTTGTGGATGATGTCGAGCTTGGGGACGAAGCCCTTGGGAGTGGCGACGTAGCAGTTCGCGCCGAGCTGCGCGGCGGTGAGCATGAGGGAGTGGCAGACGTTGTTGCCGTCGCCTACGTATGCGAAGTGGAGGCCTTGCGCGGAGCCGAAACGCTCTTCGATGGTGAGGAAATCAGCGATGGCCTGGCAGGGGTGCTCGAGGTCCGAGAGGGCGTTGATGACGGGGACTTTGGAGCAGGCGGCGAACTCGGTGATGGTGTCGTGGGAGTAGGTGCGGAGGACGATGAGAGACATCCAGCGCTCGATGTTGTGGGCCATGTCGGGGATGGACTCACGCTCACCGAGGGGGGATTGAGTCTGGTCGACGAAGACGGCGTTGCCGCCGAGGGTATTGATGGCGGCTTCAAAGGTGAGGCGCGTGCGGAGCGAGGCCTTCTCAAAGAAGAGGACCATCTGCTTGGCGTCGAGGGCATGGCGGAAGTCTTCCGGGCTCTCCTTGACGGTGTGGCCGAGCTCCATGATGGCGGCCATCTCGGAGACGGTGAGGTCTGAGATGGAGCAGAGGTCGCGGCCGTTGAGGCGCTTGGTGGCTTCGTTGAATGCGGTGTCGGACTGGATGCCAAGGGTCACTGGTGTGGACTCCGATTTTGGGTTCAGGATGAGCGGCTTGCTAGCCATTTGCGTGTTCTCCAGAGGCGATGGGTTGTGACTGTTCAGCGTGCTGGGTGAGGATGGCGTCGAGGGCGGCGATGGCCTGATCGACGTGGGATTTTTCGAGGATGTACGGGGGGAGGAAGCGCAGGACGACCTCGCTGGTGCGATTGATGATGATGTGGCGCGCGAGCATCTCCGAGGCGACCGACTTGGCCAGGTCGGGGGAGTCGAGCTCGGCACCGATCATGAGGCCTTTGCCGCGGACTTCTACGATCTGTGGGTGCTTCTTTGCCAGGGCCTGGAGGGCGGACTTGAAGTAGGCTCCGACTTCTTCAATGTGGGCGAGGAGATTGCTGTGCTTGATCTCGTCTATGACGGCGATGGCGACTCCGGTGGCCAAGGGACCGCCGCCGAAGGTGGTGCCATGCATGCCGGGTGTGATGGATTGCGAGACGCGCTCCGTGCAGAGCATGGCTCCGATGGGGAGGCCGCCGGCCAGGGGCTTGGCGAGGGTGACGACGTCTGGGAGGATGCCGAAGTGCTGGTAGCCAAACCATTTGCCGGTGCGTCCGAAGCCGCACTGGATCTCGTCCGCGATGAGGAGGGCTCCGGTGGAATCGGCGAGCTCACGTGCGGCTGCGAAGAACTCCTGCGTGACGGGGTGGATGCCGCCTTCGCCCTGGATGGCTTCGATGAGGATGCCGCAGACTTCGTTGTTGAACTTGGCGCGGAGGTCTTCTACGTCGTTGAACTTGACGAACTCTACGTCAGGCATGACGGGCGCGAAGGGGGTGCGGTAGGCGAGCTTGTGAGTGGTGGCTACGGAGCCGATGGTGCGGCCGTGGAAGCTGTGCTCGAGTGCGAGGAACTTCTTGCCGGTGCCGGATTTGTCTGAATGGGCGCGGGCGATCTTGAGTGCGGCCTCCCAGGCCTCTGTGCCGGAGTTGCAGAAGAAGACGCGGTCGAGGCCGGAGATCTCGGTGAGGCGGAGGGCGAGGTCTGCGGTGTGCTCGGTGAAGAAGAGGTTGGAGGTGTGGAGGAGCTTCTTCGACTGCTCGGCTATGGCACGCTCAATGGTGGGGTGGCCGTAGCCCAGGGCGCTGACGCCGATGCCGCTGAGGAGGTCGAGGTAATCGACTCCGTTCTCATCGGTGAGGAAGACGCCGTGTCCGCTGGTGAAGAGGATGGGGTAACGCTCGTAGGTGTTGAGGACGAGCTTTTTTTCTGCTGCCTGGATGGATTGAAGCCTCATGCGACCATCACCTCCGTGCCTTCGTTGATGCGGGATGAGATGAGGTCGGGCAGGGAAGCCGCGGCCTCAGCGGGAAGAATGCGAACACGTTTGACCCCGTGCGTGAGTGCAGCTTTGCAGGCTGCGAGCTTGGGCAACATGCCGCCGGAGATGACGGCGGACTTTTCAAGGGTGGGAACTTCCTTGAGGGTGAGCCAGCGCATGACCTGGCCGTCCGCGCCCTTGACTCCGGGGACGTCGGTGAGGAAGACGAGGGCGTCCGCCTTGGTGGCGATGGCGCAGGCGGAGGCCATCTCATCTGCGTTGATGTTGTAGTACTCGCCGTCAAAGCCGAGGGCGATGGAGGAGATGACGGGGATCGCGCCCATCTTCCAGATGGCGTCAAGCCAGCGTGGGTCCGTGGAGGCGATCTCACCTACGAAGCCGAGGTCCGGGGTGGTGATCTTCTTGCGTGCGCGGAAGACATGGCCGTCGCCGCCGGAGAGGCCGACTGCGGACTGGCCGTGCTGGCCGAGCGCGGCGACGAGCGATTTGTTGACGCGGCCGGCGAGAACCATGAGAGCGGCGTCGCGGGTTTCCGCATCCGTGACGCGGAGGCCTGAGACGAACTCCGAAACCTTGCCCATCTGGGCGAGGGTCCTGGTGAGTTGCACTCCGCCGCCGTGGACTACGGCGACCTGGTGACCATCTTCTACGAGGTCTTTGAGAGCTTTGCCTGCGAGATGCAGGAGCTTGGGATCTTCAAGGGCTGCGCCTCCGAGTTTGACGACGAACTTCATAGCAGACCCTCCTCTTCGTTCCAACCACACATGATGTTCAAATTTTGTACCGCCTGACCGGAGGCACCCTTCAACAGGTTATCAAGACAACTGACGATAACGAGGCGTTTGCCGTCCGGTGCGAGTTCGAAGCCGATGTCGCAGTAGTTCGTTTTCACGATGTGCTGAATCTGCGGCAGGGCCGGGGTTTGATGAACGCGGACCATGGGGCTGGTCGCGTAGAAGGCGTTGTAGATCTGCTGGATCTGCGCGGGGTCTGTGCTGCTGCCGAGACGCGCGTAGATGGTGGAGAGGATACCGCGCGGAATGGGGAGCAGGTGCGGGGTGAACTGGATCTGCGCCGTGGTGATGCCAAGTTGCTCGAGCAGTTCACCGGTGTGACGGTGGCCGAAGACGTTGTATGCGGAGAGATTATCCGCGCCATACATGAAGTGCGTCTTGGCCGTTGCGGCCTTGCCTGCGCCGCTGATGCCGCTCTTGGAGTCTGAGATGATGCCGTGATCGAGATCGAGGATACCGGCCTGGATGAGCGGGTAGAGCGCGAGGATGATGGAGGTGGAGTAGCAGCCGGGGTTCGCGACGAGGCGTGCGGTGGCGATCTCTTTGCGATGCAACTCTGGCGCGCCGAAGACTGCTTCTGCCTGGAGTGATGCGGCTAGCGCGGGGTTCTCGTCGGTGAGCTTGTAGACCTTGCGGTTGACCTCGTGCTGCAAGCGCCATGCGCCGCTGAGGTCAATGACCTTGATGCCGCGCTCGAGCCACTGCGGGGCCCACTCGCGCGAGGTCTCGTGGGGAAGTGCGAGGAAGACGGCCTCGATGCCCATGTCTTCTACGAGCTTCCAGTCAAAGGCGCGGACGGGCGGGAGGGTCTGGCCTGCGCCGAGGGCAAGCTGCGGGTGCAGGGATTCAAGCGGCACGGAGCCTGCGGAGGAGTCGTCTGCTACGCGGCCGAGGAAGAGTGGCTTCGACTGTGCGAGGCGCGGGTGGTTCAGGAGCAGGCGTGCGAGCTCTCCTCCGGCATAGCCGCCTACTCCGGCGACCGCGGTGCGGATTGTGCTTAGCGGAGATGTGTTCTGTTCAGCCAAGGTAGCTTTCAATCCTTTTCTTGAGAGTCTTCGCCTGCTTATCGTCAGGGCAGATGATTAACACAGTGTCATCGCCGGCGATGGTGCCGACGACTTCAGGCCAGTCTTCGTAGTCGACTCCGGCCGCGATGGGCTGGGCTCCGCCGGTGACGGCGATGACGACGAGCTGGTTGAGAGCCTGGCGGACTTCAAGGCCGAAGCCCTTCATGACCTCGCGGATGCCGGGACCTTCGTCGGCGTCTTCTGCTGCATTCGATGCGATGGAGTAGCCGTTCGGACCTTTGGAGAGCTTGAGCTCGCGGACGTCGCGGGAGAGTGTCGCCTGCGTGACGTTGTGGCCTTGTGCGGCTAAAGCGCGGCGCAGATCGTCTTGATTCGCAATGGCAGTGCGATCGAGGATCTGGCGGATTGCATTGTGGCGTTGTTGTTTCATGGGTTCTTGCTTTTGAGGATTGGTGGAAACCCATGTCTCAGAAGCGAGACATGGGGCACCCGGTTGGTGGCTGCTCCAAAATCAGTTAGTGAATAAAAATACATTCTTATGTATAAATATACATAACCGTTATGTCAAGCGTTCTCGTCCTGTGCGGTTGGACGGAGAAGCCAATTCAGGAAGGCGAGGCACACTCCCGAGTGGATGTGTGTCCGAGTATAGTGAGTTATGGGACAGTTTCAGGTAAATGCGGCTCGCCAGGTTGGCGAGATGGGCAAGATTGCCGCTGGTGCGGCTTCACTGCTGGATTCACGTTTCGATATTGACTCGTGCGGTGTGGGTTTTGTTGCGACGATCGATGGTGTTGCCTCTCATACGATTCTGAAACAGGCGCTGACTGCGCTGGCCAGGCTGGCGCACCGTGGGGCGACTGCGGCCGATGGCAAGAGCAGCGATGGCGTGGGGCTGATGACCGCGGTGCCGCGTGCGATGCTGCTGAAGGCGGCGGGCGTGGAGCTTGCGGCGGAGCGCCTGCTGGGTGTGGGCGTGATGTTTATTCCCAATGACGAGACGAATGCTGAGGCTGTGCTGGAGCGCTGCCTGGCTTCCCATGATCTGCATATTCTTTGTTGGCGCGATGTGCCGATTGCGACGGAGGTGCTGGGCTCGATTGCGCTGAATGCGATGCCGAAGATCCGTCAGGTGCTGGTGGTGGATGCGCTGGGGAAGGACTCGGTTCCGCCCAGGGCTGCGGACAGCATGGAGCGTCGGCTTTATCTTTCGCGCAAGCAGTTTGAGAGGGCGCAGGAGAACGACGAGGTGACGGGGTATGTGTGCTCGCTGTCTACGCAGACGATTGTGTATAAGGCGATGTGCTCCGGGACGTTGATGCCGGAGTTCTATCCGGATCTGAAGTCTGAAGAGTATGTCACTCCGTTCACGATCTTTCACCAGCGTTATGCGACGAATACGACGCCGACGTGGGACAGGGCGCAGCCTGCGCGGATGCTGGCGCATAACGGCGAGATCAATACTGTTTGGGGCAATCGTTCCCGCATGGCGGCTCGGGATGCGACGCTGCCGGTGGAGTGCAAGCCGGTGTTGACGAAGGGCGGCACGGATTCCACGAGCCTGGATGAGGCTGTGGAACTGGTGGCGAAGAATGGGCGGACGATCTCCGAGGCTGTGCGTGTGCTGCTGCCGCCGGCTGTCGATCCACGGCGGTTTTCGACGTTCCTGAGCTATCACTCCGACTGCATTGAGCCGTGGGATGGGCCGGCTGCGATTGCGTTCAGTGATGGGCGTGTGGTGGGTGCGGCGCTGGACCGGAATGGGCTGCGGCCTTGCCGGTTTGCGGTGACGGACGAGGGGCTGGTGGTCGCGGGGTCTGAGGCTGGGCTGGTGGATCTCGATCCGGAGAAGACCGTGCATAGCGGGCGGCTGGGTCCGGGGCAGATGCTGGTGGTGGATCTGATCGACCACAAGCTTTATGAGAACGATGAGCTGCTGCAGATCTTCGACTCCGAGGCGACGACGTATGCGCAACTGATCGATCCGATCTCGTTTGAGCCGGAGCTGTCCGATGTGTGCCTGACGGCGGAGACGTTGAAGCCGCTGCAGCGCGGGTTTGGGTATACGCGCGAGGACGTGAAGATGATTCTGCAGCCGATGGCTGCGGATGGTAAGGACTCGGTTTGGTCCATGGGCGACGACACGCCGCTGGCGTTTCTGGCGCGTTCGCCGCGGCCGGTGTATGCGTTCTTCCGGCAGAGGTTTGCGCAGGTAACGAATCCGGCGATCGATCCGCTGCGTGAGGCGGTGGTGGTGAGCCTGCATACGCGGCTTGGGCCGTGGTCGCACATGCTGGATAAGAATGCGCCGCTGCATGGTGTTTCGCTGCCTTCACCGTTTCTGGCGCTGGAGCAGATCGACGCGCTGCGGGATGGGAAGCATCCGCACAATGAAGAGCTGCCGGTGGCGGAGCTGGCTTGCGTGTTCTCGCCTGAGCTGACGTTGCTGCAGGCGCTGGATGCGGTTTGTCAGCAGGCGATCGAGCTGGTGCGGAATGGGGCGAAGATTCTTTTGCTCTCGGACCGGTCTGCTCATGCTGCGGAGAACGGTTCGGATGTGAAGATTCCGGTGCCGATGGCTATGGCTACCGGTGCTGTGCACCAGGCGCTGGTGGCTGCGGGGCTGCGGACGCTGGCCGGGCTTGCGGTTGAGGCCGGCGACGTGCGGGATATCCATCATGCGGCGATTCTGATTGGGTATGGCGCGGGTGCGGTTTGTCCTTGGCTGGCGCTGGAGACGGCGAAGAGCTTTGGTGCGCCGGAAGCTGCGGCGGCGGAGCGGAAGATGCTGAAGTCGTTCGACGCGGGGCTGGCGAAGATCATGTCGAAGATGGGGATCTCGGTGGTGGATAGCTACCGGGGGGCACATCTGTTCGACATCCTGGGGCTGCATCAGAGCGTGGTGGAGCATTGCTTCCCGGGTACGCCTGCGCCGCTTTCGGGGATTGGATTTGAGGAACTGGATCGTCAGTTGCGTGTGGGTTGGCTGCCAGAGACGGTTGCGCCTGCTGCTGAGGATTTGCCGGATTATGGATGGGTGCGGTTCAGGAAGTCCGATACCTCCGAACCTCATGCGTGGATGCCTCCGAATGTGAAGGCTTTGCAGACTGTTGTGGGGAGCACGCGGGCCGGTGTGAAGCCTGCGGATGCTCATGCGGCGTTCAAGATTTATACGGATGACCTGCTGGCTCGGGAGCCTGCGGTGCTGCGGGATCTGCTGGCGATCAAGCCGATCGGGCCGGAGATTTCAGTCGATGAGGTTGAGCCGAGCACGAGCCTATACAAGCGGTTTGTGGCGAGTGCGATGTCGCTGGGGAGCTTGAGCCCGGAGGCGCATCAGTGCATCACGATTGCGATGAATACGCTGGGCGGGCGCTCGAATACCGGTGAAGGCGGCGAGGACCCGGAGGTGTATCGGGTTGAGGCAGCCGTGCCAGTGCCTACGAGCGGCGCTGCACAGGGGCAGGGCGGAACGGCCGTGGCGGAACGGGTTTCCGTTGCTGCTGCGACTGAAACTCCGCTGCTGAAGAATAACCGCATCAAGCAGGTGGCTTCGGGGCGCTTTGGCGTGACGGCGGCTTACCTGGCGCATGCGGATGAGATTGAGATCAAGGTGGCGCAGGGTGCGAAGCCGGGTGAGGGCGGCCAGCTTCCGGGGCATAAGGTCAGCGGGCTGATTGCCCGGTTGCGTCACGCGCAGCCGGGGGTTTCGCTGATCTCGCCTCCGCCGCATCACGATATTTATTCGATCGAGGATCTGGCGCAGTTGATCTATGACCTGAAGCGGGTGAATCCAAAGGCTGCGGTCGGGGTGAAGCTGGTTTCGAGCCGTGGCGTTGGCACTGTGGCGGCGGGTGTGGCAAAGGCTTATGCGGACTTTATCGTGATCGCCGGGAACACGGGCGGTACGGGGGCTGCGGCGCTTTCAAGCATCAAGTACGCGGGCAATCCGTGGGAGCTTGGGCTGGCCGAGGCGCAGCAGGTGCTGATCCAGAACGATATGCGCGGGCGGGTGAAGCTGCGTACGGACGGCGGGCTGGCAACGGCGCGCGATGTGCTGGTGGCTGCGTTGCTGGGCGCGGATGAGTATGCGTTCGGGACGGCGGTGCTGGTGGCGATCGGCTGCGATATGGCTCGGCAGTGCCACTTGAATACGTGTCCGACGGGCATTGCGACGCAGAAGCCGGAGTTGCGGGCGAAGTTCCGTGGCAAGCCGGAGCATATTGTGAGCTTCTTTGAGGAGCTTGCGGACGATCTGCGCAAGCTGCTGGCGCACTATGGGCTGCGGTCGATTGAAGAGGCGATTGGGCGGACGGATCTGCTGGAGCAGGTGCGGTTCGACGGGAGCCTGGACCTTGAGGAGATGCTGGCGTTTGCGCCACAGGCTACGCGGAGCTGGACGGGCGTGAGAAATAACCAGCCGGTGGATGGGCCGCCGCTCGATGAGAGCTGGGTTGCGCCTGCGCTCGCTGCGATTGCGGAGGGTAAGGCTTACTCGGTTGAGGCTCAGATCGCGAACTGCGATCGTGCTGTTGGCGCTCGGCTGGCAGGTGAGATTGCACTGCTGAGGGCGCAGGCTGAGACGCCTGTGGATGTGTCGCTGAAGCTGCATGGGACTGCCGGGCAGTCGTTTGGCGCGTTCCTGGTTGAGGGCATGGTGCTTGAGCTGGATGGGCAGGCGAATGACTTTGTCGGCAAGGGTTTGTCAGGCGGCGAGGTTGTGATCAAGGCTCGGGGGAATGCGGCGCGGAACAGTGGGCAGCATGTGATTCTGGGCAACGTGGCTCTGTATGGGGCTACGGGCGGGAAGCTGTTCGCTGCGGGGCGCGGCGGTGAGCGGTTCGCGGTGCGGAACTCGGGTGTGACGGCTGTCATTGAAGGCGTTGGCGATCATGGCTGCGAGTACATGACGGGCGGGGAGGTCGTGGTGCTGGGGCGGGCCGGGATCAACTTTGCTGCGGGCATGACGGGCGGCCTGGCCTGGGTCTACGACGAGGACGGCAGCTTTGTGAGCGATGGACGGTTCCACCCGGAGTTTGTGACTGCGGATGGGTACGGTGCGGTCGAGCTTGAGAGCCAGGCTGCGCTGCGGACGCTGGTTGAGACGCATGCGGCGACTGCTGCAAGCGGGTTGGCACAGGCGATGCTCGCTGACTGGGAGGCGACTGCCGGGAAGTTCGTGCGGTTGAGCCCGAAGCCTCAGGTGTAACAGCCTGTTCATAAGCCCCCGTCCCTTCCTGGGGCGGGGGCTTTTACTTTGCGGGTGGGTTTCAGTAGAGTGGCGGGATTGGGTGATCCTGCCCCGAGAGGCTGACTAACGATGTTTGATCTGAAGACGCTGAATGACGTGATGGCAAAGGTGACGAGCCGGGGAAGCAAGCAGGCGATGCTGTGGCAGGACGTCGACGGGAGCTGGAAGCCGATTACTTCTGCCGAGCTTTATGGGAAGATCCGGGCGCTGGCGGCGGCGTTGAAGTCCTGGGGTGTGGTGAAGGGCGACCGGGTCGCGCTGCTGAGTGAGAATCGCTGGGAGTGGGCGGTGACGGACTTTGCGTGCTTTGCGCTGGGTGCTGTGGATGTGCCGCTGTATGGGACGCTGACGCCGGAGCAGTTGGGGTATTCGCTGCGGGATTCGGGGTCGAAGGTGGCGGTGTTCTCGACCAAGGAGCAGTACGAGAAGCTGGCGGGGGCGGGGGAGTTGCCGGCGCTGGAGCGTGTGGTGGTGATGGATCAGGGCGAGTTTCCTGATGCGGAGAGCTTTGCCAAGATCATGGAGGCGGCAGCTGGGTTGCAGGTGGCGGATGCGAGCTTTGATGCTGCGGCACGGGAGGTGACGGGCGACGATCTGGCGACGCTCATCTACACGTCCGGGACGACGGGTGAGCCGAAGGGTGTTCGTCTGACGCATGGGAATATTGCGTGCAATCTGAATCTTTCGACCGATCCTTTCGGATTTCATGACACGGACTCTTCGATCTCGTTTCTGCCGCTTTCGCATGTGACGGCTCGCCATCTGGACTACGCGATGATGTGCCATGGGGCGCGGATTGCTTATTGCACGAAGTTCGATCTGATGGCGGCGGCGATGAAGGCGACCAAGCCGACGATCTTTGTGGGTGTGCCGCGGGTGTACGAGAAGATTCGGCAGGCGGTGGAGGGCAAGAGTGCGCACTCGCCTGTGAAGAAGGGGATTCTTCAGTGGGCGATCAAGACGGGCGAGAAGCATCGGCCGGAGGTGCTCGAAGGCAAGACGCCGAGCGGGCTGGCGTGGAAGATTGCGGACAAGCTGGTGTACTCGAAGATCCGCGAGGCATTTGGCGGGTGTGCGCATACATTTGTTTCAGGCGGTGCACCGCTGGGGATGGATACGGCGGGTTGGTTTGCGGATGTGGGGATTCGGATCTTTGAGGGGTATGGGTTGACGGAGACCTCGCCGGTGATTGCGTTGAACTATCCGCAGACCCATAGCATTGGGACGGTTGGGCCGGTGCTGAAGAACGTTGAGGTGCGGTTTGCGGCGGATGGCGAGTTGGAGGTGAAGGGGCCTTCGATCTTCAAGGGCTACTGGCAAAAGGAGAAGGAGACCGCCGAGGCGTTTACCGAGGATGGCTGGTTCAAGACGGGCGATATCGGCAAGCTGGAGAACGGGTATCTTTCGATCACGGACCGCAAGAAAGAGCTGCTGAAGACCAGTGGCGGCAAGCTGATTGCGCCGCAGCCGGTGGAGAACAAGCTGAAGGCGAACACGCTGGTAGGGCAGGCGGCGATGGTGGGGGATAAGCACAAGTTTGCATGTGTGTTGATCTCGCCGAACTTCCAGGCGCTGGAGAAGTGGGCGCAGTCGCAGGGGGTTGGGACAACGGATCGCAAGGAGCTGGTCAAGGATAAGAAGGTCGTGGCGGAGTACCAGCGGATCGTGGACGCAGTGAATAAGGAGCTTCCGCCGTATGAGACGATGAAGCGGATTGCCGTTGTGGGAGATGAGTGGTCCGTGGAAGACGGCGAGATGACGCCTAGTATGAAGATGAAGCGGCGGGTGATCGAGAAGAAGTACGAGAAAGAGATTGGAGAGTTCTACGCGGATGAGGCGAGTGCGACGAAGTCTTAGCTTTGCGGCGGTAGTGCTGGTCTTCGTGGGTGGGATGTGGGGGCAGGAGTCGGCGGGGCCTCCTGCCTGCCCGGTGGCGAAGAAGCTGCCGGTGCCGCTGGCTCCGGGGCAGACGTTTCATCCGGTGGAGGTGGCTCGGCCCTCTGTGGAGGCGGCGAGGAAGACGGCTGAGGGTGGTGCGGTCGATCCGAGTGTGCTGGTGGCTGCGGAGCCGCTGGAGAACTTCGGGGTGGCTCGCTACCGGCTGAAGGACTATGGGGATTGTGTCGGGAACGGCGGGTGTTACTGGAGCGATGTGCAGGCGCAGGCTATGCGGGCGAAGGGTGCACTGGATATGGCGGTGCAGGGGCATAAGGCTGGAGAGAAGCTGGCGCTGGTGCTGGATATCGACGAGACGACGCTTTCAAGCTACTGCGAGATGAAGCGGGAGGACTTTGGGTATATCCCGGAGATGTTCAATGGGTGGGTGGTCACGCCGGAGGCCGCAGTGGCGGTTCCGGGGATGATGCAGGTGTTTGAGGAGGCCAGGGCTAAGGGGGTCGCGGTGTTCTTCCTGACGGGGCGGCCGGAGGAGCAGAGGGCGGCTACGGAGAGGAATCTGAAGGCTGTCGGGTACAGCGGGTGGGCCGGGCTGGTGCTGCGGAATGCTGAGGAGAAAGGCATGCCGACGGTGGCGTATAAGGCTGCGGAGCGTGGGAAGATTGTGGCAGCGGGATACCGGATTGTGATGAGTGTGGGGGATCAGTGGAGCGATCTGAACGGGGAGCCGAGGGCCGAGATCAGCGTGAAGCTGCCTAACCCTTTTTATTACCTGCCGTAGTCAAAGCAGCTACAGCACTATTGAGAGCGATTGGAGATTTGATGTTCAAGGGTTTTGTGTGTGCGGGTCTGGTTCTGGTGGCAGGTCAGGTGGGGGCGCAGGTTGCGCCGAGTGCTGCACCTGCGGCTGCTCCGGCGGTGGTTGCGCCGGCTGCGGTGAAGGCTAATCCTGCGATGTGGAAGGTGCAGGGGGAGCATGAGACGGTGTATCTGTTTGGGACCGTGCATGTGATGAAGCCGGGGGTGGTGTGGCAGACGCCGAAGGTGGCGGAGGCGTTCAAGAAGAGCGATACGCTTTATGTTGAGGTCGCGAAGGTGGACGATCCGGCTTCCATGCAGCCGCTGGTGATGGAACTGGGGATGGATAAGGATCATCCGCTTTCGACCGTGATCTCAAAGGAAGATGTGGCGTTGCTGGATGCGGCGGTGAAGGGGATGGGGTTCCCGGGTGAGGTGGCGATGGAGCCGATGAAGCCTTGGCTCGCCTACATGACGCTGTCCGTGCTGCCGATGTTGAAGGCTGGATATGATCCGGCGAGCGGTGTGGATGTGAAGCTGACGGGGGATGCTAAGGACAGCTCGAAGAAGATTGTGGGATTTGAAACGGCGGATCAGCAACTGCATTACTTTGCGGATTTTCCGGTCCCCGAACAGGTGGCGCTGCTGCACCAGGAGCTGATCGATCTGCCGAAGAGCGGGGCGCAGATGGAGGAGATCATCGGGTCTTGGGAGCGGGGGGACGTGGACAAGATCGGCGAGATGGAAAATGGGGAGTTTCGGGCGAAGTATCCGGAGCTTTACAAGAAGCTGGTGGTGGAACGGAATGCTCGCTTTGCGGATGAACTGGCTACGCTGCTGAAGAGCGACAAGCCGGGGGTGGCGTTTGTGGCGATTGGGGCGGCGCACCTGGCGGGGCCGGATAGCGTGCAGCATGACCTGGAGGCCAAGGGGTTCAAGGCGGTACGCGAGTAGTTTCAGGGAGAGGTGCATCCAATCAGCATGCGGACGTTGGAACGGGCGAAGAAGAGTGGGAAGAAGTTTGAGAATGTGGTGCCGACTTCGGTAGGTGACCTGTCGTTGATGTTGAAACTGCTGCCGATGTATGTGACGAACAAGGCGGAGACGGAGCCTAAGGGTGGGCTGGGGCCGTTTCGGACGGATGCGCAGGTGTATGGTGCGGAGCCGGAGAGTGGGCTGAGGGTGACTTGGTTTGGGCACTCGTCGACGCTGGTGGAGATTGACGGAGTGAAGCTGCTGACGGACCCGGTTTGGGATCTGCGTGCGGCTCCGGTGCAGTGGTTTGGGCCGAAGAGATTTTTTGCGCCAACGATTCCGCTGGAAGAGCTGCCGGCGATCGATGCGGTGGTGATCTCGCATGATCATTATGACCACCTGGGGGCGGGTACGGTGAAGGCGCTGGCTGCGATGCGGCCGGAGATGCGGTGGATTACTTCGCTGGGGGTGGGGGCGGATTTGCGGAAGTTTGGGGTGCGGGCGGACCGGATCACCGAGCTGGATTGGACGGAGAGTTTGGTGGTCAAGGGGGTGAACGGGGCGGAGGCTACGGTGACTTCTGTGCCTTCCCGGCATTTCTCCGGGCGCAGCTTGACGAATCGGTTTGAGACGCTGTGGGCGGCTTTTGTGTTTGGGGGTGCGAAGCATAGGGTTTATTACGGTGCGGACTCGGGCGAGTGGGACGGGTTTCCGGCGATCCAGAAGGCTTACGGGCCCTTCGACCTGACAATGCTGGAGGTTGGGGCGTTCAATGAGCTTTGGAAGACGATCCACCTGGGGTCGGAGGGGGCGGTGAAGGCGTTTGAGGAGCTGGGGGGCGGGGTGCTGATGCCGATCCACTGGGGTCTGTTCAACCTGGCGCTGCATGGGTGGCGGGAGCCGATTGAAGAGGTGACGAAGCTGGCGGATGAGCAGGGAATTACGCTGTTTTCACCGGGGCCGGGGGAGCCTACGGAGTTTGTGGCGGGGCAGGAGGTTCGGTCGGGGTGGTGGCGGCCGTAATCTTTGTGGGGGGTGACGAAGTTGCCAAGTGCCTAGATTAGATATTGTGCGGGGGGCTCGGAGTGAGTACAAAGGGGGTACGCAACCAGCCGTGAGCGGGGCGTGTGAGGGATTTGGCGATGGCAAGTGCTGTCCATACGATGCTGCGTGAGGTGATGGATATCCGGCAGGCGTCGGACTATCTGGGGATCAGCGGCGATACGCTTTACCGTTATGCGAGCGAGGGGCTGATCCCGGCGTTCAAGCTGGGGAACCGCTGGCGCTTCAAGCGTAGCCTGCTGGATGCCTGGATGGTGGAGAAGAGCGGCGTGCGCGAGCCTGGGCCGGTGAGCGTAATGCCTAAGGAAAAGAAGCCTGTGGGCCGGGCTCGCTAGGGTCCCACCCCCATTCAAATTAGCTTGCAAAGTCTTCATTCCAGATGACTTATTCGCACTATGGCACGCACTTTATTTTAAGTGCGGTCAGGCGGGGCGGAGGGTGGCTACTGTGATCTCCGGCGGGCAGTTAAGGCGGAAGGGAAGGCCTACTGTGCCCAGACCGCGGTTGACGTAGAGCTGCATAGGGCCGAAGTTATAGTGGCCTTCCGTGTAGATCTCTCCCATGGTTGGAAGTGCGGCTTTGAAGGGGCGGAGGCCGGGGAGACGGATCTGTCCACCGTGGGTGTGGCCGGAGAGGACCAGGTCTACGAGCTTGCCGCGGGGATGTTTGACGATGGCATCGACGTAGTCGGGCTCGTGGGCCATGACGATGACGGGGGCGTCCGGGCTGGGGGGCATGACGAGATCGAGATTTGGATGGCCGCTGAGGATGTCGTCCAGGCCGCCGAGCCAGAGGTGCTGACCGCCGCGTTCGATGCGGGTGAACTGGTTGACGAGGAGCGGGATTCCGTTGTTCTGCAGGTGGTCGCGGACGACGAAGGGGTCGAGAACGGCGTCGTGGTTGCCGAGGATGCCGAAGCGCTGGGGGCAATCGAGTGCATTGAGCAGGGCTCCGCAGCGGCCGGCGGCGGCGAGGGAGACGCGCGTGGACTGGATGCCGTTGGTGACGTAGTCGCCGGTGATGAGGACGAGGTCCGGGGCGAGGGCGTTGACGCGTTTGACCACCTGGGTGAGGAAGAACTCTTCAGTAAACTCTTCAAGGTGAATATCGCTGATCTGGACGAAGCGGAAGCCGTTGAAGGCGGGGGGCAGGTTGCGGATGGCAAAGGTGCGTTGGGTGACGTCGATGTGGTGGCGGGCGAATTCGCCGGAGTAGAGGGCGACGCCGGCTGCCGCGGCTGCGGAGCCGAGGAGGAAGTTGCGGCGGGTGTGGCGGGTGGGAGCGGATTGGGAACGCGAGGCCGGGGAAACGACTGGCATAGTTCATGATACCGGGTTGGGCGGGTTCTGGTCCTCTGCGGGCGGGAGGGCAAGTCCGGTAAGATGGGGGTCGATGATACCTACGGCACGGAAGAGGAAGTTGGCGGCTGCGATTGCGAAGAGCGGTGCAGAGGCCTTGCTGGTGACGAACCTTGCGGATGTTCGCTACCTTTCAGGATTTACCGGCTCCAATGCCGTGATTGTCATGCGGGGCGGGCGGGGGACGCTGTTTACGGACGGGCGCTATACGGCGCAGGCGGCGGCAGAGGTCGACGGGCTGAAGGTCGTGATTGCGGATCAGCCGGTGGTCCCTACGGCTTGTGCGTGGGCGGTGGCTGAGGGAATTTTGAGCTGCGGGTTCGACGAGACGCAGACTACAGTGGCGGCGCTCGATGGGCTGAAGGCGGCGTTGCCGGCGAAGCTGCGCAAGAGTTTTTTTGTGGCTGTGGGTCCTTTGATTGCGAAGCTGCGCGAGATCAAGGACGAGGACGAGATCGACCGGATGCGGGAGGCCGCGGCACTGGGATGCAGGCTGTTCGATGAGTGCCTGGAGCATGTGGTGGCTGGGGCGACCGAGATGGAGGTCGCAATGGCGCTGGAGTACATGGCCAGGCTGAACGGTGCGGAGAGGATGAGCTTTGAGACGATCATTGCGGGCGGGGAACGGTCCGCGCTGCCGCATGGACGGGCTACGACAGCGAAGATTCCGAAGCGCGGCTTTGTGACGATGGACTTTGGCGTGGTGCTGAATGGGTACTGCTCCGATATGACCAGGACCGTTCACATGGGCCGGGCGAAAGCGGGTGAGCGCGAGGCGTATGAGGCGGTGCTGGCGGCGCAGGAGGCGGGTGTTGCCGCGGTGAAGGCGGGTGTGACGGCGCAGGCTGTGGACCAGGCCGCTCGCGGGGTTCTGGAGGGTGCGGGGCTGGCGGAGTGGTTTACGCACTCCACCGGGCATGGGGTTGGAATCGAGATTCATGAGGGGCCGAGGCTGGGTAAGAAACAGGAACAGAAGCTGAAGGCCGGAATGGTAGTTACAATTGAACCCGGCGTTTATATGCCCGGGAAGTTCGGCGTACGCATCGAAGATACGGTGCTGGTCACGGTTGAGGGATGCGAGATCCTGACGCCAACAACAAAGGCCTGGATTGAACTGTAGAGTTTTGCACGGGAGACATGATGCAAGGTAATGAGTTGAAGGATTTTCTGAAGGAACTGATTGAGTTCCTGAAGTCGCAAGAGGTTGCGGAGTTTGACCTGGAGCAGGCGGACCTGAAGGTTCGGTTGAAGTTTGCAGGGGAGCCGGTGCCGGCTGCCCCGGCGTTTGATATGGCGCAGTTGGCGCGGATGATGAGTGCGAACCAGGCCCCGGTTATGGCTGCTCCGGCGCATGTGGCTCCGAGCCACGCTGTGGGCGAGGCTCCGGCGGCGGCTGCCGCTGCTCCGGTGATTGAGGACGCGAAGCATCACGTGGTGAAATCTCCGATTGTGGGGACGTTCTATGATGCTCCTTCGCCGGGCTCGCCTTCGTTTGTGAAGGTTGGAGACGTGGTTGAGGTTGGGCAGGTCTTGTGCATCGTCGAGGCGATGAAGCTGATGAACGAGATTGAGTCCGATATGGCGGGCGAGATTGTGGAGCGGATTGCGAAGGCCGGACAGCCGGTGGAGTATGGACAGCCGCTGTTTGCGATCAAGGCTAAGTAAAACAGACAAAGGATTACCACGGATAGAAGGGATAGAGGACGGATAACAGCGGATCGAAGCTAGAACTTTCTGCTTACCTTTTTTAGGGGTCGTTTTTCGTTTTATCTTGCCTTTATCCCATTTCTCTTTTTATCCGTGGTGAGTTTTTTTGAGTGAGGCGTCATTAGGAAGGGTTGGGCATGTTTCGTAAGGTACTGATTGCTAATCGGGGTGAGATTGCGCTGCGGGTGATCTCGGCTTGCAAGGAGATGGGGATTCGGACGGTCGCGGTGTATAGCGAGGCGGACCGGAACAGCCTGCATGTGCGGTTTGCGGATGAGGCTATCTGCATTGGGCCGGCGCGGAGTGCGGAGAGCTATCTGAATGTGCCTGCGGTGATCTCCGCGGCTGAGATTGCGGATGTGGACGCGATCCATCCGGGATACGGGCTGCTGAGCGAGAATGCGAACTTTGCCGAGGTTTGCCGGGCGAGCAATATCAAGTTCATTGGACCTCCGCCGGAGGTGACGCGGATGATGGGCGAGAAGTCCACCGCGCGGCAGACGATGAAGAAGGCTAAGGTGCCGATTCTGCCGGGGTCCGATGGCGTGATCGCCAATGAAGATGAGGCGCTGGAGTGGGCGCGGTCGGTTGGCTATCCGGTTATTTTGAAGGCGGTGGCTGGCGGCGGTGGACGTGGCATGCGCATCTGCCGGAACGCGGCGGAGTTGCCGAGCATGTATCAGCAGGCTTCCACCGAGGCTGCCAATGCTTTTGGCAACGGCGATATGTACATGGAGAAGTTCATCGAGAGGCCACGGCATATCGAGTTCCAGGTGCTGGCGGATGAGCATGGGAACGTGATGTCGCTTGGGGAACGTGAGTGCTCGATTCAGCGGCGGCACCAGAAGCTGATTGAGGAGGCTCCAAGCCTGCAGATTACGCCCAAGTTGCGGGCTGAGCTGGGTAAGGTGATTGAGCGGTCGCTCAAGGATATTGGGTATTGGAACGCCGGGACGATCGAGTTTCTGATGGATGAGGATGGCAAGATCTACTTCATCGAGATGAATACGCGTATCCAGGTGGAGCATTGTGTCACCGAGATGGTTACAGGTGTGGACCTGGTGAAGGCCCAGTTGCGGATCGCCATGGGCGAGAAGCTTTCGGACATCGTGCCGAAGGTGCCTGAGATTCGGGGGCACGCGATCGAGTGCCGCATCAATGCGGAGCATCCGGAGAAGTTCACGCCGTCCGCAGGCAAGATTACGGCTTTCAATCTGCCGGGTGGCAATGGCGTTCGGGTGGATACGGCGCAGTATGCCGAGGGTGTGGTGCCGCCGTACTATGACTCGCTGATTGCGAAGCTGATCTGCCATGGCAAGGATCGGGAAGAGGCTATGGACAAGATGCAGCGGGCTTTGTCACAGTTCGTTGTGGAGGGGATTCATACGACGATTCCGCTGCATAAGAAGATCTTTGCCGATCCGGAGTTTCGGTCGGGGCAGTTCGATACGAAGTTCATGGAACGGTTCTTTGAGCGGCAGGGACAGAGCTAGAGCAAAGGCGTAACGCGGACAAGAGGGATAAAAGCGGGATAAGAGAGGAGCCTCGGTGTTTCGTGGTTTCTCTCTTTCTTTTTTGGGGGGCTTGGATGAAGGGACTTTATGCGATTGCGGATGTGGGGGTGCTGGCGCGACGGGGGATGGGGCTGCGGGTGTTTGCGGAGGGGTTGAAGGCTGCTGGGGTGGGGGTGGTGCAGTTGCGGGATAAGGATGGGTCGCCTGAGGGGGTGCTGGCCGGGGCCCGGGTGTTGCGGGAGGTGTTTGCGGGGACGGATTCCTTGTTGGTGATGAATGATCGGGTGGATCTGGGGTTGCTGGCGGGTTTCGGTGGGGTGCATGTGGGGCAGGGGGATTTGTCGGTGGAGGATGCCAAGGCGGTTGCCGGGCAAAGCGAATCACAGAGGGCACAGAGGAAAGACGAGGAGGACACGGAGAGGAAGTGGGTGGTGGGGGGTTCTACGCATACCGAGGATGAGGTTCGGGTTGCGGATGTGGGGGCTGCGGATTATGTGGCGGTGGGGCCGGTCTTTGCTACGGGGACGAAGGCGGATGCTAGTCCGGTGGTGGGGCTCGAAGGGGTGCGGCGGGCTCGGGCGCTGACGGGGAAGCCGCTGGTGGCGATTGGGGGGATTACGTTGGCGAATGCCCGCAGTGTTGTGGACGCAGGGGCGGATATGGTGGCCGTGATCACGGGGTTATTTGTGCCGGGGCGGACGGTAGAGAGTGTGGCTTGGGAGTTTGGGAAGATTTGTGTTGAGGTTGAAAGAGAAAAGACACAAACAAGGATTTTCTGAGAGTTCATCGCTATAAGCTCTAAGCTGTAAGTTTCGATGGGGCGGTTCCGCAGTTTCTGATAGAACAAGGGGACATGAATACAACAATAGAGACAAAGTTGGATACGTCTGCGCCGCAGTTTGTGCGGGGGATGGGGCTGTTTTCAGCGACCGCGATTGTGATGGGCTCGATGATTGGGTCCGGGATCTTTATTGTTTCGGCGGATATGAGCCGGACCTTAGGTTCGCCCGCGCTGCTGATTGCAGCCTGGTTGGTGACCGCTGCGATGACGATCATCGGGGCGCTGAGCTATGGGGAGCTGGCGGCGATGATGCCGAAGGCGGGCGGCCAGTATGTTTATCTGCGTGAATCGCTGGGGCCGCTGTGGGGCTTTTTGTATGGTTGGACGTTGTTCCTGGTGATCCAGACGGGGACGATTGCAGCGGTCGGAGTGGCGTTTGGGAAGTTTCTGGGGGTGTTCTTTCCCGGAGTGAGCCAGACGCGGTGGATTTGGCACTTAGGTAGCGGGAACGTTGGGCTGAATACGGCTAACCTGACGGCGATTGTGATGATTACGCTGCTGACGCTGCTGAATACGTTTGGCGTGAAGCTGGGGGCGGCGGTGCAGAATATTTTTACTTCTGCGAAGGTGCTGGCGTTGCTGGCGGTTGTGGGAGTGGGGTTCGTGGCCAAGAACGCCGCGGCGATGGCTACGAACTTTGGGGCTGGCTGGCATAACTTCTGGGTTGGCGCGGGTCTGGGGACGATGCATTCGATTGCGGTGGGATCGTTCTGGCCGGGGACGCATGATGCGGTGGCGATTGTGGGTGCGTTGACTGCGGTGGCGGTGGTGCAGGTGGGATCGCTGTTCAGCTCTGACTCATGGAATAACGTAACGTTTACGGCCGGGGAGATCGAGAATCCGAAGCGGAATCTGCCGCTCTCGCTGGTGCTGGGGACGGGTGTGGTGCTGCTGCTGTATATCGCCTGCAACTTTGTTTATCTGAGCGTGCTGCCGCTTGCGGCGATCCAGAATGCTCCGCAGGACCGCGTGGCTACGGCGGTCATGGAAGCGGCGTTTGGGGGGATTGGCGCGAAGCTGATGGCGGGGGCGATCCTGATCTCGACGTTTGGGTGCGTGAATGGGCTGGTGCTGGCGGGGGCTCGGGTTTACTACGCGATGAGCAAGGATGGGCTGTTCTTCAAGGGTGTGGGGAAGCTGAGCGAGAAGAGCGGGGTGCCTGTGAACTCGCTTTGGGTTCAGTGGGGTTGGACATGCCTGCTTTGCCTGAGCGGGAGCTATGGGCAACTGCTGGATTATGTGATCTTTGCGGTGCTGATCTTCTATATTTTGACGATTGTGGGGCTGTTTGTGCTGCGGCGGACGCAGCCGGATGCGCCCAGGCCGTACAAGGCGATTGGGTATCCGGTGCTTCCTGCGCTGTATATCGTGATGGCGACATGGGTTTCTGTTGTACTCTTGCGTTACAAACCACAGTACACATGGCCGGGATTGATCCTGGTGCTGCTTGGGGTGCCGGTATACCTTGTGTGGCGTCGGAGCAGCGGCGGAAATGTGACTGTAGACGAAGTTTGAAGTCGAAGTACTAACCCAGGTTCGAGGAGCAAGAAGACGCATGGCCAATTTGTTTGCGAAGAAGACGATGAACGTGTTGATGGCGGAGGCGGATGAGCATGGCTCGCAGACGCTGGAGCGATCGCTTGGACCGTTTTCCCTGACTGCGCTGGGTATCGGCGCGGTGATCGGGGCGGGAATCTTTGTTCTGAGCGGGCTGGGTGCGAAGACGGCGGGGCCGGCGTTGATGCTGGCGTTTGTGCTGTCGGGGTTCGGATGCGCGTTTGCAGGTCTCTGCTATGCGGAGTTTGCGGCGATGATTCCGCTGGCTGGCTCGGCCTATACGTATGCGTATGCGACGCTGGGCGAGTTGTTTGCGTGGATTATCGGGTGGGATCTGACGCTGGAGTACGCGATGGGCGCGAGCACGGTGAGCTCGGGCTGGTCGAACACGTTTGTCGAGTTTCTGGCGATCTTTCACCTGAAGTTTCCGCTGTGGCTGGCGTATGACCACTGGACAGGACTGAAGAAGGCGTTTGAGAGTGTGGGCCGGAAGACCGTAATGGCAGAGCATCCGGACTACGCGTCCGGGACGAAGGCGTTCAGCGATGCGCTGGCAGCGCTGCTGGCACATCCTTCCGCGCAGCTTACGGCGAGCGCTCATGCGCTTCTGAATGCGCCGAAGATCGGCGGGATCGAGCTTGGTTTCAACCTTCCGGCGTTTCTGATTGCGCTGTTGATTACGACCGTGCTGGTGATCGGCATCAAGGAGTCGGCACGGTTCAACGCCGGCATCGTGGTGCTGAAGCTGGCGGTTGTGCTGTTTGTGCTGGGGCTGGGTTCGCACTATGTGAACAAGGCGAACTGGGGCTCTGACTGGCATACATTTGCGCCGTTCGGCGTGGGTGGGATTGGGCTGGCGGCTGGACTGGTGTTCTTCTCGTACATCGGGTTCGACGCGGTCTCCACGACGGCGCAGGAGGCGAAGAATCCGCAACGGGATATGCCGATCGGCATCATTGCTTCACTGGCGATCTGCACGCTGCTTTACATCGGCGTGGCTGCGGTGCTGACGGGCATGGTGTACTGGCCGGAGATCAACATCGAGGCTCCGATCGTGCGGGCGTTCCTGGATCGCAATCTAAACTCGGCTGCAAACGTGATTACGATTGGCTCGCTGGCTGGGCTGACAAGCGTGATGCTGGTGATGCTGCTGGGTCAGAGCCGTGTGCTGTACTCGATGGCGAAGGACGGGCTGCTGCCGAAGGGCTTCTTCGCGGACATTCACCCGCGGTTCCGTACGCCGTGGAAGGGTACGATCCTGGCTGGATTTATTGCGGCGATCGTTGGGTCGGTGACGCCGATCGACGACATCGGCAAGATGGTGAACATTGGAACTCTGTTTGCGTTTGTGATCGTCTGCATTGCGGTGATGGTGCTGCGTCATAAAGATCCGGATCGGCATCGTCCGTTCCGTACTCCGCTGGCGTGGCCAATTCCGGTGGTGCCGGTGCTGGGTATCCTGTTCAACGGCTACATGATGGTCGAGCTGGGGGCGGCGAACTGGATTCGGCTGGTGGTCTGGCTGCTGATCGGGCTGGTGGTTTACTTCAGCTACAGCCGGAAGCACAGCAAGGTGCAGGCTGCTTTGTTGAAACAGGGACTAGAGCCTAGTGCCTAGGGACTAGCGATCGGAGCCAGTGTGGTCCGGGGTAAGAATGATGTCGCTGAGAGGTCCGGCTTTGGCCGGGCCTTTCTGTTTGTGGCAGGGATGGGAATGCGTAACGCGGACAAGAGGGATCGATACGGATAAAGGCGGATACAGCGCCCTCGGCTCGGAAGCTTCTATGGCTGCGGAGCGGGCTGTGGGGTTGGTGCGGGCTGGGTGGCAGGGGGAAGAGCGGCTGGGTGGACCGCTGAGGCGTGTGTGGTGGTGGGATGGGCCGGTGCGGGGGGCGGGGTCATGGCGAGGGTGACCTGCTGGATGGCGGTGGGGTCGTCACGCAGGCGCAGGTAGAAGGTGGGGCTGGTGAGGTGGGGGATGGCGAGGGTGGTATCGACGAAACCCTCCGGGACGGTGGTGGGGTCGGTGAAGGCGATGGAATCGGCGATGGAATCGATGAGGTACAAGGACTGGCCGGTGAGGAGGCAGGAGGCGTTGGGCTCCTGCGAGTGCGTGCCGGTGCACTGGAGCTGCGAGAGGGTGGGGAGGCGGACGATGGTGGCGAGCGGGAGCCAATCGCCTACGGTGCCATCCTGGGCGACGGCGCGGATGCGGAAGGGGCCGAAGGACGATGGGCCGAAGGTCTTGAGAGGGTCGAGCGTGGCGAGGATGGTGTGGGAGTCCTGGAGGACGAGAGAGTTTTCCTTGATGGAGAGTTTGGTCTGGAGGGTGGCGTCGGCGTTGGAGATCTCGATCTGCTCCGAGCGATCAAACTTGGCCTTGGATTTGAGGAAGAAGACGAGCTGCGAGCCGAGTGGAACCTCATCCGGGGAAGAAAGCTGGATGGGAGATGGCGTGGCCTGGGTGATGCGACGGGAGAGAATGGAGACGGCGGGGCGGGGTGGGAGAGCGTCGGTGGAGACGTCCACTGTGCGGCCGTCCTGGAGCTGGACCTGGGCGGAGAGATGCTCGCCATTTTTGACCTGGGGAGACTTGGCGTCCTTGGCCAGCTCAAGAGTGAGGGCTGCGGAGGTGGGTTTGGGGGCGGGCTGGTCCGGGTCTGCCGCTGCGGGGGCCTGCGGGATGAAGATGGCATCCTTTATGGTGAGCTGCTTGACCTCGTCCAGTCCGTGACCGGTGAGCTGGACCGTCGAGTCGCCGTTGTGGAATTGCATGGCTTCAATCTTGGCGGGCTCTGAGAAGGTCTTGGTGCCGAGCTGATCTGCTTTGACCTGGCCGAACTGCTGGATGGCGAGCTGGATGGAGCCCGGGGTTGCAGCGTGCTGGAGGTTGAGGGTGAGGTCGACCGGATGGACGGCGGGCTGCGGCGGAGGGAGAGGCTGCGCGGGCTTGACCTCGGCGGTCACGGGCTTGGAGTCTACCGGCGCCCGGGGGGGCACGGCGACATCCTTTGCAGACGGGGTCTCGGGTGTTGGGGTGGCGGCGTGCGCTTCAGAATGGTCAGGGAGGTCGGCTTTTTCGTCTACCTTCCAATCGATCTTCTGGTCGCCGGGTTCAAGCTGCATGGACTGAATGCAGGCGGTGCCGGAGGAGGCAATCTGCAGATGGTTAGGCTGGCCGGCGATCAGGTTTTCCGGCGTGGAGGGAGAGCGGACGATGTGCCAGTTGCCGCCGGGGGTGGCCTGGAGGACGAGGGTAGGGCCGATGAACGAGTCGAAGCCCCAGAGACCTTTGACCGTGCCGGTGATGGGCTGGGTGGGGACGGGTAGGCTGGCAGTGGACTTGGGTGGCTGCGGGGCGTCGGAACGAGTGGGCGTGGGGGCGGTGCCTGCGTCCGGGAGTTCGCGGCGGCCGGGCGTGGATTGCGAGATGGTGAGGCCGCCCTGGAAGGCGTCGGGAGAGAGGGGTACGTCGGGCTGGCCGTTGGGTGCGGCGGTGCCAGCGGGAAGGTTGAGGTGCAGGACCATCTGGTGGGCGAAGGAGGTGGAGAAGACCAAGGGCGCGCCGTCGATGGGGAGAACCATCTTGGGATCGAGCAGGCAGGAGGTGTGATTGGGCTCGGCCGGGCGGAGCGGCGGCAGGGTGGACTTCTGGACTGCAGGTAGGCCGATGACGATGACGGATTTGGGGTTGTGGAAGGAGGGTGGGGTGTTGAGGCGGAGGTTGAGGCTGGACTGGTCCGGGAAGGCGATGGCCGGGATGTACTGGTACTGCGCCGTGTGCAGGGAGCTGGTGAGACGGATGAGGTCTACGACCGCGCCGACGTATGCGGAGTAGGTCCCGGCACCGGCGAGCTGGGTGTAGGAGGCCTGGTTGATGAAGTCGGAGCCGGGGCCGTTGGAGAGGGACGCGACCACGGTCTGGCCGTGGCCGTCATCAAGCAGGGACTGATTGCCGGTCTGGGTGAGGCAGTTGAATTGCTGGTCGATGGGACGCTTGAAGCACTCGGGATTGGGTTTCAGGTTGAGGGTGCGGGCGAGGAGGTTGGAGTGCTCGGTGAGGGCTGCGGGGTCACCGGGCGCAACCTGCTTCATCTCTGCGAGATATTTTTCGATGCGGGCCTGCTCGAAGCCGGCCTCGGTGAGGTCCTGGGAGGCGCGGACGAAGATGCCGGGGCGACCTTTGACTGCAGAACGGAGGGTGGAGAAATCGCCTCCGGTCTCAGGAGCGAGGAAGAGGACAGCCTGCTGGGCTTCGTCCGGCACGGTGATGAAGGCGCCTTCTTCCCGGACCTTCTTGTTCCAGGTCTCGATGCGGACGAACCAGTTGTCCGGTGGCGGGTTGGTGGTGCCGCGGAGGAAGACGGCGATGAGGAGGTAGTGGACGGACTGGGTGGTGGGGAGATCGGGATGAAGCCAGATCTGGTCGCCGGGCTGGAGATTGGGGACGAGCGCGATGGGGAGGGTGACGCCGTTACGGGTGACGCGGACATCGATTTTGGGACCGGCAAGGTCAAAGCGTGCGTCGGCGGATGCATTTTGAGCCGAGGAGAGGCAGAGGAACAAGAGAAGCAAGGCCGGGAGTCGGCTGAGGAGCTTGGCCATATCAGTAGTTTAGACGGTGCAAGGGGGCCGTAAGGTCGCATGGAGCGTTGCGTGGATGACGAATGGGGTTCCCGGGCGGGGGAACGGGTGGGGGTGTTTGAACAAATAGATTGTGCGGGAGAGGCGTGGATGCTAGGATGGCCGACATTCCCCCGTACCTCCCGGT
Source organism: Granulicella tundricola MP5ACTX9 (assembly GCF_000178975.2). Taxonomy (NCBI): domain Bacteria; kingdom Pseudomonadati; phylum Acidobacteriota; class Terriglobia; order Terriglobales; family Acidobacteriaceae; genus Granulicella; species Granulicella tundricola. Next base: position 2,214,624 of record NC_015064.1, on the reverse strand, counting down.
CGCTGTCCTTTATTCCGATTTCTACTTCTATGATTTCTCTTCGATTGATTCGATTGGAAGGGGCTTGTCTTGCGACAGCGCTGATCTTGCTGCTGGCGTACCTGATGGTGGCTCGACGGATCAACCTGAAGGGATTGCTCGGGAGCGGCAGCGGGTTTGCGGGTTTAAAGCTTGAGCGAGTACTGCTGCTGGTTGTGACGGTGGTTGTGAGTTTGAAGTATGCGATTGACCTTGTGACGGACGGCAGTGGGACGATGCCGGGGATCGGGCTGTGGTGGCTGATTTTGTTTGGGGCGAGCTGTGCGGTTTACCTGATTGGGACGTGGCTGCGGGTTGCTCGCGGGCGTTAGCTGGGCAGAGAGATTTAGAGGATGAAAGGTGTGGCGGAAATGTACATCGGACTACAGGGTTGTGAGACTTGCCTGGCTTCAAACGAGAAGCTGATCACATTGAAGTTGATCGCAGGATATGGCGTGTGCGGCTTCCTGGGGATTCTATCGTTTGTGCTGCTATGGATGGTATGGACGGGCAAGATCGACCTGGATGCGCTGGTGTCCGAGGTCAATGGACAGGCGAGCGTCTCGCGGTTTCAACTGGTGATCTTTACGATCGTGATTGCGCTGGGGCTGTTCATCCTGACGATTCAGGATGGGAAGTTTCCGGAGATTTCGGCACAGATTCTGATTCTGCTTGGGATCAGCTCGACGACCTATGCGGTGGGCAAAGGGATCTCTTACAGCCAGCCGGGTGTTTTGAACGCGGCAGGGGACCAGAAGACCGTCAAGGATATCTCCGCGACCGGGGCGGCAGCGATTGCGACGCCGGATGGAGTGGCTGCTGAAGGCGCGCCGAATCCTGTGGCTGCTCCTGCTGCTGGACTAGGCGAGTAAGATGGCGCCCGCGAAGGTTACGAAGACGGCAAGCGGGACTGGAACGGGCGGCAGCCTGGTGCGTAAGCTCGGGCCTGCGGCACCGATTCTGCTGGCGGCGAGCAGTCTGCTGTTTCCATTGCACCATCCTGCTCCGGGGGCTAAGGGGCCGGTCAAGACGGTGGCGGTGCCGGGTGCGGGTGGGTCGGCCAGCGCAGCGGGGAATACGCTTGCGGGGCTAAACTGCGGCGGAACCGGCAAGACCGCTTGCGCGCAGCCGTATCCGCTGCTGGCGGCGGGGCATCCCGTGGACTGGTTCTTTGTGTTCAAGCTTAATGCGCAGGCATTTCCTGGTTGCGCGGGCGGGGATACACGGACGTGCCCGTTTGGCGGGACGAAGCAGGATTCAGATAAATATGCGCACTTCAGCCAGCAGTTTGTTTATGCGAGCAGCGAGGCGCACACGCTGCAGACTGGCGGGAATGAGTGCCTGGGGACAACCGAGCAGGACCCGGTGGGCGCAACGTACGACGAGATCTATAACGGCAGCTATCACTACGTGGTGTGGAACGATCAGCCTTATGGCGATCCGACGAAGCCTTGTGGGGTGGGGGATTCGTGCAGCTCTGCATGGGCGCACTCCAAGGGGATGCTGGCCTGGAACGACGCGGGCGAGGGCATGGTGATGCAGGTGTCGACGCCGGAGTGGCCGCTATCCGGGAGTGCGAAGCATGCGCGTGCTGCCGGCGGCACGCTGGGGTGCCTGGAGAAGGATAACGACGTTGAGGTGAGTCAGCACTTCTTCGCGCTGCGGCTGACCGAGCCGGACCTCGAGCTGGTGCTGGCGGGGCTGGACAATGCGAGTATCGCGACCGACACCACCAATCTGCAGGTGGTGAACAACGGTGGCCCCGCACGGGTGTCCGCCCTGGTGTCCGGGCTTGTGACCGGGCCAAAGGGAACCGGGGTGGTGACGGGGATGCTTTCGACTGGGGTGGAGATGATCTCAAAGCCCGGCAAGCTGCAGGTTCCGCCGTGGCAGATGGTCTCGGCTGAGCTGGGCGGGGTTTCACTGCATGTGGCGAACTGGTGGACGCTGCCGGACATCATCCCGAATACGACGGCTTCCACCCCGATCCATTGCTGGGATTCGAGCTTAGGGCCTAGCGGAGCGGTGGTGAGCGCCACGGCGGGGGTGTGGAACAAGACTTCCTTCGGGCTGCTGGGGGGATCGAACCCGAACGGAAACCATGCCAAGGTGGGAGTCTCGACCTCCGGGCCGGCCCCTTATGTGATCTTTGGCGATATGAACCAGGAGGGCTCGCTGAATGGGCCGGACTGCTCGCCGAGCCAGAACGGACGGGGCGGCACGTTCTACGTCATGCAGGACGCGGACCTGCACACCAGTGTGTCAGGGCTACTTGGAGCGACGGCGAACTAAGCTGCTAGCTTGTCTTCTAGCTTGTCTGCGCGGCGTGGCGGGCGGAGGGGTGATCGCTGGAGACGACGCCGTCGCGGATGGTGACGATGCGGTGGGCGTACTCGGCGATATCGGGCTCGTGGGTGACGAGGACGATGGTGTTGCCCTTCTCATGGAGCTCAGCGAAGAGGGCCATGATCTCGACGCTGGTCTTGGAGTCGAGGTTTCCGGTGGGCTCGTCGGCGAGGATTATGCTGGGGCGATTGACCAGGGCGCGGGCGATGGCTACGCGCTGACGCTGACCACCGGAGAGCTCATTGGGCTTGTGCATCATGCGGGGTCCGAGGGAGACCTGTTCCAGGACCTCCTTAGCTCGTGCGGTGCGCTCCGCGGCCGGGGTGCCGTTGTAGATGAGGGGCAGCTCCACGTTGTGGAGGGAGGTTGCGCGGGCCAGGAGGTTGAAGGTCTGGAAGACGAAGCCGATCTCCTTGTTACGGATGCGGGCGAGCTCGTCGTCGTTCAGCTCCGAAACGTTGTGGCCGTTGAGCCAGTACTTGCCCTGGGAGGGTGAGTCCAGGCAGCCGATGAGGTTCATCAGGGTGGACTTGCCGGAGCCGGAAGGGCCCATGATGGCGACGTACTCGTTGTGCTTGATGCGAAGGTTGACGCCGCGCAGGGCGTGGACCTGCTGGTCGCCCATCTCGTAGGTCTTCCAGAGATTGCTGGTGACGATGACCTCGCCGGCGACGGGGCCTTCGGCGTTGATGAGGGTGGGGTCGATTGCGGGTGCGGTGGCCATGGGTGTCTCCGGTGCTGTCTGGTGCGAGAAAGACTTAGGACTTGGACGTGTCGGCGAGGGTGTCGGGTGTGTTGTCGATCTTGACGAGTGTTCCGCTCTTCAGCGTGCGCAGGACCTTGTACTGACCGGTGACGATGATGTCTCCCGTCTTAATGCCGGAGAGGACCTCGATATCGGTTGCGCCGGTGACGCCGGTGCTGACGGGAGTGAAGGTCACCCGGTGTTTGCCGTGGTCTGTGGTCAGGAGATAGAGACCCTGCACGAGATTGGGCTTGGCATGGCTGGCGGCGGGCGTGGCCGTGGCAGAGGGTGCGTGAGGCTTGCCCGCGCTGGCGGAGAGGGCCTTCTCAGCAGCGGGATCACGCTGGACGAGCGCCTGGATGGGAATAGTGATGGCATCGGGGCGGCGGGCCGTGGTGATCTTTGCGGTGGTGGAGAGGCCGGGGCGGAGCTCATCGTTGTTCTGGCCGTCTACGTTGTCGATGGTAACGACGACCTTGAAGTCCTTGGCCTCTTCCGTGCCGGTGGTGGACTGGCTGGTGGCGACGCCGGTGGTGCGGAGCAGGGCCTGGTCGCCCACCTCTGTGACGTGGCCCTTGAAGATGCGGCCGGGCAGGGCATCGACTGTGATCTCCGCGGTCTGGTTCATCGCGACGTTGACGATGTCGGTCTCATCGACCTTGACCTCCGCGGTGATGACGGACATATCGGCAAGGGTCATGAGGGTAGAGCCCTCTGCGTTCTGGATGCCGATGACCATCGTCTCGCCCTCACGGACGGGGACGTTGGTAACGAGGCCGTCGAAGGGCGCACGGGAGACGGTCTTATCAAGCGCATCGAAGTTGGAGCGCTGGCTGGCGACGGCCTGGTTGACCATCGCTCGCTGGGAGTTGGTCTGGGCCCTGGCCTGGGACTCGGAGGCGATGCGCTGGTCGAGCGTGGCGACGGAGGCGTCGTAGACGGCCTTCTTGGCGTCGAAGTCCTGCTTGGCGATGAGCTTGTCGTTATAGAGCTCTAGGGCGCGGTCGTAGTCGAGCTTGCGCTGCTCGAGATCTGCCCTGGCGGCGGCGATGTTGGCGTGAGCGGTCTGCTCTGCTGCGACGTCCGCGGTGACGTTGGTCTTGGAGCTGGCGATGGTGGCCTGCTGAGCCGCGACCGTGGCGGTGGGCTGGATATTTTCCACCGTGGCCAGGGTGGCGCCCTTCTTGACGTGGTCGCCTTCCTTCACGTTGAGGTGCGTGATGCGGCCAAAGGCAGTGGCGCCGATATTGACGTAGGTCTTGGGCTTGATCTGGCCGGTGCCGGTGACGACGGAGATCAGGTCCTGGCGGCCGACGGTGGCGGTCGTGACCTTGACGACGTTGGCCTGGCTTTGCAGGATGGAGAAGGTGGCGATGCCTGCGAGGGCGAGCACGACGACGACGATGATGGCGATTTTCTTGAAGCTCATTGCGGGTCAGGCCTTTGGCGTACACGGAACGGTAGGGATGATCCTAAGAATACGGCTTTGGAGGGAATACGCAGAGGTGAATCTGTTGGTTCCATTGAATTTATTCGGGACGGGATGAACAAGATGAGGAAGGGAGTACCAGAAAGATACGCCGAGTTCCTTACCTTCGAAGAAGTTCGTCGTCCAATCCGGATACAGGGGTACTGTTCGGCTGAAATCAGGATGGCTTGATTGAGAAATTGCTCACCAGAGGCAGTTTGCGGGATGCCAGTCGGGGTTTGTATGTTGCCCCATTTCAGCCTACAATTCTCTGTAATCAGCAGGAGCAGGACTTTAATATGAATTTTCCCTTGGTGCGTACGGTACGACTGGTTTTTGGCGTGGCTGCTTTGTCGATGATGCTGGCAGGTGGGCAGACGCTGCACGCGCAGAATCCGGGCCAGGACGGCGTGACCAAGGTTCCGGTACAGAAAGATAAGCCGGACCCGACGGAGCGTCCGCGCACCGATCAGGAGACCCGTTCCGCACAAAAGGGCATGAAGCAGGAGCTTAAAGGCTCCTACAAGACCTGGGTGGATCAGGACGTGCGCTGGATCATTACGGACCAGGAGCTTTCCGCGTTCAAGCATCTTTCGAACGACGAGGAGCGCGACCAGTTCATCGAGAACTTCTGGCTGCGCCGGAATCCGAATCCCGACTCCCCTGATAACGAATATCGCGAAGAACACTACGCGCGCATCGCCTACGCGAATGAGCACTTTGCCGCCGGTAAGGCTGGCTGGCGCACGGATCGTGGACATATCTATATTGCGTACGGCAAGCCGGACAATATCGACTCACACCCCAGCGGCGGTAACTACGAGCGGCCAATGGAAGAGGGCGGCGGAAGCACGTCGACGTTCCCGTTTGAGATCTGGCACTACCGTTATATCGAAGGCATCGGCGACAACATCGATGTGGAGTTCGTCGACACCTGCATGTGCGGCGACTACCACATGACGCTGGACCGCTCTGAGAAGGACGCGCTGAAGCATACGCCGGGCGCGGGCCAGACGCTGTATGAGCAGATGGGTCAGGCCAAGCAGGCGGACCGCTTCTCGGGCGGCGGGTTGGAGCAGCTTGGTACGGGACCGATGTCTCAGCAGAACGCCTCCAAGCAGTTCGACCGGCTGGATCAGTTTGCCAAGCTGGGCGCGGCGCCGGTGATCAAGTTCAAGGATCTCGAGTCGTACATGGTTTCGTCCAAGATTCTGACGGGGCCTCCGTTCCTGTTCGACGTCCGGACCGACTACGTGAAGGTCACCAACGACACTGTGCTGGTGCCGTTGACGCTACAGATTCATAACAAGGACATCACCTTCAATACGAAGGACGGCGTTTCAACCGGAACAGTCAACATTTTGGGGCGCGTTTCCAACCTGAATCACCGCGTGCTGCAGACGTTTGAAGAGCCGGTGGCTGTACAGGTTCCGAGCGAGCTGCTGGGGCAGACGCAGACACAGAGTTCCGTGTATTGGAAGGCAATTCCGCTGCGTCCAGGTCTGTACAAGGTCGATATCGTGATCAAGGACGTGAACAATCCGGATCACATCGGTCGCTGGCAGCGTAGCGTCAATGTTCCGAAGTACATCGACGACGAGCTTTCTCACTCTTCCCTGATCCTGGCGGATCGCATGGAGCGCGTGCCTTCGAAGGAGATTGGCGCGGGTAACTTCGTCATCGGGAATACGCGGATTCGTCCGCGCGTGCCGACCGGCGTGGCTGTGCCGATTGCGTTTCATCGCAACCAGAACCTGAACTTCTGGATGCAGGTTTATAACCTTGGCATCGGCGCGAACAAGCAGAATGGCGCGACGATCGAATACCAGATCCGCGATCTGGCCACGAACAAGGATGTTTTGGACACCTCCGAGCAGACGGATAAGTTGAATCCGAATGCGGATCAGGTGACGTTGGAGAAGAGCTTACCGCTGGCCAGCCTGACACCAGGCAAATATGAGGTCAGTATCAAGGTGAATGACGGCGTCAGAAAGCAGCAGATTGCAGAGACGGCATCATTTACAGTGGATTAATGAACTAGGCGAGTCCGCCGCATTTGGATCGATCGACACGCAGAGGTCAAGCGATGAACGACGATCCGGCGGACGAGTGTAGGGACTCTATTGTTCGCGATGGAGAACCATTTGGAGAAGGCCATCGGCGCGCAGAGGATACCTTTGCAGCGAACCCAGGGAAGTCAGAACGAATCCGGTGTGGCAGTGCTCGGTCTTGTCGCCGCACTGTGCTTTTTGGCACAGCCGAGCCGGGCTGCATACGCTTCCTCCGCGGAGGAAGGCGGGGCGGCTCTGACGGGTGTGGTTCGGGACGCGCAGGGTGTAGCACAGATGGGTGCGCTGGTGCAGGTGGTGGCGGCGAACGCTACGACGATTGCAACCGCTTTTACGGATCAGCAGGGGCGTTACAGCATCGCAGGACTGCTGCCGGGTAAGTACCAGGTGCGTGCGAGTGCCGCGCTGCTGGTTCCCGCGACTCGCGGAAATCTTCAATTACAGATGGGCTCGCGGTCGGTGGTGGACCTGACGCTGGCTGCGCTGTTCGATACGGCCTCTTGGCTTCCGGCCAGCCGACGCCGCGCGGATGAGCCGCAGGATAGCTGGAAGTGGACTCTACGCTCCACGGCGAATCGGCCGATCCTGCGCTTTGACGACGATGGATCGTTGATCGTGGTGGGTGCGCCTGAGTCCCGGGCCGCGGCGAGGGTTGAGGCTCGCGGAGCTGTGACGGGCGAGGCTGGGGAGTTCGGTCAAGATAGCGTCCGGAGCGAGCTTGAACTGCATGAGGCGTTCGCCAATGGCGCTGTAGGGATGGTGAGGACTTCGGTCGGTTCCTCTCCAAACAGCATGGCCGGTGCGGGCGGCGCGCCGTCCATGGAGATCGACGCGGAGTATGAACGTGCGGCTGGCTATGGTGGCAGAAGCCGCACGGCGGTGAGCTACGGGTCGTATGCCAATCTGGTTGGTCCTGACGGGACTGCCGGGCTCCAGGTGCTGAAGCTGCAGAGCGGACAGCAGATGGCGCTGGGTGAGGATGTCGAGCTTGAAGTGGGTGGTAGCGTTGAGGGGGTTCGGGGCGGGGGCTCCTATGCACTGGCGACTCATCCGTTTGTGCGGCTGACGGCGCATCCGGGCGGATCGTGGAGACTGCAGTACCGCATGGCGACCGACCGGGCGACGCAGGAGTTTGCAGACATTTCAGCTCGGCGGCAGGAGGCTCCGGCTGCGCTTGCGCAGAATGGGCAGATGCTGCTCGAGCAGGGCAGGCACCAGGAGATTTCAGCTTCGCGCAAGGCCGGCCGGGCCGTGGTCGAGGTGGCCTACTACCACGATGCGATGGTGAACACGGAGGTCGCGGGCGGCTTTGAGCAGGGAATTTCAAGCTCGGCTGCAGGGCCTTCGGACGCGGAGGCGAACCCGCTGCTGGTGGATCAAGCTTCCGGCGGCTTCCGAACGCTGGGTTCGGGTTACACCTCAAACGGTGCGCGGTTTACGGTTTCCGTTCCTCTGGCTCCTGATTTCTGGGTTGCGGCTGAATACGCTACGGGCGATGCGCTCGCCTCTGAAGCTGGGGACGCGACTTCTGTGGCCGAGGCGGTTTCAGGGCTGAAGGCCAGGAGTTCGCAGGCTGCTGCAGTCTCGGTCAAGGGCAAACTGGCTCGGTCCGGAACCAGCATTCGGGCGTCGTATCGCTGGCAGCCGGATGGTACGGTGACGGCGGTCGATCCTTATGGTGCGATGAGCGATCAGGCTTACCTGAGCTGCGTGGTTCGGCAGCATCTGCGCTGGAAGGATCATCTTCCGCAAGGGCTTGATGCGACGATCGATGTGACGAATCTGCTGGCGCAGGGCTATCGTCCATTTATCTCGGCGGACGGTCATACGCTCTACTTCGCGCAGGCTCCGCGAACGATCCAGGCTGGACTCTCCTTCAACTTCTAAGGCTTTGTATGAGCGATCCGGGGCCACTTCGTCTGCACCATGTGGGGTATTCGACGAAGGCGATCGACGTAACGGCGGCGTTGTACGTCGCGCGTTATGGCTATACCTTAATCACTGAAATTATTCATGATCCGCTACAGACGGCCTTCGTACAGTTTGCACGACTGGATGGCGACTCGTCTTACCTGGAGTTTGTTGCGCCGGACGGGCCGGGCAGCAAGCTGACGGCGGCGTTGAAGCGCGGTGGAGGGTTGAATCACCTTTGCTATAGCTGCGGACGTCTGGAGGATGCGATCGCGGAGCTCGAAGCGACGGGGATGAAGCTTGTCTCAGAGCCTAAGCCGGCGGTGGCGTTTGCAGGGCGGCGCATCTGCTGGCTGGTGGGGGAAGATCCGCTGGGGATCGAACTGGTGGAACGGCGGGATGATCGGGACCTCTGCGTGCCCGGCTTATAAGCCAGATTGAGAGACTTCAGGGCTCGTTACGTTCCGTACGGACCCACGCACTATCCTTGCGGGCAGCCTTGCGGGTGCTGGGAATCATGAGGATCTTCCAGAGCATATAGCCCGGTGCGAAGGCAAGGGCCTTGAGCGTCTGGGCCGGCTCTGGGCCTAGGGTGGCCGCGACCAGAATATAGAGCAGAAGGGTGCAGAGACCCAGGGTGGCGTAGGCGCCAAACCAGGGAAACGGAAACCAGAAGGACGGGATCAGGAGCAGCAGCAGCAGTGCGCCTTCGGTCGCGAGGGGGAGCGAACGCAGGTCGAGGAGCGGCTCGATCATGCGGAGGCGGCCGCGCAGGACTTCGTTCAGGAGCGGCATCGTCCATTGGCGGCGCATGAGGAGGCGGCCACCCTCCCAGCGGGCGCGTTGGGTGGATGAAGCTGCGGAGGTATCGGGCATCTCGCCAAGGACGCTGGCGTGGTCGAGGAAGTCGACGCGAATGCCGGCGCGGATCAGGTGCAGGTGGTACTCGAGGTCTTCTACGACGGAGTTGGCAAGATACGGTACCGCCTGAAGCGTCTGAGCGGAGAGCGCGAAGCCGTTGCCGAAGATGCCGCAAGAGAGGCCAAGGCGGGCTCGGCCACGGGGACGCAGGACGTTGATGCCAAGGAAGGCCAGGCTCATCAAGCGGGTGCGCGTGGTGTTGCCGGGGTTGGCAACCATGTATCGGCACTGAAGAGCCTGTGAGCCGGCGGCGAGCGCGGCCGTGACGGCGGAGGTGAGGTTGGCGGAGATGATGGAGTCGGCGTCAATGACCAGGACTGCGTCCGCGCCGGCTGCGAGCGCCTGAGTAAAACCATAGTGGAGAGCCGTGCCTTTGCCCCCGATCGTGTCGTTCAGGATCAGCGCCTGAGCCCCGGCGGCGGTTGCGCACTGGGCTGTGGCATCGGTGCAGTTATGCGCGATGACGAGGACGGTAACGTTGGGTGCGCTGGAGCTGACGATGCTCCGGACGCAGGCGACGATGAGTCGTTCCTCATTGTGCGCGGGGATGACGACGGTGAGGCCGATGGACTCAGGAGATCGCGATCCTGTCAGAGGTTTTGGAGGGAGCAGGGCGGCCAACGACAGCGCAAGGAGCTCGATGACAAGCGGCAGGGTGGCCAGCAGGAGGGCTATGCCCAGGAGAATGAGGAGAACATGGAGGATAAGCACGGTCTCTCTTGCAGACTCCTGACTGCGACGGGACTGGGATTGCCGGAAGTTCCGGCCCTGACGATTTTAGCCTGTCTGATAAGGTTTTTGAGTCGGAGAGTTGGGATCGGTATGCCGGAATGGGTTTCAGAACGGGATTTGCTGGCGAATGGGGTGAGACTGTTTTGCCTGCCTCACGCGGGTTCGGGTGCCGCGGCTTTTTATCGTTGGAAACGACTGCTGCCTGCCGGAGTTTCGGTCTGCCCAGTGATGCTGCCGGGACGAGAGATTCGCATTGCCGAGGGTGCGCTATTGCGGGTCAGTGAGATTGTGGACGCGCTGCATGAGGCGGTAAAAGGGAGCCTGGACCGGCCTTTTGCAATCTTCGGGCACAGCATGGGCGCGCTGCTGGCGTTTGAGTGGGCGCAGAGGATCGCCGGGGATGGGTTGCGTGGGCCAGCGTGCCTGTTCGTATCGGGCAGGAATGCGCCGCATCTGCCGTTTCGGCATCGGGGGCTGCATAAGCTGGCGGATGCGGAATTTGTGGCGGAGCTCAACGTCCGCTACGGCGGGGTGCCGGAGGGTTTTCTAGAAGATGCAGATATGCGGGAGTTCTTTCTTCCCATTTTGCGGGCGGACCTTGAGGTCGTCGAGACCTATGAGTATCAAGTTATGGAGAAACTTGGTGTCCCTGTGCAGGCGTTTGCCGGGGTGGACGACCGGAGCGTGTCCGAGGATGGGCTGGCCCGGTGGTCCGAGATTACGAACGGACCGTTCAGTGTGAGGCGGTTTCCGGGCGATCACTTCTATCACCTTGGCGTGGGACAGGCGGAGCTGCTGCGGGTGATCGCGGAGACGCTGGGTTAGTGTGGGGCCGTCCAGGTCAGGACGGTCATGGAGAAGGGTGGGAGTTGGAAGGGTGCGGCGGGATTGAAGTGTGAGTTCTGGGTGGTGACCGGCTTCACCTTCGCCAGTATCTCGTTGGAGTCGGTGATGCGGGAGGAAGTCAGCAGGGTCTGCTCGACGGCGCCGCTGGGGGCATTCGCACCGTTGAAGACCACGGGATGAGAGGCCGTGCGGCTGAGGTTGAAGAGGATCAGGCTGCGGCGGGGGCCGTCGGCAAAGGCGAAGGTCTGAAGCTCATGCGCGTTGGGCAGCTTGATCTTGTCGTTGTTGCTTTCGGGCTGATTCCAGGTTGGGTTAGGGCCACTTAGGTGGGCCGCGATGAGGTTGGGCAGGATCGCCTGGTTGAGCATCTGGAGAGCGAGGAACTGCGGGCGGCGCAGGTTGGTGTTGCCGCCCATATCGACGACCGCGCCCCACAGGGGCATAGTGCGCTTGGGGCCGGAGGGTGCGGTGAAGTCGTTCTGGAACTCAGGCAGCGAGAAGAAGGCCTGGGTGGTGACGCCGAGATCGCGGAGCATGAGCAGCATATGGTCGGCGACGGCGAGACCGCCTCCCATCGAGGGCACGGACTCATCGATCTCCGACTGCGAGGCGGTGCCGGTCATGCTGCCCATATTGACCTCATAGACGGCAAGATGGACGGGATGCGGTGCGCTCTGGGCGGCCTTGAGCTGCAGGGCCATGGCACCGTCAGGGCGGCTGTCAAGCTGCTCCGGCTGCGCGAGCATGGGGCCGAAGATGGCTTCGGGCGATGAACCGTCGTTGAACTCCGCAAAGAGGTACGGGGCGACGGCGGCGGAGTCAACGTTGGAGGTTGAGGCGAGCTCCTGGCCGGTCCACCAAGGCACTGCGGACCATGCGCCGAGGATGAGATCGAAATTGCCCGGACGGAAGTAAGGAGAGGTTCGTGCCGCGCCGAAGACCTGTCCCGCACGCTGGCCGTAGACCGTCGGATCGGCGATGGAGGAGCCGGCAAAGGAGCGTGAGTTCCACTCCTCGTTCCCGAGTTCAAGGTGGATGGTCGGGAAGACCTCGGTCCAGGGCTTGAGCTGGCCGAGCGCGGCGCGTTTTGCTCCGTAGGGTGTGGTTGACGGCCCGGCCAGATACTCGACGAGCGCGGCGGATTCAGCCGGTGATGTGCCGGGAGCCATGGCGTACCAGGGCTCTGCGCCGATGGCCTGGCAGAGGACCAGAAACTCGTGCAGGCCGATGGGGATGTCTTCGGCAAGCGTCGACTGCGTGCTTGCGCCGGCGCGTTGACGGCCGAAGGCGGGCGTCAGCATGTTGTCCAGCGAGCTGCCGAAGTCCGTGCCATTGTCCATATAGCGCAGGACGCCGGGGTGAAGATCACGCAGGGTCTGGACGACCTCGTCGCGGAAGGCGGTGGGGTTGTTGGCGGGGTGAGTGGCCGGGGTGAGCGAGACGTCGTCGAGCAGCAGGCTGGTCTCGTGCGCGGTGAAGGTCAGACCTACCGTGCCGACCGAGAAGCCCGTCTCATTCGTGGGGAAGTCGAAGCTGTAGTCGTGCCAGCCCGGAACGAGCGGGATGGACTTGCTGAAGAGCGACTCAATGCCGCGGCTCGTATCCAGGCGCTCCAGCTTGACGTCGAGCGTGTGGCTGGCGGACGTAGGCTTGGCGTGGAACTGCAGGCGATAGACGCCGTGAAGCTGCACGAAGGAGTGGCCCTGGAAGCTGTCAAAGTAGGAGCTGACAGCCGCGCTTTGGAGCGGCGCGGAGGCGTTGAGGCTGAGAGCCTGACGGCCGAGCGTGCCGGGTGCAAGGTCTTTGGTTTCGGTGGAAAGCGTCGCGCCGCCGGAGAGATTCGGCCACCATCCGGCTTCGGCGTGGCCGGGCTTATCCATGCGGACAAGGATGAAGTCGTTGGCTGCGAGAGCCTTTGGTAGCGCGTTGAAGCTGAGGGTCACGCCCAGCGGCGGGGTCGCGGCAGAGCTTGAAAGTAAGGTGCCGGATTCGCCTTTGGCGGGGCCGCTGATGAACTCGAAATGCGCGCCGTTGAGGAAGCCGGCGGGCCACTGCGTGTACTGGTTTTCGTCCGTGCAGGAGTTCGCGGTGACGGATTTACAGCGCAGGATGGACTGCCAGATCTCGCCTTCAAAGCCGGGGTTGCGGAAGGTGAGATTGCGCAACATCTGGCCGGAGTCGTAGAAGCTCTGACCGCTGAGGTTGATGCCCATGCGCTTGACGGAGGTGCGGATGGTCTCTGGACCCAGCGTGATGGTCGTGATGGAGGGTTGAGGGCCAGAGGGCTGCGGTTCCGATGTTTGCCCGCTGGCTTCAGTGCGTTTGGACGCACCGGCCTTGCAGCCGATCAACAACATTGGAAGAAGCACGGGGCAGAGCAGCAGGAGCTTGAGGGGGCGCAGGGACGTACCTCGCTGGAATGACTTCAAGTGTAAATCTGCCGGAACCTTTGGCGGGGCTGGTCGTCGACGATCTCAACTTCCGGCAGCGCCTCTGCTTTACGCATCACCAGCGACTGCGACCAGCCGCACAGCAGGAAGAAGATCTCATACGGCTGATTGCCGAGGAAGACGGTGAAGAGGGTGAGCAGCATACCCGCGAAGATGCCCAGCAGCGAGAGTGCGAAGTAGCAGTCTTCTTTATTCTTGCAGCGGATGATCGCGATCACGAGGCGAACGATCGTCTCGGCTGACAGCAGGCAGAGCGAGAGCAGGCCGACCCATCCCTGGGTCAATGCGACGAACAGGTACTCGTTGTCCACCGAATCCTGGCCCATCGCGCGTGGAAAGTCCTGACCCCAGCCCCAGGCTCCTCCGGCCTTCGCGGTGGGGACGTAGTTATCCAGCAGTTGCTGGCGGTACTGCGCGGTTTGCTGCTCGTCTGATGTCGTGGGCTGGTTGGCGTAGCTCTTGAGGCCGGTGTAGACGATGCTCCCGAAGCCCAGGCCTATGACGGCAACGAGGATCGCGGCGCGGCGCAGGTTTTTCGCGCGGCCGATCAGCGCAATGGGCACCGCGACCAAGGCTCCCAGCCAGGGACCGCGTGCCTGTGTCATCAGCAGCGTGAAGGCGATGAACCACGCGATGATGTTCCCCTTGTTGAACGGAAGCCAGTTCGCGCGGGAGAACTTACGCTCCCACAGGTGGTTGTAGCCCAGCCACAACGTGAGGACCAGGCCGAAGAAGAAGACGATACCGGCAAGCTCCGACTGGCCATATGGGCCGGAGACGCGGCCCCAACCCCAGCGGAACTGCGTCTTCCAGGCGAAGAGTTCATCCGGGAAGAAGCGCGCCCACATCAGGCTGAATGGGTTCGCGCCCATGCGGTACTCGTATCCGGCGATGAGGCAGGCAGCGAAGAGGCAGATGACGAAGCGGCGCACGGTGGCGACGCGCGCGCCGTACTGCTCGATCAGGAGCTTGCCGGCCATGTAGGGGACCAGCGCGATGCAGATGTTGCTGAAGAACTCGAAGATGCCGGCGGTGGTCTTGCCGTGAAGGTAGTCGCTATAGGCGCTGCTGAAGATGAAGAAGCCCAGCCAGACATCCATACTGGTGAAGCGCCAGCTCTTCATCTGCGTGGCCAGCATGGCGATGCCGATCGGCAGGAGCACAGCTTCGGCCACGTCGATGGGCGGTAGAAACGCCACCTTCCAATAGAAGTAGATGGGGAAGAGCATGAAGATGGGGATGAAGACGTTGAGGAACGCCTTCTGGACCGAGCCGCGCAGGATGGCGTAGAGGCAGATCGCTGTCGGGATGAGGATGATAATCGACATATAAAGACGTGCGGGCCCGGTTGTTTCGGCGGAGGTCGCTTGTAGTATAGGCGAGATCGGATGCCGTTCCGCATGGCACGTCGGCTGACACAGTACGGCTATCGGGCTATTGCGGAGGCAGTTCAAAAAGGGAAGTATGGGCGAGATGGAGTCGAAGTCGGCAACGCATTCAGACCCTTCATGGGCTCGTCCTGAGCGGGCCGTCGCATTGGAGGCCGACGAGATACAGCTCTGGCGCGTGCACGCCGAGGCATCAGGGCGCCTCTACGATCGATGCCGAGATCTACTGACTGCCGATGAAGTTGAACGCCTCAAACGGCTGCGCCCCGGGATGGCCGCGGATGAGTTCGTCGTAGGACGTGGGTCCCTGCGGATGCTGCTGGGTGCGGCCCTTCGGCAAAGCCCGCGTGAGATTGTTTTACAGACCGGCGCACACGGCAAACCTTTCACACCCGGAATCGAGTTCAGCGTTTCTCATTCGCGTGGACTCATTCTGATCGCACTGAGTTGGAGCGCCACGTTGGGCGTGGATGTGGAGGCAATCGATCCCACCATCGAAGCGCTGGAGATCGCGCGGGACACCTTTGCGGCGAGTGAGATCGCGGTGATCGAGAAGGCGCAGGAAGGAGCGGAGCGGGTGCAGGTCTTCTATCGCTGGTGGGCGCGGAAGGAGGCGGTCGCGAAGGCACACGGGCAGGGAATTACCTTGTCACTCAAAGAGTTTGCCGTAGACGTCGACGCTGAAGAAGAGAGGGAGATTTTTCTCTCAGCCGAGAGTAATCCTACAAACCGGTGTTTCTTTGTGCGGGGGATATCGCTGCCGATTGGATTTGCAGGAGCGTTGGCGGCCGGGGAGTCAAATCTGCCCCTTCGATGCTTCGATCTGGAGCGCACCGCGTTACTGAACTCCTGAAGGGGACCAAGGTAACCGCAATATCTGGATGTTTGTTACCCTTATCGGCAACATGGTAATCTTTCCAATCTTTTTCACGCTTCATGCGTTATGAAGAGCAGGTACGATAAGCCAGATCAAAAAGATTGGACCTGCGCTGCTACTCACGGGGGAGCCTTTGGAAACCCAAGTGGGATAGCGTGGGCCACAATCATTTCATAGCCTTGATAACAAGGCACATTTGCTTCCTTTTTCCTTCCGGGCCGCGTTGCTCATCGGGCCGGGTCAATGGTTTTCCCTGCATGGTCGAGAGATTTAAATGAGCAACAAGGCTGCGAAGACCGTAGCGCTGTTCGGACTTCCCATTACGAACGTGACGATGGCAGAAGCGGTAGCGCGGGTCGAAGAGAATATCGCATCAGGCCGCACCCACCAGATCGCCACGGCGAATCTCGACTTCGCACGTAACTCCCTCAAAGACGTTTATCTGCAACGCGTCATCTGCGATTGCAGCATGGTGCTACCGGATGGTGCACCCATGATCTGGGCCGCCAAGCTCTTCGGCAAGCCATTGCAGGAGCGCGTGACCGGAGTCGACCTCATTCCTGAGCTGGCCAAGCTCTCTGCGCTGCGCGGTTACGGCATCTTTTTTCTGGGCGCATCCGAGGCAAGCTCTCGTAAGGCCGCACAGGTGTTGGAACGCGACTACCCAGGCACACACATCGTTGGGCGGTACTCCCCTCCGCTTCAGGCGCTTCATGAGATGGACGATGTGGAGATCCTTCGCCAGATCGATCTGGCCAAGCCGCACATCCTGCTGGTGGCATTCGGAAATCCAAAGCAGGAGATCTGGATTCATCGCAATCGCAAGCGTTTGAAAGTCCCGGTCGCCATCGGGATCGGCGGCGCGTTCGATATGATCGCCGGCAACCTGAAGCGTGCGCCCGCATGGATTCAGAAGCTGCAACTGGAGTGGCTGTATCGGCTGCTCCAGGAACCGTCCCGTCTGCTGCCGCGCTATGCCTACGATGCCGCCGCGCTGATCCGCCACCTGCCGCTGGGTGTTGCCGTCAGCCGCCTGCAGCCGCATAGTCCGCTGGCTGAAAAGATCGGCGTCACGGTCCTGGGCGGCGTTCGCGTTGCGACCGCACCTGAGACGCTGAGCGGCGACCTCTGCAGCCTGCTGACGACCGAGGCCACGGCGGCGGCCAAGGAACACCAGATGCTGGTGATCGATCTCTCCGCGACCGCACGGATCGAGGCCGATGGGTTGGGTTGTCTGTTGGAGGCGCGTCGCACCATGATGGCCGCAGGGCTGCAGGTCTGGCTGGCTGGAATGTCGAATCCGGTCAAACGGGTTCTCCAATTCTCCGCCATGTTGGACCTCTTCCTGCTGGCCCCGTCACTGGCAGACGCAGTCCGGCTCGCCAGTGTCGGACAGTCGGAGGTGGAATGGAAGGCTCAAATGGTCGATAAGGGGACAAGGACACCCGCGGGCGTCCACGCCGGCCCGGTCAAGGTTTAGCCAGGATGCGGCTATCGGGTTTCTATGAGTAAAGGTAAGTGTAGAGAGATCAGCCCTTGGAGATACCATAAGGGCAGCTGGAAGCAGGGGTTGACGGCTTGAGAATGACACAAAGGATTTCCCGGCAGGTGCGGCGCTGTACCACCCAAGTCTCATCAGCGGCTTTGCTGACGCTTACGTTAGGCTTTGCGATCCCATGCGCCGGCAGCTTGGCGCAACAGCCGGATGCGGCCGCTACGGTGCCACTCAAAACCAACCCCATGCTCTCGTTGCGGGAGTTCGAGCCTGAGGCGAATGCTGAGTACATCCTTGGCCGGGGTGATGAGATCTCCATCGACTACGGCGGCCGTCCCGAGTTGAACAGCAAGAATGTCATCGGCCCCGACGGCAAGGTGACCCTGCCCATGGCCGGCTCCATCTTTCTTGCCGATAAGAGCCGCCAGGAGGCCGCTGATGCTGTCGTCGCGGCGTTGAAGCCGTTTTACGCCAGCCTCAGCGTGACGGTCGGTGTGGATAAGTACACCTCCAATCAGGTCCTGTTGTTGGGCGCGGTGGAGCATCCCGGCGTCCAGACCTTCGATCGTCCGCCGACCCTGCTCGAAGTGGTGACGCGCGGCGGAGCCTCAGGCAATCCGCGCAGTAATAGTGGGGGCGGTACTGGTTCCACGGCCTTCAGCATGCAGGCCAGCCTGCAACCCGCCATGCTGGGCGTACCGGAACGCTGCGCGATTTATCGTGGATCGGATAAGGTTCTCTGGGTCAACCTCAAGAGCCTGCTGGACAGCGGGAACGCGCTCGCGGATATTCGCCTGAAGCGTGACGACATTATCTATGTCCCTTCGCCGGCGGAGCGTTATGTCTCCGTGCTGGGCCAGGTGCAGCATCCAGGTGCTCTGCAACTGGACAGCACGTCCACCCTGCCGAAGCTGATCGCACTGGCTGGTGGTCTCACGCAGGAGGCGGGCGGCAATCCGAACATCCAGGTGATCCAGATCGTCAACGGCAAGACCCGCATCGTTCCGTTCAAGCAGATCCTTCAACCCAGCCCGCTTGACCTCACGCTTCAGTCCGGCGACATCATCTTTATCCCGGAGAGCGGTTTCAATAAAGCCGCGTACATCATCGATAAACTCTCCCCGGCAATTACCCTGTTTACTGGGTCGGCACTCATCTCGCACTAGATCAGACCAGCCCGGTTGGCAACGGCAGGGACCAAGGAAGCAATGAGCACTGGAAACAACAAATCGACGCCTGAAGGGCTAGCCTCACCGGCCTCCGCGATGAACGTGCAGCGCGCCGAAAGCCCCGGCTTTGACCCTGAACTGATGCGCAGCCTGCGCATGCGTCCAAGGCTTGCGGCGTGGGTGGCCGTCGCTGTCTTCGTCATCGTTGTCGGCTTTGCGCTCTCGCGCAAGTCAATCTATTCGGCTCAAAGCCTGACCTATGTAGAGCCCCAGACTGCAAAGGTGCTGGGCGACACCTCAACAGGCGCCTTTGACGCCGGGCGTTATGACTCCTATCTCCAGCAGCAGATGCAGACCGCCATCCGGCCCGATATCCTGACCGCCGCCCTCAAGCGTCTGCCGGTGGGTGCGTTCCAGTTTCCGCACGAGTCCGATCAGTCCGCCGTGGCACGTCTGCAGAAGCAGTTGAAGGTCGAGCGCGTGCTGAACAGCTACCAGCTCTCGATCACGCTCCAGGGCTCCGATGCCGAATCCGTTGCGGCAACCGTCAACGCGGTCACCAACGCCTATCTCGAACAAGGCCGCAAGGACGAGCACGAGACCTCCTCGCAGCGGCTCGAGCTCCTGACCCAGGAACGGCAGAGGATTCAAAGCGAACTCTCCGAGGACCGTACCGAACAGGCCACTCTGAGCTCGTCGCTCGGCGTGGCCAATCCGGTGGGTGAGACCGGCAATCCCTATGACGTTCAGCTCGCCGGCGTTCGCACCCAGTTGGCGATGGCACGCTCCGCTCACGACGTCGCACTGGCCCAGCTTTCCTCGGTACGGGGTAACGGTGGCGCAGAGACTGCCGGCCTGAACTCGGCTGCCGATGACGTGCTGCAGAACGACGCCGGCCTTGCCAGCCTGAAGTCGACCATCAACCAGCGCAAGGCGCTTCTGAGCAGCCAAATGGCCGGCCTGACGCCATCCAACCCGGTCTACAAGCAGGATCAGGATGAGATGTCGGATCTGGACCGCTCGCTTGATAAGCAAACCTCGCAGCTACGCCAGCAGGCAGCGAAGCGAGTGGAAGACAAGTTGGGCCTGGAACTTCAGCGCACTGCCAGCGTCGAGGGCATGCTGAACGCGCAGCTTGCGCACCAGACTGCGACGGCCACCGGGGCCGCGCCAAAGCTGCAACGTGCCTCTGAGCTCTACTCCGATATCACGCGCCTCACCGCTCGTTTCGCCACGGTAGAGGATGCGATTCGCGGCCTTCAACTGGAGGCGAACGGCCCCGGACTCGCACATCTTTCGGTCGCTGCCTCCGTGCCACTTTCCCCGGAGCCGAGCAAGCGTAAGCTCCTGCTTCTGCTGGCGCTCCCTCTGGCGTTGATGATGGGTGCTGCCGCGGCTGTGCTGGCGCATAAGCGCGATCCGCTCGTCTACACCGAGCACGACCTGCAAACTGTGCTTGGCTTCCCACCGATCGGCGTGCTGCCATCCCGGGATGAGGTTTCAAGCGCCACCATCGAAGAATACGTGCTGCGCCTCGCGGCAGGGATCGAGACGGCTTACCGGGTGAGCGACGCACGCAGCTTCGTCTTCACCGCGGTCAGCCCAAGCGTTTCGGTGACAGGCCTGGTTCTGGTGCTGCAGGAGAAGCTGGAAGAGCTGGGCTTCACCGTCCTGATCACGGAAGCCCCGACCCTGCTTCAGCCTCACGTCGGCGGCGTGCCTATGCCGCGCCTGAAGGTGGATGCCGGCTCGGGCTCGATCGCGCTGCGGCACAATGAAGGGCACGAAGGCTATGCCGCCACCAACCTGACGATGCTGAAGCGCAGCCACGATCTTCTCTTGATCGACGCTCCGCCTCTGCTTCACTCCGCCGCGGCAGAGTATGCGGTACGCAGCGCGGACGCGGCCATCCTCATCGCAGGCTCCGGCCTCACGCTGCGCACGGAACTAACCCAGGCTGCCACATTGCTGGATCGCCTCAATGTAGCCGGGGTGGGTGCAGTCCTGAAGGATCTGCAACTGAAGCACGCCGACCCATCCTTCAAGAACGCCATTGCTGTACTCGAGACCCGCTGGAACGCGCAGGCGCAGGATGCCGCACGCTCCGTGCAGGCCAAACGTGCGGCGCAACGAGGCACCCCCGTTCCCGCCTCCCAAGCTCCGGCCACACCTGCTGACTCTCTACAGTACGCAAGCCATGCCGCGAGCACCATTGAGTCCGACAGAACTGAGGTCCAACATGAGGCTTTCGGCCATCATGAAGCTCCCGAACCAGTCTCGTCATACGTAGAGCCTGCTCCGCTGGCCGAGGAGTGGGACGGCAGCCTGGATGAACCTGTTGCCGCAGCTCCCTCTCACCACTTCGACATGCATTCCTTCGACGAAACACACGAAGAAGAACAGTATCCGCACGCGCGCGAGCACGACTTCGTACCGCTTGCTGCCGCGATGCAGGAGCCGCACGTAGCGCATGAAGTCGTCAATGCCGGACACGCCGTTGACGATGAAGAAGAACAGATCGCGTCAGCGGTCACACCGCTTCACCAGCACGTCAACGAACCAGAGACTGCGGAGCCTGTGATGACGACTGAGTCGCCACGCAACAATCTGGTCTTCGAGCCGGAGGACGAACCGTCCGAACGTGCTCGTGTGTGGTTGGAGCGATTGTTGAACCCGAATGCCGCCTCGCAAGCCGCTCCCCATTCCGCTGCGCAGCCTGAGCCGGCGGTCCTTGAAACCACGGTTGAGCCAGCGTTTGAAGTGGCCTCTGCCTCACCCGTCGTTGAAGCGGCCCCGGAGCCAGAACCCGTCGTCGAAGAACCTGTTCCCGCACTCACGACGCCCTACGAAATCATTCCCATGCATGTGCATCATTCAGTCGAAGCTGAGATGGGATCTGCACCTGAAGCGCATGCGGAAGAGGTCACCGAAGTCATAGAAGAGTATCCCGTCTTCCACGAGCATCACCCATCCGAACCCGTACAGCATGGAATGGAGGAGGCTCCGCACCACGCGCAAGCCTCTCCGGTCCACATCGTGCATGCAGAGCTTGCGCCCGAGGAAGAGATCGCAGCGGAGGACCCGCCACCGTCACCCGTTTGGACGCCACATCATTTCGAGCCGGTCGCGCACGTAGAGCAAGAGCCCATAGCTGCGGCAGAAGCCGAGCCAGTCGTAAAGACTGAAGCCCTGGCGATCGCGGAAGAAGAGAAGTTCGAAGCAGTGCATGAGGTCTACGAAGAGCCAGTGTTTGCCGAGCCGGTCGCCGAGCCTTCGCGCTCAAGCGTGGTCGAAGAGCCTGAATTCATTGTTTCTCCTCCGGTGCCGGAGAGGTGGGCTCCTATTCCCGAGGCCGCTCCCGTCCAACACGTGCAACATGCTCCCGAGCTTGAACCCGTCCAAGAACCCAGAGCCGCCATCAACGGGATACGACGGGCCGCTGAACTGCGCGAGACATCGACCTCTGCATCCACCGCGAAGCTCCCCGCACGAAGCGAGGGAACCATCCAGCCGGAGACCGGCCGGATGACCCGCAGCTGGGGCATGCTCAGCAAGTTCGGTGGGGAGGCGCATACGGGAAATCGGTCCCGCAATTACACCTCGGCCCCTGATGCGGAAGAAGCTCTCGAAGAGCGGAGCGGCCGTTAGGCGCGGGAGCCAACATGTTCGCTAACATTCGCGAAGACTGGCGCACCCATGATAGCAACTGGGGCCGCCATGGCTTCTGGGCGCTCGTCGTATACCGCTTCGGGCGCTGGCGCTATAGCGTCGGTTGGCGGCCTCTGCGCGCGCCTCTCTCGTTCTTCTACAAGCTCCTGAAGTTCTTTTCGGACGCCCTCTTCGGGATCGAGATGCCGTGTGAGACCGTGATCGGTAAGCGCTTCGTCATCGAACACGTAGGCGGCATCGTCATCAGCGGAGACGCCATTTTCGGCGATGACTGCATCGTGCGTAACGGCGTCACCGTCGGCCTGCGTCATCGCGGCCTGCGCGGCTCGCCTCAGCTTGGAGACCGCGTCGATATCGGTGCGGGTGCCAAGCTGCTCGGTCCCATCCGCATCGGCAACGATGTCTCCATCGGCGCTAACGCCGTCGTGCTGTGCGATGTGCCCGACGGCTGCATCGCCGTCGGCATCCCGGCACGCATCATCCCGCGCAAGTCCGCAGTCGATGCAGCCCTCCCGCTCGCGGCGTTCGAGCCATGAACCGCCGCGCGCTGGACGTCGTCACGATGCTCTCCGTCGTCGTCATCGGGAGAAACGAAGGAGAGCGCCTGCGCCGCTGCCTTGACTCCATCGCAGCCATGGAGCGCGGAGCCTGGTCGCTTGAGGTCATCTATGTCGACTCCGGTTCAACCGACGGCAGTCTCGCGCTGGCTGCATCGATGGGCGCAAAGAGCGTCGCGCTGACACCAGAGCGCCCAACCGCCGCCCTCGGTCGCAACGCGGGCTGGAGAGCCGCTTCAGGCGATATCGTGCTCTTCCTGGATGGCGACACCGTACTCCATCCGGCCTTTGTGCAAGACTCGCTGCCGTCCTTCGCAGACTCGAAGATCGCCGTCGTCTGGGGCCACCGCCGGGAGATTCATCCGGAGCAATCGCTCTACAATCGCGTCCTCGATCTCGACTGGATCTACGCTCCAGGATTCACGCCGTTCTGCGGCGGCGACGCGCTCTTCCGCCGCGATGTTCTCGCGGAGATGAACGGCTTCGATGAGACGCTCATCGCCGGTGAAGAGCCGGAGCTTTGCCGTCGCATCCTCGGCGCGGGTAGCCTTATCCTGCATGTCGATCACCCCATGACTGGTCACGATCTCGCCATCACGCGTTTCAGCCAGTACTGGCGGCGTGCCACACGCGCCGGCCACGCCTTTGCTGAGGTCGCAGACCGTTTCTCCCGGACAGCGCAACCTTTCTGGAGTGAGGACGTCAGACGCAATCGCAACCGTGCATTTACCCTGATTGGCGCTGCGTTGCTCACGCTGCTGACCGCCGCCGTGCTACGGAGCGTCCTGCCCATCCTCATAGGTGTGTGCCTCTTCGTCCTGCTTGTGCTGAGGACAGCTTATAAAGCCAGATGGAAGTCCACCGACCGCACCGCACTCATGCTCTACGGCATCCATTCTCACCTGCAGCAACTTCCCATCTACTGGGGCCAGCTTCAGTTTCGCCGCAATCGTCGGCGCGGCCTGCGCTCTGATCTTGTGGAGTACAAGCGTCCCTGACGTCAGCCGTTCGGCAGTGCTTGACGCTGACGCAACGCAACCGCAGGCACTCCGCCCACCACCGCACCGGCAGGAACATCCCGCGTCACAACCGCATTGGCCCCAATCGTCGCGTGATCTCCAATCGTCACACCAGCCAGGATCGCCGCGCCCCGTCCCACCCAGACTTCTTTACCCAGCGTAATCGGCCTGGCCGTGTGGCCCGCGTCGCGGATCGCCACTCCATCTTTGCGTGCATGATTGGCGTCGCGCAGACTGGCGTATTCGCCGATCATCGAACCCGCCCCAATCGTGATCCCTGCCATCGCCACCAGATGAACGCCGCGAGAGATCACAACGCCATCACCCAGATTCAGCCTCGCCCCGCCCTGCGTCTCCAGGTGAAGGTCTGGATAGAGCAGTGTGTCCTGCCCAAAGCGAATCTCTCCAGTCCCATACACCAGCACTCTGCCTAGCACGACGACAGACGCTGGCAGCGCCTGCTTCAACTGCGCCGCCAGCGCTGCGTGAGAATAGATCCGACGCACCGACTCACGCACGCCAGCGCTCACACGCAGTAGGCCGCGCAACGGGGCAACAAGCAGCGATTTGAACGGGGAACTCATTGGGCAGGAATCGAAGACCGTCTTAGGTGTAACACATTACCAGGGCCGAGCCGGTGACACGCGACCGCCCTGCGTGTCCTTCCACGCCTCATCCATCAGGCGGATCAGGGAGCGGTTGTAGTTTGCCCGCCTCTGCCTCCATGGCTCTCCGCTCCAGCGGTTACGGAGTATCGTGAACCAATACAGCGTCTTTTCCAGCCACTTCGCCAGCAGGGCCTTGGAGCCATGATGCTTGCGGTAGTACAGTAGCGTGCTGCGCATGCGCCACTTCACCACCTGGGATGCGGGCGACGAGTAGTCCATGGACTTGAGCTGCCGTGAAGACTCTCCGCCAACATGCGTCACCACCACATCCGGCCAGTACCAGACCTTCAGCCCGGCCCGCTTCATCCGCAGGCAAAGGTCAACCTCTTCGTAGTAAAGAAAGAAGTCGGGGTCGAACAGCCCGACCTGACGCAACGCTTCAGGCCGCACGATCGAGAACGCTCCCGGCACCCAGTCCACCTTGCTCGGCACGCTCTCATCCGCCCAGGTTCGATCAAACCGCCCCAGAATACGTGACTTCGGAAACTTTGCCGCCAGCCCGGTCAGCACGATGGCATCGCCAATCACCGTGTGAAAGCAGCGCGAAGACGGCTGTGAGCTTCCATCGCGACCCACCAGGAGACAACCGCCCAGCGCACAGTCCGGCGTCTCCTCCATGTGCTCGAGCGCCAACGCCAGCGCCCCCGGAGCGAAGAACGCATCCGAGTTCAGCAGGACGAAGAACCGCCCACGCGCCTGCTTCAATGCGAGATTGTTAGCGCCCCCAAAGCCCAGGTTGACCTCGCTGCGTATCAGGCGAACGGCAGGGAACTGACGTTCCACCATCTCTGCCGAGCCATCCATGGACGCATTGTCCACCACGAAGACCTCAGCACGAAATGGGTGGGCTTCACGAAAGACAGACTCGAGACACTCACGCAGAATCGCCTGCGTATTGAAAGAAACAATGATGATCGAAACATCAAAAACGCTCTTCGCCACGTCCTCTTGAAGCGACGTTGGCGCGAGATCGGAGATGTTCCCTTGAAGCAGCGTTTCTTTCACTTGATGGCCCCTTGCTTCTACGACATGAGCAACTTCTTTTCAAAGCATTCAGCGAGCATCTGCTGGTTCAGCGGAAGGTTGTAGTCAGCCACAATACGCTGCCGCCCGGAGCTGCCAAGCTGTTTCCGGAGTGCCGGATCGAGCGCCAGTGCCTCCAGTGCATCGGCCAGCGCACCAACGTTCGCCGGTGCGACCAGCAGGCCGTCCTGTCCACTGCGAATCAACTCCGGAATCCCCGCTATGGTGGTACTCACGCACGGCACGCCGAGGCTCATTGCCTCCATCAGCGCGACAGGAATCCCCTCCGCAAAGCTGGCCAGCGTAAAGATATCGGCACGGCGCACATATTCGAGCGTAGCCGCATGGGAGAGCGCAGAGGTAAACACCACATTCTCGCCCAACCCGCGCACCGCAACCAGAGCCTCCAGGCTCTCGCGCTGAGGTCCAGCTCCGATCAACGTCGTATGCAGCGTCACTCCGCGCTCCTGCAGCAAGGCCAGCGCCTCAATGAGGATGTGATGTCCCTTCGCCGCAACCAGTCTCCCGGTGCAAACCAATTCCAGAGCACTCTCCTGCCTGCGTGCCGGCGTCTCCACCGGACGCGACGACGGCGCAAGCATCACCGGGTCCACACCCAGCCGGTTCACCGTGAACTTCGCCCAGTCCTTCGGCTCCGTCAACTGGCATAGCTGGCTGCGGCAGAAATCGCTGATGCACATCACGAACGCCGCCTGCGCAATCTTCTCGCGCAGGTGATATGCGTCCACGCTCAGCAACTCCTCCGGTCCATGAATCGTAAGCGAGTAGGGAATCTTCCAGGCGATCGAAGCGAGCATCCCCACCGAGGCTACGGGCCCGCCAAAGTGAACGTGCAGGTGTGTCAATCTGCGCCGGTTCATCCACCGCCCTAATAGGATCGCCTCAGCCAGGTACAGCAGCCAGAAGGCACGCTTCCGCAAGGGTAGGCCTTTGATCGAAAAAACCGCACCCAGCCCGCGCACCACAACCAACGGTTGAAAAAATGTGGTCTCCAGCAACGCGCGTGCAATCTGCAGAGCCTGCCCGCTCTTGATGTACCGCGTGCCTTTGGCCTCGATCGCCTCTTCCGGCGCGAGCGACTCCACCGGCCGGTCCGGCTTGTTGATGGACGCGGTTTCAATGTGCAGTCCACGCCGCCGCAGGCCGAGCACCTCCTGCAGGAAAAACGTATGCGATACCGCCGGGTACTGACTCAGCAGGTACGCGATTCGGACTTTCGTCGCCGGCAAAGGATCTTCGTCCTTCTGGTAGTACGCGGCGGTTGGTGCGGGTATGGGATCGAGCGTCTGCACTGTCCTCTCAGTATACGAACCGTCATCGATCCTGACAGTCCACTTTCGACACGCAGGTAATGACACAAACTACTCATTTCTGTAGCGTTTAGAGTGTGTAGTCTCACCTTAGGGGAACGATAGGAAACCGTTTTCAGGCGTGACGAAGGACAAACGAGCGGAATGAACAGCATCTGGAACCAGAGGGAAAACAACTTCGACTTCCTTCGCCTCGCGCTGGCCGTCCTCGTCATCTACTCGCACAGCTTTCCCCTCGGTCTCAGCTCGGACGCGCAGGAGCCCATTTTCCGCTGGACCAACGGCCAGATGACCGGCGGCTCTATCGCCGTGGATCTCTTCTTCATCATGAGCGGCTTCCTCATCACCGCCAGCGCGGAACGCTCGGGCAGCGTGTTCAGCTTTTTGAAGAAGCGTGTACTGCGCATCTATCCGGCCTTCGTCGTCGCGTCGCTGCTGAGCGCGGTCGTTGTTGTCCCCATGGCCGCCGCTCATTTTGCCTACAACAGCCCCATTGCTCGCGTAGGCGACTTCCTCCTACAGACCCTGCGCCTCGTCGAATTCCACTACAACTCCGCCTTCCTGACGAACCCATACCCCGGAGCCATCAACGGCTCCACCTGGTCCGTCTCCTTCGAGTTCTGGTGCTACATCGGGGTTGCTCTGCTGCTCGTCTCGACCCTTCTCCGCAGACGCATTCTCCTCCTCGCCGCATTCCTGACCTCCGTGCTCGTCAGCGTCCTCTTCCAGCTCAAGGGCTGGATCTTCGGCGGCAAGCTGCTCGGCCTCATCCTTGGCTCGCCCCAGCTCTGGGCCCGGCTGCTGCCGCTCTATCTCGCCGGTGTCGTCTTCTATCTCTTCCGCGACCGCATCCGCCTCAGCCACACCCTCGCCATCGTGTCCGGCCTGGCTCTCGTCGCAGCCTGCTGGACTCCCATCGGGTGGACGGCCCTGTTTCCCTTTGCAGGAACCTATCTCGTCTTCTACCTGGCCTTCACGCCATGGCTTCGCCTGCATCGCTTCGGACGCTTCGGCGACTTCTCCTACGGCACCTATCTCTACGCCTTCCCCATCACCCAGTTGCTGATGAAGCACTTCGCTCACCCGATCGCACCCTGGCTGCTCTTCGTCTGCGCCACACCGTTGACCCTCATCGCCGCCGCCACAAGCTGGTACGGAGTGGAGCGCCACTTCCTTCAACCCGCCAGGCGCAAGGAGACCATAGCGCACGCCATCGACTCTTAGACGATGTATAGCCCCGGCAGCACGGCCCGATAGATCTCCATCATCCTGTCCACCTTCTTCTCCCAGTCGAACTGCTCCAGAACCCGTATCCGCCCCGCTTCACCGACCCTCGTACAGGCCTCAGCATCGTTCGCCAGAAGACGCATCGCCTCCGCAAACCCTGAGACCATCGCCTCCCGGCTCGTCGGCGGAATAAGTATTCCGCAACTCTCATCGAGATAATCCGCCGGCCCACCCCAGGCCGTCGCAATCACCGGCTTACCCATCGCCATGGCCTCCAGCACGACCGCCCCGCCGCACTCATAGATGCTCGGCAGCACCAACGCACACGCACCCGCCAGCCACTCCGCACACTGCTCCTGCGTCAACCACCCATGGAAGCGCACACGCTCCGCCAACCCAAGCCCTGTTGCCATCCCACGCCAGGAATCAAGCATCGGCCCATCGCCGATCACATCCAACGTCGCCCCAGGCACCGCACCAAGCGCCTCGATCGCGACATCAAGCGCCTTCCAATCAACCAGCCGCCCGATAAACAAAAACCGCGGCTCATGCACCCGGTCGCCAACCCCCGCGGGCCACTGCTCCAGGTCCACCCCGTTCTCCACGACCTCCAACACGCGCCCCCGCAGCCCTGAAGGCAGTGCAGCCCGCGTCCGTTCATTCGCCACCAGAACGACATCCGCATTTCTCTTGCCGGAGAGCACAGCGTTCACCACGTTACTGAAAGAACGTCCCAACGCGATCACCCCGCGACTCCACCAAGCCTCGGCCCCACGAAACGCAGCCGGATAGTTCATCCCCCCATTCATAGGCCCAACCACCAAAGGCGCACCCAGCCCAGCCATCAGCGAAGGGAACTTCGGCGAGACCGGAATCGGCTGATGCACCACGGCAGACGGGGTCACCAGCTCAAGCACCATCGCCCGCTGCGCAAACTGCGTCAGAAGCTGATTGGCCAGCCCAAAAGTAGCCTCGGAGATCCTGCGCGGAAGTAGCTTGCCCACCTGATAGAAAATCTTCTGCAGCGTCATGTCCTTCACGAAGCGCAGCCGATCAAGCTCATTCGGAAACAGAGTGATCAGCTCATCCCGCGTCCGCTCATGCACGATGAGCCACGCATCCACCCCACGCGAACGCAGCACACGAAAGTAGTGATACGGAAGAATCGCCTCACCCCCAAAGCGCTTGGAAGCGTGCTCCGCCACAATCAGCACCCGCAGATCGCCGGCTCTCATGACGCCTTGGCGTTGAAGACGCGGTAGTACCCCAGCCCGCGCAGAAGTCCCTTCGTCCGCTGCTCCTGTTCGTAACGTGCTGCAGTCAACTCGACAAACGGAACCACCTCGCCAGCCAACGTAAGCGCCTCGTCCGAACGTGCCGTACCCGCCGCCAGCGTCTCCGGCAGCCACCACTTGGCCTCGCCGCCTGCATGAAAGCACTTCATCGTCGCCCACGGCTCTGCTGCCAGGATGCTCTTGCCGCTCACCCCAAGCTTCCGCCTCAACCGTCGCGCCTGCGTCCTGTGCCAGCACACCCACAGCTTCGGGTCCAGGTATCCACCGCCCTGACGCATCGCAATCGCAGACCACACGATCGCCTCCACGTGCATCATGCGCGGCAGGGAAGCGCCGCCCAGCTTGCCGATCAGCCAGTCCACCCACTCCAGATCCGCACCGCCACGCCAATGCGAGACCCCAATATCCACATGCCGCGCCAGCGGAACACGAGCCGCGATCGCAGCCCTCACAACCTCCGGCGGCAGCAGGCAGTTCGGCCTCTGCCACATCAGCAGCAGCCCAGTCTCCGGCGTCGGCTCAAAGCGGAAGCGATTCGGGAAATAAAGGTCCGGGTCCAGCAGGATCAACTCCTCACCAGGCTTGCCCATCAACACCGGATCGGTGATCTTTCTCCAGCAGGGATGCCCATGACGAAACCCACGCAGGTGCGGCAGCCCTGCAAACACGCTCGCCTCAGCATCCGCAAGCTCATCTTCAGCAGCCACGCTCCACTCATGCCGCACGTCCGGCGCAAGCTCCGTCACCGCATCGGAGAGCGTCTGCTTATCCTCCGCACTATCCGTGATCAGGTGCAGATGCATCGCATCCACACTGTTACGCAACACACTCTCGATCGCCAGCCGCGCGTAACTCAACGAGTGCGGCGAAAGCACCATATACACCTTCCGCAAAGCGGCAGGCTGGCCCGTGGTCTCCATCATGCGCGGCTCATGCAGGCTTCCAGGCTTGCACGCAGGCTGCTCGCCAGTTCATCGATGTTCGGGTCCATGAAGATGCGCTCGTGATCGCCCGGCAGATCGTGAATCTCCACGCCCTGCCTGAAGATGGAGCCCCACCCCAGGTCCCGCGCGCCCGCCCGGTTGTCCTGCTCACTCGCCCGGAACAGGATCAGCTTGCCGTCATACGGCTGCGGCTCATAGTTCTGCACCGCGACATAGTTGATGTCATACGCACTCTTCATAAACGAAGGCACATGCGAGACATTCGCGCGGGTGGCAGCCATCGCAGAGAAACGAATCGCCCGCGTGCTGATCTTGTCCGACACGTACTTGATCTTCGCGTCCAGCGAGAGATCCTTGATGTTGCGGAAGAACCGTTCCACCCGGTTATTCACCTTGGAGTGAACCGTAATCGACCGTGCAAACTGCTCCTCATACTCCTTGGACTTCGAGTCCAGCATCCCCACCATCGCAACCTCTTCACCCGCCGCACGCAGTTGCTGCGCCATCTCCAGCACAACCGTTCCGCCAAACGAATACCCCAACAGGTGATACGGCCCATGCGGCTGCACCGCGCGAATCTCTTTCACATAATGCGTGGCCATGTCGGTCAGGTGCAGCAGCGCAGGCGCATTCGCCACCAGCGCCTGTGACTGAATCCCGTACACCGGCTGGTCCGAGCCCATGCGCATGGAAAGCCCATAGAAGTTCACAACATTGCCGCCCACCCCATGCACGATGAACAGCGGAGGCCGCGTCCCCACCGGCTGAATCGGTACCAGCGACGACGCCGTATTCGGCGAGAACCTGTTCCGGATCAGCTCCGCAATCGCCTCAATCGACGAAGCCGAGATCAGGCTCGCAAGCCCCAGGTCCGTGCCATAGACCTTGTTCATCTTGCGGATCAACCGCAGCGCAGCCAGCGAACCCACACCCAGCGAGAAGAAGTTCGCCTTCACGCTGATCCGCGGAATCCCCAGCGTCGTCTGCCAGATATCAGCGATCTGCTTCTCCACCGCATCCTCTGCCTCGACGAAGCTCTGCGCCTCATTCGCACTCTGCGCAATCCCGCTATCGCCAGCCTGCGAGAACACATCCGGCAGCGCCTTGCGATCCACCTTGCCATTCGGCGTACGCGGCATCTCCTCCAGCACATGCACCGCATTCGGCACCATGTACTCCGGCAGCGTCCGCATCAGCAGACCCTCAAGCTCTTCAATCAGCGCCGGTGCCGCATCTTCCTGCTCATCCACCTTCACGGCCACATAAGCCACCAGCCGCGCGAGATCCGCAGTCTCCGTCTTCGTCACATGTTGCACCACCACCGACTCACGCACCAGCGGATGCGTGTTCAGCACAGCCTCAATCTCACCCAGTTCAATGCGGAAGCCACGCACCTTCACCTGGAAGTCCGCACGTCCCTCCAACTGAACCGTTCCGTCCTCATGCCATCGTGCGCAATCACCCGTGGCATAGATTCGTCCCGCACCAAACGGGCTCGCGATAAACTTCTCCGCCGTCAGCTCCGCCCGGTTCCAGTACCCACGCGCCAGCCCTGATCCGCCGATATATAGCTCACCGCTCACGCCTGAAGGCACTGGCTGCCGATTCCCATCGAGCACAAAAAACTGCGTGCTCGCAATCGGAGGCCCCACCCGCATCGGCCCGGTCCCGCGCGTCACGCGATTCGCAGAAGACCAGATCGTCGTCTCCGTAGGCCCGTACATATTCCAGACATCGTCACTACGGTCCAGCAGCTTCTCCGCCAGGCTGCGTGACATCGCCTCGCCGCCGCAAAGCACCTTCAGCGGCCGCTCACCAGTCCACCCATGTTCAATCAGGTTCAACCACAATCCTGGAGTAGCCTGCAGCACCGTCGCACCGCTCGTCTCCATCAACTCCAGCAGCTCCGCCGGATTTGTAACCTGTTCTGTCCGCGCGATCACCAGCTTCACCCCCGTGATCAGAGGCAGCAGCAACTCCAGCGTCGCAATGTCGAACGAGATCGTCGTCACCGCCACCAAAACATCATCCGCATCGAGTCCGGGAGTCCGTTCCATGGAGCGCAAAAGATTCATCAGCGCGCCATGTTCGATCGCCACGCCCTTCGGCGTTCCAGTCGAACCCGACGTATAGATCACGTAAGCCAGAGCATCCGGCCCACTCATGCCAGGCAGCACAGCATCGCTCTGCCGCGTCAGTGTCTCAGCCGTAATCTCAATCTCTTTAGCCGTCGTATCCAGCTTCAGATCGCGTCCGGTCAGCAGCAGGGAAGCGCCGGAGTCGGCCAGCACCATCTGCAGCCGCTCACGCGGAAAGCGCGGGTCCAGCGGCACATACGCGCCGCCCGCCATCAACACCGCAAGCACGGAGCCCAGCATCTCCAGTGAGCGGCTCACACACACGCCAACCAGTCCGCCCGGTTGAAGTCCTTCATCGATCAATCGCTTGGCTAGCGCAGTCGAAAACTCCGCAAGTTCGCCATAGCTCCAACTACGCCCATCGCACTCGGCCGCAATCCGCTCCGGCTCCGCCGTCGCACGGCGCAGAAAGCACGCATGGACCGGCTCAAACGCGCCAAAGTCCACGGTCGTCGCGTTCGGTCCACCCAGCAACCGCTGCCGCTCCACACCGGAGAGCAGGTCCAGCTCATCCACCAGCGTCTCTGGCCCATCCAGCGCGGACTCCAGCAGATTCACAAACAGCCGCAGATACCGTTGGATCGTGCTCGCCTTGAACTCCTGCGGGTTGTACTCAAGCTGGAGGCGCGGACCTTCTTCGTCCCGATCCACAATCGCAAACATCACCTCAAACACCGCACCCGGACTTTCGGACCGCAGCGGAATGATCTCCAGACTCCCCGCCGCACTCTCAATCTTCGTCACCAGCATGAACGACTTCTGATACAGGAAGAAGATCGGAATCTCAAACGCGCTGCCCGTCTGTGAAAAGAACGCATCATGCACCAGGTCTTCAAACGGCAGCGCCTGGTTCTCATACGCGCCCAGCGTCCAGGCCTGCACCTGCCGCAACAGATCCCTGAAGCTGGAGCTCTGTTCCAGGCGCACACGCAGCACCTGGATGTTCATGAACAAACCGATCAGGTTCTCGGTATCCTCGTTCCGGTTCGCGCACGGCGACCCGATCGTCAGATCCTTCTGCCCCGTAAGCCGGCTCATCAGCCCGCAGAAGATGCTGAACAGCAGGATGTTCAGCGTAACGTTTTCGCGCTTGCAGAAGGCATGCGCACGCGCCGTGAGGTCGCGCGGAATCAGCAGCGTCTCAATGTCACCTGTGATATCGCGGCGTTCCGGTGGAAGCGCCTCACAGGCATCCACATCATGCGCGAGCTCAAGCTTTTTGAAGTCATTGCCCAGCGCCTTGCGCCAAAACTTCATCGAAGCTTCCGGCTCATCGCCCGCCCGCCACTCCTCATGCCAGATCGCATAGTCGGCAAACTGAATCGGCAGCTCCGGCAGCTTCGCCGCAGTACCCTTCAGCAGCGCCTCATAGTACGTCACCATGTCGCGCATCAGGATGCCGTTGGAGATGCCGTCGCAGATGATGTGGTGCATCGTCACCAGCAGCAGGTGACGCTGGTCGTTGAACTTCAGCAGCTTCAGCAAAAGGAGGGGCCCAGTCTTCAGATCCATGCGGAACGCCGCATGATCCCGCGTCAGCTCATCCGCAGCAGCGCGCTGCGCCTCCCCCGTTAGACCTGATAGATCCACGACCGGAATCGGAATCTCCATCTCCGGCTGGATCACCTGGGAAAGCTTCCCATCGATCACTTCAAACGTCGTCCGCAGCGTCTCATGCCGTTGCACGCACTCGGCAAACGCCTCCACCAACACCGGCACGTCCAGCTGACCGGTAAACTGCCACATCAGCGGCATGTTCAGAGCTGGATTACCCGGATTCAACTGGTCCAGGGACCAGAAGCGAACCTCGCCCTGCGTCGCCGGCATGGCATAGACTTCACCCGCCGCGTCAGCAGCGGGAGTGACGGAATTTGCGGGATCGTGCACCGAAGACTCCTTCAAAACCATTCCCAGATCCTCAGCCAGGTCACTAAGCATCAACCTGAACCTTGGGCCTTTTGTAACTCTCCCGTGAAGCCGCGGAGATACGTGCCGCAGGACGACCTGCCGTGGCAGTGCCTGCCTTCTCCTCAAGCTCCCGGCAAAGCGCGCGAATCGTGCGGTGCTGGAAGATCTGCGTTGCCGTCACGGCCAACCCCTCGCGTT
Source organism: Granulicella tundricola MP5ACTX9 (assembly GCF_000178975.2). Classification (NCBI taxonomy): domain Bacteria; kingdom Pseudomonadati; phylum Acidobacteriota; class Terriglobia; order Terriglobales; family Acidobacteriaceae; genus Granulicella; species Granulicella tundricola. The sequence goes on along the minus strand of NC_015064.1, from coordinate 2,180,212 downwards.
GAGAGCGGGCCGCAATGCGGAAGATCAAGAGCGAATCGGCGCCAAGCTCGAAGATGCTGTCCGTCGTGCTCACAGCCTTCAACGCCAGCACCTCAGCCCAGATACCAGCCAACCGGATCTCAGCCTCGGTCACCGGCGCAGTGAACTCCCTGGTCACCGATTTTACCCCGAGCCCTTCCGCATCCGCATGACGAATCAGCGACTTTCGGTCCACCTTCCCGTTTGGGGTTCGAGGCATCTCCCGTAACGCAATGATTGCATTCGGAATCATGTACTCCGGCAAGCTCCGCTCCAACAGCAGTTGCAGCTCTTCCACCAGTCCAGCGGGCTCAGCAGCAGACTCCCCGGCATCGACAAACCCAACCAACCGGCTAGCACCTGACTCGCCAATCTTCTGCTGCACCACAATAGCCTCACGCACCTTCGCGTGCTTGCCCAGCGCGGACTCAATGTCTCCAAGCTCGATCCGATACCCGCGAATCTTCACCTGAAAATCAGCCCGCCCCATCAGCTCGATCGACCCATCCATATGCCAGCGTCCAACATCCCCCGTGCGATAAATCTTTCCCTCGCCAAACGGACTCGCAACAAACTTCTCTGCCGTCAGCTCCGGCCGCTTCCAGTAACCCCGCGCCAGCCCATCGCCACCAATATAAAGCTCGCCCGTCACGCCAACCGGCACCGGCCTCTGCCGCTCATCCAGCACATAGAACTGGGTATTCGCAATCGGCGGCGCAACATGCAGCGGCCCATCACCATGCGTCACCTTGGTCGCAGAAGACCAGATCGTCGTCTCCGTCGGCCCATACACATTCCACACATCGTTGCTACGCTCCAGCAACTTCTCCGCCAGATCTCTTGGCAGAGCCTCACCACCGCACAGCACCTTCAGCGGCAGCGCACTCGTCCAACCCGCGTCCAGCAGTATCCGCCATGCCCCCGGCGTAGCCTGCAGTACAGTTGCCTTCGTGCTCTCCAGCAATCGCAGCAGCATCGTCCCATCCTGCACCTGTTCATCGGTTGCAATCACCAGCTTCGCGCCCGTCAGCAGAGGCAGTAGCAACTCCAGCGCAGCAATATCGAACGCCAGCGTCGTCACAGCAACCAGCACATCCTCTGAGCCAAGCCCAGGCTCACGCTCCATCGAACGCAGCAGATTCATCAACGCCCCATGTTCGATTGCCACACCCTTCGGCACGCCCGTCGAACCCGACGTATAGATCACATAAGCCAGTGAATCCGAGCCAATCGTCCCCGGCAGCGCTTCATTCCCCTGAGGCTGAGGCCCGGTAATCTTCAAAATAGGAGCCGTAGTCTCCACGCTCGAATCTCGTCCAGCCAGTAGCATCGAGATCCCCGCATCCCCCAGAATCATCGAAAGCCGTTCCCGCGGATGCCGCGGATCAAGCGGTAGATAAGCACCGCCCGCCATCATCACCGCCAGCATCGCACCCACCATCTCCGGCGAGCGCTCAACACAAATCCCAGCCAGCCCACCCGGCTTCAACCCTTCGCGCACCAGCCTCTTCGCCAGGATCGTCGAATACTCCATCAACTCCCCATAGCTCCAACTCTGCGGCCCACACTGGATCGCCACACGCTCCGGATGCTTTGCAGCCACGTTTAGAAACGCTGCAGGCATCGCCTCAAACGCACCGAAGTAAACGTCCGTCTTGTTCCATTCGCTCACCACCAAAGCCTTCTCAGCCGCAGGCAGCATCTCCAAATCGAGCACCTGTACCGTCGCGTCCAGCGTCTCGCTCGTCAGCATCTGCGCCCACAGCCCCATCCAACGATGCAACGTAGCCGCATCGAACAGATCGCTGTTGAAGTCGCACATGAACTCCAGATCGCTACCCATCTCCACCACATTCAGAAACAGATCCGTGTTCACAAACTGTTTCGCATTCGCCTTGATCTCAGTCGTCAACCCGTCGAACTGCACATTCGCCCCAACCTTCTCCAGGTTGAACTGCACCTCGATCAGTGGCAGCCGGCTCGGATCACGTTCGAACTTCAGCTTCTGCAACAAGCTCCCGTAAGTAAACTCCTGGTGATCGTAAGCGTCCAGCAGCGCTGTCCGAGTAGCCTTCATATGCTGCTGCACCGTCTCGTCACCCTTCAACTCACTCAGCATCGGCAGGAAGTGGACGCAATGCCCCACCAGGCTCGCACCCTCAAACAGCGCCTGCCCCGCAGTCGAGATGCCCACCACCACCTCATCCTGCCGGCTCAACCGATGCATCAGAATCTGGAACGCAGACAGCAGTGTGACGTACAGCGTGCAACCGTTCTTAGCACTCAGCTTCTTCAGATCCGCATAAAGCTGCGCTCCCAGCGATCCTTCAATCGTCGCGCCATTGAACGTCTTGTTCACCGGCCGCGTTCGATCCGTCGGAAGATCTAGCCGCGGCGAACGCCCTTCAAACTTCGAAACCCAATACCGCTCATTATCCGCAAACTCACCCGACTCCTGCCGCTTGCTCTCCCGCACCGCATAGCTGCTGAAGGGAAGCAGCGGAGCCAGCCCCGTCAACGCAGAAGCTCCCTTGCTATAGACCTTACCCACCTCTTCCAGCAACTGATTCGCAGACCATCCATCCAGCACGATATGGTGCGCCGTCAGCACCAGCACCGCATCGCGGTCGCTCGCGATGAAACAAACTGACCGCAGCAGCGGCCCGTTATGCAGATCGAACGGCGCCTTACCCTCACTCACAACACGCTCGTCAATCAGCTTCTTCTGCTCTTCAGCAGAAGTCAGCCGAAGATCCACAATCTCATTCTGACCCGTAAACGCAGGTGAAAAGCACAGGCTCTCCCCATCCACGCTCACCGTACTCCGCAGCGCATCATGCCTCGCCACCACGGCATCCAGCGCGAAGCTCAAGTCATCCATCCGCACCGGCCCATGCAGCCGCAACGTCAGCGATTCATTGAACGCACAGTTCGCCTCATCGCTTAGCGCTGCCGCCAGGAACACCTCGCGCTGCGGCTCCGTCAGTTGAATCCGCGCAGGCGTCTCAGACAGCGCATCCGGATGCATCCCCGCCGCCACCGGAGCCTCAGCAAGCTCACGCGGCATCGCTCCGTTCGTCTGCATCTCCAGAATCGTGTCCTTGAAGGCCTTCTCCACCGCATCCAGGTCGGCCTCTGTATGAGCCGTCGTCAGGAAGCATGGATAGCCCTCCTGGATATGAATCCCCTTCGCTCGCATCGCGTAGTAAAACAAGCTGCCCAGACGAGCATCATGAGGAAACACGAAGTAAAACCATGAAGCAAAGTGATGCACCCGGCAAGGCACACCCTCATCCGCAAAGAACCTATCCAGCGACTCCGCAATCCGCGCCGTCTTCCTGTTCAACTCAAGCTGAAGCTCCGGCCCATTCGCCTTCAGATGATTCAGCACAGACCGCGCCGCAGCCAGCGCCAGCGGATGCCGCACAAACGTCCCGGCAAAAAACGTAACCCCAACCTCCGGCCCGGAGTCATCGCCAAACTGCCACGCACCACCGTCCAGCGCGTCAAGATACATCGCCTTACCGGACAGCACGCCAATCGGATGTCCACCGCCGATCACCTTGCCGTACGTACACATATCCGCGCGGATGCCGTACTTCTCCTGCACTCCACCCGGCGCAAGCCTGAACCCCGTGACCACCTCATCGATGATCATCACGGTCTCGCTCTTCTCCGTGATCGTCCTGATCTCACGTATGAAATCAAACGGCTGCAGCCCCGGATTACGCGTCTGCACCGGCTCAATCAACACCGCAGCAAGTTCCCCCGCATTCGCCCTGATCCACGCCAGCGACTCATCCGTCCCGTACTCCAGCACGATGATGTTCGTCGTATTCGCCAGCGGAATCCCCGGCGCAACAGGTGCGCTGCCACGCGGCGTATTGCGGATCAGCACCTCGTCGAACGTACCGTGATAGTCGCCCGCAAAGTACACCACCTTATCGCGGCCAGTGACAGTTCTGGCCACACGAATCGCAGCCATCACAGCCTCTGACCCCGTGTTGCAGAATGTCGCACGCTCATTACCGGTCAACTCACAGATCAGCGCCGCAACCTCGCCCGCAAGCGCCGACTGCGGCCCAATCGCCACACCCTTATCCAACTGCGCCTTCGCCGCCTCCACCACGAACTCAGGCGAGTGCCCAAACATAATGCACCCGTATCCATTGACGATATCGATGTACTCATTCCCGTCGACGTCCCAGATCTTGGACCCCCTCGCGCGATCCGTAATCAGCGGGTACACCATCTCCTTCCACTGCGGACGGAAGCCCGCCACCGCACGCGGATCGGCCAGCCGGGCACGCGAGGCCTGCGTCATGCTCTTCGAAGTCGGCGTCATCGCCTCATACTTCGCAATCAAATCCGCGATGTACTTCTTCTGCTTATCATCCAACTCGTGCGAGGTCTTAGCCTGCAAAGGCCGGAACGATCCATGCTTCACATCCGCATTGCTCACCGGCACCGGAGAGGTCGTAGCCACGGCAGGCTTGCTCACCACCATCGCCGCACTCACAGCCGGGGCAGCCATTCCAGCCGCACCCCGCAACGTAGCAAGCTGATTCGCGAACAGCTCGGACATTGCCGCAAGCTGATCCGACAGCAACCGCTCGATCGGCGTATTCCCGGTATTCGCATTTGTAACAGTCACTGTTCCCGCAGTACTTATCGGTGCGACCACAGCAACCGGAGCAGCGGCAGGGAACGCATCCGCCGGCAGAATCTCATCCAGGTAACCCGCCAGACTCGCAATTGTCGAGTACTGTTCCATCAACTGGCGGAACGTCAGCTTCACCCCAAACGTCCGCTGCAAAGACTGCGTAGCCTGCGTCAGAAACAACGAATCAAACCCAAGCTCGAGGAACGGATGATCCATCTCCTCAGCGCTCGTTTCGATGCCGCTCATCTCGGCAAATACACCGGCAATCATCTTCTGAAGCCGCACAGGACGAGCCTCAACAGCAGTAGGCATAGCAGCAGCAAGTGGAGCAGTGTTATTCATAGGTGTGGCCTCAATCTTTGATATTCCTTCAGGCGTAGTGCGGGCAGGCGGCTCAACCCAATGCAGCTTCCGTTCAAACGGATACGTCGGCAGTGAAACTCTGTGCCTGACTTCATTCGCATAGTAAGCAGCCCAGTCGATCCCAACGCCCACACTCCAAAGCTCGGCAACCGCCGCCTGCACGGGCTTCGATTCACGATCAGCCCGAGGCATCGGCAGGGAAGCCACCGCACTGAACTCACTCACTCCGCGCTGGTGCATGCTCAATGAGGTCAAAGCCTCCCCCGGCCCAACCTCCAGCAGCACATCGAACCCATCGCCCAGCAGCGTAGCCACCGCATCGCCAAACCGCACAGCCTTCCGGCACTGCTCCGCCCAGTAGCGAGGACTCATCGCCTGATCGGATGTAATCCAAGTCCCACTCACACTCGATACAAACCGCATCGCAGGAGCCTTCAACTCCAAGGCTGCAACCTCAGCCTCAAACCCCGCGAGCATCGGCTCCATCATCTCCGAATGAAACGCATGAGACGTATGCAGCCGACGGAACCCAACCCCATCCCGCTCCAACTCAGCCTCAAGCCCCACAATCGCCTCAAACGATCCCGACAGCACACTAGCCCGTGGAGAGTTCAAAGCAGCAATTGATACTCCCGCTGTTACATACTTGCCCAAAGCCTCTTCACCCAGCGCAACCGAGGTCATTGCGCCCGCAGCAAGCTCCTGCATCATCCGCCCACGCAGGCAAACCAGCCGCATCGCATCCGCAGCAGTGAACACACCCGCAACCGTAGCCGCAACATACTCACCCAGGCTATGCCCCACCACGGCCTCAGCCGTCACGCCCCAGCTCTCCCAAAGCCGAGCCAACGCCAACTCCGTCACAAACAAAGACGGCTGTGCATACCGCGTCTGCTGCAGAGTCGCACTCGCAGTCTCGCTCACGGGGGCAAACATCAACTCCCGCAGATCAACCTCAAGCGCCCCACCCACAGCCTCACAGCACTCATCTACAACCCGCCGATACACCGGCTCCGCAGCATAAAGCTCCCGGCCCATCCCCACAAACTGAGAGCCCTGCCCGGAGAACAGAAATGCAACCCGCCGCTGCCCCTTACCCACAGCCGTCCGCTTCCGCTGAGACCGTAGCGCCGAAACCGCACCCTCAACATTCGCCGCACTGAAAGCAAACCGATGCTCATATGCCCGGCGTCCAACGCTCAGCGTATAAGCTACATCCGCCAGCTTCACCGCAGACCCAGCCTCAAAGAACCCCGCAAGCCCTGCCACCACAGCCTCCAAGGCCGCAGCGCTCCTGGCCGATACACAAACCACCTGATCCCGCTCAGACTCCCCGGACTTCTCTATTCCCGGAGCCTCTTCCAGCACCACATGCGCATTCACGCCACCCACGCCAAACGCACTCACACCGGCCCGCAACGGCCCATCCGCAGTCCAAGCTCTAGCATCTTTGGAAACAAAAAACGGCGTCTCCGCAAAATCGATATTTGGATTCGGAGCCTCATAGTGCGCCAGCCCCGGAATCGTCCGGTGCGTCAGCGACATCGCCGTCTTGATCACCCCCGCCACGCCCGCAGCACTATCCAGGTGCCCGATATTCCCCTTAGCCGTCCCAATCGAACAAAAGTTGTTACGATCTGTGCCCAGCCGGAAAGCCTTCGTCAGCCCTGCAATCTCAATCGGATCGCCCAGCGGTGTCCCCGTCCCGTGCGCTTCGATATACGTAACACTTTCAGGCTCAATTCCCGCCATCGCCTGCGCCGCCGCAATCACACGGCTCTGCCCATCCACCCCCGGCGCCATGTATCCGGCCTTCGCAGACCCATCATTGTTCACTGCAAACCCTCGGATCACAGCCGAGATATGATCTCCATCTCGCACCGCATCCTCAAGCCGCTTCAGCACCACCACACCCACGCCATGCCCAAATACCGTACCCGTCGCGCTCGCGTCAAACGGCCTACACACTCCATCGCGAGAGGCCATCCCGCCATCCTGATAAATATGCCCACGCCGTTGCGGAAACGTAGCCGAAGCCCCGCCCGCCAGCGCCATATCGCACGTATAGTTCATCAGCGCCTGGCTCGCCTGGCAGATCGCTACCAAGGACGTCGCACAAGCCGACTGCACACTCACCACAGGCCCGCGCAGGTCCAGCTTGTAAGCCGCCCGAGTCGTCAGAAAGTCTTTATCGTTCCCCAGCGCCACCTGAAACTCACCCACCTGGTAGTTCGCCGTAAGCCGATCCAGAAACTCACGATCATGGCTAAGATTCGCCAGCAAATACGTATTCAGAGAGCATCCGGCAAACAGTCCAATCTCCCCCGCATACTCCTGCGAAACATACCCCGCATCCTCAAGCGCCTGCTGACAAGCCTCCAAAAAGATCCTGTGCTGCGGGTCCATGCGGTCGGCTTCCTTTGGCGCAATCCCAAAGAACTCCGCGTCGAACATCCCCACATCTTCAAGTATCCCCCGCGCCGCAACATAGTCCTCCCCGCCGCTCTGCCCATCGCGAGCCTCAAGCTCCGTCGCCGTGAAATGAGAGACCGTATCCTTGCCCGCCAGCAAATTCTCCCAGAACGTCGCGACATCCTTCGCCCCAGGAAACTTCCCCGCCATCCCGATGATCGCAATCCCATCCATCACTTCGTCACTCACCGAGCCACACTCCTCAAAGCCTTGGCTCGCGCAAACGAATCACGCTGCCTCCGAGCCTTATCGGCCGCATTCCCAGCATCCGCCGTCACCGTCTCACGCCCCGCACCCAACCGCGCCGCCAGCGTACGCACCGTCGTGCACTCAAACATCCACGTAATCGGAATCGCCCTCTTCAGCTCCTCCGCAAGCGCACTCCGAACCCCAATCAACATTAACGAGCTTCCGCCAATATCGAAGAAGTTATCGTCCATCCCCACAGCCTGCGTCTTCAGAACCTGCCTCCAGATCGCAGCAACGTGCTCTTCCATGCTCGAACCCGGCGCCAGCCGCGGCGCATCAGGAAGGGAAGAGGTCATCGCTTCCGGTAAAGGTAGAGCATCACGATCCACCTTCCCATTCCCATTCAGTGGTATACCCGTTACTGCCGTGTAGAACGCCGGCCGCATATGCACCGGCAGCCGCTCCGCAAGCCACTTGCTCACCGTCTTCGCATCCACATCCACACTCGCCGCAACAAAGTAAGCCGCCAGCCGTTGAACCCCACCGTCCCCCATCAAAGGCACAACGCAAGCCTGCGCCACACCCGCGAATTCCACCAGCGCAGCCTCAATCTCGCCCAGTTCGATCCTGAACCCATTCACCTTCACCTGCCGGTCAGCCCGCCCCATGTAAACAAGCTCCCCATCCTCACGCCGCTTCGCAAGATCACCAGACCGATACATCTTCGCTCCGCTGACACCCCCACTTACAAACGGATCATCGACAAATCGTTCCGCCGTAAGCTCAGCCCGATTCAAATAGCCCAGCGCCACTCCCGCCCCACCGACACAGATCTCGCCCGTCTCCCCCACCGCCACAGGCTTCAACTCCCCATCCAGCAGATGAAGTTGCAGATCCGGAATCGCCTCACCGATCAGGCTGTCCGTCTCCCGCTCCGCATCCTCCGCAGTGATTCGCCGATACGTCACATGCACCGTCGTCTCGGTAATCCCGTACATATTCACCAGCTCAGGCCGTTGATCCCCATGTCGCTCGAACCACGGCTTCAGCGCCCGCAGATTCAAAGCCTCCCCGCCGAAGATCACCGTCCGCAGCGCCAGAGGTTTGCGACCCACACGCCCCTCAGCCTGCACCAGCAGGTTGAACGCAGACGGCGTCTGGTTCAGCACCGTCACACCTTCATCCGCCAGCAGAGCATAAAAGTCTTCCGGCGACCGGCTCACCCCAAACGGCACAATCACCAGCCTCCCACCCGTCAGCAGCGGCCCCCACATCTCCCACACGCTGAAGTCGAACGAGAACGAATGAAACATCGTCCACACATCGTTCTCGTCAAAGTGAAACCAGCCATCCGTCGCACTAAACAGCCGAGCCACATTCCCGTGGCTCACCATCACGCCCTTCGGCTTACCGGTCGAGCCCGACGTATAGATGATGTAAGCCAGGTCCTCCGCACCAGCACCCTCACCAGCAACCTCGCCCCCAGCACCGGCAGCAAGCTCCTCCACCGAAACCCCACCCTTGCCGATCACCACCATCGGCCGCGCATCCGCCAGCGTCTCCGCCACCCTCGCCTCAGGGTAAGCCGGATCGATCGGCAGATAAGCCGCCCCGGCCTTCACCACTCCCAGCATGGCCGCGACCAGATCAACAGACCGCTCCATCAAAATCGCCACCACCGCCCCGCGTCCCACGCCCCTCCGCGCCAGCCCTGCGGCAACAGCATCCGCCCGCGCCCCCAGCGCCTCATACGTCACAGCATCCGCACCCATCGAAACCGCAACCCGCGCCCCATGCCGCATACGAGCCTGTTCAAACAGCGACCCCAGCGAGCCCCCAACGGCCACTTTCATCTCCTCGTCGCGTACGGCATTCAACTGCGTCATCAACAATCCTGACTTAGAATTTGCTTCCACCATCATCCCTCTAAAAGGCCCGGCGCAAACCAAAAAAGATCGCGATCATCCCAAGAAGCGCAATCGTCAACTGCAGATCCTGCCACAGCGGCTTCATCCCCTCACGCGTAGCCCCAAACTGCGTCACCACATACAGCGGAAGGTCTCCCGCGGCCACCGCAACCACGGCCCCAACCAGCCCATAGAAGTGATACGCCACCGGTATCCCCGCCAGGATCGCCACGCAATAAGCCGCATTCCCATAAGCGTTGTAGCTTGATTTCCCCAGAGAAAACAGCACCGGCCGAGTCGTGTTGTAGAGCATCGTGTGCCAAAGCCCCGCCGCCAGCACCGGAATGATCCAAGCCCCCTCGTGATACCTCACCGGGTAAAGCTTCAGAATCAGCAGGTTACCCCACACGATCATCGCCGCCAGCAGCGCCGCACCAATCAGCAATCCATAAGCCCTGTACTTCAGAAATTGCGCCCGAAACTCCGCCATCGGCAAATGAATGATCTTCGCCACAAACGGATAGCCCACCTGCGACGAAAGCGCCCCAATCACAGACCGCGGAATGTCGGAGATCTGAAACGCAATCAGGTAGATCCCCAGCATCGTCAGGCTCACCAGTTTGCCCAGGATCAACCGGTCCGCCTGCGAGGCAAAGAAGAAGAACGCCGTCCCCAGCACGATCCACTTCCCAAACCGCACAATCTCGTGGATCGAAGCCTTATCCCAGCACAGCCTGTTCCGCACCCCAGGCACAATCTTCTTCTGATGACTCAGCACCAGCCGGTAAGTCGCAGCAAAAAGACTCCCCACCACCAGCGCCCACACAGACGGCCGATAGTAAGCCCACGTCACCGTCACCGCCAGCGTCAGGATCTGCGTGCTGAAGTCCAGCGCAAACAGCCGCCTGACCCCCATATGCCGCGCCAACGTAAACAGCCCCACGCTGTTGAAGCCATTCAAAATTGTCGTCAGCGCCAGCACCGGCAGCACGTACACCAGTTGCGGATCGTGATAGAACTTCGCAGCCGGCCATGCCAACGCCACGGCCACCAGCCAAAGCACGCATCCGCGCATCGCCTGCAGCGTCCACGCCGTATTCAAAAAAAGTGGTTCATCCCCATGCTTGCTTTGGATGATGCTCGGCTCCAACCCCAAATCGGACAGCAGCGTCATCCCCACAATCAGCGTCATCACCAGCGATAGCTCGCCAAACGCCTCCGGCAGCAGCAACCGCGTCAGCACCAGACTGTTGACGACCCTCAGCCCCTGCGCCGCCCCATAAGACAAGATCGTCCACAGCGTCGCGTTGAGCGCCTTTGATTCCAGCGAGGCCATCTCAATCTGCGGCGCTTCCACCACGATCACGTCGTCTACGATCTCTTCCATGTGTCCCGTCGCCGTAGGGGGTTGACTCCATCTTCGAGTTTCCCTTGAGACTACCCCTCCAACCATCCCAACTAAGTTGTATCGCTTGGAAAACGCATGACTTTGGGGTGATGGGGGGTGACGGCCTATATTCCCGCCCTTCGCCTTCCGTCAGCTACAGGTACTGCAAAGCCCATACACGAAGAATTCATGCCCGGTCGTACGGAAACCCTTCGGCAGCTTCGCCTTCCACTCAATCCCACAGCCCTGCAGGTCGAACAGCTTGCCGCACGTATTGCATTGAAAGTGGTGGTGATGCTCCTTACCCGCAATCTCGTACCGGGTCGTATCGCCCGGAATCTCTACCGGCGAAAGCCACTTCTCCTCCACCAGCACATTGATGTTCCGGTAGATCGTCGCAATGCTCAGCCCGTCCACGATCTCCTGCGACAGCGTCAACGCCTCATCGTGGGAGAGTGGTCTGCCGGCCTCCGTGAAAACGGACCGGATTGCCTCTTTCTGCTTCGTATTGCGGGGTTGGATAGCCATGCGCTCTGAAACTGAGTCTAGTGCTTCCACGTCTATACCTCAAGCCATCCACGCGAAGCCCGCCGCACGTCTAGCTATTGAGAACCCCCATGCGATAACATTGAAGGTCAGACACTTAGCCGTTTTCCATTGACGTGAACCCACCCATGCGAAACATTTCCCCAACCCGTGTAGCCCAGGCCCTCCGCCCAGGCCGTCTCGCGCCCGGAAAGCTCGTCGCAGTCCTCTGCATCTTCCTCATCCTCCTCGTTGGCGTAGCCCAGGTCCTCCACAGCCATCCAGCAGAGTGTTCCGACGCCGCCTGCTCCCTCTGCGCCGTAGCCCATCTCGCCGCCCTCCCCGCCGCCTTCGCCGCCCGCCCCGTCGTCGCCGAGCACCTGCGCCCCTTCCTCGAAGCCAATCCCACCACCGGCCCACCCCGCCTCATCGGCCACTCCCTCTCCATCCGTCCTCCCCCCGTCCTGAACCCCCACGCCTGAGTCTCGTCACCAAGGGTTCATCACCACAGGAGGTCCATTATGCGCATCATCTCGCGCAACTCATCCATCTCTCTCATCGCGCTGCTGTCCTTCGCCGCGACCCCCATCTTCGCCTCACTCCTCGCTCCGTCCGCCGCAGCCCAGGCCGCCACCGCAAACTCTGGCACCATCTCCGGCACCGTCACAGATCCCAGCGGGGCAGCCGTCCAGGGCGCAAGCGTCGTCCTCACCAACTCGAACTCCGGCTACACCCGCACCGTCACCACCGGCCCCGACGGCGCCTACCAGTTCGCCAACATCCCCTTCAATCCCTACCGCGTCGTCATCGTCATGCCCGGCTTCTCCACCAGCGATAACGTCCTCCGCATCCACACCTCCGTTCCTATCGTCCTCAAGACCGCCCTGACCGTCGCCTCCGCAGGCGAGCAGGTCACGGTCGAAGCGGGAGGGGAACTGCTCGACAACGACCCCACCGCCCACACTGACATCGAGCGCGAGGTCTTCACCAAGCTCCCCATCGAGTCCGTCTCCTCCGGCCTCAGCTCCCTCATCACCCTCGCCGCCCCCGGCGTCTCCGCAGACTCCAACGGCCTCATCCACGGCCTCGGCGACCACGCCGAAAACGCCTTCTACGAAGACGGTCAGCCCATGACCGACCAGCAGAGCAAGGTCTTCTCCAACCAGCTCCCCATCTCCGCCATCCAGTCGCTTGAGATCATCGCCGGAGCCCCACCCGCCGAGTACGGTGAAAAAACCTCCCTCGTCGCCACCATCAGCACCCGCTCCGGCCAGGGCCTCACCAAGCCGCGCGGCAACATCACCGCCTCCTACGGTGCCTTCGGCTCCAGCACCGGCTCAGCCGACCTCTCCTTCGGCGGCGCACGCTACGGCAACTTCACCGCCGTCGACCTTCTCCAGTCCGGCCGCTTCCTCGATCCCGCAGAGTTCTCCGTCTTCCACGACAAGGGCAACCAGGAAAACGTCTTCGATCGTGTCGACTTCCAGCCCACCAAGCAGGACTCCTTCCACCTCAACGGAAACTACACCCGTTCCTGGTTCCAGACCCCCAACTCCTACGACAACCTCAACCTCACCGATCAGTTCGGCACCCCCATCGCCAACACCGACCAGCGCTCGAAGATCGGCACCCTCAATATCGCCCCCTCGCTGACCCACATCATCAACGACCAGTCCATCGTCACCGGCATCCTCTGGGTCCGTCGCGATCACTACAACTACTACCCCAGCAAGAACCCCTTCTCGGACCTCGGCCCCATCCAGCAGGAGACCATCTCGCAGGATCGCGACCTCACCAACTCCGGCGCGCGCATCGACTACAACTACGTCAAGGGCGTCAACAACATCAAGATCGGCGGCACCTACCAGCAGACGCTGCTCAATGAGAAGTTCAACCTCGGCATCGTCTCCCCCACCCTCAACTCCCCCTGCGTAGACGTCACCGGAGCACCCGTCAGCGGCGCAACCTCACCCTTCCAGTGCATCGCCTTCGGAGAGCTCCCCAATCCCGCCTTCAACCCACTCCTCGGCTGCTATGACCTCACCCGACCCACCCCCGGCGCGGCAGATGGCTGCGCCACCGGAGCCGCGGCACAGTCCTTCCGCTTCCAGGGCCACACCGACGTCAAGCTCCTCTCCTTCTATGGTCAGGACGCCATCACCAAGGGCAACTTCAACATCAGCTTCGGCCTCCGCGGCGATCTCTACAACGGTCTCGCCATCTCCAAACAGGTAGAACCCCGCGCCGGCATCGCCTACCACGTCAAACCCACCTCCACCATCCTCCGCGTCTCCTACGCCCGTTCCATGGAGACGCCCTTCAACGAGAACCTCATCCTCTCCAGCACCGGTTGCAACTCCCCCGTCATCTCCGCCCTGGTCCCATGCGTCCCCGCCGCCTTCAACCCCGGCTTCCGCAACGAGTTCCACGCAGGCTTTGAACAGGCAGCAGGGAAGCACCTCGTCATCACCGCCGATTATCTGTGGAAGTACACCCATGACGGCTACGACTTCTCCGTCCTCGGCGCAACCCCCATCACCTTCCCCATCGAGTGGCACAACTCCAAGATCAGCGGCTTTGACCTCCGCGCCAACGTCCCCGACTACCACGGCCTCACCGCCTTCGTCGTCATGTCGTCCGTAGCCGCCCGCTTCTTCCCACCCCAGATCGGCGGCCTCGGAGCCACCCAGACCGGCGGCTCGCCCTTCCGCATCGATCACGACGAGAAGTTCAACGAGACCACTCACATCCAGTACCAGTACAAGAAGCAAGGCCCGTTCATGAGCTTCAACTGGCGCTATGACAGCGGTGAAGTAGCCGGAGGCGTCCCCTTCGCCACCACCACCACCACCCCCGTCGATCTCACCGGCCTCACCTCAGACGAGCAGCAGCAAGCCGGCCTCTACTGCGGCAACGTCAAAGCCACCCTCGGCCACCCCCTCACCACCTGCGCCCCCGGCCTCTATCACTCGTCCCTCGTCAGCATCCCCGCCCCCGGCACGGAAAACGACGACCACAACCCCCCGCGCATCGCCCCCCGCAACCTCTTCGATCTCTCCATCGGCCAGGACAATCTCTTCCCCAAACTCATGCACAGCGACGACCACCGCTTCAGCGCGACTCTCACCGTCATCAACCTCGCCAACAAGTACGCCCTTTACAACTTCCTCTCCACCTTCAGCGGCACCCACTACGTAACCCCCCGCGCCCTCACCGCTGAAATCGGCTACCACTTCTAACCCACCCTCACCAACAGCAACCCAACTGCAACAGCAACAGCCGTCATTCTGAGCGAAGCTCAGAACCTCAGTAGCGGCAGTTGCAGTTGTTGTTGCCGCTGCAGTTGTTGTTGCCGTTGCAGTTGTTGTTGCAGTTGCAGTTGTTGTTGCCGTTGCAGTTGCAGTTGTTGTTGCAGTTGCAGTTGCAGTTGCCGTTGTTGTTGCAGTTGCAGTTGTTGTTGCCGTTGCAGTTGCAGTTGCAGTTGTTGTTGCCGTTGTTTGTTTTAAGCCGTCATTCTGAGCGAAGCTCAGAACCTCCGTATTGGCAGTTGTCGTTGTCGTTGCGGTTGCGGTTGCGGGTGCCGTTGCTTAACTCAAAACTGATAACTTAAGCTCTAAACTCTCAGCACACCAGCAGCCGAACTAAAATATCGGTAAGACCCGGAGAGCCCTGCAATTAAAGCCACAATCACCCTCTGCGCCCTCCTCACCACCGCCGCCACGGCCCAATCCGTCATCACCGGCCACATCGCCGACCCCACCAACACCCCCATCCCCAAAGCCCAGGTCCTCGCCGACTGCGGCTCCCAACAACGCCAAACCACCTCTGACGCCTCTGGCAACTTCCTCATCTCCTGCCCCACCACCCTCGACTCCATCCTCCTCCACATCTCCGCCCCACCAATCTTTTCTTCGCGAGACGTAACCGCCCATCCCGGCACCCCCGCCAACATCACCCTCCTGACCGCCGTCACCGGAGAAATGATAGTCACCGCCACCCGCTCCACCATCCCCCTCGGTGCCACCGCCAAAACCACCTACGAGCTCAGCAGTTCAGACCTCCACAACTACCCATCCCCCGTCCTTGACGACACCCTCCGCCAGCACGCCGGCTTCGAGCTCTTCCGCCGCTCCAGCTCCCGCACCCAGAACCCCACCAGTCAGGGCATCTCCCTCCGAGGCCTGGGCTCCACAGCCGTCTCCCGCACCCTCGTCCTTGAAGACGGAGCCCCCCTCAACGACCCCTTCGGCGGCTGGATTCACTGGAACGAAGCCCCCACCTCCTCCATCGACTCCATCACCATCGTCACCGGCGGAGGCTCAGACCTCTACGGCTCCAGCGCCCTCGGCGGCGTCATCGACGTCACCCCCAGCCCCATCGCCCCCACCCTCTACGAACTCTCCGCCATAGGAGGCTCGCAAGACACGAGCAACATAGAAGCCCGCGCAGACCACAAATTCATCACCGCGTCCGGCGAATCCCTCCACACCGCCGGCTACGTCATCACCACCCCCGCCTCCGCCGGCCTCGTAGACGTCCCCGCCAACGTCCACTCCGAATCCCTCCACACAGAAATCGGACGCCGCGCCTTCACCACCAATCGCTTCTTCGCCACCGGTAACCTCTTCAACGAAGCCCGAGGCAACGGCACCCCCCTCACCAACAACGCCACCCGCCTCTGGCGCTACCTGGCCGGCTACGATACCCCGCCTGAAGCCCGCATCCCATTCCGAGCCCGCCTCTTCGGCAGCGAAGAGGGTTACCGCCAATCCTTCTCCGCCATAGCCGCCAACCGCAACTCAGAAAACCTCACCCGCCAACAGCGCAGCCACACCCAGGAGCTCGGAGCCACAGCCGACGCCACCTTCCACACCCGCTTCCTCACCCTCGTCACCGGAGCCGACGCACGCGACATCCGCGGCCTCGACAACGAAGTCCCCTACACCGCCGGCCACACCAACGGCCTCTTCAACGTCAACGCCCGCCAGCGCTTCATCGGAGGCTTCGCCGAGCTCCTAGCCCAAAAAGGCCCCTGGTCCGGAGCCGCCAGCATCCGCGTAGACGCCGCCCAGAACCTCGACAATCACACCCTTACCAAAACCCTCACCACCTCCACCCCCGCCACCTACCCCAACCGCACCGAGTACGTCCCCAGCCCCCGCCTCGGCCTCGTCCGCACCTTCGGCCCCCGCCTCAACCTCCACGCCTCCGCCTTCCGAGCCTTCCGCACCCCCACCATCAACGAGCTCTACCGCACCGGCCAGGTCGGTCAGGAAACCACCCTCGCCAACCCCGCCCTCTCGTCCGAACGAGCCACAGGCGTAGAAGCCGGAGCCCAGCTCACCAGCCCCAACCACCAGCTCCAGGCCACCTACTTCTGGACTGAGATCAACCGCCCCGTCTCCACCGTCCTCCTCACCCAGACCGCCACCACCATCACCGACCAGCGCCAGAACCTAGGCCAGATCCAATCCCGCGGCGTAGAAATCGCCGCCACCCTCTACCGCACCCACCCCATCAGCGCGGACATCGGCTACCAATACGCTCTCGCCACGGTCACCAGCTTCACCCCTCAACCCAAGCTGGTAGGGAACTGGATTCCCGACGTCCCCCGCCAATCCGCCACCGCCCAGCTCCATGCCCGCCGCCCCCGCTGGGGAGACCTCACCCTCGCCGCCCGGGCCTCCGGCATGGTCTTCGACGACTCCGCCAATACCTTCATCCTCCGCCGCTTCTTCACCCTGGACCTCTCCGTCCGCCACCCCATCACCCACAATCTCGAAGCCTTCGCCCTGGTCCAAAACCTGACCAACCAACGCCCCGACGTCTCCCGCACCCCCGTCTTAACCCTCGGCTCTCCCATCTTCGCCGAAGCCGGCCTCCGCCTGAACTTCAATCGTTCGTCATTCTGAGCGAAGCTCAGAACCTCCGTATTGGCGTTTGCCGTTGCCTTTTGTTGTCATCCCCGAAGGGGGATCTGCCTTTGCTGTCGCCGCCGCATTTGCTGTTGTTTGTTTCAATCCGTCATCCTGTGCACAGCGAAGCATGAGGCATTTGGCATTTGCCCTTCAAATCCCTTGCCGTTGCCTGTTCTTATCCCGCCGTTATCCCCGCCATCCTCGTTACGCCTTGCGCTCCGGCGTAAACTGTAACCGTGGACATCAACGAAATCCGCACCAAAGTCGCCGCCCGCCAACGCATCACCCCGGAAGACGCCGCATACCTCTGGCAAAACGCCACCAACGAAGAACTCCAGGCCCTGGCCTCCCAGGTCCGAGACCGCTTCCACCCCGCAGGATCATGCACCTACATGATCATGCGCATCATCAACTACACCAACGTCTGTGTAGCCCAGTGCGACTACTGCGCCTTCTACCGCCTCCCCTCGCAAGACGGCGGCTACGTCATGCAGCAAGCCGAAGTCTTCGCCAAACTAGACGAACTCCTGCAATTAGGAGGCGACCTGGCGGCCTTCAACGGAGGCTTCAACCCCGCCCTCCCCCTCGCCTACTACTGCGACCTCTTCGCCGCCATCCGCGCCCGTTACGGAGACTCCCTCGAGTTCTACGCCCTCACCATAGCCGAGTTCATGTACCTCGCCGACCACGCCAGGCTCTCCTACCCCGAAACCGCCCAGCGTTTCAAAGCCGCAGGAGTCCGCTGGATCACCGGAGGAGGCTCGGAGATCCTCACCGAGGACTTCCGCCGCCGCCACAGCAAGTTCAAGTACACCGTAGCCCAGTACTTTGAAGCCCAGACCGCCATCGTAGCCGCCGGCCTCAAAACCACCGCCACCATGGTCATAGGCTTTGACGAGACCCTCGCAGAGCGCCTCGAACACCTCGAACGCACCCGCCAGTTCCAAGACCAAACCAACGGCCTCGCTAGCTTCCTCTGCTGGACCTACAAGCCCTATTTCACCCAGATAGGCGGCATCGAGATCACCACCCAGGAGTATCTCCGCCACCTCGCTCTCAGCCGTATTTACCTCGATAACGTCCCCCGCATCCGCACCTCCGTCCTCACCCAGAACGAGCGCGCGCTCGAAGGCCTCCTCTACGGCGCGGACGACTTCGACCTTCCCATAGAAGACGAGGTCACCCAGAAAGCCGGAGCCACCATAGACCTCCACTTCGACAAGATCCTCGCTTACGCCCGCACCCTCGGCTTCACCCCCACCTACCGCCACGTCCCCCAGCCCGAACCGGTGTGCTCACAGGTGTAGAGAAGAAAGTAAGAAAGCCGTCATTCTGGCAAAGCCAGAACCTCCGTATTGGCACTTTCTGTTGTTCGTTTTACCCCAACAGCCACAGCCTCAAACAAACGCATACCGGATCGGCTGTCCGCAATAAACGCACTCGGCCGAATGCACCTTGAGCGCCCCATTCGCAGCCACCTGCGCGAACCCCCGCAGGCACTCCGTGCAGCTCAACAGCACAAACCGCTCCTTGACTCCGTCCGCCGTATCCCTCGCCAGCCACACCGGCACCAGCCCGCTGTTCTCCCGGCTCGGCGCTCCGCTCAGTAGCTCCTTTACATCCGCCACAATGTCCAGCAGCGCTCCCGGATTCGCGCCCTTCGCATAGAACGCATCCGCCGCAATCCCATCCGGCACAGCCACCCCGGAGTAGGCACTGCTCATCGCCACCACCTGGATTCCCGGAAACCGCCTCCGCACCACGGACAGCAACTCAAACCCGCTCATCCCCTCCATATACAGGTCGGATAGCAGAATATCCGGCACATCGCGCCGCATCTCCACCAGCGCCGCAAACCCATCCTCGGCGGAGCGCACCGCGTACCCAGACCGCGCCAGGATGATCGAAAATAAGGTCCGAAGCGCGACGTCATCTTCCACCAGCAGAACGTTCGTCCTCAAAGCTCCCATCCCATCGCTCCCATCGACTCATCCATCCACTCAGTCATGCAGCACCACATTCAACAGGGACTTGTGTACCGTAATCCGCCCGTTGTAATCAATAAATCCAAGCTTCCGGAACCGGTTCATAAAAAAGCTCACCCGCGACCGCGTCGTCCCGATCATCTCCGCCAGCGTCTCCTGCGTAATCTTCGGAATCAGCGACTCCGGCTCCCCTGGCATGCCGAACTCCGCCATCAGCAGCAGAATCCGCGCCAGCCTCTTCTCGCTGGAATTGAACAGTTGATCCACCAGGTCCGCCTGCGTCCGGATACTGCGCGCGATGAGAAACTTCAGAAACATATCGGAGAAGGCGTGCTCTTCATGCATCACCCGGATCATCTCTACCCGTTCAATCTTCATCGCCACACACTGCGTCAGCGCCGTCGCCGTCGCGAGTCTCGGCCCCGGTACGCCGGCCAGCGAGTCCTCACCCACAAAGTCGTTCGGGTTCAGCAGCAGGATCGTCGCTTCTTTCCCACGGGAAGACATCACCGTCAGCTTCGCGCGGCCGCCTTGCAGATAAAACACGCAGTCCGCCACATCACCCTGGGCAAAGAAGTTGTGCTTGGCTTTCACCTTCACAATCCGCCGTCCCAATCCTGCACTCATCAGGAAAGCCGCTGGATCGAAACCGGTCATCGTTGACGCTGTCACAGTACTGCCTCCTCGCATGCGTTCTCTAAGGTGATCGGAGGCTATCGTTCTTTCGAGCTTCAACGCATGCGTTCGGTGAATCTTGCTGTTGGGCCTCCTAAGCATCTCACCCAACAGGCTTTATGGATGGTCTCTATTGCTCACTCTCGCCAGAAACCTGCGGCGTCCCCCTCAGGCAGTTCGCCTCAGCAGGGAACTCAACTGTTCATACCGCACGCGCTTGGCAAGGAAACGGGATGTACATACATGATCCTCCTCCACCCTGATCAGGTCATCCTCGTTTAAACAGGAGCAAATCGTCGCAAGACAGCTCAGGCAGATTGAATCATGAGAACCATCTTGTTGGTGGCGGTGCGCATAAAGGCCCGATAAAGATCTCTGCATGGCGGCATCCTCTTGCATAACCCTACAGACATGCTCATCGCCATTCTGTTCTCGATTGCTCAAATTTGACGATCGGAAGAACTGGCAGCATACCCCCCGCATTCCAGCGGGTCTGTACTCCATCCCACAAAGCCAATAAAACCCCTAAGGCAAGCAAAAGGGGCCACGTCTCCATCAGAGACATAGCCCCCTTTACTTTCGTTTACTCAGGCACGACCGCATTGAGTGGAAGCTCCCTGGAAGAACTCCCCACCATCATCGTCCTCTGCCCGCCCGGCTTCACCCACTGCTTCTTATCCACGGACCAGTACTCAAACGCCCGCGGCGCAACATGCAGCGTCACCCCACGTTCCTCGCCTGCCTCCAACGTCACGCGATCAAACCCCACCAGCGTACGAGGAGCAAACTGCACCCCCGCCGGCCTCGTCGCAGGCGCATCCAGATACACCTGTGGCACCTCATCCCCACGCACCGAGCCGGTATTCTTCACCTTCACGGACACGTCCACGCCGCCATCCCCGGCGGCCTTCACCGTCAGCCCGGACATAGCAAACTTCGTGTACGACAAGCCATACCCAAAAGGGAAGAGCGGCTCAATCTTCTGGTCGTCAAACCACCGATACCCAACCAGCACACCCTCAGAGAAAGTAGTCTTCCCATCCACGCCCTTCGTAGACCGCTCCGGATGCGCGGGCGAGTTCGCCGCATAGTCCGTCAGCTCTTTCCCCCAAGTCATCGGCAGCTTGCCGCCCGGATTGTTCAGCCCCAGCAGCGTCTTGGCCTCAGCCACGCCGCCCTCATCGCCGGGCCACCACATCTCCACCACACCCTTCACCTTATCGATCCACGGCATCGCCACCGGCTGGCTCGTATTCAGCACCACCACCGTATTCGGATTCACCGCGGCAATCTCCTCGATCAGCTTGTCCTGCTCTCCCGGCAGCTCGAAGTGCGGCTTATCCCGCGTCCACACAAACACCACCGCCGTCCCAGCATTCTTCGCCGCCGCAATCGCCGCAGCATGATCCCGCTCCCGAGCCTCCGGCGTCATCCAGTTCAGCCGTACCTGCACCGGCGCGCTCGAAGTATCGATCGAAGTCACGACCTCAATTGCATGTTTGCCCGCAGTCAACTCCACCGCTCGCCGAACGTTATCCAGCCCATCCGTCGTAGGCAGTCCATTGTCCTGCGTCGCATGTTGCACGTCGCCATGCACCGTACCCTTCACAGCGCCGCTCCGCCCAACCTCCTTGCCGTCGATGCTCAAAATCCCACGCGTCCCCAGCAGTTGCAGGTAGAACCAGTAAGCCCCCGCCTTCGCAACCGTGACCTCGCCCTTCCAGGTCACGACGCTGTTCGGCGGCAGAGCCTTCCCATTCGTCTTCGTGAAGTCGAGCGTCGCATCCACGCTCTTCACGCCCTTCTCATTCACCCGTTCGAGCCCCGGCTTCCCATCATGGCTCAACATCCCCGCCCCAATCGGCACCCCGGTCATATCGTCCGCCACGGCAAACGAAACCTTAGCCCCCGGTGCCAGCTTCTTCAGCGCTTCGAGCGGCCCAACCTGCCGCTCCGGCATACCCGGCGACCGCTCCCCAAACGTCCCGATCGCCGCCACCTGCCCGGCCGTCGGCCCAATCAGCGCAAAGCTCGCGTCTTTCTTCAGCGGCAGCACGCCGCCTTCGTTCTTCAGCAGCACCGCCGCATCCTCCGCCGTCTTCTCGATGATCTTGCCGTTCCCCTCCAGATCCTGCGCCGTCACGTTATGCTTCTGCTTCCCGTCCAGGTACCCAAACCGGTCGATCTCATACAGCACCAGCCGAGCCGCCGCCGTCACCGTCGCCTCCGTAATCGACCCATCCTTCAGCGCGCTCCGCATCGTCGCGTTATCCGAGTCCATCGGGAACGCGTTCATATCCATCCCGCCGCCCTTGGTCTCCTCCGGAATCGTCCCACCCAGCATCCCCGCCAGTGCCGCCAGGTTCGGCTTGGAAGGAGCCCCCGTATCCTCCGGCCGTGTCCTGAAGTACGTCTTCATCATCCCCGCAAACGGGCTGTCCGCAGGCACCTCACCCGGCATCTCCATCGTCAGTCCCTGGTTGATGAAATGCACGTTATGAACCCCACCCCAGTCCGACGTCACAAACCCCTTGAACCCAAGCTCATCGCGCAGAATCGTCTTCAGCGTATCCGCATTCCCGCACGCAAACGCCCCATTCACCTTGTTGTACGAACACATGATCGAAGCCACCCCAGCCTTGATCGTCGCCTCGAACGGCGCCACATAGACCTCGTGCAGCGCCTGCTGATCCACAAAGATGTTGTACGAGTCCGAGTCATACGCCACATAGTGTTTCGCCTGCGACATCACCCCCTGCGCCTGCTCCCCCCTTACCTCACCCGCAGCCATCACGCCGCTCAGATAAGGGTCTTCCCCCAGCGTGTTGTACCCCCGCGCAAACGTAATATCGCGGTCGATATTGATAAAAGGCTGCAGCACCACATCGATCCCCAGCGAACGAGCCTCCCGCCCGATCGCCACCCCATTCGCCTCCGCGTCCTTCGCACTCCAGGTCGCAGCAACCCCCATGGTCGCCGTCTGCGCCTGCCCTGCAATCCTTGTCAGCACACCCGGAGGCCCATCCGCGAACCGCAGAAACGGCACCCCCAGTCTCGGCACGCCCGGCAGATACCCCGCCTGCCCCTGGTTGGTCGCCGCCGGCTCCACATCCCCCCGGATCAGGTTCATCTTCTCTTCCAGCGTCATCTGCTTCAGCAGTTTGTCGATCCGAGCCTCATTCGCCCTCTCGGCCGGCACACTCTGGGCGTTGGCGGTAAACGCAGACACAGTCGCCAAAAAACATACGGAAGCAATCGGACGCAAGCTCATCGGGGAAACTCCTCATCGCTCTGAAATCAACCACTTCAAAGCCAGCCGAGTATACGTCCCCCACAATGACTCCGTCACCTCCACCACATAGCAGGGAAGCGACACCCCTTTAAATCTTCACCTCAGCCCGCCCCCTCAGCGACTCATTCGCCCGGATCACCGCCATAGCCGACCCCAACCCTACCCGCGCATCCGAGATCGGCTTCGTCCCCGTCCGCACGCAATACACAAACGCCCGAGTAGCCGCCGTAGTCGGGTCCTCCGCCGTCATCACATCCACCGGCTTACCCGCCCCCCGATAAGGCATCTCGCTCGAAGGCGCATACGACGCACTCGTCACCAGTGCATCCTTCCCATTGCCCACCGGCACCGCCCGCGTAATCTTCTTCGGCTCATAGAAGAACGAAGCATCCTCCAGCGTCAAATTCAGCGAGCCCTTCGACCCATAGAGCCAAAGCTGATCCCCCATCTTCGCGTTATCCGTCACCGAGCTAAAGATAAACCGCCGCCCCCCGGAGTAGCTCAGCACCATCTGCACATTGTCATCCGTCTCCCGCCCATCGTGATACCGGCAGATCGACCCCGACGCCATCGCCGCCTCCGGATTCGCCCCAAATACCCAGTTCGCAATATCGATATGGTGCGACCCCAGCTCCGCAATCAGCCCCAGCGACCACTGGTGATACAGCCGCCAATTGATCAGCCTCTCCAGCGATGACTCCGGCACCGGCCGCCGCCAGTCATTGTTCCTGTGCCAGTACCCCGCAATATGCGTCACCTCGCCAATCTCCCCCTGCTGCACCCTCGCCACCGCCGCCCGTATCCACGGCGAATACCGATACTGATGCCCCACCTGGTAGATCACCTTTTGCTCCCCCGCAGCCGACACGATCGCCTGCGCCTGCTCCACCGTGTACGCCATCACCTTCTCGCCATACACGTTGTGCCCGCTCTTCAGCGCCGCCAGCACATGCTCCCCATGCAGACCCAGCGGCGTCGCCACGATCACCGCATCCAGGTCCTTCCGCTCCAGCAGCTTCCTGTAGTCGTCATAGTGCGCCACGTCGTTCGTACAGACCCGGCTCAACTGCTGAAACCGCAACGGATAAACATCCGCCGCAGCCACCACGCTCACCCCCGGCACCCGCAGAAAGCTCCGGATCAGCTCCTGCCCCCGGCTCCCAGCGCCAATAATCCCCATCCTGAACGGTGTCGAAGCCTTCGCCGGAGCAATCTGCTTCGCAGCCTCAGCCTCCGCCCGCTCCGAAGCCTGCACCTCCGCACCCAGCGCAGAGCCAGTCATCGTTGCGGAAGTTGACGAGTAAAGTGCAGCAGCAGTAAGCCCCTGGTTGAACATGCGGCGAGTGATCAAGATCGAACATCCTTTTCTACTTCGTAGTTGTCGACGGCGCACAAACACCGCCCGGCCAGTTTATGGAAATACAGCTCTCCGGGGTAGTCGCATTCAGAAAAATCAAAGCCCGCACTGACCCAAACGGCTTCAACACCGCCCTCGCCCTCTCCGGCGGCAGCACAAACACCACCGTAGAAAGCGCATCGCTATCCGTCGCGCTCTCGCTCACCACCGTCGTCTGCAGCACACCCTCCACCGGCCGCATCGTCAGCGGATCAAAGATATGGCAGTACCGGTGCCCATCCTTGATAAAAAACTTCTGCGTACAAGCCCCTGAAGAAAGCGACATATCCTTCAACATCACCGTACTCGCCACCCGCCCCACCACGCGAGGGTCCATCACCGTCACCGGCCAACCCTCCGTCCCCGGCGGCGCGCCCATCCCATAAACCGTACTCCCACCCGCCGAGATCAGCGCCGTCCTCACCCCCGCCTCCCGCAGCACCGTCACCACCCCGTCCACCGCAAATCCCTTCCCAATACTCCCCGGATCGAGATCCAGCGCCCGCCCCGGCACAAACCTCACTGACCGATCCGCCGCCCCCAGCCGAATCCTCTCCCACCCCAGCGTCCCCCTCAGCCCCTTCAACTCCGCGTCGCTCGGAATCCTCCCCCCATGCTCATAAAACCCCCAAGCCCTCAGCAGCGGCCCCACCGTAATATCGAACGCCCCATCCGACCGCTTACTCCAGAACACCGCCCGCTCCAGAAACCGAAACGTCTCCGGATCGGTCGTCACCGTCCCCGCCCCAGCCTCCCGACCAATCCTGGAAAGCTCGCTCGAAGGCCTGTAGTTACTCAGCAGCTCCTCCAGCCGGTCGACCTCATCGAAAGCCGCCTCCGCCGCCGCCCCCGCGGCCTCCTCATCCCGCGCATAAAGGTCGATCGAAAACTCCGTCCCCATAGCCCGATGAACCTCATGAAACCGCTGCAGCCCCTCCTGCCCCGGCAGGGCGCCTACCATCCCCAACGCCAGCAGCACCCCGGAAAGCTTCATCCAACCCATGCAGCCAGTCTGTCCTCCCCCATCACTCGCGTCAAACCACGACCTCGGCCGACCCTTGGTTAATTGAGACCTGCAAACCCTTTTATTGCAGCAACTTACAACTATTTTCACGAAAAACAACCGTAAAATCACTTGTCAAGCCCCTAGCGGCCCGAAAAATCCCGTAACCAACTCATCCCAAATCACTTACAAGCCAAAAATAAATGGCGTATTTACCCCATTCACCTTGGTAAACTTAAAGAGTAGACAAAATCTCAGGACGAACCACCGTCGTGAGCCAAGTCTTTACCGTTGTCCGACTCGAAACTCACAACTCGAAACTGTTCAACGTACGCCGTTGCCTGTTTCTAGCTGGAAGCTGACAGCTCATAGCTGACAGCTGGAAGAAAACCCATGTCCAGACCTAAGCCGCTTGTTTCGAATACTTTACATACTTTCACCGGGGGTGGGGAGCCCCAACGAATGACCAACGAAACCACAGCATCCGCACGCTACCAATGCCGCCACATCCACACCGACGGACGCCGCTGCGGCAGCCCAACCCTCCGCCACGAGCACTTCTGCTACTACCACCACACCACCCGCAAACCCATCCCCCGCGCCGACCTGGAAGCCCGTTACGCAGACCAGAACCGCTGCGCCCCCTTCGACCTGCCAATACCCGAAGACCGAGCCGCCATCCAGCTCGCCATCGGCGAGATCCTCCGCCGCATCGCCGCCAACCAGCTCGACAACCGCCGCGCCGGCCTCTTACTCTACGGCCTCCAGATCGCCGCCACCAACCTCCCACCCCAGCGCCAGCCCGCCACCGAACCCAAAGCCGAAAGGGAACTAGTCGAAGACACAGTACAAGACCCCACCCACGGCACCCTCGCCCCGGAAGCCGAATACGCCGCCCCCAAAGGCGAAAAGACCCTTGAGCAGATCCTCAAAGAACGATGGGCCGAAGACAAGGAAGCAGCGGCAGAGAAAGCAAGACTCCACCCACCCGCTCCCGAGCGCCCCGACTATGTCTGGAGCGACGAAGAAGAGGGCCTGGTCCTCAAAGCCGTAGCCGAAACCATAGTCGCAGCCACAAGCCCCAAACCCGCCCCAACCAAATCCGCCTTGGTCGCTTTTATCCCTTGTTATCCCCGTAATCTTTCACCAGGGACCAGCACAATCTCAAGCACACTGATTCAGCCGTCGCTGCGAGTTCAGCGCTCTCCGTCTCTCCGTAAAGTCATCCTCCGTCAGCAGCGCTCGCAGCCGCAGGCTCGCACGCAGCAGCCTGGACTTCGCCGCCGCCTCCGTAATCCCCACCGCCGCAGCCACCTGCTTCACCGGCATATCGCCCCCATGCCGAGCCACAATGACGTTCCGCAGCAACGGCGGCAACTGGCTCACCGCCTCGCGCAACTGCCTCACCTCCTGCAGCCGCAGGCACATCGTCTCGGGACTCGGGGAAGGATCGGCCAACTGCCGTGACAGCCACGTATCCCGGTCAGGATCGCTGTCGATCGAAGTCTCAGGACGATTCCGCCGCTTCCGCAGCAGCATCAGAGCCGAGTTCACCGCGATCCGCGTCAGCCACGTAGAAAACGCAGACCGCCCATCAAACGACTTCAAATGCACCAGCGCCCGGATCGACGTCTCCTGCAGCACGTCCTCCGTATCCTCCGCGTTGCGCGTAATCCGCCGGATCGCCCGCGCCGCCATCGGCGAGTGACGCCGGTACAGCTCAACGTAAGCATCCTCATCGCCCGCCTGGGCCAGCGCCACAAGCGTCTGATCCGGCAACCCGCCCATCGGATCGATGCGTTCAGAAGTCCAACTGTGATTGAGTTCGATCATGTGCCTCCCAGGCTCGGGGCACTATACTCAGCCCCACACGATCACACCCTATGCCGGCCCAACCGCCGAATCTTGCAGGAACACATCGTTTTTTGTAGGAATGAGCGTAAAGCCTCACCAATCACGCGCAGCACTAGCAGGAGACATAACATGCATTATCGGACATAAGAGATAAAGGCAGAAAGACACGTGGAATAACTTGAACCTTCTTTCATCCGTCTTAGAAGTATGCTGAGGATCAAACTCCACTCAACCCAATGACTCGCCGCCGACCTCCAAGCCATCGCACCACGTCCCTAGGTCTCCTGGCCCTGTCAGGCATGGTTGTCTACCCAGCCGCTGCCCAGACCTCGGGCCTCGACTCCAGCGCACCCGCCGCCTTCACCGCCGGCGGCCAAGTCCTCAATGCCCTCAACGGCACCCCCATCCCCCGGGCCCTCGTTACACTCGGCGGCCGCCACGTCCTCACTGACGCCTTCGGCCACTTCGAGTTCCTACAATTTACCGACCAGCAAGCTCGCCTCAGCGTCGTCAAGCCGGGCTACACACAGTCACTCGACCCCACAGAAGCCCTTGCCGGTCATACGGTTACAGGCATTACCTCAAGCATGAACTTGACTCTATACCCCGATGCCCTCATCACCGGCGTCGTCACCGGCAGCGACGGCCTGCCTGTAGCACGCGTACCCGTCACCCTGTACCGCGAGGATCTCAACGAAGCCACCAGCCGCAGTCTTCCGGCCGGCTTCACCCAGACCGACACACACGGAGCCTACCGCTTCGAGCAGCAGCCCGGCTCCTACCGCGTCCATCTCGGCTACGCACCTCACGTCTCGGAGGCCGGGGATGCCATGCTCCCCATCGACTTTCCAGAACAAACGGACAGTGAGCGGCCCGCCATCTTCTTCGCTGGCCCGGGAGAGACTCGCCAGGTAGACCTCCAGCCGCAGACCAGCGCGGCGTATCCAGTCAGCTTCCACGTCGATACAGAGACAGCAGGAGCCGGTCTGCAAGTCATCTGCACCCCCAGCCAGGGTTCAGCCTTCACCGTCTTCGCCCAGCCATCCCGCACGCGGGGCGACTATCACCTCGACCTGCCCTCCGGCAGCTATCAGCTTCACGCCATCCTGATGGACAGGGACGGTCAACAGGAAGCGCTCGGTAAGGTAACCGTATCCGGCAAGTCTGTCGATGGCCTCCTCCTGCATCTCGCAGCCGTTCCCCGGATACCTGTAGAGCTGATCGTCGACCCCGGCTCATCGACAGGAACTCAGTCCCAGGGCACCCTGTCCTCCGCCCCCTCAACCCCTCGGTTGAATCAGTTCAATCTGCGCCTGCAGCGCGTAGGCGCACGCGATCAACCCGGACAGGGCGACATCGTCCTGAACAGCCGGGCGGATCAACCAGGCCAGTTTCAGGCCGCCTCCGGCAGCTATCGCCTGAGGGCCCAGGCCAGCGGAAGCTGGTACATCAAAGCCGCGAGCTACGGAAGCTCAGACCTGCTGTCAGGTAGGCTGGTCGTCGCGGCCGGCGCAGACGGAGAGACCATCCGCGTCGTCGTCAGCAACCTCGTCGGACAGCTCTCCGGCTCGCTGCTCGCGGACGGAAAGGCCGTACCCGGAGTCGTCTACCTCATCGCACACGAGCCCGGCATGACCCCGGTGCGCAGCCTGCGAGCCGGGTCCGGCACCTATAAGACAAGCCTCCCGCCCGGCACCTACACAGCCATCGCGTTCTCACAGAGCTTCACGGGCGATCTACGCGATCCAACCGTAGTAGCAAAGCTCAGCGGCGCTCAGAATATTGACGTCACACCAGCCGGAGCCGCGGCACTTGACCTGACGATCCAGCCCCAGGCAGGCCCTCAATGAAGCTGTCTCCCTGGCGCCTCACTGCTCTTCTGCTCATGCTAGCTCTTCCCTGCTGCCGAGCGGCCTTTGGCTCGGACGCGTCCGGCGCGCCCGTCTTCCGTATCTCCGGCATCGTCCTGAACAGTCGAGACGGCTCACCGGTCGCTCGCTGTCGTGTCTCCGCGGATCAGGTCGGCTCGGCAGCCCGAGCGGATCGTCCCTCCCAGCAATCCGCCCCCGGTGTCGCTCGCAGAGGTCCAGGCCAGCAGCGCAGCTTCGGTCTCGGAAGAGGTCAGAATAACGTCGCACCACAAGGAGCGCAAGACGCCGTGGTAACAGACGCTCGCGGTAACTTCAGCCTGACCGTCTCGCACGCCGGCATGTGGCGCGTCACAGCCGCAGCCCGAGGCTTCCATAGCCAGGCTTATGAAGAGCACGAGGGTTACTCCACCGCAATCGCCCTCACAGCGGCGGTCCCAGACATGGCTCTCAGCTTCCGTATCAACCCGGACGCGGTCATCACCGGCATCGTCTTCGACGAGGCTGGCGAACCAGTACGCCAGGCTCAGGTGAGCGTCGAAACGCTGGGAGTGAAAGAGGCCGGAAGAGCCCCGGCCAATCAGGCGGCTGGCTTCGCCCAGACGGATGATCGCGGCCACTACGAAATATCCAGCCTCACGGCGTGCGACTACCACCTCAGCGTTCAGGCCCACCCCTGGTACGCTGCCGGAACGAGCGGGAGGGCCGTCGCCTCGGACCCGTCGCTTGACGTGGTCTATCCTGCAACATGGTTTCCTGCCGCCCTTGACGCAGCCTCCGCAGAGACGATCCACCTGCGACCCGGCGAAGAACGTCAGGCAGACGTCCATCTCACTCCACTGCCGTCCGTCCATCTGAAGATCCCACGCAACGACGCCAATCTCCCGGCCGGCAGCGAGCCGCGCGGCATTCGTCCACCCATGATCTCCTCCATCTCCAACTCGGGTGCCTTCATCGGTATGCCCCAGGTCACGACCAGCGCGACCGAGTGGGATATGGGCGGCCTTGCCCCGGGAACCTACCAGGTCCGGGTACCAGGAGCGTTAGGCGAGACCCCTAGCCTCGTTCAACTGAAGATTGGCCCTGGGTCCTCCACAGTAATCGGCCTTGAAGGAGCCTCCGCGCCTTCCAAGGTCTCCATCTCGATCGATGGCGTCCCGGATCGCACCGTAGAACGCGTGATCTTGACCGACGTCGACAGCGGTCAGACCTACGTCTCCAACATTCATCGCAAAGGCAGAGGACCAAACATCCAGTCCGACTCAGACAGCGTGGACGACGACGTAGAGGAGGGAGTACGGTCGATCCTTGTGCCGCCCCATCAGTACGAGGTCTCGCTCGTAGGCTCAGACGGTGTCTTCCTCACCGGCATCCAGGCGACCGGAGCCCAGGTCAACGGACGGACAGTGGAAGTCATGGGTGCAGCTTCAAGCCTCATCATCCACGCCGCGACCGGACGCGCAGAGGTCACCGGCGTGGTAAGCCAGTCAGGGAAACCGGCCTCCAGCGTCGTGGTGCTTCTGGTTCCAAGCACCTTCGGGCAGCCGAACAATCTCACCGACGTCGGCCGCGACCAGACCAACACCGATGGAAGCTTCATCCTCCAGAACGTGATCCCCGGACAGTACATTCTCGTAGCCATCGACCACGGCTGGGAGGTGAACTGGCACGATCCAACCACGCTTGCCCGCTACCTCTCCGCCGGCACCCCGGTCCTCGTGAAGGCTTCCGCTCACCTCCACCAGGACATTGAAGCCTCCTTGCCTTGAGCCTTGGACGAGATTTCAAGGTTCGTCTGTGGTAGATTCAGAAAGTCGAGTAAGACGTGGACAGATGGCCGAGTGGCTGAAGGCGCACGCTTGGAAAGCGTGTATACCGCAAGGTATCCAGGGTTCGAATCCCTGTCTGTCCGCCATTTCCCTGCTGGTTGAATCTGTGGGTTGAAGTCGTCGGCTTGAAGTGGCGTGAAGAAAAGCTAGCATTTCATTGGCATACTAGTAAGCCTCCACCAGATGCGTTTGCTAAGAGTCGGACTCAGGTGTTGATAGCTTCGGCAAGTGAACTAAGGAGTCGATGTAAGTTCAACTGAACAAGCCCCGATTCCAGGCATTCCATCGAGCCGTCGCTCCGTGATTACCGCATGTGCTTGATGACGGTTCCTTTGCCTTCTGTCACCTTGAAGATTCCGTCCATCCCCGGTTGTTTCACGACCTCTATCAGCCCGCTCGGCCAATGTATCTCAATTTTGGCAATTGTTGTAGATTTGCCCAGTCCGAAGTGCAGTCGCGGATCGGAGGATGACGCATAGCTGCCGCCGCTGATGACGTCCTGCCGCTGGGTGAATCCGTTCGCTGTCAGGTAGACCGTGGTTCCCATGGCATCCCTTGGACTCTTTGATCCCCCAATCATTTTGAATTCGATCCAGTGATTCACGGTGTCGCTTACGTTGCGGAACAACGACGGTCCCTCATCCATGTTGTTGACGACCACGTCGATGTGTCCATCGTTGAAGAGGTCGCCGTAAGCCATGCCGCGAGCCGATGCGACCTTCGCCAGCCCGCTTCCCTCCACTGGAGGCACCACGGATAGTTTGCCGGCGTTGTTGTGAAAGAGCAGCAAACGCTGCTTCCAGCTTGTACCCCAATTGGTCTCATCGACGGCGGGGTATACGTGACCGTTGACACTCATAAGATCAAGCCAGCCGTCATTGTCGTAGTCGAAGAAGCCGGTGCCCCAACCCAGGAATGGGATCGTCGGCTCCGCGATCCCATACTGGTAGCTGACGTCAGTGAAGTTGCCGTCGCCATCGTTGCGATAGAGCGGTTTGTAGTCGTCTGAGAAGGTCGTGTTGAAGAGATCGATCAGGCCATTGTGTAGCATATCTCCGGCGGCGATCCCCATTGAGGCCGTCTCGCGTCCGCTCTCGTTGAGCGCGTACCCGGACGCAAAGCTAGCATCTTCAAAAGTTCCATCCCCTTTGTTGATGTAGAGGTAGTTTGGAGTTGAGTCGTCTGCTACCAGCAGGTCCAACCGGCCGTCGTTATTGACGTCGACAAACAGCGAAGCAAGGCCGTAGTACGCAGCCTTCTGGTCTGATACGCCAGCCTTTACGCTGACATCGGTAAATGTTCCATTCCCGTTATTGTGGAACAGATGATCAGGCTCACCTTTGAGGCCGCGCGGTCCGCACATCACGTTGACTCCGCGAAAATTACACCGCCCCTCAGCTGCGGCGCTCCCGGCAGCTGGCGGCGGATGCTGCAGGTCGTAGTGCACGTACCCCGGCACAAACAGATCCAATCGCCCGTCACCGTCATAGTCGCCCCAGGTTGCGCCCGTCGAAAGATTACCCAATTCGACGCCTGCCGCCTTCGCAACATCGGTAAATGTTCCGTCGTGGTTGTTGTGGAAGAGCCTGTTTTCGCCGTAGTTGGAGACAAAGAGATCCGGCCAGCCGTCGTTGTCATAGTCCGCTGCGACGACGCCGATTCCCCAGCGACCGTTTCCCACTCCGGCTTTGGCGGTGACATCTGTAAATGTTCCATCGTGATTGTTGTGGAAGAGAGCGGCCTGAGGCGGGGCAGCTTTCCCCGCCATCGCCTCATAGGTACTCCCGTTGACCAGATAGATATCTAACCAGCCATCGTTGTCATAGTCCAGGAGTGCTACCCCTGAGCCCAAGGTCTCAAGGATGTACTTCTTCTCCGGTGTACCCATCCGGTGACGCCAACTGGAGAGTCCTGCACGAGCAGCCACGTCATCGAACACATGCGGGCCTGAGCTAACGAAGCCTCCAGCAGTAATGGGACGCCGCTTTTCATCGAGCACTGCCGCGCGTGCTGCTCCGGTATTAACGCTCATCGTGCCGGATTTTTGAGAGTCACCCTGAGCCTGTGCCGAGTGCTGCAGCGCACACAGCCACAGGAGCAGCAAGACAATCCCGCGAGCGTTGCCGATTTGTAGATCCACCGTCATCTCGCAATCTAACCCGTCGGTGTTGCCTGAGGGCTTCTCATCGGGCTGGCGATTCTGACTCCCTGACACTACGACGGCGCCACTTTTCAGCCAACGCCTTGTCATCGAGTGCCCGAATAAACAGGCCGCCCACGACGCTTCTCGCTTGGAACCCTACCTGCTTCCCAGAGAGGGTGTCATACCAGTCTGTAAGTGGAACCCGGCTCGTCGTTTCAGTGGACCAGAGATAGATGGGGTCCACCAACGCGTTGAAGTCCTCTGCTTTCTCAGCCAGCGTGGCAGTCCAGAGGGTCCAGTCATTCTTGGTGTAGGTCGCACGGCTGTCCAAGGGCAGTCCGTATTGATTGATCTTCGTCTTGTAGTATGCAATCTCAGCATCCCGCACGCTGGGAGGAAATAGGTTGTAATCCAGGACCTTATCCCAAACCAGGTTGTACTTCTGGCTCCATGTACCGGGACTATTGAAGGCCAGTTTATAGTGATCGCCTTCCTTTGCCATCCCGACCCATTGGCCGGCCATCGTCTTCGCCAGTGCGCTGTATTGCTTTGCTTCGGAGTCATGATGCAGCAGCTTGGCCAGATCCGCGTACGCGCCAAGCCCATCGATCGCCTTGATGGAGAGGTTGCTGTTGTGCGCGACATGACCAGCGAAGTCGTCGGTGGTCAATTGGTTCTCTGGATCGAGCCCGTGGGTCTTGAGGTACTGCGCCCACTGTGTGAGTTGGGGCCAATAGCGTTCAGCCAAAGTTGTTGTGTGGCCCGTCCGTGCAATACCATCCACAAGGATAAGAAGGTTTGCGCTCTCCTCGACAGGCATTTGATTTTCTTCTGTCTTCTCGCCGCCCCCGTACTCTTGGCCATTTGCCAGGGGATACTGACCCAGATCATGGGGCGCAAACGGGAAGTGCCAGTGGTTGGGCATGGCTGCATATTGGAGCACCGGCCGGACCTGCGCTTCAAGCAGGCGAGGATTAAAGAACAGGAACAGTGGCGCGGAGGGGTACATCACATCGACGGTCGCGATATCGCCGTTGGAAAAGTTCTCCTTGGCAAACAGCATAGGTTGACCATCGCCATCGGCAACGAGCTTGTGAGCTGCGATGGACTGCCGATAGCTGAGCGTGCAGAGCCACGCATAGTGCGCACCAGCAGTCCGAGTAAGATCTCCGGTCAGTTCCTGGTCGAACGCCACACCGCGCTTTTCGAGAGATGCATTCTCTCGCGCGGCTTCATCCAGCATCGTAGCGACCGGCTTCCCATCCCGCTGCCAGTAAGGACGGAGATTCTGTCCAAGGTATTGAATGGAGTAAGTATCGGTATAGCTGACGAGCAGATGCCGCGAAACACTCTGTGTGCCCACCGTACCCAGGTTCATGGCAGCCGCAAGATGAGGTGCAAACCGGTCCGTGGTCACTACACCGTCCATGACGTCAACCTCCGGGATCTTGCCGGTCGCTTGAAAGACCTCCTCAGGCTGGTTTGAGATGGACAACTGAGACCCTTCGCTTTGAGGAGCTAGGAGGTGAAAGTATCCCCAATCGATGCGAAGATCATCCCCCGACCGATTCAGCACCGCTTGGTCCCTGGTGCCGACAGAAACGACCTCCCCCGAACCCACTTTCTGCCGTGAATAGGTCACCGCCTGATGGTCAAAGCTGGTTGCAATCTCCGGAGAAGCATCAAGCAGAGCGGAGACCATGTGCTGGCTCCCATCGGTCGCCTTGGCAGTCCAGGTCAGGTACGTCACCGGACGAGACAGCACATCCAGATCATCCAGGAATGCCGGCGTAAAAAAAGCAAGCTCCACCTCTACGCCGCCGCCGGCAAATCGATAGCGCGTATGAGTGGGCGTCAGTTCCATTGCGGTCTGCTCCATCGCGGGCACCGATCCCGGATCACGACCCATGATGCGAAACGTCTTACCATCTACCCTGATAAGGCTCGCAAGAGGCTGGGGATGCCCTGTCCAGTGGCGGGTTGTCGAGTCCGTCAGCTTGTCGGAGTTGGACCAGACGCTGAAATAAGGATCGTGCGCGATGAGAGGTGTATCAGGAGGGCGCGGCGACGACTTAATGGGCTTGAGCTCTTGAGCGAGAAGCGGAGTCGTCATCAATGCGACTGTGAGCAGACTGGCGCGGAGGGATGAGTGGTGAACCATTGGTGTGAACCTCGAAGCGGTGCCGATGAAGAGATGAATTTCCAGTTTCAGATTGCGAATGAGGAAGTATTCTAAAAACGCAAATGTAACCGCGTACACGACCGTACCAAAATACCAGAATTCGCAGCTTCGCAAACCATAGAGCCGAGATTCTACGAATGAATATCAAAGCTGTCGCAAAGCGTGCCAACGTCTCCACCGCCACCGTATCGAGAACGATCAATGGATCTGACAAGGTCAGTCCCGAGACGGCCGCGCGGGTGCACCAGGCGATTGGCGACCTGAACTTTATTCCGAACACCAACGCGCGAGCACTCGGCTCAGGCCGCAGCAATCTGCTGGGCTTGATCATCTCGGATATTACCAATCCCTTCTTCCCGGAACTGGTCAAGGCGTTTGAGGATATCGCGATCGGGGAGGGACATGAGGTGCTGATCGCAAACACCAACTACGATCCTCATCGCACCATGCATTGCGTGACTCGCATGATTCAACGCAAGGTGGATGGCGTCGCCATCATGACGTCCGAGATGGACGAACATCTGATCGACTTCTTTCGGCGCAGCCAGATTCCGGTCGTCTTCCTTGACCTCGGCACACCGAGGCCCGGCATCAGTTGCATTCACATCGACTACTCCGCAGGAGTCGAGATGGCGATGAGCCATCTCGTTGGCCTTGGCCATAAACGAATCGCATTCATCAGCGGGCCAATGAGCCTGGCCTCCGCTCATACGCGTTACCGGGCATTCATGGAAAGCAGTGCACGCGATCATCTCAATGCGGACCCTGATCTCGTACAGGAAGGAAATCACCGCCCTGACGGAGGCTATGAAGCGATGAAGCGGATCCTGGCATCGAAGAATCGGCCAACCGCTGTTCTAGCTTCCAACGATCTCACGGCGATCGGCGCACTCGGTGCCATCTTTGAGCATGGGCTTCGGGTGCCGCAGGACATATCCATCATCGGTTTTGATGATATTCAACTCAGCGCCTACACGACTCCACCGCTGACCACGGTACACGTTCCGCACGGCGAGATCGCCAAAGTCGCTGTTCACGCTCTTCTCAGCACGAAACAAGAGACTGGCAAGAAGCTACTCCAGGGCGAACAGCACCACATTCGTGCCACCTTCCTTCAGCGACACTCTACGGGGCCTGTCCCAAAGCGCAGATCCTGACTCACGGTGTGGGCGACTGAGTGGAAGCCGGAGAGCCACCCGATCCGCTAAGCTTCCGCCAGTCGCTAAGAGTATCTGCCTTCTGCTTCTCGTCGCGTTCTCGTAAATGGTCGTAAGCCGCCAAGGCTCTTTGAGCATCTTCAGGCTTGTGCATCTTTCTGTAGAGCCGGGCCAGTTCATAGTAGGACCGCTTCCCTACCTCACCATTGAGATCACCCTGTGAGCTTCGTTCCAGCATTGCAGCCGCCTGGGCGTTCTGCCCATTCTCAGCGAGACCTCTGCCCAGGTAATACTCGGCTTTGGGTGAACTTCGGTAGACCTTCAACATGGCTGTCAGCAGCGGAATGCCACCCGCGTAGTCGCCCAGATCGATATCCGTGCTCCCGAGGTTGTACATCGCAATCGGATTCTGCGGGGACAGTGTGAGTTCCTGCAGGTAAGCCTTTTGTGCCTGCTCCAGTTCATTGAGATGTCGAAACGCATCCCCCAACCCTTCATACAGATCGGGATTCCGGCTTTCATGCACCAGTGCCGCTTGATACTCTGCGATCGCCTCACGATCCTTGTTATCTGCTGAAAAGAGTTCCGCTCGCACCTTGTGAACCTGCCATGCGTCCGGCTGCAGCTTCGCCATGCGGGCATAGCTTGCCTGGGCTACCTGGCTATGGGCGCGCCCCCGGTATTCCAGCAAATTCAGATCGTCTGGTGAGAGCTCAGAGGCTGCGTCGAGCGGACCAACCGCAAGCTCCGGCCGACCTGAAGCCAGCTCCGCGATCCCCAGCCAGGACAATGCCTCTTCGTTCTTGGGATTAAGCGCAATCTCCTGGTGAAGAGAGCTAATCGCCGCGTCCGTCTGCCCCGTCTGGTACTGGAAGATCCCCAGAAACATGTTCGCCGATTCCAGGTGCGAGTTGAGTTCCAAGGCCTTGCGGATCGTCTCGATCGCCTCAGCCATCTTCCCCTCCCGTCCCAGAACGAGGCCAAGATCGAGATAAGCCTCAGGCAGCTTCGGATCGAGCCGGATGGCTGAGCGAAACTCCCGTTCTGCATCCGCATTACGTCCTTCATGAAGAAAGGACGCTCCATGCTGAAAGGCCAGTTGCACCTCTGGCGACTGCGCACGGCTCATCCCCGTCGCCAGCAGCCAGGTCCCACAGATCCATGCCACACGCAGTATTTTTGTAACCATCATGGTGATTCCTGAAGCCTAAGCTTTGCGTTGCCGCGCTGTCTAATGACTTTGTACCTCGGCCCTGTTCTCTGGCATGTCAAGTAAGGGGAAAGCCGTGATGCGAAGTTTGGCCGCCGCGTACGGGACCAGGACCAGCGGAACTAATGGTGCTGAAGAACTTACAGGGCTTTCGGGGAGCGGACCAGCCGAGCCCTCAAACAGGGTCCAGGCAGGATCAAGACGGCCATAGACGGTGAGTTGTACCGGAACCTGTTGCGAGCTGAACGGCACCGGCCCCAGCAAGTCTGTCTTGACTGAAATCGTTCGGCCCGGATTGTTGGCATCCACAGCAAGAGCATAGTTCCAGGGTGTCTCGGACGTAATCTGCCAGTCTGCGGAAAGTTCCGCATGCTGATCCAATTTCTTCCAGTCCTGCTCCATCTTGAGCGAGAAGAGCAGCGGCCCGCGTTCCACTGCGACGGAGCCGCGATACCAGCGCGTCACCTTCGGTTCAAGCGGAAGCAACAGCTCAAAACGATCGCCCTCTTTCCATGTGCGCCGGATGGTGTGAAACAGACATCCATCCGGAGTACCGTTAGCCCCAGATCCATGCAGCCGGCCATCGTAAGCAGCTTGAGGACAGCCTGGGCGAATCGTCTCTGTGGCTCCATCATTGATGGTCAGCTTTGCCGCCGCCGCCCAACCGGGTATGCGAAGCACAATGGGCAACGAGGCAGGTCGTCCCGTATGGACGGTAAAGCGCAACATCCCATCGAACGGATAGTTCGTCTCTTCATCCAAAGTGAACGTCTTTGGCTGGTGAGCGCCTGACTCCTTCCCAGGCAGCTCGATCGTCACTCGATTCGGAGCATATGCCGTTGCGACGAGCCCTCCATCCGCCGTTCCCATCCAGAGGCTCTCAGCAAACTTCGGCCAACCCTGATGCATATTCGCCGTACAACATCCGAAGTGCGGCTCCAGTCCAAAAAGGTTCGAGTCCGGCCCGTTTGAGCTCCACTGCCGCTGTCCCCGAGTACACGCCACTTGGTTCGGCTGCTGATCGTACTGATGAGACCACATGTCATCGGAGATCGTGCCCGGCAGAGCATTGAAGGCAATACGCTCCAGCCGGTCTGCAAACCGTGCGTCCCCGAGCACTGCAAGATTGAGCTCCCACGAGAACATGCTCTCCACGACTGTACAAAGCTCAACGCCCTGCGAAGGGTTGTCCCCTGCAAGATGTTCGTCGCCGGAATACATGCCGTTTGGTAGCAGGTGATAGCGCTCCAGCTCGCCGATCTGCTGATAGACAGCGGCGCGATCTCCCGCGTGGCCCGTGAGCACGTAGCTGAGTGGAGATGCCTTCAGCGCCATGGCATTGTTGACGCCGTGCGCCTGCATCGCTCTGTCCGTGTTGTCGTGCGTGCGGTCTAGTCCAAGGCTCTGGGCCGTCTGCTTACCCTTGAACGGAAAGCTTTTGAAGCTCTCCTTCCAATCGAATCCTTGCTCCCGCAGCAGCCTGGCAAGTTCCATCAGCCTGGGATCACCGGTGCGGTTATAGAGCCATAGAACAGTTAAAACATTGTCCTGCCACCGATACCTCCCCCAGCTTGTAAGTGGTCGCTTCGGTAACTCTGCTAGCTCATACGTGAAGTAGCGAGTCATCAGCGGCTCGACGCGAGGATCACCGGTAGCCTCCTCGTACTGAGTCAGTACCTTGAGCATGACCATGCGGGGCCACCAATCGCTATTGCTTGTCGGGCCAATCTCTCCATCCGGACGTTGATGGGTCAGTGTCCATTCCACCCATGCGTTCGCCTTTTCGATGAGTTTCTGGTCCTTGAGCTCATAAGCAAGTGGCAGCAGTCCATCTACAAAGTAAGGTCCACGCTCCCACGCCTCCCCATCGCCGCCCAGCCATGCGCTCTTTTGGCTCACGTCCGCCCAGAATTCATCAAGATGCCCGGTAAGCCCCTTCGCCTGAATCTCGAGTTGATCGCGCAACCACCCGCGCGGCTCAATGGCGCCGAGCGGAAGCGGATCAAACTGATTGGGTGTCAGCGGTGCGCGATTCCGCACGACTCGCAGGGACGCACCTTGAGTGGTTGAGGGGCTCGGGGTCTGCGCCACAAGATGGGGGCGAATGACGAACGAACAGAGGGCGACAGCAGCCCAGAAACAACAACGAAATGTGGCATTCAGAGACGATTGCTGGTCTGAATTCAAAAACCGCTCCTTATGCTGGCGGATTTCTTACGGGATATAGGAATTCGCCAGCCAGTCTATCCTTGCGTGGGCTCGCGTGTAAACGGTTGCATCATCGTGTATCGTGTTGTGGTCGCCCCCAAGCCCTCAACGGCATCATTCTTTTCAAAAGGCCAGCCCATGAAGTTCTGCGTTCTTCTCCAATTCGCTCTCTCTGCCACCGTTCTCTTTAGCCCGCTGAGTCATGCTCAGCAGTCCCCTCGCTGGCCGGAACAACAAGCAAACGATTGGTATGCAAAGCAGCCATGGCTTGTGGGTGCGAACTTCATTCCATCGAACGCAATCAACGAGCTTGAGATGTTCCAGGCCGCGACCTTCGATCCTGCCAAGAACGACCACGAGCTTGGACTCGCAGAATCATTGGGCATGAACACCGTCCGCGTCTTCTTGCAGGATCAGCTCTGGCAGCAGGATCCAGCAGGCTTCAAGAAGCGGCTCGACACCTTCCTCACCATCGCGGCCAAACATCATATCCGCCCCCTCCTGGTGCTCTTCGACTCCTGCTGGGAGACCGATCCTCACCTTGGCCCACAACACCCGCCAATCCCCGGCATTCACAACTCCGGATGGGTTCAGAGCCCCGGCAAGGCTCGGCTTCTTGATGTCGGCGTTGAGCCTGAGCTCAAGGCCTACGTGGTTGGGGTAGTGGGTGCCTTTGCGAGCGACTCCCGCATCCTGGGCTGGGACGTCTGGAACGAACCGGACAACGGCGGTGGCGATAAAGCGGAGGATGTACCGGCGAAAGTGCGCCGGGTAAACCAGCTTCTTCCCAAGGCTTTCGCTTGGGCGCGTTCGGCGAAACCCACGCAGCCACTGACCAGCGGTGTCTGGACCGGAGACTGGTCTGATCCGGGTAAGGAGAGCGAAACAACTAAGATTCAACTTGCTGAATCTGACGTCATCTCGTTCCACAACTATGACTGGCCGGAAGGCTTCGAGGCCCGCATCAAGGAGCTTCAACCACTCCATCGACCTATCATCTGCACGGAATATATGGCACGCGGCGCTGGCTCTACCTTCGATGGCACCCTTCCCATTGCAAAGAAATATAACGTTGCAGTGATCAACTGGGGCCTGGTCGCCGGCAAGACCCAGACATACCTCCCTTGGGATTCCTGGCAACGCCCGTATGTCCTGATTCAGCCCACCATCTGGTTCCATGAGGTCTTCCGCAACGACGGAACGCCCTACCGCCAGCACGAAGTGGACCTCATTCGCCAAATGACCGGGCGCGGCACTGCTCCTTCCGTTCCTTCAACCGCGGGGGCTTCTCAATGAAAGCCGGGTGGCTGCACGTCAGTTGCCTACTCGTAGGACTGCAGATTTCAGCCAAGGCCCAGACGTCAGTCGTGCCTCCTGTGAAGGCGGCCTCCCCAGCCACGGCTTCGACCTCCACCGCAGCCGTTCCCGGTCTCTTCGTGGACACTGCTTCGAAGCTTGGCGTCACTTTCACAGGTTTTGCTCAACACACGCCGACCAAGTACCTGATTGAAACGATGGGTTCTGGCGTTGCCACCTTCGATTACGACAATGATGGCTTGCTCGATATCTTCTTCGTCAACGGAGCAGCGGTTCTCGATCCCGCTCCCAAGGGCACTGTTCCCAGCAAGACGGGACCTGCGGAGTGGAATCGACTCTACCATCAGCGCAAAGACGGCAGCTTTGAAGACGTAACAGAAAAGGCTGGACTGCAAGGTGTCGGATACGGGATGGGAGTAGCCGTGGGCGACTACGACAACGATGGCTTTGAAGATCTCTTCGTCACCGGTTATGGCGGCAACCATCTCTATCACAAC
This sequence comes from Granulicella tundricola MP5ACTX9, assembly GCF_000178975.2. Taxonomy (NCBI): domain Bacteria; kingdom Pseudomonadati; phylum Acidobacteriota; class Terriglobia; order Terriglobales; family Acidobacteriaceae; genus Granulicella; species Granulicella tundricola. Next base: position 2,138,154 of record NC_015064.1, on the reverse strand, counting down.
AATGGGAATGGAACCTTTACCGATGTAACGGAGCCTTCAGGCACCGGAGGATCCACAACGCCGGGCCAGACCTGGTCCACATCAGCCGCATGGGTCGACCTCGATAACGATGGCCTGCTTGACCTAGTCGTCCTCCGCTACGTCAAGTGGGATTGGGAGGACGTCTGGTGCGGAGAGTATCGCCCAGGCTACCGCGCCTTCTGCCATCCTGACATCTTTCCCGCCATTGCACCGCTGGTATACCACAACGACGGCAAAGGCCGTTTCACGGAAATAAGCGCAAAGACGGGCCTCAACCTACCAGGCAAAGGCCTTGGCATCGCTCTCGCAGACTTTGACCGTGACGGAAAGATCGACATAGCCATTGCAAACGACTCCATGCCGGAGTTTCTCTACCACAACAAGGGAAACGGCCAGTTTGAAGAAACAGGGATGTTAGCTGAAATTGCTGTGGATGGTGATGGCCGGACCTATGCCGGCATGGGCATCGATGCCCAGGACTACAACAACGACGGCCTTCCTGACCTGATCATCACCAATCTCGCAAATCAGAAATATGCGATGTATCGCAACAACGGGGACGGCTCGTTCACCTACGACACATACATGAGCGGTCTCGCCCGCATGTCGCATCTCCACTCAGGTTGGGGGATCCACTTCTTCGACTACGACAACGATGGACTCAAAGACTTCCTCGTCGCCCAGGGTCATGATCTCGACACCGTCGAATTGAATTACCCACAACTGCATTACAAAGAGCCCATGATGCTCGCGCACAACTCCGGACAGGGTTTCGTCGATGTCTCGAAGTCATCAGGAGCAGTCTTCGCGGAAACATGGGTCGGCCGAGGTCTGGCAGTGGGCGATCTCGACAACGATGGGCGATTGGACGCCGTAGTCTCCACCAATGGGGGGCTTGCCCATATTCTCCACAATGAGATCAAAACCAGCAATCACTGGCTGATCCTCAACCTGGTAGGCCATACTTCGAATCGAGATGCCATCGGCGCAGAGATTGAACTGACCACCTCCGCAGGCAAACAGATGGTCACCGTCTCCACCGCTGGCAGCTATCTCTCTTCCAATGACAAGCGAGCCCACTTCGGCCTGGGACCGGATACTGGAGCCAAAACCATCAGGATTCGCTGGCCCAGCGGCGTAGTCCAGGTGCTGGAGCACATCGCTGGGGACCAGGTACTCAAGATCGACGAGCCTGCCCGAACGCCATCCCATCAGACGCCCAAATGACACCCGGAAGATCAAGCTTGCTTACAGGTATCCTCCTGATGGCCGTGCTTTGTGCTCCCAAATCACCCGCACAAAATGCGCCGCCACCCTCCCTCGCCAAAGCCCAGGAGAACTTCTCCGCAAAACACTACAAAGAAGCGGCGACTCAATCCGCCTGGCTGGCCGAACACGCGCTTGATCCGCATCTTCGTCTTACCGCCCAACTCCTGGAGGCCAAGTCCCTGGTCAACCTCCCGGACCTCCCTGCGGCCGAGGCGGTCCTCGATCGCTACATCTTGGCCACGCCACGGTCGTCGGAGGCTCTGTACCTTCTTGGCTTCGTCCTGCAGCGTGAAAACAAGCCGAAAGAGTCCCTTGCTATCTACACCCGGGCCGCAGCCATCTCGCCTCCCCAGCCGAATGACCTCAAGCTCGTCGCTCTTGACTACGTTCTCCTCAACGACTACCCGGATGCCATCCTATGGCTCAAACGATCTCTCGATGGTGATCCTGCCAATGCGGAAGCCTGGTACTTTCTGGGCCGTGCGAAGATGCAGGGCGGCGACTTCGTCGAAGCGGAAAAGGCCTTCCGTCGCGCTCTCACCCTTGCTCCAAACGATTCAAGGGCCTTGGATAACCTTGGCCTCTCGTTAGCCGCCCAGAATCGCACTGAGGATGCTGCACAGGCGTACAAAGATGCGATCGCCAGCCAGCCCTCAGACCACGCCACGTCCGAGCAGCCTTTTCTCAATCTGGGCACGTTGCTGAACGACGAGAATCACTCCAGCGAGGCGCTCCCGCTCCTCCAACGCGCCGCAGAGATCGCGCCACGTAGCGTCCGTTGCCAGGAAGAGCTGTCTCGAGCTTATCTCGCCACTGGAAATCAGCCGGAAGCGATTGCCTCCTTGCAGCGCGCACTGGCCTTGGATGGGTCCAATCCGAGTCTTCATTTTCGCCTTGGGCAGCTCTACCGCAAGGCCGGAATGACCGAAAAGGCAACCGCCGAAATCCAACTTAGCTCCCGTCTTTACGGCACTCATTCCACCGCACAGCCGCAGTAGAGATTCTGCACCCGTCGGAGGTTTCTACCCTCCACCGATCGGTTGAGACCGCTCTCCATCTGCATTTCAACAAAAGCATTGACAAAGCGCTTCGCGACCCCATAATATCCCGCCTGTTCAACAATGCAACCGGTTACATGATCTGAAACAGCGAGGCACTCTCCTCACTCGATCACTTCAGTGCCGCATGAAATTAGCCCCACCCGGATTTCGCAGGACGACATCAATCCTGCCGAAGCCGTGATCAAGAAGCAGTCGAATTTTTGGAGGAGTGAAGTGAGAAATTATTTGGGTGTGTTCAAGTACGTCGCAGCCGTTGTCCTGCTCTATTGCGGAGTGGTCTCAGCCTTCAGCCAGACCAATCAGGGCGTGATCGCCGGCAATGTCCTTGACTCCACCGGAGCCGCGATGCCCAACGTCACCATCACGGCGAAGAGTGAAGAGACCGGCTCGAGCTACGAAACCAAGTCCACCAGCGCCGGCAGCTACCGCTTCCCTTCCATCCAGCTTGGTCGTTACACCATCACGACGAGCTCACCTGGCTTCAGGCCGTCCGCCAATACCGGCGTTGAGGTTCGCGTTGGAACGGTAACCTCGCTCGACATCAACATCTCCGCCGGTGGGGCAAATGAGACGATAACGGTCGCAGCAGACTCCCCCCAGGTAGAAACTCAGTCCTCCGACGTCGGCGGCACAGTGACCACTCAGCAAATCATCGAGCTTCCCCTTGCACTCGGTGGGGTTGGTAACCTGCGTTCCCCCGAAGCGTTCGTCTTCCTCATTCCAGGGACTGCGGGTCCTGGAACAGGTAACAGCCCCAACGGAATTTTCATCTCCAAAATCGGCGGAGGACAAAACTTCGGCAACGAGGTACTCCTTGACGGCGCCTCTCAGACCCGCTCTGAGAACGGGTCTTCCTTCGACGAAGAAGCTCCCTCGGTCGAGGCCATTTCAGAATTCAAGGTAACGACCAGCACCCCCAGCGCGGAGTTCGGCCGCACTTCCGGCGGAATTGAAAACTTTGTAACGAAACAGGGCACGAACAAAATTCACGGCTCTGCATTTGACATCTTCCGAAATGAAGATCTCAATGCCAATGGCTGGTTTAACAACGGCTTCAAAGCGTTCTACCAATCGCAGGGTAACCCGATCGAGGGCACGTACAACCGTGGCAACGACAAACAAAACGATTACGGCGGCAGCATTGGCGGTCCGGCCGTCATCCCTCACCTTTACAACGGCAAGGACAAGACATTCTTCTTCTTTTCCTGGGAGCAATATCGCCACACGCTTGGTGGCGCCATCACCAGCACCGTCCTTACCACTCCTGAACGTGGCGGAGACTTCAGCGATCAGCTCGGCTCTCAGAAACTGGACGCCGCAGGGAACCCGATTCTGAATCCCTGCGACGGCACCCCGCTCTACAACGGCGAGATCTTCGATCCTCTGACCACCAGGACAGTGGGAGGTGTTCCCTGCCGGACGGCATTCGCCAGTGGCGGGAAGCTCAACGTCATCCCAGCCGGGCGCATTAGCCCGCTAACCTCGAAGCTCCTGGCCTACTACCCGACTCCCACTTCGCCGGGTATTTCTAACAACTACACCCTTAATACGTCCAGCCCAATCAGCAATACCACCTATACCATTCGTGTGGACCATAGCCTTGGACCTCACGATAAACTCTTTGGTTCATACAGCACACGCCAGAACACCCATAACAGCCCGACGAACTTCCAGTTACCTTCGCCAGTCACGCCTAACGTGCAGACACAGAACTTTATCACCCATTTTGGGCGCGGAGGATGGGATCATATCTTCACTCCTAGCCTCCTCAACCACCTGAATCTTGGCTACAACCGCTCCAATTCCATCAACGGTTCGATTGAATCCGGCACCGGCATCAACTACGCCCAGCAGCTTGGCATTCCAAACATCGTCGGCGGCTTCCCTGTGATCAACGTAACCGGCTACGTCTCACTCAGCCGTAATCAGAACGACGACAACATCGACAACGGTATTCGCTTCAATGATTCCGTAAGCTGGCAAAAGGGGCGGAACAGCTTCAAGTTCGGAGTGGACTACCGCTACCAGCAGTACTCCAGCATTGCCCACGATCAGGAGAACGGCTACTTCAACTTCAATGGGAACCAGACGAAGGCCGCAAAGCTGAGCCCCTACCAGGACGGGACAGGCCTTGGCGGAGCGAGCTTCTTCCTCGGCGCGTTCGATTCGGCAGGCGCCACCATCAATACCCACCAGCCGCGTTGGATTTCAAACTACTGGGCCGGCTTCATTCAAGACGATTTCAAGGTCTCGAAGGAACTCGTATTGAATATCGGTATTCGCTACGACATCGACCAGCCCCGCAGAGAATCAGTTAACGACACGTCGAACTTTAGCCCCACAGCAATCGATCCCCACAGCGGCCTGCCCGGAGCGCTCGTCTTCGGCACGACATGCAACTGCAATACCCGTTGGGCCGATACCTGGTACAAGGACATCGCTCCTCGCGTCGGCTTTGCCTACTCGCCCTCTTCGTGGAACAACAAGCTTTCGGTCCGTGCTGGTTTCGCAACCCTCTACGCACCGCTACAGTACTCGGACTTCGGAGGTTCGGAAACCGCAGGCTTCTCTCTCCCCATCCAGCAGAATAGTGATGGATTCACGAATGCGTATTCTATCGATAACGGTCTGAATCCATACGCAATCAAACCGAACCTGGACCCTGGTCTCTTCAGCAATGGGAACTCTGCCGCTCCCGCAAACTTCAGCAACTACATCAAGCCGTCCTACGGTCGTCCCGCTCAGGTCAACCAGTGGAACCTGCAGGTTCAGCAGGAGGTCGCCAAGGACCTGATCGCGACCATTGGCTACATCGGTTCGGCCGGTTCTCACCTCAAATCGGGCATTGAAAACGTCAACAATATCCCCACCTCGGCCTTTGGCTTGGGCGATATTCTCAACCGTCCCTTCTCAACCTATGCCCCGGTCAGCGGTGTCAAGTCGCCTTACGCGACCTTCAACACCAACGCGAACTACTATCAGGCACTTCGCCCATTCCCACAGTATGACTTCATCGCAACGGATTGCTGCCTTCAGAATGTCGGCCATTCGTCCTATGAAGCCATGATCGCTACCCTCGAGCGCCGCTTCTCACAGGGCCTTAACCTCCAGGCCTCCTATACCTGGGCCAAGTCGATCACCAACGCTGACTCAGCTCTTCCTGGAACCAACGCCGGCGTCAACCAGGAACAGGACCCAGCCAATCCGAAGAGCATCAAGGCTCTCTCGATCCAGGACATCCCGCATACCTTCGTCGTCAGCTACATCTATGAACTGCCGTTCGGAAAAGGAAAAGCATTCGGCAACTTCAGCAGTCCCTTCCTGAGGTCAGCGGTGAGCGGCTTCAAGATTGGTGCCGTGCAACGCTATCAGTCGGGCCAACCGACCTCCTTTGGTTGCGCCGATGGTATCCCGGGATTTCAAAACTGCATCGCCTTTAGTCGCGTCCCGGGCTCAAGCCTCAAGAGCCCCGCCTTCAATCATATTGATCCGTTCCGCCAGCTCAGAGCCAACTATCCAAACGTTGGCTCCGACCCTAACGTGGATAGCGAGTTCAACGGACTTACCAATACCGGTAACGCCGCGTACTCGCAATTCCAAAAGGCCCCAGCCATCTATAGCCAGAACAACAGCATCAACAGGAGCGCCAGAGCGGTTCAGTCCGGAAACTGCGCGACCTGCGACAACGGAGCCTTCCAGTTCGGAAACATCCCCCGCGTCACAGCCGAGCTTCGCAACTACAAGTACCTCAACGAGGATTTCAGCTTCCTGAAAGAAACGCCCTTTGGCGAAGGATCCTCCTTCATTCTGAAGATAGAGCTTCTCAACGCCTTCAACCGCCACGTCTTCGGAACACCGGATACCCAGCCCTACGACTACACCTTCGGTGTCCCGACTTACACCATCAACGGACCACGCCAGATGCAGATCACGGGCCGTATCCAGTTCTAGCCCTGCCTTGCATTCAGCTCTCAAACCATGTGGTACCTTCGGTGGAAGCGCAGATCGACAGCGCTTCCACCGACTTTTTTGCGCCATGATGCCTCTTCGCCAAGTGTTCCTCATCGCTGCAATCAGCTTGCCGCTTCGCCCTGCATGCGGTCTGTCGGTCTACTCATGGCAGGCGCCATCGCCCCAGGGTGTGGAAGCAACTCTGGCTATAGCCGGCCAAATGCTTGAGCATCATCGTTACCAGGAGGCTATGGAACACTATGAAACGGTCCTTGCCATCGACCCCCATTCCCCCCCGGCGCGCAAGGGAGAACTCTCAGCCGCAACCGCCCTTGCGCTTGAATCCCGCCACGCCGGCAACCAGCAAGCGGCTCTCCTGTGCCTGAGTCACGCCCGCAATTATCTCCCGGACGATCCCACCCTCCTTCATCATCTAGGCATTCAGCTTTATGACATGCACCAACTTGCGGCTGCAGCCGAGGCGCTCGCACAAGCAATAGCGTTGGCCCCCCATGACCCTGACAACGTTTACGCGCTCGCACGCGTGGAGCAGGATCAGCAGTCCTTCCCCGCAGCCGAACGTCACTATGACACCTATCTTGCCGCACGACCTGCGGACGCCTCGGCTCACTACGGTCTCGGCCATCTCCTCCAAATGGAGCAGCGCCCGGAAGAGGCAGACGCACAGTTCAATGAATCGATAAGACTTCAACCCCTGCAAACCGAGTCGTACTACCAGTTGGGCCAGATGGCGTTAGACGACCATCGCGACGAGGCGGCCAAACCGCTCTTCGAACGCACCCTCGCCCGCGCTCCAAATCACGGAGGAGCACTGGCTGGCCTTGGCATCCTGGCCTATCGACAAATGGACTATTCCACCGCCGTCGCATCTCTCCGCAAAGCGACCATCGCGGCTCCTGACTATCAGGTCGCCCACTACTATCTTGGCCTCGCGCTCGCCCGCCTCAACGACAAGGAGGCATCGGCCCAGGAGCTCAAGATAGCAGCCGATCTCGCAATCAAACAGCAGGGCAAGTCAGCCCCAATCTCATCTCAGCCGCTACCCTGACCAAGGCAAAATATCGAGCTGCATTAGCCCATGACAAACATCAATGAAACCGGTTACACTGCCGCGAAGTTCATATTTGCCTTGCCCAACAGGAGTACGGTCTCATGGTGCTGAAACCTTTGAAATTCAGTCTTCTCTGCCTGACTCCCGCAGTCCTTCTCGGAGGCGCATGCACTCTGAGCGGAGCTCAGATTACTGAATCCAACCCCGCCGCCAACGGCCCCGTTCATATCAAGGTCAGCCGCCCTGCCCATCCGCAGATCATTCCAGAAGCCCTGTTCGGCAGCTTTCTTGAACCCATTCGCCAATCGACCTACGGGGGCCTCTGGGCGGACGCAGTCGTTAACCCTTCCTTCGAGGATGGTCTCTGGTCCTCAAACAACATCGCCCAGATGTTGCACGAGCGCCCCGAACTCCGCCGCGGCTCAGAGGTAGGCCTCCCCCTGCCCTGGGAGCCGCTTGAACGCAGCCAGGGCAGCCGATACGCGCCCATTCGCGGTGATGCCGCAAACTCATACCAGTCCCTCCTCCTGATGTCTCTGCCCGGCAAGGAAGTCGGCATTCTTCAGCGCCTTGATCTGCCCGTCCAGCGTGAACTGACCTATAAGGGAAACATCTGGATCAAACATGTAGAAGGCCCGGAAACTGTGTCGGTCTCCTTGCGCCGCAGAGACCATCACGATCAAACCCTCGCATCCGCAGATATCGTTGCATCGCAGGCAACGTGGACGAAATATCCCTTTAGCCTGACGCTTAAGCCCGGGAACGTGGCCCCGCTTGATCCCGTCGATCTCGTCATCTCGCTCTCCAATGACGCTCGAGCTCAGGTAGACAACGTCTCGCTCTTCCCTGCAGACGCAGTCGATGGCATGGACCCGGACGTCCTCAACCTCGCACGCGAGCTTCATTCGCCCCTCGTTCGCTTCGGCGGAAATTTCACCTCACACTATGACTGGCATGACGGGTTAGGCCCCGCTGACAAGCGCATCTCCAAGCTCAACCTCTCCTGGGGCATCCCGGAATACAACACCTTCGGCACCGATGAGTTCCTCAACTTCTGCCGACTCATCAACGCCCAGCCTCAGATCGCCCTCAACCTCGGCACCGGCCATCCGCAGGACGCAGCCGACTGGGTTCGCTACGTCAACGAGCATTGGGGAGATCACAAGGGCGGCAATCTATGGGAGCTTGGAAACGAGCTCTGGGGAGACTTCCAGGTAGGCTATCCCTCCATGGAGCGCGTAGCCGCCAAGACCCTCGCAACGAGCCAGGCCATCCGCGCCGTTGACCCGCACGCACGTCTCATCGCCACCGGGGCAGATGAAGACTTCTTCCATGACTGGGACGCCCAGCAACTCGCCACGCCGCCTGACACCTTCAACTACCTCTCCACCCACTTTGTCGTCAATGACAACGTCCAGCTTGCCCATGCCAGCGACCAATTCCGCACGCAAGCCGCGCTCGCTCTTCCCTGGGGTCTCGCAGACCGAATGCAGGCCATCAAGAAGCAGATCGCAGACTCCGGCCGGCCGGACGTCAAGGTAGCGTTCACTGAGTGGCTCATGGTCTCCGACTCCCACACTGGCCCTCACTTCTCAAACCTCGGCGGGGCACTCTTCGCTGGTGGCTTCCTCAACATGGTTTTGCGCAACTCGGATGCCGTCGGCGTCTCTGACATGACCGGCATCATTGACTTTGCAGGCATCGTCAAGAAGCATGGTCAGGCCTATGGATCCCCTGCCTACTGGGTGCTTCGTGCCTATAGCAGCACCCACCCTCATCTGTTGTTGGCGGTCCAGTCGGACTCGCCCACGTACAACGTCACCCACGGCATACAGCGCCTTCCTGAGATCTCAAACGTCCCCTACCTTGATGTGATCGCAGCCGAGTCAGCGGACGGCAAGAGCCTCGTGCTCTTCTGCGTAAACCGTCACCTCACCCATGCGGCTACGGCGGAGGTGGATCTCAGCGCCTTCGGCGTCAAGTCCGGCACCGCCCGGATTTCAACCATAACCGGGGAAAACATATTGGTGGAGAATGATGAAGTGAATCCCAACACAGTCACCCCCATCATGCGCTCGGAAGCCTTCAAGTCGAAGTTGACTTACACCTTTCCAAGCAAGAGCGTCACGGTGGTGGAAATTCCGAAAGACGGACTGAAGTAGCTGCTCGACAGCAGTAAACCATCCAACACAGGCAGGTTTCCAATGCGCTTTGTTATATCGATCTATCTCCTGATTGCGCTCAACGCGGGTAGCGTCTTTGCACAGAACCCAAGATCCATTCCCGTAAAAGGAGATATACAGGGCGCCCACGACCCATCCATCGCGCGTGATGGAAACACATGGTACGTCTTCACCACAGGCAAGACCGCGGATGGCGGTCAGTTCGCCGTCCGCTGCTCCAGGGATCTTGAGCATTGGAACTTATGTGGCCAGGTCTTCGACTCTATCCCGGCATGGATCACAACACGCAGCCCCGGCACGAAAGACCTCTGGGCAGCCGACATATCGTTCGTTCACGGCGAGTACCGCCTCTATTACTCCTACTCGCTCTTCGGCAAGAACACGTCAGGCATTGCATTGGCCACGAATAAAACATTGGATAAGTCGAACCCGAACCACAAATGGCAGGATCGCGGGTTGGTCTTTGAGTCTCATGCCTCCGATAACTACAACGCCATCGACCCCAACTACATCGCTGACAAGGATGGCCATGGCTGGCTGGCCTTCGGCAGCTTCTGGGATGGAATCAAGATGTGGCGTCTTGACGACAACTCAGGCCTGCTCTCAAAGACAGACTCTCACCTCTATGACCTCGCCCGCCGGAAACAGCCGGCAGACGCCGACCCGGCGCATCCCGGCCTGCCTCCGGATTGGCAGGCCATTGAAGCGCCATTTATCGTTCGGCACGGCCAGTTCTATTACCTCTTCACCTCGTGGGATCTATGCTGCCGTGGCTTGAAAAGCACATACAAGACAATGGTCGGAAGATCTCTCTCCATCACCGGCCCATACCTGGACCGCGATGGTGTACCGCTATCCCGCGGTGGTGGCTCCAGCGTGCTTCTCCCCAACAAGACCTGGTTAGGCCCAGGAGGCGAGAGCGTGTTCATGGACCCATCGGGCAGTGACCTCATGGTCTTCCACGCCTATGACGCAAAGGACGGAAGACCAGGCATGCAACTCTCCACCATCGACTGGTCTGGCGATTGGCCGTCAGTCGTACTTTCCAACTGATGTCATCTCCCTCCGTGAGCAGCAGACCAGGACATCTCATGAAAATACAGTATCGCCTTTGCCTTGTGACCTTCTGCCTTGTAGCTCCGGTTTTGCAAGCCCAGACACCGACGCTCACCATCGATGCCTCTAAACCGGTCACAGCCGTCAGCCCAACCCTCTACGGCCTGATGACGGAGGAGATCAACTACTCCTACGATGGTGGTCTCTACGCCGAGATGGTCCGTAACCGCACCTTCCATGATCACTGGCCACCCTTTGAGTACTGGACTGTTGTAGCCCAGAAGTCCGCCACAGCCCAGCTCAAGTATGGCTCGACCGGCCCGTCCGCAGCGCTCTCGAAGAGCCTGCAGTTGACCATCGTCGATGCCGGCCCAGGCAATGAGGCGGGCATCTCGAACCCCGGATACTGGGGGATGGCCGTGCAGCCATCAACAACCTACAAGGGGTCTTTCTATGCCAAGGTCGATCACCCCAACGTCGCCCACGCACGTCTTATCGCAGACGATTCCGGCAACGTACTTGCCCAGGCGGCCATCGTTCTACCGGTCGGAGACTGGAAACAATTTCAGTATGTTCTTCATTCCCAGCCCAACGTCACCGCGAGTTCCAGAAATCATCTGGAGCTCACCTTTGAGCATCCTGGAATCGTCAACCTGCAACTGGTCTCTCTCTTTTCTCCTACCTTCAATAACACTCCTAACGGCAACCGCCCGGATCTCATGAAAATGATGTCGGCGATGAGTCCCAAATTTCTCAGACTACCCGGAGGAAACTACCTGGAGGGTGACTATATCAACGAACGCTTTGAATGGAAGAAGACCCTGGGTCCGCTGGTAGACCGCCCTACCCATCGCGGCCCTTGGGGCTATCAGTCCACAGACGGAATGGGCTTACTCGAGTTTCTGAAATGGTGTGAAGATCTCAAGATCGAACCCGTCCTCGCGGTCTATGCCGGCTACTCCCTGAAAGGGTACCATGTGCAACCCGGAAAAGATCTTGAGCCCTTCGTTCTGGACGCATTGGATGAGATTGAGTATGTAACCGGTGACCCAGGCACAAAGTGGGGAGCGGAGCGAGCAAAAGAAGGCCACCCGAAACCATTTCCCCTCCACTACATTGAGGTGGGCAATGAGGACTGGTTCGACAAATCCAAGAGTTACGACGCCCGCTTCGAGCAGTTCGCCTCCGCAATTCGCCAGAAATATCCCGCCTACAAACTGATCGCGACAGCGCCCGTCACGCAGGGGCAGCCCGATGTCATTGACGACCACTACTACCTCACCCCGGAGGAATTCTTCTCTCCCGATCAAAATCAGAAATACGACAAGATGGACCGGAAGGGGCCAAAGATCTTTATCGGAGAGTGGGCCACAAGGACCGGCTCTCCCACACCAGATTTTGGTGCCGCTCTGGGAGACGCATCCTGGATGACGAGCATGGAGCGCAACAGCGACCTCATCGTCATGGCAAGCTACGCCCCTCTACTCACGAACATCAATCCCGGAGGCATGCAGTGGTCGACCGACCTGATCGGCTACGACTCCCTCCGTTCCTATGCCTCCCCAAGCTACTGGGCACAGGTGCTCTTTGCAGCTCATCTTGGCGATCACACGATCCGAACATCCGGCTCAGGCTTGGACCCGCGATTCTTCTGGTCAGCCACCACGTCGGAGAAGAATCACATGCTGTATCTCAAGCTCGTGAACGCCTCCGCGGAACCACAAGCCATCACGCTCGCATTGAACGGCGTGCATAGTGGCTCGGCTCAACTCTCAAGCCTGCATGCCGCAACCAGGTCAGCAACCAACTCCATTGAGCGGCCCAACGCAATTGCGCCAGTCCAGTCAAGGGTGAACGTCGTTGATGGTCAATGGAAACACACCATCCCGGGAAACTCGATTGAAGTTCTAGACATTCCGTTGAAATGATCAGAACTCCGCTCCTCAGATGTGCCAGTTAGATCATCGATGTCCGTCAAGACCCGAGTCGTAAGAGTTGTTCAAGGCTGAAGAGTATTGCGCTTGTTATTTGTGGTCAGCTTCTTCAACACAAACTCCTGGAAGACGTTGTTCATGGCGTCGCCCGCAATCCCAAGCAGCCCATTCGCAATCGTCACCTTCGCACCCTGACGATCCTCCGGCGCATAGTACAGGTTCGAGAGCGCGCCTGCCGACATATCGCCCAGCATCGTGGAGTAGTTAGGCTGCGGCCTGCCCTTGTCGCCCCGCGTGACGACCGTGCGGCTCACGGCGTACCAGAAACGTGAAGAAGTCGATCCCGTGCCCTTGTAAAAGTATCGTGGATCCTGATGAAACACCGAGGGCAGGATCGCACCGCCGATGAAGGTTCCGGACACCAGGTTTCCCAGATCTGCGCCGTACCGTCGACCGTAACCCTTCCATCCCTGGCTATATCCGGGAAACGAGTTGGTCGCCTGCTGAACACCCGCAACCGTGCCCACGAGAATCAGGTTACCCGGGTCAGCCGCGTTCTTGAGAGCCAGGCGGAACTTCTGCCCAGAGGTAAGGGGCGTAGCCCGCCAGATATAACTGACGAAGAAGTTCGGCAGAATACCCGCAATGCGCTGTTGTTCTGCAAGGTGGATCTGTGCCTCGGCAATGTCCTTGTCCGATGCGGAGACGGTCACCGAATCAGTCGCCGCAGGACGCAACGTAAAGGTAGCCGAGGCGGTGTTTGCTTCGGGCACTAACCGCACCGATCCGGTCACAGGACTGAAGCCATCGCGGGAGACAGTTACGCTAAAGGTGCCAGGCGGCAGGTCTACGATTGTGAACCTGCCATCTGCATCGCTTGTAGCAGTGCGTGGCGGCAAAAGGGGTCCGCTGAGTTGGACGATGGCTTCGGGTACAGGCGTTCCCTCAGGCGTCGTTACGCGACCGCTGAGGCTGCAATAGGTGCGATTCTGTCCCGGATCGGCCGCCGCCAGATCGGACCGTAAGGACAGAAACATATCTCGTTGCTGTCCACGCATCACAGGACCACAGCACGTCAGGAGCAGTAAAAAACTCGCGTGTACGAAGGTACGGCGCGGTCTGGCAGGGTCGATGATCGGGCGAAGCGAAACCATGAATACCCGTTGGATGCGCCTTGATACATCTGAGGTAACACGCTCCGCGGGCGGAGGGTTCACTCATACGAAGCAAGCGTTACCCTGCAGACCTGACACCGCCCTATCCCCTCAGTGACCCAGCACGAAATGACTCTCTAGACGAATATCCCGTGAGGAAGAGCCCACAGCAAGATCGAAGCTCCCCGGCTCCGCGACCCAGCCATGCTTCGCTACGCTGTAAAAAGAGAACGCCCGCCGATCCAACACAAACTGGACGCTCCTGCTCTCACCCGGCGCAAGCTCTACCCGCTGAAATCCCTTCAACTCCTTCACCGGCCTGTCCACCGACGCATGAGGCTGTCCTACATAAAGCTGTGCCACCTCAGCGCCCTTACGAGCACCAGTATTCTTCACCGTCAAACTCACGGTCGCCATCTCATCACCGGTGCCCTTATGCACCTTCAGATCGCTGTATTGGAACGTTGTGTAAGAGAGCCCGAAGCCAAACGGAAACAGCGGCGGTACATCAATATGCTTATCGAAATACCGATACCCCACGTAGATTCCCTCCGCATACTTCACGTGAAGATTCTCCCCCGGATAGTTCCCGTAGCTGGGCGAGTCCTCCAGCCTCCGCAGAAACGTAAACGGCAGCTTACCTGAAGGGTTTGCGTCACCAAAGAGAATATCGGCCACCGCGTTCCCACCTTCTTCTCCCCCGTACCATGCGTCCACAAGCCCGGGCACCTGATCGACCCACTGCGTCAGATCCACGGAATCGCCCGCATTCAAAACCACAATCGTCCTCTTGTTCACCGCCGCCACGGCGCGGATCATTTCGTCCTGCCCCTCCGGCAGCTTCATATCAGGCCGATCCTTGCCCTCCGTCTCCAGCTTCCACGAGTACCCCACAAACACCACAGCCGCATCAGCATCCTTCGCAGCCGCTATGGCTTCATTCAGCCGCTTCTTCTTAGCCTCCGCCGTATCGTGCTCCGGCTCCTCGCCCGCCATCGCAGCGCCCAGCGCATACCGGACGTCCACGCCCGTAGCCCGCGCCCGTATTCCGTCCAGCGGCGACACGATGTTCTTCGCATACACCAGTCCGCTGCCACCCCCGCCAGCACGCGCCGTAGCAGCCCCAGGCCCAATCACCGCAATCGACTTCACCTTGCCCGCCTCCAGTGGAAGCACGCCCCCCTGATTCTTCAGCAGCACAATCCCTTCATCCGCAGCCTTGCGAGTCAGCGCACGCTGAGCAGGCGTATCGATCGCCCCTCCCGCCACGTGCTGATGATCGTAGAGTCCTGATTCAAAGATCACCGTCAGAATCCGTCCGGCATTCTCATTCACATTCGCCACAGGGATCTCGTTGCTCTTCACCAGCGGCATCACCTTCTCCGGAACCAGGTACCCGCCATCGTTGCCGGCAATATGCGGTCCACTCGCCGCCAGCCACTTGCGCATCGGAGGCCCACCCGGCATCTCGATATCCATCCCAGCATTCACGGTCCCTGCCGTACTGTATGTGCTGCCCCAGTCGGAGACGACAAATCCCTTGAACCCAAACTCTTTATAAAGCTCCTGCTTCAACAAGGGACTCTCGGCCGCATACGCCCCATTCACCTTGTTGTAGGAAGACATCACCGTCCACACATGTGCATCCTTGATCGCAGCCTCGAACGCCGGAAAGTATATCTCATGGAGCGCACGCTCATCCACCGCAACGTCAATGCGATGCCGCTCGAACTCCTCGTTGTTCACCGTAAAATGCTTGACCGAGGGCAGTATCCCCTCGCTCTGAACGCCTTTGATATACCCCACCGCCATCCGTCCGCTCAGGTAAGGATCTTCGCCGTAGCTCTCAAAGTTACGCCCCCACAGCGGAGTCCTGTGGATGTTCACCGTAGGCCCCAGGATCATATCCCGTCCAACCGCCGCCACCTCCTGCCCAATCACCTGGCCCTCCTGCCGTGCAAGCTCCGGGTCCCACGATGCCGCCACATTGATACCCGCAGGAAACGCCGTGCTGCTGAACCGATTCACAGGCGTCTCCACGCTCGTCTGTGAGGACGGCCCAGTCCATATCCGAATCCCCATCGGCCCATCCGCCATCTTGATCGCCGGAATCCCCAGCCTCGGCACCCCTGCGCTCTCCATCCAGCTTGATCCGCTCAGAAGCGAGATCTTCTCCTCCAGCGTCATCCGCCCAAGCAGATCCGCGACGCGCTCCGCCACTGGCCTCCGCGCGTCCTTGTAAGCCGCCCCTGCATCCCCACCCGCCTGCGCATAACCTGTGCCAACCAACATCCCAAAGGCAACGACCCCGCATCCCAATCTGCTCAAGCTCATAGACCGCTCCTCAAAAAACCATCTCACCGCACAAAAAACCCAAACTATTGTGCAACCGAAAAGTTATCACGACCCGATTCGCAATCCAGCCCCATCTATCCGACAATAGAGTTTGGCTAAATATGACTGACCAGACTCACACCAACGCATCCCCCAACAACCAGATCACCATCCGCGGAGCCCGCACCCATAACCTTAAGGGCATTGACGTCGATATCCCGCACAACGCCCTCACCGTCGTCTCCGGCGTCAGCGGCTCCGGCAAGTCGTCCCTCGCCTTCGACACCGTCTACGCCGAAGGCCAGCGCCGTTACGTCGAATCGCTCTCCGCTTACGCCCGCCAGTTCCTCGAGCGCATCGAAAAGCCCGACGTAGACCACGTGGACGGTCTCGCCCCCGCCATCGCCATCAAGCAGAAGAACCAGACCCGCAACCCCCGCAGCACGGTCGCCACCGCCACGGAGATCTACGACTATCTCCGCCTCCTCTACGCCCGCTGCGGCACCGTCACCTGCCTCCATTGCGGCGGCATCGTCAAACGCGACTCGGTCGACGAGATCGTAGCCACGATCCTCGCCCTCCCTGAAGGCACCCGCACCCACGCCCTCTTCCCCATCACCCGCGCCGAGATCCGCATCGAGGCCCTTCAACCCTCCTCCGTCGAAGAGACTGAAGCCCCGAAGCCCGCCAAAAAAGCCGTCAAGAAGTCCGCAAAAAAAGCAGCAACAGTCAACATAGCCGCCGCCACCCTCACTGACCCCATCAAGGATCGCCTCCTCGAACTCCGCCGCCGAGGCTACAACCGTCTCTTCCAGAACGGTGCCATAGTCGAGTTCTCCACCCCCGAGTCCCTCCTTGAGCTCGACTTCTCCAAGCCAATCTTCGTCCTCATAGACCGCCTAGCCCTCAGCCCCGATATCCGCACCCGCTTGGTCGATGCAATCGAAACCGGTTACCGCGAATCCGGCGAAATCCAATTCCACACCCTCCCCCGCGACGAAGCCGCCCCCCAGCAATTTAGGTTCAGCTCCGCCTTCGAGTGCACCACCTGCCACCGCGCCTACCGCGAGCCCGAGCCGCGCCTCTTCTCCTTCAACAATCCCTTCGGCGCATGCCCCCGCTGCCAGGGCTTCGGCAACACCATCGACTTCGATCCCAACCTCATCATCCCGGATCGCTCCAAGTCCCTCACAGGCGACGCCGTCGCCCCCTGGGCCTCCGGCAAGTACCGCCCCCATCACGCGGAGATGCTTCGCGCCGCCAAGGCCGCCAACATTCCAACCTCCGTCCCCTGGTACGACCTCACCCCCGCCCAGCAGTCCTTCATAGAAGACGGCAGCGGCAGCTTCCCCGGCATCCGCGGCTTCTTCCGTGACCTCGACCGCAAAAAATACAAGCTCCACGTCCGCGTCTTCCTCTCCAAGTACCGTGGCTACGCCCTCTGCCCCGACTGCCGGGGCACTCGCCTCCGCGCCGAGGCCCGCGCCGTCCTCCTCTCCGGCAAGAACATCTGCGAGGTCTCCGCCCTCACCATCACCGGCGCAACCGAGTTCTTCGACGCCCTCAACCTCAGCCCATCCCAGATGGAGATCGCCGGCAAGGTCCTGGAAGAGGTCCGCCAGCGCACTCACTTTCTCCACCAGGTCGGCCTCGACTATCTCACCCTCGACCGCCTCTCCAGCACTCTCTCCGGCGGCGAATCCCAACGCATCCAGCTAGCCACATCGCTAGGCTCCCGCCTGGTAGGCGCGTTGTATGTCTTGGACGAGCCAAGCATCGGCCTCCACACCCGGGACACCGCCAAGCTCATCCGCATCATGGAAGACCTCCGCGATCTCGGCAACACCATCCTCGTCGTCGAGCACGACCCCGACGTCATCCGCGCGGCAGACTACCTCCTCGATCTCGGTCCCGGAGCCGGCGAGCTAGGCGGCCAACTCCTAGCCGCAGGCACCGTAGCCGAGGTCACCCGCAACCCCGCCTCTATCACCGGCAAATACCTCTCGGGCCGCCTGACGATCCCGATTCCGAAAGTCCGCCGAGAGCCGGGGCGGGAGCGCCTCAAGCTCACCGGCGCACGCATCCACAACCTCCGCGGCGTAGACATCGAGATCCCCCTCAACCTTCTCTGCTGCGTCACCGGCGTCTCCGGCTCCGGCAAGTCCACCATCGTCCACCAGGTCCTCTACCGAGCCCTCCAGCAGGCTCTTGGCCAGACCGAAGGCGCAGACCCCACCGGCCTCTATCGCGACCTCTCCGGCACCCAGCACCTCAACGAGGTCATCCTCGTCGACCAGTCCCCTATCGGCCGCACACCCCGCTCCAACCCCGTCACCTACATCAAGGCCTTCGACGACATCCGCGCCCTCTTCGCCGCGCAGCCCGACGCCAAGCGCAAGTCCTACGCCGCCGGAGCCTTCTCCTTCAACGTTCCCGGCGGACGCTGCGACGTCTGCGAAGGCGACGGCACCGTCACCGTAGAAATGCAATTCCTCGCAGACATCGAACTCCCCTGCGAGGAGTGCAACGGCACCCGCTACAAAGCCGCCATCCTCGACGTCAAGTACAAGGGCAAGAACATCCACGACGTCCTCAATATGACCGTCAAGGAAGCTCTCGTCTACTTCGCCGGCCATCAAAAGATCGTAGACAAGCTCTACGTCCTCGACGAGGTAGGCCTCTCCTACGTCCGCCTCGGCCAGTCCGCTACCACCCTCTCCGGCGGCGAAGCCCAACGTGTCAAACTAGCCTCACACCTGGCCACGGCCCGCTCCGTCTCGAACCGGTCCTCATTGAATGAAGCCGCAGCCAAGGCTCGTTCCCGAACCCTCTACATCCTCGACGAGCCCACCACCGGCCTCCACTTCGACGACGTCGCCAAGCTCCTCGCAGCTTTCCGCAAGCTCATCGAAGGCGGCGGCTCCCTCCTTGTCATCGAGCACAATCTGGACGTCATCAAGTCCGCCGACTGGGTCATCGACATGGGTCCCGAGGGCGGCAACGCCGGAGGCCAAGTCGTAGCCATAGGCACCCCGGAAGACATAGCCGCCAACAAGGCCAGCCACACCGGCCACTGGCTTGGCCCCGTCCTCGAAGCCACCGCCCACCACGAACCCATCCCGGTACACGCATGAACCTGATCAAAAACACCCTCGGGTGCCCCATCCTCGGACCACAGTCTCATCGTGGGACAGGGTGGGGTATCGTTTGCGGAAGCAAACGACCGCTCGCCCTCGCAGCAGCACTCCTCTTCACCCTCCCCTTCGCCAAAGCCCAGGACTTCAGCAGCACAACCACCCACACCATCCAGCTCCCGGAGAACCCTGCCCGTGCAGCAGCACAAGCAGCCCTCGAAGCTCGCGACTACCCCAAAGCCCTCAAGCTCCTCACCCCGCTAGCGGCCGCCAACCCAGGCGACGCCCACCTCCAGTACGACCTCGGCTCCGTCCAGGACGTCCTAGACCAATCCTCCCCTGCCGAAGCCAGCTACCGCGCCGCCATCAACGCAGACCAGGCCTTCCTGGAGCCCCACCTCGCCCTGGGCCTCCTCCTCGCCCGCGCCGGCCGCTTTGACGATGCCCGCCCCGAACTAGTAGCCGCCACCAAAGCCACGGGAGAAAACCTCCTCAAAGCCCGAGCCTTCCGCACCCTGGCCCGCCTCGACGAAAAATCACGCCCCGCCGACGCCCGCGACGAGCTCCTCGAAGCTCTCAAGCTCTCCCCCGAAACCCCTGAAGACACCCTCCTCACCGCCGAGCTGGCCCAGTCCGCAGGCAACGGAGCCAAGCCCGCCGAAGCAGCCTACCGCCGCCTCCTGGCCCAGCACCCCAACGACCCCCAGGCCACCGCCGCCCTCGCCCACCTCCTCGTCCAGGAGAAGCGCCCTGACGAAGCCGAGGCCCTCCTCAACCAATCCCTCACCGCCAATCCCGGCGACCCCGTCCTCACCGCCCAGCTCGCTTCCCTTCTCACGCAGCAAGGCAAAACCGCCCAGGCCCTCCCGCTTGTAGAAGACCTCCACAAGGCGCATCCGGATAACCCCGAGATCACCCACCTCCTCGCCAGCCTGGAGACCCAATCCGGCAACTTCGCCGCAGCCGAGCCCCTTTACGCCGCCCTCTCCAACGCCGCGCCCAATGACGGAACCCTCGCCGACGCCCACGCCGACGCCCTCATCCACCTCAAGCGCTACGCCGAAGCCGAAAAGATCCTAACGCACGCCGTCACCACGCCAATAACCTATCCAACCAAGGAAGACCTCGCAGCCTCCGCCGGCCACCTCGCCTTCGCCGCGTCATCCAACAATGATCCGCAGGGGTGCTTGCAAGCTTTGCAATTGCGTGCTACAGTCCTTCCATCCTCACCGACCACATTGTTTCTGGCCGCTATTTCGCTCGATAAGCTTCACAGAATCAAGCAAGCCCAGCAGGCGTACAAAGATTTTCTCGCAGCATCGAACGGTTCGTTACCGGATCAGGAGTTTGAGGCGCAACACCGCCTCATCGCCCTGCAACACATGCACTAAACCCGCTCGTTAGAAGCAGGTGCATCATGCGATTCACTCTAGGAACCCTCGCCCTCCTGATTCTTTCCGCCACCTTCATCCCCTGCGCCGCCCACGCCGCCACAGCCGATGTCATCCCCGACTCCGCCGCCCTCATGCAGCTTGAGCAACGAGCCGAGCACGCCGACCCCCGCGAGCAGTGCTTCCTCTACACCGAACTCACCCACTTCTACACCGAAATCGCAGGCCAGCAGATAGCCGCCGGTGACATGGACCTCGCCGCCCTCACCCTCAAGCGCATCCAGCACTACGCAGAGATCATCCACACCGGCCTCACCACTGATCCCAAGCACAGCAAGAAACTGAAAGACGCAGAGATGACCATGCAGCGCACCTCTCATCGCCTGGGCGAGTACATCCATCTCGTCTCCACAGAAGACCAAGCCACCGTAAAGTCCACCCTCAAACAAATCGACCGCGTCAACGAAGAACTCCTGGCCACAGTCTTCGCCCACTAACTACGCCGTCATTCCCACCACGACTGTCATTCTGCGCGTAGCGGAGAATCTCCGTAGTTGCCTTTGCTGTTGCTTGTTCTTGCCGTTGCTTTTGCCTGTTCTCCCCCACCCATGCTCAAACTCCTCCCTCTCCTCCTTCTCATCCTTACCCCGCCCCTCCACGCCCAACACCCAGACAACGCCCTCTCCGAAGGCGAAGTAGAAAAACTCCGCGAGTCCGCCCCCGAACCCGCCGCCCGCGTCCTCCTCTTCTCCGCCTTCCTCGACCAGCGCGCCAAAGAGATCCTCACCCTCACCACAGGCCGCCGCCACGCCGGCCGCGAAGAAGACATCCACGACCAACTCGAACAGTTCTCCTCCATAGCCAACGATCTCGAAGACAACCTCGAAGACTACGCCCCCCGCCACAAAGACCTACGCAAGTCCATCCCCAAGCTCCTGGCCGCCACAGACCGCTGGCAGACAGCAGTCAAAACCCCACCCGACCACGACGCCTACAACGTCTCCCGCCGCCTTGCCCTGGAAGCCATCACAGACCTACGCGAAGACCTGACCAAGCTCCTCGAAGACCAGAAAGCCTACTTCCAACTCCATCCCCCAAACAAAGAAAACAAGCAGGACTCCAAGCCCGAATAAGCATTCATCCGTTCTTATCCCGCTTTTATCCCACTTATCCGCGTTGCGCCGTTCACCAGGGACCACCTCGTCCGTCCGCCCCACATGCTAACCTGAAAAAGTCGTGTCCGTTCTCCTAGCCCCACACCTCATCCCCATCTTCGAGCACGAGTACCGCGAACTCCGCCCCCGCGCCCCCATCCCTCCGCTCGACATCCGCTTCCGCCGTTTCACCTCTCTCAACACCACCATCCGCCTCCGCGAAGGCAAGCTCCTCGTCCGCCTCTCGGACATCCTCGAGCCCTCCCCCGCCTCCGTCCACCACGCCATCGCCCACATCCTCCTCGCCAAGCTCTACCGCAAGCCCATCACCCCCGCCCACTCCGACCGCTACCGCCGTTACGTCTCCTCGGAGCCCGTAGCCCGCCAGGCCGAGCACATCCGCACCACCCGCGGACGCAAAAACATCTCCACCCCCATAGGCCACCACTACGACCTCGACGAAGTCTTCGAGGCCATCAACCGCCGATTCTTCCACGGCTTGCTAGGCCGCCCCACCCTCACCTGGAGCGCCCACGCCGCACGCCGCATGTTGGGCCACTACGACTCCGCCCACAACACCATCGTCGTCAGCCGGGTCTTCGATCGCCCCGACACCCCTCGATGTGCCATCGAATACCTGCTGTATCATGAGATGCTCCACCTCAAGCACCCCGTCCGCGTCAAAGCCGGCCGCCGCTGCGTCCACTCCCGCGAGTTCCAGGCCGAAGAGCGCCTCTTCCCCGAGCTAGAGCAAGCCAAAGCCTACCTCAAGCTCCTCTAGGCAAACCAAACCGCCATGCAATGAACCTCATCGCATGGCGGCAGTCGCTTTACTTGTCCGTATAGGGCTTGACCTTCCCGCAGTCCGCGCCCAGATACCGGGTCGTCCCTTTGGAATCTGTCACCATCTTGCCCCCACCCGAACCGGACGTCGACATCTCCATATGCACAGTCGAACTCCCCTTCTCCTTCGACTCGAACACCGTCTCACCCTTCACCATGGTTGTAGAGCGGCCCGTGCACGTCATCGCAAACGTCATACCCGTAGCGGTCACCGTCTTATCCGTATAGGTGCAGTCTTTACGGGGATTCTGAGCCCGCTCCATGGTCTTCTGCCACGACTCCGGCGTCAGACAGCTCTGAACCGTGATCGTCCGAGTCCCACCCATCATGCTCGGCATCCCCGGCGGCAGTTGCATCGTAATCACGCTGGTTGTCTCCCAAAGCCCCATCTTCATCGGCGCCTCTTGTGCGGGCGCAGCACTGCATAGAGCGGTCAAAGCCGCCATGGTCAGAAAAAAGCGCATAACTCTCCTGGAAAGTGTGGTTTAGCTACGTTGGCCCGGAATCGACCCAATCATACCCCACCTTCCCTGGAATCAACCAGCACTTTCCGCCTCACCCACCGGAGCCCAGGCAGTCCCCTTCGCCATAGCCGCTCCCATCACCAAAGCCCCCACCACCACACTCCCCAGCGCTGCCACCTGCGCATTGCTCATGCTGTGCCCAAAGTAAAGCTTCGGATTGATCCGCCAGAACTCGACGATAAACCGCTCCGTCCCACTCAGCACCAGGTAAAGCCCCGTCAGCCACCCCACCGGCCTCATCCTCTTCCCCACCTGCCAGATCACGAACGCCAACACCATCGCCGCCACAAACTCCCATAGCGGAGTAGGCAGCACTAGCGCCCACCTCGGGCTCGGCGGCACCAGCGCATCCGCCTTCATATGCACGCCCCAGAACGTACCTAGCGTATTCCGCCCATAGTCCCCATCCCCGCTCGTCAGGCACCCAATCCGTCCCACCCCATACCCCACAAACGCCGCCGGAGCCGCCAGGTCGAGCATCCGCACCCCACCCACCCGTATCTCCGTCCCCTTGAACTTAGCCCCGCGCCCCTGGATCACGAGCATCCCAATCCCACCCAGCAGTCCGCCAAACCACGCAAACCCCGCCTGGAACCAATGCAGAAACTCCATCACAATCTGCCCCGGATGCCCCCAACCTGGAGCCGTAACCATCTTCATCGCCCGCACGAGCTCCGCCGGATCCTCCAACTCATGCCAAAGCTTCGCCCCAATCACACCGGAGATCACCACCATCGCCACAACATTCAGCGCATCCGCATCCACGCCATCGCGCAAAAACGTCCTGTGCAGCACCACCGCCGCCACCACTGCGGCCAGCCAAAGCAAAAGTCCAAACGTCCCCAGGTGCAACGGACCGATATTCAGATACGGATACATACGCCTCGCACGGCGCTCCCGTTTTTGCATTTCAGGGAGTTCGCCAACACCAAAGTATATCGCCCCCTCAATCGAGCCCTTTTCCCACCGCCCCGCATGCGCTACCCTGATGCAATGTCGAACACCAGCACGCCCGTCTTCCCCTCCGCCACCACCATGGACATCCTCTTCTCGCGCGAGCAGATCGCGGAGCGCGTCGCCGCCATCGGCGCCCAGATCTCAACCGACTACGCCGGCCAGTCCGTCGTCCTCATCGGCGTCCTCAAAGGCGCAGCCATCTTCCTCGCCGATCTCGCCCGCGCCATCACCGTAGACAACACCTTCGACTTCGTCGCCGTCTCCAGCTACGGCCGCGCCCGCGTCTCCTCCGGCGCAGTCAAGCTCATCAAGGACATCGACAACCCCATCGAGGGCAAGCACGTCATCCTGGTCGAAGACATCCTCGACACCGGCCTGACGCTCTCGTACCTGCGCGGCCTCATGCTCCAGCACAAGCCCGCCTCCCTCAAGATCGCCACCTGCCTCGACAAGCCCGAGCGCCGCCTCGTCCCCATCGAAGCTGACTACACCGCCTTCTCCATCCCCAACCGTTTCGTCATCGGCTACGGCATGGACTACGCAGAGGTCTACCGCAACCTCGCCGACATCCGCCTCTTCCCAGAAGAAGTAGCCGGCCACTAAACCCGAAAACGCGCCCCCGCTGTTGCCGTTGCTTTTCTTGCTTGTCATCCCCGCAGGGGACCTGCGTCTGCAGTAGCAGTTGCCTGTTTCACGCCGTCATTCTGCGCGAAGCGGAGAATCTCCGTTGCGGCCTTTGCGGTTGCTTTTGTTGTTGGCGTTGCTGCTGCTGCTGCTGTCGTGGTCCGTTTCAAGCCGCCATCCTGAGCGCAGCGAATTGGGGCTAAGCCCTGCGTTTGAGCGCCCCGTAAGAGAAGTTCGGTAACCGTCAGGACCCCCTGTATTTGCATTTGCCGTTGCCGTTGCCGTTGCCGTTGCCGTTCGGATTAGAGGTGGGCTTCAGCCCACCGTCAAAGTCCGCATGAAAATCCAGGCCGTGGGCTGTAACAACCGAGAACCCTCCCTGATACCATCGCTCCAAATCCACATCGCGAGAAGATCATGAAAAGATTCTGGATCGCAGCCCTCCTCATCGCCGGCACATTACCTGCCCTCTCCCAAACCCCACCCTCACCAGGCTCAATCGAAGCCCACCCAACCTGGCCCCAATCCACCACCGACGCCCTAAAAACCGTCGACGGCACCATCTCCGCCCTCTATGCCGCCATCAGCGGACCAGCCGGCCAGAAGCGCGACTGGAACGCCTTCCGGTCCCTCTTCCTCCCGGACGCCCGCCTGGTCGTCACCCGCGTAGCAGGCGTAGCTAACGCAACCAAAACCGACGCCGTCATCCTCTCCGTCGACGACTACGTCAACCGCGTCAGCACCCGCTTCGAGACCAGCGGCTTCTTCGAACGCGGCATCGCCTCCCGCAAAGAGGAGTACGGCGTCATCACCCACGTCTGGACCACCTACGAGTCACGCCACAAAACAGACGACCCCACCCCCTTCGCCCGCGGCATCAACAGCGTAGAACTCCTCAAGGCAAACGGCCGCTACTACATCGTGCAGGTCATGTGGGACAGCGAGCGCCCCAACAACGAAATCCCCAAAGAATACCTCCCGAAATAAGCCACCCGCCCGATACTAAAATCGCCCAAAGCGAGCCCGCACCATGCGCCAAGGATTTACCAGAAGACCGAAAGCACTCGAGGCCGCCCCGCCCGATCAAGTCAAGAACTACATCACCCCAGGCGGGATCGAACGCCTCAAAGCCGAGCGCCACTTCCTCCTCACCAAAGATCGCCCCGCCGTCGTCCAGGTCGTTGCCTGGGCCGCAAGCAACGGCGACCGCAGCGAAAACGCCGACTACCAATACAGCAAGCGGCGCCTTCGCCAGATTGATGGACGCGTCCGTTTCCTGACCAAGCGAATCGAAGCCGCGGAGGTCATCGATCCGGAAGCCCCCAGAACCGGCCAGCGAGCGACAAGAGCGTTCTTCGGAGCCACCGTCCGCTACGCCAACGCCGCAGGCATAGTGCGAGTGGTCAGCATCGTCGGCACGGATGAAGTCAATCTGGACCGCAACCACATCAGCTGGGCCTCACCCCTGGGCCGCGCCCTCATGAAAGCCGGAGAGGACGACGAAGTCGTTCTCCACGCCCCCGGCGGCACAGAAACCCTGACGGTCCTCGAAGTTCGCTACGAGCGCATCGCAGTGGAACAGTTCCAGCCACCACCCGAGTCCATAGCCTCGACCGGCCAGCCCGAGAGATAAGTTCAAGTAAGCGTCCGCCATCGCAGCGTTGTTTGTCACTTCATAGGGGACAAACGTATGCCGTTGCGTTTTGTTTGTCATCCCCGAAGGAGATCTGCGTTTGCCGTTGCACTTGCCGCTGCCGCTACTGCCGTCGGCGTTGCCGTTGCCGTTCGGATTAGAGGTGGGCTTTAGCCCACCGTCTACATTCAAGAAGAATCCGGGCCGTGGGCTGTAACAACCAAGCCCTCCATACCAAGCCCGCACGAACCCGCAAAGCACACCTAAAAGAACACCATCGGAAGGGGACGGCTTCAGCCGTCCCAAACAACGACTTCTGGGGACGTCTCACTTTGTGATCACGACAGGTGACCGTGCCGTTCCCATATCGCGCGGGCTCTCCACACCTTTGGGGGGATTGTCACTGTCCTTGAGATCCTATACGCTTTGGCCATGTTCTCCATGCCGTGGCCTATGCAGGTCTGGGGTCTCTTCTCATTACTTCAACCGGAACTCTCGACGATCATTACCTTGCCAGTACTTTTGGCACTTCTTTGGTCCCGTCATGACGCAGGTGGGGGCACCAGCCTGCGCGCGAGAAGGATGAAGCTTGCCATATATGTTTTTGCCATATATCCCGTCGTCAGCTTGATCCTTTGGATGCGTACCTTCCCATCCCCTTACATCATTTCGCCGTCTTACTGCGTTCTGGAGCTGATTCTCGCTGCGTGTAGCGTATTTCTGGCTTTTACAGGAACGGGCGTAGGACGACGCTCGGTAATCGTCGCATCTCTAGTCCTTGTACCCATCGCCTTGAACGCACTTCTGTTTCTCACCATTGTCATCGGACATCCGTTCTCAAGGAGAACACCTCATTCCGTACACCGATCGTCTTTGGGGCGTCCGGGAGAATAAGCGCCGACAATGACTCCAGTCTTACAGCTTCATGACCACTGAGGCCAACAAGCTGATGAGCCGGGTGCATAACTCGCATGTCGGTTGTGCACTGGAGACGACTCACTAAACCTTCTTCGCGGAAAACGGGGTTTTCGGAAATCAACCAACTTATTCCCCGTCTTACCCTACCGCACCCCCACCGGCATCCCCGGCAACCAATAAGGCTCACCCGCCGGAATAAACGTCACCGTCACCCCGGGCACCACCCCCCTAAGCCACTCCGCAAACCTCTCCATCCCAATCTCCTCAGAAGTCTCATGCCCCAGCAGAATCAGCCCCTTATGCCGCCCCTGCAACATCGCATCCCGCACATACTCCACCGTCTCCCACTCGCTGGCCTCCCCCGCCACCAGCACCTCCACATCATCCCGCTCCAAAGCCCGCACCTGCTTCTCCTCCCCTGAAGCCCCCGGACGATACGCCACATTCGTCACCCGCATCGCAGGATCACCCACCACCCGAAAGATCCTGGCCCCAAACTTGGCTTGTAGATCCTGCGCCAGCCCCGCCAGCGTAGTCGGCGGCAGCGTAAAGAACATCTGCTCCCCCGGCTTCTTATACTTCTCCCACCCAGCCTTCTTCACCCACCCCTCCGCGATCCCATCCGGCACCCGCAGATGCCACGTATCGTGCAACCGGAACAGCACGAGATGATGCTCCTTGATATAAGCGATCTTCTCCAGGTAAACCGGGTCCTTCACAAACAGCGCCGAACTGTCCTGGTGGTTATAAAAACTAGGCTCATGCGTGATGATCAGGTTCGCTCCATCGGCCACCGCCTTCCGCAGCACGGCCATCGTCGGCGTAAAGGTCGTCGCAATCCCCGTCACCGGCGTAGCCGGGTCACCCGCCTTGAATGTATCGACGGTGCCCGCCGGAGCCGTCACCCCCAGCCCCACCCGAACCTTAGCCATCACCTCGTCCGCCGTCATCCTGGGCCCGGCCTGCGCCCAACTTACAGCCGCCGCCCCGATCATCCCCAACACCAAACCCGTCCGAATCATCATCCCGCCATTCTTCCCGCACCCGCGCCAATAAAGCAAATCCAGCCGCTACAAACTATTTTTCGCGAAAAATGGGCCAAACTCGCGTGTCAAGCCCCCCGAACACAAAAAAATCTTGTAACCAACATGCAATGAACAACATAGCCCTCAAAAATAGTTGGGGTATTTACCCCTTTCGTTTTAGTAAAATAGAAAAAGAGAGAAATTCTCCCACCCCCTCAACAACTCCACATTCGCCATCACTTCGCCTTGGACATCTGCGTCTAATGTGAAAGATGTAGCAGGCCAATTTGGCTTGAAATCCATAAACATCCTGCAATGAATACTTTGCGGCTATTACCTCAACAATATCAATAGAATTAAGACTTTACAGCGCCAGTCCAAACCAAGTCCAGACCTAACTTCAATCGATTGAAGACTTTACAGAAAATTGCCGGGGTGGGGCGTACCCCGGAGAAAGCAAGATCCTGACCACCCAGGAAAAACTCGAGATCCTAGCCGACGCCGCAAAGTATGACGCCTCCTGCGCCTCAAGCGGAGCCAAGCGCGCCGGTAACGGCAAAGGCATCGGCCACTCGGACGGCATGGGCATCTGCCACTCCTACACCCCCGACGGCCGCTGCGTTTCGCTCCTCAAAATCCTCCTCACCAACGTCTGCACCTACGACTGCGTCTTCTGCGTCAACCGCGTCTCCTCGGACATCCGCCGAGCCCGCTTCACCCCGGAAGAGGTTGTCAACCTCACCCTCGACTTCTACAAACGCAACTACATCGAAGGCCTCTTCCTCTCCTCCGGCATCATCCAGTCGCCCGACTACACCATGGAGCAGCTCATCTCCGTAGCAAAGCAACTCCGCCAGGTCCACAACTTCGGCGGCTACATCCACCTCAAAGCCATCCCCGGGGCCTCCCAGCTCCTGATAGACGAAGCCGGCCTCCACGCCGACCGCCTCTCCGCCAACATCGAGCTCCCCACCCAGCAAGACCTGGTCCAGCTAGCCCCGGAAAAGAAATCCGCGATCATCGAATCCACAATGTCCCAGATCGCCGTCCGCAAGGACGAAGCCGACGAAGACCGCCGCAAATCCTCGCTGGCCCCCAAGTTCGCAGCAGCCGGCCAGTCCACCCAGATGGTCGTAGGCGCAACCCCCGCCACCGACCGCCAGATCCTCACCACCGCCACCCATCTCTACGGCCAGTACAAGCTCCGCCGCATCTACTACACCGGCTTCTCCCCCTACCCGGAGGCCGACGCCCGCCTCCCCCTCAAGGCCGCCCCATTAATCCGAGAACACCGCCTCTACCAGTCCGACTGGCTCATGCGCTTCTACGGCTTCCAGGCCTCAGAACTCACCACCGAGTCCCAACCAGAACTCAGCCTCACCGAAGACCCCAAGACCACCTGGGCCAGGACTCACCCCGAGTTCTTCCCGGTAGATGTCAACACCGCCCCCCGCGAGTCCATCCTCCGGGTCCCCGGCATAGGCTACCGCAACGTAGAGCGAATCCTGAACATCAGGAAGTACCACGCCCTGACCAGGGAAGACCTCCGCAAGCTAAACGTCCGCCTAAAGCAGTCCCTTCCCTACCTCATCACCACCGATCACCTACCCTCCTCAATCATCCCCACCCCAGAACCCACACCCGAAGTCCAACTAGACCTCTTCGCCCCCACCAGCGCCCTGACCGGCAGCGTGTAGCATCACACCACCAGCATGAAGCGCCTCCTCATAGACCCCGACTTCGAAGCCTGGCGCATCACAGCCCGCGAGCAACTCCACGCCGGCTACCACCCCGATCAGCTGGACCTCCAAGACGCCACCGCCCCAACCTCCCTCACCCTGGCCCTGGAGGCCGACGAGCCCCCCACCGGCCCCCCACTCCCCCGCCCCACCATCTCAAAATCATTCCTCGAAGCCGCCGGTTACGTTGCCGTCCACCGCGACCCGCAGCGCTGGAACCTCCTCTACCGCATCCTCTTCCGCCTCCAGTCCAACCGCAACCTCCTCGCCCTCGAGACCGACGACGACATCATCCAGCTCACCCGCCTCGAATCCCAGGTCAAGCGCGACCTCCACAAGATGCACGCCTTCGTCCGCTTCCGCAAGGTCCTCGAACCCTCCGACCCATCCGAGCGTCCCACCGTCCTCGACGAACCCATCCCAATCGATCCAGACCCCCACGCCCATCACCTGGTCCTCGAAACCCCCACCCCCTTCGGCCCCATCAAGACCGAACTGGAATCCTGCCCACCCGAAGACATCACCCCGGACGCCGACTGCGAACACTTCATCGCCTGGTACCAGCCCGACCACCGCATCCTCCCCCTGGCTGCTCCCTTCTTCGCCGAGCGTTTCGCCATCATGCACTGGACGATCCTCACACCCGACGCCAGCGCCGTCTGGGACCCCATCACCAAACAACTGACCTTCGCTCCCGGCGTACCCCGCGAGTCCGCCCCCGCAGAAGATGAACTCGAAGGCCTCTGGCGCTCCTACTACGCCAGCATCTTCAACCCGGCACGCCTCAACCCCGCCGCAATGAAGTCGGAGATGCCCGTCCGCTACTGGAAGAACCTCCCCGAGCTCACCCTCCTCCCCACGCTGATAACCCAGTCAAAGACGCGAGTGCAGAATATGGTCCAGCGCCAGCAATCCCAGCCCACCGCCCAGCCCTTCGTCCCAGACCACCACACCATCCGCGCCATCGCTGAAGCGCTCCCCACCTGCAAAGGCTGTGAGCTCTACTGCCACGCCACCCAGGTCGTCCCCGGCCGAGGCCCCGCCACCGCTGCCCTCATGCTCGTAGGCGAGCAGCCCGGCGACCAGGAAGATCTCCAGGGCGAGCCCTTCATAGGCCCAGCCGGAGCGGTCCTCGACCACATCCTCGAAGACCTTCGCATCCCCCGCAAAGAGGTCTATGTAACCAATGCGGTCAAGCACTTCAAGTTCGTCCAGCGCGGCAAGCTTCGCCTTCATCAAAGCCCCCGCATGTCGGAGATCATGGCCTGCCGACCCTGGCTCCTCGCCGAAATCGACGCCATCAAGCCCAAGGTCGTCCTCTGCCTCGGGGCTTCAGCCAGCAAGTCTCTCCTGGGTGGCACCTTCGCCCTCATGAAGGATCACGGCAAACTCAACTCCACCCCCTTCGCCGACAAGGTCTTCGCCACCATCCACCCCAGCGCGGTCCTCCGCGCCCGCGACGAACCCAACCGCCAGCAACTCCAGCAGTTCCTCACCGACGACCTGGCCAAAGCCTGGCAAGCCACGATATCTACATGACCGTCACCCTCGTATGATAGAAAGTGACGGCCCACCCAAGGCCCAGCAGGAGCACCCTTGAACACCGATACCGAAATCTTCGATGCAGCAGCCTTCACCCAGCAGACCCTGACTTCCACGGCATCTCTAGCCGCAGTGTTAGACCATACCCTCCTCCGCCCCGACGCCTCCCGCGCCCAGGTCCTCCAGATCTGCCACGAAGCCGCCGAGCATCGTTTCGCATGCGCCATGGTCAACCCCACCTGGGTCGCCACCGCGCATGAAGCCCTCGCCGGCACCGGCATCCACGTCGGCGTCGTCATCGGCTTTCCCCTGGGAGCCACCCTCTCCGGCTCCAAGCGCGACGAGACCGTCCGCGTCCTCAAACACGGCGCACATGACGTCGACATGGTCCTCAACATCGGCCTCCTCAAGTCCGGCACCAAGGAAGACTACGAAGCCGTCAAGCAGGACATTCGCGGCGTCGTAGAGCTGGCACACGCCTCCGGAGCCATCGTCAAAGTCATCCTCGAAACCTGCCTCCTCACCTTCGAAGAGAAACTCCGTGCCTCGGAACTCGCCCTCGCCGCCGGAGCCGACTTCATCAAGACCAGCACCGGTTTTTCCACTGGCGGAGCCACCGCGGACGACATCATGCTCATGCGCGGCGTAGCCGGAACCCGCGCCGGCGTCAAAGCCTCCGGAGGCATCCGCAACCTCGCAGACGCCCGCCTCATGCTCGAATCCGGCGCCACCCGCATCGGAGCCAGCGCCAGCGTCCGCATCCTGGCCGAGCTCGCCGGCCACACCCCCACCACGCCCGCACCCACTGGCTACTAGCCACTCTAAAGAGTCGTCATTCTGAGCGCAGCGAAGAACCCCTGTATTTGTCCTTGTCGTTGCTTGTTCTCGTCACCCAGAAAGCAGGTGTACCCGCCATGGCCTCCAAGACCTACGCCTACGAGCAGATCCTCATCGCCCAGACCGCACTTAAAGCGGCCGCAAACCCCTGGACCGAGGAGTTTCCCCTCCCCACCATCATCGGCATGCTCTCGGACGAGATCGCTGCCCTCCGCCAGAGCGGCTTCTCAGACGAATCCATAGCAGCCCTCATCCAAAAATCCTCCGGCATAGACCTGACCGCCGAGACCCTCACATCCCAATACGCCCGCCCCAAAAGATAAAAAGAAAAAAAGAGAAGGAGTCGACCGAAGATTTCAAGCTCCTCTCTTATCGCTTTTCTATCCGTTTTATCCTCGTTACGCCTTGCTTTACCCCTCTGAGTCCCCCCAACTCTTTCCACCCCCGCCCCGCTGCTATCATCGGCCAGAATGGCACCACCGAAAAAACCCGCAACACTCCCCGCCTCCACCCAGTCGCCAGAGTCCCTAGAAGGCGACTACGCCCCCTCGCGCCCTCTCTTCCACACCCATGCCCCTGAGCCCAACATCCGCGTCGAACCCCTCCAACTCGACTTCCTCCTACGCCTAGCCGACGCCCTCAACACCACCCTCGACCTCAACACCCTCATGCACCGCGTCGCAGACCTCGTCCGCGCCGTCATCGACTACCGCATCTTCGCCATCCTCCTCATCAACGACCGCACCCACGAGCTCTGGATGCGCTTCCAGACCGGCCACACCACAGAGATCGAGCGCATGCGAATCAAGCTAGGCCGCGGCGTCGTCGGCCAGGCCGCGCTGCAGCGCAAATCCATCCTCGTGGAAGACGTCACCAAGCTTGAGAACTACATCAACGCCAACCCCCACGTCCTCTCAGAGCTGGCCGTCCCCCTTATCGTCAAAAACAAGGTCATCGGCGTCCTTGACCTCCAATCCGAAGCCCCCGCCTTCTTCACCCCGGACCACCAGCGCCTGCTTGAGCTCACCGCATCCCGCATGGCCGTAGCCGTAGAAAACGCGCGCCTCTACACCCGAGTCTCACGCCAGGCCCAGACCCTCACCGTCCTCCACGAGATCTCCCACGAGATCACCAGCATCCTCGACCCAGATGATCTGCTGGAGAGGATAGGAGCCCTCCTCAAACGCGTCATCGACTTCCAGATGTTCACCATCCTCCTCTGGAACGACAAGTCCGAGCAGCTCGAGCATCGCTTCAGCACCCGTTATGGTGAACGCGTCATCCGCCAGCGCACCGTCCTCCTCGGCCAAGGCATCATCGGCACCGCCGCCCAGCAGCGCACGCCCATCCTCTCCCCGGACGTCCGCAAAGACTCTCGCTACTTCGCCGAAAACCCCGAGACCCGCTCCGAGCTCTCCGTCCCCCTCATCTACAAGGGCAAGGTCATCGGCGTCATCGATCTCGAGCACACCCGCGTCAACTACTATAACGAAGACCACCAGCGCACCCTCACCACCCTCGCCTCACAGATCGCCATCTCCATCGCCAACGCGCGCCTCTACCAGCGCATCAGCGAGGAAGAACAGCGCATGGAGCGAGACCTCAACATGGCCCGCGAGGTCCAGCTCCGCCTCATGCCTGCCGCCCCGCCCCAGCCCGCCAACGCAGAGATCGCCACCAGCTTCAACGCTGCCCGCTCCATCGGCGGAGACGTCTACGACTTCCTCGACTACGGCCCCGCACCCAACCCCGATCTCGAAGACCCCGACGCCCCGCCCACTCGGACCACCGTAAATCCCTCCCCGGAAACGACCGTCGACCTCTCCTTCCCCGGCTACCCCACCCGCACCGTCATCGCCCTCGGCGACGTCTCCGGCAAAGCCGCTCCCGCCGCCCTCTACGCTGCCCTCGTCAGCGGCCTCATGCGTTCTCTCGCCCCCCGCCGCCTGCCCCCCGCGCAGCTTCTCAGCCTCCTCAACGCCCAGCTTCAGGAGCGCAAGCTCGACTCCCAGTACGTCACCATGCTCATGTCCCTCTGGGACGACCGCACGCGCACCCTCCGCGTCGCCAACGCCGGCTCCGTCCAGCCCATGCTCATCACCCGGGCCACCCCCACCAGCACTCCGGAGTCCCTCACCAACGCCCTTGAAGTCACCACCATCCCCGTCGAAGGCTTCCCCCTCGGCCTCTTCCCCATCGCCACCTACGATGAAACCCTCCTCCAGCTCGCCCCCGGCGACTTCGTTCTCTTCTTCTCCGACGGCATCGTAGACGCGGAAAACTCCCGCGGCGAGCAGTTCGGTTCAGAGCGCCTCAGCACCCTCCTCCAGCACCACCCCACCGCCACCCAATCCGCAAAGCACATGGTCGCCGCCATCCTCGAAGCCGTAGCCACCCACCAGTCCGGCACAGAGCACTTCGACGACGAAACCCTCATCGTCCTCCACATCCGCTGATCGACTAAACAAGCGCCGTCATCCTGGCGAAGCCAGGACCTCAGGATTTGTTCCCATCCATCCCCCAATCGGGGGAATGTCATCCCAGCTGAAGCCCGCTACGCTCTAGCTGAGGTTCCCACACCAATGCATAGCATCAAGCTCGCTCGCGTAGCCGCGTCCATGGCCGCTGTCGCCCTCTTCGCCGCCCCCGCTCTCCGCGCCCAGGCCCGCTTCGCCCAGACCGCACCCGCAACCTGGGACATCTTCGGCGGCTACTCCGCTCTGCTCCCAACCGGCTCCAATAACAACGGCATCAACGCCAAGGGCTTCGACGTCTCCATCTCTCAGCGCCCCTACACCTCCGCCCGCTGGATCGGCGGCACCATTGAAGGCAGCGGCTCGTACCTTCCCTCCACGGTCACGACCTCCGGTCTCAACACCATCAAAACCACCGCCAGCTACTACACCCTGCTGGGCGGCCCCTCGGTCCTGCTCCCGGCGCGCCACATCCGCCCCTTCGCCCGCATCCTCTTCGGCACCGTCATCGCCAGATCCTCGACCACCGTCAACGGCTTCACCACCTCCACCCGTCCTGCCACCTTCGCCTACTCGGTCGGCGGCGGCCTGGATGTCCCCATCACCCACCTCTTCTCCCTCCGCGCCCAGGCCGACTGGCTCCAGTTCCACAATCAGGACACCAGCAGCACGGACAAGATCCGCACCTCCGCTGGCTTGGCAGCCCGCTTCTAACTCCAGAGTCAACCCTCACCATCAGCGCCCCGAACAAAAGGGCTTCCCGCGCATCCGCCGGAAGCCCTTTCTCAAATCAAAATCCGCTCTGATCGTTCTTATCCATTTTTATTCCCGTAATCTTTCGCCAGGGACCGGCAACACGCATCCTGCCGCCTTACGCCTTACCCCTTCCAGATCACAAACGAAACAGCCACCAACATCGTCCCCAGCACCGTAATCGCCGTATCCACCACCTTCACCCGTTCATCCTTCACCACATCCAATCGAACCCACCCGACCAACCCCGCCACCATCATCTTCATAGAAGTCTCCTACCCCCAGCATCGGCAATCTCGGCGGCAAATCCCATCCCCCACCCGAGCTATTACCATGACCATTTGAGACGAACTCCCCGGCCCCAGGGTTACACCTCATCTCCGTGCCCTCTCTCCTCCTCTGTGCCCTCCGTGGTTCGCGTTACCTCACACCCCAAACCCCGGCGGCACTGCCCCACTCACCCCAAACTCCTTCTCCATCGCCATCCCCACCCGCACAATCGTCCCTTCATCGAACAGCCGCCCAATCAGCGTTACCCCATGCGGCACCTTGTGCGGAGCCTTGAGCTTCTTGGAAGACCATTCCCCACCCGGAGCCCAGTCACTCCGCGTCTCGTTCACCTCCACAAACCCCGCCCGCAGCGTCAGCGAAGGGTGCCCCGTATTGTTCGAGATCGTCAGCATCTCATCCCGCAAGCTAGGCACCAGCAACAGATCCACCTCGCCCATCACCCGAGCCATCTCCATCGCCACCATCCGCCGCATCCGGTCCGCCTGCACAAAGTCCACCGCAGACAGGAACCGAGCCTGCCGGAACGTATTCGGCCACGCATCCGGCACCTGCGCCTTCAGTTGATCCACCCGATGATCCAGCGTAATCTCCTCGAACGCCGCCGCAGCCTCCGCAAACAGAATCGTATTCAGCGATCCATACGGCCAGTCCGGCAGCGTCACCGGCACCGCCGTCATCCCCAGCTTCGTGATGACCTCCAGCGCATGACGATCCACATTTGTAGCCGGAGCCTCCTTCATCCACCCCGGAAAGTACCCCACCTTCAACCCCTTCACGGGCTCCGCGGGAGCATACGCCAGGCTTGCCGAGACACTTGCAACATCACCAGCATCCTCCCCATGGATCGCCTGCAGCAGCAGCATCGTATCCTGCACAGACCGGCACATCGGCCCCAGCTTATCCAAGGACCAGCACAGCGTCATCGCCCCCGTCCTCGGCACACGTCCAAACGTAGGCCGTAGTCCATTCACCCCACACCGCATCGTCGGGCTCACAATCGACCCACCCGTCTCAGACCCGATCGAGAACCCCACCAACCCCGCCGCCGTAGCCGACCCCGGCCCAGCCGAGCTTCCGCTCGACCCCTCCTCAAGCAGCCACGGATTCATCGTCTGCCCGCCAAACCAGACATCGTTCAGCGCCAGCGCACCCAGGCTCAGCTTCGCGATCATCACCGCGCCAGCCTCATGCAGCTTCGCCACAACCGCCGCATCCTTCTCCGGCACCCGATGCTGAAAGCAATCCGCCCCATACGTCGTCCGAATCCCAGCCGTATCCATCAGATCCTTTCCACCCCAGGGAATTCCATGCAGCGGCCCCTTATACCGCCCCGCCGCAATCTCCGCGTCCGCAGCCCGGGCCTGCTTCATCGCAATCTCAGGCGTAGCCGTAATCACGCACCGCAACTCACCGTTGTACTTCCTGATCCGATCGAGATAGATCGACGTCAGCCGCTCCGAAGTAATCTTCTTGCCCGCTATCCACTGCATGAGCGTGAAGACCGGAGCAAACGCAATCTCAGCATCCGTCACCGGCAGTGCGGGCGCCGCTTCCGAAAGCGTGTACTTCGTATTGGCCACGCCCACGTCTCCATGGAAACCTCGTCCGGATGTAGCAGAGTAAGGCGCAACCCCATCCGGTATCGCCACCTTCCTCGGCCCCACCCGACGCTCATACAAAGCCGCCATACTCTGCCGCCAGTTCCCCGCAGCCTCAGCCCTATCCTTCACCGTCAACGGAGCCTGAACCACCTTCTCCGCCTCAGCAAAAGTAGCCACCGTCACCTCCGGGCCAACCGCCGGAGCCGTTCCAAAAGCCGGAGGTGCACCCGGCGTCGCTGCCTGTCCCATCGCCACCCCTAAACCCACCACGGAAACCGAAGCCCCAGCCAGAAACTCCCGCCGTGTCTTTGCACTCACCTTCTCATCACTCATAGGCGAAATTGTAAAGCCCCCACGCTGATCCCGCACACACGTCCCTGTAGGGAAGTAAATGACCCGTTCGTGTCTAGGCGATGCAGGCCGCGCAACTCATACTGAAGATGGAGAAGACCGAGTGCCCGCTCACACCGACCGCCCCCGCTTCGATCAAAGCCAGTTCGCCGACCTGCGCTTCAGGCAGGACAGAAGGCGTGCACCCCGCCCCATCGGCGTCACACTCATCGCCACCTTTCAAATTCTCAAGGGCACGGTCCTCCTCCTCACCGCCATCATGCTGCGCTGGTATCCAGGCGACGTCCTCGGCCCGCAAAGCATCTTCTACCCCGTCCTCTACGTCGCCACCCGCGGCAACACCGTCGTGCTCCAGGCAGCCAGCCAGGGCTCCAATATCCTGCCAGGATTCTTCTTCCTGCTCGGTTCCTATATCACCGCAACCGGCTTCGGCCTGCTGCAGCTCCAGAAGTGGGCACGCCGTACCGTCATGTTCAACTCCAGCATGACCTTGCTTCTCTGGGCCAAGGCTACGCTGCTCAACAGCTCACCCAGCTTCGGCACCTCCGGCCTGGGAGGGACCTCATCGGACCTCACAAACTTCTACATCCTGCTCTTCTTCGATGTCCTCGTCTTCGCGTATCTCATTCGCAGCAACGCCGCAGACGTGTTTGAAATCAGAAGCCGCGCCTAGCTTCTGCTCCGCCGCTTCAACCCCACCCGGAACAGCACTTCCATGATCCGCACCGCGGCCTTGATCGAAGCCTTCCAGTCCCCTGAAACCTTGCTCACTCCACCGATCCTGCACCGGTAGTCCACCGTAATCTCCCGGATGCGCAGCCCATACTGTGCCGCCTTGATCTGCATCTCCAGGTTCCATCCATACGTCAGTTCGCTCATCCCCATCTGCTCCAGCGACGAACGCCGGATCGCCCGGAACGGCCCCATATCCGTATACTTCACCCCTTGAAGCAGCCGCAGCAAAGTCCCCACCAGCCACCCCGCAAACACCTGGCTCGGCAGCATCGACCCTGCCTCCCGCCTCCCCTTGATCCGCGACCCGATCACAAAGTCAGCATCCCCATTGACGATAGGCGCAGTCAGCCGTTCCATATCCGCCACGATATCGGACCCATCCCCATCCATGTAGACCAGCACATCGCTCGTAGCCAACGCCGCATTAGAACCCGCCAGACAAGCCGCCCCATACCCCCGCGCAGACTCAATCACCCTAGCCCCCGCTGCCCGCGCAATCTCCCCAGTCCCATCGCTCGAGCCATTGTCCACCACAATGCACTCCCCAATCAGCCCCCAAGGCATCTCGGCAACGACCGTCCCAATCGACTCAGCCTCATTCAAGGCCGGAATAATGACCGAAATCTGTCCCAATCTACCCAACATCTTTCTTCAACGTCGCCGCGATTGCTTGATTCACCAGTTCGTCCAGCATGCCCTGAAGATCGAACTGGGTCTGGCCAAACCCAACCGTAAACTTGCGAAACAGCCATTCGAACCCCAATACGCCTGCAGCCCCGGCAGCCAGCGGCAGCAGCCGTTGCGGCAACCAGTCGAATGCAGGCCGTGCTTCACCATAGTGATGGGGATCGTAAAGGATGACCAGCGCTATCCCTGTCGTCAGCGACATGAGAAGGCCCAGAACGACAAGGTAGGCCAACATCCACAGATGAAAGTAGGAGCTCGCATTCGTAACGGCCGGTCTGATTCCCCGCGCCACCCGGGAAACACCCAGGATCAGCATCAGCACCGTCATCCAGACAAACGCGAAAGGATGTGAGGCCGCAACATCAACGGGTGCCGTCGTCGCGGAATCGAAAACCAGCATTCTCTTATCCGATCGAGAGCTCTTGAAGATCTCGCGCCACCTTCAGCCCGCGTGCGGTCACATAATACTTCTCGCTCGCTTGTCCTGCTCCAATAAGGTCAGCGTTCTCCAGCGCCTCAAGATCGGAACGGATATCGCTGCCGGAGGTCGCTTCCTTCAACTGGTCCATATCGGCGATGCGCCTTCCGGCCACCATCGTAAAAAGCTTCTTGCGAGTCTCAGATTTCAGCACAGAGCTCAAAAGCTTAACCGTCAGGGTATCGATCGACATAAGAAGCACCTCTTTGTGAGACTAGCCCCGCGCGAATCCAAGGTCAATCAATTCAGCTACAAGCTCCATCGCAACCCACAGTTCGCACAAGCCGGCGGCGGCGCACTGGAAAGCAGCCCATCCCGGAACCGTTGATACTCGCTCCCATTCCAGATATCCCGAAGCGAGTGTTGCGTAGCATCCCCCAGCGTAAACGACCCATAGCCCTTCATCGAGAACGGCGCAATACAGCAAGGCAGCACCCGCCCATTCGCAGTAATGTACATCAGCGACCAGGGCCGTCGGCACAACGACCAGGGCGAATCCGTAGCCTGCATCCGGATCGACTCACCCGGATCGACCGCACCCGAAGCCGAGAACATCACCCCCAGCTCCGCAGCCACACGCTCCGCCTCCGCGATCATCGCCTCTTCAGCCGCAGTCGTATGCTCAAACAGCGCAGACTCAGCCCGGGCAAGCCCATTCGATCCCTCATCGAAGAACACCAGCCGCTGCAGATAAACCTCGGTCACCCCAACCTCATGCGAGAGCCGCACGAAGTTCGGAAGCTGGTCCACCGTCTCCCGCAGCCCCGTCAGCCACAGACTCACACGCGGCTTCGGAGCATTCATCTCCCGCTGTAGCCGCGTAAAGTTCTTCACGTTCTCCACGATCTTGTCGAAGAAGTCCTTCCCGCGCACCATCTGGTACACCTCGGACTCCGCCGCATCCAGGCTAACCCGCAGCTCATCCAGCCCCGCCTCGATCAGCGCCCGCCCGTTCTTATCATTGAGCAGCGTGCCATTCGTGTTGAACAGCACGTAGATATTCCGGTCCTTCAGGTACTTCACCCGCTCCGCAATATCCTTCACCAGCATCGGCTCGCCGATCCCGTGAAGCACCACCCGCGCAATATTCGGATACTGGTCGATCAGCGACGTAAACATCTCCCACGGCATATCCGCCTCGGGCTCCAACTGCTCATACGTTCGCGGACACGTCACACACAGCAGGTTGCACCGGTTCGTCGTCTCCAGGTAAAGACACACAGGCTCCTGCGTAGCCACGGGAGTCAACTGCTCCTCCGGCTTCTGGAAGTACCGCCGCATGCGGTTCTTCTCCTCCTCGGCCGCCTGCGCTTCAGGGGTCAAAACGTCTTTGTTCTCGTCAAGAACATCAGAGGGCGGAAGGATCGGAAGCAGTGTGCTCATAAGGAAGACCTCAACAGGGGTTACGGTGCAACAGCGCTGGAAAGAACCGGAAGATCATCCGTAGACGGCAGGAACCAGCCCCGCGTCCACGGCGTCTGCCGCAGAATAACTTCGATGATAACGGCGGCAACCACCGTCCCGTACAAATACTCGTTCAGCAGATACTGCTTCGGCCCATACCCTACAGCCATCGCAGTCGTACACAGATAAAACAGCCCGCCGACATAAGCCAAGACCGGCAGATTCGGCATCAGGCAAAGAAACGGCACCAGCCACGCCACATACCAGGGATAGTGTGGAGAGAACAGCAGCATCAGCGCCATCGCCGCCCCAAACGCCGGCCGCAGAAACGCCATCGGCTTCGCATCCTTCGGCGTAGCCACCACCCAGGCCCACACCGTCACTCCCAGCATCACCACCGCCGCAAACCCCAGGAAAACCCCATTCGGCGTCCCATGCAGCCCCGGAACATGCTGCACCAGGCTCAGCAGAAAGTACCGCGTCCCGCTCTCCATGCCCTCTTCCTGCACATACGTCCCCGCAAACCCGAACACCATCTTCCCCACCGAAAGATACATCGCATAAAACCCAACGGTCATCCCCACGATCACCGCCGGCATCTTCCAGTCCCCCCGCCGGTACAGCGCCGGAAACAACACGATCGGGTAGAACTTCGTCAAAAAAGCCAGCCCCAGGAACACCCCCACCCACCCCGGCTTCTCCTTGTACCGAAACAGAAACGCCAGCACGATAAACGCCATCGCCGTAGCATCCAGGTGCCCCGCCCCCGCCAGCTCCCACATCACCAGCGGACACCACGCATACACAATCGCCTGCTCCCGCCGCAGCCCCATCTCCCGCAGCATCAGCACCAACCCCCACAGGGTCAGGCCTTCGAACAGCATCATCGCCGTCTTCATCGCCGTCACCGTAGGCGAGATCCACGTAATCAAATAAAACAGCACCTGCGCCACCGGCGGATAGATCGTATGCGCGTAGTCCCGCCGATTCATACTGTCATACAGATCCTGGTTCGGCTCCCGCAACGCCGCCAGCGCCGGATCACTCGCCACATACCGATACGGATTGATATGCGCATGCTGCACCACCCCATCCCACGCATACCGGTACACATCGGTCGACCCCACCGGCGGCGGAAAAAGCACCACCAGCCGGCAAGCCACCGCAACCACCAGAATCACCCCAAACGTCCACCGATCCACATTCGCCGGCCGCAGCCAAACCACCAGCAGCGCCGCCAGATAAAGCCCCAAATGCACACAAGAAACCGCCGCATGACCCAGCACATAGTGGTCTTCCTCAACCACCAACTGCCGAGCCACCGCAATCATCCCCAGCCCAATCAACCCCAGCGCCACATTCGTCTGCCACGGCCGAGCCTCAGCCCACCCCGCCCTCAAGCCCCAAGCTCCATCAAAAATCCAACCGTCTTCGGAGCCGAATACCCATCCATCTCCGCAAATCCCGGCCGAACCCCCTCCAGCAACTCGCGCTTCAGCACCGCGAGCGTCGCAGCATCGTCCACGTCGTACCAAACCGGCAGCACCACCACCTCCAGCCCCGCCTCCCGGCACCGCTCCACCGTCTCCTCAAAAACCGTCCCCGTACTCCACGTAATCCGCTCGAACGGCGCCGCATGCGCCACCTTCAGCCCGATCAAGTAGTACCCCCCATCATCAGAAGGCCCAATCACCACCCGATCCCCCGGTCGCGCCAACTCCTCCACAGCCTTCGCAAACACCGCCCCCGGCACCGTAGGCGAATCCGAATCGATCAGACAAACCGCCCCATACCCGATCGCCAGCACATCCTTCGCCGCGCACAGCAGCCGTTCCCCGAACCCATCCCCCCGCTGCGCCACCAGTCCAAACGTCTCCGGCAGCAGTCCGTCGAACAGCGCCTCATCCCCCACCGGCGTATACGAGATCAACCCCGCCCCACCCACAACCGTCGCCAGATTCGCCGTAGTGTCCTTCAGAAAGCAGATATTCAAAGCCGCAGTCTGCTCCAGCGTCAGCGGCGGCGACAGCCTCGTCTTCACCCGCCCCGCCTTCGGAGCCTTCGCCATCACCGTCAGCGCGCAAAGATGCCCCAGCGCAGGGATTGGAAAATCAGGATCAAGAATGGGATAGCTCATGCGTTCGTTGAACTCTTCCGGCACACCGCGTACTGATACCACCCATCGTACTCAAGCTCCATCGACCCCCACGGCTGCGTCTCCACCAGCGCCTTGAAGTCCGGCCGGCTCATCACATCCGCCACCTGCGGCTCCCGATCCTTCCCTGCCGGACTCGTAGTCAACCGGCTCAAAATCCACATCACCGCCAGCGGCAGCCGAGTCCTGAACCCCGAAGTAGGCTCCGCAATAAAGCACCGCCCCCCCGGCCGAAGCACCCGATGTATCTCCCGCACGATCCCTTCCTTATCCGGCACGATCAAAAACAGCCGAGACACCACCACCGCATCGATTGAATGTGAAGGATAAGGCAGCGAATGTGCATCAGCATGTTGAAAGCTGCAGTTGGAAAGTTGACGGCTCTTCGCCCGGCTCGTCGCACGCTCAATCAGCGCAACGGATAGATCCACCCCGGTCGTCTGCAGCGTAGGCAGCTCTTCAGACAGCCGACAGGCATAAAACCCCGGCCCACACCCAAGCTCCAGCAGCTTCGTCCCTGGAGCCGGAGGCTCTACAGGAAACAAAGACCGTACAATCTCCTGCGTATGATCCCGAAACAGGTACTCACGGCACAGAGCGTAAAACCACGAACATCGCTCAAACAGACTGTCCGACTGATGCACCAGGCTCCGGTCGGCCACTTCGCATTCGCTTTGTTCCATTCAAGAGACCCTTTACGCTGAACTTGATCGTCCGACGAATCGTGCCGCCGACCCCAGTGTACTCGACCGTATGATGCACACTTCCATCATCGGTTACAGTACGACCGAAGCCGGCCCACGGATTCAATCCCGCAAAGCGTCCGCTCTAGGAATCCGTCCTAGGAAACGTCCCGCCAATCCAGAACCACCTTGCCGCTGTTCCCGGACCGCATCGCGTCGAACCCGTCCTTATAGTCCCGCCAGTTCAGCCGGTGCGTGATCACCGGCTCAATGTCCAGCCCGCTCTCCAGCATCACGGTCATCTTGTACCAGGTCTCATACATCTCCCGGCCGTAGATGCCGCGCAGCGTCAACTGGTTGAAGATCACCTTATTCCAATCGATCGCGATCTCCTGCGAAGGAATTCCCAGCATGGAGATCTTCCCGCCGTGGCTCATGCTGTTGATCATGTCGCGGAAAGCGTTCGGGTTGCCGCTCATCTCCAGCCCCACGTCGAACCCCTCGCTCATCCCCAGCTCCTTCT
Organism: Granulicella tundricola MP5ACTX9; assembly: GCF_000178975.2. Classification (NCBI taxonomy): domain Bacteria; kingdom Pseudomonadati; phylum Acidobacteriota; class Terriglobia; order Terriglobales; family Acidobacteriaceae; genus Granulicella; species Granulicella tundricola. The sequence continues at coordinate 2,093,663 of NC_015064.1, read as the reverse complement.
GCACCGCAGCCAGCGTCGTCTCCATCGGGTTCACCGCCCGCGTCACGCCCAGCTTCTCCGCCAGCGCTCGCCGGTAGGGATTCGGATCAGAGATCACCACATGCCGCGCACCCGCATGACGAGCCACCGCAGCGGCCATAATCCCAATCGGCCCTGCGCCCGTCACCAGCACGTCTTCTCCCAGCACCGGAAACGCCAGCGCCGTATGCACCGCATTGCCAAACGGATCGAAGATCGAGGCCACCTCCGGATTCACCCCCGGCGCATGATGCCAGATATTCGACATCGGCAGAACCACGTACTCCGCAAACGCTCCATCCCGGTTCACGCCCACGCCTTTGGTGAACGCACAAAGATGCCGACGCCCGGCCAGGCAGTTCCGGCACCGTCCGCAGACGACATGCCCTTCCCCGCTGACAAGCTGCCCCGGATGCACGTCCGGAACATTCTCACCCACGGCTACCACTTCACCAACAAACTCGTGCCCAATCACCAGCCCAATCTGGATGGTCGACCGCGCCCACGCATCCCACTCATAGATATGGAGATCCGTCCCGCAGATCCCGGTATACAGCACCCGGATCTTCACATCGTTGATTCCCATCTCCGGTTCCGGCACATCCTTCAGCCAGAGCCCCTGTCCATCCTGCGACTTTACGAGAGCTTTCACGTATCCCTTTCATAACAACCTTTACCAGTGTAATCCGCCCCTTCCCGTGAGTTTTCTTCCACACTGATAGTGTTATGGCAATCTTCTTGTGAGACACCTAACATAGTCCCATAGCCTCAACCCAAGGTGCCGTCCCTGTCCTCCACCTCCATGCGAGACCCTTTGCAGACCCCAGAGCAGTCCATCCGCAAATCCGGCGAATCCTCTGTCACCCGCTTCGTCGGTCGCCAGCCCATCCTCGACGCCCATCAGAATATCTTCGGATATGAGCTCCTTTTCCGCGCCGGACTGGACAACGTCTTCTCCGGCGACGCAGAGGACGCCACGCGCCAGATGGTGGATAACGCGCTGCTCATCGGCCTCGATACCCTCGCCCCCGGCTCCAAGGCATTCATCAACTGCACCCGCGAGGCCCTCGTCAGTCGCACGGTTACCCTTCTGCCGGCTGAACTCACCGTTCTTGAAGTCCTGGAAACCGTAGACGTAGACGATGAAGTTGTCCACGCCGTCGCCGAGCTCAAACAAGCCGGCTACCAGATCGCCCTGGACGATTTCCTGCCCGGAAACTCCTCCGACCGGCTCCTCTGCTTTGCGAACTACATCAAGCTCGACTTCCGCGCCCTCAGCCATGAAGAGCTCTTGAGCATCCAGCGTGAGCTCTCCGCCTCGAAGATCCCGCTCATCGCAGAGAAAGTCGAAACGGTAGAAGAGTTTCGCCGCGCCCTCGCCGAAGGCTACCAGTTCTTCCAGGGCTACTTCTTCTCGCACCCCATCATCAGCTCCAGCCGTCACATCCCCACCAACAACCTCATCTATATTCAGCTTCTCAGCGCTCTCACCAAATCCCCGTACGACATCCACGAAGTGGAAAAGATCCTCATGAGCGAGGCATCGATCTGCTACCGCCTCCTCCGCCTCGCCAACTCAGCCCAGATCGCACACCGTGGAGAGGTCACCTCCATCGCCCAGGCCCTCATGATCGTAGGAGAGGACCAGTTCCGTCGTCTCGCCACCATCGCCATCGCGGTCTCGCTCAGCAAAGGCGTCACCGTCTCGTATGAGCTCGTCTATCTCGCCCTCCAACGCGCCCGTTTCTGTGAGCTCCTCAGCTCCAGCGCAGGTCAGATCCAGGGCGAGCAGTACCTCATCGGTCTCCTCTCCACCGTCGATGCCATCCTCCAGACCCCCATGCAGGAGGTCCTCAGCATGCTTCCTCTCCGCCCGGAAGCCACCGCAGCCCTCCTCGGAGCGGCCTCGGACACGGCTGTACCCCTGCGTCTCCTGCACTGCTATGAGCAGAAACAATGGACCCGCTGCACAGAACTCTCCAAAGCTCTCAAGATCACCGACGCCCAGCTCACAGAGATGTACGTCTCCGCCTCCCGCTGGGCCACCAGCCAGCTCAAAGCCGTCAACTTCTAAGAGCCCCCACCTCGGTTGGACGCCCGACCCAAAAGTCGTTTAGCCTCCAAAAGCCGTTTAGCCTCCAAAAGTCGGTTAGCCTCCAAAAGTCGTTTAACCTCCAAAAGTCGGTTAACCCCAAAAGTCGTCTACCCCAAAAAGTCGTCATTCTGGCGAAGCCAGAACCTCCGTATTGGCAGTTGTGGTTGCACTTGCAGCGGCAGTTGCACTTGCACTTGCACTTGCACTTGCAGCGGCAGTTTCAGTTATTTGTTTGTTTTACCCCGTCATCCTGAGCGAAGCGAATTTCGCTCTGACATATAAGTTGAACGGACCATCTAAGAAGATCGGTTATCCGTCAGGACCCCGTATTGGCAGTTGTTGTTGCAGTTGCATTGGCAGTTGCAGTTGTTGTTGCAATTGTTGTTGCAGTCGCGTCTGCCGTTGTAGTCATTTGTTTTTGTCGTCATTCTGGCGAAGCCAGAACCTCTGTATTGGTACTTGTCGTTGCCTGTTCTCTTCCCCTGAGAAAGCCCGCACCCACGAACCACTAGAATCAAACCAGACCCATGCCAGCCTTCCACCTAAAACTCCCCGCCACCTCCGCCAACCTCGGCCCCGGCTTCGACGCCCTGGGCCTCGCCATGGCCCTCTACCTCACCCTCGAAGCCACCCCCTCCGAGCACTTCCAAATCGAAGCCACCGGCCGCAACCCAATCCAGGTAGCCGATATCGAACGCAATCTCCTCCTCGAAACCTACCGCGATCTAGCCCCCCAGGCCCTGCCCCTCCATCTCAAAATCCACAACGAGATCCCCCTCGGCATGGGCTGCGGCTCCTCCGCCGCCGCACTCCTGGCCGGTGTCCATCTCGCCAGTCACTTCGGCAACCTCAACCTCACCGCGCAAGAGATTCTGGAAGAAGCCTGCCGCCGCGAAGGCCACCCCGACAACGTAGCAGCCTGCCATCTCGGCGGCCTCACCGCCTCAGCCATGGACAAAACCGGAGTCACCGCCGCCACCTTCGGCCGCACTCTGGACTGGCGTCTCCTCCTGGCCCTCCCCACCACCTCGCTCGCCACCACAGAGGCCAGGGCCCTGCTCCCCGACACCTACTCCCGCGCCGACGCCGTCGCCAACATCCAGGCTACCGCGCTCCTCGTCTCCGCCTTCGCCCTCAATCGCCCCGACCTCCTCCACGCCGGCACCCAGGACCGCATCCACCAGCCCTACCGCTCAGCCGCCTGCCCGCTCCTGCCCCTTCTGCTTCCCCTGGCCGGAACTCCAGGCATCCACTCCGTAACCCTCAGCGGAGCAGGCCCCTCGGTTCTCCTCATCACGGACCCCGCCGAACCCCTCCAGCCCATCCTCGACGCCATCCGCCACGCCGCCTCAGACCCGGCTTTGGAGATCGTTGAAACACGCATCGCCTGAAAGTTGTAGCGTTTTGCACAAGGAGCAGTGCAACTCTCGATTGCAAGCTTGACACGTACTGTATAATATGATTATAGAGTTTGAGCGGAAAGCCGAGAGATATTCGACGAAAGATCAAGACCCATGTCCGGACCTAAAGTATTTGCTTTGAAGACTTTGAGCACTTTAGGCGGGGGTGGGGGAGGTACCCCGGTTGGAGCCATGTCATGTACGTGACTTACCGGTCGCTCCCATCTTGACAAGATCTTTACAGGATTGAAACAAATAATTCCGAAAAAAATGCACCTTGAATCTCTAGCACCGTATTCGCATCTATTATGAATGTGCCGGGTGAATCAGAACCGGCGGGAGGAAGTATCCGATGGCAGGTCAGTTTGTTTCCGAAGTAAACGATTCGAACTTCGAGCAGGATGTGTTGAAGTCGTCACAGCCGGTTCTCGTTGATTTCTGGGCAGCCTGGTGCGGTCCCTGTCGCGCACTCGCGCCCGTCGTCGACCAGGTCGCAGAGCAGTTCAACGGACAGCTCAAGGTCATGAAGATGGATGTGGACAAGAACAGCGCCACTCCGTCGCGCTACGGCATCCGCGGCATCCCCGCTCTCCTGATCTTCAAGGACGGTAAGGTAGCCGAGCAGATCGTCGGCGTCGTCCCCAAGGCCAGCATCGAGCAGTCGATCACCAAGGTCATCGGCGCGCCCGTAGTCGCCTAAGCATCTCGCTCCACCAAGCCCCGTCGCCAACCAGCGGCGGGGCTTTTTCCTGCTAGCATCAGAATTATGTTCGAGTGGACGCTGATCCGGGGAATCATGGTGGCCTTCTTCATCCTGGCCAACTCCTTCTTCGTCGCAGCCGAGTTCGCACTCGTCAGCATCCGCGAGACCCGCGTCGAGCAACTCATCTCTCTCGGCCGTCCCGGTGCCCGAACCGTCCTCAAGCTCAAGCAGTCCATGGACGACTTCCTCCCCGCCGTCCAGTTCGGAGTCACCCTCGCCAGCCTCGCCCTCGGATGGATCGGCGAACCCGCCGTAGCCACCATCATCGAGGACCTCGCCGCCCACATCCTCCCCCACCTCCCCCCCCACATCCAGCTCTACTCCAACGCCGCTGCCATCGTCATCGCGTTTGGAATCATCACCTACTTCGAAGTCCTCCTCGGTGAACTCGTCCCCAAGGCTCTCGCCCTCCAGCGCGCCGAGCGCATCGCCCTCGCCGTCGCCGGCCCAATGGACGTGTTCATCCGTATGACCCGCCCCGCAGTCCGCCTCATGAACACCTCCGCCACCCTGGTCCTCCGCGTCTTCAAGGCCCCCCTCACCGGGGAGGGTGCCGTCCACTCCCCCGAAGAGCTCAAGCTCATAGCCTCCGCAACCCGCCGCATGGGCCTACTCCCCCCCTTCCAGGAAGAGATCATCCACCGCGCGATTGAATTAAGTCACGTCGTCGTCCGCGAGATCATGACTCCGAGAGGAAACATCTTCTCCCTCCCGGCGAGCCTCCGGCTGGAACAGGCCAGCGCCCGCATCGTCGAGGAGCAGCACTCCCGCATCCCCATCTTCGACCCCGAGCGCGGCCCTGAGCACATCATCGGCATCGTCCACTCCAAGGACGTGTCCCGCCTCATGCACTTCCGCGGCAACGCCCTCGCCCTGGGTGGCCGGGGAGACTCCACCCTTACCCTCCGCGAGATCATGCGGGATGCACTCTTTGTGCCAGAGACCAAGCTTGCGGTGGAGTTGTTGCAGGAGTTCCAGGAGCGCCGACGCCAAATGGCCATCGTCGTCGACGAGTTCGGAACGACGGTAGGGGTCGTCACCGCGGAGGACGCGCTGGAGCAAATCGTCGGAGAGTTGGAGGACGAGTTCGACACGGGCCCAAGCCGCGTCGCACTGAGTTCCACAGGCATCATCACATTGGATGGAAGCACAACACTCCGTGACCTCAGTACACGCCTGGGGTGGGCCTTCCCTCGCGAACCGGGCGTCGAGACGCTTGCCGGTTTCGTTCTCAATGAACTCGGTCACATCCCGGTGGTAGGAGAGTGCGTGATGCACGAGGGACAAAGCTTCCGGGTAGAAGAAATGTCAGGTCACCGCATAGCGCGGGTGAGGGTGGATGACAATGCAATAAGTCTGGAAAGAAGAGCATCGGAACTTCAAGCGACAGAAGACGATGGACTTGAGGTCTCTGCTTGACGGCTTTCGGCCAGGCAATCCGGCGCTTACTCGTCGCCATACCCGTCCTATGGCTGGTTGTCTCAGTGGTCTTCCTTCTGATTCACCTTGTGCCGGGCGATCCGATTGTCCAGATGTTGGGCGAGGGTGCCTCGGCGGCCGATATCACAGCGATGCGCCATGCCTACGGCCTGGATGCCACTATCTCCACGCAATATATCCGCTACATCACAGGTGTCTTCCGAGCCGATCTCGGACAATCTCTCCGAATGCACGAATCGGTCATCCGCCTCGTTTTGAGTCGGTATCCGTATACGTTGACGCTGTCATTTTCTGCCTTGCTCTTCGGTTGCGGGATAGCTGTGCCTTGTGGGATCGCCTCGGCTCGGCATGCCGGTCAATGGCAGGATCGTACGCTTGGCCTGGCTTCCTTCCTTGGCCTTTCTTTTCCCAACTTCGCCCTCGGACCTATCCTTATTCTGGTCTTTTCGATTCAACTCGGTTTGCTCCCTGTATCGGGCGCGGGATCAGGCGCAAACTTCATGGCTCATCTCATTCTTCCCACGGTGACCCTGGGCAGCGGCCTAGCTGCCATTCTCACCAGGATTGTCCGCACTTCCATGCTGGAGGAGTTGAACCAGGACTACATCAGAACAGCTCGTGCGAAAGGTGTCACGGAGCGATCGATCCTGTACCGCCACGCATTGAGGAATGCATTGAATCCCGTGCTGACTGTTATCGGTCTTCAGTTTGGCAGCTTGCTGGCAGGAGCCATCGTGACAGAAACAGTCTTCAGTCTGCCCGGAATAGGGCGGCTCACACTCTCGGCAATCTCAAATCGAGACTACTCGCTGGTACAAGGTTGTATTCTCGCTATTGGACTTACCTATATCGCGGTCAATCTACTAACGGATGTAGCTTACGGTATCGCAAATCCGCAGCTGAGACGCTCAGACTCGCCATCTCATCAAGGATGATCACTTCCAGCCTTATCTTGAATAAGTATGTTCGACTCGTGTCGATAATCTTAGCTGCAGGCGTGGCTATCTCTCCTCTCAGTGCACAGACCGTCCCCACATTCCATGTTCATCCAAAAGATCAACAGAAGGCCGACGCCAGCAGGACTCAGGAATCTGGAACGACGTATACCGATCAACAGACTCACCTCACCTTCGACGTACCCCCAGGTTGGGACTTCTCGCGAAGCGATGGTGAACTCAGCACATTTCATCTTGACGCTCGAAATGCGCCGAGCCGAGCGCAGTTGCGGGCCGTGGCCAGTTTGTCCTCAAACCCGTTTCCTGACGCGACGTTCAGCGGGGCTCTGTTCTACTTCAGCAGAATCCTGGGAACTTCCAGGGAAGCATGCAGCTCAAAGGCATCCAAAACAGCATCAGTTGACTTGAAGCCTGTGCTGATCGGGGATGTGAGCTTCGCGCGAGCGTTTGAGCAACGTGGCAAGATTTGCACGGAAGCTCGGGACACGATCTATACGACCTGGCGGCGTGGCTCATGCCTACGTTTCGATCTAGTGATCAACTCGTTTTGTGGGGGAGAAGTGACTGGTGTGCCAGACATGACGTCATCCCAACTAGCGGACGTGCAAAGAAGGTTGGAGCAAATCTTCCAAACGGTTCGGTTCACGGAGCGGTAAACTATGCGACTTCCATCTCTAAAATTCGCGGGATGATGGACACGCCTCGAATCTCCAATCGTGCGATGCTGACCGGGAGTTTGAATCTCCGCGGCCCTGCGCTGCCAGGATTGACGTACAGCACGCCTTGTTTCGAGCCGATCTCAGCCTTATGAGAATGCCCGCTTACAACCACGGCGACTCCAGCGTCAAATGGATTGATATCGAGCCATCCTATCGAGTGGACAAGATAGAAAAGGACTCCTGCCAGCTCCACCGCTTCCGTCTCCGGTAAAGCGGCGCAGGACCCTATCGTATCCACGTTGCCGCGAATCGCTGTAAGAGGGGCAATCTCGCGGAGTCGCTCCAGTATCTCCGGGTTTCCAACGTCACCCGCATGAAGAATATGGTCTACGCCTGCCAAAGCCTCAACTGCTTCCGGGCGTAGCAGCCCGTGAGTATCAGAAATAATTCCAACTTTAAAGACTCCGTTCATCTCATCCTAGGTAATCGGCCGCTTCGCCTGATTCCGCAGTTGTAAATTCGATTTTCATCTTGGTGCGGGATATCTCAAGGTCATTCGTGTATTTCTGCTCACCAAACCTCCATGAACTATCTGAACTACTTCGCGGTCATCGCGTTCTTCGTCTTAGGATCCATCAACTCCCGTAGCGCGTCGCCCAGAAGGTTGAACGAGAAAACCACGACCATAAGCGCAAGAGCGGGAAAAATAATCATATGGGGGGAATCGAATAAGTGGGAGCGCGCGTCATTCAGCATGGCTCCCCAACTCGGGGTTGGAGGGGGCGCGCCTAAGCCCAGGAAACTGAGTGTCGCTTCAGAGAGTACCGCGCCCGCCATACCGATGGCCGCTTGGACAATGAGCGGTTGAAGAATATTCGGGAGAATGTGATGGAGGAGAATCCGCAGGTCGTTCGCACCAAGCGCCCTCGCGGCTTCAACAAACTCTCGCCTCCGAATTGTCATCACCTGCCCCCTGACGAGCCTTGCGTATCCAACCCATCCCGATAGCGAAAGGGCAAGCACAAGGTTGAACAGACTTGGACCGAGAAAGGCCACGAAGGCAATAGCCATTAAGATTCCGGGGAGCGCGAGAAATCCGTTTGTCAGATACACATTAAGCAGCGTATCGATCCAACCGCCGTAGTACCCCGCCAGGCAGCCTATGAACAAGCCGACTACTAGCGACAAACCAACGACTGAAATTGAAACGACGAGTGAGATTCGAGCGCCGAAGATGATTCTCGAAAGAATATCCCGACCTAGCTCATCTGTTCCAAACCAGTGATTAGTGGAAGGAGCGAGCATTCGCCTTGTGAGATCGAGCCGCGAAGGGTCATGGGGGGCGATCAGTGCGGCGAAGACGGAGGCGAGCACGAAACAAAGCAGGCTGAGTACTCCTGCAGCGACAAGGGGTTGACGCACAGCCGTTGACAGCATGCGCCTGGGAATACCAAGGAGGATCGTCAGTTCATGAGACGATCGATTTTCATCAAAACTCAACGTTTCTCCTTTTGCTTTATCAACGGAGAGGCACAGATTGATCTTAACAGAAGAGCTCTTGCTGACTGAGAGGAATGGCTTGCCCTCCGGCCTCCGACGGTCCTGATGTGTGTCTTGACAAGAGCCCCCTATCGCACTCAGACTGAAGGAGTAAGCATTGCCCCCACCTCACGCACTGGCGAACGGTTGACCCGTATGCACGGCTCGCCAGCTGATTTTGCAAGCTAAGGATTTCTCGCAGAAGTTATATTTAGGAGTGGTTTTCATGAGCCTCAAAGGGGAAAGAGCAGTTGTCTGTGGAGCCGGTGGTTTCATCGGCGGTCACCTCGTTAAACACCTAATCGCAAATGGAGTCGAGGTGGTACGAGCAGTCGACATTAAGCCTCTTGATGAGTGGTACCAAACTACTGCGGATGTAGAAAATGTGGCGATGGATCTCAAAGACAAAGATAGCTGTTTGAAAGCGGTCGAGGGCGTAAATACGGTCTTTCAACTAGCTGCTGACATGGGTGGGATGGGATTCATCGAGAACAACAAAGCCCTATGCATGCTGTCTGTTTTGACGAACACGCATATGTTGATGGCTGCACGAGACAAGGGTGTAGGGCGCTTCTTCTTCTCTTCTTCAGCTTGCGTATACAACGCAGACAAACAAACAAATCCTGATGTTGTTGCCTTGAAGGAAGAGGATGCATATCCAGCCATGCCGGAAGATGGATACGGGTGGGAAAAGCTCTTCTCCGAGAGAATGTGCCGGCATTTCAGAGAAGATTATGGCTTGGAAACACGGGTTGCACGCTATCACAATGTCTATGGCCCTGAAGGCACGTGGACAGGTGGACGCGAGAAAGCGCCGGCAGCAATCTGCCGTAAAGTACTCCAGGCTAAGATGGACGGCACTCATGAGATCGAGATCTGGGGAGACGGAAAGCAGACGCGTTCCTTCATGTATGTCGACGACTGCACCAAGGGATCTCAGATGATTCTGGAGAGCGACATTCTGGAGCCCATCAATCTCGGTTCGGATGAACTCGTCACCATCAACCAGCTTGTCGATCTTGCCGAAGACATTGCAGGCGTAAAGCTCACCCGTAAATACAACCTGAGCGCTCCCAAAGGCGTGAACGGTCGCAACAGTGACAACACCATGATTTTGGATCAACTGAAGTGGGAACCTTCAACTAAGTTGAGAGATGGTCTGGCTAAGACTTACGCGTGGATTGAGGAACAGATGTTGGTGGGTGTCGCGAAATAACTATGGAGACAACAGCGAGTCAACCTCTCGCATATTCCAGCCACTTCCGAAAAATTCTTGGCGTCAACTTCTTCGGAGGACAAGCCAAGGAAGCTGTAGAGATGATGCGCTCGGGTGGACTCCTGGTCGTTCCCGCTGCCCCAGCTTTAAAGGACCTTTCCACGAACTCCGGGTATCGTGATGCCTTGGTGAACGCTGACCTTTGCATCACTGATTCCGCCTATATGGTTTTGATCTGGAATGCGTTGGAGCATGACCGTCTGTACCGGCTTTCGGGGCTCGAATATTTGCGTGCTCTACTGCAGGAGCCGGATGTACAAGAGTCCGGTAATACCCTCTGGATTATGGCAAGTCCTCAGAGCGCAAGGATGAACCTTTCCTGGCTGAAGAGTGAAGGCATCGATATTCCTGAACGGAATGTCTACATGGCTCCTATCTATGGCTCTGAGATCGAAGACCCTGCCCTTATTCAACGCATTTTGCAGATTAGGCCCCAACACATCGTCATAACGGTGGGGGGAGGCACACAGGAGAGGCTGGGGCTCTACCTGAAGCGCCAGCTCGACTATCTGCCGGCCATCCATTGCATCGGTGCGGCGATCGCATTTCTGAGCGGAGACCAGGTGCATATCCCGGAATGGGTGGACCGGTTCTATATCGGCTGGCTCTTCCGGTGCATTTCTGAGCCGAAGAGGTATCTGCCGCGTTATTGGGGTGCCCGGAAGCTTCTGCCTCTCATGGTCCGATACCGGAGTGAGTTGCCTCCTTTGCAGGCTTAGTCCTTCCCCTTACAACCTTTTGGTCTGACCGGGGTCAGATGTTACATGCTTCTGTCCTCGAGTCATTCCAGGTTCCTTGTGGTGCTTCTCCTCGGCCTCTTCGCCGGGGGAATTGCGCTCTCTCAGGGGCGAAGCGTATCTGAGCAGTATCTTCTGGCGGCAGCAAATCAAGACAGGGTGGCCAATTCCCTGCGCCCGGTGCGGCTTGATCCGCTCCTCTCTGCTGCAGCGTTGGTGCATGCTCGTGAGATGGCGGCCCATCGGGCGATCTCGCATCGGTTTCCGGGTGAAGCGGACTTGGCGGACCGCGTTGCGAATGCTGGTGTGCCGTTCAGCCTTGTGACAGAGAATGTTGCCGAAGCCTCAAACTCAGCCTTAGTGCATGAGCTCTGGATGAAGTCGCCTGGGCATCGTGCCAATCTGCTCGATGCCCAGGTGGATTCCATCGGGATCGCAGTTTTGGCTGTCCAGGGACAGCTTTACGCCGTTGAAGATTTTGCCCGTACGGTGGCGGTCATTTCTTTTCAGGAACAGGAGGGCCGAGTGGGCGGTCTCCTGGAGGGCTCGGGTGTGATCGTGTCGAGCGACCCTGTGGACGCCCGGCGTACCTGCAAGATGGAGAGCGGATACTCCGGCACGCCACAGCCATGGTTTGTGATGCGTTACACGACTGCCACCCTGGCCCGACTCCCTGAGCAGCTTGCCGCCCGGTTGTCTACGGGTAAGTATCGCCGGGCTGCCGTGGGGGCTTGTACGCCTTCCAAGAGCACGCCGTTCAGCAGCTACTCGATTGCGGTGATGCTCTATCCCTGATGTTGCCCTGCTATCTCCTCGCCCGCTTTGACCCAGCGGGGGTGTTTTGTTATAACTGAATGAGCGCAGCATTGCCGCCCGGCAAGCTCGCAAGCCAAGTATTCCTGAGTAGCTCAATGGCAGAGCATTCGGCTGTTAACCGAAGGGTTGTAGGTTCGAGTCCTACCTCAGGAGCCATCACTTTACCCTGCAAAATATTTATTTCTGTTTAGCAGGAAGATGCGTCAATGCGCATTGAGTCCGGCTTTAGCAGATCGTGTTTCCAGATTTCGTGGCACCCCCCCCTCCCCCATACAAAGTACTCAAAGTCTTCATAACAGACGCTTTAGGTCTGGACATCGACTCGACCGTAGCTTTTATTTTCACGCGGATGAGCGGTCTTTTCTAGACTTTATCTCTAATCATATTATACAGTGCGTGTCAAGCTTTTAGGTCGACGAATGGTCCCTACGTCTCGTTGAGGGCTAGCTTCTCGTTGTGTCGCTCGATCGCTTCCGCTTGCTCGGGGATGAGGTTTTTTAAGAGTAGAAGCAAGGGTGCTGGGTCGAAGGAGTGGAGGAAGTGGTCGGCAGGGCCGCAGCTTTCGACTCGGGGAGTTCCCACGGCGACTATGGGGATAGTGGGCTTAATCTGCTTGAGGGCTTCGACCAGTTCCGGGCAGGGCATGTCCTTGATGCCTGCGTCCAGGACTATGCCGCTAAGGGCTGGGAAGGCTTTGAGGGTTTCAATGGCTTCCGGGCTACTATACGCGGTGATGACGTTGAACTTGGCGGTCTCGATGACGAGCTTGCGGGTGGAGATGCTGCCGGAGTGCTCGCGGTCTATGACGAGGAAGCATGGGCGGACCATGGAAGAGTTGGATGCGGGTTTTTGGGGTGGGGGTTACGGGATGTGTTGGAGGGGCGAGAGGAACGGCAAGAGCGGGCAACGGCAACGGCAAGGACAGGCAACCGCAACGGCAGCCACGGAGGTTCTTCGCTTCGCTCAGAATGACCCATGCGGGGGGCGTGCCGCAGTGGGAGAGGCGCAGCGGAGCGCGATAGCGCGTTATGGCGGTGGGTGGATTACGCCTTCATTTGCGCTTCGAGGGCGGAGAGGACTGTTTCGCGGTTGGCTTCGAGGACTATGGGGGGTTTGCGGAGGTGGGTGTGTTGGGCGGCTTCTTCTGGGGTTAGGGCGGCGGTTTCCTGGTTGGTGAAGAGCTCGTTGCGGTGGTATTGGATGGTGTAGTCGGAGTCCTTGAGGGTGTGGCCTGTGAGGATCAACACGGCGCGGTCTTTTTCTTTGACTCGACCATCCGCTACCAGCTTCTTCAGGCCTGCCAGGGTGACTGCTGAGGCTGGCTCGCAGCCTATGCCTTCGGCACCGATCTGGGCTTTGGCGAGGGCTATCTCCTGCTCGGTGACCTCTTCACACCAGCCTCCGGTGGTCTGGAGGGCGTTGACGGCCTTGCGCCAGGAGGCGGGGTTGCCGATGCGGATGGCGGAGGCTCGGGTCTCCGCGGTGACGGGGATCAGTTCCCTGCCGTCTGTGCCGCCGGGTTGGTGCATGAAGGTGTAGAGAGGGTTGGCGTCCTGGGCCTGGATGATGGAGATCTTTGGGATGCGGGGGATGAGGCCTAGTTGATGGGCTTCCGCGAAGCCCTTTGCCAAGGCGCTGGCGTTGGCGAGGTTGCCGCCGGGGGCGATGACGTGCTCGGGGACCTGCCACTCCAGTTGCTCCAGGAGCTCGAAGGCGGGGGTCTTCTGACCTTCCAGGCGGTAGGGGTTGACCGAGTTGAGGAGATAGATGGGGTAGGCGCGGACGAGCTCGTTCACGAGGCGGACGCAGCCGTCGAAGTCTGTTTTGAGCTGGACGGTGAGGGCTCCGTAGTCCATGGACTGGGAGAGCTTGCCCCAGGCGATCTTGCCCTCAGGGATGAAGACGATGGAGCGGAGGCCGGCGCGGGCGGCGTAGGCGGCCATGGCGGCGGAGGTGTTACCGGTGCTGGCGCAGGCGACCCACTCAAAGCCTCGCTCGACCGCAACGGAGAGGGCGGCGGTCATGCCGGTGTCCTTGAAGGAGCCGGTGGGGTTCATGCCCTGGTGCTTGGCGAGGACCCAGTGGAGGCCAAGGGCTTTGGCGGACTTGGGAAGTTCGTAGAGGGGGGTGTTGCCCTCTCGCAGCGTCGTGACCTTGTTCATGTCCGTGACGATGGGGAGGAGGTCACGGAAGCGCCATACGCCGGACTGGTCTACGGGCATGGTGGAGGTGCGGCGCTCCTGCCAGAGCCAGCGGAGGGCTGAGGCGTTGGGGAGGGATGCGGCTGCTACGCCTTCCTTCTGAGTACCTTTGATCGACCAGGGATAAATGACTTCATAGAGGTTTTTGCAGAGCGGGCAGCGGAAGTCGCTGGGGGCATTTGGGCCGGAGATCTCGGTAGCGCATCCTGTGCATCTAAGCTTGTGTGACTCGATCATTTGGTACAGGGTATCGCATGGGACGGGGCTGGGTGAAACTGTGCCTGGTGATGATGCTGGGTTTCGCCACGGGTTTTGGACAGCAGAAAGAGCTGCGGGTGGCGGCGGCGGCGGATCTGCAACCTGTGATGCCGGTGTTTGCGGCGGCGTATGAGAAGAAGACGGGGACGAAGCTGCTGGTGACGTTTGGGTCTTCCAGCGCGCTGGCGACGCAGATTGTGAATGGGGCTCCGTTCGATGTGTTCCTGGGGGCGGACTTCTCGTTCCCGGAGAGAGTGGTGGCGGCGGGGCTGACGGATGAGAAAGAGCCGGAGCCCTATGCGAAGGGGGCGCTGGTGCTTTGGGCGAAGAACGACCTAGGTGCTCCTTTGAGTACGGATTTGTTGAAGGACCCGAGGATCACGCGGATCGCGGTGGCGGATGAGTTTCATGCGCCTTACGGACGGGCGGCTTATGCGGCGATGCGGTGGCTGAAGATCTTCGACGATGTGAAGGGGAAGCTGGTGGTGGGGGAGAATATCGCGCAGACGGCGCAGTTTGTGGAGACGGGGAACGCGCAGGTGGGATTCATTTCGCTGACGCTGGCGAGTTCCGATCGGTTCAAGAAGGAAGGGCAGTTTGTGCGGGTGCCTAAGATCTATCCGGATATCCGGCAGTGCGCGGTGGTGATGAAGGGATCGCCGCATCTAGCGGAGGCGAAGGACTTTGTGGGGTGGATGCGGTCGACGGACGTGCAGGAGCACCTGGACCAGTTTGGGTTGGAGGCGGTGCGGTAGTACTCGGCTGGTGGTGACGTTTGACCGGTTACTCTGGGGCCGATTTGGGTGGGGTTGGCGGGTACACTGGTCGGAATGGATGTTGGGGCACTCATTTTGACGTTGCGGCTGGCAGGGATGACTACGCTCCTTTTGCTGATTGTGGCGGTGCCTCTGGCATGGTGGATTGCGCGGGGACGAGGATTCGGGCGAGCGGGGGTGCAGGCGATCGTGAGCCTGCCGCTGGTGCTTCCGCCTACGGTGCTTGGATTTTATCTGCTGGTGATGTTGGGGCCGCAGACTGCGATTGGGCGCGGGATCATCGACGTGATTGGGCATCCGCTGGCTTTCAGCTTTTCCGGATTGCTGGTGGGGTCTTGTATCTATTCGCTGCCGTTTGCGGTGCAGCCTCTGGTGGCTGGGTTCAGGGGGCTGGATGGGCGGTATCTTGAGGCGGCGGCGGGGTTGGGGATGTCGCCTTGGGTGAGCTTCCGGCGAGTGGTGCTGCCGATGGTGAGTGGGTCTATGCTGGCGGCGGGGGTGCTGGCGTTCTCGCATACGGTGGGTGAGTTTGGGGTGGTGCTGATGCTGGGGGGGAACCTGCCGGGGGCGACGCGGACGCTTTCGATCGTGCTGTTCGACCAGGTCCAGGACTTCAACTATGCGGGAGCGAATCAGACGGCGGCGGTGCTGCTGTGCCTGTCGCTGGCGGCGCTGATTGCGGTTTATGCGGGGCGGGGACGAGGTGGCGATGTTATCTGACACGCTGCTGGCGGTGAGGCTGAAGCATCGGATGGGGACGCTGGAGTTGGACGTGGCGTTTGAGGCCGGCGGGGGCTGGACGGTGCTGTTTGGGCCTTCTGGGAGTGGGAAGAGTACGGTGCTGCGGGCGGTGGCTGGGTTCGTGCGGCCGGATGAGGGTAGGATCTCGGTGCGGACGGGGACTCGGCAGCGGGTGCTGGTGGATACGGGGACGCGGCGGTTTTTGCCGGCGCATAAACGTGGGCTCAGATATGCGGGGCAGGCGGCTATGTTGTTTCCGAAGATGACAGTCAGGGAGAACCTGATGCAGGCGCATGTGGGGCCGGGGCGCGAGGCCTGGCTGGAATCGGCGATACGGCACTTTGGGTTGGGGGAGCTGGAACGGAAGATGCCGGGGGAGCTTTCGGGCGGGCAGCGGCAGATGGTGTCGGTGGTGCGGGCGGCGGTGGGTGAAGGGGAGATTCTGCTGCTGGATGAGCCGTTTTCCGGGCTGGATGGACGGCTGAGGGACTCGCTGATTGGGCGGCTACGAGAGTGGCTGGGAAAGACGCCGGTGGTCAGCGTGACGCATGACGTGGGAGAGGCGTTTCTGCTGGGGGCGGAGGTGGTGAGGATGAGCGAGGGTCGGGTGGTGAGGCAGGGGGCGGTTGAGGATGTGTTGGGGGAGGAACGGGAGAGGCTGCTGGGGGTTTTGGCGTAGTGTCGCCGGGGATTAGGAGAGGTAGACGGGCTCCTGATGGAGGGGGATTTCGAAGAGGGACTGGACTTTTTGGGTGATGGTGTCGCGAAGGGCGAGGAGGTCGGCGCAGGTGGCTTGGCCGGAGTGGTTGACCAAGGCTAAGGTGTGGCAGGTAGAGATGGCGGCGTTGCCTTGGGTGAAGCCTTTGGGAAAACCGGCTTGCTCGATAAGCCAGGCTGCGGGGAGTTTGATTTCGTGGGGGCCGGTGGGCCAGTGGGGGATCTTTTCGGGGGCGATGCTCAGGGCTACGGCTATGTGGTTCAGGGTTGCGGCGGGGACGATGGGGTTCTTGAAGAAGGAGCCTGCGGAGCGGAAGTCGGGTTCGGCGTCTGTGGGCAGGATGAGCATGCCCTTGGTGCGGCGGATTGCGCGGACGGCTTCGTAGATTTCGAGGGGGGTTGGATTGGTGGTGGCGGCGAAGTGCTTTTTTAGGTCGGCGTAGGTGAGGGTGGGTGTGGCGGCAAGGGCGAAGGTGAATTCGACTGCGGTGATGATGTAGCGGTTGCGATGGGTGGAGTTGAAGATGCTGGTGCGGTAGGCGAAGCCGCAGTCTTCCCTGCTGAAGGTGCGGGGGGTAAGGGTTTCCAGGTCGAGGGCGTGGACGGCGGAGATGGTTTGGGAGACCTCCTGGCCGTAGGCTCCGATGTTCTGGACGGGGGAGCCGCCGACCATGCCGGGGATGCCGGCGAGGGATTCGATGCCGGTGAGGCCGGCCTGGGAGGTGGCTAGGACGAAGGCGTCCCAGTCGTATCCGGCGGGGACCGTGTAGGTGATCTCGCCGTTGATGGGTGGGGCTATGTGGAGGGCGTTCGGAGCGAGGGCTGCCTGGAGGACGAGGCCGGGAAAGCCGGCGTCGGAGACGAGGAGGTTGGAGCCTCCGCCGAGGATGAAGAGGGGGAGATCGTTGGTGCGGGCAAAGGTGATGGCTTCGATGAGGTCGGCTTCGGTGGTGGCTTGGGCGAAGTAACGGGCGGGGCCTCCAATGCGGAGGGTGGT
This sequence comes from Granulicella tundricola MP5ACTX9, assembly GCF_000178975.2. Taxonomy (NCBI): domain Bacteria; kingdom Pseudomonadati; phylum Acidobacteriota; class Terriglobia; order Terriglobales; family Acidobacteriaceae; genus Granulicella; species Granulicella tundricola. The sequence goes on along the minus strand of NC_015064.1, from coordinate 2,076,274 downwards.
GTAGGGGGCGAGGGGGATGTTTTGTTCGATCTGCACTTGCGTTAGGTTACGGTATTCTCCGTTGAGTCGTGAGGCTGGGAGAGGAAGGCTACATTGAACAGTTCCGAGTTTTGAGTTGTCAGTTATGAGTTACGACCAGCGGCGGAAGATGAGGGAGGCGTTGGTGCCTCCGAAGCCGAAGGAGTTGGTCATGGCGTAGTCCATGGCGACGGGGACGGGGGTGTCGCGGACGAGGTTGAGCTTGATGTTCTCGTCCGGGGTTTCGAGGTTGGTGGTGGGTGGGGCGATCTGATCGCGGAGAGCCAGGACGGTGATACCGGCCTCCAGGCTTCCGGCTCCGCCGAGGAGGTGGCCGGTCATGGACTTGGTGGAGCTGACGAGGAGGTCCTTGGCGTGGGGGCCGAAGGTGGCGGCGATGGCCTGCGCCTCGGCGCGGTCGCCGAGGGGCGTGCTGGTGGCGTGGGCGTTGAGATAGCCGACCTGATGAGGCTCGATGCCGGCGCTTTTGAGGGCGAGCTGCATGACCTTGCGTACGCCGCGGCCGTCCTCCGGTGGGGCGTTGGTGTGGAAGGCGTCGGAGTTGGCGGCGTAGCCGGAGACTTCAGCGAGGATGGTGGCTCCGCGGGCCTGGGCGTACTCAAGGGTTTCCAGGATGAGGATGCCTGCGCCTTCGCCGACGACGAAGCCGTCGCGCTGGGTATCCCAGGGGCGGGAGGCGGTGGTGGGGGAGTCGTTGCGGGTGGAGAGGGCTCGCATGGAGGCGAAGCCGGCGACGGAGAGTGGCGTGACGGCGGCTTCACTGCCGCCGCAGATCATGACGTCCGCGTCGCCGCGCTGGATGACGTGCCAGGCTTCCCCGATGCCATGGGCTCCGGTGGTGCAGGCGGTAGCTACGGTGAGGCTGGGGCCGGCGGCGCCGTACTTGATGGAGATCTGGCCCGAGGCGAGGTTGGCGATGGTGGCGTTGATGAAGAAGGGCGAGACGCGGTCCGGGCCGCCGGTGAGGAGCTTGGAGTGCTCGCGCTCAATGACCTCAAAGGCTCCGATGCCGCTGCCGACGTAGACGCCGACGCGGTCTGCGTTCTCTTCCGTGATGACGAGGCCAGACTGCGCCATGGCGAATTGCGTGGCGGCCATGGCGAACTGGATGAAGCGGCCCATCTTCTTGATGTCCTTGCGGTCGATGTAGTTCTCCGGGACGAAGTTCTTGACTTCACCGGCGAAGCGGCAGGAGAAGCGCAAGGCGTCAAAGAGGGTGATGGGTGCGATGCCAGATTGACCTTTGAGGAGCGCAGCCCAGGTCTCCTCCGTTCCTGTGCCTACGGGACTGATGAGGCCTACTCCGGTGACGACTACGCGATGGTTATGCATGGTGTTGCGGTCCTTCCTGTAGTGCGAGACGGCTGAGCGTCCGATCGAGGGTCTGGTTGAGATGGCGTGATTCGGGCTTACCGAGTTGCTGCTCAAGGGCCTGCTGGGCGGCCTGCCAGAGGGGCTTGGCCTGGGCGAGTGCTTCCCTGCCCGGCTGGGTAAGGCTGAGAGAACGGGCGCGCTTGTCAGGGCCTGGTTCAACCTCAACAAGGCCGAGCTTCTGGAGTGGGAGCAGGTTGCGGGTGAGAGTGGTCCGGTCAAGCTGGAGGACCGCGGCGAGGTTGGAGATGGTCTGGCCGTGCATGGCTGCGAGGGTGGCCAGGATGCCGAACTGGCCGATGTTGAGGCCGGATGGTGCGAGGTGCCGGTCGTAGAGCCGAGTGGTAAGGCGGGCGGACTGGCGGAGGCGGTAGCAGGTGCAGCCGAGGTCGCCGGGGTTGGTTTGGGACTTCATTGTGCTGATTGGATTATACTCGTGTAATTACACGTATTGGCGGGTTGTGTACGGGTAGTGGACAGAGCCGGTATTATTGGACAGGTTGGTTTTCAGGTAGTACCCCTTCAGGAGGGCAACGATGTATCCAGAGATTATGGTGATTCCGATGCGCGAGGAGCTTGTTCGCGCTGGTGTAAGTGAGGCTCGTACGGCGGCTGATGTCGATACCGCAGTGGCGCAGTCCGGGACGACGATGTTGATTGTGAACTCGATCTGCGGCTGCGCGGCGGGTAAGATGCGTCCGGGCGTACGCCTGGCGATGCAGCATACGACGAAGCCGGATCATGCGGTGACGGTGTTTGCAGGACAGGACCGTGAGGCCACCGAGAAGGCGCGCGGTTATTTTGGCGGACATCCTCCGACTTCGCCCGCGATTGCGATTCTGCGCGACGGTCAGCTTGTTTACCTGATGCAGCGTTCGGCGATCGAGACCTCGACCGCACCGGCGATTGCGCAGGAGCTGGCACGGGCATTCGACGCTTATTGCGCGAAGGCAACTGCGTAAGAGCAGGCTTTTTGAATGCAAGTCAAGGTGGCATCAGCTTCGGCTGGTGCCACCTTTTTGTTATTACGGACGGGTGGTGGCTGCCGATAAGCCGATTAGGCATGTGGATCGATTCAGAGTTCGAGGGTTTGGTGTTCGTGGGGGCGAGCGAAGGCGCGGTGAGGCTGCGGGTGCAGGTGAGCCGGATGGCTCCGTACTACCGGACGGCGCTGGTAATGGGCGAGGTGGGGGTTGGAAAGCGGGAGGTTGCTCGGGAGCTGCATCGGCTGAGTCTGGTCGACGGGGATTTTGTTTGCTGCCCGGCGGGGGAGCTGACGGACGAGATGGTGGATCGGGCACGGATGGGGACGCTCTACCTTTATGGGCTGGAAGCGCTGGGGATGGAGGAACAGGATGGGCTGATGGGGCGGCTGGAGCGAATGGACCGGATGATGCGGGCACGGGAGACAGAAGTGAGGCTAGTGTGCTCGGCTGACGGGGAGCTGAAGGGGATGGTGGCGGCGGGGCGGATGCGGCAGTATCTATGTGTGCGGATCTCCGGGATGGAGATTCGGGTGCCTGCATTGCGGGAGCGGATGGAGGATCTGTCGGCGCTGGTGGGGATGGTACGGGTGAGTGATGGGGCGATGGAGAAGCTGCGCGGGCATGGGTGGCCGGGAAACCTTGCTGAGCTGACGGAGATGCTGCGGGTGTCGGCACGGAACGGGGTGCTACGCGAGGAGGATGTGCCTGAGTTTACGGTGGTGGAACGGGCGCAGACGGCGATCCTGCGGCTGGATGAGGTGATGCGGCAGCATGTGGCGGATGTGCTCGAACGGTGCAGCGGCAATAAGCTGAAGGCTTCTGAGTTGCTGGGGATTAGCCGGTCTACGCTGTACAGGATGCTGGATGGTGGGCTGGCTTAGGGGTCTCGGATTGGCTGGGGATTTAGACTCGGAGGCATGATGCTTTCGAGTCTTTCTCTTTTTGGGCGTGTGGGTTTGGGGTTGGCTTTGGTGGGGACTGGATTTGCTCAGGGACCGCTTACGGCGGGGACGGCGACTTCAGTTGCGGGGCGGAGTGCGGCGCTGAGTTCCCTGTTCAAGGAGATGTGGGACGACGAGTTGAAACACTCGCCTGAGTTTGCTTCTGAGTTGGGGGATCGGCGGTATGGGGATCAGCTTTCGGATCTTTCTCCGCGGGCAGTGAACGATGGATTGGCGAGGGGGCAGGGGTACCTGGTGCGGCTGGCGGAGATCGATACGACGGGGCTGAGTGCGGATGAAAAGCTCGCTGTGGAGACGATGGAGGAGCGGCTGGCTGCGGCGGAGGAGGGTGCTCGGGCGAAGGCGTGGGAGATGCCGGTGACGCAGGCGGGCGGGGTGCAGGTTGTGTTGCCGGGGTTGGCGGCTTCCCTATCGTTTGAGACGGTGAAGGACTATGACGACTGGATTACACGGCTGAAGAAGATACCGGATCAGATTCGGCAGGCGACCGAGGACATGATGGCGGGGATCGACGAGAGGCGGGTTCAGCCTGTGGCTGTGCTGGAGATGGCGGAGAAGCAGACGGAGGATCTCGCGGGGCAGAAGCCGGAGGAGAGCGTGTTTGCTCGGCCGTTGAAGCGGTTTTCGGCGAGCATCGGTGCGGCTGAGCGCAAGCGGATTACAGATGAGACGCTGGATGCGATTCAGGACGATGTGCTACCGGCTTATGTGCGATTTGGGAAGTTCTTGAAGGTGCAGGCTGTGCCGGCGGGGAGTCCGGACGGGAAGGCGTCTGCCGTTGCTCCGTCCGGGCAGAGGCTGGAGGAGGCAAAGATTCTGGAGTTGCGGGCGAAGGCGAAAGGCTCGCTGGGAGCCAGGTTCGACTCAAAGGCTTTTGCTGATCTGATTGCGAAGGACTACGTTTTGCCGATGAAAGGATTGGAAGAGCGTGTGAATGGGTGGATCGCTACGCAGAAGTAAAATGCGGGCTGGAGCGATGGGGGTCGCTCCAGCCAGGCGCTTTGTTTTGGGCTAGTAGGCCGGTGGATAGTAACGGTAGGCGGCGGGTACGGGGGTGTAGTAGCCGTACGGGACGTAGCGCGGCGGTGGGGGTGGGTATTGGTAGACCACCTGCGGGGCGGGCTGCTGCTGGACGATGATCGGTGCGGGTTGGGGTGGGTTGATCTGGTAGACGACTTGAGGGGCTTGCTGCTGGTAGGTGGGCTGCGGGGCGTAGGTCTGCTGGGGGACGTACTGTTGGCGTGGGGGTTCGTAGGCTACGGGCTCGGGAGCGGGTTGGCGCTCGATGAGGGCTGCCTGGCGGCGGGGTAAGGTCTCTTCGCGGATCTGGTCGGGGGTGGGGATGCCCAGGTCGTCGGTCAGCTTGAGGGTGAGGCGGGACTCTGGCTTGAGGACGGGGCTGGGGCCGCGGCGGGGGAGGTTGATGAGATCGATGGGCCAGAGGATGGGGATGGACCACTCGACGATGTCGCGGACGGGATGGCCGTTGCCGAGGATTCTTCCCTCCTTGTCGACGTTGTACTTGGGTGCGGCGACGACGCGGGCGGAGATGGGGATGACAGTGTCGGGTTGGAGGACCATGCGGTCGAACTTGAGTTCCATCCAACCCTTGCCGACGAAGTGGCCGGGGTCCTTGTAGTCCTCAAAGTGGCCTACGAGGTAGCTGCCGTAGGGGAAGGTGGAGCGGCCATACATCTCGACATGGCTGACCTGGCAGAGGACCGGGTCACCGACGTTTGTGGTTTTGGAGGAGATCTTGGCTTCCGCGACGGTGCACTGGATGATGGAACCAGCGGGGACCAGTTGTTCCGCGTGAATTGCGAGCGGAACGGCGAGTAAAGACAGGGATACAGCGACGTGCATTTTCATGAAGGGGCCTCCTCGTACACGCTCCTGGTGAGGGAGCCTGCTGCGGTACCGTTTCCGTGAATCTCGTTGGGCGAGCGGTTTAGGTTGAGTTGCGCCGTGCAATTGGGGTTTGCTTGCCCGCGATTCTAGCAGTAAATAATCGGGATGGAAGCATCATTTATAACCACAATTCAAACCTTTGTACTGGAATGAGCGCGATTCCCGATGAGGGGTTTGCGGCTCGTTGGCTCGGTTCAGTCTGATAAGTTGTTAGGCATGAGCGAAATTGAGTTGGAGATCGTACGGCCCGCGGCGATGATGCCCGGGGTAAAGGTTGCAGTACTGGGCGCGGGCAAGATGGGTGGGATTCTGCTACAGGCGTTTTTGAAGAACAACCTGCTGGCACCGGAGCAGATTGTGGCCACCGTGCAGCATGCGGACCGGGCACTGGCGCTTTCGGCGCAGACGGGAGTGGAGGTCACGACCGACAACCTGGCTGCGGCGACCTGGGCCGACGTGATTCTGCTGGGGGTGAAGCCGATTCAGGTGCCGGGATTGATTGAAACGATCAAGGGTGGATTGACTGCGGAGAAGATGATCGTTTCGTTTGCGGCTTCGGTGAAGACGACGGCGATCGAGGCGGCGGCGGGGTTGGAGCTGGCGGTGATCCGGGCTATGCCGAATACGCCTTCCATGCTGGCTGCGGGCGTGACTGCGCTTTGTGGGGGGCGGTTTGCCTCAGCGGAGCAGATGTCTGTAGCGCAGAGGATCTTTGCGACCGTGGGGCGGACGGTGGTGGTCGCCGAGAAACATATGGATGCGGTGACGGGGCTGAGTGGGTCCGGGCCGGCGTTTATCTACATCATCATCGAGGCGCTGGCAGAGGCGGGCGTGAATGTGGGGCTGCCAAGGGATGTGGCGACGCTGCTGGCGGCGCAGACGACGTTGGGGTCGGCGAAGATGGTGCTCGAGACGGGGTATCATCCGGCGCTGCTGAAGGATCAGGTGACGACTCCGGCGGGATGTACGGTGGATGGGATTCTGGAACTGGAGGAGGGTGGGCTGCGCGTGACGCTGATCAAGGCGGTGAAGCGGGCTACGGCTCGGGCGAAGGAGCTTGCGGCAGGATAGTTTGCGAGGCTTAGGATAGTAAGTATGGCAACGGCGGCGATGGTATCGGAGCGGGTGGGTGTTTCGCGGAGGGCGGCGCGGTTTGCCTGGGGGGTCGTGGGGTATAACGTGCTGGTGGTGTTGTGGGGGGCGCTCGTGCGGGCAACTGGGTCCGGGGCGGGTTGTGGGAATAACTGGCCACTGTGCAATGGGGTGGCGATTCCTGTCTCGCCTACGCTGCATACGGTGATCGAGTTCACGCACCGGCAGATGGTGACCGGGGATGTGATCGCGATTGTGGCGATGCTGGTGTGGACGTTTCGGGCGACGTTGAAGGGGGCGGCGGCACGGGTGTTTGCGGTGATCTCTACCGTGCTGCTGGTCAATGAGGCTTTCCTGGGTGCGCTGCTGGTGAAGCTGGGATATGTGACGGGAAACCAGTCGGTGGGGCGGATGGTGCTGCTTTCCGTGCATCTGAGCAACACTTTGATCTTGGTAGCGGCGCTGACTATGACGGCTAGGATGCTGGGGACTGGGCAGGGGTGGAGGGGGCTGCGGGCTAAGGGGATGGATAAGGTGGCGGCGGTGGTGGGCTTGGTGGCTACGCTGGTGGTTGGGGTGAGTGGGTCGCTGGCTGCTCTGGGGGATACGCTGTTCCCTGCCTCGTCGCTAAGGGCAGCGGTGGCGGCGGACCTGGATGTACATTCGCCGTGGCTGCTGAGGCTGCGAGGACTGCATCCGCTGAGTGCTGTGGTGGCGGCTGGGTTTGTGGTGTGGCTGGTGGTGAGGGCTCGGCGGGAAGGGCTGGGGCGGGGGATGAATCTGGTGTTGGGACTGCTGGGGCTACAGTTCGCGCTGGGGGTGCTGGACGTGCTGCTGCTGGCTCCGGCGTGGATGCAGATGGTGCATCTGCTGGGAGCGGATCTGTACTGGGTGGCGCTGGTGGGATTGGCGGCGGGAGTGGTGTGGCCGATGGAATCGAGGCTTGCACCTCTACCCCGGCAAAAGGCCTAAAGTCTTCGAAACAGGTGGCTTAGGTCTGGACTTCCTGCTCCGGGCCGATCATGGGTCACCGGACGAAATGGGTTGGAACCCATGTCTCAAAAGCGAGACATGGGGCACCCTGTTTCGGCTATTTGCCGGTTACTTTATCGCCCAGCTTGTGGAGGCCGTGGCCGGTCTTTTCGGCTCCTACTTTCGTATCGTGGCCTACATCTTCCGCACCTACCTTGGTGTCGTGACCGACATCCTTGCCTGCGTCAGCGGTCTTGTGGGCGGCTACGTGGGTTCCGTGGGCGGTCTTGTGATACGCCTTCTTGGTGCCGTGGGCTGTCGCGTGGCCGACCTTTTTGGTGGCGTGGGCGGTGTCATGGCCGGCGTCCTTGACGTCCTGACCGGCGGTCTGAGCGAGGGCGAAGGAGGTGGAAGCGAGGGTGGCGGTGAGCAGAAGACCGCGGAAGATAGAGGTACGCATGGTGTAGGTCTCCTAGGTTGGATCAGTATCAGTATAGGAGATTCGTTTTGGGCGGCCTGTGATTCACGCTTCAGTGCTGGATGAGACGGTGCGTCTCCCTGGCGAACGGATTGAGTTGATAAAGATTGATCAAAGCGATCAAGACTGATTTGTGTGAGTGGATTTGAATGGCAATGCCTTATCTTGCGTTCGACGGAATGTTGAATGAGGCTGGGAATCTTGGGTGCCGGCTTCCGGCGTGTCCAAGGGTGGGATGCGACTGATATAGTGGCGCATACGTTTGAGTAAGCGTTTACGCGCGATAGGCTGGGAAGCCATTATTTTTGCCTGAGGGTTCGATCTATGCATGTAGTACCTGCTGCTTTCCTGATGTCTGGGCAGTTGACTCACCTGGCTCCTGTGGATGTGGTCATCCTGGTGCTTTACTTTGCGCTGGTGGTGTTCATCGGGTTCTATGTGAAGGGCTCGACGAATACGTCTGAGGAGTTCTTCCTGGCGGGGCGGGAGATGTCGGCCTGGATTGCGGGGCTGAGCTTTGTTTCGGCGAACCTGGGGTCGCTGGAGCTGATGGGTTGGGCGGGCGCAGCGTACCAGTACGGGATGCTGGCGACGCACTGGTACTGGATTGGTGCCATTCCGGCGATGCTGTTCCTGGGTATCGTGATGATGCCGTTTTATTACATCTCTAAGACGCACTCCGTCCCGGGATACCTGCATCTGCGGTTCGGGGATGGCGCGCGGGCGGTGAGCGCGGTGAGCTTTGCGCTGATGACGATTTTGATGTCCGGCGTGAACATGTACGCGATGGCCGTGGTGATGCAGACGGTGCTGGGCTGGAATATTACGTTTTCGATCTGGGTGGGTGCGGGAACGGTGGCGCTGTACGTGATGCTGGGCGGCCTGCGGTCCGCGATCATCAACGAGGTGCTGCAGTTTGTGCTGATCTGGGCGGGTGCGGCGATGATCCCGATCCTGGGGCTCGTGGAGGCGGGCGGCTGGCACCAGTTGAAGGCGAACATTGCGACAAATATCGGGAACGCGAACTACACGCATATGTGGACGACCCTGGGGAGCTTCAAGGACAACCCGATGGGCGTGCATTGGACGGGGATCGTGTTCGGGCTGGGGTTTGTGATCAGCTTTGGGTATTGGACCACCGATTTTCTCGTCGTCCAGCGGGTTTTGAGTGCGAACAATCTGCGTGCGGCGAAGATGGCTCCGGTGATTGGCGCGGCGTTCAAGATGGCGGTGCCGCTGATCGTCATTGTGCCGGGGCTGGTGGCGCTGGGGCTGCATAACGCGGATGGGTCGCGGATGTTCGACCTGGTGCCTGCGTCCGTGGCGAAGGTGACGGGGCAGCATAGCTTCGACGACGTGCTTCCGCTGATGCTGATTCGATACTGCGGACCGGGGCTGCTGGGGCTGGGGATCACGGCGCTGGTGGCGGGCTTTATGAGCGGGATGGCCGGGAACGTCAGTGCGTTTTCGACTGTCTGGACGTATGACCTCTATGGGGCTTTCATCAATAAGAAGGCTTCCGACAGCCATTATGTGGCGATGGGGCGGTGGTCGACCGTGATTGGGATGTTGATCTCGATTGCTACGGCTTATCTGGTGATGAATGCGAACTCGATCATGGACTATGTGCAGGCGCTGTTCAGCTTCTTCATCGCGCCGCTGTTTGGGACGGTGATCCTGGGCATGCTATGGAAGCGGGCGACCCATGCGGGCGGCTTCTGGGGATTGCTGGCGGGGACGGCTTCTTCGATCGGGATGTTTGTGTGGGTGCAGACGAACGGTGGTGCGCTACGGTATATCGCGATGAGTGCGGATGCGAAGCCGATGGCGGAGAATCTCTATCGTGCGCTTTGGAGCTGGATTATCTGTGTGGTCGTGACGGTGATCGTCAGCTTGATGACGAAGGCTCAGCCCATGTCGGAGCTCTCCGGCCTGGTGTATGGGGTGACTCCGCTGCCGGATGATGGGGCGAAGAACTTGTTTGAGAAGCCTATTTTCTGGGCGGTTGTGGTGATTACAGTGTTCTTTATTTTGAATATTGTGTTTTTTTAGAGGCAAAGACCAAGGCGGCCTAGCGCCGGCCGGGCATTGCTTCGCACGGTTTTGGACGCTTCGCGTTTTCTAAATGATTGGGAGGTTTGTGATGGTTGATGAGACGCAGGACCCTAAGCCGCATGTGATTATGAGTGCAGGGGTACACAGTGCGCATGAGGCAGCGGCAGGATCGCCGGGGGCAAAGACCAAGGGAGAGATTTCTATCTGGTTCTTCTGCGGGATACTGATGCTCGCGTATGGGATCGTGCTGCTGGCGCAAGGGAGCTATGAACACTTTGGGCATCCGCACTTCCCTGCCACGGTGCTCCAGAATCTGAATCCTACGTTTTGGTGGGGTGTAGTGCTTACGGTGTTTGGTGGGTTCTATACGGTCAGATTTCGGCCAGGTAAAGGTTGATCGGCTCGTCGTGGCGATGGTTGGCAGGCTAAGAGCCCGGGGTCTTCTCTACTACCCCGCCAGCAACCGATTCGTTAGATAAATCACGCCGGCCCCACCGACTACGGCCCCCAGCAACCATCGTCTATTCCCCTCATGCCGCCTCACCTGCGGGAGGAAATCACTCGTCGCCATCTGCAAGAAGAACCCCGCGGCCAGCGTCAACAGGATCACCGCGTCTCGCGACGAGATCAACCACCAGACGGTCAGCAAGCCCCCCACAAACGGCGCCATCGCATCGAGCCCCAGGAACAGATAATCCGGCCACCGAGCCTTCTCGCCACGCGTCGTCAGAATGATCGTATTCATCCCGTCCGCCAGGTCATGCGCGCCAATCCCCAGCGCCACCGCGTACCCCGCCGTATGCGACGCGGCAAATGCCGCCCCGATCGCCATCCCATCCCGAAAGCTGTGAAATACCAGCAGCCCGCCGGCCACGCGCCGCAGCGTCTTCTGCGCGCCAGCCTCTCGCTCCGTCAGCGCGTCCAGACCGCTCTCGATCGCTGCAAACAGCAGGAAGAACCCCAGCGTAAGCCCCAGCACATCCGCCCCGCCGAGCCGCTGCTTCGCCCCCAGGTCCAGCGCCTCCGGCAGCAGATCGAGAAAAGCCGCCCCCAGCAACAGTCCCGCGGCAGCCGCAATGAGCAACGGCATATTCCGCCTGAAGCGCAACGCAAGCAAACCACCAGCCAGCGTCGACACGACGGGCAGAATCAGAAGGAAAGGAAGCACATCTTGATAATACACTCGCAATAAAGCGTCATGATTGCTGAATGCACTAGTTAACGCGCTACATTGCTTTGTCCCGAGCTTTGAAAGGGCGGGACTTCAGTCCCGCCATCGTCATCTCCAGCCAAAAAGAGACTTTAGCCGCTGAGGGAGTTCCGCCCTAAGACTCCCACTCGGAAACTGCTGGGCGCGGAACCGAAGACTACCAAGCATTATTCTTATTGTCTTGAGGTGTACGTGAACGACCACTGCTGTGCCATGATGTCGAGCAATCTCGCTGGAGGAGAAACCGCAATCCTCTATGTGCCCAAGTTCCGCGATTACGGCATTCCGGTGCTTGATGGAGGCGGTAGCTTCATTGCCATCAGCCACTGCCCGTGGTGTGGACAAACCCTTCCGCACACATTACGCGACCGTTGGTTTACGGAGATCGAAGCCCGCGGTTTTGAGATTGGCGACGACAACATCCCTGTGGAATTCGCTACGGACGCATGGTGGAAGGCTAGTGCTTGAATAGTTCCGCCCGAAGCTGCTCCCAAGGGATCACATCCGAGGGATTTCGTTCATACTCAGCCACACGACGATCCAGCTCTGCTTCCTGTTCGTCGCTCAAGGCAGGTGCATGCGCTTCAATATCTTCCCAAAGCGCACCCAGCAACTCGACCTTCTCCGCAATGGACAAATCGCTGATCTGGCTGGGAAGTGTACTCATAGGGGTAGGCTATGGAAGCATCACCGGGCATGTCAATGTGTTTTGCATGGTCAGCAGGACAACCCTGCCACAAATAACTTCAAACAAATCAGCTAAGCTGATCGCATGGTGCCGCCGAAGAAAGTCGTGAACAGAAGAGTCCATCCCTCCTCAATCGGCCAGAGCGAGCGCATACGACAGAATCCCATTCGGCAGAAGCTCATCGTCGCCTTCGTAGCCTTCCACGCCTTCGCCCTCTTCCTGTTCGCCATCCCGTTCGACATCGCCCCTGCACGCGCGGCACGCGAACTCATCGCTCCCTACATGCGCTGTGTCGGACTGACCGACACCTGGGATATGTTCGCGCCTAATCCAAAATCCATGGAGCAGTACCTCCGCGCCGTCGTCGTCACCAGGAGCGGCCAGTACAAGCTCTACTCCTTCCCCCGCATGGAAGAGTTCTCGCTCTCACAGCGTTACAGCAAAGAGCGTTACCGGAAGTTCTCTGAAAGCGTCCTCTGCGCCGATTGCTCAGGCCTCTGGCCGGATATCGCCAAAGCCGTCGCTCGCCGATACCTCAACCCGGCAGATCCTCCGCAGAGCGTCCTCCTCGTCAAATACGAATCCCCCATCGATCCCCAGACCGGCACCACCGGAGCTGATGCCGCGGCCAAATCAGTCGTGCTGGCCCAGTTGCCGATCAAGCCTGAGGATCTCAAATGACCTTCAGCAGCCTTCGAACCTCCCTGACTGAATATCTCTTCAAGCCCGTCTCACCCTGGCCCGCCGCCGTCTATCGAATCCTCTTCGGCCTCTGCGTTTGTGCGACGCTGCTCCTGCTCCACGGCGATTGGAGCAACTGGTTCGGCGTTCACGGCTGGATCACCCCGGACACCATCGATCAGGCAGAGACCGGCTTCCGCCTCAACCTGTTCGCCCTGGCACCCCATAGCGAGCGCTGGGTTACAGCCCTCTACTACCTCATTCTCGGCGCCTCCATCACGCTCACGCTCGGCCTCGGAACGCGCGTCAGCAGTGTCATCGTCTACCTTGGCCTGAACGCGCTCAACCAGAGAAACCCCATCATCCTGCATGGTGGCGACACCTTCCTCCGCAGCGCCGCCTTCTTCCTCATCTTCGCCTCGTCGGCTGAGGTTCTGTCGCTCGATAGCCTCATCCGCAGGTATCGCAAACCGTCAGAGAGCGTCCCGCGATTGATCTCTCCGTGGCCGCTGCGCCTCATCCAATATCAACTCGCCCTCCTCTACCTCGCCTCGTTCTGGTGGAAGGCGCACGGCAACACCTGGTGGAACGGCACCGCTCTCTACTACGTCGTCAACCTCGGAGAGGTCCGCCGCTTCCCCATCCCGCACATCCTGCACACCGCATGGGTCCTGCGGCTGGGCGGCTGGTGCGCCATGGCGTTCGAGCTTCTCTTCCCTTGCCTCGTCTGGTTCAAGCGATTTCGCAACCCCATCCTGATCGCCGGCCTGCTCTTTCACCTCAGCCTCGAGTACGCCCTGAACGTTCCCATGTTCCAGTGGGAGGTCCTCAGCGCCTATGTCCTCTTCCTCAACTTCGGGGAACGCCCGACCCAAACGACTCGATAGGCGCGGCTCATTCCTTGCCCTCACCCGGCCTCATCCCTAGAATCAAACTCAATCCCATGGCGAAAACCCTTCCCACCCTCGCGCTCCTTCTCTCGACCGCCGCCTACGCTCAGCAGCCCCTCACCACCGCGCCACCCTCCGGACCAGCCCCGCGCCCATACCTCACCAAACGCGAGCCCACCCTCACCGAAGCCCAGAAGCTCGCACTCCTCCGCCAGCACATCAAGTACGTCTTCGTCCTCTTCCAGGAGAACCGCTCCTTCGACTTCTACTTCGGCTCCTACCCCGGCGCGGAAGGCCTCTACAGCAAGCCCGCAGCGGAGATCCCCGGCTTCACCCAGCCCCTCGTCGATACCGACGGCACCGTCCGCACCATCACTCCCTTCCGCATCCCGCCCTTCATCACCGACGCCAACGGCAAAGCAGTCCCCATCTACCCATCCGATCTCGCCAGCGTCAACCACAGCCACACGGCCATGGACGCCAAACTCAACTTCGACTCCGCCGACCTCTCCAAGAACGACCGCTTCGCCCTCACCGAAGAAGGCGTCACCCTCAATTCCGAAGGCAAGCCCTCCAAGTTTCCGTCGCTCGAGCGCAAGCAGTATGGCGAGCTCGTCATGGGCCACCTCGACTGCGACACCGCACCCTTCCTCTGGCGCTACGCCGACCGCTTCACCCTCTTCGACCACTTCTTCGCCACCGAGCTCGGCCCGTCCACTCCGAACGCCATCGCCATGATCTCCGGCCAGGTTGGCGAGACCCAGTGGATGCTTCACCCCGAAGAGGTCACGCGCCCTGGCTACCCCGGCGTCCCCATGCTCGCCGATCCCCAGCCCTTCTATGGCATCAAGAAAGAATCCTCCGGCAAGGCCAAGCAGGCCAACGACCCCAAGACCAAAACCAACTCCGTCAACTTCACCTTCGCCGCCCTGCCCCTCAGCTTCATGGGCCAGGACGCCAAAGCCACCACCGCTACAGACGATGACCCCGCCGCCGACCTCCGCGACGTCAAGGAAGACATAGAAAAGATCGCCGGCCACCCCAACCGCGCCACCCCGTGGGGCTGGTACCAGCAGGGCTATGACCACGAGCCCATCGACCCCGCCGGCCAGGTCACACACAAGTCATACGTCTCCCACCACAACGCGCCGGCTTACTTCGGCTACGTCGCCAACAACGCCGGAGTAGAAACCCACATCCACGGCCTGAACGACTTCTTTGAAGACGTCGCCGCCCGCCGTCTTCCGCCCAATGGCGTCTTCTACGTGCGGGGCGGCTACGGCAACATCCGCGGCCTGCACCCGCTCGACCCCAATCCCCGCCTCGCCACTGTCTTCAACGGCAACGACGATCACCCCGGCTACTCCGACTCGCAGCTCTCCGAAGCCCTGCTTGCGGAAGAGATCAACGCCATCACCCAGAGCCCCTATTGGGCCCAGTCCGCCATCCTCATCGCCTATGACGAGTCCGACGGCCTCTACGACCATGCTCAGCCCCACGTCCGCGGCCACGGACCCAACAAGGAGCCGCTCGACCAGGGCCCCCGCATCCCGTTCCTGCTCATCTCGCCCTACGGCAACGCCCACGCTGTCTCGCATGAGCCGGCCGAGCACTCCTCCATCATCAAGTTCGTCGACAACCTCTTCAACCTCATCCCCCTTGCCGATCTGCCCGATGAGCAGAAGGCCCGCGCCATCGGCGTAGAGAAGTTCCACGAAAAGAACATGGGCCCCGCGGACGATCAGGTGGAAGGTATAGGCAATCTCTTCAGCGCCTTCTCAAACGCCCGCCTCCTCGGCAAACGCCCGCTGCTCCCAGCCTCCTACGCCCAGATTCCAGTGCCGGAGATCAATGCCTTCCCCCACTACGACTACAAGGGCTGCAGCGTCATGAACATCAAACCCACAGACGCCAACCTCCCCAACCCCATCCCCGCCGACTTCAACCCCCGCCCGGACACCACCCCCGGCAACCCCAAATCCGGCAACTGGGCCCCGTAGGCAAACTCATCACAACCACCACCGTAGTGTGCCCCATCCTCATCGACAGCTTTATCGTCGATTAGGGTGGGCATCGGCGAAGCCGACCGTCTTCCTCAACTGAGGCACCTCTCATGCTCCCCAAACTCCTCATCATCCTCGCCACGCTTTCTCTCCCCGCCTGCGCCCAATCCATCGAAACCATCCGCACCACAAAACTCCTCCGCTGCGCCATCGACCAGGAGCCGCCAGAGTACACAACCGAAGACCTCCACGGTCCCCGCGTAGCCTTCGACCTCGAACTCTGCCATGCCGTAGCCCTGGCCATCGGCCCCGATATCAAGGTCCAGCCCATCCTCGTCTCGGACGAAGCAGAAGCCATCTCCGTCCTCAAAGCCCGCCATGCCGACCTGGCTCCCACCCTCAGCCTCAACCTCACCAACGCCACCACTCCCGGCCTCTGGCTCGGCTTGCCCATCGTCCTCGACGGCACCGGCTTCATGGTCCCCACCGCCACGCTCGACGTAAAATCCCTCTCCGGCAAAAAGATCTGCTTCTTTGCCGAGACAGAAACCGAGACCATCCTCAAAACCTGGTTCACCCAGAACCACCTCGACTTCCTGCCCTACCCCTTCTCAGAGGAAGGCGAGATGGACGCCGCCTACACCACCGGCAACTGCGCCGCCATGGCCGGTGACCTCACCCGCCTCGCCTCCACCCGCCAGAACTACGGCCGCGCCGCAGCTCGTTACAAGCTCCTCCCCACCCTCATCGCCTCCGCCCCACTGGCCCCCGCCTCCACCGACCCCACCCTCACCCAGCTCGCCACCTGGACCAACCAGCTCCTCCTCAACGCCGAAGCCCTCAACATCACCCACATCCCCGAGCACTCTCAAGACCCTGCCATCCAACGCCTCCTCGGCCAGACCCACGAACTAGGCCCCCGCCTCCACCTCGACGACGCCTGGCCTATCCGCGTCCTCACCACCCTAGGCAACTACGCCGACCTCTACGCCCGCACCCTCCCCACAGTTCCCCTGCCCCACCCCACTCCGCTCCCCTTGGACTGAAAGCTCAAAGTTGGAACGAATGTCGTGTGCCCCATCCTCATCGCGGCTCTATCGCGATTAGGGTGGGCATCGGGCAAAGCCCGACCGCTCCCGCCCATGCCTGATCATGCTACTCTGCCATCCAAAGGCCCACCCATGCCCACCCGCCGCGCATTCTGCCAACTCGCCGCAGCCACCCTTGCAGCCCCGCATCTCCGAGCCCAGACCACCCGCCCCAACCTCCGCGAAATCGATCACGACAGCATCCAAGCCGCCGCATCCAAGGCCCTCGCCCGCCCAGTCACAACCGGCACCCCAGACTCTCAAGCCTTCCTGGACCTGACCCTCGACATCCCAGCCCTGGCCGCCGCAAACTACCTCACCCCGGACCCCAGCTATCCCGGCGCCGCCCTCAAGCACCTCACCCCATGGTTCGTCTCCACCAAGACCAAACTCCCCACCCTCACGGAACACGAGAATGACATTCTCCTCACCGCCCCCTTAGCCGAGCTAGCCGTAGCCCTCCCATTCCTCGGCCTCACCCCACCTGAGCTAGCCGAGATCAAACTCTGGTTCGCCGAATACCTCACCTGGCTCAATGAATCCCGCACCGCCCTCTTGGCACGCGACTCCAAAGATCACCACGCCAGCTCCTGGCTCCTGCAGGTCGCAGCCTACGCCCACCTCACCGCCAACGACGCCATCCTCACCGAAAACCGTCACCGCTTCAAGTCCCAGACCATCCGCGCACAGATCGAAGCCACCGGCCTCTTCCCCCACGAACTCCCAATGCCCGATCCCTTCCGCAACTCTCTCATGAACCTGGATCTCCTCGCCGGAGCCTGCGTCCTCCTCTCCACCCAGTTCGACTCCGTCTGGGATCACGAGCTTCAGGACGGCCCCGGCATGCGCGCCGCCATCTCCCGCCACGCGCCCTACATCGAGCACCCCACCACCTGGCCCTATCCCGCCGACCAGACCCACTTCCACGAGCTTCCCTGCCGCCGTCCCGCCCTGCTCTTCGCCGCCCGAGCCTACTCGCAGGTCCCCTACGCCGACCTCTGGCGCACCCTCAAGCCCGACCCCACCAGCCCGGAGATCCTACGCGCCTTCCCCATCCGCCAGCCCATCCTCTGGCTCGCACAACCCCGCTTCGTCCCCATCTAAAGATCGAGTTACGCAGCCGCCAACTTAGCCCGATACGTCTTCACAATCCCCAAATACCGCCGAGCCGACTCCGTCACAACCTCAGGCCGACCCTCCGCCACAGACTTGGCATCCGCAAGATCCGCCCCAACCCCCAAAGCAAAAGCCCCAGCCTTCAAAAAATCCTCAGCCGTAGCCAAAGACACACCACCGGTAGGAATCAACTCCACCTGCGGCAAAGGAGCCTTGATGCTCTTGAGGTAAGAAGCCCCACCCATAGCACTAGCCGGAAACACCTTCACCACATCCGCCCCCGCCTGCCACGCCGTCACAATCTCCGTAGGCGTCAGCGCACCCGGCAGCACCGCAATCGAGTACCGCTGGCACATCTCTACCGTCTTCAAATTCAAAGCAGGCGACACCACAAATTGTGCCCCCTCCAGGATGCACATCCGCGCCGTCTCCGGATCGAGCACCGTCCCCGCCCCAATCAAGATATCCGGCCGAGTCTCCGCCAGCTTGCGCATCACCTGCATCGCACCCGGCACGGTCATCGTGATCTCCAGGCAAGTCACCCCACCCGCGGCGATCGCCTCCGCCAGAGCAAGCGCACGTTCCACAGACTCCGCCCGTAACACCGGCACCAACCCAATCTCCTGCATCGCCAACAACACTTCAGCCTTCTTCACATTCGCTCCTAGTTTTCACTGCACTAAACTGCTTCTCACTGCCCTTCACTGCTTCACCGCTGTGTTCCCGCCCCACCACCACTCATCAGCTTCTCAACCTCCGCCAGCGTAGCCTGCGAGCTATCGCCCGGCGTCGTCATCGCAAGCGCACCATGCGCCACGCCGCAGTCGAGCGCCCACTCCATCCCCTTGCCGTTCAGCAGCCCATAGATCAGCCCTGCGGCAAAAGAATCCCCACCCCCAACCCGGTCCAGAATATCCAGATCCAGGTAGTCCTTGCTCTTATAAACCGAGCCCTCTGCATACCCAAACGCAGCCCAGTCATTGCGCGTCGCTGTCTTAGGCCGCCGAGTCGTCGTAGCAATCACCTTGACGTTCTTGAACTCCGAAACCACCCGCGCGGACATCTCCGCAAAGCTCGCCTCATCATGCCACGGCGGCCCATGCGAGCTCTCGCCCATCACCGCCGCAATATCCCCCTCATGCCCAAACAGCACATCCACATACGGCATCAGGCTGCGGTTCACATCGATCGAACCCTGCCGGCCACCCTGTTCCTTCCACAACGAAGCACGGTAGTTGCAATCGAAGCTCACCACCGCCCCATTCCGCTTAGCCGCCTCCATCGCTTCCTTCACAAACGCGGGAGATTCAGCCGACAAGGCACACATGATCCCGCCCGTATGAAACCACCGCGCACCCTCACGGGCGAAGATCACATCCCAATCCACCTGCCCGGCCCGCAGTTGAGAGATCGGCGTATGCCCCCGATCCATCATCCCCATCCCGGCCCGAACGCCATGCCCGCGTTCCAGAAAATAAACGCCATTGCGCGACTCCCGCCCCACCCCGTCATACGCCGACCAAAGCACATGGCTGAGGTCCACCCCACCCTCCAGCATCAGATCTTCAAGCAGCCGTCCCACTGGATTATCTACCAGCGCCGTGACGATCGCCGTCCGCTTTCCAAAGCACCGCCGCAGTCCACGCGCGACGTTATACTCGCCGCCACCCTCCCATACCCGAAAGTTCCTCGTCCGCGTAATTCTCTGCTCGCCCGGATCGAACCGCAGCATCACCTCACCCAAGCTCACCAGGTCCCACTTGGTATCCTGCGCAGCCTTCAGCTTCAGCCCGCCAGACACTCCATGCCGCGGCGAGACCACACTCGTCTCGCCGCCCTCCGGCTCACCAATCGGTAATCCCGTCCGAGCCTTCATCTACTTCAGCCCCGCAATCGTAGCCGCGTCCATATCGTCATACGCCTGGTTCTCCCCGCCCATCCCCCAGCAGAACGTATAGTTCTTCGTCCCCACGCCGGAGTGGATCGACCAGCCCGGCGACACCACCACCTGCTTATCCGACACCATCAGATGCTTCGTCTCATCCGGCGGCCCCATCAGGTGAATCACCTTGTGCGCGGGGTCCATATCGAAGTAAAGATAAACCTCGCTCCGGCGCATATGCGTATGCGGCGGCATCGTATTCCAGTTACTCCCTGGATCGAGCAGCGTGAAGCCCATCACTAACTGGCAGCTCTGCAAACCATCCTTATAGATGGCCTTATAAATAGTCCGCTTGTTACAAGTCTCCACCGCCCCCAGCTTCAGCCCGTCCAGGTCGGCGAACTTCACCATAGCCGTCGGATATTCCTTGTGAGCCAGATAACTCAACAAATAAAAGCAAGCCGGCTCTTCAGCCGACTTACTCGTAAACTCCACATCCTTACTGCCTCGGCCCACATACAAGCAATCCAGCTTATCCAGCTCAAAGCTCTTCCCATCCACGCTGACTGAGCCGGCCCCACCAACGTTCAGCACCCCCAGCTCCCGCCGCTCGCAGAAGTACTCCGCCCGAAGCTCCGGCTGCGTCTCCAGCTTCAACGCCGCGATCGTAGGCACCGCCCCACCCACCACGGTCCGGTCCAGATCCACATAAGCCAGCTCAACCGACCCAGCCTTGAACAGCTCTTCCAGCAGAAACGTCTCCCGCAACTCACCCGTCGTCATCCGCGAGTACCGAACCTTATCCGCCATCTCAACAGTCTTCATATATATTCCCTCATCAATCCCCACCATGATAAATCCCCGCAACGCATCGGGATCACCTCGACCAGATCAGCCTTGATTGCTTTTATCAATCTTTATCAACTCAAGCCGTTTGCCCAAAGCGCCGCCAAACCCTATGGTTCAGCCACCGTTGGCACCGTCTTCAGCGTCACCAGATCCGTCTGCACCTTGGCCCATGTCTGCTCATCCTTCTTCGCCGCGTTCGGAGCCTTGGCGTCGGCATAATAACCCTGGATATCATCCCGCAGCCCGGTCGGCACCTTGATCCCATGATCCGGAGCCGTAATCTGCCCCAGCAGCTTCGCATACGTCAGATCCGTCCGCCTGTACGTTCCCGGAGCCGACCTCAAGCCCGTATCCAGATCCCGATTCGGCAGATCGTTCATCACCGTCGCAAGGTCCCCCGCCTTCAACTCCACCAGCACCTTGTTCATCCGCGTTACCGAGTTGTTCACGCTCTTGACATAGTCCTGCTCGCCCGCCGAGCTAGGCCCCTTGATCTTCAGCATCGCCAGCGGCCCAAACTTTGGCAGCACAAAGATCAGCCCCGCCAGCGAGTACGTCCCAATTCCCGCATGCTTCCGGTAGAGATCCCACTTGTCATCCATGCTCACCGCAGCCAGCGCATTCTCGAGCTTCCAGTACTCCTCATCCTGCACATCGTCCGGCATACTGTGCCGATGCAGCACCGTCTCCGCATACGCAATCCGAGGCAGAAACCGCCGCACGCCAAAGTTATAAGCCTTCATCCGCGGCCGCTTCCCGCTGCCAATCTCATCCTTCAGCCGCAACCCATACGTCTCGAAGAACGCACGCCCCAGCAGGTCCATCGACACTCCCAGTCCAGCCTTAGCCAGATAGGCCGAAGGCGCAAACCGGTGCTTCGAGATCTCATTCACATCGAACGCAAACTCCACCTGCACATGTGCGTGTGGATTCTCGTCGTACGTCACGGAGCGCCCATACTTCGCGGCCAGCTTCGGAAACTCCATCCCGACAGCCACATTCGTAGCCTGCGCATGTCCCGTCGTATCGCCCACATAGTGTGAAAGCGCCCCAATCGCAAACGCCAGCTCATCCGGCGTCTTCGCATTCCGCAGCAGACTCCGGATAAAGTCGCCCGTCCGCACATAGTGCAGCAGATCGCTGAAGAACTCGTTGCCGAACGGATAGTACCCCAGATCCTGGATCGCGCTCCCGCCATACGCATACCCATGCGCCTCGTTGAGCTGAGCCGGCGTAAGGTTCGGGAACCGGCTCATCAGCAGCGGCACGATCGAAGGCTTCCACGTCAGATCGATCAGTTGCTCATGCGTCTGCACCGAATACGCATACTCCGCCCGAGGACAAAGCAGCACCGCCGCCAGCCCCAGCACCCAGACCCGACCACCCCGAAACCACCCACCGCAAGCAAACATCGCTCCAGTGTATCAACGCCCCTGCTTTCCATCCGCTCCGCTGTAGAACAGCAATGATCGCTCCAGCAAACAATCAGGACTCGAAGTTTGAGGGGCAAGACCACCGCGCTAAGACTGCACCCGACGCAAGCTTATAGACGACTAGTCTACTATTGAGTCTGTGGCCACCATCTCGACAACCCGCGAACATCTTCTCGAAGTCGGTCTCAGGCAACTCCGCACCACTGGCTACACCGCGACCGGCGTCAAAGAGGTACTGGACCTTGCCCATGTGCCAAAGGGTTCCTTCTACCATTACTTCTCCAGCAAAGAGGCTTTTGTCAGCGAGCTCTTCGACCGGTATGCCAAGGGAGAAGGAGAACGGGCGCAGCGCGTCCTCGGAGATACCTCGATTGCTCCGCTGGAGCGGCTGCGAACTTATTTTGAAGAACTGATCTCCATTTACGGAGAGCCGGGAGAGGGCGCAGGGTGCCTCGTCGGGGCGATGAGTCTTGAGATCGCGGACCACATCCCGAAGCTACAGGCCCAGCTTCAATCGATGTATGCGGGCTGGCAGCATGGAATCGCGGACGTGCTTCGCCAGGCAATCAAGCGTGGCGACCTCGCAAAGTCCACCAAGCCCGATGCGCTTGCGGAGTTCATCCTCAACAGCTACGAAGGCGCACTGGTGCGCATGAAAGCCGAGCAGGACAGCAGCCCACTGAGGAATTTTCAGCATTTCATCTTCGATATCGTCTTGAAGAAATAAGAAGAAGGTAAGGCAACATCAGATTCTTTGAATCTAATAACCAACCGGTCTACTCCTATGAACTGAGCCGCTCACGCGGTCCACATTCAGTTTCAAGGAGATCCAGCATGTCGAATCCAAGCACTTCCTCAAAAGGCACAGCCCTGATCACGGGAGCATCCACCGGCATTGGTGCCGTCTACGCAGACCGTCTCGCCAAACGCGGCTACGATCTCATCCTGATCGCTCGCAACGGTAAGCTGTTGAACGAGCTTGCGGCCTCACTATCCGCCGCAACCGGTCGTAAGGTAGAAGCACTCCCTGCCGATCTCACCAACAAAGCCGATCTTCGCAAGATTGAAGAGCGTCTGAAGACAGACACTTCCATCACGACCCTCATCAATAACGCTGGCTTCGGCGGTGTCTCTACCCTGCTCGATTCCAACGTGGACGAGATGGAAAATATGATTGAACTGAATATCACGGCGCTCTTGCGGCTCACCAAGGCTGTCGTGCCCGGCCTACTGGAACGTAAGAACGGCGCCATCATCAACATCGCCTCGATCGTCGCATTGAATCCAGAGCTGTTAAATGGTGTTTACAGCGGCACCAAGGCTTTCGTGCTTAACTTGACGCAATCCCTTCATAAGGAAGTCTCAAGCAAGGGCATACAGTTGCAGGCAGTGCTGCCCGGTGCAACGGCCTCAGAGTTCTGGGATCGTGCCGGAGTTGGAGGCCATCAAAACCTTCCCTCAGAGATTGTCATGAGTTCGGAGGAGATGGTCGACGCATCCCTGGTGGCCTTCGATCGCGGTGAGTTAGTGACGATCCCTGCGCTGCCCAACATTGCCGATTGGGACAAATTTGAAGCGGCCCGCATCGCACTGGCACCCAACCTCTCTCACAAGCATTCGGCGGAGCGGTACGGCGTTCGCGAGACTGCGAAACTGTAAATAGCACCTGATGATGCCCATCCTTTCACCACTTGAAAGGGTGGGCATTCCAAGCACTCTCACCGCACTGCGTCATTACCTCTCGAACCTGCGGTCCAGGAGACGCCTCAGTTCTCCGTAGGCGTCTCCTCAATATGATCGATCACCAGCACCGGAGAAGGCCTTTTCGTCTTCTCCAACTTCAACCCAAGTTGCCGACTAACCGCATCGAACACCGACAACGCACCGTTCGGATCGGAGCCGACCGCCGCATCGCCAGCCCCCGGCTGCACCTTATCCGCAGAGCTGAAGCTCAGCGTGAAGTCATACGACCCCTTGATCCCGGTCCCGTCCACGACAGTGTTGTAGATATAACCGTTGGCCACACGCTGTAACTCATCGCCAATCTGCGCCAGCGTCATGTTCTGGCAGGTGACCAGTCGGTTCAGGACAGAACTCGTAACCCGCGGGTCCTTCCCATCCGGACCCGGACCTTCCTTGCACTTGGTCCGCTCGGTGGGGTCAGTCGTCGGCTTTAGTTTCGGCTTCATCGCCGTCAGCGTATAGGCCGTAATGGGCCGATCCTCCATGTGCCACTTCATCTGAAAACGGTCCGCCACCATCGCTCGAACCATGTTGCGTAGATCCTCATAGTTGATCAGGTTGCCAGACGCGAACTTGTCCACCCGCACATTGGCTCCGGCCTTCGCCACAATGTCGAACTTCGTGCTGTCCAGCCACGCAGGAGCGTTGACGACGCTCTCCTTGTTGTTCGGGTTCAGGTCCCAGCCGAAGCGAATCAGAAACATCAACGGGATGGCACGAGTCTCGATCTGGTCGCCCGTAATCCGGCCATACCCTTCCGCACCCGGGGTACTGGGCTTGATCGTGGCAACCTCAAACGGCGACGCAGGCGGCTCAGGCAGAGCCTCCGCGATATTGGCCGCGTTCGGCGTAGGAATCTCATCGACACTCGCAACCTGGAAGACCGGACGCGGCGCAGTCTTGAGCTCCAGCTTCAGCCCCAGTTGCTTCTCCATGGCGGCAAAGATGGAGATGCCATCGGCTCCCTGCTTTTCAAGCTGGTCCTTGCCAGACCACTTGAGCGTGAAATCATACGTTCCGGCAAGCCTGGTCTCGTCCACGACCGGCTGCCCCAGGTAGTCTCCCGCAAAAAGGTGGATCGTATCCGCAAGGGCCGGGATGGCCATGTTCTTGCAGTTCAGTATTCGGTAGGACGGTGCGCCGGCAGGCTGGTTCGGCGGCGGAGGCGCGGGCATGCAACGCCCTTCGTCGGTGCCCTCTGACTCCCTAATCTTCGGTTTTCCTGCCTCGGACGTGAGGACATACGCCGGCAGTGGAGCGCTCCCAGCCTTCACCACCAGGTGAAAACGCTCGGCCAGCATCCCACGCAGCATCAGCTTGATGTCGTCCGGCGTGATCTTCGCAGGAACCTTCGCGCGAAGGTCGTAACGATCGCGCTCCAGCCACGTCGGCCCTCCCTGCACGTTCGCTGCATCCACCCCATACGCGGTCGCAATCAGATCCAGCATCGAGGCCTGCGTCAGAAAGTAACGATCCCCCTGGGTCGAGTTTCCATGCATAAACGGGTTCGCATTGAACGGGCTGACATGAACATCCGCGATCACGAACGACTTGGACGCAGCCGGGGCTTGGGCCAGCGACGAGACGGTCAAAAACGCAAAGAGGGCAACGGCTGCTCGCATGGATACCTCGGCATGACACAGATTTGTAGGGATACTACAGGACTGACGCGAAACGGAGACCGAGGTTAGGCCCGCCACGAATGAAATTTATGAGGGCCTCGTTACGTTACCCTTGGACCTGTAGAACGACTGACTCGAAGGAGCCCTTCACCCGCATGAGCATCGAAGCCCGCCTCGCAGAATTAGGCCTCACCCTCCCCGCACATCCCGCACCCGGCGGCAACTACGTCCCCGCCAAGACCATCGGCAACATGGTCTTCCTTTCAGGTGTCGTCTCGTCAAACACCGACGGCCTCATCACCGGCACCGCCGGACTCGACGCCGGCATTGAAGAGGGCTATGCAGCCGCCCGAGCCTGCGTCCTCAGCCACCTCACCGTCCTCAAGCGCCACCTCGGGTCATTGGACGAAATCCAGCAGATCGTCAGCCTCAACGGCTACGTCAACGCCGTCAACGGCTTCCCCGACGCTCCCAAAATCATCAACGGAGCCTCAGACCTCCTCGTAGAAATCTTCGGCGAACCCGGCCGCCACGTCCGCGCGGCCCTCGGCGTCAACGCCCTCCCCCGCAACGCCCTCGTAGAACTCCAGATGACCGTAGCCATCGCATAGATCCCGCCACGACTGGGTGCCCCACGTCCGGATTCCCGGACGTGGGTTTCTCCAAGCCACAGATCCTCGACACCCCATGCATTACCCTGAAGACCTATGCCCTCTCCAAGCACCCTCCCCCAATCCTTCCGCCTCGACGGCAAAGTAGCCCTCATCACCGGCTCCGCCAGCGGCCTCGGAGCCGCCATCGCCACCGCGCTCGCGCAGGCCGGAGCCACCGTAGCCTGCCACGGCAACCGCCGCCCCGCCACAGAAACCGCAGAAGCCATCGGCGGACAAGCCGCAGACTTCCGAGCCGACCTCTCCAGCACCACCGGCCCCGAAGACCTCTTCGCACAAGTCCACGCCAAATTCGGAAAGGTAGACATCCTCGTCAATAACGCCGGAACGATCCACCGCGACGCCGCCGAAGACACCACCCTCGAATCCTGGCAGCAGGTCCTCCAGGTCAACCTCACCAGCGTCTTCCAGCTCAGCCAGTTCGTCGCCAAAGACCTCATTGCTCGCAGCGCACCGGGCAAGATCCTCAACATCGCCTCCCTGCTCAGCTTCCAGGGCGGCATCCGGGTCCCCGCCTACGCAGCCTCCAAGGGCGGCGTCGCACAACTCACCAAGGCCCTTGCCAACGAGTGGGCCCCGAAAAATATCCAGGTCAACGCCATCGCGCCCGGCTACTTCGCCACCACCAACACGGAAGCCCTCCAGGCCGACGAGACCCGCAACCGCCAGATCCTCGAGCGCATCCCCGCCGGTCGCTGGGGCCAGCCCGAAGACCTGGCCGGAGCCGCCCTCTTCCTCACCTCCCGCGCCTCCGACTACGTCACCGGAACCGTCCTGACCGTCGACGGAGGCTGGATGGGCCGCTAAAAATGAAGGGTCATTCTGAGCGCAGCGAAGAACCTCAGTAGTTCGCTTGGAGAGGCGAAGGTCTCCATTTCGTTCGGTGACCCATGATCGCCCCCCCGGTAGCGGTCCAGGGGTCGATTCCAGCATCCAACCCTGCAGGAGAACCAAAATGCCCCAGAGCACTCACGACCGCGTAGCAGAACTTCACAACCTCGCAGCACACGCTCACACCGCAGCCGCAACCGCTCACGGAAAGGGCGATCACCTCACCGCCCACGAGCTGTCCCAGCAAGCCACCGAGCACTCCCGCGAAGCCCACGAAGCCTCCGCCAAACTCCACCACGGCAAAGCCGCCGCACTCGAAGCCGCCAAGTAGGCCCTCATGCTCAGAGTCTCGTACGCCGACCTGGAACAAGCCCTCACCAGCACCCTTATTCCCCTGGGCTTCACTCCAGCCCGTGCCGGACTCTGCGCCCGCCTCTTCACCGAGACCACCTGCGACGGCGTCTACACCCACGGCCTAAACCGCTTCCCCCGCTTCCTCGCCACCATCCGCAACGGCGTCGTCAACCCCACCGCCGAGCCCACCCTCACCTCCGCCTTCGGGGCCATCGAGCGCTGGCACGGCAACCGCGGCGCCGGCAACCTCAACGCCCACGCCTCCATGGCCCGCGCCATCGCCCTCGCCCGCACCCACGGCATAGGCTGCGTAGCGCTCGCCCAGACCAACCACTGGATGCGCGGTGGAACCTACGGCTGGCAAGCGGCGGACCAGGGCCTCTTCGCCATCTCCTTCACCAACACCCTTCCCAACCTCCCTGTCTGGGGCTCGTCCGCTCCCACCCTCGGCAACAACCCGTTAGTACTGGCCATCCCCCGGCCCGAAGGCCGCAACATCGTGCTCGACATGGCCATGAGCCAATACTCCTACGGCACCCTGACCGCCTACGCCAAACGCGGAGCACAACTTCCCTACCCCGGCGGCTTCGATGCCCAGGGCAACATGACCACGGACCCCGCTGCCATCGAGCAGACCGCCCGGGCCCTCCCCATCGGCCTCTGGAAGGGCTCCGGCCTCTCCCTCACGCTGGATCTCATTGCGGCTATGCTCTCCGGCGGCCTTGCCACTCACCAGATTGAGACGGACTCCCTCAAAGAGACAGGGCTATCCCAGCTCTTCCTGGCCATAGACCCCACGCACATCACAGACCCCGAAGCCCTGGCTCAGACCGCCACCCAGGCCATCGCGGACCTACAATCCGCCACCCCGATAGACCCCAGCCGTCCCCCACGCTACCCCGGCGAAGAAACCCTCCGCCTACGCGAAGAAAATCTTCGACTCGGCATTCCGGTCGAGGAAGAGATATGGAACTCCCTCGCCAAAAGCTGAGGAGCCGGACCAGCTACAATCCATGTAGCACCTGCTCATGCGTCTTCTTACCCGGTACATCCTCCGCGAGGTCCTCTCACACGCCCTGCTCGGCGGCGTTCTCTTCACCTTCGTCCTCTTCACCAGCCGCCTTGGCAAGATCCTCGAGATCGTCGTCCGCAACTCCGCTTCGCTCTCGGATGTAGCCCGCCTCATCGCCTACTTCCTTCCCGAAGCCCTCATCGTCACCATCCCCATGGCTGTCCTGGTCGGCATTCTGCTGGGCCTTTCCCGCCTCGCCGCAGATTCCGAGATTACCGCCATGCGCGCCTCCGGCATGGGTGCGCTGGACTTCGTCCGCATCGTGTCCCTAGTCTCGATCGGTGCGTTGGCGCTGGGTCTCTTCAACTCCCTCTACCTTGCCCCTCGATCCGCCGCCAACCTCCTTGCGCTGGAGAACTCCCTCAAGTACTCCCAGGCCTCCTTTGAGGTAGAGCCGCGGGTCTTCGACGAAGACTTCAAGAACATCGTGCTCTACGTGCAGGACGTCCGCCCCGGCTCCGGTGCGGCGCTCTGGCGTCACGTCTTCGTCGCCGATCTCACAGAACCTTCGGCACCCAAGATCACCACCGCAGATCAGGCTCTCGTCACCTCAGCCGGCCCCGGCAACCTGAACCTCCACCTGACCGATGGCGCCCAGCACCAGATCTCCCCCACAGACGCCAACCAGTACAACATCTCCACCTTCCAGGTCACCGACATCCCCATGCAGACCGGAGCCCAGGAGGACGCGCACCTCTCCCGCTCCGACACCCCCATCCTGGCCCTGTCGCTCCCAGAGCTCATCCAACGCGGCAACCAGGCCGCCGCCCCGGGCCCCAAGCACGACGTCCGCGCCGCACGCCTGTACAAGATCGAGTTAAACAAGCGCTTCTCCTACCCCTTCGCCTGCCTGGTCCTCATGCTCGTCGGGGTTCCACTAGGCCTGAGCTCAAAGCGCGGTGGCAAATCCACCGGCTTCGTCCTCACTATCCTGCTGGTCTTCGTCTACTACTTCCTCTCATCCGTTGGCGTAGCCCTTGCCAACCAGGGCAAGCTGCCGCCGGTCCTCGGCGTCTGGGGAGCGAACCTGATCTTCGCCGCCTTCGGTGCCCTGCTCCTTCAGCAACTCTCCCGCGGCGGCGTGGCGCTCTCAATCTTTTCCTCGATCGGCTCAACCATCTCCCGCGCCTTTGAGCGTTACCGCCCCGGCCAGGGTGAAGAGAACGATCTTTCTAATTCCATCCCTCAACGCCTGCGCTCTCTCCTGCACATCCGCTTTCCTTTGATTTTGGACGACTACATCATGCGTGAGTTCGGAGCTACCTTCGCGCTCGTCCTCGCCGCCTTCTCCATGGTCTTCCTCATCTTCACCTTCTTCGAGCTCATCGGAGACATCATCCGCAACCGCATCGCCTTCGTCACCGTAGGCGACTATCTCCTCAACCTCATCCCCTACATCCTCTACAACGTCACGCCTCTCTGCGTCCTCGTCGCCGTCCTCGTCACCTTCGGCTCCCTCGCCAAGACCTCCGAGTTCACCGCCATGAAGGCCTCCGGAGTATCGCTCTATCGCGTCGTCACCCCCGTCCTCGTCCTGACCGCCGTGATCGCCTGCTCGCTCTTCGCCTTCGACGAGTTCTATCTGCCGCAGGCCAATCGCCGCCAGGAAGCCCTCCGCTCCGTCATCAAGGGCAAGCCCGCCCAGACCTTCCTGCGCCCAGACCGCCAATGGATCTCCGGCCAGACCGTCCTCGATCCCATCAGCCTGGCACAGTCGCGAAGCTGGGCTCCCATCGCACCAGCGGTCGTTCACATCGGCGATACAGCGAAGCAGCCCGCCCGCATCTTTTACTACCAGTTCTTCGACCCTGACCACGACGCCTTCGCCAATCTCACCGTCTTCGAGTTCGATCCCGCGACCTTTACCCTCACCCGCCGCATCTTCGCGGAATCAGCCAAGTGGGACTCGAACGTCAACCAGTGGATCTTTGAGAACGGCTGGTCGCGCACCTTTTCCGGAGAGGTGGCCGATACCTACAAGCCTTTCACCCTGGCCAACTTCCCTGAGATACACGAGCAGCCGCAGTACTTCAAGAAAGAAGATCGCCAATCCCAGCAGATGAGCTTCGGAGAACTCTCCAGCTACATCTCGGATCTTCGCCAGTCGGGCTTCAATACCATGCGGCTCTCTGTACAGCTCAACCGCAAACTGGCGTATCCGGCCATTACCTTGGTCATGGCGATTCTGGCCATCCCCTTTGCGCTCTCCAGCGGCAAGCGAGGCGGGGTCACAGGCTTCGCCATCGCGATTCTGCTGGCCGTCGTGTATCTGGGAGTGTCGAGCCTATTTGAAGCCATGGGCAACGTGAACACCTTGCCCCCCATGCTCGCCGCCTGGACGCCAGATCTACTCTTCACCTTCGCCGGGGCCTACTTCCTGCTCCGCACTCCCACCTAGACCTCACCCAAAGCTTGAAAGCAGAAGCGTTTATGTTCGGCGCATGCGGTCTTATGACCGCACGATTTTTACGTGGCCACACAATGCTCAGATGTGGATGGCTTGAGCCCACAGCGAGATAAACGATCTTTGTGGCAAGCCCATTTTGGGATGCTCCTTCATTACCGCAAATCATTGAAGTATCTTGACAGGCGCGATGGCCCCTTCCCAATCACTGCTGAATCTAGTAGCTAAATGTGCCCCCGTCGGATAACCTGCTGATCATCTGCATCGGAAGGAAGAGGTGACGAAACGCGATGACAACGTCCAGTCAACAAAGCCACGCAGCCAGGAGCACGACGAAGACTTTCGAACAGGTGATAGATTCCACGAGCACGATGTTGTATGACGTCGCTCGATCCCTCGTAACACGCCCCGAGCGTGTGAACGTGAAGGTTACCTCCGCCAACGACATCACCTTGTTTGTCCTGCAAGTCAGCCCTGAGGACGCAGAGTTGATTAATGGTGTGCAAGGCCGCACCATTGCTTCCCTCCAAACTCTCGTCTCGGTAATCTCAGCGAGGAATCAGCGCAAGTTCAGATTGAAGATGCAGGTTCAAGAGGCCGTTCCATCGAGCGATGCCTAAGAGATCGACGCCCTGACTTAAACGTTGTGCGCTCGTCATCCCATCAAAAATAGTTTGCCTGACGAGGAAGAAAGCCGATGAAGATACGTTTAGCTTTCAATGAAACGGCAAGCGGACGATTCATGGTCATGAGTGAGATGGTGCGGCCAGGATTGTCACTCAACCTTGAGAGACCACTTGTTACCATCTTCGAGGATGAAGATGAGTTTCTGAAATCCGTCATTAACGCCGATTTGTTCCACGAGGATACGACGGCTGTGGTCGTGACGGTTCTTCAGTCGATCAGCCAGCCCGTATTCCCTCAGCGCTGGATCGCAATCGACGTCACAACCGCGCAACTGAAGGCGCTGGGTTTGTTTTCACACCTCATGGAATCGGACGCCGACCAGGGGTATGCCGCTATCTCACCGACCTTGGAGTCTCCCTTCGAATTTACAGGCGGCGGACACTTTCAAGACTTCCTGATGCAGGTGCCCACACCAATCCTGATGCTGGAGGGGCAAGAGCATCTGGTTACTTTCATCAATCCACCGTACGTTCGGCTCCTGGGCCGTACCACGTCAAAGAGTCTGCTTGGCAAACCGATCCGTGAAGCGCTGCCGGAGCTGAAAGGACAACCCTTCTTCGGGCTGCTCGACAAGGTTTATCGAACCGGAACGGCTCATGTCGGAGTTGAGGTCCTCGGCAACC
Organism: Granulicella tundricola MP5ACTX9; assembly: GCF_000178975.2. Lineage (NCBI taxonomy): Bacteria > Pseudomonadati > Acidobacteriota > Terriglobia > Terriglobales > Acidobacteriaceae > Granulicella > Granulicella tundricola. Next base: position 2,044,564 of record NC_015064.1, on the reverse strand, counting down.
TTCGCCATGAAGATACGGGCAGGACGCAAGACATCTACGTTGATTTCATCTATCAGTCAGTTCGAAACGAAGTTGGAGAGGTCTTCGGCATCATGGTTCAGGCATCCGATGCGACCGACCGGGTCCTCGCCAGGCAGGTCAGCGAATCGCGGGAAGACCAACTCTACCGTCAATGGGCGGAACTCGACACGATCTATCGCACGGCGCCGGTAGGTATGTGTCTTATCGACGCAGCAGACTATCGAGTGCTGAGAGTCAACAATAAACTGGCTCACTTCACCGGACAGACAGCATCCGCGTTGGTTGGCATGTGCATCCTGGATATCTTTCCGGGCACGCCCGGACTCAAAGCCCTCTTTGACAAGGTCAGGGCAGGCTTCAGCATTGAAAATCATGAACTGAGCTGCGCCGTCCCGTCGGTTCCCGGTATCCTCCGCCATTGGCTCGTCAACTACGGCCCGATGTTCGGAACTGACGGCAATGTGGAAGCGATCACCTGTGTCTCGCAGGAGATCACCGATCGGCTCCTGCGTGATGAGACCTTCGAAAAAGGGGAAACAGTCGTCTCCAGGGATACATTGCAGGTCCCCTCGATGACGATGGAGCCCACTGCTGAAGTGACATGAGCGAGACAGGCCCATTCCAACCTGAGAAGAGTCTTCGGGCATGCTCTCAGCGGTTCTTATGGTGTTCAGCGCCCCACCGGAGCTTCATCCATCAAGATGACGAATCGACGCCAAGCGGTTGATTTTATGGTGGCCCGGGCAGGAGTCCAACCTGCGACCTTCGCGTTAGGAGTGCGCTGCTCTATGCAACTGAGCTACCGGGCCACTCCCGCCAGTGTACCGCACCCCCGGTGGTAAACTTAAACCACTCTTATGCCTTCCATTACGCGTAGAAATGCCGTCAACGTCAACGTAGGTGGAGTCATCGTCGGCTCCGGCGCACCCGTCGTCGTGCAGTCCATGACCAACACCGATACGGCCGACATCGAAAGCACCGTCCAGCAGATCGCCGCGCTCGCCCGTGCCGGCTCTGAGATGGTCCGCATCACCGTCAACAACGACGATGCCGCCAAGGCTGTGCCCTACATCATCGAGGGCATCCAGGCCAAGGGCTGGAATACCCCCATCATCGGCGACTTCCATTACAACGGCCACCAACTCCTGCGCAAATACCCCGCCATGGCCCGCGCCCTTAGCAAGTACCGCATCAACCCCGGCAACGTGTCCATCGGCCGCAAGGACGACGACAACTTCCGCACCATGGTGGAATGCGCCGTCGACAACCAGAAGCCCGTCCGCATCGGTGTCAACTGGGGCTCGCTCGATCAGGCTCTCCTCACCCGCATGATGGACGAGAACAGCAAGTCCGCCAATCCTCTGGACGCACGCGACGTCATGATGGAAGCCATGGTGGTCTCAGCGCTCGATAACGCTGCAGCAGCCGAGCGTTACGGTCTCCGCCGCGACCAGATCGTCCTCTCCGCCAAAGTCTCCGGCGTCCGTGACCTTGTGGATGTCTATACAGAACTCGCCAAGCGCTGCGACCACGCCCTCCACCTCGGCCTAACCGAAGCCGGCATGGGCATGAAGGGTATCGTCGCCTCCACCGCCGGCCTCTCGCCGCTGCTCCTCTCCGGCATCGGCGACACTATCCGCGTCTCCCTCACCCCCACACCGGGCGGAGACCGCTCCGAAGAAGTCCGTTGCGGTCAGCAGATCCTCCAGTCGCTCGGCATCCGCAGCTTCATGCCTCAGGTCACCAGTTGCCCCGGCTGCGGCCGCACCACCAGCACCTACTTCCAGGAGCTCGCCGAGCGCATCCAGAACTATCTCGTAGAATCCATGCCCGAGTGGAAGCAGGCCTACCCCGGCGTCGAAGAGCTCAAGCTCGCCGTCATGGGCTGCATCGTCAACGGCCCGGGAGAGTCCAAGCACGCCAACATCGGGATCTCCCTACCAGGCACGTTCGAGGACCCCAAGGCCCCCGTCTACATTGACGGCGAGTTCGCCACGACCCTCAAGGGCGACCGCATCGTGGAGGAGTTCCAGGTGATCCTGGATAACTACGTGCAGCGCCGTTACGGTCACTCCGGCGGCAACGGAGGAGGCTCCCACGGCGCACCTTCAGCCGGCGGTCCCGTCAATCCGAACACCATCCACGCAGATGCGGTAGAAGACGGGACAAAGAAGCCGGTAGAGCCGCCCATCTTCGCAGTCATTCAGTAACCGGAATTACAAATCGAGCGCCGCTCCTCACCGCAGAGGAGCGGCGTTCTTCTTTAACTCACCAAGTGGATAGAACGTTCCCCTCCAGATCACACCACCCTGCCTCAGTGTAATCAGCGTAGACCGAAGCATCGTATACACAAACATCACTGCGGCAAACGGTGCGTAGACCGCATTCCGTGCGGGTATCCCCGAGTGCCGGCTCATCAGCCCATACAAACCAAACACCGATCCCACCATGAGTAAACTCGGCACCAGCACCGGCAGATAGAACAGACCAACGTACGGCACGATAGAAAATCCCACCAGCCAGCCGCACGTCACCAGCATCAACGCCACGTTGAATCGGAAGACGGAAAACACGTTCTTCGTCATCACGTTCACAATCCCATTCGCACCCGCGGCCCAATGCAGGCTCACCAGCCCTCGACCAAACGCCACCCTCTGCTTCAGCCCCGCCTGCTTGATTCGCTTGCCCAACCCAAGGTCCTCTACGATCTCCATCCGCAGAGCCGCAAAACCTCCAACCTGTTCGTAGGCCGTCCGCCGAACCAGGTTGAAAGCTCCCACCCCAATCGCCACCCGTGACCGGGCCGAGGCCACCCGCCAAAGCGGCGCACCCCACAGTCCAAGGATCTGGAAGAACCCCAGCAACGCCGCCTCATCCCATCGCTTGATGATCGTCGTCGGCAGCGTTATCAAGTGGTCTGCCCCACTCTCCACTGCGTACGCCAGGGACCGCCTCAGCGCATCCCCCCGAAAGACTACGTCCGCATCCGTGAACAATACGTAGTCGCTTGAAGTGCTGGAAGCTGCTGAAGCCATCGCATGCGTCTTCCCCAGCCATCCATCCGGTAATGCCTCAACGTGGATCACCCGCAGCCTCCCCGGATAACGTCCCCCAAGCTCATCCATGATCGCGCCCGTCGCATCTGTCGAGCGATCGTTAAACGCCACAACGTCGAGCCCCACATAGTCCTGCCCAACCAGCGACTCCAGGCAGGCTCTGACATCCCTCTCCTCATTGCAAGCCGGCACGACCACGGTAATTGTCGGCTCTCCCAGAGGCATCCGGTCCCACCCAGCCCCTAGCAAATCGGCGATGCCACGGAGACCCCACAACGCAGCGGCAAGCTTCGCCGCCCAGCAAAGCGCAACGGCCCACGCCGCCAGTCGCACTGCGATCTCAAGCCAAGGCGTCATCAGCCTCTAGCGTCTCATCTTTATGCAACCTCATGCTGCAAAGGCTTCGCATACCGTGATCCGATGAAAAAGATCACCGCCGCAATCAGCAAGGTCACCAGCGTAGACCCCAACCCCATCGCCAGATTCGAGTGATCGCTCACCACTCCGATAATCCGCGGCGAAGGCGCATCCCCCAGCAGGTGAATCATCAGCAACTGCCCCGCCAGCGCCGTAGCCCGCACATTCGGCTGGACTGCATTCACGGTCGCCGCATTCACCGGCCCCGACCCCAGGAAGATCAGAAAGATCGCCAGCGCCAGGCTTGGAAGAATCAGCGCCTTCGGCCCAAAGAAACAGCACATGGCCGGCGGGAACGCCAGCAGTGCGCCCCACATCGGCACCAGGTACAGCGCCGCCGGATTCTTCTTCGACCACCGCTGCGCTACCACGCCACCGCAGATCGTCCCCAGCAACCCCGTCACGACCGTAATCGCCCCCATGATGAACCCGGCGGACGACATACTCCGCCCATCCACGCGTTGCAGAAACGAAGGCATCCACCACGAGATTCCGCCCAGCGTAAACGTCACCGCCGCATACCCCAGGATCGAGCAGAGATACGCCGGATTCTTCACCAGCGAAAGCACAGTTCCCTTCTCCACCTTCGCCTTATCGTCCTTGCTTCCAGCGCGCTCCGGCTCCTTCATGAAGAAAGCAATCAGCAGCGCGATGATGATCCCCGGCACGGCCGAAACCGTAAAGCTCATCCTCCAGCCAAAGTGCTCGCCCACCGTCCCGCCGATCAGGTATCCCAGCGCAGCGCCCACCGGCACCGCGATGTTGAAGATCGTCAGCACCCTGTTTCGCTGGTCTTCCGGATAGAAGTCCGCCAGCATCGCCGGGGCGAAGATCCCAAAGCTGGCCTCCCCGATTCCAAGCGCCGCGTGCCGTATATTCAGCGAGCCATACGAATGCACCGTAGCCGTCAGCAGGTTGATCCCGGACCAGAACAGCGCTGCCACCACGATCATCGGCTTACGCGGAAACCTGTCTCCCAGCCATCCCGTGATGGGCGAGGCCGCCATGTACGCAATCATGAACCACAGCGTCAGCGAGCCAATCTGCCCGTCGCTGATATGGAACTCGCCCTTCACCTGTTCCTGTACACCCGGCAGAATATACCGGTCGATATAGTTCACGAAGTTCAGCGCGGTCAGCAGCACCAGCGCGGTAGTCGCGCCGACAACGTTAGGCGTGGGACGTGTCTTTACTTCGGCTGAGGTCGTCATGGCTGCGGGAAGAATAGCAGGCGGCAACGCACCTCATTACATGCGCTCGCAACATTGCTTTAGAGCCCCGTTCTTTGCTATAGTTGCAGAGGCACGAGAGCGGGAGTAGCTCAGTGGTAGAGTGCTTCCTTGCCAAGGAAGATGTCGCCGGTTCGACCCCGGTCTCCCGCTCCAAAAACATCAGCCCACCATCTGCACCAAACATAACCTACAATCAAATCAGCAACCCAAGGCGCGGTACCCAAGTGGTAAGGGAGAGGTCTGCAAAACCTTTATGCGTCGGTTCGATCCCGACCCGCGCCTCCATTTCTAACCTCCACTAAAAATCAAGCTGCTGTTCCCCCGGATCAGTAAGAACCTGCCGGTGAACAGATCATGGGTACAACTCATTTGATCTCGCGACGACACTTCCTGTGGACCACCGCAAGCCTTCTCTCCACTCCTGCCCTCGCCTTCCCTACCTCTCCCATCGACTACGACGTCCGCACCTTCGGAGCAATCGGTGACGGCATCGCCGTCGATACCGCCGCCATCCAGCGCGCCATCGACACAGCCGCACAGAACGGCGGCGGTCGCATCCTCATCCCCGGCGGCAAGCGCTTCCTCACCGGAGCCCTCGTACTCAAGAGCAACGTGAACTTCCATCTCGCCGACGATGCCATGCTCCTCGCGAACCCCGATCCTGCGGACTACAACGGCCACCTCGGACTGCTCAACAGCGACAGAGCCAGGGGCCTAAAGATCAGCGGAACCGGCATGATCGATGGCCAGGCCATGCAGTTCATGACCACCTTCTCCCAGAAAGACGAACGCTGGGAGCCGAAGAAGTTCCGCCCCCGTATGTTTCACCTCCAGCGCTGCATGGACCTTGAAATCACCGACATCACCTTCGGCCACTCGCCGGAGTGGGGCATGCATCTGCTCGGCTGCGAACGCGTCCTCGTGGACGGCGTCAGAATTCGTAACTTCCTCGAAGTCCCCAACTGCGACGGCATCGATCCCGATCATTGCCGCGACGTAGAGATCCGGAACTGCGATATCGTATGCGCCGACGACGCCATCGTCATCAAGACCAGCGACCAGGCCGAAGACTTCGGCCCCAGCCGCAACATCGTCGTCAAGGACTGCGTCGTCACCTCACGCGATAGCGGCTTGAAGGTCGGCACTGAAACCTTCAGCGACATCTCAAAGATCCTCTTTGAGCGCTGCAAGGTCCTCTCCAGCGGACGCGGCCCAACCATCACCCACCGTAACCAGGGAAACATAGATGACATTGAGTTCCGCGACATCGAACTCACCACGGAGCATCACGCCGCCCGCTGGTGGGGCTGGGGTGAGGCCATCTCCGTCACCGCTTGGCCGCGCAAGCCAGACACCAAGGTCGGCACTCTCCGTAACGTCCGTCTCCGCAACATCAAGGGCCGCAGTGAAAACAGCATTCGCATCGACGGCCAGAACAACCAGCCCATTGAAGACGTACTCCTTGAGAACATCGACATGACCATCGACCGCTGGACAAAATACCCCGGCGGCAAGTTCGACAACCGCCCCACCCCACCCACCATGGAAGGTCTGGAAGTCCACGGAACTCCCGTCTTTTCCATCCGCAACGCCAAAAACGTAACGGTCAAGGACTGCAAAGCACGCTGGGGCGACCATCGCGAGGACTACTTCACGCACGCACTGGAAGCGGAAAATGTGCAGGGCTTGAAGATCACCAACTTCACCGGCCAAGCAGCCCACGCCGGCCAGAAAGCCATCGCCATCAGCTAGCCTTCAGCTCAATGCAGATTCGGGTAAGTCCGGTAAGCCACAACCTTCGCGTCAAGCGGCGTCGCGCTCAACCGGGTCGTCTTCAGCAAAGCCTCAAACTAAGGAAGCTTCGACACATTCAGAAGCTTCCTGAACCGATCCATCTGCTCCTCGGATGTAAGAAACTCGCCCGCACCCTCCGTCGCCTCCCCGTCAGTCCCGGCCAGGATAATGACCTTGCCATTCGGCCCTGAACCAGGCAGATACGCGATCACGCTATAACCGCTGGAAGCCGGAGCCGGAGGAGAGATATAGGTCGCCTGTTCCCCCGCCGCAGGCTGCCGATTCTTCACGTAAGACACCCCGCGCTCGGAGTCATACTCCACGCTGAAGTTGAGGCTATTGGAGAAAAGATCCACCCAGGGATTCGACTTCCTGCTCCCGATCAACACAACATTGTTCCGCTTCAGCAACGCCGGCATGTACTCCAGCGCATAATGCACCCGGATGTTATGCCCCAGCGGATCGAGCGAAGTAATCCGTTGCGCCACCCTGAAATCGCCAGGGCTTCCCAGATCCCGCGACGCAACAAGGCTCAGATCGTCTCGCCGGTCCTGGCTCATACCCTCGGACTTGATCTGGCTGACATACCGCCGGTTGAGGTAGTCGCTCAGCGAAATCGGCTTCTTGGTAATGTCCTCAATCAACGCCAGCGAAGTGTCACCCACAATCACATCCGTACTGGGATTCGTCTCAAAGACCTCAGACCAGAAGGAACTCAGCGCAGGCGAGGCTCTCCATGGCTGCGCCGACCGCGTCAGAGCCACATTCTGCAGCCACAGCCCCACGCACCCAACCATCAACACCGCCGCCAGGCAAGGGCCGATCCAATGCACCCACCGCCTCGCAGGCACCGAGGCCGCCCCATCCACACTGGCCGTCTCAAGGTCAGGTACAGGCGAGACGGCAACAATCTCCGCAGGCATCACCGGCACGGCGGCACCCGTCTGCGGCTCCACAAAACGATGCCGGAAGACCGGACGATAGCTCCCCCGCGGAATCTCCATCAGGATCGGCTCGTCCAGCCCCTCGCCCTCAAAATAGGCTTCAATGCGTTTACGCAGCTCCGTCGCATTGACCCGCACGATATTGTCTACGCTGGTGTCGTACGAAGCCTGCCGCCCAAAGACCTCAGACCCAATCTCCTGCTCATGAATCTGTTCGGAGCCCTCCTGCAGGCTTCGCCGCCCCACATATAGAAGGAAGTCCCGCAGCCGCGCCGCTCGTTGCAGGCGTGGTGATGCAACAACGCGATTCAGCAGCGCCCAGCACGCCTCTTCCGTCAGAGGATCTTTCATCCCGGATGTCGACTCCCGAACCTGGAGCAGAGCCATTCGCACACCTTGAAATACCGAATCTGAGTCTAGCACCGCAGTCCATTCCCCAGCTATCTCAACCAGAACACCCAAAATCCCAACTTCTTACAGTTAGAAACCAGCCCATAACCGCTAAATCACTTGCGAGTTCTACTTTCGCTCCCCCACACTATGCCCTTCTATGCGCATCCTCCTCCTGGTCCCCCTTCTCGCCTTACTCTCTTCTGATCTTCAGGGCACAGCCCAGACTCAACCCGCCCAATGGGTCAACGAAAGAATCGGCACCGCCAACGAGGGTCAAACCTTCCCCGCCACCGGTCCCCCCTTCGCCATGACCCAGTGGACCCCCCAGACCCGTGACGGCAACGTCAAGTGCGTCGCCCCCTACTACGACAAGGACACCCGCATCCAGGGCTTTCGCGGCAGCCACTTCCTCAGCGGCTCCTGCACCCAGGACTACGGCAGCATGACCATCATGCCCCTCACCGGCCCCCTAAAACTAGACGCCGTGGAGCGAGCCTCCGGCTTCGACCGCGCCTCAGAGGTCCTCACCCCCTACCGCTACGCCGTCACCCTGCGCGACTACAACATAGACGCCGAAGTCACCGGCACCACCCGCGCCGGAATCCTCAACTTCAAGTTCAACAACCCCGGCAAATCCTGGATTCTTGTCCAGGCAAACACCTCCCCCGGCGACGGAAAGATCCAGATCGACCCCACGCGGGGCGAAATTCTCGCCACCATCCCCGCCCGCCGTCTCTACGCAGGCAACGGTCAGCCCGCAGGCTTCAGCGGTTACTCCGTCGTCCAGTTCGATCACCCCTTCCACACCGGCGGCACCTGGGCCGGCAAAGACGCCCACGCAGGCGCCATCGAGCAGGACGGCAAGCCAGGCACTCCCGGGGCCTACGTCTCCTTCGATCTAAAGCCCGGTGAAAGCGTAAAGGTGAAGGTAGGCACCTCCTTCACAAGCCTGGATGAGGCCCGCAAGAACCTTCAGGCGGAGATCCCCGACTGGAACTTCGCGGAAGTAGCCGCCCACGCCCAGAAAGACTGGAATACCGCCCTAGGCCGCATCGCGGTCAAGGATGAAACCGCCCGCAAGCGCATCTTTTACACCGCCCTCTACCACTCAATGCTTCTCCCACGCACCTTCAGCGACGTAGACGGCTCCTACCCGTCCTTCGCCGGCGGCAGCCGTGTCGAAACCGCCAAAGACTTCGTCTATTACACCGATTACTCCCTCTGGGACACCTTCCGCGCCGTCCACCCCATGCTGACCATCCTTGACCCCGCCCGTGAAGTGGATATGGTCAAATCCCTCATCGCCATGGGCCAGCAGGGCGGCTTCCTCCCCATCTTCCCAGCCTGGAACAGCTATACCTCGGAGATGGTCGGCGATCACGCCGTCACCGTCATCGGCGACGCCTACCTCAAGGGCCTGCGCGGCTTTGATATAGAAGCCGCCTACCAGCTCATGAAGAAGAACGCCCTGGAGACGCCCAAAGACCACGCCGAATACCTCGACGGCAAAGGCCGCCGCGCGCTCGAGTCCTACCTCAAGTACGGCTATATCCCGCTCGAAGACAAGGTCCCCGACGCCTTCCACAAGCAGGAGCAGGTCTCCCGCACCTTGGAATACGCCTACGATGACTTCGTCGTAGCCGAGGTCGCCCAGTCCCTCGACCATCAGCAGGATGCCGACCTCTTCCACCACCGCGCCCAGAACTACCGCAACGTCATCGATCCCCAGACCGGCTTCGCCCGTGGCCGCCACGCCGACGGCACCTGGGACACCCCATTCGACCCCGCCGTCAAATACCCCTACATCACGGAGGGCCTCCCCTACCAGTACACCTTCTTCGTCCCCCAGGACCTGCCCGGCCTCATCACCCTCGTAGGCGGAAACGAAGCCTTCATCCGCAAGCTCGACGCCCTCTTCGCCGGCAACTACTACGACCACGGCAACGAACCCAGCCACCACATCGCCTACCTCTACGACAACGCCGGCGCAGCCTGGAAGACCCAGCAGCACGTCCGCAGCATCATGGAAAGCCAGTACTCAGACGCGCCCGCAGGCCTTGCAGGCAACGACGACAGCGGCCAGATGTCCGCCTGGTACGTCATGAGCGCGCTCGGCTTCTACCCTGTCACCCCCGGCGTCCCCGTCTACCAGATCGGATCGCCCCTCTTCGACGACGCCACCATCCACCTCCCGTCCGGAAAGCTCTTCCAGATCCACGCGGCAGGTGCCTCCTCCGGCAGACAATATATTCAGTCGGCCACCCTCAACGGAACCCCTCTCAACCGCTCCTGGATCAAGCATTCAGAGGTCGTCGCGGGCGGAAACCTCGTCTTCGAGATGTCTTCACATCCCAACCCGGACTGGCCCCGCCCATAATTCCGCCGATAAGCCCTTCTAACAGGCGCTCTCACCGTAAATTCACTTGCCCATCGTTGTCTCACACTTGCACCTTTCACTCGACCTGAAACAAGGACCCTGACCGTGGTGAAACGCGATCAGCAAAATCCTGTAAACGTTTACGGGATGAAGTCAGAAAAGCAAAGCGGCTCGCCCACCACAGCAAAATGGGCGCGCCAGATAAGACCAGCAGCACGCACCACCTTCGGAGGCAACACCATGAGAAACACCCCGCAGTACAAGTTCGGCCGAACCAGCAAGACCCTCGGCATCACCGCAGCCCTTGCCTTCTCCAGCCTCGCCCACGGCCAGGCCGTCGCCAACGCCAAGATGCACGGCACCGTCACCGATTCCACCGGCGCAGTCATCCCCAACGCCACCGTCGTCGCCACGCAACTGGATTCCAACGCGACCGCCACCGCCATCAGCAGCGACTCCGGCAGCTTCACCCTCACCAACCTCCCCGTCGGTGCCTACTCCATCAAGATCTCCGCCCCCGGCTTTCAGACCTACACCCGCACCGGGATCACCCTCCAGGTCTCCAACGACGCAGAAATCGACGCTCCCCTGACCATCGGCTCCTCGGACGTCGTCATCTCTGTCAACAGCGGCGCAAGCCAGGTTCAGGTGGACGACACCGCCATCTCCACCATCGTCGACCAGCAGCGCACCGTCGACCTCCCCTTGAACGGCCGCAACGCCGCCAGCCTCATCCTCCTCTCCGGTGCCGCCGCGCCCACCGTAAACGGCAACATGACCAGCACCAAGAGCTACGGCAGCACCGGCACCAGCGCCATCGGCGGATCGCTCAACATCGCCGTCGCCGGCGGCCAGGGAAACCAGATCAACTTCCTGCTCGATGGTGGAGACCACAACGACTCCTTCTCCAACGTCAACATGCCGTTTCCCTTCCCGGACGTCCTCCAGGAGTTCAGCGTGCAGACCACCGGTCTCGCCGCCCAGTACGGCGTTCACCCCAGCGCTGCGGTTAATATCGTCACCAAGGGCGGCAGCAATCAGTGGCACGGCGGCGTCTTTGAGTTCCTCCGCAACAGCTATCCCAACGCCAACAACCGCATCACCGGCTACACCGATCTCAAACGCAACCAGTTCGGCGGCTACTTCGGCGGCCCCATCCTCCATGACAAGCTTTTCTTCTTCGGCGGTTACCAGCACACCTCCCTGCGCATCGCCCCCGGCCAGACCTCATCCTTCGTTCCCACGCCAGCCATGCTGTCGGGAAACTTTACGCCGTACCTGCAATATCAGCGCAGTCTCAGCGCGACCAATGCCTGCCCCACCCTGTCCGCGTCCGCCGGCTTCGTCTATAACGCCGCAGCCTGCACCGCGACCATCAACCCCGCGCTCTTCAGCCCCGCCGCCATCGCTCTGACAAAGTATCTGCCCACCGCCTCCACCCTCAACGCCGCAGGCCAGGTAAACTACCGCGTCCCCGCACCGCAGGATGAAAACCAGTGGATCGGACGTCTGGATCAGACCGTCAGTCAGCGCCACACCGTCTTCTTCCGTTACTTCATGACGAACTTCTACCAGAAGTCCCTCTTCAACGGAAACCTCCTCAACGCCATCAATCCCGGCCTCAAGGACCGCGGCAAGTACGGCACCTTTGGCGATAACTTCACCATCACCCCCAGCATCAACAACGCCCTGCGTCTCACTGTCACGCGTCTCGCCATCGCTCGCGGAGCACCGGGAGACCTCATCTCGCCCGCCACGCTCGGGTCCAATGTCTACAGCTCCGTGCCCAACTACATCTACCTCAACGTCAGCGGCGCCTTCACCGCCTCCTGCGGTAGCTGCGCCCCCACCCACTACGTCACCAATCACTATCAGGCCGCAGATGACATCTCCATGCAGAAGGGCAAGCACTTCCTTCAAGCTGGCTTCGACTACATCCATGAAGAGCTGAACCTCGCCGGTATCAACACCGAAAACGGTCAGTTCACCTTCAACGGCTCTTACTCCGGCCTTGGCCTCAGCGACCTCCTCCTCGGAGCACCCAACACCTTCGCACAGGCTTTCGGCCCCGGTGCCGCCGCTCACCTCCGCTACAACTACTTCGGTTACTACGCACAGGACACATGGCACGCAGCCAAGGGCCTCACCATCAACGCCGGCCTTCGCTGGGAGCCCTGGTTCCCCGAGTACGAAAAGAACAACATCGGCGGTGAGTTCAGCCAGGCCAACTTCAATGCCAATATCACCTCTTCCGTCTACACCAACGCACCCGCCGGCATCGTCTTCTTCGGCGATAAGGGCGTGAAGCCCGGCTTCATCAACTCCCGCTTCACCAACTTCTCGCCCCGCCTCGGCCTAGCTTTCGATCCTCGCGGCGACGGCAAACAAAGCCTCCGCGCCTCCTACACCCTCACCTTTGAAGCGCCGGAGCTTTACTACGACTCCGGCTTCCCCGGAAACTCGCCCAACGCCAGCGCCCAGTCCTTCACCGTCGATAACTCCACCAATCAAACCGACGCCGTGAAGTCCTTTGACAACCCCTGGAAGAAGATCCAGGGCGGCAACCCCTACCCCACCGCGTACCCCGCGCCCAGCAACGCGTTCTTCCCCGCCACCAACGTCTCCACCGGTCTCTACCCCAGCAACCTGCGTAGAACCTACATGCACCAGTACAACGCGAGCTATCAGAATCAGATCTCGCCCAACTGGCTCCTCTCCGCCAGCTACATCGGCACCAGCACGGTGCATCTCTGGGGCTTCCAGCCCATCAACTACGCAACCCCGCAGAACACCCCAGCCGGTGCCACGGCAACCACCAACAACACATCGCAGCGTTACCTGCTCTACCGCGCCGCCATCGCCAACAACACCACTGCCGGCACTCGGTACGGAGCCTTCAGCTCCACGGCAGACTATGGCATGGCAAACTTCAACGGCATCATCCTGACCGCAAACCACCGCGTCGCCAACAACTTCTCACTCCTGACCAACTACACCTTCTCGCATTGCCTCTCCAACATGAACTACACCGGAGACAACACCCCACCCTCCCAGGACCCCAACAACCACGCCGCGGAGTACTCCAACTGTAACTTCGACACCACCCACAACCTCACCGTCTCCGGCGTCTTCACCTCGCCCAAACTCAACTCCCGCGGCCTCAACTACGCCCTCGGCGGCTGGCAGCTCAGCCCCATCGCCACCTACCGCACCGGCATGCCTTACACCGTCACCGACGGCACAGACGTCTCCCTCACCGCCATCGGCCAGGACCGTCCCAACCAGGTTGCCGGCGTCTCCCGTTACGCCAAGAACCTCTACCCCACCCCAAGCAACGGAGTAACCCCGCTCCCCCTCTGGATCAACTCAGCCGCCTACACCACTCAGGCCACCGGCACCTTCGGCAACGAGACACCACTCTCCGCGCGCGGTCCCGGCTTCGCCAACATCGACGCCGCTGTCAGCAAGCGCTTCCCCATCTACGAGCGCGCCAACCTCGAGCTCCGCGGCGAAACCTTCAACGTCCTCAACCACCCCAACTACTCCAATCCCAACTCCGCCCGGAGCGCCAACGCATCCACCTTTGGCCGCATCAGCTCCACCGTCAACGACGCCCGCCTCTTCCAGGTCGCCGCCAAGATCACCTTCTAACCACCGCACCCCTCAGGCCAGCGCTCGGATCACACCGGGCGCTGGCCTGCGTCGCATCATCCCGGTTATCATCTCGACCTAGTACCCAAGTCAGGACGTCCCTGCCAATGAAGCTCTCCCGCTGCCTCAAAGCCCTCGCACTCACTCTCATCTGCTCCCCCCTGGCCTCAGCCCAGGCCAACAAGACCCTGGCAGCCCAGCCACCCATGGGCTGGAACAGTTGGGACGCCTACGGCCTCACCATCACCGAGTCCCAGTTCCGCGACAACGTCGACGTCCTCGCCAAAACCCTCAAGCCCTTCGGCTGGAACTACGCCGTCATCGACGAAGGCTGGTTCCTCAAGAACCCCCTCGACCGCGGAACCCCTGACAAGCTCGCCTACCAGATCGACGCCAACGGCCGTTACATCCCCGTCCCCGCCCGCTTCCCCTCGGCCCTCATCAACAACCAGAACACCGGCTTCGAGGCCCTCGGCACATACGTCCACTCCCAGGGCCTGAAGTTCGGCATCCACATCGTCCGCGGCATCCCCCGCCAGTCCGTCGCCGACTCCCTCCCCATCGCCAACAGCAAATTCCACGCCCAGGACGCCGCGGATACCACCGACCCCTGCCCCTGGGACCCCACCAACTGGGGCGTACGCGACACCCCCGCAGGCCAGGCCTGGTACGACTCCCTCCTCGCCCAGTACGCAGCCTGGGGCGTCGACTACCTCAAAGTCGACTGCATCTCCGATCACCCCTACAAGCCCACCGAGATCCGCATGCTCCACCGCGCCATCCTCAAGACCGGCCGCCCCATCATCCTCAGCCTCTCCCCAGGACCCACCTCCCCCGGCATCGCCACAGAGCTCATCCCCTACGCCCAGATGTGGCGCATCTCGGACGACATCTGGGACTACTGGACCAACACCCGCCACTTCCCCCGCAGCCTGCACGATCAGTTCGAGCTGGCCGCCGCCTGGGCTCCCTACGCCCGCCCCGGCACCTGGCCCGACGCAGACATGCTCCCCCTCGGCTTCCTCGGCCCCATCCCCGGCGATGGCGAAGCCCGCCAGTCCCGCCTTACCCATGACGAGCAGCAGACCATGCTCACCCTCTGGTCCATGGCCCGTTCCCCCCTCATCCTCGGAGCCAACCTCACCAAGCTCGATGACTGGACCACCAAACTCATCACCAACCCGGACGTCCTCGCCGTAGACCAGTTCGGCCATGACCAGCGCCAGGTCGCACGCGAAGGCAACGCCGTAGCCTGGACCTCCGCAGGCAAAGGCGACATCCGTTACCTCGCCCTCTTCAACCTCAACGACAAAGACAAGACCATCGACCGCACCTACGCCTTCTACAACCTGCCCGCCGGCTCCTACCGCGCCCGCGAGCTCTGGTCCCACACAGATCGAGGCGTCTCCACCGCCATCCACGTCACGCTGCCCCCTCACGCCTGTATCCTGCTTGAGCTGCAACCTAACTAACTTCGCCGCACCCAAAGGAAGACCATGCGCCCGTTTCTCCGGACCATCACCTCGCTCCTCCTCTTCGCACCCTTGCTCCCCATGCACGCCCAGCAGACCGCCAAGCTTGCCGCCACTCCGCCCATGGGTTGGAACTCCTGGAACTGGTTCGCCGGCAAGGTCACGGACAAAGACGTCCGCCAGGCCGCCGACCTCCTCGTCTCCTCCGGCATGCGCGACGCCGGATACGTCTACGTCAACATAGACGACACCTGGGAAGGTAAGCGCGACTCCACCGGCGTCCTCCACACCAACGAGAAATTTCCGGACATGAAGGCACTCGCCGACTACGTCCACAGCAAAGGCCTCAAGCTCGGCATCTACAGCTCCCCCGGCTCCCAGACCTGCGCCCGCTTTGAAGGCAGCTTCGGCCACGAGCAGCAGGATGCAGACCTCTACGCCTCCTGGGGCATCGACTACCTCAAATACGATCTCTGCAGCTTCCACAACGGCAACATGCGCGTCACCGCCCCCGGCGATAGCGCCGAAGCCATGACCATCCAATACAAAATGATGCATGACGCCTACGCGAGAATGCACCAGGCCCTCCTCAAGACCGGCCGCCCCATCGTCTACAGCCTCTGCCAGTACGGCTTTGACTCCGTCTGGCAGTGGGGCCCGGAGGTCGGTGCCAATCTCTGGCGCACCACCGACGACGTCAACGCCACCTTCAACAGCATCGCCCTCATCGGTCGAGATCAGGCCGGCCTCTCCCGCTACGCAGGCCCCGGCCACTGGAACGACCCCGACATGCTTGAAGTCGGCAACGGCAAGCTCACCCTGGACGAGAACCGCACCCACATGGGTCTCTGGTCCATGCTCGCAGCACCCCTGCTCGCCGGCAACAACCTCAGCGAGCTTACCCCTGAGATCACCGCCATTCTCACCAATCGCGAGATCCTCGCCATCGATCAGGACAAACTCGGTCATCAGGCCGATCGCATCTACGCAGAGGGCCCCATCGAGATCTGGGCACGTCCACTCGCGGACGGCAGCCGCGCCCTCGCCATCTTCAACTTCGGCGAGCAGCGTTCCTACCTCCGCGGCATCTCCCTCCACCTCCGTGAAGCAGGCGCAGCCGACGGCTGGCACGCACGCGACATCTGGGCTGCCAAAGACCTCGGCCCCATCACCGACAAGATGCCCCTCACCATCCCCCGTCACGGCTCCATCGTCCTCCGCCTGACCCACTAAAACCCACGGGCCGGAGACCTCACCCTCCCCGGCCCGTACACTACCTCCATGAGGCGAGTCGTCATCACCGGGCCGCCGCCCGTTCAGATCCTGGATGTCACCGGCCCCCTGGAGGTCTTCTCCAACGCCCCCGGCTACGACATCCAGCTAGTCGCCCCAGACGGAGGCAACATCCTCCGCACCAACCGCGGAGTAGACCTCGGCAGCGCCATCCCTCTCGCCCAATGCACCGGTCCCATCGACACCCTCATCATCGCCGGCGGCCCCGGCGCTGAAAGCGGCGTCTACGATCCCATCCTCACCCAATGGATCGCCGCAGCTGCCACCCGCTCCCGTCGAGTAGCCTCCATCTGCACCGGAGCCTTCATGCTCGCGGAGGCAGGCCTGCTCGATGGCAAGAACGCCGTCACCCACTGGCTCTTCTGTGACAGCCTCGCCCAGCAATATCCCGCAGTCAAAGTCCAGCGCGATCCCATCTATCTCCGCGACGGCTCCATCTACACCTCCGCCGGCATCACCGCCGGCATCGACCTCTCGTTGGCCCTCGTGGAGGAGGATCACGGCCACCATGAAGCCCTCCGCATCGCACGGTTCCTCGTCATGTTCCTCGTACGCCCAGGCGGCCAGGCCCAGTACAGCCACATGCTCTCCCACCAGGCCGCCGCATCCCAACCCCTGCGCGAGCTCCAGGTCTGGATGCTCGAGCATCTCCGCGACCATCTCTCTGTAGAATCCCTCGCCGAACGCCTCGGCGTCAGCCCCCGCCACTTCACCCGCGTCTGCCTCCGCGAGACCGGCCTTAACCCCGGCCAGCTCATCGACCGCATGAGGGTCGAAGCCGCCCAGCAGATCATCGACAGCTCCGCCAAGGGCCTCAAAGAGGTAGCCGACGCCTGCGGCTTCCACTCCGCGGAGGCCATGCGCCGCGCCTTCACCCGCATCCTCGGCGTAACCGCAGCAGACTACGCCAGCCGCTTCCGCCGCACCCCCTGAGAAGCCCTCGCCAGATGTCCTGAAATGCAGCAACCATGTCGTGGCGCTCCCATCCGTGCAGACCTACCGTTGAGAAGTAATCAATTCCACGGAGGTCAACACCATGTCCACCACCTTGCAGCAGCCAGCCGTCTCCCCCCTCGATACCGTCACCCTGCCCCAGAGCAAACTCATTCAGCAGATCACGGAGTTCGTCCGCGACACCGAATCCGATCTCCTCTTCAACCACTCCAGCCGCGTCTACTACTTCGGAGCCCTCGCCGGCCGCCGTCGCGGACTCACCTTCGATCCCGAACTCCTCTACGCCGGTGCCATGTTCCACGACATCGGCCTCATCCCCGCCTACAGCAGCGCCACAGAACGCTTTGAAGTCGATGGAGCCAACGCCGCCCGCTCCTTCCTCCAGGAGCACGGCATAGACGCAGCTCAGATCGACCACGTCTGGAACGCCATCGCCCTCCACACCACACCCGGCATCCCCCAGCACATGCATCCCGTCGTCGCCCTCGTCACCGCCGGCGTGGAGATGGATGTCCTCGGCATCGACTACAACCTCTTCGCAGACCCCGCACGCGAAGCCGTCGTCAGCCGCTTCCCCCGCACCCCGCACTTCAAGGAACACATCCTCCAGGCCTTCTACGACGGCATCCACCACAAGCCGGACACCACCTTCGGCAACGTCAAGGCAGACGTCCTCGCAGACAAGAACCCCGCCTTCCAGCGCGGCAACTTCTGCTCCGTCATCCGCAACTCCCCCTGGAAGGCATAGCCCAGCCGATCAAAGAAAAGAAAACGGATAAAGACAGGATCAAGCAAAGATCCTGCCTTTATCCATCTTTCCTTTTTATCCGTGGTAGGCCGTTCGCTTGGAGACCCAGCGCCCCCACGAAGATGTAAAAATGTACCTGTGGGAGCGCGTCTCCCAACATCGCCGCAAAAGGAACAAGCATGGTCTCGGTCGAATTCGAATATCAGGGCAACCTGCACTGCAACGCGGTCCACGGCCCCTCCGGAACAGCCCTCAGCACGGACGCGCCGCTCGACAACCAGGGCCTCGGCGAAAGCTTCTCACCCACCGACCTCGTCGCCACCGCGCTCGGCTCCTGCATGCTCACCGTCATGGGCATCGCCGCCCGTTCCCTTGACGTCGATATGACCGGCGCGCGTGCCATCGTAGAAAAAGAGATGACCGCCACGCCTCCCCGCAGGATCGCCAGCCTCACCGTCAAGATTCACATGCCCCACGCCGTCAGCCCGGAAAACCAGGAAAGACTCGAGCGCGCCGCCCACACCTGCCCCGTCCACAAGAGCCTCCACCCGGATATCCAGACCCCCATCCGATTCACCTGGGGCTGACGCCACGAGCTACCTTCGACGCTTGGAAACACCTCGCAGCTGTCCGAAGAAATCTCTTCACCCTCCTCATGTCACAGTGCTAACGTGTACATAAATCAAGGAGAAGAGTCATGCGAATCGCCCAGGCGTCGAAGGTCATGCAGCACGAAGAGTTCCGCAAAGACGTAGCCCAGGCCCTTTCAGCCGGAGAAGAGATTCACGTTGAATCGCCGGCTGCGCTTATAGCAGCAAACCCCTTCTCGCAGTCGCCCCTGCTCATCAGCCAGATTGCCCTCGGCGCCAGCCTCCTCTCCGGCATTCAGGTCACCGACGCCAACCGCGAGTTCCTGCAACGCGCCCTCTTGGGCACCGGACCCGTCCCCACCGCTCCAATTACCACCGATAAGCGCAAACTCTTCAACTTCACCGCCACGGGTGCGCTCTCAGGAACCATCATCGGAGCCGCGGTCGGCGTTCTCCTGGAACAGGTGCGTGCCGTGCATCCCACCAGCGCCGTCGCGTTCGACGCAACCCTCGCCGTCCTCGGCTGCACCGTGGGAGCGACCATGGGGGCAGGGGCGACTCAAGGCTCACCCTCCGTCTCCATCACCCCAGCCTTCAGCCACACCGGAGAGGTCAGTTGCAAGATCGCTGTAGAGTACAAGCCCGCCTGAAATAAAGTGCGTGCACTGTCTACATCAAGTCCCCGCGACTAAAGACTTTAGAAAAAAGTCCAGACCTAAGCCACCTGTTTTGAAGATTTTGCACCATTTCACCAGGATGGGCTGCCTCCGCACGCTAGACTGACCCATGCCCGATTCCAACCTGCCGGACCGTTTTGAGCAGATCGCAGACCGCGAGCACGGCCTCCAGCGCTCGCTCTCCGCCGCCCAACTCTCCATGATCGCCATCGGAGGAGCCATCGGCACCGGCCTCTTCCTCGGCTCCAGCTTCGCCATCGGCTTCGCCGGCCCGGCAGTCCTCGTCAGCTACCTCATCGGTGCCCTCATCACCCTCCTCCTCATGGGCTGCCTTGCCGAGATGACCGTAGCCCACCCCACCTCCGGCTCCTTCGGCGCATGGGCCGAGCACTACCTCTCCCCCCTCGCCGGCTTCTTAGTCCGCTACGCCTACTGGGCAGCCGTCGTCTTCGCCCTAGGCACCGAGGTCTCCGCCGTAGCCATCTACATGCGCTTCTGGTTCCCCACCATCCCCGGCTGGGTCTGGATCATCGGTTTTACCCTTGCGCTCGTCCTCGTCAACGCCCTCAACGTCCGCTTCTTCGGCACGGTCGAGTACACCTTCTCCGCCCTCAAGATCATCGCCATCCTGGCCTTCCTCGTCCTCGGCGGCTGGGTCCTCTTCAGCGCCCCGCACGGCTCCGGCATGGGCCTCGTCAACTACACCGCCTTTGGAGGTTTCTTCCCGCACGGCCCCTGGGGCACCTGGGTCGCCGTCTTAGTCTCCCTCTTCAGCTTCTTCTCGATCGAGATGATCGCCGTAGCAGCCGGCGAAGCGAAAGATCCCAAGCGTGCCATCACCCAGGCCTTCCGAGCCACCTTCCTCCGCCTCGTCCTCTTCTATCTCCTCACGCTGGCAGTCATCCTCGCCATCGTCCCCTGGACCCAGACCCAATCCATCAGCGGCATCGCCCAGAGCCCCTTCGTCACCGTCATGACCCGAACCCACATCCCCGGAGCCGCCGGAGTCGTCAACTTCGTCATCCTCATCGCAGCTTTATCAGCGATGAACAGCCAGCTCTACATCACCAGCCGCATGCTCTTCTCCCTCTCCCGTGCAGGCTTCGCCCCCGCCTTCTTCGGCACCCTCAGCCCCGCAGGAGTCCCCGTCCCCGCTCTCCTGCTCTCCACCGCCGGCATCGCCGTCGCAGCCATCCTCAACGCCATCTACAAGGACGCAGCCTTCGCCATCCTGCTCGCCATCTCCATCTTCGGCGCGATGTTCGTCTGGCTCATGGTCTTCGTCATCCACCTCCGCTTCCGAGCCCACCATTCCGCCAACACCCTGGCCTTCCGCATGTGGGGCTTCCCCTACACCACCCTCCTCGGCGCAACCCTCATGTCCGCCGCACTCATCTCCACCCTCTTCGCCCCCGCCTTCCACCTGACGCTCCTCTACGGCATCCCCTTTCTCCTCATCCTGACCGCGGCCTATTACCTCCGCCGCCGGAGCATCCAACCCTCATGACCGATCGAGACCCTCTCCTCAAGTGGCGCGCCGAGTTCCCCATCCTCGAGCACACCACCTACATGATCAGCCACTCCCTGGGCCCCATGCCCCGCCGCGCCATCACCGCCCTCGCGGACTTCACTACCATCTGGGCCACCCGCGGCATCCGCGCTTGGGAAGAAGGCTGGTGGGACATGCCCGTCACCTGCGGCAACCTCATCGGAAAGATCATCGGCGCACCAGAAGGCCGCGTTATCATGCACCAGAACGTCTCCATCTGCCAGCAGATCGTCACAAGCTGCTTCGACTGGAGCGATAACAAACGCAACAAACTCGTAACCGACGGCCTGAACTTCCCCTCAAACGACTACATCTACCACGGCCTCTCGCGCCAGGGCGCACGCATCGTCTCCATCCCCCCCAATCCCGACGGCCTCACAGTCCCCCTCGAAGACATCCTCAATGCAATCGACAACGAAACCCAACTCGTCAGCATCTCCCACGTAGCCTTCCGCAGCTCCGCCCTGCAAGACCTCGCAGCCATCACAGAGAAAGCCCACGCCGTAGGCGCATACATCGTAGCTGACCTCTACCAGTCCGCCGGCATCGTCCCTCTCGACGTCACCGCCCTCAACGTGGACTTCGCCACCGGCGGCTCGGTCAAATGGCTCCTCGGAGGCCCCGGAGCTGGCTATCTCTACGTCCGCCCAGACCTTGACCTTAAGCTCCAGCCCGCCAATATCGGCTGGGCCGCCCACGCCCATCCCTTCGACTTCGCCCCCGGCCCCATCCAGTACGCACCGGACATGATGCGCTACTCCAACGGCACCCCCAACGTCCCCGCCATGTACAGCGCCCGCTCCGGTTACGAGATCGTCGCCGAGATCGGTGTCCCAGCGATCCGCGCCAAATCCCAACGCCAGACCCAGCACATGATCACCCTCGCCGATGCAGCCGACATCACCGTCCGCAGCCCCCGCAACCCTAACCATCGCGGCGGAGCCGTCATCCTTCAGGTCCCCGAGCACGAAGGCCGCAACATCGTAGCCGAACTCGCCCGCCGCCAGATCCTCATCGACTTCCGCCCCGGCGCAGGCATCCGCATAGCCCCCCACTTCTACACCTCGGACGACGAGATCGCCCACACCATCACCGAACTCAAAAGCATCCTCAAACCCTGAAAGTCGATAGGTGTAATGATTCCGTCCCATCCCCGTCAGCAACTGTACTGGAACGAAACCAGTCAAGGAGTCTCACCATGATCGAAACCACCCTCTGCCCCTGCTGCGGTCCCTTCTGCGACTGCGGACCGGAATGCACGTGCTGCACAAAGAAGTAACTCCCCCTCAACCCAGCGTCGAGCCCGTCTCGACGCTGGCCGCTCTCCTCGACCAGCGCCGCCACTTCCTGCGCTTCCTGCAGCGCCGCGTCTCCTCCCCCGCACTCGCCGAGGACATCCTTCAGAACGCATACCTCCGCGCCCTCGAGCACTCCGCCGAACTGCGCTCCAACGAATCCTCCACCGCCTGGTTCTACCGCATCCTCCGCAACGCCGTCATCGACCACTACCGCCACCGCACCGTGGAAGACCGAGCCTTCAACCAGTGGGCCGCCGAGCTCGAAACCGAGATCGCTCCCAACGACCTCACCCACG
The DNA here is from genome assembly GCF_000178975.2 of Granulicella tundricola MP5ACTX9. Lineage (NCBI taxonomy): Bacteria > Pseudomonadati > Acidobacteriota > Terriglobia > Terriglobales > Acidobacteriaceae > Granulicella > Granulicella tundricola. The sequence continues at coordinate 2,021,802 of NC_015064.1, read as the reverse complement.
ACCTCGTCTGCCAGTGCATCGCCCGAGCCCTCCCCTCGCTCACCCCTTCCTACGCGCAGATCCTTAACGAAGTCGACCTCGCCGAGTACTCCCTCGCCACCTTCGCCAGGGCCCACAACATCACCCAGCAGAACGCCACCGTCCGCATCCACCGCGCACGCAAGGCCCTCAAGCAGCGCCTCATCGAAACTTGCGGAGCCTGCAGCGCCCACGGCTGCCTGGACTGCAACTGCACCACCTGAATCGCCACGACCGGGTGCCCCACGTCCCGACTCTGGGACGTGGGTCTTCCACTCACCGGGGAATCTTATGGCAGCAGACGGCAACATCGGTTGAGAGCATCAAAGCGCAACATGCAGTCTTTCCAGCACCAGATCGCACCCTTCGCGCCCAAACCCGCCGACCTCAAATCCCGCCGCTGGATCTACATCCCCTACGACCGCTACACCGACCGCACCGGCCCCCTGACCGAGCAGCCCGCCGCCCAAACCGGCATCGTCATCGTAGAGTCCACAGCCAAGGCCCTCCGCCGCCCGTACCACAAGAAAAAGCTCGTAGTCCTCATCTCCAACATGCGCCACTTCGCCCTCGAGCAAGCCGCAAAGGGCGTCAAAGTCCTCTACCACTTCTCCCCCGACTCCCACGGCCAGGCCCTCCTCCACCTCCAGCAATCCAACAAGCTCCCCGCCATCACCTGCATGACTCCCGCAGAGCGAGAACTCCGCCTCGACCTCCACCAGGCCCAACAACAAGGCCTCGATATCACCTTCGCAGAAGACACCACCTGGGCCTCAAGCACGAAGGACTTCACCACCGTCTACGGCCCCTACAAACAAGGCAAGTCCTACGTCATGGACCGCTTCTACCGCAGGATGCGTCAGCAAACCGGCATCCTCATGCAGAACGCCAAACCCATCGGCGGCCAGTTCTCCTTCGACGCAGACAACCGCAGCCCCTACAAGCACGAAGTCCCCGTCCCCACCCCACCCACCTACCCGCCCGACACCATCACCCAGGAGGTCATAGCCCTCGTCGAGCAGACCTACGCCCATCACTTCGGAACGACAGAAGACTTCGACCTACCCTGCACCCAGTCCGACTCCGACGCCTTCTGGCAGTTCTTCCTCACCCACCAACTCCCTCACTTCGGCCGCTTTGAAGACGCCATGCGTGACGACCATCTCCAGCTCTTCCACTCCAAGACCTCCGTCCTCCTCAACCTCGGCCGCCTCCTCGCCATGGATCTCATCCGGGACGTAGCCGCCCGCGCCGCCGAAGGCACCGCCCCCATGGCAAGCTGCGAAGGCTTCATCCGCCAACTCCTCGGCTGGCGCGAGTTCATGCGCCATCTCCACGAGCAGACCGACGGCTACCGCCTCCTCGCCGGCCACGTCCCCCAGGAACCCCGCAAAGTTCCCCACGAATTCTCCCCCGATGCACCGGGTGCCCCACGTCTCGATTCTGAGACGTGGGTTCAAGGTGCCACCCCCTCCGCCCTCGGAGCCTCCCTAACCCTCCCAGCAGCCTACTGGGGCATAGAGTCCGGCCTTCACTGCCTCGATACCGTAGTCAAACAAGTCATCCACGAAGGCTGGTCCCACCACATCACCCGTCTCATGGTCCTCTCCAACCTCGCCAACCTCTGCGGCTTCTCCCCCCGCGAGCTGACAGACTGGTTCTGGTTCGCCTACGTCGACGCCTACGACTGGGTCGTCGAGCCCAACGTCCTCGGCATGGCCACCTACGCCGACGGAGGTCTAACAGCCACCAAGCCTTACGTCTCCGGTGCCGCCTACATCAACCGCATGTCCAACTACTGCGGCCACTGCCAGTACGACCCCAAAAAATCCACCGGCCCCGGGTCCTGCCCCTTCACCTCCCTCTACTGGACCTTCCTTGAACGCAACGAAGATAAGCTCTCCGGCAACTTCCGCATGCAGATGCCCTACAACACCCTCCACAAGAAGAAGCCTGAAGAACTAGTCCAGCTCCGCACCAGAGCCGCCGAAGCCATCACCGACCTGCAATCCTTCAAGCGCCCCAAATACTAGCTTTGAACAACTCCGTGTCTTGAAAGGGCGGGGCTTCAGCCCCGCCGTAAATGGCCCTTCAAGTTTTCGGCTTTAGCCGCCGAGGGAATGCTGGCAGCCGCGATACAGAGCAGATAGCCCTACCGCCCAATCAACCCATGCCCCGCAGCCGTGACCGCGGCATCCCCCGCCCCATCCAACCCGGCCTGGAAGATGATGATCGACTTCAGCGTCTCGTAAGGAATAGAAAGCGGCAGCAGTCGGCCATTGATCGCGATCATCGGCGTCTCCGTCACCCCAACATCCTCCGCCAGCTTGATGGAGCTCTCCACCTCCCCCTTAGTCGCATCCGTCGCCGCACAAGCCGCCGTAGCCGCCGGGTCGAGCCCCGCCTTCGCAGCCGCATCCTTCAACGTCTGATCACCGGTATCGGCCGTCAGCGCGCCCTGCGTGTCATACACAGCCTGCGCATACGTGAAGAACACATCATTGCTCTTCTTGGCAGCACAAACCCCAAAAGCCGCAGCCTTGAACGCAAACGGATGAATCTCCGTCAGCGGAAAATTCTGATACACGATGTGCGCCTTCGGGAAGTCATCCACCAGCCGCTTCATCACAGCCTGTGCATCCTTGCAGTGCGGGCACTGCAGATCCGCAAACTCCACCAGCTCAAGATCCTTCGCGCCATTCCCATGGAACGGCCCATCCGCACGCTGCTTCAGCATCGCACTAATGTCTGCGTACGGCTTCTCGCCAAAGGGATTGACCGCCGTATCCGCCAGCGCATGCTTGCCATCCGGCGTAATAAAGAACACCGCTGTCTGCACCTTGGAGTTCGCAGCCCGGTCGGACACATACACGATCACCTTGCTCACGCCCGGAGCCGCCGTCTTCTGAATCGCCTCCACCCGCCAGATGCGGTTCGCATCCCAGCCCAGCAGCGCATGAAGATAAGAGTCGACCGTCGCCACCGTCGGAGTCGTAGCCGTAAAGTACTTCGGATTCACAGGCGGAAACGGATCGGCCCGCGTAGAAGGATCAAGCGACTGCAACTGCAGCGGAGTCTTCGCCTGGGCCGGAGCCTGTCCCGCAGCCGGCGGCGTCACCGCATTCGGAGCCTTCGCCCCAATCCCCGCAGCCGGAGCCGTCTGCTGTGCTGCACCAACCATCGTTCCAAACGCCAGACCAGCCGCCAACATCGAACCTGCCCAAACCTGCTTCAATCCGTACCGCCTTCTGCCGGAATCCCGGCCCTTCATCAAAGTCACTGCCCTATTAAACCTGAACCTTCGCCGCAATCGGAAACCGCCTGCCCATTCCGAACGACTTTCGCGTCACCTTCAACACCGGCGCAGCCTGCTGCCGCTTGTATTCGCTGCGTTCCACCAGCTTCAACACCTGCCGAACCAGCTCCACATCCACCTTCTGCTCACCCGCAATCTGCTCGGCAGAGCAGTATCGCTCCACATAAGCCTCCAGGATCGGGTCAAGCACCTCATACGGCGGCAGCGAGTCCGTATCCTTCTGGCCCGGCCTCAACTCCGCGCTCGGAGGCTTCTCCAGCGTAGCCACCGGAATCACCTCGCGCTCGCGATTCGCATACCGGCTCAGCTCATACACCTTCGTCTTCACCACATCCGCAATCACCGCCAGCCCGCCCACCATATCGCCGTACAGCGTGCAGTACCCCACCGACATCTCGCTCTTGTTCCCCGTCGTCAGCACCAGCGCGCCAAACTTGTTGGAGAGCGCCATCAGCAGTGTCCCGCGTATCCGAGCCTGAAGATTCTCCTCCGCCAGCCCAAACGGAGTTCCCGCAAACAGCGGCCCGAGCATCTTCATGTAAGCCTCATACCCCTCATGAATCGCCAGCATCTCGAACCGCACCCCCAGGTTCTCCGCCAGCACCCGCGCATCGTCCTTGGACCCCTCGGACGAGTACTCGCTCGGCATCCCCACACCCATCACGTTCTCAGCGCCTAGCGCCTCCACCGCAATCGCGGCCACCAGCGCAGAATCGATCCCCCCACTCAACCCAATCACCGCCTTGCTGAACCCACACTTCCTTACATAATCCCGAGTCCCCAAAACCAGCGCATCCCACATCGCCTTAATGTCATCAAGCGGGTGCCCCACATCTCGCTTCTGAGATGTGGGTTCCTCTACAACAGCCCCCGTCTCAAAGATCACCAGATCTTCGACGAATGCAGCCCCCATCCCGATCAAAGTCCCATCAGCCCCCATAACCACCGAAGCCCCATCGAAGATCAAACTATCGTTCCCACCCACCTGGTTCACCATCGCCACCACGGCTCCATGCCGCACCGCCAGCGCAGCCAGCATCTCCTGCCTGACCTGCTGCTTACCCTTCCAGAAAGGGGAAGCAGAAATATTCACAATCACCTTAGCCTGCCCACGCAAACTCTCCGGCTGACTATCCCAAGTCTCCATCAACCGCTCGATCGGATCGATCGCATACAGCCGCCGAGGCCAGAACCCCTTGTCGTTCCACGCATCCTCACAGATCGTCACCGCCAGCGGCACTTCACCCTTCGCCGTCATGATGGAGGTCAACGCCTGTTGAGTAGCGGGCTCAAAGTACCTCTGCTCGTCGAACACATCATAGAAAGGAAGCAGCGTCTTCTGCTGCACAGCCCGCACCTTACCCGCCTGCATCAGCACCGCGACGTTCCGCACCTGCTTCCCTTCGCTCACCCCGGAAGGCATCACAGACCCACAAAGCACAGCCGGTCGCCCAGCGATACCCGTCCACTGTTGAATCTCGCCAATCGCCTCACCAGCCCGGTCGACGAACGCCCGCTTCTCCAACAGGTCAGCCGGCGGATACCCACAAACCGCCAACTCGGGAAACACGACCAGGTCCACCCCTGCATCCGCCGCCCGCCCGGCGAACTCCAGAATCTTCCGCGTATTCCCTACAAAATCCCCAACCGTAGGATTGATCTGAGCCAGTGCAATCTTCACCACACCAGTCTACCAAGTAAGCGGCGAGCCTAAGAACCAGTGCCGCTAAACACCACGCCCACCGTCCGAGCGAGAATCTTCAGATCCAGCCAGAAGGTCCAGTTCTCCACGTAAGCCGTGTCCAAAGAGATATAGCTATCGAACGAAGGGTCCTGCCGAGCCTCAACCTGCCACAACCCGGTAATCCCCGGCAGCACGTCCAGCCGACGCAGATGCGCCAGGTCGTACTGCTCCACCTCGCTCGCAATCGGAGGCCGCGGACCCACCAGGCTCATATCGCCGCGCAGCACGTTGTAAAACTGCGGAATCTCATCCAGCGAGTACTTCCGCAGAACACGCCCAACCTTCGTAATCCGCGGATCGTTGACGATCTTGAACAGCACACCCTCGCGTTCGTTCATATGCTCCAGGCTCGCCTTGAGGTGATCCGCATTCGGCACCATCGTCCGAAACTTGAAGCAGTTGAACGTCCGCCCCTTGCGCCCGATCCGCGCAGCCTTGTAGAAGATCGGCCCGGTCGAATCCATCCGCACCGCAATCGCAATCCCTGCGAGAATCGGCGAAGCCACGAGCAGAGCAATCGAAGACAGCATAATATCCAGCGCACGCTTCATCAGGAATGAGCCAATCGGAAAGTCCCGCCGATGCAGCGGAATCGTCGGAAACTGCCCGATATACTCCACCGGCGCATTCCACGCCAGCCCGTCATAAAGATCCGGCACCACCCGCACGTCGATCCCCACCGCCCGCGCCTCTTCCACCAGCGCAATCACCAGCTTCTTATCCGCCGGCACCGAAAAGAAAATCTCATCCACAAACAGCGCCCGAGCCAGCGACAGGCAGTTCTTGATATCGCCAATTACATCCGCGTCGCCCGACTCCGCCTCACGCTCCGTCAGGGCCACAAAGCCCTTGAAGCGGAACCCAAGATGGCGCAGGCTCTCCAGGTGATTCCTCAGCGCATGAGCCACCCGCCCCGCGCCTACGATCAGCACATTCCGCGTCTCCAGTCCCTCGCGATACCGGCTGTACTCCATGCTCCGCCAGATCGCTCGCCGGACCGAGAGCAGCACCGCCGTAATCCCCACCAGCAGCAGCACCACCACCCGAGGCACGTTATCGCCCCGCAGCACATAAAGCGCGCCACACAACAGCAGCCCGGACGTCAGCGTAGCCTGCACCGTCATCCTCTGCTCATGCAGCCCGCTGCGATTCTGAATTGGCCCGTAAAGTCCATACGATCGGGCAAAGAACACCAGCGTCCCACCAAACCACGCCAGGTAGCCCAGCCACAGCTTCGGAGTCTGTGTAAAGATCTGGGGCAAAAGTGAACCTGGATGATCCGCGGAATTACCCATCTGCAGCCGTTGCGCCATCACCGCCGCCACCACCACAGTCAGCAGGTCAAGGGTCGCCCATACCAGGCTCGTCACAGAAGGCCGCTGAAACACCCGCCGCCGCGCCGAGTTCGCACGGCCGCCGCCGCTTCGCCTGCCCGATACAATTACCTGCTGGAGATAATCTGGTGTCGCCATCTTCCGATCGTTCTCCCTGCTTCAGTACCACTCAAAAACTGCAGCTATTCAATCGAGGCAGGCAACTCACGCTGCAAACCAACCCCTCGTTTCAGGTTGATCTTCATGCCCTTATAAGGTCAGAAGGCTGCCGTCCACATATGAAATCCAAGACTCTCACCAAGGAAAGTGTTAGTCCATTGCACATTACGGGCAGAGAGCCGTTCAGAAGGTCTGATCGAATCATACTTTGCCTCAAGACCATAAACAACCTCTAAGACAATCTCTATCCAACAACTTACCGCCTACCCGGTAACTGCGTCGCACATTCAGAAGTAACCGGCCTTCAGCCTTTCTTAAGCCGGAAGCACCAGCTCATCCAGCGTCAGGAACTCCCGCAGCACCGGATCGTCGCTCTTCTCCATCTCCTCCATCGTCCCAAAGAACTTTGCCTCACCCTCATGCAGAAACACCACACGATCCGCCAGCTTCTTCGCAAATCGCATATCGTGAGTCACGACAATACTCGTCAGGTGCAGTTGTTGCTTCAACCTTTCGATTAGATTTCCTAAAAGATGTGCCATCAACGGATCGACCATCGTCGTCGGCTCGTCGTACAGCACCGCCTCCGGCTGCGCCGCCAGCGCACGCGCAATCGCCACGGACCGCTTCATCCCTGTCGACAAATCGCTCGGCAGCAGATGATCCATCCCCGCCACCCCTACCATCTCCAGCAGCCCCTTCACCACCTGGTAGATCTGGTCTTCCTCCATATCGCCCCGCTCCCGCAGCGGAAACGCCACATTCTCCCCCACCGTGATCGAGTCGAACAGCGCCCCGTTCTGAAACACCATCGTCACCTTCCGTCGGATCGCCTGCATTTGCTTCTCGCTGAAGTTCGTCACATCCTCCCCCGCAATCCGCACCGTCCCCGAGTCAGCTCTAAGAAACCCGAGCAGCATCTGCAGTGAAACCGACTTCCCCACCCCGCTTCGCCCCAGAATGCAAAGCGTCTCCCCAGGATTCACGCAAAAGCTCACACTCTTCAGCACGTCGAACGCCCCAAAAGACTTCGACACCTTCTCAAACGAGATATAAGACCCCGGCTTGTGGTTCTTCGTATCCGGAATCTCCTCCGCAGCGGCCTCATTCTGCGCCGCGGCCCGCTCCATGAACTCACCCACAGCCTCAGCCACATCGGGCGAAACCTCGGCCGTCAACGGAGTCTCCCCATCCACGTCCCCACGTTGTTCCGCCTCACTGCCTGGAACCTTCTGCTCCGGCTCGTTATCAGGAACTCCCGTCCCGCCCTGCTCGTCATCATGCGCCATCAGTCACCTGTCCCTCATTGGATGCACCCACACCATCCAGCTACTCACCATCATCCATCAACTCCGCAAACTCCTCCGGAGTATTCGCATTCCTGAACCACTCCACCTCCTCAAAATCCACATGAGCCACCACACCCGAACTCTCCGCCGCCGCCGTAACCCTCCCGCGCCCCGTCGCCAAAAAAGCCCGCATAGCCCCCACCGAACCCTTCGCATAAGCCGCACAAAGCGGCTGCACCTCCCCATTCACCCGAGCCATCACCGCCACACACCCACCCTCCGCCGCCCGCGCAACAATCCTCTCCCAAGCCACCCGAGGCACAAACGGAACATCCACCGGACAAAACAAATTCCACTCCCAGGCCGTCTGCGAAAGCCCCGCCACAATCCCCCCCAACGGCCCCCGCCCAGCCTCCTCATCCACCACCACCCGCCCAAACGGCCCCAACTCCACCCGCCCACAGATCGCCACGTCGACGCACACCTCCCCCAGCGTCCTCACCCCCCTCGCAACCAGCGTCTCCCCACCCAACTCCAGCAGCGCCTTATCCCGCCCCATCCGCGAGCTCAAGCCCCCCGCCAGCAAAAACCCTGCAACCTCCACCTCTGTGTCCTCTCCGTTTTCTCAGTGTGCTCTGTGGTTAGCTTTTGCCTGCTCTCAAGCCCCAACCAACCCCATCCATCGCACAATCGACTCAATCCCCCGATGAAAGTTACTCAAATTGAACTTCTCATTCGGAGCATGCAAGTTATCATCCGGCAGCCCAAACCCCATCATCACGGTAGGAATCCCCAGCTCCCGCACAAAATCCCCCACAATCGGAATCGACCCACCCCCCCTTACAAACACCGTATCTTTCCGAAATACCGTCTGCATCGCCTCAGTTGCCGCCGCCACAAACCGATTATCCGTACTCACCACAATCGGATCGCCGGAATGGATCATCCGCACCTCAGCCGTGCAGCCCTTGGGAACAATCGTAGCCACATAATCCCGCAGCAGTCCAAACGTCTCCGCAGGAGTCATATCCGGCACCAGCCTCAGACTCACCTTAGCCGTAGCCTTAGCCGGAATCACCGTCTTCGCTCCCGCGCCAATAAAACCACCAGGCATCCCATGCACATCCAGCGTAGGCCTCGCCCAAGTCCGTTCCAGCACCGAGAAACCAGCCTCTCCAGTCAGCGCAACCGATCCAACCTCCGCCTCCCGATACTCTTCCTCATCGAACGGCAGCGCCTTCCAGGCCTTCAACTCAGCATCCGTCGGCCTTTGCACCTTGTCATAGATCCCCGGAATCAGAATCCGTCCATCCTCATCCTTCAGCTTCGCAATCAACTGCGCCAGCCCCACAAACGCATTCGGAGCCGCCCCACCATACATCCCGGAATGCAGGTCCGTCCGAGACCCCTTCACCTCGATCTCCGTATAGATCATCCCGCGCAACCCAACGCACAACGTAGGCAGCTCCGGCGCAAACATCTCCGTATCTGAAACCAGCGCCACATCCGCCTTCAACTGATCCCCATGCTCCCGCACAAACGCCGCAATCCCCTCACCCCCGACCTCTTCCTCCCCCTCTACGATTACCCGTACATTCACCGGCAGCGTCCCCCCACCCGCCACCATCATCGCCTCCAGCGCCTTCACATGCATCCACATCTGGCCCTTATCGTCGACAGCCCCCCGAGCATATAAATTCCCATCCCGCACCGTAGGCTCAAACGGAGGCGAAAGCCACTCCTCCAGCGGCTCCGCAGGCTGCACATCATAGTGCCCATAGCAAAGTACCGTAGGTTTCCCGGGCAACTTCAACCAATCCGCATAAACCAGGGGATGCCCCTGCCGTCCCGGTCCCGTCGCTGAGGGCTCCGTCGAAGTCTCAATCAACCTCACATTCTCCATCCCAATCCGCGCCAACTCATCCGCCACAAACTGAGCCGCCCGCCGAGTATCCCCCACCCGCTCCGGATCAGTCGAAACCGAAGGAATCCGAATCAACTCCTTCAACTCCTCCACAAACCGATCCCCATTGTCCTTCGCAAACGCAACCGCCGCCGTCAATCCCGCCATATCAATCCTGCCTCTCACTGCCGTCTCACTACACCGTCACTGCCGTCTCACTACACCGTCACTGCCTCTTGGGTTCTCCACCAGCATTCCAGGCCGGCTTGAAATCACTCGTAGCCAACCACCTAACCGGCTCCACCAGCGATTGAATCGCACTCGTCATAAACCCGATATCCAAATGAGCCAGATCATCATCCGGCTTGTGATAGGTAGGAGGAGTCCCCCAACCCGCAGCCGTATGCGCCACCACGCCCTGCAACGCCAACGCGTAGTTATCGCTGCGCTCAAAGAAGTGTTCCTCAGGATAAGGATCAGGCCCCAGCAGCGCCCCATGCTCCTTCAGCGTAGGCCCCAGGTTGCTCCGCTCCCAACCCGTCAGCAGCAGCACGCCCTTCGGCATCTTGGGGTCCTGCGTCCCAATCATCTCGAACTCAAGATTCGCCACCAGCTCCTTCAACGGCACCGGAGGATGCTCGCCAAAGTAAGTCGACCCCAGCTCCCCAGCCTCTTCGCTCCCATAGCAAACAAACAAAACATTCCGCCGTGTCTTAGGCCCGCCAGCCAACGCATGCGCCAACTCCAGCACCGCCGTAGTCCCCGCCGCATCGTCATTCGCCCCGTTATAGATCGAATCCCCATTCACCGGAGCCCCAATCCCCAGGTGATCCAGGTGCGCCGTCAGCAGAATCGTCCCACTCCCCGGCTCGCTTCCCTCCAGGTACCCAATCGCATTGAACGTCTTTCGAGCCGTCGCCTCAGGCACCACATGCACATGCAGAGATAAAACCGTCCCACTCCCCAGCCCAGCCAGCTTCGCCATCCCCGCTTTGCTCACGGAAACAATCGTCGCCCGCGTCCGCCCCGCCGCCGCATCCTTCAACCGGATCGGCGTCCGTGTCTTCCCGCCGAACATCGTATAAAGCCCCTGCGTCGATTCATCCTCCCCCACCACCACCATCGCAGGTCCACTCCGCTGCACCGCGCCGATCGCCTGCATCCCAGCCTGTCCGGCCGGCAGCGCGCCCACCACCACAACGGCCCCCTTGCTCACCCGCGCCGTCTTTAAATCACCCGAGACCATAGCTACCGGCCCACTCACATCCGCGCCGGAGGAGATCAACAACGTAAAGTCGCTGCCCTCATTCAACGTCACCCCACCAGCCTTCAGCACCGCATGACCGTCGAGCCTCGGACTCACCACCTCCGCCGCCTGCAGATAAGAGCTCATCCCCGGAGCCATCTTCAGCCCATACCCCATGAACTCGCTCGCCACATACGTCGCCGTAATCTCCTCATCCCGAGTAGCGCTTCCCCGCCCGGCCATCACATCGCTCGCCAGAAACTCCTCATGCGCCCGCACCCACTCCGGCTTCACCGTCCAGGCCGCCTGCCCAAAAACAGGCGCAACCATCAACCCAACCATCAACCCAACCGCAAGCCGATCCAAACGCATTCGCTCTCCAGGCCCATCAAACTCAGGCAAGCCAATCCTAACCGATCACCGCCGAACCTATTCCCCGCGGTGATCATGGATTAAGTCTCTCCCAATCCACCCCTAGTCCCTGCTCCCTGGTCCCTGATCCCTGGTCCCTGGTCCCTGGTCCTGGTCCCTGGTCCCTGGTCCCTGGTCCCTGGTCCCTGGTCCCTAAAACTCTAGACCGGCACCGGCTCCGCCCATCCATTCTTCTCCCTCCACCCAAAGAACGCCGTCACACCCGCAATCACCAGGAACCCGCACGTAAGCCCCGCGCACCCCGGCCAGCCAGCCATCCTCCACACCAGCCCCGGCAGCACACCCCCCACCGTCCCGCCAATGTAATAGCTGCAGATATACATCCCCGCAGCCGATACCCGCCCACCCGCCGGAGCCGCATCTCTAAGAAAGCTGTTCGCGCACACCTGCGCCACAAACACCCCGGAGCTCGCCACCGCCAGGCCCAGCGCCACCACCGGCAACAGGTGAATCAACGTCAGCCCCACCCCCACCAGGCAGCATCCCACCGCAGCGAGCATCCCAGCCCTCAGCCCCACCTTCGCCAGCACCGTCCCTGCAATCAACGTAGCCACCAGCCCAAACAGATACACAGAGAACAGCCAACTGATCGCATCCGTCGAAAGCAGGAACGGAGCCTCAGTCAGGTAAAACGTGATGTAGCTGAACACGGACACCAGCGTAAACAGCATGCAGAACCCGATCGCGAACGTAGCCAGCAGCCGCGTGCTCCGCAGGTTCCGCATCACCGGCGTCCAGATCGATTCAGCCTTCTTCGCAACCCGCCGCATCGTCGCCGGCCGCAGCAGCCACTGCGTCGCCGCAGCCCCACACAGCCCCAGCACGCCCAGCAGCACAAACACCGGCCGCCACCCGACCCTGCCCCCCAGCAACCCACCCGACACCCGCCCCACGAACCCGCCGAACACCGTACCCGCCACATACACGCTCATCGCCCGAGGCACCTGCAGCGCCGGCCACTCCTCCGTCACATACGCGATCGTAATAATGAAGATCCCCGGCGTCAGCAGCCCTTCCAGCAGCCGCCACATCGCCAGTTGCACCAGGTTGTGCGCCGTTGAGGTCATCAGCGTACTCAACGCCAGCGCCGTCATGGAGATCACGATCGTCCGCTTACGATCAAGCCTCTCCCCAAACACCGCCAGCAGCATCGCGGAAACCGCCACCCCCAGCGTCGCGGCGCTGATCGTCAACCCCACAGCACTTTCAGACGCATGCATCACCCGGGAGAGCAGAGGCAGCAGCGGTTGCACGCAATAAAGATCCAGAAACGCCAGCGTCCCGCACAAAAACACCGCCAGAAGCTGTCCCGCACCACCCCGTAACTCCGTCTTTTCCTCCAAAGGGGAGACCACACGACTAATAGAAGCCATACCTAAGAGATGCCCGTATCTCCTAACTCGTCGCAATTCAACCGAATACCGCGCACACTGAATCTCGCCTTTCCGACTCGCAACTCGAAACTCGCGACTCAAAACTGATCAATGTGCGCCGTTGCCTGTTCTCTTCATAAGCAAACCCCATCCCCCTCAAACCCAGACTTATAAAGCGCACAATTCCTTCATGGCAACCTCCGTCCAAACCTGGAACACCACCGCCTACGCCGCCAACGGCCGCTTCGTCGCCACCATGGCCACCGCCATCGTCGATCTCCTCAACCCCCAGCCCGGCGAGCACATCCTGGACCTCGGCTGCGGTGACGGTGCCCTCACCACCCAACTCGCCGCCTCGGGAGCCCTCCTCACCGGTGTCGACGCCTCCGACACCATGGTCGCCGCAGCCCGCGCCCGAGGCCTGACCATCGACCACCACCGCGCCGAGAACTTGCCGTACGAAACCCAGTTCGACGCCATCTTCTCCAACGCCGCCCTCCACTGGATCAACCTCGCCCTCCAGCCCGCGGCCCTCGCAGCCATCCGCCGCGCCCTCAAGCCCACCGGCCGATTCGTCGCAGAGATGGGCGGCCAGGGCAACATCGCCGCCATCCGCACCGCCCTCTCCGCCGTCCTCGCCCCCTACAATCTCGACTCCGAAGCCCTTGCCGCCAGCTTCTTCCCCTCACCCGCCCACTACCAGTCCCTGCTCGAAGCTGCCGGCTTCGCAGTCCAGTCCGTTACCCTCCACCCCCGCCCGACACCCCTCCCCGGCGGCCCGGATGGCATGGCAACCTGGCTCCAGACCTTCCGCAACGGAGTCCTCGACCACGTCCCGGCCAAGCATCGCCCCAAAGCCCTGGCCGATACCGTAGCCCTCCTGACCCCCATCCTCCAGGACCCCCTCACCCACAACTGGACCGCCGACTACGTCCGCCTGCGCCTCCACGCCACCCCCAGATAAAAGTGCGGGCCATGATCGGCCCGCGGCAGGATGTCCAAACCTAACTCACATCGTTTGAAGACTTTGAGTACTTTTACCCCGGTAGGGGTCAAGGGGTCGATTTACAGCAAGTAGTCGAAAACGTAGCTGTGCTTTCCACCCTCGATCACGATCTTCATCGTCCCACTCAACCCCACTAACTCGCCCGTCCCAGACCCCGGAACCACCGTAACCGTCAGACTGGACTTTCAATTACCCACATCTTCTCCCCCAAGAGCTGGCAGTCTCAAGGGCTCAAGAATGTCACTATTAATCTTTCTGCTGGTCTGATGAAGTCCTTGTATGGAACCTCGGGACGAGGAGATTGGGAGTTGGCTGGAACGTGAGGTTGCGGGCTGCCAGTTTAAGGATGTTCGTCACGGCAAGAGATTCGTTACTCTTCTCACGCAACTGTCAGAGCAGATCGGCGGAAGCATCCCCTTCGCCTGTCAGGACTGGGCGGCTACGAAGGCGGCCTACCGCTTCTTATCGAATGCCCGGGTTGATGAAGAGAAGATCCTGGCTGGGCATTTTCTCTGCACTCGGGAGCGTTTCGCTGCCACAAACGAATCTCCGGTGCTGGTGCTTCACGACACGACCGAGTTCTCTTACCACCGGGACGATCCTGAGTCAGTTGGCATCCTCCAGAAACTGGCCTCGCCTTATGCCAAGGGCGGCGGGCCGGGCCACCACATCACCTGCGGCATCCTGATGCACTCCAGTCTGGTCGTCACCACGGATGGTCTTCCACTCGGGCTGGCTGCGATCAAGTTTTGGAGCAGGGACAAGTTCCATGGCGCGAACGCGCTCAAACGCAGCATCAATCCGACACGTATCCCGATCGAACAGAAGGAGAGTTATCGCTGGCTCGAGAACGTGAAACAGTCGACAGCCTTGCTGGCCGAACCTGAACGTATCGTCCACATCGGCGATCGTGAGAGCGACATCTACGAACTGTTCTCAATCGCCCATCAGGCCGGTACTCATTTTCTTCTGAGAACGTGCGTGGACAGGCTTGCCGGTGAGGGCGACCACACGATCGCCGACGAGATGCGCGAGGTGCACGTGAAGGGGCTGCACCGGGTCGAAGTGCGCGATAAGAAGGGCACCGTAAATGAAGCCGTTCTTGAACTCCGCTACCGTCGCATCAGGGTGCTTGCTCCAGTTGCCAAACAGAAGATGTATCCGCCGCTGATGCTCACGGTCCTTCATGCCATCGAGCGCAATCCTCCGAAGGGTCGCGAGCCGATCGACTGGAAGCTGGTCACCGATCTTCCTATACGATCCCGCAAGGAGGCCATCGAAAAGCTGAACTGGTATGCCATGCGGTGGAAGATCGAGACCTTCCACAAGATCCTGAAGTCTGGCTGCAAAGCAGAAGACGTGAAGCTACGCACCGCAGATCGACTCGTCAATCTCATCGCCATCCTATGTCTACTCAGCTGGCGAGTCTTCTGGATAACGATGCTGAACCGGACCAGACCCGAGGGGGCACCCTACATGGCGCTGACGCCAACCGAGATCTACTTACTGGATCAGCTGGTAAGCGATCCACCCGGTGCCACTCTCACCGGCAATCAGCTCTCCTTGTACCTGACCAAAGTTGCCCGCCTCGGAGGCTACCTTGCTCGCGCCAAAGATCCGCCTCCAGGAAACACTGTCATGTGGCGCGGAATGACCCGCCTCACCGACATACAGCTCGGCTTCATCCTCGGCACGAAACTTGTGGGTAATTGAAAGCAGACTGGACGCCCCCTGATCCATCGTCCCCGAGTGCTGCAGCGCGAAGCCGCCCTTCTTCCCATCCAGCGTCCCCGTCACCGCCTCGATCGCCACATACCCCGCCGACCCCTTCGAGTAATCCCCCGCCGAAAGCATCTGCCCCTTGCTGATCCCCTCCAGCGGCCCATGGAACGCCTTATCGATCAGCATCCGCCCAACCGCCGGACTACCCCCCGCCTCATCGCCCGCCTGCGGCACCATCTTCACATCGAAACTCCCCGTCACATGCTTCATCGTCTTCCCTCCCTGTGCAAACGCCATCTGCATCCCTAGCAACGCAACCAGCAAGATCCAAACACGCCTCATCCCAACCTCACATATCCTAATGCCCAGACTGTACAGCAGACTCCAGCCCCGCAATCACCTGATCCGTATGCTGCACCCCCTCAGGATCGTACTGCCCCGCCAGCCTCCGAGCCTCCCCAAACGCCGCCTCCGCCTCCGCCTTCCGCCCCATCGTCAGAAGCACAGCCCCCAGGTTCACCCGTATATCCGGTGCCACCCCACTCCCCGCCACCGCCAAATTCGCCTCCCCCAGGGCCTCCTCCAGCCTCCCCCGTCTCAGCAGAAAGCTTGAAGCGCTGGAGTGAGCCTCAGCCGAAGCCAACGGCAGCGCCACATCCCCTCGAAACACCAGAACCGCATCCCCGATCATGTCGTCCGGCCGCCGCTTCAGCAGCTCCCCATAAGGATTCAGCACCCCATTCCCCCAGAACAACCCGCTGGCCTCCACCGCACTCACCAGAATCGTCCCATGCACCGTGGGCGGAATCACCGGCAACTGCATCCCCGTAACCCGCCCAAACCCCGAAGGCAGCGGCCTGCAGTTCAGACGGTAGTGATCCACAAACGATACCCCCAGCCCCACCGCATACCAGCAATCCTCCACCTTGTTCTTCCGCAGATAGTCCGAGGTCTTCAGAAATGTCTGCCCCCAGTCCACATTGGAGTCCGTCAGCACCCGATACGTCCGCGCCGGCCCACCAAACGCCTCATTCGCATAAGGCAGGTAATCCGGAAACGCCCGCAGCGAAGACCCCACATGAACCACCAGCAGCACCCCCGCAATCGCCGCACCCACCCGTCCCCACCCCATTATCAAACCCGCCGACCACCCCGCCAGCACCATCACAAACGGAAACACCGGCAGAATATGTCGAACTCCAATATTCTCCGGAGCATTCAAACTCACCGCCAGATAAACCACCACCGGCACCAAGAGAAATACCAACTCCCGCCAGTACCGCCCGCCCTTCCCCCTCGCCACAAACGGCAACCCCACCAGCAACGCCAGCACCGCCAGCGTGCTCTTGATCACGAACGCCACCGGAAAGTACATCTTCGTCGGCCCCGGATGCACCGTCCCCAGTAGAAACGAAGGCAGCGCCCCACCAAAGATCTGCAGATCCACCAGCCCGTAGAGATAGCCCTCCGGCAGCAGATGCATCCGCGCCGCCGCCATAATCAGCCCAGCCTTCCCCGTAGGCCCCAGCATCGCCGCATAAGCCGCCAGCGTCGGAGCAAGCTGCAGCCCACCCGGCCTCGCCGCGTACGTAAACCGATAGAACCCCCACAGCACCACCCAGGCCACCAAAACCGCCCCAACCCAACCCAAAACCCTCTTCCACCCCCCAAATCCCTGGGCCACCTCACCACCCGCCCGCAACCGCCGCCGCTCTTTCAACCACTCCAGCAGCAAACAAACCCCAAACATCGGCAGCAGCAGCAGGCTGCTGAACTTAGCCGCCAGCGCAAGCCCCACTGCCACCCCCACCACCAGAAGCCGCCCAATACCCGGCCTCTTCTCATACCGGTAAAGCGCATACATCGCCGCAAAGATCATGCAGCTCGCCGCCATATCGGTCGTAACCAACGCCCCATGCGCCAGCAGAGTCGGCTCAAACACGCACAGCACCAGTGCGATCAGCCCCGTCCCCGCCCCAAACATCTCGTAAGCCGCCGCAAACACCATCGCCGCCAGCAAAAGCGAGAACACCGAAGCCGCCACCCGCGCCCGGAACAACACCCGCCCCGCATCGTTGCCGTACAGAAACTCCCCGCCCCCCACATACTCCTGCATCTTTGAAGTCTCCGCCTCCGCCCCCTGCGGCACCTTCAACCCCATCCCCAGCAGCGGCATCGCCGCCACCAGCTTCAACATCGGCGGATGCTCCGGATTCAATCCATAATCCCGAGCCGTCCAATACTCATACCCTGAATAAAGATGCGCCGCCTCATCCGCCGTCTGCGACATCGACCGCACCGAAAGCCAAAGCTCCCCCGCCAGCACCGCGAACAACGCAGCGACCGCGAAAACATACGCAACCTTGGGCCAACTCCTACGGTCCATACCTACCAACTGAATCTTGGATTGAGAATACGTGCTCCCGACTCCCTTCTCTATCCCACCTCCGCCACCTTCCTCCCACAACCCCGCAAATGTTACCCTTTAGCTTATGTACGCCGTGTTCGTCATCGCCGCGATCCTGCTTTCCGCTTCGCCGATGCACGCCCACACCCTCATCGCGGCCATCCTGCCGTCCAGCACACCGGCCCAGCACCTGGCCGCCTCAGAGCTGACAGAACCCCGAGACCTTGCACCGGCCACCCGGCCCGCACCCCGCAAGGTCCCCGTCCCGCCCGTCTTCCCGGATCGTTCCAACGCATCGATCCCCGCCGCATCTCCCGCGCCAGCCGTCCCCCTTTCGGCTGCCGCGCTTCTCACCCACGCACCCAACGCCCCCTGACGGCGTTTCCCTCCCCCATCAAGTCATCCACGCTCACACTCCATCTCTGAGCGCACCCAGCTTCTCGCCCGCCCCATCCGGGCCGCAGCCTATAAGGACACACCCTCGTGATCAACGCAGTCATCGCAAAAGTCTTCGGCACCGCCAATGATCGCGCCCTCAAGCGCATCCTGCCCATCGTCCAGCAGGTCAACTCGCACGAAGCCGCCCTCCAGTCCCTCACGGACGAGCAGCTCCGTGACAAGACCGCTGAGTTCCGCCAGCGCGTAGCAGCCGCCATCGAAGGCATCGACCCCAGGGAAGATGCCGACGCCCTCTACGCCGCGGAAAAGGCCGCCCTCGACGCCCTCCTGCCCGAAGCCTTCGCCGTCGTCCGCGAAGCGGGCAAGCGCGTCGTCGGCATGCGCCACTTTGACGTCCAGCTCATCGGCGGCACCATCCTCCACCAGGGCAAGATCGCGGAGATGAAGACCGGAGAAGGCAAGACCCTCGTCGCCACTCTCCCCACCTACCTCAATGCCCTCGCCAGCCGCGGCGTCCACGTCGTCACCGTCAACGACTACCTCGCCAAGCGCGATGCCGAATGGATGGGCAAGATCTACGGCTTCCTCGGCCTCACCGTCGGCGTCATCGTCCATGACCTCTCGGACGAGCAGCGCCGCGCCGCTTACGCCTCGGACATCACCTACGGCACCAACAACGAGTTCGGCTTTGACTATCTCCGCGACAACATGAAGTTTGAGCTCTCCGACATGGTCCAGCGCGGCCAGTACTACTGCGTCGTAGACGAAGTCGACTCCATCCTCATCGACGAAGCCCGCACCCCGCTCATCATCTCCGGCCCCACAGACCAGACCACGGACAAGTACGTCCGCGTAAACGTCATCATCCCAGAACTCGTCCTCGGTGAACTCACCGAGACCGTAGACTCCAAGGTCTACACCGGCGACTTCGTCATCGACGAAAAAGCCCGCGCCACCACCGTCACCGACGAAGGCTGGGAGAAGATTGAAAAGCTTCTCGAAATCGGCAACATCGCCGACCCGGAAAACTGGGACCTCAAGCATCACGTAGAGGTCGCCATCAAGGCCCACCACCTCTACAAGCGTGACGTCGAATACGTCGTCAAGGACGGTGAAGTCATCATCGTCGACGAGTTCACCGGCCGCCTCATGCCCGGCCGCCGCTGGTCCGATGGCCTACACCAGTCTGTTGAAGCCAAGGAAGGCGTCAACATCCGCAAGGAAGACCAGACCCTCGCCACCATCACCTTCCAGAACTACTTCCGCATGTACAAGAAGCTCAGCGGCATGACCGGAACGGCAGAGACGGAAGCCGCCGAGTTCGACAAGATCTACAAGCTCGATATCGTCGTCACCCCCACCAACCGCCAGATGCTCCGCATCGAAAACCCCGACGTCGTCTTCCGCACCACCAAGGAAAAGTACTTCGCCGTCGCGGATGAGATCAGCCGTCTCCACGACCTTCGCCAGCCTGTTCTCGTCGGCACCACCTCCATTGAGAAGTCAGAGCTCCTCTCCGACATCCTCAAGAAGAAGGGCGTCCGCCACGTCGTCCTCAACGCCAAGTTCCACGAGAAGGAAGCCGAGATCGTCGCCCAGGCCGGTCGCCTAGGCATGGTCACCATCGCCACCAACATGGCCGGCCGCGGTACCGACATCCTCCTCGGCGGCAACTCAGACTTCATGGCCCGCCAGGACCTCGTCCGCAAGCAGCAGGCTCGCGCCGTCTCAGCCGCGGAGGGTGCCATTCAGCCCGTAGCCGGACCCGGCATGTTCCGCTTCTACTACAACAACCAGGAGTTCGAGTGCAGCCAGGAAGCCTGGGACGGAGCCGTAGCCTCCCATGAAGCCGCCGCGAAAGCCGAGCATCAGGAGGTCCTCGCAGCCGGCGGACTCCACATCCTCGGCACAGAGCGCCACGAGTCCCGCCGCGTCGACAATCAGCTTCGCGGTCGCGCCGGCCGTCAGGGCGACCCCGGTGCCTCCCGCTTCTACCTTTCCCTTGAAGACGATCTCATGCGCATCTTCGCGCGTGAATGGGTCTCCAGCCTCCTCGAGCGCCTCGGCATGGAGGAGGGGGTCCCCATCGAATCCGGCATGATCTCCCGCCGCATCGAAGCCGCCCAGAAGGCCGTAGAAACCCAGAACTTCGAGTCCCGCAAGCACGTCCTCGAGTACGACGACGTCATGAACAAGCAGCGCGAAGCCGTATATGGCCTCCGCAAGCAGCTCATGGAGGGAGTAGACCAGAAGCAGCTCATTACCGAGGACTACACCAGTACCATCATGTCCAACATCCTCGACGAGACCGCCCCTGAAAAGGCCCATCCCGACGAGTGGAAGTCCGAAGCCCTCTTCGACCAGATCTACGACATCTTCGGCGCACGCTTCACCAACGGCACCGACACCCCCACCGCTCTCGACCTCACCACCCTCAGCCGTCACGAGCTCGGCGAGTCCATCTTCGATCGCCTCCGCGCCCGTTATGACATCAAGGAGCAGATCCTCGGCGCCACCGCCATGCGTTACCACGAGCGCATCGTCATGCTCTCCGTCCTCGACGGTCTCTGGAAGGATCACCTCCTCGCCATGGACCATCTCAAGGAAGGCATCGGCCTCCGCGGCTACGCCCAGCAGGACCCGCTCGTCGCCTACAAAAAAGAGTCCTTCGACATGTTCGAAGCTATGATGATGCGCTTCCAGGAAGACACCGCACGTCATCTCTTCCGCATGCAGATCATCGGCCCCGACGGACAGCCCATCGAATCCGCCGAGCAGCTCGCCGCCGCCCAGGCAGCCCAGCAGCAGCCCCCCACCATCGAAGGCCAGCTTCCCGAACTCGAAGCCCCGCGCCCCACGATCCCAACCAAGGCCCCCGCCACCACCATCGACGCCCTCGAGCGCGAGTTCCAGAAGCGCAAGGAACGCGAGCTCGAGCAGTCCCGCCAGGCCAGCGCCTCAGCCACCGCCGACGAATCCAACACCCAGCGCATCGCCGGCGAGCGCGTAGGCCGCAACGACAAATGCCCCTGCGGCTCAGGCAAGAAGTTCAAAAACTGCCACGGAGCCAACGCCTAAACAAATCATCACTCATAACAAAAGAGGATAAGAGCCTAGCTCTTATCCTCTTTCTCTTTGCAGTCAGCAAGCCCTACCCAGCAGCCGCCTCAACCTTATCCCCTTCACCCGGCGCAAGAAACAGATTCGTCTCCAACCCATGCTGCCGGGTATAAAGATCAAAGTACCGTCCCCCCAGCGCATAAAGCGACTCATGCGTCCCTCTCTCCACGATGTTCCCCTGCTCCACCACAAGAATCTGATCCGCCTTCCGAATCGTAGAAAGCCGGTGCGCGATCACGAACGTAGTCCGCCCCTTCATCAGGTGATTCAGTCCCCCCTGGATCATCGCCTCGCTCTCAGAGTCCAGTGAGCTCGTAGCCTCATCCAGAATCAGAATCCGCGGGTCCGCCAGGATCGCCCGGGCAATCGAGATCCTCTGCCGCTGCCCGCCGGAAAGCTTCACCCCGCGCTCCCCCACGATCGTGTCATACCCTTCCGGAAACCGTTCCGCAAACTCATCCACCCGTGCAATCCTGCAAGCCTCTATCAGCCGCCCTTCGCCGGCATTCGGCCGTGAAAACAGCACATTCTCCCGGATCGTCCCATCGAACAGAAACGTCTCCTGCAGCACCACGCCCAGCTGCTCACGATAGCTGCTCAACCGCACCGTACCCAGATCCACCCCATCCACCAGAATCCTGCCGCCCGTCGCCACATGGAATCCGCACACCAGGGAAATAATCGTCGACTTCCCAGACCCGCTCGATCCCACCAGCGCCGTCACCGTCCCCGGCTTAGACTCGAACCCAATCCCATGCAGCACCGGCTTGCCCGCCTCGTACTCGAACAGCACATCCTCAAACACCACATCGCCTTTGATCGTATCGAGCGTCACCCTCCGCTCCGGCCCCCCATCCTCCTCCATCTCGCCCAGGATCTCCGTCGTCCGATCCAGTCCCGCCATGGCCTCCGTCAACTGCGTTCCAATCGAGACCAACTGCGCCACCGGCGCCACCATGAACGCCAGGAAAGCCATGTACGTCACATAGCCGCCCGTCGTCAGCTTGCCCGCCACTACCTCATGGCCACCCAGGTACATGATCAACGCCGTCACCACCCCCAGCACCGTCGTGCTCGCCAGGCTCATGAACGACTGCGCCCGAATCGAAGACAGCACGTTATCCAGCAGCCGTCCCACCCCCGCCCCAAAGACCCGCGCCTCGCTCTCCTCTGCGTGATACCCCTTCACCACCCGCACGCCGCCCAGCGACTCCGTCAGCCGTCCCGTCACATCCGCATTGATCTTGGACCGCTCCCGGAAGATCGGCCGAATCGTATTGAACGCACGTTGCAGAATCAGAGCAAATGCCACCAGGATGCAGAACGTCAGCGCCGTCATCTTCACGCTCAGCGAGATCAAATAGCAGAACGCGAAGATCGCCGTCAGCACCCCGCCAAAGAAATCGATCACGCCCGTCCCGATCAGGTTCCGCACGCCTTCAACGTCCGTCATGATCCGTGCCACCAGCGTCCCGGTCCGGTTCTCGTCGAAGAACGAAACCGGAAGCCGCCCAATATGCGACTGCACCTGCATCCGCAACTCTGCAATCAGTCGCTGTCCCGCCTTGGAGAGCAGTTGCGTCAACAGGTAAGACGTCAACCCCTGGAGCACCGTCGCGCCCACCACAAAACCCACGATCTTCGGCAGCAGCTTCAGGTCATGATGGGTCATCACCCCGTCGATCAGAGACTTGAAGGAAGCCGGCAGCACCAGCCCACACGCCCGGTTCACCACCATGAGCGCAAAGCTGATCCCCAGCAGGCCCATCCGCGGCTTCACCAACGCCCAGATCTGCGGCCACACCTTCTTCAACCCCGGCTTGGGTCGACCAGCCGTCAAAGCCGCCACCGTCGCCTTGCCGGTCCCACGAGACGGACGATCCGCCGAAGGCATACCCCCATTGAGGCTTGAAGAATTAAATAGTCCAGCCATACCCTAAGCCTCTCTCAACCCGGCAGGAACCTAAACCCCGCCGCCAACCCGCGCACGCCGCGCCTCAATAAACGAACGAATACAGAACGCCACGAACAAAAGACAGATCAGGCAAGTACCGGCCTTCTCTTCGACCGCAATTGGATGCGCGAACTCCTTGCCATGCGCCAAAGCAAACACATCAAACGCACTTTTAATCGTCCCCAGAAAGCCCAGCAGCCCTACTGTGACCGCAATATGCATCCATAGCGCGCGCTTCTTCGCATCGGGAGTGTTCGCCACGCCACCGCAAACAGCCAGAATCACGCCAATCAAGCTCGGAATCAAAGCCGTAGGAGCGTGGCTCCCCGTCAACACAAACCCCGCCACCCCCACAGCCACCAGCAACACCCCAAACACAATCGTCAACTTAGCCATCCATCACCCCTCATCATGTATTCAGTCTATGTATCCATAAAGATACGCATGTGTTTGTCATTCCGCTCATTCTTGCTCTTGCTGTCATCATTTTGCTTGTCATTCCGCAGCGCAGCGGAGGAACCTGCAGTTTTCTAAGCCCCCGCAGCCTTCTTCACCGCCTCTTCCATCTCCCCCACCTGCCAGTCCTTCTGCGGATACCACCCAATCACCTTCCCATCCTTCCCAATCAGCACCGTAGAAAGCGAGTGCATCAACGTCTGCGGATCGCCCGCTCCCGTCACCCCCACGTCGAACCACTCCTCCATCTTCGGTAGCTCGGCCAGCGTAGGAGCAGCAAAGTCCCAATGCTTGAAGTCTTCTTCCGTAAACCGCCCCGTATGCGCCCCGCCGTAGCTCCGCAGCACCTTCGGCGTGTCGTACGCCGGGTCAAAGCTCACGCTCAGCAGGTGCGTCTTCGCATAGACGTCCTTATCCTTCGCCAGTCCCCGGTCGATCTCCGCAAAGTTCTCACTCATTCGAGGACAAAAATCCGCCATCGGACAACGCGTATAGATAAACGTCAGCAGCAGCACCTTCCCTTTGAACTGTGCGAGATGAACCGTCTTCCCGCTCTGGTTCAGCAGCTTGAAGTCCGGCACCTCCTCGCCCGCTGTAGGTGAGTGATACTGCACCTTCGGCACATTATCCGGCCTCGCCTGCGCCACCACAACAACATGATCCAGCTGAGTCTTATACGGCCCACCCGGCGTATCCTGCACCAGCACCCGGGCCGTAATCACATCCCCCACATGCATCTCGCTGATCGTCGAGGCATCCGCCAGCTTATAAGGCATCGCCATCGCATCCATAAACCCCGGAATCGCCTTATGATCCACCGTAATCTCACCCGACCCAGGATCGACCTCCAGAATCTTCCCCCGCATCGAGTACACCTTCGTCCCCGAAGCCACACCCGCATCGCCGCCCCCACCCTTCCGGCAACCGGTAACTCCCAACCCAAGACAAACCAAAGCCACCACAAAAACCCGAACCACCACATTCTTCATACAAAGATGATACCGCCGCCCCATCACGCCGGGTGCCCCAGCCTCGGACGACAGTCTCATCGTCGGACAGGGTGGGGTATCGTTTGCGGAAGCAAACGACCGTCTTCCTGTACCAGCCACCAACCCGGGTGCCCCATGTCCCGATTCTGGGACGTGGGTTTCCACGACCCCCACCACCCCAACCCCACAACTAAGCTATCCTCACCCTAAACCCGTCACCCATGCCCACACCTCAACCCCACGAAGTTCCCTCCACCCCCGTCATGCACCTCGCCTTCGTCCTCACCGGACTGGGCACCATGCTCCTCGGCCCCATCCTCCCGCTTCTCTCCCAGCGCTGGCACCTGGACGACGCCCACACCGGTCTCCTCCTCATGGCCCAGTTCGCCGGCTCCTTCCTCGGTGGAATCACCACCTCCCACCGCCTCCGCACTGGAACCCTCTTAGGCCTCGCCGCCGGAGCCATCGGCTTCACCCTCTTCGCCCTGGCCCCATCCCTCCCGCTCGCCTGCATCGGCCTCGTCATCGGCGGCTTTGGAGTCGGTCGAGTCATCACTACCATCAATATCACCGCCGGCAACCGCTTCACCCAGAACCGAGGCTCCGCTCTCTCCCGCCTCAACTTCACCTGGAGCTTCGGCGCGCTCCTCTCGCCCGTCCTCGCCGCGTGGCTCACCCCCCACTTCGCCCTCTCGAACCTCCTCCTCATCTTCGCCCTCTGCTTCCTCCTCCTCGCCATCCTCCTCCTCATCGAACTCCGCAATAACTTCGATTTGTCATTCCGCACCCTGAGCGAAGCCGAAGGGGAGGAATCTGCTTCACCCGGACCAGCACAATCCCTCCCCACCGCCATCTTCCTCTACTTCATCACCCTCCTCTTCCTCTACGGCGGTCTCGAAACCTGCCTCTCCGCCTGGCTCACCACCTTCGCCCTCCGCTTCGGCGTCAACTCCCTCGCGCTCAGCGAGTACACCATGGTCCTGCTCCTCTCCGGCCTCACCGCCGGCCGAGCCATCGCCACCTGGCTCCTCCTCCGCATGCGCGAGCGCACCCTCCAGCGCATCGCCCTCATCCTCTCTGCCCTTCTCGCCGCAGCCCTCGCCACCTCCCGCCACGCCTCCGTCATCGCCACCCTCGCCGTCCTCCTCGGCATCGCCCTCGCCCCCATCTTCCCCGCGACCTTCGCTCTCCTCATGGCCCATCGCCCTCCCGCCCGTAAAGCAGGCGTCGTGATGGCCGTCTCCGGCCTCGGAGCCGCCGCCCTCCCCTGGCTCATGGGCGTCATCTCCACCCACGCCGGGGGACTCCAGGTCGCCCTCATCGTCCCCATCGCAGTCGCCATCGTCATGCTCGCCCTCAGCTTCCTCCCCGCCTCAGCCGAGTCCACACACCCCTGAATCCGCCAGGGTCTCATGATGAGCACAAGACCTTTCTTCTCAAGACTTTACAAAGCGATGTCCAGACTTAACCTCAATAGAATGAAGACTTTGCACATTTCAGAGGGAGGTGGGGGGTACCCGCCTGTATAAACAGATCATGCAGTCCGTCACCACCCTGCCTCCAGTCATCGCGGAAGCCATCTCCCGTGGCGTGACCATCCTCACCCCCGGCCAGCGAGCCGCACGCACCCTCCGCCTCGCCTACGACCTCCACCAGCGAGCCTCCGGCATCCCCACCTGGACCCCACCCGAGATCCACCCCCTGGACTCCTGGCTCACCACCCTCTGGCACCGCCTCACCGTCACCGGCCAGGCCGACCGTCTCCTCCTCAACCCCACCCAGGAGCACGTCCTCTGGCGCCAGATCATCACCTCCGACCCCGAGGTCTCCGGCCTCCGCTCCCCCGACTCCCTAGCCAGCATGGCCGCCTCCGCTTGGCGCACCCTCTGCCTCCACAACGGCCGTACCCGCCTCCCCGGCTCCGCCACCAGCACAGACACCCGAGCCTTCGAGCGCTGGGCCCAGACCTTCCAGCGCCTCTGCCTCCGCCAGGCCTACCTCTCCCCCGCCCAGCTCCCCGAACTCCTCACCGCCACCGTCAATCTCCCCATCCCCCCCGCCGGTCTCCTCCTCCTGGACTTCGACACCCTCCTCCCCGCCCACCAGACCCTCTTCGACACCCTCTCCCCCGTAGCCCACCACCAGACCACCACCCCCGCCCCCCCCCACCTCCACGCCGCCGCAGATCCACGCTCAGAACTCCTCACCGCCGCAAACTGGATCGCCCAGACCCTCTCCGCCAACCCGGAATCCCGCATAGCCGTAGTAGTCCCGGACCTCGAATCCCGCCGCCCGGAGATCACCCGCATCTTCGCCCAGACCCTGTCCCCCGAGCTCCAGCGCTTCCCCACCCCCGCCACACCTACCCCCTTCGAGTTTGCCCTCGGTCAGCCCCTCTCCCACACCGCCCTCGCCGCCACCGCCCTCAACCTCCTCACCTTCACCCTCTCCCCCCTGCCTCTCGACACCATCAGCACCCTCCTCCTCTCCCCCTACCTCATAACCCCCATTGAGCAGCTCGCCGCAGCCGAGTTCGACGCCTTCACCCTCCGCCAGACCCGCCTCCTCCGCCCCGAGCTCACCCTCGAAGCCCTCCTCGCACTCCTCCCGGCCACCCTCCCCAGCCTCTCCGCCCGCCTCCGCGCCCTGCACCGCACCGCAAAGTCCGACCTCCCCACCCAGCAATCCCACGCCGCCTGGTCCGACACCTTCCGCGCCCTCCTAGAATCCGCCGGCTGGACCCGCACCGCACCCCTCGACTCCCTCGCCTTCCAGACTCACCGCCGCTTCTCCAGCGCCCTAGACGAGCTCGCCACCCTCGACTTCGACGGCACCCATCCCACCGCCGCAGCAGCCCTCGCCACCTTCACCCGCATCCTCGACCAGACCATCTTTGCCCCCGAATCCCACAACGCCCCCATCCAGATCTTGGGCCCACTTGAGATCGGCGCAGTCCCCTTCGACGCCCTCTGGTTCCTCTCCGCCGGCGACCTCACCTGGCCCAACCCACCCTCAACCTCCCCACTCATCCCCTGGCAGCTCCAACGAGCCCTGAACATCCCCGGCTCCGACCCCACCCAATCCCAGGCCGCCGCCCAAACCCTCACCACCCGCATCGCCCACTCCGCCTCCCAGGTCATCTTCAGCTACGCCGTCCAGGTAGACGAAGCCCACCAACGCCCATCCCCGTCAGTCACCGCCCTCAAACTCACTCCCCTAAAAGCCCTGGAAGCCCACACAACGCTGGCCCCGCAACCATACGACATCATTCCCGACCAAACCACCCTCCCCCCCCTCCCAGACGTCCCCCTCAGAGGCGGAGCCACCATCCTCCAACTCCAGGCCGCCTGCGCCTTCCGAGCGTTCGCAGAGCAACGTCTCTTCTCCTCCGAGCCCCAGCCCCGCACCCTCGGCCTCGACCCGCGCGACCGTGGCAACCTGGTCCACAAGGTCATGGAAGAACTCTGGTCCTGCATCCACGACCAGGGCGAACTCAAAGCCCTCACCTTGCCCGCCCGCGACTCCCTCCTCGCCGACTGCATCAACCACGCCCTCCAACGCACCGACCGCCTCGCCCAATCCCCCTGGGACGAGGCCTACCTCGGCACCCAACGCACCCGTCTCCTCACCCTCCTTCGCCCTTGGCTCGACCTGGAAGCCGCCCGCCCCGCCTTCGCCGTCCGCGCCCGTGAACAGGCCGACCGCCACGCCCAGCTCGGCCCCCTCACCCTCTCCCTCCGCATGGACCGCGTAGACGAGACCGACGCCGGCCTCGTCATCCTTGACTACAAGACCGGCGTGGCCGCCCCCTCGGACTGGCTCTCCGACCGCCCCGACGCCCCCCAACTCCCCCTCTACGCCGTCCTCACAGACCAGCCGGAAGAACCCGTCGCCGGCATAGCCTTCGCCATCCTCCGTGCCGGGGACGACCTCTGCCTCAAGGGCTACGCCACCGGCGACGACGTCTTCGGCAAGACCTCCCGCATGAACTTCCCCACCATGGAAGACCAGCTTGAAGACTGGCGCCGCGTCCTCACGCAGCTCGCCACATCCTTCGCCGAAGGCGACACAGCAGTGCTCCCCAAGTCCTACCCCAAGACCTGCGCCTACTGCGCGCAGCGTATCCTCTGCCGCCTCAACCCCACCACCCTCACAGACCTCAACGACGAAGAGCCAGAGGAGGCCGCCATTGCCTAACCTCACGTTAGTCCCCAAGCCCACACCCGCCGCAGACGACACCCCCGCCCGCCAGCAAGCCCTCGATATCCAGCAATCCTGGATCGTCCAAGCCCCCGCCGGCTCCGGCAAGACCGGCCTCCTCATCCAGCGCTTCCTCAAGCTCCTCGCCGCAGATAACGTGCAGGACCCAGCCCAGGTCCTCGCCATCACCTTCACCCGCAAAGCCACGGTGGAGATGCGCGACCGGGTCCTCACCCAACTCCAATCCGCCCACACCGGCACGCCCCCGCGCAACGACTTCGACCGCCTCACCCTCCCCCTCGCCCAGGCCGTCATCGAAAAAGACCGCCGCCAGGGCTGGAACCTCCTAGACTCCCCCCACCGCCTCGCCATCCGCACCATCGACTCCGTCTGCGTCGACATCGCCCGCTCCCTGCCCATCCTCTCCGGAGCCGCCGGTGCCCTCACCCCCACAGAGGACTCTGCCCCCCTCCACGCCGAGGCCGCCCGCCGCACCCTCATGCTCTTGGGCAGTGAAGACAAAACCCTCAGCACAGCGATAGAAACCGTCCTCCTCCACCGCGACGCCAACCTGGCCGACGTAGAAAACCTCATCGCAGACATGCTCCAGGTCCGCGACCAATGGGGCGAACTCATCCCCCTCGCCGCCGACGAACTCACCGACACCTACCTCGACACCATCGTCCTCCCCAAGCTGGACAAAGCCCTCGACCAAGCCATCTGCCGCGGCCTAACCCGCCTCTCCAAAGCCCTCCCGCCCCCCGTTCTCCAAAGCCTCTGCGAGCTGGCCGCAGACATGGGCAATGCCGAAGGTTACAAGGGCAACCCGTCTCCCATCGCCATCTGCGCCGGTCGCTACCCCATCCCCGGAGAAAAATCAGAGCACCTCGACCACTGGCGCGCCCTGATCCATCTTCTCGTCGCCCCATCCTCCCAGACCTTCCGCAAGAGCCTCAACGTCAATCACATCGGCTTCATGATCTCGGCCGCGCACAAAAAGCAGCTCGCCCAACTCATCGAACAAGTCGCCGACGACCCCGACCTCTGCAAGCTCCTCTGCTCCGTCAACGCCCTCCCCCCCATCCACTACCCCGCCGACCAGTGGCCCATCACCAAAGCCCTCTTCCGCGTCCTCAGCCGCGCCCTCGTCGAGCTCCAACTCGTCTTCGCCGCCCGCACCCAGTGCGACTTCGCCGAACTAGGCCTCCTCGCCCGCGCCGCCCTTCGCAACACCTCCGCCGTCAGCGACCTCGCCCAGGCCACCGGCCAGAACCTCCAGCACCTCCTCGTAGACGAGATGCAGGACACCTCCACCAGCCAGTACGAGCTCATCCAGCTCCTCACCCAGCACTGGGATGGCAGCAGCCAGACCGTCTTCCTCGTCGGCGACCCCAAGCAATCCATCTACCTCTTCCGCCAGGCCCGCGTAGAACGCTTCGTCAACACCATGCACAGTCGCACCTTGGGCGATGTCCCTCTCGGAGTCCTCAACCTAACCGCCAACTTCCGCTCCCAGAGCACTTTGGTCGAAAACTTCAACCAGGACTTTGGCCTTCTCTTCCCCACGCTAGCCTCCGGAAATCCCTCCGAAGTCTCCTACACCCCCGCCATCCCCCGTCGCCCTGCCACCCAACACGCAGCCCGCGAGTGGCACCCAACCCCCATCCCCTACACCGACGACACCAACACCCGCACCACCCAAACCACCCGCCAGCGCCGCCAGACCGCCACCGAAATCCGCGACCTCGCCGCCGCCTGGCTCGCCCGCGACCACACCGCAAGACTAGCCGTTCTCGTCCGCAACCGCAGCCACCTCATCGAAGTCGTAGCCGCCTTCAAGCAATCTCCCGCCGTCCCCTTCCGCGCCATCCAGATCGAACCTCTCCGCGAGCGCCAGGAGATCCTCGACCTCCTCACCCTCACCCGCGCCCTCCTTCACCCCGCCGACCGCACCGCCTGGCTCGCCCTCCTGCGCACCCCCTGGTGCGGCCTCACACTGACCGACCTCCACCTCCTCACGGGAGCCGACGACCCCACCCTCGCCCGCACCAGCATCATCCACCTCATCGCCACCCGTGGCGACCTCCTCTCCGATGACGGCATCGCCCGCCTCGAACCCGTCTGGCAGATCCTCTCCGCCGCCCTCGCCCAGCGCGGCCGCCTCCCCATCTCGCAGTGGATCGAGCGCACTTGGCGCTCCTTCAACGCACCCGCCTTCAGCACCCAAGAAGAGCTCGCAAACATAGACCAGTACCTCACCCTCCTCGACCAACTCGAGTCCCCCGGCAACACCCTGGACCTCACCCTCCTAGACCAGCGCCTGAGCAAGCTCTACGCCGCCCCCGCCGTCCACCCCGGAGCCGTAGACCTTATGACCATGCACGGTGCCAAGGGCCTCGAGTGGGACGCCGTCTTCGTTCCCGCCCTCGAGCGCACCGGCGCCAACAATCGCAGCCGTCTCCTCTCCTGGCTTGAGGTCGACGGCACCCCCGACCTCGACGACGACACCATCGCCCACGGCATCCTCGCCCCCATCCAGAGCAAAGGCACCGCCAGCCAGCAGCTCAACACCTGGATGCGCTCCATAGAGTCCGCCCGCGAAGCCGCCGAGCGCAAGCGCCTCTTCTACGTAGCCTGCACCCGCGCCCGCGAAGAACTCCACCTCTTCGCCAGCCCCGTCGCCAAACAGGACGGCACCCTTAGCATCCCACCCGCAAGCCTCCTCGCCTCCGCATGGCCCGCAGCAGAAGACCACTTCCATCCACCCGCGGCCCAGCTCATCGTGATGCCCACCCAGCCGCAGATCCTGGACTCCCTGGCAGCAGCAGCAGCCCCGCGCACGATCCTCCGCATCCCCCTATCTCCCATTGAACTCATACCGACTCCAGAGCCCACGCAACCCCAAACCCTCTTCGATCGCCCCGAAGGCAGCTTCGCCTCCCGCGCCTTCGGCAACACCGTCCACGCCTTCCTCGATCAGCTAGCAGCCCGCATAGCCGCAGGCGACACCCCCGCGCAACTGACCACCGAACTCCCACAATGGTCCCCACGCATAGCCCAACTCCTCCGCGCCTCCGGCCTCCCCCCCACCACCATCGACCGCTTCGCCCCCCGCGTCCTCACCGCCCTCTACAACACCCTTACAGACCCTGACGGCCAGTGGCTCCTGGCCGCCCATCCCAATGCCACCACAGAATCCGCCTTGGTCTCGTGGGACGAAACCCGCACCAGCATCCGCATGGACCGCACCTTCCTCGCAGGCGACTCCCCCCAAACCACCGCCTCCACCCACCAATGGATCATCGACTATAAAACAGCCGACCTGGGCGGCCGCACAGAATCCACCTTCCTGGCCGAAGAAAAGCAAAACTACGCCCCCCAACTCGAAGCCTACGCCGCCACCTTCCCGGCAGACACGCCCATCCGCCTAGCCCTCTACTACCCCATGCTCCCCAAACTAATCTGGTGGCCCACCACCAAGCCATAAAAAGAAAAAGGGGATAAGAGAAGAAGCCATAAGCATCCCCTCCTATCCCGCCTTGATCGGTCTTTTCCTCGTTACGCCTTGCTTTGTCCTCGCAGCAGCCGACTAAACCCCAACACTGTTGTGCCGAACATCCGCGCCACGCACCCAGAAGATCACATCCTCCGCGATATTCGTAGCATGATCCCCCACCCGCTCAAGGTTCCGCGAAATAATCAGCGCATTCAGCGACTGCGGTGTAAGCTCCGGCCGTTCCTTGATCAGAGAACTCAACGAGTAGAAAGCCGCATCGTTCATCTCATCCACCTGATCGTCCAACTGCAGCACAGACTGCGCCAACTCCGCATCACCTTCAATAAACGCCTGCAGCGCCTTCCGCACCATCGCACTTGCCAGTGACGCCAGCTTCGGAATATCCACCGGCAGATCGATGTTGGCGAACGCCCCCATCTCCTTCACCCGGATCGCGATATTGACCGCCTGATCCCCCACCCGTTCCAGGTCCGCATTGATGCGGATGACCGAAAGGATGAAGCGCAGATCCACAGCCATCGGCTGCTCCATCGCCAACAGGTCCAGCGCCATCTGGTCGATCTCGCGCTCCAGCCGATTGATCGCCGGCTCCGCCTTGAACACCAGCTCGCAGATCGTCAGATCCCGCGTCCGGTAGGCCTCAATCGAGCGCTGAATCGCCTGCTCCGCCAGCCCCGCCATGGTCAGCAGCTTTTCCTTCAGGTCGTCGAGATTCTGCTGAAATTTGATCCGCATCAGCCAAACCTCCCCGTGATGTAGTCCTCCGTGCGCTTGTCGCTCGGATTGGTAAAGATCTTGTGCGTCGGGGCGAACTCCACCATCTTCCCGTTCAGGAAGAATCCCGTGTTCTCCGCCACACGTGCCGCCTGCTGCATGTTGTGCGTCACAATCACGATCGTGTACTGGCTCTTCAACTGAAAGATAAGGTCCTCGATCTTCGAAGTCGAAACCGGATCGAGCGCCGATGCCGGCTCGTCCATCAGCAGAACCTCAGGATCGACAGCCAAGGCGCGAGCAATACACATTCTCTGCTGCTGACCGCCAGACAAACTCGCCCCGGACTTCTTCTTCAGATCGTCCTTGACCTCGTCCCAAAGCGCAGACTGCTTGAGCGAACGCTCCACAACCTCATCCAGAACCTTCTTATTGCGGAACCCATTCAGCTTCAGTCCACTCGCAACGTTGTCGTAGATCGACATCGTCGGAAACGGATTCGGCCGCTGGAACACCATCCCCACCCGCCGCCGTATCTCCACCGGCGAGGCCTGGCTATAGATATCCACGTCGCCCATCTTCACCGTACCCGTCGCACGCGCAATCGGATTCGTCTCATGCATCCGGTTCAGGCAGCGCACAAAGGTAGACTTGCCACATCCAGAAGGCCCAATCAACGCCGTCGCATGGTTCGCCGGAATGTGCAGGTTGATGTCCTGCAGCGTATGCGTCGTACCGTACCAGGCGTTCAGATTCTCAACTTGTATCCCGACTCCCACTAACTTCCCCCTTTGAGCGCGCCGCGGTTGGCAAACACGCGGACCAGCGTCACTGAAACCATAATCATCACAATCAGCACCAGCGAACCCGCCCACGCCAGACGATGCCATTCGTCATACGGCGAGATCGCATACACATAAATCTGCAACGGCAGAGCCGCAATCGGCTCATTCAGCTTCATACTCCAGAACTGGTTGCCGAACGCCGTAAACAGCAGCGGAGCCGTCTCTCCCGCCACACGCGAGAAAGCCAGCATGCACCCGGTAATGATCCCCGGTGAAGCCGTCCGCAGCGCCACGGAGAACGTAGTCCGCCACTTCGGCACGCCCAGCCCCAGGGCAGCTTCGCGCACCGCATGAGGCACCGTCGCCAGCATCTCCTCAGTCGTCCGAGTAATCGTAGGCACCATCATGATCGCCAGCGCCACTCCACCCGCAAATGCCGAGAAGTGTTTCTGCTGCATCACGATCAGCGAGTAAACCGCAATGCCCATCACAATCGAGGGCACGCCATTCAGCACATCCGCCGTAAACCGCACCGCAGTCGCCAGCCATCCACCCCGGCCAAACTCCGCCAGGTAGACGCCGGCAGCAATCCCAATCGGAATCCCCATCAGGCTCGATAGAAACAGCACAATCCCGGATCCGACGATCGAGTTCGCCATCCCGCCGCCCGGATTCCCCACCGGTGCAGGAATCTTCGTAAAGAAGGCCACATTCAATGAGCTGAACCCCTTGTAGAACAGGTAGATCAGAATCGCCACCAGCGGCGCGATCACCATCACCGTCGCCAGCACAGCCAGCCCCGTCACCAGGTGATTCGTAAACGTCCGCCGCGCGTTATTGATCCGCATCCCGCGCGATTGAAAGTTCATCGGAGCCCTCGGGCTCGGATCGTTCGGCAGTACAGCCTGTGTCGCCATCTTAGGCCGCCCTTCCCGGTGCGCCGCGCGTCACCGCCCAAACCAGCAGACGAGCCAGCGCATTCACCACAATCGTCACCAGGAACAGCGCCAGCCCAATCTCGATCAGCGCACTCAAATAAAGATCGCCGGAAGCCTCGGCAAACTCATTCGCAATGACGCTCGCCAGCGTATAGCCCGGCGCAAACAGGCTCTTCGAAATGACCGGGTGGTTCCCGATCACCATCGTCACCGCCATCGTCTCGCCCAGCGCACGCCCCAGCCCAAGAATCACCGCACCCACAATCCCGATCCGCGCATTCCGCAGCACGCCCGTCCGGATCATCTCCCACCGAGTAGCCCCCAGCGCCAGCATCGCCTCCCTCTGATGGTTCGGCACAGAGAGCATGATGTCCCGCGTCAGCGAAGAAATAATCGGCAGAATCATGATCGACAGAATGATCCCAGCCGTCAGCAGCCCAACCCCAAAGTTCGGCCCTTCAAAGAAGCCCGTCCACCCCAGGTACTTCAGCAGCACCGGCCCAATGTTGTCGCGCACCAGAGGCACCAGCACAAACACTGCCCAGAGCCCATAAACCACGCTCGGAATCGCCGCCAGCAACTCAGTCAGAAACGAGATGGGAGCCCGCAGCGCCTTCGGGCAAAGCTCCGTAATAAATACCGCCACGCCCAGCGCCAGGGGCACCGCAATCAGCAGCGCCAGAAAAGAGGTCGCCAGCGTCCCAAAGATAAACGGCAGCGCTCCAAACGACCCGCTCACCGGGTCCCAATCCTGGCTCGAAAAGAACTTGAACCCGAACTGCGCCAGGCTCAGCTTCGACCGCAGAATCAGGATCGAAGCGATAAAAATCACGATTGCAAAGATGCTGCACGCGCAAATCAGCATCGCCGCGGAGAAAGCGCTATCCGCCACTCGACCGCTGCCGCGCGTTCTCAGGTATTCGCGAACTACGGAGGGAGGACCATTCTGATCCGGCGGTATCGGCTCGGCAGCGGCAACAAAATTCGTGACCGCAGGAGCCTTCGAGATGGAGGTCATAGTGTTCAAAGGATCGTCTGTCATGCCTGGGAAGTAAAGCGTCCTGCAAATGAGTATGCCGCACAGTCACGTGGACTGTGCGGCGTATAGGGATTTACTTGACCGACATAATCGTCTGATGCACGCGATCCGCAACAGCCTTCGGCAGCGGAGCGTACGTCATGGCCGCAGCCTCGCCTTCGCCCTTTTCGAGCATCCAGTTCAGGAAACCCTGCAGAGCCTTGCCTTTAGCCGCATCCTTGGACTGCACAGGAATCAACAGCCACGTAAAGCTGGAGATCGGATAAGAGTCCGCGCCCGGTGCATTCGTGATCGAAACCCGGTAGTCAGCAGGAATGTTCTTCGCATTCGCAGCCGCCGCAGCCGTCACGCCAGACGTCGAAGCCTTCACAAACTTGCCCGCCGCGTTCCGCACCAGACCGAACTGCATGTGATTCGTCTCGGCATAGATCAACTCGACATAACCGAACGAGTAAGGAAGCTGACGCACCATACCGGCGACGCCCTCATTGCCCTTCTGCCCAATCCCAACCGGCCACTTCACGCTCGCCGCACGGCCAACCTTTTGCAACCACTCCGGGCTGATCTTCGCAAGATAGTCCGTAAAGATATAAGTCGTACCGCTTCCATCCGAGCGATAAACCGGCAGAATCTGCTTGTCCGGAAGATTGACGCCCGGGTTCTCCTTGGCGATATACGGATCGTTCCACTTCGTAATCTTGCCCAGGTAGATCCCCGCAATCGCATCCTGCGAGAACTTGATCTCCTGGTTCACGCCCGGCAGGCTATACACCGGCACCACCGCGCCCAGCACGGTCGGAATCGCCATCACCTTGACCTTCGCCTCGGCGATCTGCTGGTCCGTCATCACAGCGTCGCTCGCGCCAAAGTCCACAGTCCCTTCGGTAACCTGGCGGATACCGCCGCCGGACCCGATCGACTGATAGTTGATCTTCACCTCGGGATGAAGCTGGTTGTACTCCGTGAACCACTTGGAGTAAATCGGATACGGAAACGTAGCGCCCGCCCCATTGATATTCTGCGCACACGCCATCGCCGCGCTCATCGCCAGCAGACCAGTTGCCACAATCTTCAGTTTCAAGCTTCCCCCTCGAAAGTCATACATTCTATGCAACAACTTCACCTCCAAGTGTCAGGTCTCATTGTTACGGGCAGGTTACACAGTCGATAAAAGCCCAAGAATGAACGTCAAGTAACCTTAGTGCACAGGATAAAGAGCCTTCGGTAACGTGAACAAAAAGCAGCTTCCTTCGCCCAACTCACTCTCCGCCCGAATCGTCCCGCCCTGCGCCTGTACCATGTGCCGCACGATCGATAGTCCCAACCCAGTCCCTCCAGACTCACGCGACCGGGTCTTATCCACCCGGTAGAACCGCTCAAAGATACGATTAAGATGCTCAGATGCAATCCCCTGTCCAAAGTCCCTCACACTGAACTCCACCGCATCGTAAGGCGCCGCCACCTCCCGCGCGCTGATCACCACCCTAGTCCCGCCACCCGCCTTCGGCTGCCCATACTTGATCGCATTCTCAATCAGGTTGCTCAACACCTGCATCACCGCATCATGGTCCGCAAACACCTGGCAGTCCGTAATCGTTCCAATCTCCAGCACCCCTTCGTTCTCCTGCACCAGCCCCTTCATCCCTGCGACAGCCTCCCGCACCAGCAGATCCGCAGGCACCGGAGCCGGGCTTAACTCCACCGTCGCCGCCTCCACCCTGGCCATCACCAGCAGATCCTCGGTCAGTCGATTCATCCGCGTAGCATTCTTCAGGATCGTCCCCAGGAACTCCCGCCCCTGCGGCGAAATCCCCGCCTCATGATCCAGCAGCGTCTCCACATACCCGGTGATGGAGGTCAAAGGCGTCCGCAGCTCATGCGATACATTAGCCACAAAGTCCTTCTGCGTCCGCTCCACCTCTTCAATCCGCGTCACATCATGCAGCACCGCCACCGCACCGCCCCCCGGCATCGGTGAAGCGTTCACCTCGTAGATCCGCCCCGGCACCAGTGACGTCGAGCGCCTCACCGCAACCGCCGTATCCTCCAGCGCCACCCGCACGCACTCCAGCACATCCGGGTCCCTCACCGTCTGCACCAGCGCATGTCCCACCCTCACCGCACCCGTAAAGTATCCGCCCGGCAGCAGCATCATCTTCTGCATCCGCTCGTTCGTCCACTGGATTCGCCCAGCTGCGTCCACCGCCACCACGGCATCCTGCATGGAATCCAGCAACGCCTCGAGCTGCCGCCGGCTCTCCGCAGCAGTCTCCAGCGATCCCTGCACCCGCTTTGAAGCCGTAGAAAGCGCCTGCGCAAGCCCATCAAAATCCCGGAACCCCGTAGTCAGCGGCTTCTGCTCACCCTCAATCATCGAGTTGGCAGAAGCCTGCATCGGCCCCAGGATTCGCTGCAAGGAATGAGCCGTCCAGAGCGCCATCAGCGCAGCCCACACCAACAGGATTCCACCCACCGCCACGGCCGGCAGATCAGGAAACGCCGTCACAATGGCAAACACCACCCCTGCGGCGAACAGGAGACGTACGAAAAGCTTGAAAAATAAACTCCGCGTCATCCTGCCGCCCAGTCAGCCATCAAACCCACCCGCCACACCTCAAACACGCTGCCTTAAGCCGGCAGAACCTTCGGAATCTCAAACCGATAGCCGGCACCGCGCATGGTCTTCAAGTAGCGCGGCGTCTCAGCATCCTCTTCAATCTTCTCCCGAATCCGCCGGACATACACATCCACAGACCGCGGCGTCACAAACCGTGCATCGCCCCAGACAGCATCCAGGAGGTGATCCCGGCTGAACACCCGTCCAGGATGCCGAGCCAGGTAATCCAGCAGCCGGAACTCCGTCGCGGTCGTCGTGACCAATTCACCCTTGACCCGGAGCTGCATCGCACCGGCGTCGATCTCGATCTGCTCGAACTTCAAAATAGAGGGCGTCGTAGGACGCTCGAAGCGCCGCAGCACCGCCTTCACCCGAGCCACCAACTCCCGCGTCGCAAACGGCTTGGTGATGTAGTCGTCCGCCCCCAGTTCCAGCCCCTGCACCCGGTCGTTCTCAGCCGCCCGTGCGGTCAAAAAGATAATCGGCACCACGCTCAATGTCGGATTCAGCCGCAACCGGCGGCACAAGTCCAGCCCATCGCCGCCCGGAACCATAATGTCGAGCAAGAACAGAGACGGCGGCTGCCGCTCAGCGTCAGAGACGATCTGCTGGATCGCAGCATAGGGCCGAACCGTGAAACCGGCACTCTCAAGGTGGTACTGCACCAGGCGGGAGATGTCCGCGTCATCTTCCAGCACGAAAATCGTCTGACTCAAGCGAGAAACCTCCATGGGCCGAAGCCCGGCACGTTGCGTGCCCCTCACAGCTTAGACCAGTCCGCCTCCAGCCTTTGCTAACATCCTGTAAATCCTGACCCATTCGGGTCATACAACCATGAACTGCAATCATTTATCCTAATCCGAGGAGGGAGACCGCGCGATGCCTGCAGGCGAACACCTGATCCTTTGTGTAGATGACGAGATGGTTGGTCTTGAGGTGCGTCGCATCCTCCTTGAGCGCGCCGGATATCGCGTCCTCACCGCTGGTGACGGGAGCAAAGGTCTTGAGCTTTTCGCCAGTGAGCCCGTGGAAGCCGTCGTCCTGGACTACGCCATGCCCGGCATGAACGGTGCTGAAGTCGCCCGTTCCATGCGCATCACAAAACCCAATATCCCCATCCTCATGCTCTCCGCTTACACCGTCCTGCCCGCCGAGGTGACCAGAATCGTCGACCTCGCGATGACAAAAGGCGAAGGCGCACCAGCTTTACTGGAAAAGCTTGGCAGTCTTCTGCCGGCGTCTGCATCTTAGTGAGTACACTGCGTTAGACGGTGCTCGTCGTCCCGCTCTGAAGTGAGGCGTTCGTCCGCTCTCAAAAGAGTCTTGGGCCCGCGATATTGACACGCTTCTCAGGGACGGGTTGTGAACTCAGCTAGATTCGACAATATCCTCCGCCAGGTCCTCATTGTTCCCATCTTTGCCGTCCTCTTGGGGGCTGCAGGACTCTACTGGCAGATTCACGATGCCAACCGCACCGTTGGATTCATCCAGGCAGCAGATGACAGAATTACCCACACCCTCTTCGTCGAGCGACTCATCCTCGATCAGGAGACGGGGCTGCGCGGCTACCAGACGACCAACGACGATCAGTTTCTCGATCCCTACTACACCGCCGACAAACAACTCGATCTCGCATTCTTCAAACTCTCCAACTTCTATGCAATCGGCACGCCGCAGCGCACCCTCGCAGACCACTTCATCACCACGCACAACGCCTGGGAACAAGGCTTCGCAGTCCCCCTCATCGCGACCATGCGCGCCGGAGGCCACACCAACGACCCCGACCTCAACGTTCAGGGCAAACATGAGATGGACGCCGTCCGTCTTGATGCCGCGGCCCTCACCCGCGCCGACCAGGCCAGCCGCGACGCCGCCATCTCCCACTGGAAGACTCAGGTCCGCCACATGGAGACCGCCCTGGGCCTCTCCGCAGTCTTCGTCGGCCTCATCATCGGCCTCTACACCCGAGTCCTCATCCATGACATCTCGGAAGCCTTCAAACGCTCCAACCACATCCTCCGCAAACGCGCTGAAGAGGCCTTCCGAGCCGAACAGCGCCTTCGCACCACCCTCGCCAGCATCGGTGACGGCGTCATCACCTGTGACCCCACCGGGCTCATCCAGACCATCAACCCCGTAGCTCAGGAGCTCACCGGCTGGGCAGAAGCAGAGGCCCACAACCAGCCGCTCGAACACGTCTTCCGCATCATCAACGAGACCACCCGGGAACCGGTAGAAAATCCCGTCACCAAGGTCGGCCGCCTCAAGACTGTAGTTGGCCTGGCCAACCACACCCTCCTCATCCGTAAGGACGGCACGGAGATCTGCATCGACGATAGCGGCGCGCCCATCCGAGACAAGCAAGGCGAACTCATCGGCATCGTCCTCGTCTTCCGCGACGTCACCATCTCCCGCAAATCCCAGGCCGCCCTCCTCGCCAACGAGAAACTAGCCGTAGCCGGCCGCCTCGCAGCCACCATCGCGCATGAGATCCACAACCCCCTCGACTCCGTCTCCAACCTCCTCTTCCTCATGGATGGCGAGTCCACCCCCGCCGAAAGCGCCGCCTTCCTCCAACTCGCCAAGCAAGAGGTCTCCCGAGTCACTCAGATCAGCCGCGCCATGCTCAGCCTCTACCGCGAGTCCCGCGCACCCGTCCCCATCGACCTCAAAGAGCTCCTCGAGTCCATCCTCCTGCTCATGAACGGTCGCCTCGCCAACCTCCAGGTCACCGTCACCCCGGACCTGCCCGCCAATCTCATCGTCCAGGGCTTCCCCGCCGAGCTCCGCCAGGTCTTCACCAACCTCATCTCTAACGCAGCAGAAGCCGCCTCCCCCAGCGGCCACGTCCACCTCACCGCAGAACCCGAGCCCGCCTACCCCACACCTGATAGCCTCCGCACCCAGGACGGCGTCCTCATCACCGTAGAAGACGACGGCCCCGGCATCGACGCAGAAACCCGAGCCCGCCTCTTCCAGCCCTTCTTCACCACCAAGGGCGAGCAAGGCACCGGCCTCGGCCTCTGGGTCAGCCGCGGCATCCTCACCAAGCACGGAGCCACCATCAACCTGGCAAGCAGCACCGACTCCGACGACCACGGCACCACCGTCACCGTCTTCCTCGCCACCAATCCCACCATCCAGGTAGGCGGCGACTAGAACGCCGTGGAACTGGAACGATTCGTGTGCCCCACCCTCATCGCGGCTTCATGCGATTAGGGTGGGCATCGGCGAAGCCGACCCTGCCACAAAACTAGACGGCAGCCCCCACCCCAGCCAGCACCTCCACCGCAACCCCGGCAGCCGTCACACAATCCTCCCGCGACACGTCATAGTGCGTCACAAATCTCACTGCATGAGGCCCAATCGCACTAGCCGCCACCCCCCGTTCCTTCAAAGCCGCCACATAAGCAGCAGCATCCCCACCATCCTTAAGGTGGAAGATAACAATATTCGTCTGCACAGCCTCCAGGTCGATCTCCACCCCTTCAACCCCCGCCACAGCCTCCGCCAGCACCCGAGCGTTCGCATGATCCTCATGCAATCTCTTCGGCATCTCCTCCAGCGCAATCAGCCCCGCAGCCGCCAGCACCCCAGCCTGCCGCATCCCGCCGCCCAGCGCCTTCCGCACCGACCGAGCCTCCGCAATCGCATCCTTGCTCCCCACCAACATCGACCCCACCGGAGCCCCTAAGCCCTTCGACAAACAAAACATCACCGTGTCAAAGCCCTTCGTCAACTCCGCAACGCCAACCCCCAGCGCCGCAGCAGCATTGAACACCCGAGCCCCATCCAGATGCACCGGCAACCCAGCCTTCTTCGCCCCCGCCCAAATCTCTTCGAGCACCCCCAGCGGAGTCACCGTCCCCCCCGCCATATTGTGCGAGTTCTCCAGACAGATCAGCCCCGTCTTAGCCCGGTAATAAATCGTAGGCGCAATCGCCGCCTTCAGCAGCCCCCACGTCAGAATCCCCCGCTCCGCCGCCACCGTCCGAGCCTGGCACCCTGCAAACGACGCCATCATCGCCATCTCCCAATCCAGCACATGGCTCCGCGCCTCGCAGATCACCTCCTGCCCATGCTGCGTATGCATCCGAATCGCAATCTGATTCCCCATCGTTCCGGTCGGCACAAAAATCGCCGCCTCCCGCCCAAAAACCTCGGCCGCCCGCACCTCAAGCCGATTGATCGTAGGATCTTCCCCATAAACATCATCCCCAACCTCAGCCTCACTCATCGCCCGACGCATAGCCACCGTAGGCCGCGTAACCGTATCACTCCGCAAATCAATCATCGAATCTCCCTTACCTTAATTGTCTTACCGCTTCATTTTGTTTGTCATTCCGCAGCGAAGCAGAGGAACCTGCAGTTGCAGTTGTATTTCTTGCTTGTCATCCCCGAAGGGGACCTGCGTCTGCTGTTGCCGTTGTTAGTTCTACGCCGTCATTCTGAGCGAAGCTCAGAACCTCCGTATTGGCACTTGCACTTGCCGTTGTCTGTTCTCAAACCCCAACCACCAACAACCTCTCAAAGACCTCATTCGAAACCATCCGCCCCCGCTCACTCAACCTCACCCACGTCCCATCCCGCACCACCAACCCCGCCTC
Source organism: Granulicella tundricola MP5ACTX9 (assembly GCF_000178975.2). Lineage (NCBI taxonomy): Bacteria > Pseudomonadati > Acidobacteriota > Terriglobia > Terriglobales > Acidobacteriaceae > Granulicella > Granulicella tundricola. The sequence goes on along the minus strand of NC_015064.1, from coordinate 1,978,518 downwards.
CACAACATCATCCAACTCCACCACCCGCCCAAACTCCCGTTCCACCGCCCGCAAATCCACCCCCCTTACCTCCCGCAGCCCTAAGAAAAGCGTCTCCTCAAACCCCTCATCCACCCCTACCCGATCGACCGTCCGCGCAAACCCCTCTCCCGGCAGCCCCGCCCCCATGTACTCCCCCATCGAATCCGCATTGGCCCACCGAACCCCACCCAACCCATCCCGCAGCATCGAGTGCGCATCCAGCCCAAACCCCAGATACTCCTCCCGCCGCCAGTACTTCAAATTATGCGCAGACTCCCCACCCACCCGAGCAAAATTGGAAATCTCATACTGCCGAACGCCCGCGGCCTCAAGCCACTCCGCCCCCATCGCATACCAGTCCGCAACAGCGTCCTCATCCGGTAGCTCCCCCGCCCCATAACGCCCCCCACCGGCAATCTTTTCCCGCCCCAGCCGCGAATCCTCATCCACCTCCAGCATATAAACGCTCACATGCTCCACCCCCGACCCCACCGCCACCTGAACCGACTCCCGCCAGGAATCCAGCGTCTGCCCCGGCAACCCACAAATCAAATCAATCCCCAGCCGAGAAACCCCAGCCGCCATAAACCGCTGAATCTCCCCCAGACACTCCACCCGAGTATGCGTCCGCCCCACAGCCGCACTCTCCCGATCCACAAAGCTCTGCACCCCAAAACTAACCCGATTCATCCCAGCCGCTAAAAAAGCGTCCAGCGTAGCCGAAGACATCTGCCCCGGAGCACACTCCACCGTAATCTCACTCCCCACCGCAACCTCAAACTCCCCCGAACCCCCGCAAACACCCGCACCACCATCTCCGGCTCCAGCAGAGAAGGCGTCCCCCCACCAAAGTAGATCGAATCCACCCCTCCAGGCACCGTCACCCTCAGCCCCTTCGCATAAGCTCGAGCCCCACGCATCTCATCCAGCAGCCGCCCCACATACCCATCCATCCGCTCGGCGGCAAACACCCCCGAAGCAAAGTTGCAGAAGCTGCACTTCGCCTTGCAGAACGGAATCGAAACATAAATCCCAGCACCCATCTCCCAATTCTATCTACCTGCCACCACAAATACTCCGTGCCCCATTCATCACGGCATCATCGTGATGAGTGGGTCCACCTCAGATTCCACATTCCGCACCGATCTGTAACCCGCAACATCTAAAATCAAGCCAAGCATGCCCACCGACAAAAAAGCAGCCGAAAAAGCCAAACAGAAGACCCCCGAAAAGAAGCCCGCAGACGACGACGCCGTAGGCAAGATCTACGATTCCCGCCTCGCCGCCCGCCTCTTCCGCTACCTCAGCCCCTACAAGCTCCAGGTAGCCATCTCCGCCTTCTCCATCCTCATCAAGGCTGGCTCAGACGTCGCCGGCCCCTTCCTCATCAAGGTCGCGGTCGATACCTACATGACCCAAACCCCGCACGAGAAACTCGGCTGGCTCGGCCGCCACCTCTCGCCCAACCCCATGACCGGCATCACTGAAGCAGCCGGCCTCTACTTCCTCGCCCTCCTCCTCTCCTTCGGCCTCGAGTTCATCCAGACCTACCTCATGCAGTGGACCGGCCAGAAGATCATGTTCGATCTCCGCAGCCAGATCTTCCGCCACATCCAAACCCAGGACACCGGCTTCTTCGATAAAAACCCCGTAGGCCGCCTCGTCACCCGCGTCACCTCGGACGTGGACGCGCTCAACGAGATGTTCACCTCCGGCGTCCTCGCCATCTTTGAGGACGTCTTCGTCCTCCTCTTCATCGTCATCATCATGCTCTCGATGAACTGGGCTCTCGCCCTGCTCACCTTGACGGTCATCCCGGCCATCCTCTACGTCACCAGCGTCTTCCGCAAGCATGTCCGCGAGTCATACCGCCGCCAGCGCGGAGCCACCGCCCAGATCAACTCCTTCACCCAGGAGTACGTCTCCGGCATGAGCATCGTGCAGCTCTTCAACCGTGAGCGCCGCGCCCTCACCGACTTCAACGACGCCAACGACCGCAACAAGCAGGCCTGGACCGACGCCATCTTCGCCTACGCCCTCTACTACCCCATCGTCGAGTTCCTTAGCTACCTCGCCATCTCCCTCGTCCTCTGGCGCGGCGGCATCGGCGTCATGCAGGCCGTCGGCATCGACCCGCACCTCATCCAGAGCCGCCTCGGTGGAACCGTCACCATCGGCATCCTCGTCGCTTTCATCCAGTACGCCCAGCGCTTCTTCCGCCCCATCCAGGATCTCTCGGACAAATACAACATCCTCCAGGCCGCCATGGCCGCCGCGGAGCGCGTCTTCAAGCTCCTCGACGAAAACCCAAGCATCGTCTCCCCCGCCCAGATCACAGTCCCCGACCCATCGGACGGCACCTACGGCCGCATCGAGTTCAAAAACGTCTGGTTCACCTATGAGCAGCTAGGCGATGAAGACAAGCTCTTCCTCGCCCGCACCACCCCCGGCTCAGACGACATCGCAAAGCATGTCGGTCACGTCGAGTGGATCTTGAAGGGTGTCTCCTTCACCATCAATCCCAACGAAACCGCCGCCATCGTAGGCCACACCGGAGCCGGCAAGACCACCATCACCGGCCTCATGATGCGTTTCTACGACATCCAGCACGGCCAGATTCTCATCGACGGCGTAGACGTCCGCCAGCACGACCTAAAGGCCCTCCGTCAGCGCTTCGGCGTAGTCCTCCAAGACCCATTCCTCTTCTCCGGCACCATCGCCCAGAACATCCGTCTCGGCACCCCGTGGATCACCGAAGCCCAGGTCGAACGAGCCGCAGACGAGGTCAACGTAGGCGACTTCATCCGCACCCTCCCCCTCGCCTTCGCAGAGCCCGTCCGCGAGCGCGGTGCCGGCCTGAGCACCGGCCAGAAGCAATTAGTCTCCTTCGCCAGGGCACTGGCCCACGCCCCCGGCATCCTCATCCTGGACGAAGCCACCAGCTCCGTCGACACAGAAACCGAGCACCTCATCCGCACCGCTCTCGCCCGCATGATCACCGGCCGCACCAGCGTCCTGATCGCCCACCGCCTCAGCACCATCCAGTCCGCCGACACCATCCTGGTCATGCACAAAGGCCAGCTAAGAGAGCAAGGCACCCACCAGCAGCTCCTGGCCCATCACGGCCTCTACTACAAGCTCTACCAACTCCAATACCAAGACCAGGAACAACTCCCCGCCGCAGTCTAACCCCAGCCCCAAGCCTCACCACTCCACATCAGCAACACCCCCCCAGGGGTCATTCTGAGCGCAGCGAAGAACCTCCGTAGCGGCAGTTGCGGTTGCGGTTGCCGTTGCGGTTGCGGTTGCCGTTGCAGTTGCAGTTGCGGTTGCAGTTGCAGTTGCGGCTGCAGTTGCCGTTGCCGTTGCAGTTGCAGTTGCCGTTGTTCGTTTTGGTCGTCATTCTGCGCGAAGCGGAGAATCCCCGTAGTTGCCGTTGTTTGTTCCACGCCGTCATCCTGAGCGAAGCGAAGGACCCCCGTATTTGGCTGTTGCATTTGCCGTTGCCGTTGCCGTTGCCATTGCGGTTGCGGTTGCGGTCGCGGTTGCGGTTGCCGTTGCGGTCGCGGTTGCGGTTGCCGTTGCGGTTGCCATTGCGGTTGCGGTTGCGGTTGCGGTTGCGGTTGCGGTTCGGATTAGAGGTGGGCTTTAGCCCACCGCCAGCAGGCAAAAATACATCGGGCTTTAGCCCCGGGTCCTCTTCTCCTCACCCAAACCGCCTCCATGCCCCATTCATCGCAGCATCACCGCGATGAGTAGGAAGTAAAATGCTCTTCCGTTGTTATTCCCGCAGGTAACCTGCATCTGCTGTTGCTCTTCATATCTGCCTGAAAGCTCTATGAGAACATCCCGGAATACCCCTTGAAACTCAACCCTCTGACGCCGCCGAATACCTCACCGATCCAGAGAAAGTCTCTGCCAACCTCACAGACGCCCACGAAGCGAAGATCACGCCATAATCACCAACGCCCTGAAAACCATAGCCCGAACTCGCGGCAATCAGTACTGATCGCCTTTATCAATCCTTATCAACTCAATCTTTTTGCCATGAACCAGCAAGCACCATCCCGCCCTGATTCATCTTCCCTCTTTATTCGAGGCAAGCCTTTCCCCATCAACCACTTACAACTATTTTCACCAAAAACACCAGTAAAATCGCATGTCAAGCCCCCCAGCACCCTGAAAATCATCTAACTTCAACAAAATCAAAGAAGATAAAAGTCAAAAAAAGATGGCGTATTTACCCCCGCCAATCCCGTACAATTAACGTAGAGCAAGAAAAAAGACACTCAGGCTGAACTACCAGCGTAAGTGCCTTCTTTTGAATACTTTATCTGCAAACCCTTTAGAATCAAGACCGAAAAGCCAGTCCAAGCCTAACCCAAATGGAATGAAGACTTTGCATGAAACCAGGGGGGAGGGGGTACCCTACCCAACCGGAGGTTTAGCATCCAGCGGACGAGGATAGGTCGCCGTAACCGTAGTAGAAATCCCACCCCGAGGACGGAAGTCGCCCTTGATCACAGCCCAGACCGGATCGGTAGCCTTCACCACGTCATCCAGAATCTGGTTCACAATATTCTCCTGAAAGATCCCCAGGTTCCGGTAGTGGAACAGGTACTCCTTCAGGCTCTTCAGCTCCAGGCACTCCTTGCGGGGCATGTAGCGGATCGTCAGAATCCCGAAGTCGGGGAGCCCGGTTTTCGGGCAGATGGAGGTAAATTCAGGATCGTCCACAAGGATCTCGTATCCCTGAAACTGGTTCGCCCACACGTCGATCGCAGGAAAGACATGGTCGAGCCCTGAAGCAGCATGGTCGTCGGTATAGCCCGTGTTCTGAGTACGCATCGCCTTATTTTACGGCATATGGAACACGATGCCCGTGCTCAACGTCCGCACGCCCTCGGTCCCAAGCGTTCCGCCAAAGCTGATGCCGCCATAACCCGCCTCGATCGCACGCCAGTCCATATACGGCAGCAGCTTGATATCGAGACCGGCAAAGCCGTGGTACTCCAGGTGATTCGCAAGCGTCCGCACCGGCTGTCCGCGGTCGCTCCGCCCTAAACCGGCCGAGCCCTGAACGTAAGGCTTCAACGCGCGGATCGGAGTATGGAAGCTTCCCCGCACGCCGCCCAGAACGGAGTAGACCCGTATCCCGGCACCGTCGAAGCTATCGATGCCCTGCACCTTGCTGGTCGTCTCGACGCCACGAACGTCGAAGCCTAGCCGCACCGGACCAAACGTTCTGTAGTCGTAATAAACGCCAAACGTTCCGCCAATCGGATTCAGGTGGTCCTTGGTCACATTGGTGTTGTTGCCGGGCGCAATATACGGCGGAACCGAGATGCTATCGACAGTAAAGAGGCCGTAAACGGCAGCCTGGGAGTGAGCCGACACAGTAGTTCCGGCGAAGAGAGCAGCGAGCAGGACGAGCGATTTCCGAATCATGTACCCCTAGTTTATCCCGGATTCGACCCCACCGGCAGTTAGCAAACGACGTTCCTCAAGCAACCGAAGCGGCTAATTCCGCCGCCCAAGGGTTGGACGGTCGTCGCCCGTAGTTGTACCCGGCTGATTCGGATCATTGTTGCTTCCACCCGCCCGACGCAAGGTCGGCTTGTTGCCATCCTTCTTGTCGTTCAGCTTGCGCTTATTCTCCAGACGAGCCAGACGAGACTTCACATCGTCGAACTCGCTCGTCGTCACAATGTACTCAGGCTTCGCCGGCAGGATCGTCGCAATCTCCTCCTCGGAGGCCGCGATCCGGTCCGGAGTCTGCGGGTGATCGGAGAACGCCTTCGCCAGCGTCCCTGGCTTGTGCTTCTCCAGCGCATCCAGCTTCTCGAACAGGGTGATGAAGCTCTGCGGATCGTACCCGGCCTTGTACATGTACTGCACGCCCAGGTAGTCGGCCTCAGCCTCTTCCATGCGGGAGAACTTCAGAAACGTCATCGGAATCGCAAGCTGCGCAGCCTCGTAGATTCCATAACCCGTGTACGAACCCTGCGTCATGATGATCAGCGGAACCGACGCAATCTGCGCGTAGTTCATCTTCGTCTGCTGCCGCGCAGCATGGTGCGCCACCACGTGCGAGATCTCATGCGCCATAACGCCCGCCAGCTCGGCCTCTTCATCGCAGTTCATCAGCAGCCCGGAGTTCACGTAGAAGAACCCGCCCGGCAGCGCAAACGCATTCACCTCATCGGAATCGATCACCTTGATCGTGAACGGAACCTTGGCATCCGAGTTCTTCACAAGGTTCTGCCCGATGCGGTTCACATACTCCACGATCACCGGATCGGTCACCAGGTGAGCCGACTTCTCCACCTCCATCGAGTACTGCTTCCCGACCCCGATCTCCCAGTTGGTCGAGTACCAGTTCCCCATACCCCGGCCCCCAATGTTCCGAGTCCCAATCGCATTCACATCGTCTTCGCTGCCGGCCTTGATGTTCGTCTTCAGGTCTTCACCCGGCGAGGGCAACGTATCGGTCTGAGCCTTGGCCTTAGCGGCAGCCTTCTTATCATCCGCAGGAGTCGTCGCCGGCGGCGTCGGCAGCGGTGAGGGTGCGCCGGTAGGATTCTTGGTCGTAGCAGGAGGCGTCGTGGTCGAAGGGGCCTGTGCCAACCCGGCAACAGGTGCAATGAGCAGAGCGGCGAGGCCGAGAGAAGAAAGTTGACGCATGGGGAACTCCAGTCCAGGTACGGAGTAAGCCGCTTCCCTCGTTCGGACGCAGCTCTACGCCACTATTAGACGCTTCTTTCCGCAAAAGTACTACAGATCTCGCTACCAGGTATTGTAAGAAGTCCCCTCGGTCGAAACATCCTGCGAGCCCGAGTGGACGTCGTCAATCCCGCTCTGCGTCTCATCAACGGTCGTCAACTGGTTCCCCTGATCCGGCATCCAGGTATCCGACCGGTGGGTGAATGGGTCCTGCGGCATCACCTTCAGATACCCGGACTGCACCAGGTCGTCCAGCGTCTGCGGCGCTTTCTGCTTATCGTAAGTATAGGAATCGATAGCAGTTCTCATCGTATGCAGATCCTCGCGCAGCACTGCCTCGCGAGCCCGCTTGACGTTCATGGTGAACGAAGGAATCGCAATCGCCGCCAGGATCCCGATGATCACCATCACGATCATCAGTTCCAGCAGCGTGAAGCCGTCTTCCCGTTCCGCACCCGAATTGGTCGATCTCACCATGGTCACCATGTAGCGTACTTCGTTCCGTCCAGCCCTGTACCCGTGCTCTTGGAGTGCACGTCGAACACGTTATCGCCGCTTCCCGATCCGCCGCCGCCACCATTCGCGTCAGCCGGATCATCCTGCATCGACTGGGTAGCCCAGTCGGCCGTCCCCGTCATCGGATCAAGCGGAATCTTGCGTAAAAACCGAACCTTCTTGGTCTGCACATCCACGCCATCGACCATCGTCTGCAAGTCAGGAGGATAGTTGAAAGAGTCGGCCTTCGTCTGGATGCCTCCTTTATCAGCGGCGTCCTTATAGTGATCGATCGCATCCCGCATGGACCACAACGCCGCCCGCAACTCCCGTTCCTTCTCCCGCTTCACCTGGAACTTGGCGATGGGGAGCGCGGCGGTGGCGAGCACTGCAACGATCGCCACCACGATGATCAACTCCACCAGGGTCAGCCCTGACTCTGAAGTCTCAGCACCTTCGAGATTTGACCGTAATCCGATCATTTGACGTGAACGACAGCCTGAGACCCGACAGCCGGAAGATTGACCTGCGCGCTGTTCTTGGCACCAACCTTCACCAGAGCGATATTTGAATCACCCGCTCCGATAGCCTTGAACGTCAGCGTGCAGACACTCCCCTGCCCGTCGACACCCGCCGCCTGCGGAGGCCGTGTACTGGAGATCGTCACCAGCCCATTGCCCTCAACCCGATGAACCAGCGACACCGGTTGACTCCCCTTACTCAGGAAGTCCCCCGCATCGACGTTCACCAGCTCCAGAACCTTCGGATCATATTGCACCTGTAGCGGGACAGAGAACACATCCCGTCCATTCTGCAGGTTCACCGCAGCCTGGAAGGTACTGCCCACCGTCTGGTTCGACGACGCAGGAACCACGGTCAGGCTGATTGGACCGTTCGTACCTGCAGGCGCAGCCGTCGCCGCTGGGGTTGGCGGAATGGCACCCGGCATCTGGCCCGGGGTTGGAGGTTGAGCATCCTGATGAATCTGCTGAAGCATGTTGGCAGCCGCGTTGGCGGCCGTACTCGGCGCACCGGCATGCTGCGGGAGAGGAACCGAGGCCTGCGCTGCTGCGGCGTTGGACAAGGCTGTCTCAGCCGCGGACGTATCCATATGGCGCAGCTCGATCGATGACCCGGTACCGGTATCGATCATCGCCGTATTCAGCCTGGTCAGGACAGACTCACGCACGACGTGCGGAATGATGAGGAAGACCAGTTCATCCTGCTGCGTCTCTTTGCTCTGGGTGCTGAAGAAATACTTGAAGAAGGGCAATTCTCCCAGAAATGGTGTCCCGCTGACCGTCTTACTGTCCTGGTGGGTCAGGATCCCCGCCAGAATACTCGGCTCGCCATCCTGAACCTGAATAACCTGCTCCGAGATGCGCTGCGAGATGATGGGCTCACTGACGCCTGAGATCACGACCGTATTGCTCTGTGAAGACACTTCGATCTTCATCTTCATGCTGACTTCGCGGTCGTAATGCACCGTCGGCGTGATATCGATGTTCACACCCACGTCGATGTACGTGAACTGCGTCTGCACGCCGATCGACGCGACACCGGTCGAAACACCGGCGTTGTAGCTTCCGGTCGCGATCGGTATCTTGGAACCGATCTTGAGAGTCGCACGCTGACCGTCCGTCGCGCGAATTCTCGGATTCTGCAGAATCCGCGTATCGCCGTCCGTAAGCAGCGCGTTCAAGGTGCCGCCGGTAATGGACACGGCGAAATTGGTCGCGTTCAAATGCGCGAGATTGTTCAACGTCAGGCTGGACGTCGACGAGGTCGTCGTCGATGAGGTAGTCGTAGTACTCGTAGTCGTGGTTGAGCTGGTCGTGCTGGTCGAATTCGCATTGGAAAGCTGCGGAGTCAACCCGATCGACTGCGGCAAGGTGATGCCAAGCGTACGAACCTTGTCTCGACTGACTTCCAGCACAGCCACATCCACCACCACCTCAGGCCGTGCGCGGTCGAAGTCATTGATCAACTTCTGTGCCAGCAGCAATTCGTCAGTAGTCCCACGCATGACGATTGCGTTCTGGCTGGGCACAAGGTAAAGCTTCACCGTAGGATCAAGCAGCAAACGCAGCCCGGTCAGGATCTCGTTGCCATCATTTGCCTGCGCGGAGTTCGATAGGTAAAAGGTCTGAACCGCAAGCTCGTCCAGATCGGTTCTCTTGGTCCGCGTGTTCTGTGCAACAAAGATCGTGTTTGAAGTAACAGGTTTATAGAACGTCCCTGAGATCGTCCCGACAATGCGAAGCGCGTCGTCCAACGTGACGTTCGTCAGATCAATGGGAATTCTCTTCGACGTATATTCAGGATCGAAGATGACATTGATGCCGGCCAGCTTCCCGATTGCCTGGTAGATATTTTTGACGTCCTCAACCATGTGCAGCGTCTGCCGGTCGCTGGACGTAGGCTTCAGCACCACCGGAGCCGAGATGGATGCGATGTTCTGCAGCACGGAGGTCTGCTGCGTCAGCTGCGCGGCGGCAGCGTCTGCCCCCGGTCCCACCGGAACCGGTGCAGGCTGTTCGCGTTGCGTGATCCCGATCTCCTGCTGCGCCGTCTGATTACCCGGATCGATCTCCGCCGCGCGCATGAAGTTCGTAAGTGCGCCGGAGTAGTCGCCACTCTGCCGCAGAACCCGGCCGCGATCGATATGCGACACCGCAGCCTGGAAGCGCATGCGTTCAAGGTGCGTCTTGAAGCGAATATCCTTCGGCGACTTCTTCAAGGCCTGCCGGTAGTCCTCATACGCGGCGTCGTAGTCCTCATGGGCCTCGGCGTCCACGCCGCGCTTGTTCCACTTGCTGGCAGACTGAGCGTGGGCCGGCAGGATGGCGCACAGGCCAAACATGAAGATGCAGAAGGAGAGAACGGTGCGTGCAGTCAGGACGTTGTGATGACGGAAGGTTTGAAGCCCACGGCTCATGCTGGATCGGTTCGCTTTCTTTGCACGGCGCGGATTGGCATCCCGAACTCCACTCCCACCTGAAATCTTCGGCAGTAGGCTTTGGAGAGAATCTGGGTTACTGCCGGTTTCATCTGTGCGTGCGAGAGCTCTTGGCTCAGGCGAGTATAGCATTCGTGTCACGTTTAGCCTCATAGTTGGAATACACCTGCTTCATAGTCCACGGACCTTGAGCGGCAGTCTCATGGCTTTGCGTAAGCGATGCACCTGCAACACTTACGGCGGTTCATACAATTCCGCAATAGACTTGCGCGTTTGAGGTTTAGACGTGCCTGGCGGCATTGGGTGAGATTGAACTCCATGTTAAAATAAGAAGTTCATGCCCCGCCAAGCTTCCATCACGATTCCCGCCCAGCAACCCAAACCGGTCGTGCAGGAGAAGGACCGCGATCCAATCGCCGCCGGCAAGCGGGATGCCTCGTTCAATCGATCCGCCAGCTTCAACTACTTCCTCACCGATAAATATGAGGCGGGCGTCGCCCTGCGCGGGACGGAAGTCAAATCGATCCGCGAAGGCAAGGCTAACCTCAAGGACGCATACGGTCTCCTTAAAGATGGAGAATGCTTCCTGCTCAACGCCCACATTGGGCCGTTTTCCCACGGAAACGCCATGAACCATGAGGCCCTCCGCACCCGCAAGCTCCTCCTGCACAAGCTCGAGATCCGCAAGCTGGAGGCAGCAACAAGGCAAAAGGGATTCACCCTGATCCCCGTTCGTCTCTACTTCCGCCATGGTCGCGTCAAATGCGAACTGGCTCTTGCCAAGGGCAAACAGGAATGGGACAAGCGCGCCACGGAGCGAAAGCGTGAAGCCGACAGCGAAGCGAAGTCTGCCATCGCTCGGAGTCAGCGCCGCTAATCGGCCAATTCCGCGTTACGATTGGTCTATGGACACCAAACTCATCTTCGCTGAACCGGCGGCTCACCAGACCGCCATGCTCGTCATCTTTGCTGTGGACATTGCCGTTGGGAAAGACGCTGAACCCCTGCCAGTCCTGCTCACGACCTCGGATCCCATAACAAATGCGGCCGCCCGCGCCATCGCCTCAGGCGAGTTCAAGGGAAATCTAGGCGAGAACCTGCTACTTCATGCCCCCGCAGGCCTGAAGGCGGAACGGCTTCTGATCATCGGGCTCGGCAAGGCGAAGACGCTCTCGGTCAATGAGATTCGCAAGGCCGCCGGAGCAGCAGTCCGGGCAGCGAAGCCCCGCGGCATTCGCGAAATCAGCATTGCCTTCCCGGAAGATCATGCCTTGTCGGATGAGCACCTGGAGGAGCTTCCCTGCACCCTGACCGCCCGGGTGCTGGTGGAAGGAGCCGAGATCGCCGAACTCGACTGGGATACCTACCGCAGTGATCGCAAAGATCTCTCCGTCTATACCCTTACCGTTGTCGTCAAGGCTGGCGAGCGGTCGACCCGGCAGGAGATTCAGTCCGGCTTTGACGAGGGTCTCATCGTCGCCGCGGCGCAGAACTTCGCCCGCCACCTCGTCAACGAGCCCGGCAATGTACTGACGCCAACCGTTCTGGGTGCCCGCACGAAAGCGATGTGCGACGAGGTCGGCCTCGCCTGCGAGGTCTACTCCACCTCCAAACTGGAAGAACTGAAGATGGGCGCGTTCGCCGCGGTCGCACAGGGTTCAGCCGAGCCCCCCGCCCTGATCGTCATGACCTACACCCCGGCCGGCCCCGTCGAGCCTGATGCTCCCGTGATCGGCCTCGTCGGCAAGGGCATCACCTTCGACACCGGCGGTATCTCTATCAAGCCCGCCGACAATATGGAGAAGATGAAGTACGACATGGCCGGTTCAGCTGCCATGATCGGAGCCATGCGCGCCATCGCCCAATTGAAACCGAACCTTAAGGTGATCAGCGTCATCTGCTCGGCAGAAAACATGCCAGACGGCAAAGCCTTCAAGCCCGGCGACGTCGTCACCGCCATGAGCGGCAAGACCATCGAGATCATCAACACCGACGCTGAAGGCCGCCTGGTCCTCGCCGATGGTCTCCACTACGCCAAGACCCTCGGCTGCACCCATCTGATCGATGCCGCCACCTTGACCGGCGCATGCGTCGTAGCACTCGGCTATCTGAACGTCGGACTCTTCTCCAACGACGACGCAACCTGGGAGCAGTTCATGGCCGGCGTACCTCGTTCCGGAGAAAAGTTCTGGCGGCTTCCCTGCACCGACGACTACCGCGATCAGATCAAGAGCCAGATCGGCGACATCATGAACACCGGCGGCCGCGCAGCAGGCGCTGTCACGGCAGCCATGTTCTTGAAGGAGTTTGCCGGCGATACCCCATGGATACACCTGGACATCGCCGGTTGTGCCTGGAACGAGGAGCAGAAGCCCTGGCTCCCGAAGGGCCCGACGGGAATCGCCGTCAGGTCCATCGTGGAGTGGGTTCGTAGCTACTCCGCCTAGCTCTTGTCCGATCCGGCCGGCCATTTCCAGTTACGGATCTCCGGCCGGTCGATTCCATTCTCATGCGCGTAGTTGACGGAATCGGTGATCTCATCCTTCAACCACTCCCGGGTATGGGCAGCAGTCGTCATCAGCCCCGGCACACGATCGATCACATCAATCGCAAGATTGAAGCGATCAACCTGGTTCAGGATTGCAAGCTCCAGCGGCGTATTGATGTTGCCCTTCTCCTTATAACCGCGCACATGGAAGTTGGCGTGGTTCTTCCGCTTGTACGTCAGCTTGTGAATCAGCGACGGATAAGCGTGGAAGTTGAAGATCACCGGCTTATCCGTGGTGAAGAGTCCATCGAACTCCTGATCAGACAAACCATGCGGATGCGCATGTTCCGGCATCAGCCGGAAGAGATCGACCACATTGATAAACCTGATCTTCAGCTCCGGGCAGCGCTCCCGTAGAATCGCCACAGCCGCCAGAGCCTCTGAGGTAGGAATGTCGCCGGCACACGCGAGGATGACATCCGGATCGGCTCCAGCGTCACTGCTCGCAAAGTCCCATATGCCGATCCCCTTCGTACAGTGCTTCACCGCCTCATCCATATTGAGGTACTGCAGATGCGGCGCCTTGTCAGCAACGATCACATTGATATAGTCCACACTCCGCAAGCAATGATCCGCCACACTCAGCAGACAGTTCGCATCAGGTGGAAGATAGATCCGTGTAACCTCCGGGCTCTTATTCGTCACGACATCGAGAAATCCCGGGTCCTGATGCGTAAACCCATTGTGATCCTGCCGCCAGACGAGCGACGTAATCAGCAAGTTGATCGAAGAGATAGGCGCACGCCAACGAAGCTCCAGCTTGCTCTTCTCCAGCCACTTTGCATGCTGGTTGAACATCGAGTCGATGATATGCACGAACGCCTCATAGCTTGAGAAGAAGCCATGCCGGCCGGTCAGAACATAACCTTCGAACCATCCTTCCAGCGTATGCTCGCTCAGCATCTCCATCACACGTCCGTCGATCGAGAGATTGCCTCCGTCTGCATCGCTCGCCTCCATCTCCGCGAGCCAACGCTTCCCGCTCGCCTCATAGATCGCATCGAGCTTATTGGACGCAGTTTCATCAGGTCCAAACACCCGGAAGCTCGTCATGTTCTTCCGAACCACATCGCGCAGAAAGTGTCCCAGCGTATCGGTCGAACTGACCTCCGTCTGCCCCGGCTCCTCGACCTTCAGCCCATAGTCCTGGAATCGCGGCAGGTCCAGCGGCTTGCGGAGTTCGCCACCGTTCGCATGAGGATTGCCGCTGATGCGCCGCGTCCCTGAAGGAGCCATCTCCCTCAACTCCGGGATCAGTTTGCCAGACTCATCAAACAGCTCCTCCGGCTTGTAACTCCTCATCCAGCTCTCAACCAGCTTGAGGTGGTCCGGATTAGTCTTCGGGTCCATGATCGGCATCTGATGCGCTCTCCACGAGCCCTCCAGCTTGTGCCCATCCAACTCCTTCGGACACGTCCAGCCCTTGGGTGTCCGCAGGATGATCATGGGCCATCTCGGACGCACAACCGTAGCGCCCTCGGCACGAGCCTTGGCCTGAATATCACGGATCTCCGTCACACACTTTTCGAGAACCTCGGCCATCAGCACATGCATCTTAGCCGGGTCGTCGCCTTCAACGACATAAGGCGTCCACCCATAGCCGCGGAACAGACTCTCCAACTCTTCAGGAGAAATCCGAGCGAGGATCGTCGGATTGGCGATCTTGTAACCGTTCAGGTGAAGAATCGGAAGAACAGCCCCATCCGTCTTCGGATTGAGAAACTTGTTGGCGTGCCACGAGGTAGCCAGTGGACCAGTCTCTGCCTCGCCATCTCCAACAACCACCGTCACAATAAGATCCGGATTATCGAACGCCGCTCCAAATCCATGCGAGAGGCTGTAACCCAACTCGCCGCCTTCATGAATCGAACCCGGCGTCTCCGGCGTACAGTGACTCCCAATTCCGCCGGGAAAGGAGAACTGCTTGAAGAATCGCTGCAGCCCCGCAACGTCTTCACTCTTCTCCGGATAGACCTCGGAGTACACACCTTCAAGGTAGCTGTTTGAAAGTGTCGCCGGCGCGCCGTGCCCCGGCCCCGCAATGTAAATCATGTCCAGGTCGTACTTCTTGATCAGCCGGTTCAGATGCACCCAGGTAAAGGTCTGTCCCGGGTCAGACCCCCAGTGTCCGAGCAGGCGATTCTTGATGTGCTCCGCCTTCAGCGGCTCCCGCAGCAGAGGGTTTTCCAGCAGGTATAGCATGCCCACGCAGAGATAGTTGCAAGCGCGCCAGTAGGCGTCCATCTTGCGAAGTTCTTCTGCGGTTGCGGGTGAAACACTCAGTTCAGCAGAAGCGCCTGTCGTCGTCATAAGTCTCCTCAATCATCATTCTTTTCACATGATTCGCGATCATGAGGTCTTCCTGAGCCGGCACGATAAAGATGCCGGTATTCGAGCCAGGTGCGTTCACCCGTCTCATGCCATTCTGTTCCGCGTTGTTCAACGCAGAATCAATCTCAATGCCCTGCTCGGCGAGCTCGACCAGGATCTCTTCGCGGCTAGCCGCATCATGTTCTCCAATTCCGCCGGAGAAAGCGATCGCATCCACGCCGCCCATCAACCATGAGTATGCGCCGATGGACTTACGAACACTGCGCGTGAATACCTTCAAAGCAAGAACAGCATCGCCGTTTCCAGCCTGTGCAGCCTTCCTGATCGCCTTCATATCGTTGGGCAGCCCACTCAGGGCCGCCAGACCGCTCGCGTGGTTCAGGTCCTTCTCGACTTTCTCAACATCGCCCCCTACCTGCCGGATCAAGTGAAGGATGAGGTCCGGGTCCAGGTCGCCGGGGCGTGTGCCCATGACGACTCCACCCGTAGGCGTGAGCCCCATGCTGGTGTCGATGGACCTCCCCTCGACCACGGCAGTGACGCTGCAGCCGCTGCCCAGATGGGCGATGATGAGGCGCTTTGGCACCCCAGTTTGCTGAAGCTGATTGACGACCGATTCGCACGCCAGCCCATGGAAGCCGTAGCGTCGAACCCCCGCATCCCGGTAGCTCTTGGGGATGGGGTAGGTGTTGGCCTCCGTAGGCATCGTCTGGTGAAAGATCGTGTCGAAGCAGGCGAAGTGCGGCAGTTGCGGATACCGAGCCAGGCCGCCGCGGATGATCGAAACCGCCTCCGGGTCATGCAGCGGAGCGAAGCCGGAGGCTGCGTCCAGCGCCTGCAGCACCTCTGGGGTAATGCGCTGATGACGGTCCAGTTTCGGCCCGGGGTGGACGACCCGATAACCGATCGCATCAAGCGTGAGATCGGCTACCCGCGTGAACACCTGATCCACACAGTCGAGGGCAGGCCCGTGGAGCTCCCCCTGCAGAATCGGTTCGTCCGACCGTTCAGAGTCGAAGACCGAAAACTTCAACGACGACGAGCCACTGTTCAAGACGAGTATCAGCATGGTCTCCCTCGTCAGATGCAGGATAGGGATGGGTCGACTTGCAACGCACGTTGCTTTCAATCCATACGGGGGAACCAGCCCTCACTCCGCAGGCTCATAGCACCGCAGAAAACTAGCCCCATGCTGCGTGGTCATCGTCACCGAGCTGTCCGGCACCACCACCGCCTGCCCCACTCCAAACCGCACCTCATTCACCGCCCCACTGCCCACGATCCCAACCACACACCCGACCCCATCCATCGGCATCTCCATCGCCGTCCCCGCAGGCAGGTCGAACCGATCCACCACAAAATACTTCGTCTCGATCAGCCGTGTGAATCCATCCATCTCCTCCGGCTCAATCTTCCCCGCCTTCGTCTCCGTCTTCACCACGGCGAGCCCCTGCTCCAGGTGCAACTCTCTCGGCCGCCCATAGTCATAAAGTCTGTAAGTCGTGTCTGAGGTCTGCTGCACTTCAAGCAACGTCACCCCCGCCCCGATCGCATGCACCGTCCCCGCATCCACAAACACCATGTCCCCCACGGACACCGGCACCATCTCCAGCAGACCCTCCAGGCTCCCGTCCGCGATCGCCTTCCGCACATCTTCCACACCCACCCCGGACTTCAACCCGCAAGCCACCTCAGCCCCCGGCACAGCCTCCAGCACATACCAGCACTCCGTCTTGCCCCTCGGCATCCCCAGGGCCTGCGCCTGCTCGTCATCGGGATGCACCTGCACGGAAAGCTTGTCCGCTGGAAACAACATCTTCACCAGCAGAGAAAAATCAGGCGCAACCTCCGCCAGCGTCTTGCCCTTCAACTCCCCCGTCAAAATCTTCCCCGCGGGCGAGGTCAACCAGGCTTCTCCCACAGCCGTCTTGAACCCCGTTTCCTCATACCACGGCTTCAGGTCGAGCTTCCCCCACACCCGCTCGGCAAACGTAGGCTCCATCAAAAATGGCTTGAACTCGAAATCACTCGTTATCGTCATCAGGCTTCACTCACTTTCTCGTCTCGGTCAGCATACTAGCAGCCCGTCAACTTCTAGAAACCCACCCGAAACATCCCCCAAAGGTGTTACGAAAAAGCCTCCAGAACCCCAATAAACACAAGCATTTGAGCCATTACAAAAGTCTTACAACGCCCTCCTCCAGACCCGTGTAGCGTTGTCGATAGAAGAAGTCAGGCGCAACACTCAGCACGCAACATAGCAAGGAGAATCAGGACCCATGACCCCAGCCACACTCACTCCGGAATCCGAAGCGACCAGCACCAAGCCCGGCAGCTACGCCGAGTTCCAGGCCCAGGCCATCGAGACCGGCGAAGCCAACGAAGCCGCCCTCGAAGCCCAGATCCAGGACATGTCCAACGCCAAGCCCGCCATGGCAGCAGACAAAGTCCGCGCGCAGGTCAAGCAGGACCTCCGCCTCGGCCGCGAGCACCAGCAGGGCCGCATCAACTGGATCACCACCATCGCCATGGGTGCCTTCCACGTCTTCGCTCTCGTCGCTCTTCTCCCCATCTTCTGGTCCTGGAAGAACGTCAGCGTCTTCTTCGTCATGTACTTCCTGGCCATCAACGTAGGCATCGGCGTCGCCTATCACCGCCTGCTCACGCACCGCGGCTTCCGCACCCCCAAATGGGTTGAGTACTTCGTCACCGCCTGCGGCACCATGGCCCTTGAGGGCGG
This sequence comes from Granulicella tundricola MP5ACTX9, assembly GCF_000178975.2. Classification (NCBI taxonomy): domain Bacteria; kingdom Pseudomonadati; phylum Acidobacteriota; class Terriglobia; order Terriglobales; family Acidobacteriaceae; genus Granulicella; species Granulicella tundricola. The sequence continues at coordinate 1,960,701 of NC_015064.1, read as the reverse complement.
ACCCATCTTCTGGGTCGCCACCCACCGCGTCCACCACCAGAACTCGGATCAGGAAGGCGATCCCCACACCCCCGTAGACGGTACCTTCTGGTCCCACGCGGGCTGGATCCTCTCCGGCCGCGCCATGCACTCTGAGACCGCGCTCCTCGGCCGTTACGCCCCTGACCTCACCAAGGATAAGGTTCACGTCCTCCTGTCCAAGTACCACTGGGTCTTGCTCACCGCCACCGGCGTTGCTCAGCTCGCTCTCGGAGCCTTCCTCGCTGCACCCGGCCACCGCGTCATCGGCGCGGTCGGCATGATGCTCTGGGGAACCATGCTCCGCGTCGTCGTCGGCCTCCACGCAACCTGGTTCGTCAACTCCGCCACTCACCTCTATGGCGCACGCCGCTTTGACACCCGTGACGACTCCCGCAACAACTGGTGGGTCGCCATCCTCACCGGCGGCGAAGGCTGGCACAACAACCACCACGCCCACCCCGTCAGCGCCCGTCACGGCCTCGCCTGGTACGAGTTCGACATCAACTACTACTGCATCTGGATCCTCTCCAAGATCGGCCTGGCCAAGAAAGTTCAGATCGCCAAGTTCGACTGGGAGAACCCCAAGCCAGCCGGCGTCAACTAACCCTCGCAACCCAGGAAGCCCCGCTCGAAAGAGCAGGGCTTCTGCTTTTAACTCAAACTCCATCGCCGCCACAATTCCTACCCGCCCCCCACACCCACCAGATCCAAAATCACCAGAAGCAATCTCCGCAGCGCCGTCTCCCGCCCGGTCGGGTCGTACCACTCCGCCAGCGTATGGATCCCGCCCCCCGTCCCGCCCGCCGCCATCGCCAGCGCCGGAATCCCCATCGCCAGCGGTACGTTCGCATCGGTCGACCCCAGCCGCATCTCCGTCCTCAGCCCCAGGTGCCGATCCACCGCCTTCAGCGTCTGCAGAATCCCCGCATCCGCCGCCAGCGCCGCCGCCGGCCGGCTCCCAATCACCTCGATCGCAAGCTTCGCACCCCCGCCACTCCGCCCCACGATCAGCTCAAACGTCCGATGAATCTCCAGTTCATGCCGCTGCAGCTCAAACGGATCGGTCGACCGCAGATCCAGCAACACACTCGCGGTCTCCGGAATCGAGTTGATCGAGGTCCCCCCGCCAATCTGCCCCGCACTCAAAGTCGTCCGCGCCTCCGCCCCCGCCCCGGAGACCCGGTCCGCCAGCTCCACCAGCCCCCGCGCCAGCAGCAAAATCGGATTCGGCGCCCCCGCATCCGTCCACGAGTGCCCCCCAGGCCCCGTCACCGTCACCCGAAACCTCCGGCTCCCCAGCCCCCGGTCCACCGCCGTAGCCGTCCCCGACCCCTCCAGCGCCACCGCCGCCCTGATCCGTCCCGAATACTCCCCGCGCTCGAACAGATGATGCATCCCCCTCAGATCGCCCTCACCCTCCTCACCCACATTTGCCGCAAACAGGATCGGCACCTCCGGCTCTATCCCCGCGAACTTCAAAGCCGCAATGAGCCCCAGCATCCCACTCAACCCGGCCGCGTTATCGCAACTCCCAGGCCCCAGAATCCTCGCCCCATCCTCCGTTGGAGTCGTATCCGTCCCAGCCGGAAACACCGTATCCAGATGCGCCGAAACCAAAATGAATGACCCGTGTGCCCCACCCTCAGCGGCCTCATCGCTTAGGGTGGGTCTCCTTTCCCCGCCACCCAACTCCCCCAGCGCATTCCCCTCCTCATCCAGATGAACATTCCCTAGCCCCAACTCCCGGAACCGTTCCAAAAACCAAAGCGCCCTCGCCTCTTCCCCAAACGGCGGAGCCGGAATCGCCAGCATCGCCATCTGCCACATCCTCAACTGCGGCTGATGCAGATGCAGCCAGTGAAACGCCCGATGCACCAACCGCTGTGAAGCCAGCCGGGCAATCCGATGCTGCGCCAAAGCCGTCCCACTCCCCGTCATCAATACTCGACCCCCACCAGGAACAGCCCGCTCGCCGGAGCCGTAGCCCCACAAGCCGTGCGATCCTTCGCCGCCAGAATCCCAGCCACCTCGCTCACCTCAGTCCGCCCACAAGCCGCATCCACAAAACACCCCACCAGGTTGCGCACCATGTGATGCAGAAACCCATTCCCCACCACCCGATACACCATCAACCCATCCAGCTCACTCCACCCCGATTCATACACCGTCCGCACATTCGATCGTTCCACCCCACTCAGCCTCTCCGTCCGATCTGGATCACTCGCCGCGAAGCTACTGAAATCATGCTCCCCCAGAATCACCCGCGCCGCCGCCTCAGCCCGCCCCAGGTCGATCTCCCACGGACAATCCCACACATAAGCAGCCAGCATAGGAGAACAGATCCTCTCCGGCCTCACCCCCACCCTCGGAAACAAACGATACTCATATGTCTTCCTCACAGCTCCCCGCCGAGCATGAAACTCCGCCTCCACCGCCTCCACGCTCAACACCCGGATCGCCCCCGGCAGCGCCCGATTCAAAGCCCGCAGCAGGTTCTCCCCCGGAATCGGAGCCTCCAACCCAAAGCTGACCACCTGCCCCAGCGCATGAACCCCTGCATCCGTCCGCCCGCTACCCTGCGGCAGCACCGTCTCCCCCGTCAGCAGCTTCAACGCCGCCGCCAGCCTCCCCTGCACGGTCGGCAGCCCCGGCTGCACCTGCCAGCCGTGATAAGCGGTCCCGTCATAAGCCAAAGTCATCTTCCAATACCGCATCTCTCCGCACACTATCACTAACCCAGAATCACTAAGCACTAATCACTGCTCCACTTGTTATAGTTGAGGTCTGGATTCAGATCAGCCTTGCCACCCCCCGAACCCCATTTCCTGGGAACCGGATCACCCCAAGGTGCGTACCAAGCTCTGAATCCACAAACCGTACGTCAGCTGAGCAGGGTCGGAGAGCATAAACGTGAATTGGAATGACATCAAAGCAGCAACGAGCATCACTCTGTTGCTCCTCAGTTCGACGAGCCAGTTCGCGCTCGCCCAGCAGCAGACCCAGCAGGCGCCGCCCACCCAAAACCAGCCCAACGGCGGCAGCCAGACCAATCCCACCGCACCCGCCACACCCCAGCCCATCCAGAACGACACCACCCGCGATCCAAACCTGCCCCAGGCCCCGGACCCCAAGCTCACCGAGCCCCTCTTCCTTCGTGACACCGACAAGGACTACACCCACCTCAAGAACCACGGCATTCACGGCTTCCGCAGCCTCTTCGCCCCCTACACCGCTACCGAGGTCCCCCTGCCGCGTCTTGGCAACTCCGCCGGCTTCTCGGACCTCCTTCGCGACGGCAAGATCTATCTCTCCCTCAACGACGCCGTAACCCTCGCGCTTGAGAACAACTACGACATCGCCATCGCCCGCATCAACCTTGACATCGCGGACACCGACATCCTCCGCACCAAGGCTGGCGCAACCTTCCGCGGAGTCTCCACCGGTCTCGTCACCAACACCCTCGGCGGCACCACCTCCACCATCACCGGCGGCGGAGGCCCCGGCGGCACCAGCTCGGCCTCCGGCGGAGCAGGCACCGGTGCCTCCGGCCTCGTCCTCAGCACCAACGGCGGCGGACCCCTCCCGTACAACTACGATCCCGTCATCACCGGCAACCTCCAGTACGAGAACCTCACCACCCAGGAATCCAGCACCCTCTTCACCGGCACCAACCAGCTCAAAACCACCACCGAGACCTACAACTTCGGCTATCTCCAGGGCTTCTCCACCGGCAGCCAACTCGCCGTCACCTACGACAACACCCGTCAGACGACCTCCAGCCCGCGCTCCAGCTTCAGCCCGCTCCTCCAGCCCACCATCAAGCTCCAGTTCACCCAGCACCTCCTCCAGGGCTTCGGACCGTCCATCAACAAGCGCTTCATCGTGGAAGCCACCAACAACCGCCGCATCACGGACTCCGCCTTCCGCCAGCAGGTCATCTACACCGTCACCCAGGTCGAATCCATCTACTGGTCGCTCGTCAGCGCCTATGAAGACGAGCAGGCCAAGGAGCGCGCCCTCAACCAGTCCACCGCCCTTGCCTCGGACAACCGCAAGCAGCTCCAGATTGGAACCCTTGCCCCCCTCGACGTCGTCAACTCAGACTCCGCCGTCGCCACCGACAAGCAGGCCCTCATCACCTCGCAGTCCAACCTCGAGTACCAGCAGCTCCTCATCAAGCAGGCCATCGCCCGCAACCTCAACGACCCCCAGCTCGCCAGCGCCCCCGTCGTCCCCACAGACCGCGTAGGCCTCGACCGCCTGCCCGAAGAGGACATGAAGGTCGAAGACGTCGTCAAGGAAGCCTTCATCAACAATCCCCAGATCGAGCAGGCCGCACTCGAGCTCAAGAACAACCAGATCACCATCAGGGGCGAAAAGAACGGCCTCCTCCCCATCATCGACGCCTACGGCTCCTACGGTTCCACCACCATCGGCGGTCAGCAGAACTCGCTCCTCAAGTGCTCGGACCCCATCACTTTCGCGGCCGAGCCCTGTAACTCCACCAACGGCGGCGTCAACAACACCGGTTACTTCAACACCCTCGGCAACGGCTTCAACGGCACGGCCCCGGACTACATCGCCGGCCTCAACATCCAGATCCCGCTCCGCAACCGCGTCGCCCAGGCAGACCAGGCCCGCTCCCAGATGGAACTCCGCCAGACCGAGATGCGCATCCAGCAGCTCTACACCCAGATCCGCATCCAGGTCATCAACGCCCAGTACGCGATCACCAACGACCGCGCCAACGTCGTCGCCGCCCAGACCGCACGCGACTTCAACGCCCAGTCCCTGGACGCCGAGCAGAAGAAGTACAAGCTCGGTGCCTCCACCACCGCCCTCGTCCTGGCCCAGGAGCGCACCCTGGCCATCGGGGAGAACAACCTCATCGCCGCCACCGCAGCCTACGCCAAGGACCGTTCCGCCCTGGCCCAGATCCTCTCGAACACCCTGGACCGTTACAACATCTCGCTCACCGATGCCGCCACCGGCACCGTCACCCAGAAGCCCAACATCCCCGGTCTGACCCCACCCGTAGCCCCGGCCCCACCCAAGCCCCTCAGCGCCACCCCCCCACCCCTGGCCAACTAACGCTGGAAGCAGCACAAATGGGTGCCCCACGTCCGGATTCTCGGACGTGGGTTTGTCTGCGGCACAAATCCTTCCTGGAAGCTAAAACTCTAAGCCGTCAATCCAGCCATCTTCCCCATCGAAATCACCTTCCCACCCCCCACCCCATACGCCACAGCCTTATTCTTCCCGGACCGCTTCGCAACGTACATCGCCTCATCTGCCTGCGACAGCAGAAGCTCCCACTTCGACGAGCTATCCATCGCACTCGTCACCCCGATGCTGACCGTCAGCGGCAGCGGTCCATGCTCTTCGAGCGCCAGCATATGCTGAAATCGCATCGCCAGGTCCATCGCGCCCTTCAGGTCGGTGTTCGGCAGCAGGATCGCAAACTCCTCGCCCCCCATCCGGGCCGCCGTATCTCCCGCACGAACACACCGCCGCACCACGCGTCCAATCAGCTCCAGCGCCGTATCCCCCACCGCATGACCGTACGTGTCGTTCCTCTGCTTGAAGTTGTCCACATCCATCAGCAGGATCGAGAGCGGCGCAGAGTGCCGCTTCCAGTTCGCAAACTCGATCTCCGCCCGGATCCCAAACTATCGCCGTGAAGAAAGTCCCGTCAGCACGTCCGTCGTCGCCAGGAACTCCAGCTTGGCATTCGCCTGGGCCAGCGCCCGAGCCTGCCGCGTCTCCTCCGTAATATCCTGCGACACGCTCGCCAGCATCGTCCGTCCATCCAGATCCTTGTACGCAAACTTCACCTTGCGGAACTGGTGGACCTCCCCGTCCGCTGCCACCATCTCGTCCTGTGCATCCACATTCACGCCTGTACTCAGCACCTCATGATCCTGTGAGACGAACCGTTCCGCCATCGCCTCGGGCAGGATCTCCTGGGCTGTCTTGCCCAGCCACTCCGTAGCACTGATCCCAAAGAACGTCTCCACCGCCGCGTTATAAAAAACGATCCGTCCCTGATCGTCCTTGACGAACGTGATGTTCGGGCTGTTCTCCATGAAGCTTCGGAACATGTGCCGGCTCGCCACCAGCTGGTTTGCCAGTGCGCTCTTCTCGCGCAGAGCATTCTCCGCCTGCGCCTCGTGCAGCACCTCGCGCGTCACGTCGATCGACATCCCCGCCAGCATCCGCTTCCCGTTTTGCCCCACATAAGGAAACTTCAGCGACTTCCAGAAAGCCGCCGTCCCATCCGCACGCGGCGAAACGTCGTCCTTCTCCACCGCCGTCTCCCCGGCCAGCACCGCAATATCATCGCTCCGGAACTTCGCCGCCATCTCCGCCGGCCAGATCTCCTCGTCCTTCAGCCCGATCCAAGCCTGCTCGTCCACCCCGCTCGCCTCGGCCAGGTACTTGTTGTAGAATACCATGCTTCCGTCCGCATCCTTGATGTAGGAGGCAAACGGACCATGGTTCATGAACGAAAGAAACAGGTCGTTGGTCGCCTGAAGACTGTGACACAACTCCTGGTTGGCCTCATGGGCCTGCTGTAGCGACTTCTGCTTCAACCGCAAGGTCAGCCGCGTCTGCACCTGCGCCCCCAGGATCGTCAGCGCCGCCCGTTGGCCTTCGCTCAACGTCCGCGGCACCCGGTCGATCACGCACAGCGTCCCAATCGGCTCGCCCCCCGGAGCCTGCAGCGGAACCCCGGCATAAAACCGTATATGAGGATTGTCCGTGACCAGCGCATTGCTCAGGAAGCGACGATCCTTCGCCGCATCTTCCACCACAAACAGGTCCGGTTGCCGGATCGCATGAGCGCAGAACGAAAGGCTCCGCGGCGTCTCACGCACATCCAGCCCCATCGCCGCCTTGAACCACTGTCGGTCCGTATCCACCAGCGACACCAGGCTGATCGGCGTATCGCAGATCGCCGACGCCAGGTGCACCAGGTCGTCATACTCCTTCTCCTGCGGAGTATCCAGTATCTCCAGCTCCAGGAGAGCGGCAATCCGTACGTTCTCGTCCATGGGGTTCCATCTTTCCACTACGCCTTACGTTCATCGGCAGAAACATGGGAGGACTGCAGAAGTGAAGCACGGGCTGAGCGAGTTCTCTCGCGCAAGTGATGCAATTCTAGGGTCCCACCCCCTTCTCAGCCATGCCACAAAAGTGCACCAATCCAAACAACCTCCCACCCCGTTCGCATTCGGGAATCCTGTCTTCATGAGCTTCGCCTCAAAACTCGAGTGTCAAGCTCTCAAAAATCCTGAAATCAAACATCCCAAACCACTTTCAAGCCAACAGTAGATGGCATACTCACCCGCCCACCTTGGTCAAGAAAAAACTGCTTCACCACTACCGTCTCACTGCGATAACACTGCTCCACCACTGTCCTGCCAAATCCAGACCTAACTCCAATCAATTGAAGACCTTACTCACTTTTTCCGGGGGACGCCGGCACCTCGGCCAAACGAGTAAACTAGACCCATGTCCTTAGCTAAAGCCCGCTCCGCCTACCTCCGCTCCGCCATCCACCAACCGGTTCAGTGGCACGAATGGAGCCCGGAAGCCTTCGCCAGGGCCCAAGCCGAAGACAAACCCATCCTCCTCGACATAGGAGCCGTCTGGTGCCACTGGTGCCACGTCATGGACCGCGAGTCCTACGAGAACGCCGAGACCGCCCGCCTCATCAACGAGCACTTCATCGCCATCAAGGTAGACCGTGACGAGCGCCCCGACGTCGACGCCCGTTACCAGGCCGCCGTCGCCGCCATCAGCGGTCAGGGCGGCTGGCCCCTCACCGCCTTCCTAACCCCCCAGGGCCAGCCCTACTTCGGCGGAACCTACTTCCCGCCGCTCGACCAGCACGGCCGCCCCGGCCTCCGCCGAGTCCTCATGACCATGGCCGAAGCCTTCCAAAATAAACGTGAAGAGGTCATGGACACCGCCGGCAGCGTCATCGCCGCCATAGAACACAACGAGTCCTTCGACGGCAGCGCCAGCAATCCCGGCACTGAGTTGGTAGACAAGCTCATCGCCTCCGCCCTCCAGCAGTTCGACCGCCGCAATGGAGGCTTCGGCTCCCAACCCAAGTTCCCCAACTCCGGGGCCCTGGACCTCCTCATCGACGCCGCCAGCCGCGTAGGCTCACAAGACGGAATCGCAGCCGCAGCCCGAGCCACCGCCGCCTTCACGCTCGAGAAGATGTCCAAGGGCGGCATCTACGACCACCTCGCCGGCGGCTTCCACCGCTACTCGGTCGACGAGCGGTGGGTCGTCCCCCATTTCGAAAAAATGTCCTACGACAACTCGGAGCTGCTCAAAAACTACGTTCACGCCTATCAGACCTTCGTCGAACCCGAGTGCGCCCGCATCGCCCGCGAGATCATCCGCTGGGTCGAAGAGGTCATGTCGGACCGAGAACTAGGCGGCTTCTACGCCTCCCAGGACGCCGACGCAAATCTGGACGACGACGGCGACTACTTCACCTGGACCCTCGCCGAAGCCCGCGCAGCCTTGACGAAAAAAGAGCTAGCCGTCACCGCCCCCTTCTACGACATAGGCGAACTAGGCGATATGCACCACAACCCGCAGAAGAACACCCTGCACGTAGACCAGCCTTTGGAGACCGTAGCCAAAGCAGCTGGAGTATCTCTAGACCAGGCCAGCGCTCTCCTCCAGACCTCGCTCCCCAAGCTCTACGCCGCACGCAAGACCCGCCCCACCCCCTACATCGACAAGACCCTCTACACCGCCTGGAACGCGATGATGATCTCCGCCCACCTTGAGGCTGCCCGCGTCCTCGCCGACCCCGCCACCCGCCTCTTCGCCCTCAAAACCCTCGACCGCGTCCTCTCCACCGCCTGGCACGAAGGCTCACTCGACCACGTCATAGCCTACGGCGAGTCCTCAGAACCCACAGACCCCATCCCCGGAATTCTGGACGACTACGCCTTCACCGGCCACGCCGCCCTGGACGCCTGGGAGGCCACCGGCCATATCTCCTACTTCAACTCCGCCCTCGCCCTCGCTGATGCCGCGATCACAAAGTTCTACGACGAAGAAAAGGGAGGCTTCTTCGACACCGAGACCCCCGCACCCGGCGAGCTGCGCCTCGGAGCCCTCAGCACCCGCCGCAAGCCCCTCCAGGACTCCCCCACGCCCGCCGGCAACCCCGTAGCCGCCGCCCTCCTCCTTCGCCTGGAAGCCCTTACAGGCCGCGAAGACTTCAAGCAAATGGCCAAAGCCACCTTGGAATGCTTTGCCGCAGTCGTCGAGCACTTCGGCCTCTACGCCGCAACCTTCGGCCTCGCCCTCCAGCGCCTGTTGCTCCCACCCATCCAGGTCGTCATCGTAGGCGAAGACTCCGTAGCCGACCGCCTGGAACGCGCCGCCCTGGGCCGCTACGCCGTCAACAAGACCGTCGTTCGCCTCACCCCATCCCAGCTCACCACCCTACCGCCGTCCCTGGCTCAAACCCTCCCGCACTTCCTCACCACCCTCGGCAGCTACGCCGCAGTCTGCACCGGCTTCACCTGCCGCCCCCCCGTCAACACCCCCGAGGCCCTAGCAGAAATCCTTCTGGAAAGCCTCTGATGCACCAAAGCATCATTACTAAAAAACCAGACAAGCACGCACAGAAAAAGGGATAAGAAACAGATCAAATCCGTCTTGATCGTTCTAATCCCTTTTTATCCCCGTAGTCTGTTCGCCAGGCACCGCCTAGCTCCCAACCAGCGGCTGTTGCGAAGGCGGCGCCGTAGGGTCCTTCGCAGCCTGCATGATCAACATGCTCGAATCCGACCCCAACGGTATCCCTCGTTTCTCGAACGTCAGCACCACCCGCCGCCGAAGCTCCCGCAGCACACCATCCTTCTGGTTCGGCCGCACCCGTATGTTGATCGGGTAGATGATCGATCGCCCGTCGATCTTATCCACCCCCAGCACGGACGGGTCGGCCACGATCACATCCTTGAACGCCACATCCGCCCGCAGCCCCGCTGCAATCTCCCCCAGCAGCGCGATCACCTCATCCGGATTCGCGCTCGCATCCACCGCAATCGGCAAGCTGGCCACCGAGTAGTCCCGCGACAGATTAGAGACCGTAGCAATCTGCGAATTAGGAATCACATACAGCGTCCCGTCCCCATCCCGTAGCCGCGTCAGCCGCAGCGTCAGATCCTCCACCGTCCCCGTCAGCGACGCCACCTTCACCACCTCGCCCACGTTGTACTGATCCTCCACCAGGATGAAGATTCCGTTAATGATGTCCTTGAACAGCGATTGCGCCCCCAACCCAATCCCCACACCCAAAATCCCCGCCGACGCCAGCAGCGGCTTGTAGTCGATATTCAGCAGATTCAAGACCTGCAAAAACCCCAGAAACCCCAGCGCACTCAAAGAGGTCGCGCGCACGATCGTCGCCATCGTCCGCAACTGCGCTGCCCGCTGCGAGTTGCCCACCTGCCGGATCGCCAGCTTCTGCATCCGGTGGACGAAGAACAGCGCCACCCGCCACAGGATGAACAGGAACACCAGCACCACCGCCACCTTCGGCAGCCGGTCCTCCACCATCACCACAAAGTCCTGGTGCCAGTCGTGATTCAGCGTCTGAAAGATGGAGCCCTGTACAGTCGGGGAAAACGTCGTCAGAAGATTCAGCGTCGGTCTCATTTCCAGCAGGATCGGAAGCATCGAAAAGCCTCTATGCAACCTACCTTGCTATACCGCAAAATGAAACGCAAGTCGCGCTCGGCGTCAGCAGAGGGAGAGTTCATGAACATCACGCAAACCATCAGGTCCACGGCCACCGCGTTCGCCCTCGCATCCGGCTTCCTCCTCGCCGCCCACGCTCAGTTCCCAACCCAGCAGCCGCAGTCGCCAAACAGCCAGATGGGCACACACAAGTCCGGGTCCGACTCCGACATTGACGCGCGCATGTCCGCCGGCTCGAAGGAGAAGATGGCCATCGCCCGGAACGACGACCGCCAGAAGCGCCTCGTCGCCGACACCGACAAGCTCGTAGCCCTCGTCACCCAGCTCAAGACCGACGTCGACAAGACCGACAAGTACATGCTCTCGCTCGACGTCGTCCGCCGCTCTGAGGAGATCGAGAAACTCGCCCGCTCGATCAAGGAACGCGCAAAAAACTGATCGGAGTACACGTCGATTTGTGGTGCGCGTGTGGTGATTTGTGGTGTACAAACACCTCCAAAACGACAGGTTTTGCTCAAAAATGGTAAACATGGGGAGAAGGAGTTTCACGCATGGCACGTCAGACGGAGGGTGCACTCGCCACCAGGCAGGAGACGGCAGGAAAGTATCCCCTGTCGAATGAGCAACTTATTGAGTTCTACCGGCTCATGTATCTCTCCCGCCGCGTCGACGACCGGGAGATCGTCCTCAAGCGCCAGCAGAAGATCTTCTTCCAGATCTCCTGCGCTGGCCATGAAGCTCTACTGGTAGCTGCAGGAATGGCGCTAAAGCCTTCATATGATTGGTTTTTCCCGTACTACCGCGACCGCGCAATCTGCCTCGCACTAGGCAACACAGCAGAAGAACAGCTCCTCCAGGCCGTAGGAGCCGCCGCCGACCCCGCCAGCGGTGGCCGCCAGATGCCCTCGCATTGGTCCAGCAGCAAACTGAACATCGTAACTCCTTCATCCTCAACAGCAACCCAGTGCCTCCACGCCATCGGCTGCGCTGAAGCCGGCCGTTATTTCTCCCAGCATCCCGAGTCCGCCGCCAAGGTCGACGGCGACTACCGCGAGTTCAAGAACGTAAAATTCCACGGCGACGAAGTCGTCTACGTCTCCATCGGCGAAGGCTCCACCAGCCAGGGCGAGTTCTGGGAGTCGCTTAACACCGCCTCCAACGGCAAGCTCCCCGTCGTCTATGTTGTTGAAGACAATGGCTATGCCATCTCCACGCCGGTCGAGGCCAACACCCCCGGCGGCAACATCTCGCGCCTGATCGCCAACTTCCCCAACTTCCACTTCGCGGAGATCGACGGCACCGACCCCATCGCCTGCTACAACGCAATGACTGAGGCAGTCGCCTACTGCCGCGCCGGCCACGGCCCTGCGCTGGTCCACGGCCACGTCGTCCGCCCGTACTCCCACTCCCTCAGTGACGACGAGCGCCTCTACCGTTCCCAGGCTGAACTCCAGGCAGACGCCCTGCGCGACCCCATCTCCCGCATGCAGGTCTGGCTCATGCGCGAAGGCATCCTCGACGCCGACGGCATCAACGCCCTCGAGCGCAAGGTCGATCTCGAAGTCCAGCAGGCCGCCGACGTCGCAGTCGCCGCCGCCCTCCCCACCGTCGACTCGATCCTCAAACACCAGTACTCCGAAGACCTGAGCTGCACGGACGCCCGCTTCGCCACCGAGCCCGCGCCCAGTGACGACCCCACCGAGCGCACCATGGCCGACCTCATCAACACCTGCCTCCGCGACGAGATGCGCCGCGATCAGCGCATCGTGGTCTTTGGCGAGGACGTAGCCGACGCCACCCGCGCCGAAGCCCTCCTCGATCCCAAGGTCAAGGGCAAGGGCGGCGTCTTCAAGCTCACCGCCGGCCTCCAGGTCGAGTTCGGCTCGGACCGCGTCTGGAACTCCCCGCTCGCTGAGGCCAATATCGTTGGCCGAGCCATCGGAATGGCCGTCCGCGGCATGAAGCCAGTCGTCGAAATCCAGTTCTTCGACTACATCTGGCCCGCCATGCATCAGATGCGCAATGAACTCGCGCTCATCCGCTGGCGCTCCAACGGCGATTTCTCCTGCCCGCTCGTCATGCGCGTGCCCATCGGCGGCTACCTCACCGGCGGATCCATCTACCATTCGCAATCCGGTGAAAGCATCTTCACCCACACGCCCGGCGTGAGGATCGTCATGCCGTCCAACGCCCTCGACGCCATCGGCCTCCTCCGCACCGCTATCCGCTGCGATGACCCCGTGCTCTTTCTCGAACACAAGCGCCTTTACCGCGAGACCTTCGGGCGGGCCATGTACCCGGGGCCGGAGTTTGCGATTCCCTTCGGCAAAGCCAAAATCGTCCGACCCGGTAAGGATCTGACCGTCATCACCTACGGTGCGGTCATCCCCCGAGCCTTGCAGGCGGCCGTCAAGCTGCATCGTGAGACCGGAATCGACGTCGAACTGATCGACCTCCGCTCGCTCGCCCCCTACGATTGGGAAGCCATCGCCAAGTCCGTCAGGAAGACCAGCAAGGTCATCGTCGCGCACGAGGACATGAAGAGCTGGGGCTACGGCGCGGAGATAGCCGCACGCATCGGGGAAGAACTCTTTGACGACCTCGACGCCCCGGTGCGCCGCGTCGCGGCCATGGATACCTTCGTGGCCTACCAGCCCATTCTTGAGGATGCGATCCTGCCGCAACCTGAGGATCTATATCGGGCCATGGCGGATATGGCGGCTTACTAGCCGCCCCGACTCCCCCTTGAGAAGGCAAGGCCCGCCTGGCTCATTCCTGCCTGGGTCATTCCCGTATGGTTTTTTCGATAGACGCTGACAATTTAATCCCACCCCCACGCCGCCCCGGTGTTATCGTCATCCTGAAATCCAAAGCCAGCCAGCCTGACCACTCACCAGCAGGGGGACACGATGGGAATCTTTGCACCGATCGGGGAGTCGCTTCTCCACGTCGATAAGTCGCTCAATCTCGCCACCTTCAACGGCGGTATCCTCGCCCATGCCGGCACCTATGTCCTCATGACCGCCCCCAGAAGCTCGGACGGCCAATACCACTATCCCGCCACCGGTACCGCAGGCCTCGTCAACGTGCCCATTGAAACCGGCCTCGAACTCTCCCAGCCCATCCTCCCCTCAAGCGGTGGGATAGCCGGAATCTTCGCGCCTCGCCCCAAGACCCCCGATGGCAAAGACATCTATATCGTCGGCGTCTTCTTCACACCCCCGATCTCGAAACCACCGAGCCAACCTACCCACCACTAGACGGCCGTTCCCATTTCGGGAACTCAAAGTCGAAAATCTTCACCGTCCCGCCCCCAAACACCCTCAAAAACACCAGCAAATCCGCGTGTCAAGCCCCCAGGCTCTCCAAACTCCCCGCAAACCTAACATTCCAAGCTACTTAGCCCCAAAAAATAACTGGGGTATTCACCCACCCGGATCCGGTACAATTTAACTACACTCAAAGAAACCAAAATCACCCGACTCATCACACCTAACCCCTGTGAAGAGAGGACTTTACAGGCACCATCCCCTGTAGACAGCGACCTCCCGCACCAAGTCCAGACCTAACTTCAATCGAATGAAGACTTTGGATACTTTGACCGGGGGGTGGGGGGCACCCCTAAAGCAGCGAAAGCAGATCCGCAGGCTCCGGACGAACCCGTGGATCGGCATGAGCCTCCGCGAACCGCACCAGCCCATCCTGACCGATCAGGTAGAGCGCCGGCAGCGGCAGCCGCCACGACTCCTCGCTGGCCGTGTCGTAGTTCAGCCCCGCATTCGCAAAAGGAATATTCACCAAAATAGACCGGTAGTAGTTCCGTGCCGGAACCGGAACGGTATAAGCAATCCCGAACCGCTCCGCCACCTCGCACCCGGGATCAGCCAGCACCGGAAAACTAAGTCCATGCTGCTGCACAGCAAAGTCGTTCTGCCGCTTCGTCTGCGGCGAGACAGCCACCAGGATCGCCCCACGATCCCGAACCTCAGGATAGAGTTCCCGCCAGGTCTCCAACTCCGTCACACAGTAAGGGTCCCACCGCCCCCGGAAGAACTTCAAAACCACCGGCCCCAGGGCCAACAGATCCTCAGACTTGACGAGCTTCCCAGTACTGGCATCCGTCAACGCGAACGAGGGAGCCACCGCCCCCACCTCCAGGATCGAATCCTCAATCCCAGTCGCAAAAAGCTCCGCAGCCGCCTGCTCCGACACGGCCAGCCGGTCCGCCTGCACCAGCTGCCGTGTCCGAGCCGTAATTACATCGAGTTGATCCTGAAGAGACATCACTCCCTCCATCCTACTTGTTCGCCCGATACCTCTCAATCAGGCTCGTCGTAGAAGAGTCATGCCCCTTCGGCCCATCCGCACCCTCAATCTCCCCCAGGATGCGAGTCGCCAGCACCTTACCCAGCTCCACCCCCCACTGATCAAACGAATCAATCCCCCACACAACACCCTGCGTAAACACAGCATGCTCATAAAGCGCGACGAGCTTACCCAGAACAGCAGGCGTAAGCTGATCCGCCAGGATCGTGTTGGAAGGCCGATTCCCCTCGAACACCTTGTGCGGCACCAGCTCAGCAGCAACACCTTCAGCCTTCACCTGCTCCGCAGTCTTGCCGAACGCCAGCGCCTCAGCCTGCGCGAACACGTTCGCCATCAGCATGTCATGGTGCCGTCCCAGCGGATTGAGCCCCTTGTAGAACCCGATGAAGTCACACGGAATCAACCGTGTCCCCTGGTGGATCAGCTGGTAGAACGAGTGCTGCCCATTCGTCCCCGGCTCTCCCCAGTAGATAGGCCCCGTCTCCGTCTCCACATGCTCGCCACTCAGCGTGACATGCTTTCCGTTCGACTCCATCGTCAACTGCTGCAGATAAGCCGGAAACCGCTTCAGATACTGCTCATACGGCAGAACCGCCATCGTCTGCGCGTCGAAGAAGTCCGTATACCAGACCGTCAGGAGCCCCATCAGCACCGGCAGATTCTTCTCCAGCGGTGTTGTCCGGAAGTGGACGTCCATGTCATGGAACCCACCCAGCATAGCCATGAAGTTATCCGGCCCAATCGCAATCATCGTCGAGAGTCCAATCGCCGAATCCATTGAGTACCGTCCACCCACCCAGTCCCAGAACCCAAACATATTCGCCGTGTCGATGCCGAACTTCCCAACCTCTTTCGCATTGGTCGAAATCGCGACGAAGTGCTTCGCCACAGCCGAATCATCCTTCAAAGAATCGAGTGCCCAGTCCCGAGCCGAATGAGCGTTCGTCATCGTCTCCAGCGTCGTAAACGTCTTCGATGCCACCAGGAACAACGTCTCGTCAGCCTCGAGATCCTGTACAGCCTCAGCAAAATCCGTGCCATCTACGTTCGAGACAAAACGGAACGTCAGATCTCGTTGGCTGTAATGTTTGAGCGCCTCGTAGGCCATCACCGGCCCAAGATCAGACCCACCGATCCCAATGTTCACAATGTTCTTGATCTTCTTACCGGTATGTCCCTTCCACTCGCCGCTGCGGATCTTATCCGCAAATCCCGACATCTTCTCCAGCACCTCATGCACCGCTGGAACGACATCCTCACCATCCACCACAATCGACTCGCTCTTCGGCGCACGCAGCGCAACATGCAGCACAGCCCGATTCTCCGTGATGTTGATCTTCTCGCCCGTGAACATGGCCTCGGTCCGCGCCTTCAGCCCGGACTCCTCCGCAAGCTGCACCAGCAGCTTCAGCGTCTCGTCATTCACGCGGTTCTTCGAGTAATCCAGAAAGATTCCACCGGCCTCAGCCGTATACCGCTCCCCGCGTGAGCCATCTTCCGCGAATAGCTCGCTCATGTGCTTCTTGCCAATCTCCGCATGATGCTTCTTCAACGCCTGCCAGGCCGAACGCTGTCCCAACGGTGACACGTCTGTCTTGATCGCCATTCCTAAATCTCCTTTTTCGAACTCTTCAGAACTAACACTCTAGTTGATTCGGATGCCGATTACATGACTCCCACATTTCATCTCTAACCCCGCCATTCGCCATCGCATGTTGCAACGCACATGTCCGTGCGTTTATCGTAGTAATAGTCCGTCTATCGCACACGGCCATTGGTGGCCGCGTAACCGACGGAGGAGGATTGAACCAATGCCACTCTCGTCCCGCCTTGCACCACCCCCCGCTCTCGGAAAAGATGCCCCCGCCGCCCCTCCCGCAGCGCCCCGCCCCACCCCAGCCTCCAGCCTGGACATCTACCAGGGCGATCCAAACTTCATGACCTCGCTCGCACGCGGTCTCATCGTCATCCAGGCCTTCACCCAGCAGAGCCCCCAGATGACCATCTCGCAGCTCTCGGTCAAAACCGGCCTCTCTCGCGCCGCCGTCCGTCGCTGCCTCTACACCCTCACCAAGCTCGGTTTCGCGGGCGCAGAAGACGGCCAGCGCTACTCCCTCCGTCCGCGCATGCTCTCGCTCTCCCATACCTACACCACCTCATCCACCCTCTCCACCTCCGCCCAGCCTGTCTTAGAGCGCATGTCTTCCACCTTCCGCGAGTCCTTCTCAGTTGCCACGCTCGACGGTGACGACATCGTCTACATTGCCCGCACCCAGGTCGCCAGCCGAGTCATGGCCGTAGACCTACACATCGGATCCCGCCTCCCTGCCTACTGCACCTCCATGGGCCGCGTCCTGCTGGCGTATCTCCCCCCGGACCAGCTTGAGCAATACCTCGCCCGCGTCGATCTCATCCCCCACACCACCCGCACCATCACCACCGTCGACAAGCTCCGTCTCGCTCTCCGCAGCGTCCGCCGCCTCGGCTACGCTCTCGTCGACCAGGAGCTCGAAGTAGGCCTCCGTTCCCTCGCGGTCCCCGTTTACGCCCCCAATGGCCGAGTCGTCGCTACCGTCAATCTCTCCGGCAACGCCCCCCGCCTCCCCGTCTTTGACATGCAGACCCACTTCCTCACGCCCCTTCGCAACGCGGCCACTGAAATAGGTTCCTTCCTGAGATAAGCCTCAGCGTTCCACAGGGCAGGTAACCCAATTTCATCTCTCATCCGTCCATAGATGGTGTAACGTTCTCAGCAACGATGCTCCACGCAAATGCTTGGATACAATAAACTTTTGACTCGGCAGCCTCTGGCCGCGTTCCACTTGGTAAGCAATTGCTAACCTGATTCCTTCATGAGTTCATCCATCGACCCGAGCACCTTTCCCAACGCGACTACCGCCGCCGATTCGATCACTGCAACCTCGTCCCCCAGGCGTCTTCTTCACTATTGCCTTACCGTAGTCCTCATTCCCATCCTTGCCATTCCGGCATTCATCCAGCTTGGCCGCTCCAACTTCTTCCTCCACCATGGAGCCAGTGTCTGGGTCCGCTCCAACGACGCCATCTTCGACATCCATGACCGTGACTGTGACGTCCTCGTCTACGGCGACTCCACAGCCATGACCGGCATCGATCCTGAGGTCGTCGAAAACCACACGGGCTTCCGCACCTGCAACATCGCCGTCACAAACGCCGTCCTCGCCGTCACCAATAACCTGACGCTCAATCACTATCTCGCCCAGAACGGCAAACCCCGCGTCCTCCTCGTGCAACTCTCCCCGGACGACTTCCAGTCCGAGAATCACGCTTGGCACCAGACCATCTACGCGGAAGGCCTGCTCGAGCTCCTCCGCCACGGGACCCCTCAGCAGGCCCGCGACGTCCTCCTCTCGCACCCGCAGGAATCCATCGCCTTCGCTGGGTACGCCATAGGCTTCACCGCCTGGTACGCCATCAAGGACGCATGGTTCCACACCACACATCTCCGTCCTGATGAGGATTCAGTCACCGTTCGCAACGGCTTCTTCACCCCGCCCAGCCCAGCCCGTAAGAGCTGCGAACCCGCGATGTCCCTTATCTCCAACGATCCAGCCCAGGCCGCCTTCTCCCGCAACCTCGTCGCCGACTACCGCGAAGGCTACGCCCGCAACGCTGGTGTAGTCCTTGTCAACGTAGCCCCAATTCCTTCTTGCGATGAAAACCTAGCCGCCTACTCCGCCCAGCTCGATGGTGTCACCAGCAACTCGCTCCTGCCGCTCCCCATAGGCCTCTTCAATGATGGCCGCCACTACACCGCCCGTGGTTCAGAGGTCGTCTCCACCCTTATCGCCGGGGAACTCAACACGGTAGCCAACCGCAATCCATCCATTGACGATCGCGTTCCGCCCACGCATATGGTCGCCTTCCTCCGCCGAGTCCACCTCCGTCTACACCGCACTCCCCGCAAGTCAACCCCGAAGTTCAGTTCCCCCGGTTACGACGTCCTCATCTTCCCCCCGGACGTAGCCCCCTTTGAAATCACCCCAACCCTCCCCTCTGAAGACGGAACACTCTCCATCCCAGGCCTGATCTAACCCCGCGCCATCGTCCCATCCCACCCGACCCACCTCCACAGAGAGCACCCGGGCCTCTCCCACAAGACCAGCACATGCTCTTCAACTCACTCAAATTCATCTTCGTCTTTCTGCCGATCACCATGCTCGGCTTCCATCTCCTCGGACGATACGGCCGACGCCCCGTCATCGCGTGGCTCGCCCTTGCCTCGGTCGTCTTCTACGCCGCCTGGAACCCCATCTTCGTTCTCTTCCTTCTCGGCTCCATCCTCATCAACTATCTCGCCGCTCGCATCATCTCCGCGGCACCGGAGGATTCCACCCGCCGCAAGCAGTTACTCGCCGCCGGCATAAGCCTCAACCTTCTCGCCCTCTTCTACTTCAAGTACCTCTATAAATCCGTTCTTCTCCTCAACACGTTCCACCTCACCCACATCGCTCCCCACCCCATCCTTCTGCCTCTTGGAATCTCATTCTTCACCTTCACCCAGATCTCCTACCTCGTCGATCTCGCCCAGGGCCAGGCCGAGCGCCAGGACTTCCTCTCTTATCTCCTTTTCGTCACTTTCTTCCCTCATCTCATCGCCGGCCCAATTCTTCACCACAAGGAGATGATGCCGCAGTTCGGCAAGATCCTCCCGGAAGACCAGGCAGCGAACTTGGATGAAGCTCTCACCCCCGTCCCCCCATCCCGCCAATTCTCCCTCAAAGCAGCCGACGTCTCCCTCGGCCTTACCTGGTTTCTCATGGGACTGGCAAAAAAGGTCCTCATCGCAGACCAGCTCTCCCCCACCGCCGACCTCGCCTTCTCCCACTTCGGCTCCCTCACCGCCACCTCCGCATGGACCGGCCTCATCGTCTACTCCATGCAGCTTTACTTCGATTTCTCCGGCTACTCCGACATGGCCCTGGGCCTCGCCCGCATCTTCTCCATCCGCTTCCCCCTCAACTTCGACTCCCCCTACAAAGCCACCAGCGTCACCGAGTACTGGCAGCGCTGGCATATGACCCTCACCCGCTACATTACCCTCTACCTCTACAACCCGCTTCTCCTTGGCGTGCAGCGCCGTCGTTCCGCCACTGGCAAGAAGATCTCCCGCAAGGCCCTCACCACACCAGCCGGTTTCACCTCGATGGTCGCCTACCCCACCCTCGTCACCATGCTCCTTACCGGCCTCTGGCACGGGGCCGGTCTGCAGTTCGTCATCTTCGGCCTCATCCACGGCATCTACCTCATCGCCAACCAGGCCTGGCGACACTTCCGCCAGCGCATCCACAACGCTCCCGCCCCACCCGAGCCCAAAAGCATACAACGTCTCGCCATGATGATCGGCGTCTATCTCCAGGTAGCCTTCGCCCTCATCTTCTTCCGGTCGGAGTCCATGCACGCAGCCATCACCTTCCTGCACGATCTAGCCGGAGCCCACGGCACAGGCTCCCTCGGCAGTCTGCTTGAAGGCACTCTCGCCTTTGCCCTCTTCCCCGTCGTCTGGTTCATGCCCAACACCCAGCAGATACTAGGCCAGGAGTCCTCAGCCCCCAGCCTCGGAACCACACCAACCATCCTCCGGGACCCCGCCCCGCGCTTCTTCCCCACCCTCCGCTGGTCTCCCACCATCCCTTGGGCCGTCGTCATGGCAATCCTCTTCTTCGCCGTCCTCGTAGTCCTGAACCCGAAGGCCACCTTCCTCTACTTCCAGTTCTGATTTGTTTGTCATTCTCAACGGGAATCTGATGTTGCTGTTCGGATTAGAGGGGCGCTTCGACACGTGATCGAGGACCTACAAACAGCCGGGCTTTCCTCCACGAACACTATCCCATCCCAGCCAGGGGCTGGAATTTCTCCCGCATCCCCTCCGCTGCCTCCGCCACGCCAGAACGCTGCACGCACCAATACAAACCCCATCGGCCGGGGAATCACGAACCAGCGATTGATAGCCTCGTGATTTTGAGGCCATCGCTTGTCCGGAAGTGGACACTGCTGTTCAGCCCCGAACAGCCGCACGTATCGGTTATCGGTGAATTGCTGGTGTTTTGTTCGATTGTGGTTTGGCCGCCTGCGTGCATCCTTGCTCTACGATGGATATCTCACGACCAGACCTGAAACGCCAGAAACGTCGCCGTAACTTTCTCTACGCCGCCTCTTTTATCGCGGTGATCGCCGTTGTTGGTTTCCTGATCCTTCGATTGAAGCCTGCGATTCCGACGGTCGACGGTCCGGTATGGACTGATGTGGTCAAGCGCGGGGCCTTGCTCCGACAGGTGCGCGGACCCGGCACGCTGGTTCCCCGTGAGGACCGCATCCGGTTGATCCCGGCCGAGACTGAGGCGACGGTGATCCGCATCCGAGTACTGCCGGGCGCAAAGGTCGAACCGGACACGATCCTGATGGACCTGGTGGACCCGGAGGTGCAGCAGGAGATGCTGGATGCCGGACTGCAACTGAAGGCAGCTGAGGCGGACCTGTTGAACGTAAAGGCTCGGCTGCGCAGCGATCTGATGACGCAGCAGGCAGGTGCGGCGACGGTCTCCGCGGATCAGAAGCAGGCAGCGCTGCAATCGCAGACGGACAAGAGTCTCTATGACCTGGGCGTGATCAGTGGATTGACATACTCGGCCTCCAAGGGCAAGGCAGATGAGCTGAGTCAACGCAACGATATCGAGCATCAACGCTACGACCTGAACGAAAAAGCGATTGCGACGCAGGTGGCAGTGCAGCAGACCAAGGTGGCGCAGGCGCAGGCCATGCTGGGGCTGCGGCAGAAGCAGCAGGCTGCGCTGAGCGTACGTGCGGGCATTGCCGGCGTTCTGGTCGATCTTCCACATCAGGTAGGAGAGCATGTGGCGATTGGGACGACGCTTGCGAAGGTCGTGCAGCCAGACCAGTTGAAGGCTTCCCTGAAGATTCCGGAGACACAGGCGCGGGATATCCAGATCGGTCAGCCATCCGAGATCGATACGCATAACGGCGTGATCCTGGGCAAGGTGATGCGAATTGATCCGGCGGTACAGAACGGAACGGTCACCGTTGACGTAGAACTGGCTGGCGCTCTGCCGCAGGGCGCCCGGCCTGACCTGTCCGTGGACGGAACGATCGACCTGGACCGGTTGAGCGATGTGCTCTATATCGGACGGCCGGCTGTGGGCAATGAGAACTCGACGATCTCCCTGTTCCGTGTCGATGCGGACGGAAAGACGGCGACGCGGGTCTCGGTGAAGGTAGGCCGGGCTTCCGTGAACAGCATGGAGGTGTTGTCCGGGCTGAATGCGGGCGACTCCGTCATCCTCTCCGACATGTCCAAGTGGGACTCAACCGACCGCGTAAGACTTCAGTAGTCAAAAGGCAAGCAAAAGGAGCTTTATCCGTGTCTGAATCTCTGATCAATATCAATGGCTTGACGAAGGTCTTCTACACCGACGAGATTGAGACCCATGCGCTCTCCGGCATTCATCTTGGCATCGCTCGAGGCGAATATGTGGCGATGTCCGGGCCGTCCGGCTGCGGCAAGTCCACACTCCTTTCCATCCTCGGTCTGCTCGATACCCCAACCGGCGGTGAGTACACGCTGAACGGCAAGCAGGTGGCGAACCTGAGCTTTGCCGAGCGGTCGCGGATTCGCAACCAGGAGATCGGCTTCATCTTTCAGAGCTTCAACCTGATCGGCGACCTAACGGTATTCGAAAACGTCGAGCTGCCGCTAACCTACCGCGCAGGCATGGCCGGCTCCGAGCGTAAGGATCGTGTCTCCAAGGCGCTGGAGCGTGTGGGCATGGCGCACCGGATGCGGCATTATCCGGCGCAGCTCTCCGGTGGACAGCAGCAGCGTGTAGCCGTGGCGCGTGCGCTGGCGGGCTCACCCTCCATCCTGCTGGCCGACGAGCCGACCGGAAACCTGGATAGTAAGAACGGTGAGGCCGTGATGACGCTGCTGGCGGAGCTTCACGCGGAAGGCTCAACCATCTGCATGGTGACGCACGATAACCGGTTTGCGGCTCATGCGCAGCGGCAGATTCACCTCTTCGACGGCAAGGTTGTGGCAGAGGGTGAGTTGGCTCACCTGCTCGCCGATCCGATTCAGAATCCCTCCACGATCAGCCGCGTTACAGGAGCGTAGTCATGCTGCCCTTTGCCTCCGATCTTCGATTTGCCATCCGTCAACTGCGTCGTTCCCCGGGCTTCTCCCTGCTTGCGATCGTCACGATGGCGCTGGCAATCGGAGTTTCGACGGCAGTGTTCAGCGTGCTGGATGCGATGGTGGTGCGTCCCCTGCCGTACAAGAATCCGGACTCGATTGTGGTGCTGCGGACCTGGTCACCGCAGGGCTATGGACAGCCGGCCTCATGGCTGCAGTACCTGGACTGGAGACGTGAGAACAAGACCCTCAGCGCGCTGGCCGGGTATGGCATGGATTCCATCAACATGGAGTCCGGGCAGAGTGCGACGCCAGTGCGTGCCGTGTCTGGGACGGATAACTTCTTCGACGTCTTTGGCGTTCAGCCAATGCTGGGACGGACGTTCCGCACGGGCGAGGATAAGGCAGGACACAACGATGTTGTGGTGCTGTCGTACGAGCTCTGGAAACAGACGTTTGGAGCGGACAGAAACATCGTGGGGTCAAAGATCCGGCTGGATGGCACGCCAACCGAGGTGATCGGGGTGATGCCGGCAGGCTTCCGTTATCCCCTTTCCGTGAGCAACGCGCTATATCGTCCGTTTCATCTTCCGGCCACGCGGATTGCGACACGCGGACAACACTTTCTGCCGACGATCGGCCGCCTGAAGGATGGCGTGACGATGTCGCAGGCGGAAGCCGATATGGGCCAGGTATTTCAGAACCTGGGCAGGCTTTATCCGGATGAGGCCGGACGCCGGGTCCATCTGCTCTCCGAGTCCGAAGCCAGCTTGGGCAAGACGGGCGGCCCTCTGCGCGTGCTGGTGCTTTCCGTGTTCGGCGTGCTGATCATTGGGTGCGTGAACATTGCGGGTCTGCTGCTGGTCCGGGGCGTGAGGCGGCAGCGTGAGTTCGCGTTACGGTCTGCAATTGGGGCTGGACGCGGGCGCATCGTGCGGCAGTTACTGACTGAGTCCGCGGTGCTTTCGTTGGCCGGTGCCGCGGGCGGCGTGTTGCTGGCCGCAGGGATGCTGCAGGTGATGCGTCAGCTTCTGATCAGTTCCCTCTCTCGTGGTGCGGATGTGGAGTTGAACCTGCCCGTGCTGGCGGCAGCGGTGGTGATAGCACTTGTGACAGGGCTGACAGCGGGAACGCTTCCGGCGCTGCAGTTCTCACGCCTGGCACCTGCGATGGCGCTGCGCTCAGGCGGGGCTGCAGGGTCGAGCCTGGGGCAGAATCGTCTGAGGTTCACATTGATCGCGGTGCAGATAGCCATTGCGATGGGTCTGCTGGTCTGCTCCGGGCTGCTGCTGCGGAACCTGCATGACATGCGTTCGACGTCACTGGGCTTCTCCCCGGACAAGCTGCTCACCGAAGAGGTGACCCTGACGGCCGCAAACTACGTTGGCCGCGATATGGTGACGAGCTTCTACAACCCTCTGCTGGAGCGGGTGAGAGCGCTGCCGGGCGTGGCGGGCGCAGGCATGATCAACCTCCTGCCGATCCAGGAATCCGGCTCCAACGGAGACATGCACATCGTGGGCAAGCCACCACTGGCTCCGAACCAGGAGATGCTGGCAGAGATCCGGAGTATCTCGCCGGGCGCGCTGGAGGCGATCGGCGCGCACCTGATCAAGGGCCGCACAATCAGCGGATCGGTCGATCACGCGGGTGCGCCGATCAACGTGACGGTCAACGAAGCCTTTGTCCACAAGTTCTTTTCACCCGGCGAAGAGGCTGTAGGGCGGCAGATCGATTGGGGAAACGACAAGATCACGATCGTTGGAGTGATGTCGAATCTGCGCCAAGACCTTGGACAGCCTTCAATGGCGGAGATGGATCTTCCCGCCGCACAGATTCCCGCGGAGTACGCGTCAAGCGAGCTTCTCCACATGACGCTGGTGGTGCAGGTTGCAAACGGCGACCCCGCCTCAGTCTCAAACGCACTCCGCGAGGCGATGCACCAGATCGATCCTTCAGTACCTTTCCGAGCGCCGTTGACGATGAACCAGGTTGTGGCTGAGACCCTGACATTCGAGCGGCTGGAGTCATGGTTGTTCGGAATCTTCGCCGTGCTGGCCCTGACGCTTTCACTAGTCGGAATCTACGGCATGGTTCATCACGAGGTCGAACTTCAGACGCGCGACATCGGCATCCGCATGGCGTTGGGCTCATCGAGAACGCGGGTCGTACGCCAGATCCTGACGCGGGTCACGCTGCTGCTGACGGCGGGACTTGGCTGTGGATGGCTACTGACGCTTGCGATGCAGCGGACAATCAGTTCCGTCGTGGAGCTGCATGCGACGCAAAACGCTAGCCTGTTGGGCGGTCTCACCCTTGTGCTTGCTTTCTTCGGCGTTGCGGCAGGTCTTCTGCCGGCTCGGCGCGCCGCCTCCATCTCTCCCACCGAAGCGCTTCGCGCTGAGTAGACAGCTTTCCAGAGGAATCATATGCAGACTGCTCTACAAGACCTACGTTTTGCATTTCGGCAGCTTCGCCGCACCCCCGGCTTCGCCATCACGGCGATTCTTACGCTGGCCCTTGGGATTGGCGCGAACACGGCTATCTTTTCCTTGCTGGATCAGGCGCTGCTGCGGTCTCTGCCGGTGAGCGACGCGGGAAAACTGGTTGTGCTTCAAGGCACGAAAAGTCCCTGGAACGGCGGCACCAGTGACTCGGGCGGTGATACTGACGCTTATTTTTCCTATCCCATGTACAAGGACCTGAGAGACCAGAACCAGGTTTTCTCCGGCTTGATCGGGACGTCTCCGGCAAATGCTGCTTTCCGGCACGATAACGATACGCACTCCATCGATGCGGAGATGGTGACGGGAAATTATTTCACCGTGCTGGGCGTTCAACCCTTCCTGGGACGGATGTTTACGCAGACCGATGATGGAGCCGTGAATGCGAATCCGCTGGTGGTGGTGAGCTACGACTTCTGGCGAAATCAATTGGCTTCGGACACCCACATCATCGGGTCTTCTGTGTCTCTGAACGACCATCCTTTTCAGGTCATCGGGGTGGCGGCTCCGAGCTTTCACAGTGCGGTATGGGGACAGACTCCCGCGGTCTTTGTGCCCATGGCGATGATCGGCCAGATGACAACCCATTCCGGTGGTCTGGACGACCACAAGTACCGCTGGATGAACATCCTGGGCCGGATGAAGCCAGGATTTTCGGCAGCACAGGCAGCGTCCGGCGTGGCTCCTTTGTGGCACTCGCTACGAGCAGAGGAGTTGAAGAATCTGGGTACGGTGACGCCGCGCTTCATCGCGGGATTCCTGACCAAGAGCCGGCTGCTGGTGTTGCCGGGAGCACGGGGTTTTTCCTACAAGCGTCCTAATCTGGAGACGCCGTTTCTGGCCGTAATGGCGATGGCCGTGTTGGTGCTACTGATCTCCGCAGTCAACGTGGCTAGCCTTTTGCTGGTGCGGTCCGCGAGCCGCATCAAAGAGTTTTCTCTGCGGGCCGCGCTGGGTGCACGGATCGGCCGCATCGTGACACAACTGCTGATGGAAGGGCTGCTCATCGGAATTGGTGGCGGTGCAATCGGTCTGCTGCTTGCGCCGATCGCTTTGCGTGTGCTGGTGAACCAGTTGGCTGACCCCGACTCCGGGACCCCGTTCTCCGCAGGCATCGATGGTCGAGTGCTGCTGTTCAACTTCGGTGTGGCAGTTCTGGTCTCCCTGATCTTCTCGCTGGCTCCGGCTCTGCAGCTACGGCATCTGAATTTGACGTCCACTCTGCGCGAGTCCAGTTCGACCGGCTCCGGTTCCCTGCTGAGCCTGCGGCGTCTGGTGGTATGCCTGCAGATTGGTCTGAGCGTTATTCTGCTGGTGGCCTCTGGGCTGTTTCTTCGCACGATGCAGAGTCTGCGTTCCGTGGAAGTGGGCTTCAATACGGCACATCTCTTCACATTTGAGACCAATTTGTCCCAGGCTGGATACGCCGCGGAGGCCAGGCCGGCACTCAATCAGCGCATCATGGCCTCCCTGCAAGCGATCCCTGGAGTTACGGGAGTTGCCGCGACTGATGATCCGGAGCTGACGGGCAATCACAATATGAACAGCGCCGGGGTGGCGGGCTATCAGCCACCGCCGGATGACTCGTTCAGCATCGAAGATCCTACGATCAGCGCCGATTACCTGAACGTCATGCAAGTTCCCCTGCTTGCGGGCCGGATCTTCAACGAACAGGATACTGTGGATCATCCCAAGGTGGCGGTGGTGAATCAAGCCTTCGCCAAGCATTTCTGTGGGTCGGTCGAGGCCTGCGTCGGACGCCAGATGGCGATGACCGATGGCTTCGGAAGTACACCCAAGATGGACACAACGATCGTAGGTGTGGTTCGCGACGCAAAACATGGCGGCATGCGCGAGGATGTGACCGCCACCTGCTACCGCCCGCTGCATCAATCCCCCAGGTCCGCCGATCTGTACTTCTATCTGCGATACAACGGCAGTTCCTCGGACGTCCTGTCCGCTGTCAGGAGCACGATGCGTCAGATCGATCCGGGGCTGGCGTTGAGCAGCGTGCGAACGATGGACGAACAGATCGATCAGAACCTCTCGAACGAACGTATGATCGCGCTCCTGGCGACCTCCTTCGGCTGCCTGGCTACACTGCTGGCGGGAGTGGGTCTCTACGGCGTGCTTGCCTACTCTACGGCGCAGCGGACGCGTGAGATCGGCATCCGCATGGCGCTGGGTTCTACGCGGCTTGCAGTCTCCCGCTTGGTACTGACGGATGTTCTGAAGCTGGCGGCTTTGGGCGTGGTGGTGGCGATTCCGGTTGCCATGGCGTTGAGCAGCCTGATCCGCACGCAGCTCTATGGCGTCTCCCCCGCTGATCCTTTGATCCTCGGCACGGTTGTCGGGCTCATCGCGCTGGTGGCCTTGCTCGCTGCGACGATTCCCGCACGGCGCGCGGCTTCGATTGAACCAACTTCAGCGCTTCGCACCGAGTAAGGAGACCCATGATCCAACTGAGTCATCTCGACCGCACGTACAAAGCCGGGCACAGTGAGCTGTTCGTGCTGCGCAACATCAATCTGACGATTGAGCTCGGCGAGTTCGTCACGATCATGGGGCCATCCGGCGCGGGCAAATCCACGCTGCTGAACGTGCTCGCCATGCTGGACGATCAGTGGCGCGGAGAGTTTCTGTTTGAGGACGCGGCGGTGCATACAATGAACCGCAAACAGCGTGCGGAGCTTGCGCGGCGGCGCATCGGTATGGTCTTCCAGAGCTATCACCTGCTGGAAGATCTCACAGTGGCGGAGAACATTGATCTTCCGCTGTCGTACAAGGACATGCATCGCGCCGAGCGGCAAGCGTTGGTGGCGGATACGCTGGACCGCTTCAGCATCGTAGGCAAGAAGGATCTCTATCCATCGCAGCTATCCGGCGGCCAGCAACAGCTTGTGGGCATTGCGCGTGCGGTGATCCACAAGCCGGCGTTGCTGGTAGCGGATGAGCCCACAGGCAATCTCCACTCCGCGCAGGCCGCGGAGATCATGGATCTGTTCAAGCAGTTGAACCGGGAGGGTACGACGGTGATCCAGGTCACACATTCCGACCTCAATGCCACGTATGGATCACGCACTCTCGAGCTTCGCGATGGATGGCTGACTCGCGATACCGCACACCCCGATCTGCAGCGCAGCCAGAATGGAACCCAGGCCCGATGAACTTTGAACGCACGTCTTCCTCGCTTCTTTTGAGCGCACTCTTGCTCACCCAGACCTCTGCCCTTGTGGCCCAGCAGGCGGCGCAGGTCTTGCCTGCCGCTCCGACGGTGTCGCTGGATATTCCTCACTCGCATAATCCCATCGAGACGTATCGCGCCGCGCATGTGCCTGCACCGGATCTGGCGAACTCCGCGCGCATCGATACGCTGGTTCACGATGGCGTGCTGGAGTTATCCCTGCGCGATGCGATTGCGCTGGCGCTCGAGAACAATCTTGATCTTGCGATTGCACGCTACAACATCCCCATCGCCAAGGCCGACGTACTGCGCACCAAGGCCGGCGGAACGTTCCTCGGAGTCAATACGGGTGTGGTGCAGAATACGCCCGGCGGAGGCTTCGGCGGCTTCGGATCAGGCTCCAACGGCGCAGGCGCTGGAGGAACCTCAGGCGGCGCGGGCGGCGCGGGTGCGGGCGCTTCCGGATTGGTGCAATCCACGCTGGGTACAGGCTCGTTGGTGTCTTCCTATGACCCCAACGTCTCCGGCACCATCAGCTATCAGAACAGCACGACGCCGCTTTCCAGCGAGGTCATCTACGGTGTGCCCACGCTGCACCAGGGCGACTTCTCCGGCACCGTCAACTACACGCAGGCGTTTGCAACCGGCACCAGCATCGCCGTTGGATTCAACTCAGATCGCTTGACCTCAAACAGTCCGTTCACCTCGCTTACGCCTGAGCTCGATGGCTCATTCCAGGCACTAGTCCGGCAGCATCTTCTGTCGGGCTTTGGGCTCGGACCCAACCTGCGCTACCTTCGCATCGCGCGAAACAACCAGAAGATCTCCGATCAGGCTTTCGAGTTGCAGGTAGTCTCCACCGTCACGCAGATCGCGAACATCTACTGGGACCTGGTAGCCGCATATGAAGACGAGCAGGTGAAGTCGCATTCGCTGGACTTTGCCAGGCAGACGCTCGACAAAGGCCACAAACAGCTTGACCTGCAGGCCATCCCTGCGCTCGATGTGCTGAAGGATGAGGCTGAAGTCGCCAACCGCGAACAGGATCTGACGATCGCGCGCTCGCAACTACAGTTTCAATCGCTGCTGATCAAGAATGCGCTGACAAAAAACCTGGACGACCCGATTCTGGAGGCGATGCCGGTCCGACCCACCGATCTTGCCACCGTAGACCTGAAGGCCGCACCTGCACCCGCCGCTGCGACGGACGACCTGGTAGAGCAGGCACTCAACCGCCGCATTGAGATCAACGAATCGAACATCGATCTGCAGAACCGCAAGATCAGCCGCGACGCGCTGCGCAACTCGCTGCTGCCGCAGGTGGACCTGGTGGGATACTACGGCGGCACAGGACTGGGCGGTGTCGATAATCCCTTGACTAACACGCCATCTACCGCGCCCGGCGGCTACGGTGGCACCTTTAAGAACACGTTCAACAACTCTGCGCCGAACTACTACGTCGGGGTCAATGTGAACGTGCCGATACGCAACCGTGTGGCCAAGTCAGACCAGGTCCGGTCTGAACTTGAGTCTCGCCAGGCCGAGGTGCGCCTACAGCAGCAGCGCAAGCAGATCCGCATTGAGGTCCGCAACGCACAGTACTCGCTGGATCAAAGTCTTGCGCGTGTCACCTCTGCGATGAAGGCTCGCGATCTTTCCGAGCGGCTGTTTACCATCTCCGGCAAGGAGCAGGAACTCGGCGCAGGCTCCGCATTGCAGACGCTTGCGGCACGCCGTGACCTGGCGACGGCCGAGTCCGCACTGGTGGCGGCGCTCACCGCATACCAGAAGGCCAAGGTAGAGTTGGATCGTGCGACGGGGCAGACGCTCACGGCGAACACGATTTCGATAGAATCAGCAAGGAGCGGCACGCAACCTGCCTCAACCACCACGAAACCCTGATTGTGACCATACCCTCAAAGCCCAACCCGCGCTGCCGTCTTCTGATCGCCGACGACCAGCCTCACATCCTCGACGCGCTCGACCTGCTGCTGCGCCCCGAGGGCTATGAGTTGGTCACCGCGCAGACGCCGGCAGAGGCCTTGCTGCGCCTCGCTGAGTCTGAGTTCGATGGTCTGCTGATCGACTTGAACTACACGCGCGATACGACCTCCGGACAGGAAGGGCTGGACCTGATCGCCGCCATCCGGCAGAGCGAGGCGCACCTGCCGGTGATCGTCATGACCGCCTGGGCCAACGTCGATCTGGCAGTGGAAGCGATGCGCCGCGGCGCGAGCGACTTCGTGCAAAAGCCGTGGGATAACCAGCGCCTGCTGAGCGTCGTCCGCACTCAGACTGAGTTCTTTCAGCTGCAACGCCGTGCCCAGAGGCTTGAAGCGGAGAACAGCCTGCTGCGCGCGGAGGGCGCGCCCAACTTCATCGCCACCGCGGCCGCCATGCACCCAGTGGTCGAGTTGATGGCTCGTATCGGCCCCTCGGACGCAAACGTTCTGATTACCGGCGAGCATGGCACAGGCAAAGAGGTGGTGGCGCAGACGCTGCATCGCCTGTCCCATCGTGCCAGCCAATCCCTGATCGCAGTCAACACCGGTGCGCTCTCCGATGGCACCTTCGAGTCCGAGCTATTCGGACACGTCAAAGGCGCATTCACGGACGCGCGCGCCGACCGCATCGGCCGCTTTGAACTGGCGTCCGGCGGCACATTATTTCTGGATGAGATTGCCAACATCCCTACCCGCCAGCAGGCCAAGCTGCTGCGCGTGCTGGAGACCGGCGAGCTGGAGCGCGTGGGCTCCTCCACGACGCGCAAGGTGGACGTACGCATGCTCTCCGCCACCAACGCCGACCTGCATGCGGCCGCAATCGACGGCTCGTTCCGCGAAGACCTGCTCTTTCGCCTGAACACCGTCGAGATTCGTCTGCCTTCGTTGCGGGAGCGCCGTGAGGATATCCCGTTGCTTGCCGCACACTTTCTCAACCGCTATGCCGCGCGCTATCGACGCCAACTCTCCGGCTTTGAGCCCGCCGCGTTGAACGTCATGCTGAACTATGGCTGGCCGGGCAACGTGCGTGAGTTGGATCACATGATGGAGCGTGCCGTCCTCATGGCGCGGGGGACGCAGCTCAGCGTATCGGATCTCGGCATTCAGGCTCATGCGGTGCGCTCTTCCCTGCAGACCCTGGACGATCTAAGCCTGGAGACGGTGGAAGCCCTGCTGATCCGCAAGGCGCTCACCCGCACCAACGGCAACGTCAGCCACGCCGCGGAGGCGCTGGGCCTCAGCCGCGGAGCGCTCTATCGCCGCATGGAAAAGTACAATCTATAGCCGTGCCCACGCCCGAGCCAATCCGACTTCCACTGGCCAGTAACAGTCCGCGATTTCCGTTTGAGCGCAGGCTTCGCCTCTGGTTAGGCGGTCTCGCCCTGCCCATGCTGGCCTTTGCCGGTCTCTGGACGTACACCCTGGACCCGTCTCCGGTCATGGTTGGCGTGGTCGTTCTCACACTGGGTACGGTCTGGGGTCTGGCCATCTCCGTCTTCTTCAACCAGCTGGTGCGGCCCTTGCAAACACTCGCGAACGTCGTCTCCGCTCTCCGCGAGGACGACTACAGCTTCCGCGCTCGCGGTGCCCTGCGCAACGACGCCCTCGGCGACCTGGCGCTCGAGATCAACGCACTGGCCGCCACCTTGCAGCAGCAGCGTTCCGCGGCGCTCGATGCCCTCACCCTGGTCGAACGCGTCCTCTCTTCCATGCAGTCGCCAGTGCTCGCCTTCGACGAAGCAGGCACCTTGAAGCTGCTCAATGCCGCAGCTCGCAGCGCGTTTGCGATCACGGAGCGGAACCCCATCGGACGAACCGCCCTCGAACTCAACCTGGAGTCGCTGCTCGATATCCCCGACCAGGGCCTTTACCCACCCGCCGATCCATCCGGCAACATCAACTTCGTCCAGGGCGCCGTTCGCTGGTCGGTTCGGCGTGCGGTCTTCCGCCTTCATGGCCTCCCCAATACTCTCTTTGTACTCTCGGATGTTGGCGCGGTGTTGCGTGAGGAAGAGCGCACAGCATGGCAGCGGCTCATCCGCGTGTTGAGCCATGAAATCAACAACTCACTGACCCCCATCCAGTCGATCGCAGGCAGCCTGAGGCATCGCATGATGCGATCCGATGCCGCTGCCGTCGACCCCGCCGACCTCCTGCGCGGCCTGGGCGTGATTGAAGACCGCTCCGCATCATTGAACCGGTTCCTCCAGGCGTATCAACGTCTCACCCGCCTGCCCGCGCCTACGCTGCAGAGAGCAGATCTCGCGCAACTCATCGTCCAGGTTGTACATCTGGAGACCAGGCTCAAGCCGCACGTTGAACCCGGTCCCGCAGTTCATCTGTTGTGCGACCCCGATCAGATCCAGCAGGCCCTCATCAACCTCCTGCAGAACGCCGCCGACGCAGCCCTCAGCCAGGACTCGGCTGCACGTCCTGACGCGTCCCCCGCAGTGCAGATCACCTGGACTGTCCACCAGGAGCAGCTCTCCATCTTCATTGAAGACAACGGCCCCGGCATCACCAATCCCGGCAACCTCTTTGTGCCCTTCTACACCACCAAGGCCAAAGGCACGGGCATCGGCCTGGTTCTAGCACAGCAGATCGCCACCGCTCATCACGGCTCCGTGACCTTGCACTCCGCGCGCAGCGGGACCGGCTGCGTGGCGCAGTTGAACCTTCCCCTCTGATACAAGCTCCTTGGTAGACTGGCAGCATCATGATGAACTCTTCCCGGGCTCACCGCGGCCTTCGTCTTCAGCTCCTGACCTGCACCTCGACTGCAATCCTCAGCCTGGTTCCGATATGGGCGCAGAGCCTGCCCGGCAACCTTCCGTCCCCTGCATTCGTGCAGGGCTTCGACAAGCTCTATAAGACCCGGGGCTTCCGTGCCCGTACGCCAGCAGAGAGTCGTTGGCTGGATGGCGGAGAACGATACACGGTGCTTGAGACTCCAGCCCCGGACGCCAAATCGCTTGAGCTGGTCGCCTATGAGACCGCCACCGGCAAACGCAGCGTGCTCGTCACAGAGAAGCAACTCACGCCAGAGGGGGCCACCGCGCCGATTCAGGTAGAGGACTACGCCTGGTCCGCGGACAAGCAGTCGCTTCTCTTCTTCACGAACTCCAAAAAGGTCTGGCGGCAGAACACGCGCGGCGACTACTGGGTCCTCAACCTGCAGGGCAGCAAGCTGACCAAACTTGGCGGCACCGCCGCGCCCAGTACGCTCATGTTCACGCAGTTCTCACCGGACGCCCGCTCCGTGGGTTACGTCCGTGAGAACAACATCTACGTCCAGGACCTTGCAACTGGAACCATCCGCCAGCTCACCACCGATGGATCAGCCGACATCATCAACGGCACATCAGACTGGGTGAACGAAGAAGAACTCGATATCCGCGAGGCCTTCCGCTGGAGCCCGGACTCGCGCTCCATCGCATACTGGCAGTTCGATCAATCCGGCGTGAGTGACTACACACTCATCAACGACACGGCCGCCAACTATCCGCAGCTCTTCCACTACAAGTATCCGCTGGTCGGTACGACGAACGCCTCCGTGCGTGCGGGCGTAGTCTCTGTGGACGGCGGAGCCACACACTGGATGAAGCTGCCCGGAGACTACCGCAACCACTACATCCCACGGCTGGACTGGGCCGACAACTCGCAGCAAGTCGCCGTCGAGTACCTCAATCGTCAGCAGAACGACGACCTCATCTTCCTGGCCGACGCCGCAACCGGCGAAGCGAAGCCCCTCTTCGAAGATAAGGACGACGCATACCTGGACGTCGACATGTCCGCCAAGATCATGAGCCACTTCGTCTGGCTGCCCGCCTCACACGCAAACACAAAGGAAAAGCCGGACCTCTTATGGCTCAGTGAGCGCGATGGCTGGCGGCACGCCTACCGTGTCTCCCGCCAGACCGGAAAGCTGGAGCTCCTGACGAACTTTCCCGCCGACGTCATCGAGCCCGTCTCGGTCGATGAGCAGCACGGCTTCTTCTACTTCACTGCCTCACCCTCAGATCCCATCCGTGCGTATCTGTACCGCTCCCGTCTGGACGGCAAGGGAGTCCCGGAGCGCGTAACCCCAGCAGCGGACGCAGGCACCAATCATTACGACATCTCGGAGAATGGCACTTACGCCATCCACATGCGGCAGAGCTCCACGGTAGCTCCGCGCTTTGACCTGGTGCGCCTGCCGGAACATATGGTGGTTCGCACGCTGGAAGAGAACGCGGATCTCGCCGCCAAGGTCAAGGACACTATGTCCGCGCCAAAAGAGTTCTCAGAGACAGATATCGGCGGTGGCGTCACGCTCAGCACCTACATGATCAAGCCGCTCAACTTCGATCCGTCAAAGAAGTATCCGGTACTGGTCCAGATCTACGGCGAGCCCGCCGGCACCACCGTGGACGATACCTGGGATCAGTTCAGCGCGCTCTTCCTGCAGCTCATCGCACGCGATGGCTACATCGTCCTCAGCTTTGACAACCAGGGCACACCCGCACCCCGCGGACGTGCATGGCGCAAGGCTGGTTACGGAGCCATCGGTGTGCTCTCCACGCAGCAGCAGGCAGACGCTATCCGTTCGTTTGCCAAGACGCACCCGTTCGTCGATACCTCCCGCATGGCCATGTGGGGCTGGAGCGGCGGCGGCACCAACACGCTCAACATGATGTTCCGCAACCCCGGCCTGTACAGCACCGGCATCTCCGTCGCCCCGGTCCCGGACCAGACCCGCTACGACACCATCTACCAGGAGCGCTACATGGGCCTTCCAACCGAGAACGCCAAGGGTTACCATGACGGCTCCGCCATCAACTTCGCCCAGGGCCTCACCGGCAACCTCCTGCTGGTCCATGGATCGGGCGATGACAACGTCCACTTCCAGGGGTCGGAGCTGCTCGTCAACAAGCTGATCCAGCTCGGCAAAAACTTTGACTTCATGGACTATCCCAACCGCACCCACGCCATCAATGAGGGTCAGGGCACCACGGTCCACGTCTACCGCCTCATCGCCCGATACCTCGAAGAGCACGTCCCCGCTGGAGCCCGCCCGCAGCAGCCCTGATCCCTCACCGCGTCAGTCTTGACTGCCGCCGGCCCGCAGAACAGCCTTCACCTTTCAGGTGTAGGCTATCTCTGAAGATTGGCCGGCGGCTGCAAGCAACGGGCATCAGGCAAAGGGAAGAACGACACCACATGGCACAGTACGTACTTTCGCTCGACCAGGGAACGACCAGCTCCCGCGCAATGCTCTTCGATCACGATGGCAAGATCGCAGGCATGGCCCAGCATGAGTTTGCACAGCACTTCCCCAAAACGGGCTGGGTCGAGCACGACCCCATGGACATCCTGACGACGCAATTGAGTGCCGCAGTAGAGGTCCTGGCACGCGCCCACGTCCGTCCCCGTGACGTCGTCGCCCTGGGCATCGCAAACCAGCGCGAGACCACCATCGTCTGGGAGCGGGAGAGCGGCAAGCCCGTCTATAACGCCATCGTCTGGCAGGACCGCAGGACAGCGGACTTCTGCGCGAAGCTCCATGACGAAGGTCATGAAGAGACCTTCCGCAACAAGACCGGCCTGCTCATCGACCCCTACTTCTCCAGCACCAAGATCTCCTGGATCTTGGACAACGTAGACGGTGCACGCGCGCTCGCAGAACAGGGCAAGCTCGCCTTCGGAACCGTGGATAGCTGGCTCATCTGGAACCTCACCAGCGGCAAGCGCCACATCACGGACCGCACCAACGCCTCGCGCACGCTGCTCTACAACATCGTCGAAGATAGATGGGATGCGGACCTGCTGAAGCTGCTCCGCGTCCCTGAGAGCATGATGCCGGAGGTCGTCTGGTCCAGTGAGAAAGTGGGTCGCGTCACCACCACCCTCGGTCTGGGCGACGTAGAGATCGCAGGCATCGCAGGCGATCAGCAATCAGCCCTCTTCGGTCAGCTCTGCGTGAATCCCGGCGACGCCAAGAACACCTACGGCACCGGTTGCTTCCTGCTCCAGAACATCGGTGACACCTTCACCCTCTCCAAAGAGCGGCTGATCACGACGCTCACCTGCACCACGAACAAGAAACTCCAGTACGCGCTTGAAGGCAGCGTCTTTGTTGGCGGAGCGGTCGTGCAATGGCTGCGTGACAAGATGGAGTTCTTTGAGAAGTCGCCTGACGTGGAGAAGATCGCCGCCTCCGTTGACAGCTCCAACAACGTCGTCCTCGTCCCCGCCTTCACCGGCCTCGGCGCACCGCATTGGGACCCCTACGCGGGCGGAATGATCATCGGTCTGCAACGCAGCACGGAGATCGGCCACATCGCGCGTGCGGCGCTTGAGAGCATCGCCTTCCAGGTCACGGATGTCCTCCACGCCATGCAGGCCGATACCAGCGTCGGCCTCACGACCATGCGTGCGGATGGAGGCGCAGCCGCCAACGACATGCTCATGCAATTTCAATCTGACCTCCTCGGTATCCCGGTCGAGCGGCCCGCCATCCTTGAGACCACCGCGCAGGGTGCCGCTTATCTCGCCGGCCTCGCCACCGGCTTCTGGAACGATGTAGAAGAGATCGCAAAGACACGCCCCGAAGGGCAGCTCTTCATCCCCCGGATGGACCCCGCTATAGCCAGGAAGCGTTACCTCAAATGGCAGGATGCCGTGAACCGTTCGAAGGGCTGGAACAAGGAGACCGCATGAACCGCGAAGAGATGATCGAACGCGTCAAGGCCCGCACCACCCCATGGGACATCGTCATCATCGGCGGCGGAGCAGTCGGCGCAGGCGTGGCAGTGGATGCCGCGTCGCGTGGCCTGGACGTGCTGCTCGTGGAGCGTGAAGACTTCGGCAAAGGCACCTCCAGCCGCGCGACAAAGCTGGTCCACGGCGGCGTCCGTTACCTCGAACAAGGCAACGTCTCGCTGGTCATGGAAGCCCTCAAGGAACGCGGTCTGCTCCTGCAGAACGCTCCCCATCTCGTTCACGATCTCCCCTTCGTCGTGCCCAACTACTCCTGGTGGGAGGCACCGTTCTACGGCATCGGCATGAAGATCTACGATCTCCTCGCCGGCAAGTACGGCTTCGGCAAATCGCGCGTCCTCTCGCTCGCCGAAACCCTCGAACGCCTCCCCACCATCCAGCAGGAAGGCCTGCGCGGCGGCGTCCTTTATCACGATGGCCAGTTCGACGACACCCGTCTCCTCACCCACCTCATCGTCACCGCCGTCGATCACGGCGCCACAGTCCTCAACTACGCATCCGCAGTCGAGATGCTCAAAGACTCCCAGGACTTCCTCAACGCGGTCATCATCGAAGATCGCGAATCCGGCAATCGCCACACCGTGGGCGCAAAGGTCGTCGTCAACGCCACCGGCATCTTCACGGACGATACCCGCCGCCTCGCCAACCTCGTCGCGGAGCCCATGGTCAGCCCCAGCCAGGGCATCCACCTCGTCTTCGATCGTTCCTTCCTCGCCGGCGACAGCGCCATCATGGTCCCCCACACCAGCGATGGCCGCGTCCTCTTCGCCATCCCGTGGCACGACCGCACCCTCGTCGGTACCACGGACACCCCCATCGATAAGCCTTCCTACGAGCCACACGCTCTCGAAGAAGAGATCGCCTTCGTACTCGATACAGCCGCCCAATATCTCAGCCGCCCGCCCACGCGCGAGGATGTTCTCAGCATCTACGTCGGCATCCGTCCCCTCGTCAAAGCCGCCGGCTCGGACAACAGCAAGACCTCCGCCCTCTCCCGCGATCACACCATCCAGATCGACGCCTCAGGCCTCATCACCATCGTCGGCGGCAAATGGACCACCTACCGCCACATGGCAGAGGACTGCGTCAACCACGCCATCACCCTGGGCGATCTCCCGGACACCCCCTGCGTCACCTTCAACCTGCACATCCACGGCTATGACCAGAACGCCAGCCGCCTCGGCTCCCTGGCCGTTTACGGCACAGACGCAGCCGCCATCCAGCAACT
The DNA here is from genome assembly GCF_000178975.2 of Granulicella tundricola MP5ACTX9. NCBI lineage: Bacteria > Pseudomonadati > Acidobacteriota > Terriglobia > Terriglobales > Acidobacteriaceae > Granulicella > Granulicella tundricola. Next base: position 1,921,748 of record NC_015064.1, on the reverse strand, counting down.
CATCGCCGCACAGCCGGAACTCGGTCAGCTTCTCCACCCGGACCTGCCTTACATCGCCGCGGAGATCGTCTGGGCTGCACGCCATGAGATGTCGCGTTCGCTTGACGACGCCCTAGCCCGCCGCACCCGCGCACTTCTGCTCAACGCCCGCGCCACCATCGCCATCGCCCCCAAAGTCGCACACCTTCTCGCCATCGAACTGAAGCGAGACGCCACATGGGAGCAAGCCCAGGTCGAGACTTTCACGAAACTAGCAACTCAGTACGTCCTTCAGCCCGCATCAGCAGCGACGGTGCAGCCATGATCCGCGGCCCCCTGCTCGGCGAGTTCATGGGCACCTTCATCATGATGCTGCTCGGCGATGGCGTCGTAGCCGGCGTCCTGCTCAAACGCACCAAAGCCGAAGGCTCCGGCTGGATGGCCATCACCACCGCCTGGGGCTTCGCAGTGCTGTGCGGCATCTTCACCGCAAACCTCTTCGGCAGTCCGGACGCGCACCTCAACCCGGCCATCACGTTGGCCTTAGCCGTCCAGACCGGAAGCTTCGCCAGGTTCCTCCCGTACCTCCTGGCGCAGGTCTCTGGGGCCTTCGTCGCAGCAGTCGTTGTGTGGCTCTTCTACCTCCCACACTGGAAGATCACAGAGGATCAGTCCGCGAAGCTCGGTGTCTTCTGCACCGCACCGGCCATCCGTTCGTATGGCTCCAACCTCTTCAGCGAAATCGTAGCCACCTTCGTCCTGGTCTTGGTCGTCGGCTCCATCAGCTCAAAGCTGGTCCTCAGCACCGGGGCAGCAGCCGGTCTCAGCCCATTCCTGGTCGGCTGCCTCGTCTGGGCTTTGGGCCTGTCGCTGGGCGCAACCACCGGCTACGCCATCAACCCCGCCCGCGACTTCGGCCCACGCCTCGCACACGCTGTCCTCCCCATAGCTGGCAAGGGCCACTCAGACTGGGCCTACTCCTGGGTCCCCGTCCTCGGCCCACTCCTTGGCGCGAGCCTCGCCGGCGGAGTCCTGCGTCTGATCGGCGCCTGACGAGACAGGGTCTAGCCCTTATCAACTACAGCTCAATCCGAGCCCCAAGCGCAACAAGTTGCTGACGGTTTTTCCGCAACCTCGTTTCAGCGGATTGCATGTCCGACAGAATCCGTTCACGACGTGTTGCCGCGTGAAAGTCATGCAACTCAATCGTCCGCAGCAGCTCCGTTTCGCGCTGCTGCAGTGCCTCCAGCGCCCTTTCATCATCAAGGATGAGCTGACGCAGCACCCGGACTTCACTCGATTCATTCATCTCAAATCCTTCAAGCAGTTCGCGGGGGCCGCCTTAGCAGCAGCGCAGCCCCGGGTCACAAACGTCCACTCACCTCTACGCGTTGGGCAAGGCATACGGCTGCGGCTTGCGAGTCTCAGTCGTCCACCGGAACGTGGTGTACTCCTCGAGATCAGACTCCCCGCCAATCCTCGTCGGATTGCCGGACTGATGCGTACCGCCAAACGGCGCACGAGCATCCTCCATCACCGTCTGATCGTTGACATGAACCATCCCCGCGTCGATTCGAGCACCAACCGCCCTGGCATGATCAAGCTCGCCAAACACTGCAGACGAAAGACCGTAGCCGGTCCCATTCGCGATCGCCAGCGCCTCATCCTCAGACTTGTACGAGACGATCGTCGCCACCGGCCCAAAGATTTCTTCCTTGAACGCAGCGCTATCCTTCGGCACATACTTCAGCACGGTCGGGCGAAAGTAGAGTCCATCACGCGTTCCGCCTTCGATCAATTCAGCGCCCGCGGCAACGGTCTCCTTCACAATTCGTTCAACGTTAGCCGCCTGCTTCTCATTGATCAGCGGCCCCAGTGCAACCTGCTCCTTCCAAGGATCGCCAACCTTCAACTCCCGTCCAAGTTCAGCGACGCGCTCCGCGTAGCGATCCACCAGCGACTCATGCACCAGGTGCAGTCCAATCGTCATACAGATCTGTCCCTGATGAAGGAACGTGCCGAAGGCTCCAGCCCGCGCCGCAAGTTCAAGATCCGCATCCGCAAGCACGATGAACGGATTCTTCCCTCCCAGTTCCAGCGAGACCCGTTTCAGCGCCGCACCGGCCGCCGCGCCAATCTTCTTGCCAACGCTCGTCGACCCCGTGAACGCGACCATCTTCACATGATCGTTCTCCGTAAGGACCGACCCCGCAGGGCCTTCGCCGGGCAGCACGTACAGCACGCCTTCAGGCAGACCCGCCTCTTCAAAGAGACGGGCAATCAGAATGCCGCCACTCACAGCCGTATTCAGGCTTGGCTTCAGCACCACGGTGTTCCCGGTCGCCAACGCCGCCGACACGCTCCGCAATCCAAGAATCAGCGGAAAGTTGAACGGCCCAATCACTCCCACAACCCCCAGCGGAACACGGTCGTAGTAGCTGATCATGTGCTCGTCCTCTGAGACGATCGTCCGCGTCGGCTTACGTCCGTAAGCGGCGGAGTTCTCAAAGTGCGCAACCGTCAATTGAACCTCAAACCCCGCCTTGAACTTCGTCGATCCCGACTCTCGCACCAGCCAGTAAACCGCCTCGTCTGTATGCTCGGCCAGAAGCTGCCCCGCACGCTTCACAATCGCCGCACGCTTCTCCGCTGGGGTAGCCGCCCAACCCGCAGCCGCTGCCGCCGCCGCATCACACGCCCGATGAACATCCTCCGCGCTCGCCACGCCGACCTTCGCCAGCACCTCACCGGTCGCCTTATCCGTCACTTCAGCCAAACCGCCGCTCCCGGTAATCCAGCCGCCAGAGAGCATCTTCCCATCCCATACAGCGGTATCCATCAAAACAGTCTTCTCTAAAAGTGCAGACATAATATTTCTCCTTTACAGTCCCATATCGTAGAGTGGGTCTCTTCCTCTGAAACGATGAAAACGCCTCGTAATAACTGCAGCTTCTACTGCCATCCGCCGCTGCATTAGCTCGCCCCGCCAACTGCGCGGTTTCAGTGGCCCTCAATATATAGATTCTTGAGACAGCAACTTTCCAATACTGTTTGCAGGAGGTTTTCATAGTTTTATGTGATGGCAGCACAAAGACCGCAACCCAAAGCCTTGCCAGACGCTATCAACCATGCGGCTCTTGATGCGTTTTACCCGAACACTGCAACCTCCCGCACCAAATCAGAGAAGGCGAGCCAAAGACGTAACCGCGCAAGTACACTCAGGAGCAGAACCCACACAGCGCTGGCAGACGCCCACCATTCGAATGCTCAAACACCATCAAGAGCCGACAACCCGGAGTTCACAGACCTAATGAGCGGACTCCACGAACTGACCTACTGGGGACTCCTCTTCGCAGTCTTCGCCCGCCAGCTCTGCCTACCCATTCCAGCGCCCCTCTTCCTCATGACCGCCGGTGCGCTGGCCGCCCACGGGCGTCTGCATCTGAGCCTCGTGCTGCTCGTCAGCGTTCTCGGCTGTCTCGCCGGCGATGGAGTCTGGTTCTGGTGCGGAAGACGTTGGGGACACCGCGTCACGAAGCTCGTCTGCCGCCTCACCAGTGACCCCGCCGGCTCCTCGCTCAGAGCCAGAAAGCTCTTTGAACGATGGGGATTCGGCTTGATCGTCGCCGCCAAATTCGTGCCCGGACTTGACGGAGTTACCCCTCCCCTGGCCGCGGCGGAAGGCACCTCCGTCAAGCAGTTCATGCTCGCCGACGCTCTCGGTGCCCTTCTCTGGTCGCTCTTCTACACCGTCCTCGGATACCTCTTCGCAGACGAGCTCCAACGAGCGGCACATCTCGCTCGCGGCTTCGGATCAATCCTCCTCGTCGTCCTCGGCGTCCCTCTCTTCGTCTAGATCGTCTGGAGAGCCTGGACCATCATCTCCATGATTCGAGAGCTCAGATTCCGCAGGATCACACCGGAACTCCTTCACCAGAAAATTCAACGCGGAGAGAAGGTAGCGGTGATCGACCTCCTGGGCTTTGAGGGGCACGACGGAGCCGAGTTAGGAATACCGGGCTCCGTCCGCATAAGCGCTGCAAGGCTCAAGAACGGGCCGTTACTTGCTGTTCCCAAAGACGTCGAAATCGTTCTCTATTGCAGCTCCCATCAACAGATCCTGAGCGCCCGCGTAGCCCTGGGGCTCAAGCGCCGCGGAGTCCGCGCGGTGTCAGTCCTTGAAGGCGGCCTGGACGCCTGGCGTCACCTCGGCTTCGAACTCTCGAACGACTTCGGCGTCCCCGAAGACATCGCCGCACGTCTCGGCATCGAGTTCCTGACAAAGCGTGTTTAAAACTCCTCGTACTCAGCCGGATCCTGATTCGCAAGCCTGCCATTCGGCCGATTCAGCGAGCCAATCTGATCCATCGCCGTTACATCCAGCTCGAAATCGAAGAGGCTAAGGTTCTCCCTCTGTCGTTCATCGCTGCTTGCCTTCGGAATCGGAATCACGCCAAGCTGATGATGCCACCGCAGGACGATCTGACCGGGAGATCGCTTGAGCTTAGCCGCGATCTTTGTCACCACTTCGTTCTTGAGCAGATCGTTCGCACGTCCCAGCGGGCTCCAGGCCTCCGTCGCGATGCCATGCGCTCGATCGTAAGCAACCTGTGTTGGCTGCGAGAAGTAAGGGTGCATCTCAATCTGGTTGACGCTGGGCAGCACATGCGTCTCCTGTTCAAGACGGTCGAGGTGCTCCGGCAGAAAGTTGCAGACGCCCACAGACCGCACCAGACCACGCTTCTTGACCTCGAGGAGCGCTTGCCACGCTTCCACATACAGGCCTTGCTTCGGATTGGGCCAATGAATGAGGTAGAGATCGAAGTACTCAAGCTGAGCCCGGAAGAGAGACTCTTCTACCGTACGTAGCGCTTCCCTATACTTCTGGTGCCGGCCCGGGAGCTTTGAAGTCACTCTAAGCTCGGAACGTGGAATACCGGCCTGGCGTATCGCCTCTCCAACAGCCCCCTCATTCTCATAATTGAAAGCAGAATCGAGCAGTCGATAGCCGTTGCGGATCGCGCCGACCATCGTCTTCACGCCCTCGTTGCCATTGAGTTGATAGGTGCCAAATCCCACCTCGGGTAACGTAAGCGCATCATTCAAAGTGCGCTCTGGAACGATAAGAGTATCCATCTAATCTCCTCAATTCTGTGGCATCAAGCCGTGAACCACGCGGCTTCTCAATGTCCGGGGAGGCTGATCCTCCCCTCGCCTTTTGATTCGCAAGAGAGCGGTCGGGATCGATACAATTCGTGTGTGGTTTACATTGAAAACTTTGATGGTCGCTTCCGTTCGTAGGAGCTGCGTGGGCGATGCGCGCCTCCGCTCCTGGAGCGATCGCACCGGCCGCTGGAACAGCTTATCTCCGGCATAGCGTCCCTTAAGTTAAGGCACAGCACCGGAAGGCTCAGTCGACTCCGGACCCGGATCGGCAAAAGTCCTTACCACACCCACAGGTCTTCAATGGACGGCGCCCCGGTCTTACCGTCGATAACATTGACCTTGATCACCATCTCAAGATTACCGCTGCTGAGTTTCTTGCCGATTCGCTTGCTCACCTGCTCCATATAGAGCGGACTCGTGGCGAACTGGGCAGCGCCCTCCGTTCCGTTTCTGCCAAGTCCCGCGAGTAAGAAGACGACATTTCCCGTTCGGGCATCGCGGAATCGTGCAATGAGCGCATAGTCGTCGGTGCTCGCGTACGGCTGGGACTTATCGCGGGTCCACTGGCGGCCGGGATGATCACGATCGACAATCCCTTCAAACGGCTCTGGCGGAAGCTGGAAGCGAAGTGTCTCCACCAGTCGCATCGTCCAGGGGTTGTTGTAGCCGCCCAGCAGAATCACCGGACGTTCCCTGAGATCACCCAGCGGCGTAGGCGCGGAGGCTTGAATCTGGTACCTGGTATTGAGCCGTTCCAGCAGACCGCCAACCCGTGCAATCGCGGAGGCCAGTTGCATCGACACAAAGGGATACTGAATGTCTTTGCCTGCGGTCATCGTGCCGGAGAAGTGATTTCCGTCAAAGACATTCCCGCCGACACAGAGCAGCGCAGTGCTCGGCTCCTGCCGGACTGGCCCCCAGAACTGATCGACAGCATTGGACGAGACGGGCCCGAACTTCCAGAGAGATGCAACGCCCAGTGAGGCGAGCAGCACGAAGATCACGATCAGCCAAAGCATCCGTGGCGAGCCGTGAGACGGCGAGATTGTAACGACGTCTGATTGCACCGTCGCGACCGTGGCCACAGCCGGCGAATTTTGCTCATCGATGAGGAGCAAACCGGTTCGACCTGGGTCAGTCTCCGGCTCGTGCTCTTTGAGGAACTCAGGAACATAACTTCCAACCGGAAGCGAGATGTGGATCCCGTGAGTGGAATCATGCTGATGGTAATAGAGTGAAAGCCGTTTGCGAACCTCACCTGCCGTATAGCGGACGACGGTATCGGCGTTGGTGTCATAGTCAACCGACCGCTGGAAGACCTCGATGCCGAGGGTGCGCTCCTTGAGCAGATGAGCCCTGCCCTCCAGCGCCCGTTCGACGATATAGCGCAGCAGCGCTGGATAGCGCTTGCTGTTTGAGAAATGAGGGCTCGCCAGGATGCAATCCAGCTCAAGGATGATTGCTCTACGGTCATGCTGTGTTTCCGGGCTCCAGGCCTCTAAGATCGTCTTCATCACACTCTTCTGAGTCGTTCGCGATGATACTGATAAGGAACGGCGCGAGCAAGGGACGTTTGTCACAAGTGAGAGGCCGCTGCTAAACTGCTGAAAGCAAATAGCTTTCCGCGACGCCCCAGAACAAACCGTAAGTCACTTGCTAATAAGCACCCTCAGCGTCGAGTGTTGGCAGGCTCGTAAGACGCGACCGATTCGAAGGCCAGAATTCAAGACCAGAGAGATCCGTCCAGCCCTTCCGGCTCGAGCGCCACACTCTTTGGAGGCAGCACCCGTGAAAGTAGATCAAGTCGTCCGCCGTCCGTTTCACCCAGCCAAGCGGGTGATGAGGGCATCACTCGCAGGAACCGCCCTCGCCCTCGCAGCATGCTCGACCCTGCCAGGTTCTTTTTCAAATGGGGGATCGGCCTATGCGCAGAACACCAATGCCACCATCCGCGGCCAGGTGCTCGATCCCTCAGGAGCGCTCGTTCCCAGCGCGACGATCCTCATCGTCAACCAGGACACCGGCGTCACAGTCTTCTCCGGCCAGAGTGACTCGTCGGGAACCTTCGTCGCGCCCCAGGTCATCCCAGGACCCTATCGCATCACGGTCAGCGCCCCGGGGCTCAAGCAGTCGGTCACGGAGAACCTCATCGCCACCGTGGCCCAGGTCACCTCAGTCAATGTCAACCTTGAGCTCGGCCAGACCACCGAGACCGTCACCGTTCAGTCCAAGGGACAGGAACTGGATCGCAGCACCTCTGACATCTCCACGCTGATCTCTCCCGCTGAAGTCCAGAACATTCCTCTTCAGGGCCGAGCCGTCGAAAATCTCCTCGCCTTTATCCCCGGCGTGGCCCACGGCGGCGCGGGCGACACCCCCAACACCTCACAGCTCTCCATCAACGGAAGCCGGACGCTGAATACTGAGGTTCTGCTCAACGGTGTCTCCACCATCATCGCCTCCACCGGATCGCCGCTCTCCCTGCCTTCTTCGGATGGGGTTGACTCCTTCCGCGCCATTACCACCAACGCTCCGGCCGAGTACGGTCGCACCTCTGGCGCCGTCATCTCCGTCAACACCATCTCCGGCACCAACACCTATCATGGCAATCTCTACTTCCTTGCCAAGAACGAGGCGTTTGACGCCAACACCTACTTCCACAAAGAGACCATCAATGCCACGACCGGCGCGATAACCCCCCGCAGCCGAGATCGCTTCTTCCAGGCCGGCGGCTCTTTCGGTGGTCCTGTCCGTATCCCGCATCTTTATAACGGTCGCGATAAAACCTTCTTCTTCGTCAACTTTGACCGCACGATTCAGCCCAGCTCAACGCTGGTAACGGCCACCGTCCCCACCGCAGCACAGCGCACCGGCAATCTCTCCAACGCACTCGCCACGACGGACGCCAACGGCAACAAGCGCACCCCGCAGACTATCTATCAGCCCAACGGCACTGCCTCCCTGCCCTTCACCAACGGTCAGGTCACCGGAATCGATCCAGCGGCCGCCAAGATTCTCGCTCTGCTTCCACTGCCAAACACCATCGGCACGTATGACCCAGCCAACAATCGCTACACCAGCAACTGGACTTCCCTCCAGAACCTCACCCAGCACACCAACAAGATCGTTGTCCGCGTCGATGAGGCCGTTACCCCGAAGGACCGTCTCAGCTTCAACGTCTATCGCTACACGACCCAGCAACCCCAGCAGGTCACCTACAACAGCAAGCTGCTGAACACCACCTGGGACTGCACCTGTAACAACGCCTGGCTGCCCTCGGTCGACTACACCCGCACCTTCACCCCCACCCTGGTGATGGACCTCAACATGGGCTTCTTCCGTAATGTGGTTCTGCGCAACCCTCCAGGAACCGGCCTTGGAGCGGCTTCGCTGCTCGGCATTGCTTCCCTGCCACTCGATCAGACCCCGGAACTCACCAATCCCGGCATCAGCAACATCGGCGCAGACACCAACACCAACCAGATCAACATCACCAACACCTTCACCCCCTTCGGCACGGTCACCAAGACGTTCGGACCTCACACGTTCCGGATCGGCGGCTCGCTCCGGAAGAACGAGTTCAACTCCTACAATCCCGCTTCGAGCCCGGAAGGCTCCATTGCGTTTGACGGTTCCATCACCAATCACGGCGCATCCGGCAACGCCAACACCGGCATCGCGGACTTCCTGCTCGGCAAAATCAAGACAGGAAGCTATGAGCAGCCTCAACCGGAGACCGGCCGTCGCAACTATAACTACGGACTCTTCTTCCAGGATGACTGGCGCGTAACCACCAGGCTCACGCTCAACCTCGGTATCCGCTATGAGTACGAGTCTCCGCTCGTGATCGCCAACAATATCTATAGCCGCATCGATCCCGCGACGGGAACCCTGCTCGTAGCTGGCCAGAACGCCTCCCGTTCTCTCAACATCGGCACACCGAAGGCAGATCTCTCCCCACGCATCGGCCTCGCCTATAGCCTTGATTCAAAGACCGTCATTCGCGCCGCCTTTGGAACCTTTTACAGCACAATCTTCCAGAACCTGGGTGGCCAGCTTGCTTATCCGGGTTTCGACAATACCATCAGCTACAACAACCTTGGAACCGCAGTCGCTCAGCCCTTCTCGCTCTCGCAGGGGCTTCCGCTCGCAGCGCCGGCTAACCTCTCAAACCCCGGGCTCGCACTCGCAAACGCCTCCGCCGCGAATCCTTACACGGTCGCAATCTCCTTCAACAACCAGCAGCACATGTCACTGGTCCAGCAATGGAACCTGGGATTCCAGCGCCAGCTTCCGCTCGCTCTGACCCTGGAGGTCAACTACGTTGGCAACCATGGACTTCACCTGCCGTACGTGGCTGGCGAGAATCAGGTTCCGCTCGCAGCGGTCCCGGCCGTAACCCTGGCCAACACCAGTCTTGCAACGCAGAATTCACTGCAGTTCCCGCAGTTCAAATCCTTCAGCACCACCAATAACATCGGCGGCTCTAACTACAACGCACTCCAGATCACCGTTCACCGCGAATTCAACAAGCGCCTCGCCGTGATCTCCAACTACAGCTACGCTAAAGCGGAAGATGATGCGAGCAGCATCTACAACTTCTCCGCGCCAAACGGCACGGCCAACTCTCAATACCCCGTGGACAATGGTGCCCGCATCAAGGACTTCACCGTAAGCAATATCGACGTGAAGCATATCTTGAACATCGGTGTGATCTACACGACGCCGGGTCCGTGGTGGCTGCGTAACTTCCATATCTCACCTGTCTTTTTCGGCCATACCGGCCTTCCCATCAACATCACTCAAAGCAACGAAATTCCCGGAGCGTCGCAGCGTCCAAATGGCAATCCGCAACTGCTGAAACTAGCTAACCCTGTTGCCAATGGCGCTGCGTTGCAATACTTCGATTCCGCAACCGACCCGAACTTCCCTCTCACCGCCTCCGGACCGGTCTACAACACGATCAACGGGGTTCGCACCCAGATCGTCGCCACCGGCTTCGGCAACGTAGGCCGCGACTCGAATCGTGCGCCAGGTGAAGTTGATTTCGACGCCTCGATCTCAAAGGATTTCAAGCTCTACAAGAGACTTGGCTTTCAGTTCCGCGTCGACGCCTTCAACGTCATCAATCACACCAACTTCGGCGCACCTAGCGGATCTCTCTCCGTAACAGAGGTGGGAACTGCGCCCACCTTCGCAACCTCATCCGGCTTCGGCAAGATCACCAGCACACAACCCAACCGCACGCTGCAACTCTCGTCCCGTCTGTACTTCTAAACTGCATAGCAATCGTCCAGAGCAAGTGAGCGACTCACGTATAAGTGAGCCGCTCACTTGCTTCAGGAACAAACGCCGAAGGGGTTCAAAACTGTGGGCCACGAAACCCCACAGCTTGAAGAATCACACAGGTGAACTAGTCGTGGCGATAGAACGGGATGTCGAGCGTCCTCAAGTAGGAATGCATGCCCGCATCCTGAATCGGCATGAAGTAGGCGTCAGCACCGGACTCATTGATGAGTTCATGCCAGTAGCCTGCAGCGAACCGCACCCATACTGGCGACACTCACGACATCCGTTTCAGGTATGAAGTTGGGACGCTCCGAGCGTGTTCTAGCGTAAAAACTGCAGATTTAGCTTAACTGTCCCATCCCAGCCGAACTCACGTATGCGGAGGCAAATCTTTGGGCAGATCTGGTGAAGCCTCTTCACCCTCATCGGCTGCCAGGCGGGTGGCTTCAGCTTGGACAGTGCGGCAGCGTCAAAGGTGGACTCGTGTTGTTGGAGATCCGGTGGCTTCCAATGACTGATAAAGGTTTGTCATTGGCCATCGCTTACCTCAAGGGGAGTAAGACGGTGACGATGAGCGGGTGGATAACTCTATAGCTGCTCTGTATGCAGCCTGACGATGGAACATGCTACAATGCCGCTGCAGCGGCACCACGACCACAATCAGAATGCGGTGATCGCAATATCATTGCCTGTCGGGCTAGACGACAAAGGCGACCTCAAGGGTCGCCGTAAGTCATTGATTTTGGTAGCGTTATCGAGGCTCGAACTCGAACTCTTCGCCTTGAGAGGGCGACGTGTTAACCAGTTACACCATAACGCCATATTGGTCTTGCGATGTCCCAGTAGGAAACCAAAGCCTCAACCACTGCAACTTCTCAAGTATAACAAACCTCGCCCAACCTGCCAACCCCACAAAAGACGATCCAATAAATCGTTCAAATACAACGACTTGCAATTATTTTTCCAAAATACACCAGCAAAATCACGTGTCAAGCCCCTGAAACTCGAAAAAATCGCGCAAGTCCATTAGATACAACACTTAGCGACGAAAAATAAATGGCGTATTCACCCCCGCCAACTTGGTAAAATAGAGGTATTAGGAAAAGCTCAGGACGAACCATAGTCGTGAGTCCTATAAAGTCTTCTAAATGAATGCTTTGCGGGGCATTCTTAATGAAATCAAGACTTTACGGCCATCGAAATCGGATGTCCAGACCTAAGTCCTTTCCCATGAAGACTTTACATGCTTTCATGGGGAGGGGGGGTACTAGATTCCGAGCTTCTTGACCTCGTCGTTATAGTACTTCCGGTAAAGAATGTCCCACTCCTGCGAGCCTTCGACGATGATCTTCCGCTGCGACGCAATCTTCAACCGCGCCCCGGCGTCCAGCTTCATCTCATCCGCCAGCAGCTTCGTCAGGATCTTCCGAGCCTCCTGCCGGATCGTATTCCGATCCTCCAGGAAGTCGCACTCCGGAATCCCAGCCAGTGAGTCGGCAACCGTATGCGCCAGCTTGTTCAGTTTATCGGCCGTAATTCTCATAGCACCGCCTTGTACTTGCGGGCCAGTTCGTTCTTGACCTTCTTGAACATCTCCGGATAACTTGCGCCAGTCTTCCGCATGTCCTCCTGAAAAGCTTCGAGGATCACCCGAACCTCATCATTGATGCGGTCTTCGAGCGCAAGCTCTTCAATCATGCTGTTCGTCACGCGCTCATTGAGAACGCCAACCTTATCAGAATGAATCATCTTCTCGGAGACGAGATGTTTCACCGTCTGGCGAGCCAGGTAACCGACATAGTCCTTGGAAAAAATCATGGGCTTAGACCCAAAGTATAGCACTCCAAAAAGAGGTAAACCCTTTGCACCCAAACCCCCACAATCTGAGACAATCAGACACGATGCCACTTGATAACCTCGTTTCCCTCAAAGATGATATGGTCGCCTTCATCGCCGGTCACGGCATGCGGCGGCTCCCCGGATACATCACAGAAGAAGTCCCCACCGTACTCTTCGAAGAAGAAAATCCAGACGGCTGGAAGGACTTCGTCGAGCACGCCAAGGCAGCCGGCTCCCCCTTCGTGACCATGAGCGAGGTCACCCTCGAAAAGTCAGACGTCGCCATCCTCCTTGAGCAGCTCAAGGAGCACATCTTCCCCATCTCCAAGTCCCGCGGTGAAGATGAAGAGGCAGACCTCGACGACGCCGAGGCCCTCATCAAGCACGTAGGCAAAACCGGCTACCTCCAGCTCGGCTTCGCCCACCAGGGCGTCATGTTCCTCTTTGAGACCAGCACCGAGTGGTACGACCGTTTCCAGGACCTCATGGAAGCCGCCACCGACCTAGGCGGCATGGTCGTAGACGACCAGGAAGACTAACTTGCCCGCACCAAAACGCTGGGTCGTGACGCCCCCCGTCTCAGCCGCAACAGCCGCTTTACGCTCCCAACTCGACTGCCCCGAGCCAATCGCATCACTCCTGGCCAGCAGAGGCATCACCGACCCAAAACCATTCCTGGACCCGTCCCTGGACGATCTCCTCGACCCCCTGACGCTCCTCGGCATGACCGCCGCCGTAGCCCGCATAGAACAAGCCGTCCGCCAGGGCGAAAAGATCCTCATCTACGGCGACTACGACGTAGACGGCACAGTAGCCACCGTCCTCCTCAAAACCGCGATAGAACGTACCGCCGCACCCGGCAAGCCCGCACAAGTCACCTATCACGTCCCTCACCGCATCCGCGAAGGCTACGGCATGCAGACCAACGTCCTCGGCCTCGCCGCCAACTCCGGCATCACCCTGGTCATCTCGGTCGACACCGGCATCCGAGCCTTCGCCGCCGCCGCCGAAGCCCGCGCCCTCGGCCTGGACCTCATCGTCACCGACCACCACCTCCCTGACGGAGCCGCCGGCATCCCCGACGCCCTCGCCGTCATCAACCCCGCCCAACCCGGGTGCCCCTACCTCAACAAAAATCTCTGCGGAGCAGCAGTAGCCTTCAAGCTCGCGCAAGCCCTCCTGCAGAACGCCGCCCAAACCCCAGACCAGCAACTCCGCCTGAAGCAGACCATCATCCCATCCTTCCTCAAGCTGGTCGCCATCGCCACCATCGCGGACTCGGTCTCGCTCACCGGCGAGAATCGCGCCATCGCCTGGCTCGGCCTCCGCGAGCTCGCCAACCCCATCCAGCCCGGCCTCCGAGCCCTCATGCAAGTCGCCAAGCTCCCCCTCGACCGCCCCCCCACCGCCACAGAAGTAGGCTTCCGCCTGGCACCAAGAATTAACGCCGCCGGCCGCATGGACGTAGCCAGCGACGTAGTCGAGCTCTTCCTCACCCGCGACTCCCACATCGCCCGAGAACTCGCGCAGAAGTTAGACGACCTCAACCAGGACCGCCGAGCCACAGAAGCCGCCGCCCTCGAAGCCATAGAGATGCAGCTCCTCACCATGACCAGCCCCGAAGGCCTCTACGCCCCGGAGGTCATCGTCCTCAGCCATCCCGAGTGGCACCGCGGCGTCCTCGGCATCCTCGCCTCCCGCGTCGTCGACCGCACCGGTCGCCCTGCCCTCGTCATGACCGAGTCCGATGGCGACGCCCACGGCTCCGGCCGTTCCATCGCCGGCTTCCACCTCCTCGACGCCCTCACCGCCATACACGACATAGACGCCACCCTCTTCACCCGCTTCGGAGGCCACGCCCACGCTGTAGGCTTCTCCCTCCCCACCACCCGGCTCCCCCTCCTCCGCGATCGAATCAAGCTCCACTCCACATCCCTGTTAATTCAGGAGATGCTCATCCCGGAGATCGTCTGTGATCTAGAGTTGATGCAAGCCGATCTCACGCCCGATCTCTGCCAATGGATTGACCGCTGCGCCCCCTTCGGCAACGCCGCCCCGGAACCTGTCTTCCTCACCCGCAACCTCATCCTCTCCGCTCCCATCCGCATCATCAAGGAGCGCCACATCTGCATCCCGCTCGTCTCGGCTACAGGCAATTCCCTCAGTGCCATGGGCTGGAGCCGTTCCAGCACCCCTGACTGGCCCACCCGCTGCGCCGCATTCGATCTCCGCCCCGGCTCCGCCATAGACGCCGTCTTCCGTCTCCGAGAGAACAAGCACCCCCAGTATGGCGGTGTTGAACTCGAGCTCATCGACCTCGCTCCAGCCCAGTCCCCACTCAATTCACCCACATACAAATAAGTCGCGTCGTCTGGCACCTTCGGCAACTCTTATATACTGACCTCTCTAGACAATGGCTAACTCAGGGCAAACTCGTTCCACGACTATTCTTCTTTGGATCGGTGGCCTCGTCGGAGCCATCCTGATCATCTTTGGCATCCGCGCCCTCACCCGCGAGAAGATTCCGGTGCGCGTCACCACCGCCTCTCTCCAGCCGCTGATCAGCACCGTTCCCACCACCGGCAAGGTCGAGCCCATCCATGAGTACCAGGCCCACGCACCCGGCCCCGGCGTCATCCAGAAGATCTACGTTGAGGTCAACCAGCACATCAAGGCCGGCACCCTCCTCATGCGCATGAACGACGCCGATGCCATCGCCCGCCTCGCCAGTGCCCAGTCCACCCTCTCCGGTGCCCAGCTTAACCAGCAGGTCATCGGCTCCGGCGGCACCCTGGAAGAGCGCACCCACTTTAACCAGGACATAGCCGCAGCTCAGACTGAGCAGCGCAACGCCCAGAACGATCTCGCCACGGAGCAGAAGCTGCAGCAGCAGGGCGCAGCCTCCGCCGGCGAGGTCCTTCGCGCCCAGCAGCGCCTCCAGACCGCCAACACCGCCCTCGCCAATGCCCAGTCCCACACAGCCAGCCGATTTGACTCAGGCGATCAGCGTGGTGCCGCAGCCCGTCTCAACGATGCAAAGAACAATCTCACCGCAGCCCAGGCAGGAGTCGCCGCCGTAGACATCCGCTCGCCCATCGACGGCACCGTCTACTCCATTCCCTTCTCCGCTTACGACTTTGTACCCTCCGGCGCGGACGATCTCCTCGACGTAGCCGACCTTACCAAGCTTCAGGTTCGCGCTTACTTTGACGAGCCCGTCATCGGCCAGCTTGCCCAGGGACAGCCCGTCAAGATCGTCTGGGATGCACGGCCCAACGTCGCCTGGCACGGTCACATCCTGCGTGCTCCCACTACCGTCAGCAGCTACGGCACCCGCAGCGTGGGTGAGGCCATCATCACCGTGGACGACGCCAAGGGCGACCTGCTCCCGAACGTCAACGTGACCGTCACCGTGACCGTCTCTGAGCTTCCCGACGCCCTCAGCATCCCCCGGGAAGCCCTCCACACAGAAGGTGCCAACAACTACGTCTATCGCATCGTCAACGGCCATCTCACTCAGACGCCCGTCAAAGTCGGTGCCGTCAATCTGACGCGTGTTCAGATCACCAGCGGGCTCGACAAGAATGAAACGGTCGTACTCGGCCCTGTCATGAGTAGCCAGGAACTGGTCGATGGCCTTCAGGTGATTCAGGTCAAATGAGGGCGACCCGCACACTCTCACAGCGCAACCGCCCGGGAACGAAGCCAACCAGCCCGGCCCGTTTGACCTGCCTTCTCATCGCCGGTCTTTCGGTCCCCGCCTTCCATCAGGCTGAAGCTCAGCTCTCCCTCTCCACGGCCGTCGATCTCGCCTTGACGAATAACCCCCGCGTCAAGGCAGCCGAGTCCGATTCCGCCAAGGCCGCAGCCGCGCTCGCGGCCACGCATGATATCTACGTGCCATCCCTCAACGCCGGCGCAGGCTTGGGCGAGTCCTACGGCTACAGCCCCAATCCTCCCACGCTCTTCACCTTCAGCGCGCAGTCGCTCGTCTATAACGCAGCGCAGTTCTCCTACATTCGCTCCGCTCATTCCGGGCTGGAGGCGTCCAATCTCGCTCTCCAGGATGTTCGTGAGGCCGTCGCGGAAGACGCCGCGCTGACCTTCGTCGCACTCGATCACGATCAGCAGCGTGAAGCCGTCCTCCGCCAGCAGGCCGAGTACTCCATGAAGCTCGTCAGCATCGTCCTTGCCCGCGTCGACGCAGGCAAGGACACCGCCATCGACCTGACCCAGGCCAGGCTCACCGGCGCCCAGTTCCGCCTCGCCCTGCACCGCGCCCAGGACGATACGGAGAATGATCGCACCCATCTCCAGCGCATCATGGGCGTACCCGTGACCACCGTCACCGCAGAGGGCGGCTTCCCCACCACTCCCTTGCCCACGGATTCCAACTCGCTCCCCGGTGGAGCTCCCAACGCAGGCGTTGCCGCGGCTTTCTTCACCGCCCGCGCCAAGCAGCAGCAGGCTTTTGGCGATGCTCGCTTCCTCTACCGACCCCAGTTCTCCCTCATCGTCGAGTACAACCGCTACGCCACCTTCACCAACTCGTTTCAACAACTGCAAAGCAACAATAAGAATGCCATCAACGCCAATGAGGAAGTCATCGGCGTTCAGATAACCCTTCCCCTTTTCGACCGCTACAGAAAAGACAAAGCTCGTGAGAGCGCAGCCGATGCGCGGCACTCCCTGCACGAAGCCGAAAACGCCCAGATCACCGTCCTCGACGCCCAGACCAAGCTCAACCACACCATCTTGGAGCTTCAGGATCGAGCCGAAGTCGCCAGCCTTGAGCAGCAGCTTGCCCAGCAACAGCTTGATGTCCTGCAGCTTCAACTCAACTCCACCACCCCGGGCGCAGCCCCACAGATGACCCCCAAGGACGAGCAGAACTCGCGCATCTCGGAGCGGGAGAAGTATCTCGGGGTCATCGATACATCCTTCCAGCTTCACCAGGCTGAAATCTCGCTTATGCGTCAGACCGGACGACTGGAACAATGGCTCCGCCGGTCCTCGCTCACCACAAGCCCTGCCCCTTCGTCTCCTCTACAGCCCAATCCGTAGACAGTTTCGTCGCATTCCTTCCGCGGGCGAGTATCTGCCCGGATAACCGCATGCCCGGCAATCCCGCCGCCTAAAATGTTACTGAATGGTAAGATTGAACAAACCGATGAACAAGCCTCTGAAGACCCTGCTCCTCAATCCGCCGTCCTTTGAGAACTTTGACGGAGGCGCCAGCTCACGTTGGCCCGCCGTTCGTGAGATCGAGTCCTACTGGTACCCCGTCTGGCTCGCCTATCCCGCAGGCCTCCTCGAAGGTTCCCGCCTCCTCGACGCTCCGCCGCACCACGTCAGCGCCGACGAGACCATTGAGATCGCCAAGAGCTACGAGTTCCTCGTCCTGTTCACCTCAACGGTAGGCTGGGCCGGCGATCACGCCCTCGCTCAGGCCATCAAGAAGGCGAACCCCACCATCAAGATCGCCTTCGTAGGCCCACCCGTCACCACGGACCCCTACCGCGCACTGAACGAGTGCTCCGCCATCGACTTCGTCTGCCGCCGCGAGTTCGACTTTACCGTAGTCGAGTTCGCCAACCACAAGCCGATCAATGAAATCCTCGGCCTCACCTACCGCAATCCGGAAGGCGGCTTCTTCGATAACCCGGACCGCCCGCAGGTAGAAAAGCTCGATAAGCCCGACATGCCCTGGGCCACCGAGATCTACGCCCGCGACATGGACGTCACCAAGTACAACGTCCCGTTCCTGCTCCACCCCTACGTCTCGCTCTACAGCACCCGCGGCTGCCCGGCCCAATGCACCTTCTGCCTCTGGCCCCAGACCCTCTCCGGCCACGCCTGGCGCAAGCGCTCCACGGACGACGTAGCCGCTGAAATGGCCAACGCCAAGAAGCTCTTCCCCCACGTCAAAGAGTTCTTCTTCGACGACGACACCTTCAATATCCAGAAAGAGCGCACCATTGAGCTCTGCGCCAAGCTCAAGCCGCTCAACATCACCTGGTCCTGCACCTCGCGCGTCACCACCCATCGCGAGACCCTCAAGGCCATGAAGGAAGCCGGCTGCCGCCTCCTTATCGTAGGCTTCGAGTCCGGCGACCCTCAGATCCTCAAGAACATCAAAAAGGGTGCCACCGTCGAGCGCGCACGCGAGTTCGTCAAGGACTGCCACGACCTCGGCCTCATCATCCACGCCGACTTCATCCTCGGCCTCCCCGGTGAGACCAAGCAGTCCATTCGCAACACCATCGACTTCGCCAAATCCCTCGACTGCGAGACCATCCAGGTCTCCATCGCCCACGCTTATCCGGGCACGGAGTTCTATGAGTTCGCCGAAAAGAACGGCTTCATCACCAATCACAAGATGGACGACGATGCCGGCCACCAGATGGCACACATCGAGTACCCCGGCCTCCCCGTCGAGTACGTCATGGAGATGGTCCACAAGTTCTACGACGAATACTACTTCCGCCCCAAGGCAGCCTTCCGCGTCGTATGGAAGGCCATCGTCAACCGCGACGTGCCCCGTCTCTACGTCGAAGCCAAGTCCTTCATGAAGCTTCGTTCGCAGCGCAACAAGGCCTCGCGCAAGATGAAGGAAGAGAACGCACTCAAGGCCCAGGAATCAGTCAGCATGAACGCATAAGCTGGCTCCCTGCACCACCAAACGGCCAGCACGCATCCAACGTGCTGGCCGTTTACTTTCACCTAAACCTTTTCATCAACGCAAATGTCATTCTGCGCGAAGCGGAGAATCTCCGTAGTTGCCTTTGCTGTTGTTTGTTTTACGCCGTCATCCTGACCCTGCAAGGGGAAGGACCCCCGTATTTGTACTTGCCGTTGCCTCCAAATTCCATGACCCACAGACTCACATCCCAGCAATACCTCACCCTCCTCGCGGTCGTCCTCACCGCCTCCTTCGGTGACGCCCTACTCTCAAGAGGCATGGCCCAAATCGGCCAGGTTGATCTCCACCATCTCCCACTCCTCTTCCACGCCCTCGCGAACCTCAACGTCATCGCCGGAATCTTCCTCCTCATCGGCTTCTTCGCCTCGTACATGACCGCCCTCTCCTGGGCCGACCTCACCTTCGTCATGCCCGCCACCGCCTTCGGCAACGTCGTCATCGCCCTCATTAGCCGCTTCATCCTGCACGAGCATCTTTCGCTCTCACGCTGGGTCGGCATCCTTCTCCTCACCTCTGCCGTAGGTTTCGTCGCCAACCGCCCCGCCCGCACCGACCTCGCCACCGCCCCCGGGGTCGCCCTCTAGTGCACCACGCCACCTCACCCCTCATCACCTGGACCTGCATCGCCTTCGTCGCAGCCCTCGCCATTGCCGGCGAGGTCCTCATCGCAGCAGCCATGCGCAACATCGGCGACCTCGACCTCATCCGCGCCCACTCCGGCATCCCCGGAGCCGCACGCAAGGTCCTCGCCAACCCCACCTTCCTCGCCGGCGCATTCTGCATGGCGCTCAACTTCTTCGCCATGCTTTACACCCTCTCCAAGGTCGATCTCTCGCTAGCCGCCCCCGGCATAGCCAGCTTCAACTACGTAGGCAACGCCATAGCCGCCCGCCTCTTCCTTAAGGAAGACGTAGACCGCCGCCGCTGGCTCGCCGTCCTCTTCGTAGCCGTAGGCGTCTACCTCCTCGCCCGCTAACGATATTCGTTTTTTTGTCATTCCGCAGCGAAGCGAAGGAACCTGCAGTTGTCTTGCCCAGCCCCGGCAACAACCGGGTGCCCCATGTCTCGATTCTGAGACATGGGTTCTACACCTCTCCTGGACAACGTGTGCCCCATCCTCATCGCAGCCTTACCGCGATTAGGTTGGGCCTCGTTTGCGGAAGCAAACGACGTTCTTGCCTTTTGCAAAACTATTCAGCTCTCCCTAAACAAACCCCAAATTAGCCGTAGAGAACGACCCAATATTCGGAAAGATCGAGCTCATCTGAGCATTACTAACCCCAAACCAGCTAGCCAGCGTAGCCGCATACTGCACACTAGCCGTAGTCGGAACCCATCGCCCATTCGACCCCGAATCATCCGGCCCCGCAAGCGCAAGCGTCGGGAAAGTCCCATACATCTTGCCGCCCTTCACCGCCCCACCCAGCACCATATGGTGCGCTCCCCACGCATGATCGGACCCCGTATTCGAGTTCGGCTGGAACGTCCGGCTGAAGTCCGACATCGTAAACGTCGTCACATTATTAGCCACATTCAGCTCCTGCGTAGCCGCATAGAACGCAGCCAGCGCCGGACTGATCTGCGCCAGCAGGTTCCCCTGCAGCGTGATCTGATCCGAGTGCGTATCGAAGTTCCCCACACCCGCAAAGAAGATCTGCCTCGAGACCCCCAGCGAAGCCTGCACCTGGATGATCTGTGCAATCTGCTTCAACTGGGCCGCCAGTCCATTGTTCGCCGGAAACACCGTCTTCAGCGCATTCACGGACTGCACCGCATCGGACAGCGTCTTCGCATAGGTATAAGCGTTTGACGTAATCGAGTTATCCGCCTGCACCAAGCTCAACCCAGAGCTGAAACTCACCAGCTGCTGCGCCGTCATCTGCTGCGCCGCACACTCCGTCGTCCCCTCGGAGCAGCTCGCACCACCCAGGTTCCCCGGGCTCACCGACACCGGCGTACTATTCGCCCCATTGCAGAACAGCGTATCCCCCGCGACGGACGTAATCATCGGAATCTTCCCATTCGGGTTGTACTGCGTCGAGATCGTATCCGCGATCCGCCCCGCCCACCCGGAAGGTGTAGCCCCGGACTGCGCCGCATTCTGCCACTCCAACTGCTGATCAGTATGCGAAAAAAGATTCGTCGGCACAGTAGCACCAGCCGCCAGATACTCCGCCCGAGTCGTCGGCTGAATCAGCGTCCCCACGTTCGTCACCAGCGCCGCATTGTTGGAGTTGAACAGCGTCTGGATATCCGGCAGATTCGGATTCAGCGCATACAAACCATTCGATCCCAGCGGAAGCAGCCCCGACTGCGCCAGAGCCAGCGGCCCACGCACCGTCGCATAGTTCGCATAGCCCTTCGTATCGTTCGGAATCAGCAGATTATTCGCGTCATTCCCGCCGTATAGAAACACGCAAACCAGCGCCTTATAGTCGGTCGCACTCTGCGCCAGCGAGTTCAGCATCCCAAAAGGCCTCAACCCCGCCGCATTTCCCGCCGCCGCCAGTGATGCGTACTTGATAAAACTCCGCCGATTCGTAGCCATAACACTCTCCCTGAAACCCCGCCGTTACCTTGAAACTCGTCGTTACCCTAAAGCCCGTCGTTACCCCGAAAGCCCGTCATTCTGAGCGAAGCTCAGAACCTCTGTATTGGTCCTTGCCGTTGCCTGTCCTCGCCGTTGCCTGTCCTTGCTCTTGCTGCCTCACCACTGCTCCATACTGCCTTTACACTGCCCCACCACTGCCCTAATGCATCACCTTGTACCCCGAACTGGTAATCACCAGATAAGTCGCCACTCTTACCCGCTGCGGAATATTCGTCAACGTCATCACATGGTTCACAATCGCCGTCCGCATATTGGTCGGCATCTGCCCATGCATGAAGATCGTCCCCAGAGCGTCTACAAGATTGCCGCTATCGGTCGCCGCATTCCCCGTCTTCGAAGCCATGATCCCCAGCGCACTCGTCGCGCTCAGATCCACCGTGAAGCCGCTGATCCCGTTGTAGACCAGGCTGTTCGCCAGCGTCAGCCTCAACACCGCGCTCGCCGTATTCTCCAAAGAGAACTCCGGCGCATTCACCGTCGTCCCCGGAATCACATAGCTCGGCGGAAAGAAGTTGAACACACTCCCCGCCGCATACGGCTTCTCGCTCAGGTTCCCCGAGTAGTTGCTCAGCGTCGCATAGTACCCATTCGGGTCCGTGTTCGAGTACCCCAGCCCACGCATCACATTCGCCAGATAGAGCACCGGCTCCCTCAGATGCCCGCCCTCGGCAGCCGTATTCGTATCCCCTGCACGAGCCTCCGGGTCCATCAAAATCGCATAAACCACAGCCTTCAAATCCCCGCGAACCCCGCTCCCGTTATCCGCGAACACCGTCGCGACCCGCTTCACATAAGCCCCGCTCGGATTGCTTGCCACCAGATGCTGAATCAACTGCTTGCACACAAACGGACCGACGTTCTTATGTGCAAATAGATTCGCCAACGCTCCATCCAGGTCCTGCTCGGCCGTCTGGTTCGCAGGCAGAGTCGTCCCATTCAGCAGCACCTTCGCCGTCACGTCATGCGCGCTCTCCACCGCCGCCATCGGCATATCGAAGTTCGCCGTCCCATTCGGATACTTTGTCGGCGAGCCACCCGTTGCAGTCGCATACGTCCATCCCGTATAAGCCCGCGCAAACGCCTGCACCTGCGCCTGCGTATACGCCGGAATCATGTTGCCGGAGCCATCCAGTGTCGCCGTCCCATCCTCATTCAGTTCGTTGATCCCGATCGTGAACAACTGCATGTTCTCGCGCGAGTAGTTCTCATTCGCAATCTGCCCATTGCCCGGCTTATAGCTGTTCAGCATGTTCAGGTACGCGCCCATCCCGGTCGAAAGAGTGACATCCTTCATCACGGTCGAGAAGTTCCCAAACGCATCCTTCGTCAGCAGGTTTTGATACGGCGTGATCGTGTACCCATTCACGGAGTTGGAAGAGATCACAAACATCTCCGCCAGCGCGAACGCCACACGCTCCCGCAACTGATCCTGCCCCGTCAACGCCGCCTGCCACCACTCGCTCTGCGCACAGTTTGCCGGAACGTTCGTGCAGGTCGCCGGCTGCGGATTTGGTACATCCGCCAGCACCGTCGCCGGAGTCGCAAACTGCTCCGTCAGATACCCATCCAGCCCCACCGTCTGCACATGCTGGATATCCGCCAGCGTCGGCCCAAACGTAGCCTGATCCAGCAGCCGAGACGCAGCCGCCACCGGCACCTTCACCACTGAGATCGCCACTTGGGATACGGTAGAAGCCGCCGCCCCCGGATCGGGATTCCAGACGTCCACAGCCAAACTCGCCGCTGTCGTAGCCGCCACACTCGCCTGCAGCTCCGTGCTGGACACCGCCGTAGTCGTCACAGAAGCTCCACCCACCTGGATCTGCGCCCCACTCACAAACGATGTACCCTTCACATCGATCATCACCGTAGAAGCGGTCCCCGTCTGCGTAGCCGCCGCCGCCGTCACCACCGGCACCGGATTCCACACAGCCTCACTCAAAGTCCCAACCGCGGAAGCCGAAGCCGCACTCACCGCACTGATCGTCACCGTATTCGGACTCGGCAGCGTCGCCGGAGCCGTATAAGTCCCCGTCGACGTGATCATTCCATTCGCGCTCGACCCACCCGTCGTCCCATTGACCTGCCAGGTCACCGACAAATTGTTCGTATTCGCCACCGTAGCCGCGAACTGCGTCGTCCCGCCCAGCCGAGTACTCGCCCCGCCCGTCACCGCAACCGTCGGCGATAAGACCGGCCCACCACCAGTCGACCCACTATTGCCGCTCCCACTGCATCCCCCCAGCAGCATCGCCGAGCCCAAACCCATCGCACCGATCCTCAAACTCCGCCGACCATCGATCATGCGTATCCTCCGCCAGACCCCGGCTTCCCCCGCGCACACCAATCCCGCAGGCGATATCGAACCGATTGAGCCAGACTATACTCCCCCTCAAACGCAACAATCCCCAACAAGTTGCATCTTCCTGAAACTTTATTTCAAGCACTTCGTCTAATGCCATTGCCTGTCACCACACGCAATCACACCATCACCTAACGCATCCGCCGTCGCCTACCGCCCGCGCTCCCGTACACCTCCCTCCCGCACCCCACAAACGCGCCGTCATTCTGCGCGGAGCGCAGAACCTCCGTAGTTGTTTTAATAGCGCCGACACCCTCGCCCATCCCCAGGCCTTGGCTTTCGCTGTAGCTTTGGCTCTTGCTCTAGCAAACCCCAACCTTATCCCGCTCGTATCCGTCTTTTCCCCGTTACGCCTTGCTCTACCCCGCCTCTACCCCCACGACAAAGCCGGTCGGCTAGTACTCAAACACTCATCAACCCACCCAAATCCAAAAATCAGCCTTGATCGCTTTTATCAATCCTTATCAACTCAATCTGTTCGCCAAGGATGAGCGAGACCAGCAGACGCAATCCTGTTTTGATCCGTCTTTCCCCCTTTATCCGTGGTAAGCCCTTCGCCTACGCCCGAGACAAAGCCGGCCGGCTAGTACTAAGCCACTTCATCAACCCACCCGCAGCCAACTCCGGCGACATATACCGCAGCAACTCCCCCCGCAGAGCCCCCGCAGCCAGCCTTCCACTCCGCACCGCCCCTTCCATCGTCGAAGGCCACTCCGTCCGCGTCCAATCCCCCGCCAGATAAAGCCCCGGCCATTCCGTCCTCTGCTCCGGCCGAAATTTATCCAACCCCGGAGTAACAGAAAACGTAGCCCGAGCCTCCTTCAGCACCCCACTCTTCAGCAGCCTAGCCCCCCGCACAGCAGGAAAGAAAATCTCCAACTCCCGCAGCGCGCTCGAGAGGATCTCCTCCCGCCCCATCCCCAGCTCCGCCCATGAAGCACTGATCGTCAACTCCAGATAGCACCCCTCCGTCCACCCGCGTATCCGCGACTTCGCAAACACCCACTGAATCCGAGTATCCAGCAGCACCGCATGATCCAGCCCCGTCACATCCCGGTCATACCAAAGATGAACAGTCGTAATCGGAGCCGAAACAAACGGCCCATCCGCCATCCCCGGCACCAGCTTCCGAGCCTCCTTAAAATTCGTCGCCACCACCACCGCATAGGCCTCGACCTCGACCTCCCCACCCTTTACCACCCACCCACCGTCAACTTGCAAAAGCTCCTCCACCGAGGCCTTCACAAACTCCACTCCCAACTCCTCAGCCTTCCTCCTGATCGGCGCAAGAAACTCCGTCAGCGGCACCTTCGGAATCCCCAGCCGTCCCCCCTCCGCCGACTTCAAAAAAGTCTCATGAAACACCTTCCCCGCATACTTCGTCGAGCACTGCTCAAACCCATCATTCAGCGCCCCCACCACCACCGGCTCCCAAAAATGCCGCTTAGCCCGCTCCGTCTGGCCGGTCCTCACCAGCCACGTAGCAAAGCTCTCCTCATCCCCCTCCGGATACCCCCGCAGAAACTCCATCAGCCCCCGCGCGATCCCCACCTTATCCTTCACCCCCAACATAGGAGCCCGCAAAAAACTCAAAGTCTGGTGGCTCGGCGCAGGCAAAATCCCCGGCTTCATTACACTCTTGTTCCCATTCGTCTCCAGAAAAGTAAGCTCGTCATACCACCGAATCAGCTCTCCGGACCCGCACCAGTCACAAAGATCCACCAGATTCGTACAGCACCCCAGCAGCACATGCTGCGAGTCCAGCACCTCCCCCAGCGCCGGATGCTCATACGAATAAACCCGTCCCCCAACCTCCGGCCGCCGCTCGATCACCGCAACCGAAGCCCCATCCTCAGCCAGAGCCGTAGCCGCCGCCAACCCCGCCAGCCCCGCCCCAACCACCACCACATCAGGCTTCATATCCGGTTCCGAGCAGCCATCCCCGCCCCCCGCACCAGAGCCATCATCTTCTCCCCCGTAGGCACGCTCACCCGCTTGGAAAACACATCCCCATGCCGCGCATCGATCTTCTGCAGCAGCCGGCTATAGATCTCCACCAGCACCCAAAGCGCAGCCCGGCTGTCCTTATCGATCAGCGGCAGCAACTCTCTCGCCGAAGCATAGTACTCCCACGCCTGCACCGAAAGCGCCGAGATCATAGCCCGGTCATTCGGCCTCATCTCCCTCCCCCCAGCCAGCGCGACCACATCCCCATTGCTCACCTGGAACTCGCCCAGCAGCGACTGCGGCAGATACACCCGCCCCCGTTCCACATCCTCCTTCACATCCCTAAGGATGTTCGTCAACTGAAACGCCACCCCGGTCCGCTCCGCCAGCAACTCCGCACGAGCATCGCGATACCCAAAGATCTTGATACAAACCAGCCCCACCACCGAAGCCACCAGATAGCAGTACCGGTAAAGATCCTCAAACGTCTCGTACCCTTCGAGCCCATCCCCCAGCTTCACCGCTCCACCCGCGGCCCCCTGCCCTTCTTCGAGATCCATACTGGTCCCCCGCACCAGGTCCTCCAGCAGCTCATCCCCAATCCCAAACCGCCGCTGCGCATCCCCCAGCGCCACAAACACCGGATCGTCACCAGCCCCCGTCTCCCGCACCAGCCGCCAGGCCGCCAGCCACTCCGCCATCACCACCCGCCGCTGCGCCACCGGCATCGTCTCATCGTCAGCGATATCATCCGCCCGCCGCATAAACGCATACACCGCGCACATCGCATCGCTCTTCGCCTTCGGCAGCACGCGGAACGACCAGTAAAAGTTCTTCGCTTCCCGCTTCGCCACGCCCCGGCAAAACGCATAAGCCTCAGCTACATTTGCAGCGATCATCCGCGCGTCCCCGCCCCAAACACCGCACCCGCCAGCTTCCCGGCCAGCGCCCCACCCAGCAGCTTCATCTTCGTCATCTTGCTCACAGAAGGCCGAGCCCGCAGCACGTCATACCCCTGCGCCACGATCCCCCCCAGCGCAGCCTCGCCGCCCTTTACAAACAGCTTCAGCGTCACACCAAGCTCACGATCCACCGTCCCACTCACCGCTCCACCCTGCTTCAGCATCTCTCCCGCATACCCCGCCAGATAAGTCATCATCGCCGCAAACTCCGGCGTAAACCGCCGCTCCGCGATCAGGCAATCCACCACCCCAAACCGCTGCATCTCTGCGATCGGCAGATACCTCCGCCCGCGCTCCCAATCCTCCACCACATCCTGCCAGAAATTGATCAGTTGCAGCGCCGTACAAACCTTGTCTGACAGCAGCGCCCGTTCCTCATCGTGATAGCCCGAAACCCAAAGCACCAGCCGCCCCACCGGATTCGCGCTCAGCTTCGAGTAGCCCAGCAGCCCTTCCATCGACTCATAATGCGTCATCAACTGATCCTGCAGAAACGCATGGATCAGATCCGCAAACAACTGCTTCGGCACCTGCGTCTCATCGATCGTCTTCCGCAGCGCCACGAACACCGGATGCACGCTCCGCTCCGGAGCCTCATAGCACTCATCCAGCATCTGCTCCCAAGTCGTCAACAGCCGCGTTGCCGTGTCCTTATCCGCAACCTCATCCCCCAGGTCATCGGCCGTCCGGCTGAACGCATAGATGCTCTCAAAGTATGGCCTGATCCGCTTCGGCAGAAACCACGTAGCCACATGAAAGTTCTCATAATGACTCGTAGCCAGATGCCTGCACCAGGCCTGCGCCTCTTCAAGCGTTGGCCGCACCGCAGGCATCGCATACTCCGCAGGAGCCCCCGTCAGATCGAACACCGTCGCCTCCATCAAGCAGCCTCCCCACGCGACACCGGATACACCGCAGTCTTGATATCCATCCCCACCCCACCCCGCACCATCATCCGTTCGAACACCGCCGGAACCTCACCCAGCCCCACCGCCCCCGTAATGTACTCCGCGCACTTGAACCGCCCGCTTGAAACCAGCTCGAACGCCGTCCTGCAAGTCGCCGGCGTATGGTGAAAACTAGCCTTCAGCGTGATATCCCCATAGTGCAGCCGGTTTGTGTCGAGCGCCACCACCGTCCCCGTAGGCGGCCCGCCAAAGAAGTTCACCACCCCACCCTTCCTCACCATCTCGACAGCCCACTCCCACGTCTCCGGCACGGCCACGGCCTCAATCACGATATCCGCCCCACGCCCCGCAGGCGTCAGTGCCCGCACCGCCTCCACCACATCCACCGCCTCATCGATCCGTACCACCTGCCGAGCACCAAACAACTTCGCCGCCTCCACCTGGTCCTCGCGCTTCACCACCGCAATCACGTCCACCCCGGCAAGCTCCGCCGCATGCATGAACATCAGCCCAATCGGCCCTGCCCCAATCACCACCATGCTGTCGCCCGCCCGAGCCCCACTCTCCTCCAGCCCCCGAACCACGCAAGCCAGCGGCTCCGTCAACGCTGCATAGTCCAGCCTCACACCCTCCGGCACCCGCAGCGTATTCTTCTCCACAATCCGAGCCGGAATCCGTATGTACTCCGCGTAAGCCCCGTTGTTGAACAGCAGGTCCTCACAAAGATTCTGCTGCCCCTTCAAACAAAAAAAACACTCATCGCACGGAGCCGAGTTCATCGGCACCACCCGCTCCCCCACCTCAAACCACTGCACCCCGTCCCCAATCTCCGTCACCACCCCGGCAACCTCGTGCCCAAACAGCATCGGAGGAGTCCCCATCGCCGCATGATAGCCCCGCTTGTAGACCTTCAGGTCCGTCCCACACGTCAGCGCCGCACCCACCCGCACCACAATCTCGCCCGGCCCAGCCACCGGCACCGCAACCTCTTCCAGCCGCAAATCTTCCTTGCCGTAAAGCACGGCCGCCTTCATCATCTGACTCATCTCTTCTATCTTCTCATTTCCTTTTCGCCCGACACACAGCGACGCTTTGAAAGGGCGGGACTTTAGTCCCGCCGCATCGACCCACCACAAAATCCGGCTTTAGCCGCTGAGGGAGTTCCGCCTCTTGGACTTCCCGCCATTCCTGCTCTGAACGGACCTCATCTCAAGACACGCTTTGAAAGGGCGGGACTTTAGTCCCGCCGCATCCGCCCCACCACAAATCCGGCTTTAGCCGCTGAGGGAGTTCAGCCCAAACCCTCCCCGAGCCAAACCCAGCCGTTTCTGCATCTGATAAAGTGAGCCTACCTACAGATGCCCTTTGGATCACCAGAAAGCTTCCTCAAAGACAAGGTCACCGCCATCCAGGACTACTCCCTCCTGGCCGGCCGCGGTGTCGCCAACCTCTTCTCCCCACCCGTCTACTGGGACGACATATTCACCCAGATGGACTCCATCGGCGTCGGCTCCCTGCCCATCGTCGTCCTCACCGGATTCTTCACCGGCTGCGTCCTCGCCCTGCAGTCCGCCACCGCGCTCAAGCAGTTCGGCTCCATCTCCCTCACCGGCTCCCTCGTCGCCCTCTCCATGGTCAAGGAGCTAGGCCCCGTCTTGACCGGTCTCATGGTCTCCGGCCGCAACGCCTCCGGCATGGCCTCAGAGCTAGGCTCCATGATGGTCACAGAGCAGATCGACGCCATGCGCGCCCTCGGCACAGACCCCATCCGCAAGCTCGTCACCCCTCGCATCATCGCCACCGTCGTCATGCTCTTCTTCCTGACGATCCTCTCGGACGCCGTAGGCATCGCCGGCGGGGCACTCGTCTCCGTCACCATCCTCGGCCTCAACCTAAGCTCGTATCTCCACACCTCCTACCAGTCCCTCCTCTATGGAGACGTAGTCCAGGGCCTCACCAAACCCCTCTTCTCCGCCTTCATCATCGCCACCGTAGGCTGCTTCTTCGGCCTCAAAACCAAGGGCGGAACCCAGGGCGTAGGCAAAGCCACCACCCAAGCCGTCGTCTATTCCTCCGTCTTCATCATCGTCGTAGACTTCCTCGTCAGCCGCCTTATGATCGGCCTCTTCGGTAGGTAGTTTTATTTTTCATCCCCGAAGCGTATCTGCTTCTGTCGTTGCCGTTGCCGTTCGGATTAGAGGGGGGCTTTAGCCCCCCGTCAAGCGCTTCAAATAAGAAGGGGCTTTAGCCCCGGGCTCTCCCTAAACCATGCCCCCAACTCTCCCCAACCCGGCCCCCGAAAACGCCCCCGACACCACCCCCATCGTCGCCTTCCACGACGTCTCCATCGCCTTCGACTCCGACCGCCCCATCCTCAACAAGATCTCCTTCGAGGTCGCCCGCGGCCAGACCCTCATCATCCTCGGCCCCGCAGGCTGCGGAAAGTCCGTCCTCGTGAAGCTCGTCGACGGCCTCATGAAGCCCGACTCAGGCTCCATTAAGGTCTTCGGCGAAGAACTCACCACCATGCGCGAGCGCGACGTCTACACCCTCCGCAAGCGCATCGGCATGGTCTTCCAGGAGTCCGCCCTCTTCGACTCCATGAACGTGGAAGACAACGTAGCCTACCGTTTCAACGAAGCCGGCATGGACCCCTCAGAGTCCCACAAGAAGGTGGAAGAGGTCCTCAACTTCGTAGAGCTCCCCAAGGCCATCTCCAAGTTCCCCTCCGAGCTCTCCGGGGGCATGCGCCGCCGCGTCTCCATCGCCCGCGCCATCATCACCAACCCCGACCTCATCCTCTACGACTCCCCCACCGGCGGACTAGACCCCATCACCAGCACCACCATCGTCGAGCTCGTCATCAAGCAGCGCGACGTCTCCCACACCACCTCCCTCCTCATCACCCACCGCCTCCAGGACGCCTTCACCCTCGCCACCCATCGCTGGAACGTGAACGACAACAAGATGGAACCCATCCCCAGGAACGAGATGGACAACGGCATCGACGACAGCACCCAGTTCCTCGTCCTCAACGAGGGCACCGTCGTCTACCACGGCAACACCCAAGGCCTCGTCCACTCCGAAGACCCCTGGCTCAAGGACTACCTCTCCTAAGGAAGAAAACCGGGTGCCCCATGTCGCGCCTCAGAGACATGGGTTCCACAACCTCCCCATACCTCAAGCTTGGTAAAATAGAGGGGTAGAGCAAATCTCAGGACGAACCACCGTCGTGAGCGCCGATTGCTTCGACTGAAAACTCAAACTGTTCAACGTAGCCGTTGCCTGTTCTAAGCTCGCAGCTGGAAGCTCATAGCTGACAGCTGGAAGAAAGCCGCATCTCTACGATCGACCGCAGCCTCAAAAGAAAGTCCGAACCTAACTCCTTTCCCTTGAAGACTTTGAATCAAAACAGGGGAAGGGGCGTACCCGGCTACCGTTTCCCCTTCACCCACTCCGAGTAAGGAATCCTCGGTTGATGCAGAAACGAGCCCTCGGTCCGAACATACGACCCCAGCCCGTTCATCCGTCCAATCGCATGCAACTCCTCAGCCTTGATGTAGGGGCCAGCCGGATCGACAAACTGATCCTCCACATACATCGCCACCACCCGGCCAAGAATGATCCGCGACCGCCCAATCTGAAGCGTCGTATGCTCCACGCACTCCAGCGCCGCATGAGCCGACTTGATGCGCGGCACACTCACCACGGAGGACTCCGCCGTCTCCAGCCCCGCCATCTCGATCTCGCTCACCTCCGCGGGAAAGTCCGTGGCACAGATGTTCATCTGCCGGAGCAGGTCCTCGGTGGTCACATTCACCACGAACTCCCCCGTCCGCCGGATATTCCGAGCCGTATCCTTAGGCGCCGGGTCCCCCGCCGGCCGGTCCGCCACGCCTAAAGCCACAATCGGCGGATCGATCGAAAGGTAGTTGTAAGCACTGAACGGCGCAGCATTGATGCCGCCATCCTCATTCCGGCTCGTCACCAGCGCGATAGGCCGGGGTGCCACCAGCCCGATCAGCAGGTTATAAATCTTCTTCTTGTCCGTAGTCGCAACATCGAAAACCATTCCTTAACCCTACAGCAGCACCTTCTCGATTGCCGCCAGCACCGTCGGCCATGCCTTACTCTCCGGATCGCACACGTCGAAGTGGTCCGCCCCCGGAATCATCTGCACCGCAACCGCCTCACCCATCTTCCGCCCCCGCTCCGCCCACCGCACCGGCAACTGCGGCGGAATCTGGTCGTCCTCGGTCCCCTGCAACAGCATCTGGGGCACGTTCAGCGGCAGCAGGTCCCCCGGGTTCCCAGCCCGGTACCGCTCCGGCACCTCCCCCTGCCCCCCACCCATAAACGAAATCACCTCATCCTTGTCATGAGCAAAGGTGAACCACCCCGCCAGATCGATGGTCATCCGCAGATCCACTGCCCCCGCCAGCCCCACCACACCCTTCATCCCCAAACCCCGCCCCGCCACCGGACTCCCCACCGGCACATGCGGCCGGCCGGCCAGCCAGTAGGCCAGGTGCCCCCCTGCCGAGTGCCCCGCCACCACCACCCGCCCAAGGTCCAGCGGATAGGTCATCGCAAGTTCAGTCAGATGATCGAAGCCGAGGGCTACGTCCTGGAATGTGCCGGGCCACCCCCCGCCCACATCCCCAACTCGCCGGTACTCCAGAGACCAGGTGGCGATGCCACGGGACTTGAGGGCGGCACAGAGGTGCCCCCCGTACTCCAGGTCATACGCCGCCTTCCACCAGCCGCCGTGGAGGAAGACCACTACTGGGGCAGGGTGTGTGGTGGGGAGGCGGAGGTCGCCGAACTGGAGGGGGTGGGGGCCGTAGGGGATGCGGTGGTCGGCTGGCGGAGGTTTGCGGTCCAGCAGCGAGATGGGCACGTTACGGTTTTTTGGGGTCGGGGGGGAGGGTGATGATGACCTCGCCGGGGCGGGTGTAGTGGAGCTCCTCCCGGGCCTGGTGCTCGATGGCGTTGGGGTCGGACTGGAGACGGTCTACGTGGCCCTGGAGGCGGTCGTTGTCGCGGTTGAGGTCGTTGAGCTGGCGGTCCAGGGAGATGGTCTCCTGACGCTTCTGCTCATAGACCGTCAGGCCGTTGTGGCCGAAGACGACGTGGTAGCCGACGGCTACGGCGAGACCGGCCGCAGCAAACGTGGCAACGCGGCGGCGCTGATTGAACAGGCTGGTGGCGAGTGAGCCGATGCCTTTGCCGCGAGCTTTTTTGAAGAGTGCCATCTCAAGACTTAGTAAAGCGGGTGGAGGTGGCGTCGTCAAGTGGTGATGGTGCGATGTACCAACTTGCATATCCCCTGAACAGGGCAGGGCAGGGCAAAGTAAAGCGGCGTCCAGAGCTGGGCTCGTGGACGCCGTATGGCACAGATATTTGGTGGACGCGGTAGGAATCGAACCTACAACCAGTCGATTAAGAGTCGAATGCTCTGCCAGTTGAGCTACGCGTCCGGTGAGAATGGGTTGTTATGTTCCCACAAGGTGAACTGCAAACTCGTCTCACGAAGCACGGTTCCGCTCAACCATCACTCAGTAAGAATAGCACGAATCAGCCGATAAAATCGACCTTCGATTCGATTGGAATGATGCCGCGTTCGTAGCCCATGCCAAGGATGCGGCGGATGGCCTCGCGGCCGTCCTCCCCCATGTCGATGGTGCGGTCGTTGACATACATTCCGACGTAGCGGCTGGCGAGATTGGGATCGAGATCGCGCGCGAACTGCATGGCGTAGCTCAAGGCTGCCTCACGGTTATCGAGGGCGTGCTGAATCGAATCGCGCACCGCGTGAGCCGTTGACAGCATGACCTCCGGGCCGAGCGAGCGGCGGATTGCGTTGCCGCCCAGGGGCAGGGGGAGACCGGTCAGGTCGCGCCACCACTGGCCGAGGTCGAGGATCTTGACCAGGCCGTCGTGGGCGTAGGTGAGTTGGCCCTCGTGGATGAGGAGGCCGGCGTCGTACTCGCCTGCTACGACTGCTGGGATGATCTTGTCGAAGTCGACTACGGCTGTTTCGATCTCAGGGCAGAAGAGCTTGAGGGTCAGAAACGCGCTGGTGAGGGTGCCGGGGATCGCGATCCGCAGCTTCTTCACCTGATCAATCGTGTATTTCTTTGTGGACACCAGCATGGGGCCATAGCCTTCGCCGAAGCTGGAGCCGGTCGCCATCAATGCGTAGTTCTCCTGCATGTACGGGTAGGCGTGAAAGCTGATGGCGGTGACGTCGTAGATCGCTTCCTTGATGGCCTTGTGGTTCAGGGTCTCGATATCGGTGAGGTTGTGGGTGAACTTGAAGCCGGGGACCCGCACCTTCTGGGTGGCGAGGCCGTAGAACATGAAGGCATCGTCGGAGTCGGGGCTATGGGCAACGTGGATCTCTTGAATCGTGGGAAGAGCAACAGACATGGAGAAACAATCCTTCTTGTACTTGGTTAAGCCTTGCGCCAGCGTGCGATGGCGCTATAGATTCCAGCGGCTGCGGCGACCTTGATCACCTCACCGGGCAGAAAGGGAGCGGCACCCAGCTTGAATGCCATTGCAGCGTTGAGATGCAGGAGCGAAGCGAGCCAGGAGACGCCGCAGGCGATCACGAGTGCGGTCCCAGCGACGCTGCCAACAATTCCGGCCACATACTTTGAGCCGCGCAGGCTGATGGCCTTGGCGAGATAACCTGCCACTGCCGCGGCGACGGGGTAGGCGAAGAGGTAGCCTGCGTTGGGACCCATGAGATGCGCCATGCCGGCCGGTCCGCCGGGGTTGAAGACGGGCATGCCCATCGCTCCCTCGCAGAGGTAGAGGACCATTGCGGCGAAGGCGGTGGAGGGTCCGAGGCAGAGGCCGACGAGGATGACGGCCATGTTGCCCAAGGTCAGGGGTACAGGTGTGAACCAGAGGGGCACGGAGACATGTGCGCAGATGGCGACGAAGACCGATCCGGCTACGGCAAGGATGGCCTTATCGACCAGGGTTGCGTTACGTGGAACGAAGCTGACCGGAGCGGCGGCCTGGATCGGATGAGCAGTCTGCATGACAGGTCCTTTCAAGTGTGAGCGGTGAAGCAGTCAGGCGCTACGCCGGACGGGTGGTACGTGATTCGTGGCCGACTTTGTGGCCGGGGTGGAGATCGATCTGATCTCCTCGGGCAGAGCCGGGTCGCTCTCGATGGGGGCAGTCCGGCGTACATGCCGGGTCATGGCATAGACGGCCCATAGCAAGGCAAGAAACGAGACGACCGAGAGTGCGAAGAGTATTTTCATCCTGCGTGGGAACAGCAGTCTAAGGATAGCAAGGGCGGCAGCGTTTGTCCGCTACGCTTGTGGTGGCCCCTGGCCAAGCTTGAGGGTTCGGCTGCCGCAGCGGCGTCCTTCAGTGTGGATGTGGCGGCATTGATAGCGTGCGGGTTCTTCGATTGCCTGAGTTTGTGTGGTCATTCGCTGTGGCTCCCCACCCCGGTGAAAGTATGTAAAGTCTTGTGAACAGACGGGTTAGGTCTGGACATGGCTTTCTTCCAGCCGCTGGCTATGAGCTTTCAGCTGCCATCTCAAAACAGGCAACGGCGTACGTTGATCAGTTTGAATCTCGAGTTTCAGTTGTGAGTGAAGGCGAAGACGGGCTCACGACGGTGGTTCGTCCTGAGATTTTGTCTACTCTGTTAAGAGTACCAACGTGGCGAGGGTAAATACGCCATTTATTTTTGGCTTGTAAGTGGCTTGGGATGAGTTAGTTATGTAGTTTTTTGGGCGCCAGGGGGCTTGACACGCGGATTTACGGGTGTTTTTCGTAAAAATAGTTGTAAGTTGTTGTGAGGAATACGGTTAGGCAATCAGGGTTGGAGGACGGGTTTGGGCGTGGGAGTGGGGCGGGCCTTCTTCTGGGCGGCCTTGTTGCGGAGGGCGGCGTAGTTGACTGAGGGCCAGTGGCGGAGGGGGAGCCATTTGGAGAACTTGAGCTCTGCGTTGACGAACTGGCCGCAGAGCGCACAGGGGTGCTCCTTCCATTGGGCTCGGTCGGCGTTGTCGTGGAGGAGTTGCTGAATCTCCGGGCTGAACTCACCGGGACATTGTTTGACTGGTGCAGGCATGAATCATCCTTGAGGCCTTCACTTCTCTCCCCTTCTCGTAAGGGGGGTGATCCGACCGTATTCTCTTTCCATCTTATGATGCACAGAAAGAGGGGCACGGTGGGTTGCGTGGAGGACAAAGGGGCGAATCAGGCTTCCCTGGAAACCCACGTCCCGGAATCGGAACATGGGGCACCCGGATTTGTGGAAGGATCAGGTGGTGGAGTTGGGGATAAGGCGGGCTACGGTGAGGTCTCCGGCGATCTGGAGGAAGATGTCGGAGAGTTCGACCATGACCTGGGCGGCGGTACAGACGCTGCCGGAGCCGGATTGCTTGAAGTCCGAGAAGAAGTAGTAGGAAGCAGAGGCCATCTGAGCCATCTCATTGCAGGGGAGGACATTGGGGTAGAGGCCTGGGATCTTTCCTTGTCCGCTCTGGTCTGAGGCGCAGCCTGCGGATGGGGAGCCGTAGGCAACGGTGTAGACACGAGTTCCCTGGGATGTTGCGAAGTTTGCGGCGGTTATGGCCTGGCCACACTCTCCGTTCCAGGAGGGGTAGAGGCCGCTGGATGTGCCTGCCAATGTTGAAGCACCTGGGGTAGCCGATACAGAGGCAGTGGTGCTCATGACGGGGTAGCCATTGTTGGTCTGAGGCGCGGTGGCGTTTCCATCTCCAATGATGATCATGACGTTCTGGGAGTCCGGGAATAAGGTTTGCTCGTGAATCAGCGAGGACTGAGCGGCGTAGATGGTGGATGGGTAGTAGGTTCCATATTGCCCGGAGGTGGCCTGAAAGTTGGATTGAGAGGCCGATGTCGCGGGGTAGATTCCCGTGCATCCGGAGAAGCCCCCGACGGCTTTCGTGAGATTGGAGGCCTGGTTCAAGCTTGTGGAAGTATCGCCGACGCGGTAGTCGCTTTGAAAGTCGAGAACCCGGTAGGTTGAACTGCTTGGGGCGTAGGTGCCGGCACCGGGGATGGGGAAGGTGTAGACGGTGTTGGCTGGGGTGTTGCTGGAGCAGTCATAGTCCGAGCTGACAGTGGAGGTGACCATCTGGGGGAAGGTGAAGATGCCGACGCGGACGACGGAGTTGGTGGCCTGGCCGCTGGTGACGGAGCAGGTGGTGACGCTGGTTCCGCAGGGATCGAGCTGATTGAGGAGGATCTGGACGCCCTGGAGGGTGCAGAGCATCTGGCTGTTTCCGCAGTCGGAGTCATACGAGATTTCAGAGTAGGTGGTATCGAGGACGAGAGCGACGTTGTACGGGCGGGAGGAGGCACCGCCTTTTGCCGCGGTGGAGGTAGCGCTGATGGTCATGCTGGAGCGACCGATGATGCGTGCGAAGTAGAGCGGGACGACGGCCTGCTGCATGACCTGGATGGAGTTATAGGAAAGCGGGCCGACGCACGAGATGCCCTGGGTCTGCATGGTGGAGAGGCACTTGAGGATGGGGTAGCCGGAGACCATGGTGATGTTGGTCATGTTCTTGTAGACATTGGCTGCGCCGGTCGTGGAGCTGTAGGCCGTGGCCTTGGCATAGACGGCGGCGGCAGTCGTGGCGGTGGGGATGATCTCAGCACCGGCAAGGGCGGCGGCGTCGGAGGAGGCCTGGAGCTCACGCTGGCAGAGATAGATGTGTCCTACGTCCACGACAAGGCCGATCATGGCGGTGATGACGAACATCATGAGACCGGCGATGGGGAGGACCTGTCCGCGCTGGTCGCGGAGGAAGAGGCAGAAGAGCTTGTTGAGGCGATTCATTGGATCTGCTCCAGCTCCTGGTCGCTGAGGTTAAAGCCGGGTGAGATGACGTCGCCGACGAGGGCGAGCTTGGCGGGGTAGGTGACGAGGACGATGGCTTCACTGCCGAGGACCATGTTGTTTACGCCGGCGGGGCAGGAGGTGGTCGAGAGGTATTGCGTGCCGTTGAGGCTGAAGGAGAAGGTGAGATTGCTGTGGGTGAGGGTGGGGGCGGAGTTATAGAAGGTGCTGATGAAGAGGGCGCAGGGGTCAGTAGTCTGGCCTCGGCTGATCATCATCTGGCGTGCGGAGAACTGGGTGGCTTCCGTGAGGGTGATGAAGTTGAAGAGAACGATGCCGAGGTAGAGAACGCCGGTGACGACGAGCATGAACATGGGGAGGGTAAGTGCGAACTCGACGAGGGAGGAACCGTCTTCTGCGGTGAAGGCACGCGCGGAGTGTGGGGTGTTCGAAATGGGTGCTCCGTGATCTGGGGCGCGATGGTGGTTCGGGGTCATGCTTCTGTAACCTCAACGGCTGGATGCGTCCGGAGCTTTAGCATGTGGGAGACGCGGAGTGGCTAAAGGGTTCCGGGAGTGGGCCGATGTTCCAAAGGGTACTCGTCTGGTGGGGGAGCAGATATTCCCCAAAGGTGGAGTACGAGGGGACTTTGGTTGGGAGATGACAGGGGTACGACGAAAGTGCAATGGGCGGGGTGGGGTGGGGTGCGTAGGCTGGGGTACGGAGTTCGACTATGGAGCAGAAGACAGCGGCGGGGAAGCGGAAGGCAGTGGCGGGACGAGTTACGGGTGAGGATGGGCAGGCGGCGCTGGAGCTCGCGCTGGTGCTGCCGATGCTGCTGCTGCTGGTGACCGGGATGTGTACGTACGGGCTCTCGCTGCGGAGCTACATGGTGCTGACGGATGCGACGAACGAGGCGGCTCGGCAGCTGGCGGTGAGCCGGGGGCAGACGGTGGATCCGTGCTGGACAGCTGCGTACTCGATCATCAACGCGGCGCCGAGTCTGAATACGAACTACATGACGCTGACGATTTCGTTGAATGGGAATACGTATACGGGGCCGAACTGCTCGAGTGCGAGTACGTACTCCGGGGCTGCGGGCAACCTGACGATCAATACGCCGGCCGTGGTGACGCTGAATTATTCGCTTTGCAGCTTTGCGATGTTTGGAAGGCCGACTACGGCTTGTACGCTGACGGCTACTACGACCGAGCTGGTCCAGTAAAACCGAAAGCGAATCACGGAGGCACGGAGAAAAAGAGAGAACACAGAGGGGTTCTGTGTTCTCTCTTTTTGCTGCTTCTGTGTGATTTGCTTGGGGTTATTCGCTGTAGTTGAGGGATTCGATTCCGAGGAATTCGGCGGACTGGCCCAGCTGCTCTTCGATGCGGAGGAGCTGGTTGTATTTGGCGATGCGGTCTGTGCGGGAGGCGCTGCCGGTTTTGATCTGGCCGGCTCCGGTGCCTACGGCGAGGTCCGCGATGAAGGTATCTTCGGTCTCGCCGGAGCGGTGGCTGATGATCGAGGTGAAGCCGAAGCGGCGGCCGAGCTCGATGGCGTCCAGGGTTTCAGAGATGGTGCCGATCTGGTTGACCTTGATGAGGATGGAGTTGCCGCACTTCTGCTCGATACCCTGGCGGAGACGCTGGGTGTTGGTGACGAAGAGGTCGTCGCCTACGAGCTGGATGTTTCCGCCGATCTGCTCGGTGAGGTACTGCCAGCCGGTCCAGTCGTCTTCTGCGAGGCCGTCTTCGATGCTGACGATGGGGTATTGGCGAGCCCAGTCGATCCAGAAGTCTGCCATCTGGTGGGAGTCACGCTCTGACTTGTCTGACTTCTTGAAGACGTACTTCCCTGTCTCCTTGTTGTAGAACTCTGAGCTTGCGGGATCGAGGGCGATGGCGATGTCTTCGCCTGGCGTAAGGCCTAGTTTTTCGATCGCTTCCAGGATGAGCTCGATGGCTTCTGCGTTGGACTTGAGGTTGGGGGCGAAGCCTCCCTCATCGCCTACGGCGGTGCTGTAGCCCTTCTTCTTGAGAACGGACTTGAGGGTGTGGAAGACCTCGGTGCCCTGGCGGAGGGCGTCCGAGAAGGTCTCTGCGCCTACGGGCATGATCATGAACTCCTGGAAGTCCACGTTGGAGTCTGCGTGGGAGCCGCCGTTGAGGATGTTCATCATGGGCGTGGGGAGGAGGCAGGCGTTGACGCCGCCGAGGTAGCGGTAGAGCGGGAGCTTGAGGGCTGCGGAGGAGGCTCGGCAGGCGGCCATGGAGACGGCGAGGATGGCGTTGGCGCCGAGGCGGGATTTGTTTTCCGTGCCGTCGATGGCGATCATGGTGGCATCGAGGAGGCGCTGGTTGGTAGCGTCCATGCCGATGAGCTCGGGCGAGAGGATGGACTCTACGTTATCAACGGCGGAGAGGACGCCTTTGCCGAGGTAGTGGGATTCGTCGCCGTCACGGAGCTCTACGGCCTCATGCTCACCGGTGGAGGCACCGGAGGGGACGGCGGCGCGGCCCATGGCACCGCCGGAGAGGAGGACGTCAGCTTCTACAGTGGGGTTTCCGCGGGAGTCGAGGATTTCGCGGGCGGTGATGGAGACGATGTCGGTCATGTTTTCCTTTGAGTCTGAATAGGTGGATGCCGCGACGATGCGGTGGCGGAGACGGTCGTTGAGCTTTGGGCGACGGTCGACCGGGATGGGTGCGGAGCCTGGTGTGGCTCCGGCGATGGTGTTGACTAGCTCTATGGGCGGCGGTTTCACTTGGGCGATTCTAGCAAAGTGAGATTGTGAACGGATGAAAGGAAAGGCGTAACGCGGATAGGAGAGAGGAAGACGGATCAGAACGGATGAGTGGGTGGTGTTGGCTTGGGGGATTCCTTGTAGGGGATTTGGGTGGCTATGGGGCAACTTGGGCTCTAGGCTGGCGAGTAGTGGTTCGTGAGTTTTCCGGGCCGTGGAGATCATGATGAAGACGACTGGGTTGGGTTTGGCGGCGGTGCTGGTGTGTGCGGCGGCTCCATTGTTTGGGCAGATGCAGGGTGTGAGCAAGCCGGAGCAGGTTCCGGTGACGACGAGCTCTGAAGGGATCTCGCAGCCGGTGGTGTATGAGGGTGGGGCGCTGCCTTCCGTGGTGATGACGCCTGCGAAGGCTCCCACTGAGCCAATGCTCAAGGTTCGGACGGAGCCTGCGCTCGAAGCGAGGGCTGAACTGAAGGCCGATGAGCACACGAATGTGACCGAGAAGGACGATGCGGTGGCGATCCGGGCGATGGATCGCCGGCCTTTGACGGGTGCGCTGCCTGATCCGGATGCGGGGATCGTAACGCGGGTGGAGGGTCCATCCAACCAGCTTCCGCTGGGAACGCTGTTCAAGGTTCGGATGCATGAGGGATTGACGACGACGGGGACGATTGCCGGGCAGGAGTTCCATGCGGATCTGCTGGAGCCGGTGGAGCGGGATGGGCGGGTGCTGATTCCGGCTGGCTCGATTATGTTTGGACGGGTGACGGATGTGCATGGAGGGCGGCGGATCTCGGGTTCGGCTTCGATCCATCTGCAGCCGCTGAGCGTGACGCTGCCGGATGGAACGAAGTACATGATCAAGGGACAGGTGATCGACACGTCTCTTTATAACGAGACGAAGGTTGATCATGAAGGCACGATCCTGCGCAAGGATCATGTGGGTAAGACGTTGACTGCCATGTCTCTGACGACGGGTGCCGGTGCCGCTGCGGGTGCGGTGTTTGGCGGCGGGGTTGGTGCGCTGGTTGGGGCTGGGATTGGGGCTGGCGTGAGTACGGCCTGGTGGTTGAAGCAGGATCGGCAGACGGAGCTGCCGGTGGATACGAAGATTACGTTTGCGCTGACGACTCCGCTGACTGTGGGTGGGGTTTAAGGACAAAGATTACGGGAATAAAAAGGGATAAAAGCGATCAAGACTGATTTTGATTTGTGGAGGGCTCCTCTTTCGGTGGGAGCCCTTTTGTTTGTGGGGATTGTTTTGTTAGAGGCTGATTGTTTTGGAGCTGTTTGGTGGTCTGATTTTTAGTCGCGGAGTTGGGCCAGGAGGCGGCGCCAGTTTTTCTGGTTTTTGCGGAAGGACTTTTTCAGGTCTTCGAGGATTCTTTCGAAGTCTCCGTGGCCGCCTAGTTTGCGCCAGGCGGGGTTGATGGAGAACCAGGGGTAGTTCTCGTTACCGAGATAGATGGCGCGGCGGAGCCAGTGGAGGGCTTCGGACTCGTCGCCTTCAAGGGCGAAGTAGGTTGCGAGGCGGTAGGCCATCTCGGAGTCGGCTTCCGCGGCGCTCAGGGTCTCGTCGACGATGAAGGTGGCGGCTTTTTCGCGGTCGCCCAACTGCACGTAGCAAAGGGCGATGGTGGGGTAGACGATGCGGAGGGACTTCTCTTCGCTGGTCACCTTTTCGAGGGTCTCGATGGCCTTGGCCAGGTCTCCGGTGCGCATCTGCTGGTAGCCGAGGGAGATGCGGAGGAGAGGCTGCTTGGGTTCGAGGGTTAGGCCTTTTTCCAACTCGTCGGCGGCTAGTTCGAGTTGATTTTGATATTGGAAGACTCGGGCGCGGTTGTTGTAGATGAGGGCGGCGTTCGAGGGGTTGAGGCGGAGGGCAGTGTTGAACTGCTCGAGGGCTTCTTCGTACATGCCGTCGATGCGTAGGGTCTGGCCGGCTACGAGGTGGACGTTCCAGTCGTTGCCGGCGGACTGGAGGAGGTTCTCGATGCCGTGACGGGCGGATTCCTTTTCGCCTCGGCTGAGGAGCATGTAGACGCGGTAGAGGTTGGACTCGACCGAGCCGGGGTCAAGCTGGAGGGCTTTATCGAAGGCGCGGCGAGCTTCCAGGACATGCATCTGGCCGCCGAGGCCGT
The DNA here is from genome assembly GCF_000178975.2 of Granulicella tundricola MP5ACTX9. Lineage (NCBI taxonomy): Bacteria > Pseudomonadati > Acidobacteriota > Terriglobia > Terriglobales > Acidobacteriaceae > Granulicella > Granulicella tundricola. The sequence goes on along the minus strand of NC_015064.1, from coordinate 1,879,251 downwards.
GGGAGGCGTACTGGAGGTGCGTGATGCCGAGGCCGGACCAGCCGGGGGCAAAGTCGACGTCCTGGGTGGTGACGGACTCGAAGAGCTCGCGGGCGCGGTCCAGGTCTTCCCTGCTGCCGGTGCGGGACATGAAGGAGCTGAGGACGGCTCGGGCCTGGAGGTAGTCCTCCGAGTTGTCCTGGGAGAGGGATGAGGGCTGGGCGGCGTGATGGCTGGTGGTGAGGCCGCCGATGCCCTGGAGGGTGGAGAAGACTTCGTTGGAGATCTCGGTCTGGACGGCGACGAGGTCAAAGCTGGCGACGCTGATGCTGCCGCCGGTGCGGACGGATTGGCCGTTGACGTCGAGGAGCTGCCAGTTGAGGTCGAAGCCCTGGTCCGAGCGGAGGAAGTTGCCGGCGAGGACGTAGTGGACGAGGAGCTTGCGGCCTATCGCCAAGGGATCAAGCTGATGCGTTGGGATGGTTGCTAGTGAAGACGAGGGGCGGACGATGAGGGAAGGCATGCGCGCGAGGCGGGCGGCGAGGGCGTCGGCCAGGGCGTACCCGTAGAGGGGCGAAGGCTGGGACTCGTTCTGCTTGCTGGAGGTGCCGAAGTTGATGAAGGGCAGGACGACGAGGGTGTTTTGCTTCGCGGTGGTGGCGGTGGGGCCGGACTCGCGGAAACGCTCCGCCAGCATGGAGAGGATGCCGGTGGTGCGCTTTTCTTCTTCCGGGGTTTCAACCGCCGGGGGGCGTTGGGAGGGGAGGAGGGTGACGGATTCGCCGGGGGGACCTACGGTATCGAGCTGGTGGGCCATCATGATGGTCTTGAGGGCTTCTCGGAGGTCCGCTGCGGAGGCGAAACGGGCGCTGGGCTGCTTTTCCAGGCAGCGGAGGATGACGGACTGGAGCTCGATGGGGATGTTGCGGTTGATCTCGCGCGGGGGGGTAGGGTCTGCGAACTGGATGGCGCGGATGGACTGGAACTCCGGTGCGTCCGGGCGATGGAAGGGGTGGCGGCCGGTGACGAGCTCGTACAGGATGAGGCCGAGGGCGAAGAGGTCCGACTGGACGGAGGACTGGCCGGTGACGAACTGCTCCGGCGCCATGTACGCGATGGTGCCGCCGCGTGCGGTGTAAGTGGCTCCGGGGGGTGGGACGGGGCGACGGCCGGCGGTGCCGGAGTTACCGCTGGGATCGAACTCGGTCTCGTCGAGATTGAGGCGGCGGGCGAGGCCGAAGTCGAGGATCTTGATGAGGCCGCCTTCGGTCAGCATGACGTTGGCGGGCTTGAGGTCGCGATGGAAGATGCCGAGGGAGTGCGCGGCGGCTAGACCGTCCGCAATCTGAATGCCGGCGGAGAGGACGAGCTGGAGGTTGGCGGGGCCGGCGGCTATGAGCTTGTCGAGCGCCTGGCCGGGGATGTACTGCATGACGATGTAGGCTTCGGCACCGTCGCCGGACTCTGCGGGGACTTCGCCGACCTCATAGATGGCGCAGACGTTGGGGTGATCGATGGCGGAGGCCAGGCGTGCCTCACGGAGCTGGGTGGTGCGAACCTGCTCGGCGGTGAGCGCGCCGCGCTTGAGGAGCTTGAGGACGACGGGGCGCTGGAGCAGCGTGTCGGTGGCGAGGAAGACGACTCCGGAGCCGCCTGCTCCGATCTTGCGGACGAACTCGTAATGGCTGATGATGCGGCGCTTCATAGTCCATTATCGCAAGGGTTGGGTTGTGGAACGATTAACGGTGTTTCTTGGTCATGTGACGGGGCCGTTTTGGGACTCGCTAGGTGGCTTCAATATCGAGCGAAAATTGCTGGTTGCTGCGGATACCGGCAGCGTCCAGGAGCGAACGCATGGACTGGGCGGTGCGGCCCTGGGGTCCAAGGACGCGGGCGAGATCGTCGGCGGCGACCTGGAGGAGGAAAGTGATGCCCTCTGCGCGACGCATGATGCTGACGCGGACGTCATCCTTGCGCTCCGCGAGAGAGCGGGCGATGGTGCTGACGAGAATCTCCATGTGCCAGAGGAGCGTGGGGGTGGCGGGTGGGAGGATGGGCGCGGGGGCGGATTGGGGGGCGTCTGATGTGGATTCGGCAGGCGGGCAGGCGAGGTCGGCGATGCGGTTAACCTCGCGCTCTGCGACGACGAGGAAGCGCTGGACCTCCGTGAGGTCGTCGGTGGAGCGGGCGAGGCGGAGGATCGTGGCGATGGAGGCCAGGGGGGCTTCGATTTTGGGGGCGAGGGCGACTTTGGGTGGTTGCGCGGCGGCCGTCATGCGCGTCTCGGCCAGGGCGGCCTCTGCGATCTTGCGGCGGGTGATATCGATGCTGATGCCGGAGAAGCGGGTGGGAGAGCCGTCCTCTGCATAGAAACAGCGGCCCTTGGCCTGGACCCAGCGGACGGAGCCGTCGGGCGGGAGAAGACGGTAGTCCGCGAGGACCTCGGTAAAGTTCTGGATGGCATACCAGAGGGCGTCGTCGAGCGGCACGCGGTCGTCCGGGTGGACCTTTTCGAAGTATTCGGTTCTGGGGATGCCGAGCCTGGCGCGCTGGGGATCCTGGCCGTAAAAGAGAGCGAAGTCCTGCTCCGCGTGGATGATGTCCGAGGGAATGTGCCAGTCCCAGATGCCGATGCAATCGCTGGCGGAGAGCGCGAGGCGGAGGCGCTCGTCACTTTGGACGAGTGCGTTGAACGATGCGACGGTGGCGGTGGTGTCGCGTGCGGTGTTGAAGATTCCAGCGACGGTCTGCTGATGGTGGATGGGGGCGATCGCGTAGGACCAGAAGACGTCGCGGAGGGTTCCGTCGCGATCGACGGGAATGAGGAGGTCATTACCGGAGATAGACTCGCCTGTCCGGCGGACGCTGCTGTACAGCGATTCGATCTGGGGCCAGAGGGGTTTCCAGACGATGGGGGCAGATTGGCCGAGGTAGGTGTGGCCTTCAGGTCCGAGGAGCTCTGCGTACGCGTCGTTGAAGACCATGTGCATCTCCGGACCCCAGTGGACGACTGCCGGAATGGGGAAGGACAGGGCGAGATTGACGTGGGCGAGGAGGGGCTCAGGCCATTGCTCGATGCGGCCGAGGGGCGTGGCGGACCAGTTCCAGGTGCGGACGGCGTCGGCCATGCGGCCGCGTGCCATGATCAGCGCCTGGACTGCCGGGGAAGCGGATTGCGAATGCGTCGGGACCGCGAAGGCTGATTGAGGTGTCATTTGTTTTCATGCTGCTCGGAACGGGGAGAGGAGTTCAAGCGAATTTCAATGAAAGGTGACACCTGATATCTCAGATTCCCATTTCGGGATTTGAATTTCTCAGTATGTGCTTAAGAAGACACTCGATTTTCGCCGGTCGGTGGTTTATTCCACGATGCCGCGGCCACGGCTGCGAAGGTTAGTGGCGGGGTTTGGTGGTGGCGTCGCGCTCCCAGGGGCGAGGGGTGACGGGGTCGTCCTGCCACTTCTGGCGGCGGCCGACGAGGAACATGACGAGGCCGAAGACAGCCATCAGGGCTCCCCAGGTGAGGTTCAGATTGACGCCCATGGATGGCGCATAGAGGGCTGCGTCGTGACGGGTGACGAAGCCGTAGAGGGCCATGATTCCGCCGGTGATGAGGAAGATGAGGCCGAGAGGGATGCGGATGTCGAGACCCATGTGAGGCTCCAGTGTGAGGCAGCATAGCGCTGTCAAAAGCAGTGAAAGGCGTTGGTAGTATGGTGCCATGCCGGTGGTGTTCCGAGAGCGTGGGTTTACGTTTTTCTTCTATTCCAATAAAGGGAATCCTCCTTAACCGGTGCATATTCATATTCGGCAGGGTGAGAACGAAGCGAAGTTCTGGCTGCGTCCAAACGTTTTGCTGGCCTACAATGACGGGTTATGACGCACGGACGCAGCGGGAGTTGATGGAACTTCTGCTTTGGCGGCGCGAGTTGATCGAGAGGGCATGGAGTGAATTCTTTAGTTAAGGCAATGCTGGTTCGTTTCGATGCCGACAGTATGTGGATTGAGCTAAGCGACGGACGAACCTTGGGCGTGCCGCTAGCTTGGTTTCCTCGTTTGCTGCAGGCTACTCCGGAGCAGCGGGAGGGTGTAGCAATCAGCAGCCGGGGTCTCCATTGGGAGGGCCTGGATGAAGATATTTCTATTGCCGGGCTGCTGGCTGGGTATAGGGACCAGACAGCCGTGGCTTAGTCAGACTGTAAAGGTCAGGCGAAGATGAGGTTGAGGACGACCAGCATGGCGAGCACGGCGGCGCCGAGGGTGGCGGGCTTCTGGTACCAGGTGAGGTGGGTCTCGATGGGCTTGGGTGTGAGGGAGTAGACGAGGCCTACGAGTTCGGCCTCGCGGCGTGGCTCGGTGATCAGCGAGACGGCTGCGGTGACGATGAGATTGACCGAGAAGGCGAAGATGGCGGTCCAGAAGTTTTGCGCCATGTCCGACGGGTAGGTATGGACCAGGTGCAGCCAGGCCCCGTGGATCCCGGGGGTGGCGTCGGCTGGGAGGGTGAGGCCGTGATGTAAAAGCGCCGCGCCCGTTCCCGCTAATAGCCCGGTGAAGGCGGCGTGGCCGGTGGTTCGTTTCCAGAACATGCCGAGTAAGAACGTGGCGAAGAGGGGCGCGTTGACCAACGAGAAGATCAGCTGGAGGGCGTCCATGATGTTGTTGAAGCTGGTGGCGAGGTAGGCTGCTCCGATGGAGAGCAGCACGCCCCCGATGGTGGCCATGCGGCCCATCCAGAGATAGTGCTCGTCCGTGCCGCGCTTGTTGATGTAGGCCTGGTAGATGTCGTAGGTCCAGACGGTGTTGAAGGCGGTGACGTTGCCGGCCATGCCGGACATGAAGCTTGCCAACAACGCCGTCAGGCCCAGGCCGAGGATGCCTGTGGGGAAGAAGCGCAGCAGCATGACGGGGATGGCGAGATCGTAGTTGTAGACGGGAGTTCCATCGGCGGAGAGCATGGGCTGGCCGGTGACGGGGTTCAGCTTTTCCGGGATGATGCCGTGGGGATGGGCCTCGTCGAGCGGCAGGGATGAGTGGTGAGTGGTGGGTGATTGGTAAGACGGGGCCGGAGTAGAGGCCATGTGGCTGGTGACCGTTACGGCGATGAGGCCGGGGAGGATGACCAGGAAGGGGAAGAACATCTTGGGGATGGCGGCGATGAGGGGGACGCGGCGAGCAGAGACCTCTGAGTCGGCGGCCATGGCGCGCTGGATGACGAGGAAGTCTGTACACCAGTAGCCGAAGGAGAGGACGAAGCCGAGGCCCATGGCTAATCCAACCCATTCGACTCCAAGACTATTTGTAGACGCGTGCGCCATGCCGCGCCAGGAGTGCGTCATGGTGGCGGGGAGAGTCTGCTTGATTCCCTGCCAGCCGCCTACGTTGCGTAGGCCGATCCAGACGAGGGGCGCGAAGCCCGCGACGATGAGGAAGAACTGCAGGACCTCGTTATAAATGGCGCTGGTGAGGCCGCCGAGGAAGATGTAGCCGAGGACGATGAGGCCCGAGAGGATGACGGAGACGTGGAAGATGTACTGGTCCGGGATGATGCCATGGAAGAGGCCGAGGGTCTGGATGAGCAGGGCCATGGCATACATGCTGATGCCGGACGAGATGACGGTCATGAAGGCGAAGGAGATGGCGTTGAGGGCACGGGTCTTCTCGTCGAAGCGCATGCGGAGGTACTCCGGCACGCTGCGGGCCTTTGAGCCGTAGTAGAACGGCATCATGAAGATGCCGACGAAGACCATGGCCGGGATCGCGCCGATCCAGTAGAAGTGGCTGGTGATGATGCCGTACTTGGCACCGGAGGCACCCATGCCGATGACCTCCTGGGCTCCGAGGTTGGCGGAGATGAAGGCGAGTCCGCAGACCCAGGCGGGGATTGCTCGGCCGGCGAGGAAGAAGTCGTTTGAGGTGCGCATGTAGCGCTTGAGGGCGAAGCCGATGCCGAGGACGAAGCTGAAGTAGACGAGCATGATGAGCCAGTCGACTGGGGAAAGATGGGCTGCCTGGGGGATCATGAGGTCCTTGGTTGCTTTGCGCGTTGTAAGCGGATGCCGCTAGGATTGAGGTGAAGCGATTTTCCTGTGAGTTTCTGAGAGAACTTTACCGGTTTTGGGAAGTTTGGTCCATGAAGCGGAAGAAATTACATTTTTGGGCAGGCAACCAGATGACCGGACGCGGTTAACCGGCATCTACAGAGGTTAGACCACACAAAGAACGCCTGAGCCACCGTGTGCGACTGGCAGGAGAAGTAACGGCATGGATTTGAACGGAACAGAACGGGTTGAAGAGGCAAAGGCAGACGAGACGGCTATTTTGCTGATCGACGACAATGCAGTGCAGGCAGCGACCCGGCAGACGATCCTGAAGCGTGCCGGATATTTTGTGATTGCGGCGTTGAATCCGGTGAGAGCGCTGGAGCAGTTCCAGGCCAATGACTTCCCTGCCGAGATTAAACTGGTGATTACGGATCACCTGATGCCGGGGATGACGGGATCAGAGTTTGTGGGGGAGTTGCGCAAGAGCCATCCGGTTTTGCCGGTGCTGGTGATCAGCGGGCTTGAAGAGGCGGAAGAACAGTACGTGGGGATGAATGTCATGTTCCGCCGGAAGCCTCTGCTGCCGGATCACCTGTTGGCGAGCGTTCACTCGCTCGTGCGGGTTTAATCCATTCGATTGAGGCTGGCGTCATCCTTTAGGTTAGCGGCGTTCGGTAAACGGCGATTGGATGGCCTGTATGGGGGATTGCTGCGAGAATAGAGGTTGAGGTTTTCCCGCTCCGATGACCCCGCACCCTATGCCCGAGTTCGGCAGCTTCTGTTTGTTGCTGGCGCTGATGCTTTGTATCTATACGTTTGTCGCAGGCGCGATTGCGCTGTGGCGGTCTCGTGCGCAGGCGACTGGAAGCGCAGGTCTGGCAGTGAGCAGCAAGCTGCAGGAGACCTCGCGGCGGGCTGGGATTTCGAGTTTTGTGGCAGTGGGATGCGCGGCGTTCGCGCTGATCTGGGCGGCGTTTACGAACGACTACTCGGTCAGCTATGTCATGCACCATACGAACCGGGAGCTGAGTTCGGTTTACAAGTTTTCAGCGCTTTGGAGTGGGCAGGAAGGCTCCCTGCTGCTTTGGACAATGCTGCTGGCGAGCTATGGGTTTGTGCTGCGGGTGCGGCATAAGGTCGACGTTCGGCTGAGCGCTTTTGCGAGTGTGATTCTGGCTGCGGTGCAGGTGTTCTTTCTGACGCTGCTGAACTTTGCGGCACCACCGTTTGCGATCGAGCCGGGGCCCTTGGCTCTGGATGGGTTTGGGCTGAATCCGCTGCTGCAGTATCCGGAGATGGTGATCCATCCTCCGATGCTTTACCTCGGCTATGTGGGTTTCACGGTCCCTTTCGCCTTTGCGCTGGGTGCGCTGATGATGCGGTATCCGGGTGAGAAGTGGATTCACATCACGCGCCGGTGGACGATGGTGACGTGGATGTTCCTGACCTGCGGGATCTTCCTGGGGGCGCACTGGGCTTATAGCGTGCTGGGTTGGGGCGGGTACTGGGGTTGGGACCCGGTTGAGAACGCTTCGTTGATGCCCTGGCTTACGGGCACTGCTTTCCTCCATTCCGTGATGATGCAGGAGAAGCGCGGCATGATGAAGAGCTGGAACGTGTGGCTGATCTTCAGCACCTTCCTGCTTACGCTGCTGGGGACCCTGCTGACTCGTGCGGGGCTGGTGAGCAGTGTTCATGCCTTTGCGCAGAGCTCGATTGGGTACTGGTTTACGAGCTTCATGGCGATCGTGCTGGCGGTGTGCCTGTTCACGTACTTTATGCAGCGGGATCATCTGAAGAGCGAGAATCGGCTGGAATCGCTGGTGAGCCGGGAGTCGAGCTTTCTGTTCAACAACATGATTCTGCTGGTGGCTTGCCTGACGGTGCTGGTGGGAACGCTGTTCCCGGTGCTGAGCGAGTATGTGGAAGGCACGAAGACCACGATGGGCGCGCCGTACTACAACCGGGTCAACATTCCGATTGGGCTGTTTCTGCTGCTGCTGACCGGGATTGGGCCGTTGCTGGCCTGGCGTTCGACTTCGCTGCGTTCGATCCGGCGGAACTTTATCCTGCCGGGGATTGCGTTTGGCGTGAGCCTGGTGGGGCTGATGATCGGCGGGATCAGACCGTGGTCGGCGGGGGATGACTGGCAGGCGCAGACGTTCAGCCTGCTGGCGTTCTCGCTGGCGGCAGGGGTTGTGACGGCGATTCTGTCTGAGTTCCTGCGCGGTGCGAATGTGGTCCGGGTGCAGAACGGAACGAACCTGGTGATGGCTGCGGCGACGCTGATGCGGCGGAATACGCGTCGGTATGGCGGGTATCTGGTTCACTTCGGGATCGTGGTGATGTTCATCGGGATTGCGGGTGGGGCGTTCAACCAGTCGCGTGAGAAGGAGATGGGGTTTGGGGACTCGGTCTCGATTGGGCCTTACAAGCTGACGTGCCAGAGCTACACGCAGGACTCGAATGCGAACTACGACACGGATTTTGCGCTGCTGGATGTGACGCGGGGCGGGAAGGCTGTGACGCAGCTTGCGCCGGAGCTGAGGTTCTATCATGCAAGCCAGACGACCTCGACCGTGGTGGCGCTGCACTCGACTGCGATCTCTGACCTGTATGTCATCTTCATGGGGCGGAATCCGGATACCAGCCGTCCAATCATCAAGGTGTTTCTGAACCCCTTGATTGCGTGGATCTGGATTGGAGTGCTGATCGTGGTGGCTGGAACTTTGTTTGCGCTGGCGCCTAGCGCTGTGGCTCGGCGACGTGAGACGGCGACGGCTGCGGTGCCGGTTGGGGCGGAGGTGGCTCGTGTTTGAAGTGCAACGACAACCGCAACGGACTATGGGGATAAAAAAGGATAAGAACGATCAAGGCGGATCTAAGGCGACTGCTTTTTCTTGTTTTTCACGGCGGGTTTGGTCTGGGGCTTTGGTTTGCTTGCTGGCGGTGGTGATGTTGGGGGCTGCGCCTTCGAGTGATCCTTCGGCTCGGTTTGGGCGGATTGGGCACAACATGATGTGCGTGTGCGGGTGTGGGCAGGTGCTGCTTGAGTGCAACCATGTTGGGTGCCCGGACTCTTCGCGGATGATTGGAGAGTTGCGGGATCAGTTGGCAGGGCCGAATGGGACGGGCGCGGACTCGCTGGTGCTGAACTGGTTTGTGGGGAAGTATGGGGCGACCGTGCTGGCTGCTCCGATTCGTGGTGGATTCGATAATGTCGCTTGGGCGATTCCGGTCGCTATGTTTTTGATTGCGACTGTGGGTACTGGATTTCTGGTGAGGGCCTGGTCGCAGAAGCGGAGTGGGGTTGTAATGGCGGGTGGCGGCGCTTCTCTGCCGGTGGATGATGCGCTGCGCGAACGGATACGGCGGGAGACGGAGTTCTGATGAGTTTGATTGCTGGAGTGGTGCTGTCGCTGATGTGCTTTGCGTTTATCTTCTGGCCGGAGCGGAATCCGTTTGTACAGGCGGATAAGACTCGGGTGGATTATCTGAGGGAGCGCAGGGATGCGATCTACGAAAACCTGCGCGACCTGAACTTCGAGTACCTGGCTGGGAAGTATCCGGAGGACGACTACGCGGAGCAGCGGGCGGGTCTTGAGGATGAGGCGGCTAAGGTGATTGGGGAGATGGAAGGGCTCGAGGCGCGCGGGATGCGGCGGGGCCGGTAAACGGTCAGCAGTTCTCTGTGGTCAGTGCTCAGTAAGTGCTTGCTCGCGGTAGACTTGATGGGTGAGTCTTCGATCGAATTTCCTGCGTAAATTGGCGTTTTGTGGCGTTGCCTTGGCGATGCTGGGTGGTGTGGCGTTTGCGGCTCCGGTGACGGGTGTGGTGACGAACCGGACTACGGGTAAGCCGTCAGGCGGCGACGACGTGGTGCTGCTGCGGCTGGCGCAGGGGATGCAGGAGCTGGCTCGGGCCAAGACCGACAGCAAGGGACGGTTCTCGATCGAGGTGCCGAACGACGGGCTGCACCTGCTGCGCGTGACGCATGACAAGGCGAACTACTTCAAGCCGATTCAGCCGGGGACGCAGTCGGTTGAGATGGATGTCTATACGGCGGCGGCGCAGGTGGATGGCGTGACGCTGGATGCGGACGTGATGCGGCTGCAGACGGATGCGAGCGGCGGCGGGCTGAAGGTTGTCGAACACTTTTTTGTGAAGAACGAGTCGTCGCCGGCGAAGACGCTGATGAGCGAGCATCCGTTTGAGCTGTATCTGCCGGCGGGTGCGACGGTGGAAGGCGCGGCGGCGAAGGCTCCGGGTGGCATGGCGGTGCAGAGCCCGCTGGTGCCGGAGGGAGAGCCGAACAAGTACACGATGATCTTCCCGATCAGGCCGGGGGAGAGCGAGTTCCAGGTCTCGTACAAGATTGCGTATAAGGACAGCTTCACGTTCAAGCCGAGGCCGGTGATGGCGACGGATACGATCGCGATCATGATGCCGAAGAGCATGACGTTTACGGCCGGCAAGGGCACACCTTACAGCGCGGTGACGGAGGAGTTGGGGGCACAGACGTATGTGGCCCGGAACGCGCAGCCATCGCAGCCGCTGGACTTTACGGTGAGCGGCATCGGCGAACTGCCAAGGGATACGGCGGCTGGCGCTGCGGGTGGTCCAACTGCTGGTGGGCCGGGAGCCTCCGATGCGGGCGCGGCTGGACCGGGTGGCGATCCTCAGACTCCGGGCGAGGCGAGCCAGCAGATGCGTGGGGATACGAAGCCGGGTAAGGGTATCGGGAATCCGCTGGATTCTGATGGCAACCTGGAGCCTTGGGCCAAGTACAAGTGGTGGATTATTGGCGGGCTGGCGCTGGTGTTTGCGGCGGGTGCGGGGATCATGCTGCGGACCCCCACTGCTCCGGTGGTTGCCGGGGCTGGCTATGTGCCGGCGGGGCCGGGTGGGTTGCTGCAGGTGCTGCGGGATGAGATGTTTGCTGTGGAGACAGACCGTCTTGAGGGCCGGCTGAGTGAGGCTCAGTATGGGGAGCTGAAGGCTGCGCTGGATGTGGTGCTGAAGCGGGCGCTGGCTCGGAGTGGCAAGGCTGCGGAGACGGTGCAGGTGGTCCCGGAGTGATGAACCAGGCGCTGCGGCTGGGACAACTCATCGCAATGGTGATCTGGGTGGGCGGACTGATCTTCTTTGCGTTCGTGCTGGCCCCGACGGCGTTCTCCGTGTTGCCTACAGTATCGCTGGCGGGATCGATCGTAGGGGCAGCGCTGCGGGAACTGCATGTGCTGGGGCTGATCTGCGGTGCGCTGTTCCTGGCTGTGACCGGGGTCATGTTCTCGCAGGCACCGATGAAGGTGCGTGGGCGCTACGAGATGGAGTTTCTGCTGGCCGGGGTGATGGTGCTGGCTACCGCTTACCTGCAGTGGAATGTTCTGCCTGCAATGGAGGTGGATCGTGGGCGCGCGAACGGGGATATCAGCTCCGTCAGCGTGGATCATCCGGCGCGCGTGCACTTTGACCGGCTGCATAAGCGGTCGGAGCGGGTGGAGGGTTTCGTGCTGCTGTGCGGGCTGGGCGTGGTGTTTCTGATGTCGCGTGAGCTGGGCGGGACGGAGAACAAGGCCGCGTAACTCAGCTTCTCTTATTGCAGATTGAGCGTGACCGTGGCGGTGTGCTGGAGGGTGGCTCCGGTGACGGCCGTGGCTGTGCCGGTGACGGTGATCGTGTAGGTCCGGGTGGGGACTGAGGTTGCGGCGGAAAGGTTGGTTCGGTCTCCGCAGGCTGTGGTGGTGGCGAGGAGCAGGGTGGCTAGGATCGCTGGGATGAGCGTATGGATGCGGCGTCTGCGCAGCAACAGGAGTGGCATGGCAATCGCTAAAAGTACGACGGTCCTGGGTGGGAAGAGTGGGGTGAGGTGCGCGAGCTTGGGCGTCTGGATGGTGAGGATGAAGGCGTTGATGGAGCCGCCGGGAGGCAGATAAGCCGGGTTGAAGCTTGCGGTGGCGCCGGTGGGGAGACCGGAGGCGGAGAGTTGGATGGGGCTCGACAGAGTGCCGTTGACGGGTGTGGTGGCGAAGGAGAAGGCGGCGGCGGTGCCAGAGGGGACGGTGAGGGTGGTCTGACCGGTGGCGGCGAGGGTGAAGTCGGCTACGGCGGTGGGGGCGATGGTGATGACGGTGGGGGTGGAGGTGGCGGGGAGGAAGTCTGGGTTGCCGGGGTAGGTGGCGGTGAGGGTGTGGCCGCCGGCGGTGAGGGATGGGGTGAGGGTGGCGTCGCCTGTGGGGGTGAGGGTGGCGGTGGCGATGGGGGTTTGGCCGTCGAGGAGTGAGACTGTTCCTGTCGGGGTGCCGGTGGTTGTGGTGGCGGCGTGGATGGCGAAGGATGTGGCGGTGGGTGAGGTAAGGGTGAGGGTGGCGGGGGCCTTGGTGATGGTGACGGCGGCGGGTGCGGTGGCGAGGGTGTAGTTCCCTGCTCCGCTGCCGGTGAGAGTAGCCGTGATGGGATAGGCCGAGGGGTTTGAGATGGGTGTGGCTTGGGTCGAATAGGTGATGGTGACTTTGTTGGCGTCTTGAGGCAAGACGCCGGTGTAAGTGCCGGTGAGGGTTGGGATGGGTTGGCCGTAGAGGAGGTTGATGGGGATTGGGGTGGCGATGAGCTGGGCGGGTGCGATGGTGAGGGCGAGGGTCGTGGATTGGGCTGCGGCGTGGGTGGTGTCGCCGGAGTAGGTGGCGTCGATGTGGTGGGTGCCGGTGTTGAAGGCGGCGGTGCTCATGGTGGCGGAGTTGGCGCTGAGCGGGACGGTGGAGAGGGTTTGGGGGAGTGAGCCCGAGGTCTCGAAGAAGGTGATGGGGCCGGTGGCGGGGCTTGCGGCCAGGGTGGCGAGGACGGAGCCGGTGCCATAGGCCATGGTGGATGGGGCGGTGAGGAGGAGGGTGCTGGACTGGGTGAGGCCCAGGCCGGCGATGGTATGGATGACGGCAGCGGTATCGATTTGGCGGATGCGCTGGTTGGCGGTATCGGTGAGGGTGGGGAGGGTGGCGGGCGAGAGAGCGATGGCGCGGGGGGTGTCGAGTGAGGCGGTGGTAGCGGGGGTGGAGTCGCCCGCGTAGGTCTGGGTGCCGTCGCCGGCAAGGGTGGTGATGAGGCCGGTGACGGCATCGATGCGGCGGATGCGGTGGTTGGCGGAGTCTGCGATGAGGAGGTTGCCGGAGGGGTCGAGGGTGATGCCTCGGGGGAGGTACAGGGTGGCGGATGTGGCGGCTATGTTGTCCGAGGTGAATGCGGGGGTGCCGTTGCCGGCTATGGTGGTGATGATGTGGGTGACGGCGTCGATGCGGCGGATGCGGTGGTTGTGGGTGTCGGCCAGGTAGAGGTTGTTGGAGGCGTCGAGGGCGAGGCCGGTGGGGGTGTCGATCTGGGCGGCGAGGGCTGGGCCTGCGTCGCCGGAGAAGCCCTGGGTGCCGGTTCCGGCGAGGGTGGTGATGAGGTGCGTGGTGGCGTCGACGCGGCGGATGATGTGGTTTCTGGTGTCTGCGATGTAGAGGTTCTGGGAGGAGTCAAGGGCTATGGCGGTGGGGGTGTCGAGTTGGGCTTTGGTGGCGAGGGTGCCGTCCGGGCTGCGGCCGGGGGTGCCGGTGCCGGCGACGGTGGTGATGATCTGGGTTGCGGCGTCGATTCGGCGGATAGCGTGGTTGTGAGTGTCGGCCAGGTAGAGATCGCCTGTGGGGGTGATTGCGAGGGCGGTGGGGGAGTCGAGTAAGGCCTGGGTGGGGAGGGTGCCGTCGCCTGCGTAGCCCTGGGTTCCGGTTCCGGCGACTATGGTCAGGGCTCCCGAAGGCGAGACGCGCAGGATGAGGTGGGCGGCGGTTTCGGCGAGGTAGAGATTGCCCTGCGCGTCATAGACGAGGCCGGAGGGCAAGAGGATGGGGACGGTGGTGGCTTGGGTCGTTTGTGCCTGCGACGGGAGCAGCAGAACGACGAGCGCCATGAGGAGGCACAGGCTTCGGCGCGTTGGGTGAGTGGTGCTCGGAGTCCCCATGGGCGGTTGCACTTGGTTGCGGTGAACCGATTATAGGGGTGAGGGGCAGGTGCGTCGCGCCATAATCGCCGTTGAAGACCTCAAAGGCGATCATGGCGCTTCACTTCAGACGAACTACCGGTGGTAATAACCGGTGTCATAGCCGTGCAGGTAGGAGTTGCGGAAGGCGTTCTGGTAAGGGCCGAAGGGTCCGAGGCCGGGGTCGTAGCCGGGGGTCTCGTGGTAGGCGCGGGTGCGGCGGGGCTCAAAGCGATAGCCGCTGCCGGAGTCTCGCGCACCGTCCTGTGCGCCCATCTGGAAGCCATTGCGACCGGCGAGATCGAAGAGCGCATTGCTGGGGGCGTAGGCCGGAGGCGGTGCGTAGTAGGCGTGGTCGTGACAGCCGGCGACGAGAAGAAGCGACGCAAAGGCGGGGAGGAGCAGGAGACGTTTCATGTTGAGCCCTTTCTCTGGACTGCGCTGCGGTTGCGGCAGGCAGCTTCGGTAGATTGAACGCAGGTTATGCGTAGAGGTTGCGGAGCTTTTTTGTGCGTGCTGGCGTATGAGCGGCATAACTGCTTTATGGTGGTTGCTGGCGACGGACCTCCAGAAGCGTGATTTGGGCGTCTTACGGAAGGTGAGTCGATAAAATTTCAGGAGAACGTGATGACGAAGAGTGTCTGGATGCATGGAAGTGTGGGGCTGAAGTTTGCTGCAGTATGTCTGCTGAGCGGGACGATGATGATGGAGGTGGGCTGCACGAAGAAGGCTCCGGCACCGGTGGGGATCCGGAACCTGGATGGGTCGATTACGAATCCTGACGGCTCGATTACCTACCCTGCGGGCGTGACGCCTCCGGCTTCCAGCGGTGTGGCTCCGGCTCCAAACCAGGCCGTGACCGTGCCGCCTGGGACGGTGCCGACTCCCGCACCCGCTCCCGCTTCTCAACAGCCTGCGCCTGCAGCGATGACGCCTGGCCCCGCCATGACGGCTGGCCCTGCGATGGCGATGACTCCTGAGGCTCCTCCGCCTCCAGTGCGGTTGACGGTTCCTGCGGGAACGCCCGTTACGGTTCGGCTCAACGGCGGGCTGGCGGCGAGCCGGAACGAGGTTGGGGACCGTTGGAACGGCGTGCTGGAGAGGCCGCTGGTGTATCACGGGCAGACGGTGTTTGCTTCCGGAACGCCCGTTTCGGGTGAGGTGGTTGCGGCCAAAGGTAAGGGCCGGTTCAAGGGTGCGGGCGATCTTGGAATCGAACTCACAGCCATCGGGCGCGATCACGTCTCGTCCAGCGAGTACGAGAAGGTGAGCCCGGGACGCGGGAAGCGGACAGCTGGCTTTATCGGCGGCGGCGGAGGACTTGGCGCGATCATCGGCGGCCTGGCAGGCGGTGGCAAGGGCGCGTTGATCGGCGGCCTGGCGGGTGCGGGCGCAGGTACGGCGGCTGGCGCTTATACGGGCAATCGCGATGTGGTGATTGCTTCGGAGTCGGTCATTACCTTCCGGCTGCGGAGTTCGCTGACTCGGTAGAGGAAGATCAAGACAGGATTTGGCGGCTGCGGGCTCGATGGATTGAGCTTGCAGCCGTTTTATCTGTGTAGGGCGGTACACTTAGCAGATGCGGTTTACACCTGAATTTATGTTGTCGGCGACGAACGAGGCGCACTTCCCTGTTGAGGCGAAGACATATAACGCGCCTGAGATCGCTTTTCTGGGCCGGTCCAATGTGGGCAAGAGCTCGCTGATCAATGCGCTGCTGGGGTCCAAGCAGGCTCATACCTCCTCCACGCCGGGACGGACGCGGGCGATCAACTTCTTTGCGCTGCATGAGGGGTCGGGCGATAAGAAGAAGATTCGCCCAAGCATGATCTTTGCCGATCTGCCGGGGTATGGGTATGCCAAGATCTCGCGGTCGATCTCCGCGGAGTGGCCTTCGTTTATCGAGCCCTATCTGGCTGAGCGGGAGACGCTGGCGCTGGCGGTTTGCCTGGTGGATACGAATATTCCTCCGCAGCCGAACGACTCGCAGTTGATCGAGTTCTTCAAGGCGATGCTGAAGCCTTACCTGGTGGTGGGGACCAAGTCGGATAGGATTTCTGGGAATGTGCTGGCGAAGTCGCTGGCTGCGCTGAAGAAGGCGCATGGAGTGAGCGAGATTCTGCCGGTTTCGACGAAGACCGAGGCCGGGACGAAAGAGCTTTGGAGCCGGTTGCAGAGTGTAATGGAGTAGGCCGAGTTCAGTGCAAACACAAAGGCCCGAGGATGTTCCCTCGGGCCTTTCTGTTTTGAGCAGCGAGGATTAGTCGCCGTAGTAGTCGAGGCCGAGGTGGGTGATGAGGTCCTGGCCCATGATGTGGCGGAGGGTGTTCTTCAGCTTCATGGACTGGATGAAGAGATCGTGCTCCGGGTAGACGCCGGGGGCGGTGTCAGGGTCCTTGAAGTAGAAGCTGAGCCACTCCTGGATGCCGATTCCCTTCAGCTTCTCCGAGCGGGCGGCGAGGTCCATGAAGAGGACCAGGTCGAGCGCCAGCGGAGCGGCAAGGATGGAGTCGCGGCAGAGGAAGTCAACCTTGATCTGCATCGGGTAGCCGAGCCAACCGAAGATATCGATGTTATCCCAACCCTCTTTATTATCACCACGGGGCGGGTAATAGTTGATGCGAACCTTGTGGTAAAGATCCTTGTACAGGTCAGGGTGAAGCTCAGGCTGGAAGATGTGTTCCAATACGCCGAGCTTCGAGACTTCCTTGGTCTTGAAGGATTCGGGATCGTCGAGGACTTCGCCGTCGCGGTTGCCGAGGATGTTCGTCGAATACCAGCCCGCTACGCCGAGCATGCGGGTCTTGAAGGCAGGCGCGAGAACCGTCTTGATGAAGGTCTGGCCGGTCTTGAAGTCCTTGCCGCAGATGGGTGCGTTCATCTTCTTCGAGAGCTCCTGCAGGGCAGGAATGTCGACGGTGAGGTTGGGTGCGCCGTTGGCGAAGGGAATGCCTTCCTTGAGGGCGGCCCAGGCGTACATCATCGAGGGGGAGATGCCGGGGTCGTTGTCGACGAGACCCTTCTCGAAGGCTTCGAGGGTCTGGTGGACGGCGGTCTGCTCGAGATAGATCTCGGTGGAGCCGCACCAGATCATGATCTGGCGATCGGTCTTGGTCTTGAACTCGGCGATGTCGTTGCGGATCTGGTTGGCGAGATCGCACTTGTTCTTGCCGACTTTGATCTTCTGGCCCGTGAGGCGCTTGACGTAGTGCTGGTCGAAGACGGCGGGCATGGGCTCGATGGACTCGAGGAAGGGACGGATCTCTTCAAGCTGGTCGCGGTCGAGCACCTGTGCGGTCTTGGCTGCGTCGTAGAGGTTGCCGCCGAAGATATCCCAGCCGGTGAAGACCAGGTCTTCCAGCGGGCAGAGGCCGGCAAAGTCCTTGATGAGCGGGGAGTTGTTGTCCGTGCGCTTGCCGAGGCGGATGGTTCCCATCTGCGTCAGGGAGCCGATGGGCTTGGCGAGACCGCGGCGGATGGCTTCGACGCCTGCGATGAGGGTGGTGGCGACGGCTCCCATGCCGGGAATCATGACGCCAAGTTTTCCAGTGTGAGGCTTGATGCTGGCCGCTTCAGTGTTCGCGGCGGGGGTGTTAGACATGCGGGCAAGACCCTTCTTCCAATGCGATTTTCCGGTTGATGCGGAACGGTTAAGTATCGCTTATTGGGGATGGTGGGTGCAAACATGGTGTGGTAATTGTGCGGGTATCGAAAAGTACGCTGGTTACGCGGTGCGGATGCGGTTCTTCCAGTGGGAGGCGACGAACCAGATGATTCCGACCAGCAGGAAGGCTTCCACGCCCAGATGAAAGCGGTGGAAGGCCGATTTGAAGGCCGGATTGGTCTCAAACTGCCGGCCCAGCTTCATCCCGATGTACGCCAGCGCGTAGCACCAGGGCCACGAGCCGATGAAGGTATAGAGGTGGAAGCGGAACTGGTTCATCTTCGCCACGCCCGCGGGGAAGGCGATGAACGTGCGAACGATGGGGAGCATCCGTCCGATCAATACGGCCATAGAGCCGAAACGCACGAAGAAGCCGTCGACGAGGTCCAGGTCATGATGGCTGAGCAGGACGTAGCTGCCGTATTTTTCGACCATCGGGCGTCCGCCTTTGGCACCGGCCCAGTATGCGGGAATCGAGCCTAGGTTGGAGGCGAAGGAGGCCAGCGTCGCCAGGATGATGAGGTCCATCTGAGAGTGGGCCAGGGCGTACCCGGCGAAGGGCATGATGACCTCAGACGGGATGGGAACGCAGGCCGATTGGAGAGCCATGAGCAGGACTACGCTGGCGTAGCCGCCGGCGGCGATGGCGGCAATCAGGAGGGCAATGATTTTTTCAGACATGCTGGTGCAGTATAGCTGCTGCGATAGCGTCGAATGATTGTTAGGCTATTGAAAAGACGATATCGAGGATACAGAGGATACAGCGGTTATGGCAGATTTCATCCCTCCCAAGAATGAAGTACCGGAGCGCAGAGTGACAGAGAAAGCAATTGCATCGGCGTCGGGCGAGCGCCCGGCTTATCGGCCTGAAGGTGCGGGTGTTGAGCCGGTGGCTCGTCCGGCCAGTCCGTATGGCGCGCACAAGGAAGGGCCTCCTGCCAAGCGGCAGATCGTCTGCTTCAGCTTCTACAAAGTTCAACCGAAGTGGCGTCGGCTCCCGGCCCATGAAAAGCAGGCGCATAAGGATGCGTTTGTTGAAGTGCTCAACCGGTGGAACAAGCCGGGTGAGTTTCTTTCGCTGACCTACTCCACCGTGGGCACACGGGGCGATGTGGATATGTGCGTTTGGTCCATCGGCTATGCGATCGATGAGCTGAACCAGATGCGCAGTGAGCTGATGAGCACGCCGCTGGGCGGGTATCTCGACTCTCCGCATAACTTCCTGGCGATGACGAAGCGGTCGCAGTACCAGATCGATCGTCCGGACGAGAGTGAAGGCGAAGGCCGCGGCGCGATCCGGCCCGGCGGGCAGAAGTACATTTTCATCTATCCGTTCTGGAAGACACGTCCGTGGTATCTGCTGAGCGCGACGGAGCGGAAGCGGTTGATGGATGAGCATATCCGCATCGGCCTGATGTATCCGCGCGTGAAGCTGAATACGACGTACTCGTTCGGGATCGACGACCAGGAGTTTGTGGTAGCGTTCGAGACCAACTTCCCGGAGGACTTTCTTGACCTTGTGCAGCAGCTTCGGGAGACTGAGATCTCGCTCTACACGCTGGAGGACACGCCGATCTTCAGCTGCGTGAGATTGCAGCCGATGGAGATGCTCAACCGCCTTGGGTAAGGAAGACTTACCACGGATCAAAAGGTAAAGACGGATAACGGCAGGATAGTGCGAATGCCTTCAGTAAAGAAGACTGTTGCTAAAAAGTCGGCGGCTAAGGGGCTGGTTCCACCTCAGAGGTTGAGTGGGGCCAGCCGTAAGGCTGCGATTGAAGGTGTGCCAGCGGAGAAGGCGCACGAGATTGCGAGCTCTGAGCCGGTGTTTCCAAAGTTGAAGAATGGCCGGACGGCCAAGCCGCTGGCTCAGGATCGGGTGGCGGCGATTCTAGATGGGCTGCGGAAGACGTATCCGGGGGTGGTTTGTGCGTTGACGCATCGGAATGCGTTTGAGCTGACCATTGCAACGATCCTTTCCGCGCAGACGACCGATGTTGGTGTGAATAAGGCCACACCGGAGCTGTTCAAGATGTATCCGACGCCGAAGAAGCTGGCTGAGGCACCAACCTTGGAAGTCGAACGGCTGATCAAGACGACGGGGTTCTATCGAGCCAAGGCTAAGAACATCCAGGGGGCGGCGAGGGTGCTGGTGGAGCGCTTTGGCGGCGAGGTGCCGAAGACGATTGCGGAGATGATCGAGCTGCCGGGGGTCGCGCGGAAGACGGCGAATGTGGTGCTGGGAAGCTGGTATGGGATCGCGTCAGGCGTAGTGGTGGATACGCATGTGCTGCGGCTCTCTCGGCGGCTGGAGCTGACCAAGAACGACGATCCGGTCAAGGTGGAACAGGATCTGATCAAGGTGATTCCGCAGGATCGGTGGATCCAGTTCAGCCATGAGTTGATTCATCATGGGCGGCAGGTTTGTATCGCGCGTAAGCCTCGGTGTGTGGATTGTTCGCTGGAGCGGGTTTGCAACTCGACGGATAAGACCTGGTCTTCTCACTGAGTCCAGAGCAAGGCGTAACGCGGATAAAGAGGATAACGACGGATAAGAGCTGCTTCTTTTTGCTAGTTGATGAAAAGCTGGGTCAGGGCTTCTACCAGGGATGGGATGGTGGAGTCTTTGGCTTCTATCGTGGGGGTCAAATTCAGGTCTCGCATGGCTTGCGAGGTGATCGGACCTATCGAGGCGAGGGTGGTGCCGTGCGGGATCAGCAGGGCTGCGGATTCCATGAGGGTGGCGAGGTTGCGGGCGGTGCTGGCGCTGGTGAAGGTGATGGCGTCCAGGGGTTCTGCTTGATTGCTGAAGGCGTACTTCAGGGCTTCGATGGAGGCCGGCGGGACGATGGTGCGGTAGGCTTCGGCGATGGTGAGGTGGGCTCCAGCGGCCATGAGGGTCTGGGTAAGATGGTCGCGAGCTTCGGCTGCTCGAACTAAGATCATGCGGGCGTTGGGGGCATGGGGGAGCAGCGCTTCGGCGAAGGACTCGGCTACGTACCGCGCGGGAATGAGGTCTACTGCCTGGGCTAGACCGGTTCCCTGCACTGCTCGTGCGGTGGCGGGGCCGATGGCGGCGATGCGGCGAGCCTGGGCCGGGAGGTTCAGGGTGCGGGCGCGCTGGACGTAAGCCTCTACCGCATTGGCGCTGGTGAAGAGGAGCCAGTCGTAGGTCTGGATGGTTTGGATGGCTTGATCGAGGGGCTGCCAGAAGGTTGGCGGGGCCAACTCGATGGTGGGGATGAGGATGGGGATAGCGCCTCGTTCGGCGAGGAGGGTGGCAAGCGTAGAGGCCTGGCCGGCTGCGCGAGTAATGAGGATGCGGCGGTCTTGAAGAGGTGCGGGCACGAAGTCGATTCTAGTTGGGGATCAAGTAAGTGTTGTGCTTTCAGGGATAGACCGTCAGGAAGCAGGTGACCCCTCCTGCAGTCGCACGTTGCGTTGAGCAAAGGTTTCGGCGGGATCAGCCTTGGGACCGGGCCGACAATGTCGCTTGCAGCACATTACAATGTTCACAGCTGAACTTGATCCGGAAGCTCAGGTCATGGAGACGGCGAGACCGAACTTTTGACTCCCGGCCTGTTGGCTGAAGAGCTGAAATCAGGTCCATCGGTGTGTAAAAGCATGACTTATGCCTGGCGAGGGGGAGACCCTTCGGTAAGCGCTTTGAACGATACACGCTGAAAGTGTGAGCTCACTTGAACGACAGGCAATTTGAAAACCTCCCGTACCTCGTCGTCAGCGCGACTCTCATCGCAACCCTCCTGATCTTGCAGAGGCGACTTCCTCGACTCGCGATCAATAGCTGGATCTTCGCTCTTGGCTTCACTGTCATCTCAGAGATCTCCGGGTACTTCATTGAGATTTCGGCTGGCTGGCATATCGCGATGCATACCGTCAGGCTGTGCTCCGATCTCCTGGCCGGGGTTGCGTTTCTTTTTTTCACCGGGCGCAAGCTCTCTGCGACATCCGACCATGACTTCAAGCTTCTCTGGAATGCGGTTCCTTTTTTTGCTCTCGAACTGATCTTTGGGCTGGAGGTCTTTACGCCCTGGCCCTATGTCCTCTGCGCCGCCGCAGGAGCAGTCATCAGCGTGGCTGTTGCCGTTTTACGGAAGCGAAGCTCGATCATCCCGGTGGCACAGGTCATTTTATGGTTCGCCATTGCAACCTTCGCCGTCCTCGGCAACTATCGTGCTTCAGCCTACTGGGGACTTGGCGGCGTCTTTGCGGCGGCCGGTCTTCATCTCTGGTATCGGCTTCCTCGCAACACCATCGGACGCGTGGCCCTCGTCCTGAGCCTTTTTGTCTGGTCTGCTTCCTTTTTCACACATTCCTATGTTTTCCCCCACCCTAAATTACGGATGATGGCGGAGAACATCTGGAGCATTCAGAAGTTCATTGTGAGCGTCAGCATGCTGCTTATTCTGCTGGAAAGTGAAGCCAGAGAAAATGAAGCGCTGGCCATGAGAGATCAACTGACAGGCCTTGCGAACCGGCGCTTGATGGAGCTAAGACTGACATCGGCGATCTCAACTGGACATACCTCCATCCTGCTGTTGGATCTCAACGGATTTAAACAGATCAATGACACCCACGGACATCTCGCCGGGGATGAACTGCTGCAGCAGATCGCGGAGAGGCTCACTCAATGTGTGACCGAAGAAGAGACGCTTGCGCGGTTAGGTGGCGATGAGTTCCTGATTATCTCTAACCGTGACATCCTTACCCTCAACGGCTCAGTCCAGGAGGCTCTTTCCAAGCCTATTCTCCTGGGCCGGAACCTCACCATCGTGGTGAATGCGAGCATTGGCACCGCCATCTTCCCACTCGATGCCCAGGGGTCATCCGGCGCTGAAGCCATCACAAATCTGCTGCGCGTCGCAGACAATCAGCTCTATGCGCGAAAGCAAGCGCACACCGTTGAGGAAGCCACGGTCACCAATCCAAGAAGGCTCTACCGGCAAGGTCTCTAGAGCGACGCGGTCCTCGACAAGAGGTCATTGAGTAGGCGCGAAGGGCGACTGCGACGGCTTCGGATGAGCCAGTCGCGAGTTGAGACCATCCGACATGGATTGCAAATTCCTGCTTGACATCCGCGATAAATCCACTACCCTTTGGTTGTGGATCAATTGGGCACAGCATTTGCGGCTTTGTCAGACCCGACCCGCCGGGCCATGATCGAACGGCTCTCACAGGGGCCTGCCTCGGTGCATGGGTTGACGGAGCCGTTTGCACTGTCGCAGCAGATGATTTCAAAACATATCGCCTACCTGGTTCGCGCGCGGCTCGTCGTCAAGACGAAGCGTGGGCGGGAGAGTGTGTGCACGCTTCGGCCGGAGGCGATCAAGACGGTCAGCGAGTGGGCGATGAACTATCGCCGATTCTGGGAAGAGAGTTTCGACAAGTTGGATGTGGTTCTCAATCAAATGAAGAAAGAGGAGGCAGGACATGACACAAAAGACAGGAAGTGAAGTAGAGCGGATGACGGTGACACGGATCTTTGACGCGCCACGCGAGCTGGTTTGGAAAGCCTGGACCGACCCGAAGTACGTGATGCAGTGGTGGGGACCGAAGGAGTTTACCTGCCCGGTCTGCAAAATGGATTTTCGCGTGGGCGGGAAGTTTCTCTACGGCATGAAGTCGCCGGATGGGCAGACGTTCTGGAATGCAGGGGAATACCACGAGATTATTCCGTTCGAGAAAATTGCTTCGTCCATGTACTTTGCCGACTCCGAGGGCAACAAGGTCGAGGCCGCGGACTTGGGGATCGAGCATGAGGCCATCGAAGGTGCGTACGACGTGACCCTCTTTGAGGATCTTGGCGATGGGCGGACGAAGCTGACCTTCATCGGCAATGAGCCCGCGGAGAGCGCAAAGGATAGCGGTCAACTCGAGGGCTGGAACCAGATCCTCGATAAGGTGGCTGAGATCGTTGCGGAGTTGGTGGACGCGAAGTAACAGCCTGATGTGATGTTCGCTGTATGAGCCAGGGGTGGCCTGTCGGATGGGCGGCCCTTGGCTCACCTTTTTGCTCGACGCGGGACGATAGGCGCAGGAGCCTGCATCCTGTAACCTTGAGGGGAGGGTCTTTAGAATGAACAAGTTTTCCGCTCTCCTCCTCGCAACACCCCTGCTCCTCAGCGGCTACGCTGCAGCCTCTGAGCCCGGCAGCTTCAACAAGACACTGACGGTCTCCGGCCCCGTAAAGCTCGACGTCAAGAGCGGCCCCGGAGGAATCAAGATCTCCGTCGGCTCGTCCGATACCGTGGTCGTCCATGCCGTCATCCGCTCTGTCCTCGGACGCTTCGATCCCGGCCTTGCCGACGCCAACATCCGCGCCCTCGAACAGAATCCGCCCATCGAGCAGCACGGCAACGACATCCGCATCGGCTACGTCGCAGACCAGGCCATCCTCAAGGGCGTCACCGTCACCTACGACATCGAGACCCCCCGCCAAACGCAGGTCAACGCCTCAGCCGACGCAGGCGGTATCCGCATCGACGGCGTGCAGGGCCCGGTCGAAACCACCAACGACGCCGGCCACACAGAAGTCTCTGGCATCCAGGCCGCCCTGAAGATGACCGCACGCGCCGGCGGTCTCGTCGTCCAGGATGCGGGCAACGATGTCTCCATTACCAACCAGTCAGGCGGCATTCTCATGCACGGCGTCCACGGCAGCGTCACCGCCGAGACCACCAACGGACGCATCGAAATCAGCGACGTCACAGGCGACGTACACTCAGCCACCCGCTCCGCCAGCATCCGCCTCGACGGCATCAAGGGCGGGGTCAACGCGCGCAATCTCTCAGGCAGCATTGAGTCCTTCCAGTCCGGCAGCTCCGTCAACGCCGAGACCTCCTCCGGCTCCATCCGCATCTCCCAGTCGCAGCCCGCGCCCATCCGTGCCCTCTCCAGCTCCGGCGCCATCCACGTCGAGCTCGCCAGCGGCGGCGGCTATGACCTGGACGCTCAGTCGATCAAAGGAAAGATCTCCGGCAAAGCAACAGAAGCCTTCGCAAAGACCAAAGATCAGAAAGACCAGCGCAGCTTCAAGGGCAGGATCGGTTCCGGCGGTCCACTCGTCGATCTCGATACAAAGTCATCGAAGATCGAAATCGACTGAGGCAGGAAGTGGGCTAAGCTGGATCGAACACGGCATGGGCAGTGCGCCATCCAGGCAAGAGGCCGGAGAATAGAGTTCGATGACAATCCTTTCAAGAATCAGAGACTGGAAGGATCAAGGCAACATCTCGCCTGATCAGGAAGCTCTCCTGACGAACCTCGCCCTTGAACAGCCCTTCTCCCTCTCGCTTGAACTCAACGTCCTCCTCTACGCCGGCGTCCTCGCCTTCGTCGCCGGCCTCGGCTGGACGATCTCCACGTGGTCCCAGCAGCTTGGCACGCTCGCCATCCTCACCGCTCTCACTCTCATCCTTGCTGCATCCCTCTGGTTCTGCTTCGCCCGAGTCCCCACCTGGTCGCCCGCAGAGACCTCCGCCTCCAGCCCGTTTGTCGATTACGTCCTCTACCTCGCCTGCCTCGTCTGGTCCCTGGAACTCGCATACGTCGAGCAGCGTTTCCATCTCCTCTCCGGACAATGGGACTTGTATCTTCTCCTCACCGCCGCCCTCTTCTTCGCTCTTGCCTACCGTTTCGACAACCGCTTCGTCCTCTCGCTGGCCTTGTCCGGATTCGCCGGATGGTTCGGGCTCGCCCTCTCCCACGGACCATTAGAAGACTTGGAAGGACGCCTCCGTCCCTACGCCCTCCTCTACTGCCTTATCGTCGGCGCAGGCACAGTTCTGCTTCAGCACTTCAAGCTCAAACCGCACTTCTTCGGAACCTATCTCAACCTCGTAGCCAACGTACTCTTCTGGACCACACTCTCCGGAGTCTTCGAGCACGAAAACTACGGGCTGTGGGTGATCGGTCTGCTTGCCACCTGCGGCGCATCCCTCGCATGGGGACTGAACCGCCGCCAATTCGTCTTCGTCGCGTACGCCGCCGTCTACGGCTACATCGGCATCAGTTCGCTCATCATCCGCAACTCCAACGACGCCATCTTCATCCTCGGATACTTCGTCGTCACCGCAATCGCAATGCTCGTTATGCTGGTCAAGATCTCACAACACTTCTGGAGGACTACATGAGAATCTACTCAGCAGCCAGCCAGGAAAACCTCCGCACCCGCGACCTCCTTAAAGAATGGGTCGCCGAAGGCCTCCTCACCCACGACCAGCGCGAACTCTTCAATCAGGATCTCGTCCCTGACCTCAGCACCACCAATCTCTTCCTGAGAATAGTCCTCTTCTTCTTCACCCTGATCGGCATCGCTGCCATCGCCGGGCTATTCGACGTCGCCTTCCTCTCGCACGCCTCCGGACAACTCGCCGGTGTCATCTTCCTCTTCTTCGCCAGCGCCTGCTATGCCGCAGCCGAGACCGCCGTCTCCCAGGCCCGCTTCTACCGCCACGGCATCGAGGAGGCACTCGCCGTCTCGTCCATCTATCTCCTCTTTCTGGGATTGGACCTGGCCCTCAATCCACGTTCAGTCAAGTCGCACCCCTTCGAGTTCCTCATCCCCGCCACCTGCGCCATCCTCGCCCTCTGGATCTGGCACCGCTTCAATCTCTGGTATACCTTCCCCGCCGCGATGATTCTCGTCTCACTCCTACCCGCCTATTGGACCTCCTCCTCCATCGCGCGACCCGTCATCACGGCCGTCTTTTACATCGGCGCTCTCATCGCCGTTGCAGTCATCCGCCGCCGCCACCGCCTGAGCTATCTCAACTCCACCTATTCCCTCGCCGAAGCCTTCCTCTGGCTCGGCATTTACATCGCCCTCAATCTCCAGCTTTCGGCAACGAACCTGCTCATGCCCTGGTCCCGCATGCCCACTCGCCTTACCCAAGAACCCGCGAGCTCCTTCTACTGGATCACCTGGGTCCTCATCTGGTGCCTGCCGCCCATCATCCTCGCGCGCGGCATCCGCCAGAAAGATCGCTTCGTCATGGAGGCCGGCGCCCTCACCCTCCTCCTAACCTTCATCACCAACAAGCCATACCTCGGCTGGACCCGCCACACCTGGGACCCCATGTTGCTCGGTATCGTCCTTACCGCCGCCTCCTACTACCTGCGCCGCTGGCTTGCGCAAGGCCCCGATGGAATCCGTCACGGCTTCACCGCCTCCAACCTCTCAGCCCGGGACAAGCGCCATATCAACACCGGCTCCGCCTTGTTAGGCTTCGTCACCCCCCAGTCCCTCACCCCCGCCCCGCAACATCACAACCCTGATCTGAAGTCGGGCGACGGAGCCTCCGGCGGCGCAGGAGCCAGCCGCGAGTTTTAACCCATAACCCCAATCGTCCTCAACCAGACCTCTACCAACTCCGGCCAATGCGTGATCGGCAGCTTCGTCCGCCGCAGCCCAAACGCATGCCCACCCTGCGCATACAGGTGCATCTCCACCGGAACCCCGGCCTTCATCAACGCAATATAGTAAGTCAGCGACTGCTTCACCCCATCCACATGGTCATCCTCCGCCTGCACCAGAAACGTGGGCGGCGTCTTTGCCGTAACCGGAACCTCCGGGTTCAGCTCGAACTCCCTCGTCGTATGCTCCGTCATGTGCCCCGGATAAACCGCCACCGCAAAGTCCGGGCGGCAGCTCAGCTTGTCGGCCGCATCCACCGGCGCATACGCCCGCCTCTCAAAGTGCGTGCTGATATTGGCGACCATATGTCCACCCGCCGAAAACCCCATCACCCCAACCTTGTGCGGATCGATATGCCACTCGGCGGCATGAAGCCGCACCAACCCCATCGTCCTCTGTGCATCCTGCAAAGCCGTCTGCGCCTTCGGACGAATATTGCAATGGCAATCGTTGTGATACGCCGGCCCGGAGTCCGGAACCCTGTACTTCAACACCACGCACGTGATCCCACGCGAGGTCAGCCAGTCACAGACCTCCGTCCCCTCCAGGTCGATCGCCAGGACCGAATACCCGCCGCCCGGAAACACCACCACCGCCGCTCCCGTATTCCCGCTCTTCGGCGAGTACACCGTCATCGTCGGCCGCGAAACCTGCTCCACCGAAAGCCACTGCCGCCCCGCCACCTGATCCTTGGGATCACTGGCAGTCTTCAGAACCTCAGCCCCCGTCTCCGCCCGGGCGTCCGGCACCGCCCCCGGCCAGATCGCCATCTGCACATGCCCCGCCAAAGGCTGCCACACACCCTGCGCCGCCCCCGGCATCCCACCCCAGGCCGCCACCCAGATCACCAGCACAACCAGCCTCTTCCACATCGCACACCCCATTCTCAAGCTCTACCAACCTGAGCCGAGTCTGGGATCATCCCCCGTGGATTACTGCGCCCCCCACCCCGCGAACCCACTCGATTAACCGGTGCTAGGGCCTGGCCGCCAGAGCGAAAAACTTTGTGGTGTAAACGTGGTGAGTATGTGGTGATTTGTGGTGCGTTACGGCTTAAAAACGATCTTCATCGAACCAGGCTCAGGATTCGACGCAAGCCGCACCGCCTCCGCGCAATCCTCCAGCCCAAACCGGTGCGAGATCAGCTTCGTCAGATCCAGAGACCCATCCCTAAACCCTTGAAAAACAAGCTCAACGCCCTCATCCTGGATCGCCACGCTGGCCGAATAGGACCCCATCAGCGTCTTCTCATCCATGCAAACCGCCGTAGGATCATAGGCCGCAGTCCCATGTTGCGTGCTTGCAAACAGCATCACCCGACCACCCGCCCGAACTGCATCCATCGCCTGTGTTATCAACGAGTCAGCCCCCACAGCTACAAGCACTACATCCACACCTCTACTTGAAGTCGCTTTTTTCGCCTCCGCAACCACATCTCCCCGCGCATCGATCGGTCGATCCAGCCCAAATCCCGCCGCCACCTTGTGCCTCTCAGCATACAAATCCGAAGTCAAAACCGTAGCCCCGGTCCGCTTCGCCAGCGCCGCCAGGATCACCCCGATCGACCCCTGCCCAATCACCAGCACCGTGTCGTCCGCCTCTAAGTTCAACATTCTAATAGCCTTATAGCAGGTGTTCACCGGCTCGATAAACGCCGCCTGCTCAAACGGAATGTCATCCGGCACCTTCACCAGCCCCTTAGCCACAATCCAATCCATCACCCGGATATACTCCGCGAACCCCCCACCCGCAGCCTCAAAACCCGCCGTAGTCCCCACCTTCTTATAGGTCTCACACTGCGCAAAAGTCTGCTTTTTACAGTAAAAACAAACCCCACAAGGAATATGATGAAACGCCATCACCCGTTCCCCGATGCTAAACCCTTTGACATCAACACCAATCGCCGCAATCGTACCCGCCATCTCATGCCCGAACACCCGCGGAGCCGCATGAGACCCGGTATGAATCTTCTTCAGATCCGTCCCACACACCCCACACGTATCGATCCGGACCAGCACCTCCCCGGCCCCAATCTCGGGCACAGGAATCTCCTCGCAAACCACCATATCCACATCCCGATAAACCGCTGCCTTCATCATCCCAGCCATACAAACCCTTTCTTTACAACTGTTTAAGCGCCTCAGTCAACCCAAGCAAAGCCAACTGACTCCCGGAGCCAAGCTTCATCGCATGACGCCAGCTAGCCGGCCGAACAGCCGTATGCAGCGCAAAAGCCCCTGTTCGAAAATGCCCATGAACCGTAGCAAACCGGCTCAGCGAGCTCAACTCAAAATCATGCGCATCGGAAACCGCCTTGATCGCCCGAAACGGCAGCCCATGCATCACCGCCATCCGAGCCACGGTCGCCGCCTCCATATCCACCAAACCCGCCCCATACGTTGCAAACAAACGCTCTTTCTCCCTCACCCCAGCAATCGCATGGCTCGTCACCAGCACCCCACAATCCCCCCCGCACTCCGTCTCAAACCTCTCTCCGGACGCGGAATCCACCACCGTCCGAGCCTCCATCACCCGCCCCACCGCCAGCCCCGGATCGCACCCCCCCGCCAGTCCAGCGCTCACCAGCACAGAAATCTCCCCAGCCCCAAGCGCCGCCTGCACCGCCATTCCCGCCCGCACCGCGCCCATGCCAGCGCAAACCACCACCGCCCCCGGCAGCCGATACACATACACTCCCGCCCGCTTCTGCGCCGGATCAGGCTGCACCCCCCGCACAAACGCCCTCACCTCCCGGGGCAAAGCTGCAATAATCGCTGGAATTCCCACTAAACCGCACGCCCCACGTCTGCCTTCAGCGCCGGCGCATACCCATTCGCCAGAAACCATTCCACCGCCGCCCGCATCGCCCCATACACCGGCACCACCTTGAATCCAAGCTCACGCTCCGCCTTGGCCGAGCTCGCAAACATCATCTTCTTTCCCATCCGCACCGCCTCAACCGTAGCTCTGGGCTCCTTCCCAAGCAGGCGCCCCGTAAAGTTCTCGTCGAAGAACGCAAACGCCATCGCCACCGCATGAGGCACCTTGATCGTCGGCGAAGGCAGCCCCGTAATCGTAGAAAGCCGATCCAGAATCTGCTTCAGCGTCAGGTTCTCCCCACCCAGGATGTACCTCTCCCCCGGCGTCCCCCGCTCCAGTGCCACCACATGCATCCGAGCCACCTCACCCACATCCACCAGGTTCAGCCCCGTATCTACATAAGCCGGAAACTTGCGGTTCAGAAAGTCCACCAGAATCCCGCCCGTAGGCGTAGGCTTCCGATCCCCCGGCCCAATCGGCGTCGTCGGATTCAGAATCATCACATGCTGCCCCGCCTTCGCCGCCGCAATCGCCTCCAGCTCCGCCAGGTATTTGGACCGCTTGTAAACCCCAATCATCGCCTCAACGGACACCGGCGTAGCCTCATCCACAATCGTCCCATCGGTCAGAAAGCCCATCGTCGCAACGGAGGAGGTATAAACCACCTTCGGCACCCCCACCTCGCGAGCCACCCTTAGCAGCTCCCGCGTCCCCCCCACATTCGCCGCCATCATCTCTTCAGGATCACGCACCCAAAGCCGATAATCCGCCGCCACATGCACCAGCGCATCGCACCCCGTCAGCGCAACTCGCAGCCCCTCAACCTGCCGCAGATCCCCAACCACGGTCTCCGCCTCAAGCCCTTCAATCCCGGCCAGATTGCTGGATGAGCGAGTCAGCAGACGCAGAGAAGCACCCTGCGCCGCATACGCCCGCGCGACATGAGCCCCCACAAACCCCGTCGCACCAGTGATAAAAACCTTCATCGACACTAAGCCTTTACCCGCTAGGCCCTAGTCCCTAGGCCCTAGTCCCTGCTTCAATCCAGCTTCTCCGGCTCAATCTGGATATTCTTCTCGCCCGCAGCCTTCTTCTCCCAGTACTTCTTCACCCAGGCCTCAAAGGTCTTGCCCGCAGCCGGATCGCGATCGGAGAACTTCAACGCAGCAATATCGACATACGCCACATTGACCTTCGTCTTATCGCTCACCGGAATAATCCGCGCAAACGAATCAGACAGCGAGTTCCCCGTCCGCCGATCAAACAGATAACCCTCAACCACCGAGCCATCCTTCTTCGTCACCGTGACGTTGCCACGGTAGTCGAACGCCTTCTCCAGCGCCTCGCGAACCTCGGTATCGGACGCAAGCTCCGGAACCCAGCCTTCGAGCTGCTCCCGCTCACGCCCCGCCGCATGATCCAAATCGTCTGGCGACAGATGCGCCAACTGCTCAATCTTCGCTGCTTCCTGCTGATCCGTTGCCATATAGAACTAGTCTCCTGAAACGCTCTGCAGCTCGGAAGCCTGTGCTGCAGTCTGTGCCGAGCCAATCTGTACCAGCGGACCATGCTGCGCCGGCTTCCAGTCATTCAGAATCCGTGAAGCGCCGTCATCCTTATAGCTGGAGAACATCGCCTTCGCCGTCTGCAGCAGACCCTTGATCGATCCGAACGTGTAGTTCACACCGCTCGCCTCATAGCCCGAATGCACCATGCAGTTCGCGCAGCGCGGATTCCCGGACTCGGTCCCGTAGTTCTCCCACTCCACCGTCTCCATCAGCTCCTTGAAGCTGTCGGCGTAGCCATCCTGCAGCAGATAGCAAGGCTTCTGCCAGCCGAAGATCGAGAACGTCGGCATTCCCCACGGCGTGCAGGTCAGATCCTTCTTGCCCATCAGAAACTCCATGAACATGGGCGAGGCATTGAAGCGCCAGCTCTTCTTCCGGTTGGAAAGAATCGCACGGAACATCTTGCGAGACTTCGCACGCCCCAGGAAGTGATTCTGATCCGGAGCCTTGTCATACGTGTACCCGGGCGAGACCATCATGCTCTCCACGCCCGCAACCATCAACTCGTCAAAGTGAGCCCGCACGCTGTTCGGGTCCGCGCCGTCGAACAGCGTCGTATTCGTCGTAACGCGGAACCCCGCCTCAACCGCCACCCGAACACCTTCCATCGCGATATCGTATCCACCCTCACGGCAGACCGAGAAGTCATGATGCTCGCGCTGTCCATCCATATGCACCGAGAAGGAAAGATACTTGCTCGGCTTGAACAGGTGCAGCTTCTCCTTCAGCAGAAGCGCATTCGTGCACATGTAGACATACTTCTTCCGAGCCACCAGCCCGGCCACAATCTCCGGCATCTGCGGATGCAGCAACGGCTCGCCGCCCGGAATCGCCACCATCGGCGTACCGCACTCGTCCACCGCGCGGAAGCAGTCTTCCGGGCTAAGCTCAGCCTTCAGAATATGCGCCGGATACTGGATCTTGCCGCAGCCCGCACACGCCAGGTTGCAGCGAAACAGCGGCTCCAGCATCAGCACCAGCGGATACTTCTTGCGGCCGGCAAACTTCTGCTTCAACACATACGTCGCGACGGTCCAAGCCTGCGAGATAGGAACTGCCATACTGAACTCTCCTTCAAAACTCTTACTGCCACGCCAACTAGGCCGCGGCTGATTCCCGTTCCATCGCCTGCTTGTACGTCGTCAACGCAAGCAGAGGAAAATACTGCTTATACAGGTGATAACCCAGATAAAACACTGTAGGGAACCCTGTCCCCGTGTAATGGCTCTCGCCGTTACGGCCCGCAGCCAACTCATCCCAGCTACCGTCTTCGTGCTGCCGATCGATCAACCAACGCACACCCTTAGCCACCGAATCCGACCGCGTATCGTTCGCCGCGAGGAGCCCTAACAAAGCCCATGCCGTCTGCGAAGGCGTCGAAGGCCCGGTGCCCTTCAAACTCGGATTGTCATACGTCCCGCACGTCTCGCCCCAGCCGCCGTCGGAGTTCTGCACCATCCTGATCCACTCCGCAGCCTGCTGCACCGCAGGCTCATACGGGTCGTACTCCATCGACTGCAGACCGCGCAGCACCAGGAACGTTCCATACAGATAGTTCACACCCCAGCGGCCAAACCAGCATCCGTCCGGCTCCTGCTCTCGCAGAATGAACTGAACCGCCTTCTCAATCCGCGGATCTCGCCGCGTATATCCGTAGCCGGCCAGCATCTCCAGGATGCGCCCCGTGATATCCACGCTCGGCGGATCGATCATCGCATTGTGATCCGCAAACGGAATCGACTCGAAGATCTTCTTCGTGTTGTCCTTGTCGAACGACGCCCATCCGCCGTTCTTGCACTGCATCGCAAACACCCATTCGATCGCACGCTGCGCCGTCTCATGCTGATAACGCTCACGCGGATTATCGACAGCCTTCAGCGCCAGCAACACCTCGCCCGTGTCGTCCACATCCGGCTGATGATCGTTGTTGAAGAAGAAGCACCAGCAGCTTGCATCGACATTCTTCACCGTGTGCGACCAGTCGCCCTTGTAGCGGATCTCCTTCGAAAGCAGCCAGTCCGCCGCCTTCACCAACCGCTCGTCGTTACGCGGCAACCCACAGTCACCCAGGGTAGAAAGCACCTGAGCCGTATCCCACACCGGAGAGAAGCAAGGCTGCATCCGGAACGTAGGAGTCGGATAGTCCGGCGTACCTTCAGGGCAATCGATCCCCAGCCGTTCAAACTCATCCATCGCCCGGATCACCTGCGGGTCATCAGCCGAGTAGCCCAGGCAGCGCAAAGCCACAATCGCATTCAGCATCGCCGGATAGATCGCCCCGAGCCCGTCCGAACGCTCAAAGTGATCCAGCATCCAACGCTCGGCCTTCTTCAAGGCAATCGACCGCAGCGGCCGAATGTGAACCCGTTCTGCAAGATGAGCCACACGATCCAGAAACAGAAAGACATTCCGCCACGAAAGCGGATGCTTCTTATCCCAACGCAGCCTCAGGTTCGCCCCGGCGCGTCCACCCACAAACAGCTCGTCGATCCCCTGCTCCGGCGTCAGCTTCTTGAACGGCTTCTTCGCATAGATGATCGAAAGCGGAACCAGGATCGCACGCGACCACGCGCTGATCTCATAGATATTGAAGTAGAACCAGTCCGGAAACAGAACGATCTCCGGCGGCACAGCCGGCACGGCATCGTAGTCATACTGCCCCAGACCGCAGAGGTAGATCTTCGTAAACGTGTTGCACTCCACCACCCCACCCAGCCGCAGCACGCACTCCCGAGCCTTCACCATCACCGGATGATCGGCCGTATAACCCATCAGCTTCAGCGCCAGATAAGCCTTCACCCCATAGTTCACATTGGAAGGCCCACCCGGATACAAACTCCATCCGCCATCGTCGTTCTGGTGCCGCAGAATCTCGTTCAGCGCGCGAGAGAGTCGCCCCGGATCGCCCGTCCCCAGCAGCGTATGGACAAAGATATAGTCGGACTCCAGCATCGAGTCCGCTTCCAGCTCCCCACACCAGTACCCGTCCGGATGCTGCAGTCCCAGCAGCCACTCCGCGGAGCGTTTGATACCATTCGCAATAACTTCCAGCCCAAGGTCAATCCGGCCGAAGCGCGGCTGTTTTGTGGCCTCCGGATTGATTGGTGTTGCTGCACTCATCGATTTCAAAACTCTCTGCACCTCATCGAGGTGGTCGTAAACCAAGCTATCCAGACCTACTGAACCACGGCCGGCTTCGGAGCCGAGGCAATCGCCTGAACGATCTCAGGCGGCAGACCAAACCGCACATTCTCCGGCATCACCTCAACCTCATCCACGTCGCCAAAGCCCTGCGCCTGCAGATACTCCACAACATCCTTCACCAGCACCTCAGGAGCCGAAGCACCCGCAGTCACCGCAACCGTCTTCACGCCATTCAGCCACTCCGGCTGAATCGCGTCGGCGGAATCGATCAGGTAAGAGTTCGTATCCAGATTCTTAGAAACCTCAACCAGCCGGTTCGAGTTTGAGCTGTTCCGCGACCCCACCACCAGCACCAGGTCCGCACCATGCGCCACGTTCTTCACCGCCACCTGGCGATTCTCCGTCGCATAGCAAATATCCTGCGCATGCGGCCCAACGATGTTCGGGAACTTCACCTTCAGCGCCTCGATCATGTACCGCGCCTCATCCAGAGACAGCGTCGTCTGCGTCAGGTAGGCCACCTTATCCGGGTCCGGCACTACCAGCGCCTCAACCTCCTCCAGCGTCGAGACCACCTGCGTCACATCCGGAGCCTCACCCTGCGTGCCCTCGACCTCTTCATGGTCGCGATGCCCCACCAGCACCAGCGAATACCCCTGCTTGGCGAACTTGATCGCCTCCACATGCACCTTTGTCACCAGCGGACAGGTCGCGTCCACAACCTTCAGACCACGAGCCTTGGCCGCCTCACGCACAGCAGGAGAAACCCCGTGCGCCGAATAAATCACACGCGCGCCCTCAGGCACCTCATCCAGTTCATTGACGAAGATCGCACCCTTGGTAGCCAGGTCGTTCACAACATAGCTGTTATGGACGATCTCCTTACGGACATAGATCGGCGCACCAAACGCTTCCAGCGCAATCTGCACAATGTCGATCGCGCGTACGACGCCGGCGCAAAATCCACGCGGCTTCAGGAGAAGAACTCGTTTGGTCACAGGCGCCTGATCGGCACCCTGGTCGTTGCTAACGTGGTCAAGAGTAGAGGCAGTCACGCCTCCCAGTATAACGCTTCCGTAACAAACAAGGACAGAGGATGAACCATTTACGGTGCATCCTCTGTCCCTATGAAACTTGTTCAAAAGTGAACCTTTTAGCGCCCTCCGGCATCGCCAGAGACCAAATCCAGCCCCTAAATGTGTCCGCTGCAACCAGAATGCGGGCAATCGCACCCCAGCGTCGTCTTCCCAACCGAATCCTCGCAGAACGGCGAGCAGTACTTCGAGCCCTCAGCGGCCATACAGCTACACGTCTCGTGCGCACATTTCTTCGTCTCAGACATTGTGTTCCTCCAGGGATTCACGTTCGTCTGTTGGGATGCCGACACACCACCCCGAGATGTCACCGCCCCATCAGCGGCTCGCGTCGATCAAACTCTGCGCATGCTTCAGACTCGTCTCCGTCAGCTTCGCCCCACTCAGCATCCTCGCCACCTCGTTCACGCGTTCCACATCCTCCATCTGCCGGATGTTCGTCTGCGTCCGCCCCCCAACCTCTTTCTTCTCAATCACAAAGTGCAGATCCCCAAACGCCGCAATCTGCGGCAGATGCGTAATACACAGCACCTGCTGCGTCCGGGAGAGCATCTTCAGCTTCTGCCCCACCGCCTCCGCGGCCCGCCCGCCAATCCCAATATCGATCTCGTCGAACACCAGCGTCCGCGGCAGCGCCGTCTTCCGCTTACTCCCCCGCCCCGCGACACCCTCCTCCACCGTCACCTTCAGCGCCAGCATCACGCGAGACATCTCGCCGCCCGAAGCAATCTCCTCCAGCGGCTTCAGCGGCTCGCCCGCATTCGTCGCAATCAGATACCGAACCTCATCCCAGCCCCCCGCGCCCCAATGCACCCGCTCCTCATTCGCCAGCACCTGGATGGAAAACCTCACACTCATCGCCAGGTCATTAATCTGCTTCTCCGCCAGCCGTTCCAGCTTCGCCGCAGCCTCACCCCGCACCCGCGTCAACTCTCCCGCAGCCGCACAATAACTCTCCGCCTGCTTCGCCTCCACCACCCTCAACTCCGCCAGCAGCGCGTCACGATTCTCCACCTCCGCCAAAGACCGAGCCGAACTCTCCCCAAATGCGATCACCTCCGCCAGCGTCTTGCCATACTTCCGTTTCAGCCGGTCCAGCACCGCCAGCCGATCCTCAATCTCCGCCAGCCGCTCCGGCCCGCTCTGCACATTCTCCGCAAAGTCCCTCACCGTCGCACTCAAATCTTCGACCGTAGCCTTCGCCGCCGCCAACTGCCCCGCCGCCTCCACAAATCGCGCGTCATACCGGGCCAACTCCTCCAC
Organism: Granulicella tundricola MP5ACTX9; assembly: GCF_000178975.2. NCBI lineage: Bacteria > Pseudomonadati > Acidobacteriota > Terriglobia > Terriglobales > Acidobacteriaceae > Granulicella > Granulicella tundricola. The sequence goes on along the minus strand of NC_015064.1, from coordinate 1,842,228 downwards.
CAGCTTCAAAGCCGCACCCAGCTTCGTCTCCGCAGAGTCCTCAGATTCATACAGCAGCTCATGCGCATTCATAGCGGCTGTATACAGCTTCTCCGCATTCGCCAGCACCCGCTTCTCGCCTTCGAGCTCCGCATCCTCACTCTCACCCGCAATCCCCGCGTCAGAGATCTCCATACTCTGAAACCGCCAGAGATCCGCCATCCGCAGCCGGTCCTGCTCAGCCGAGTTCATCTCCTCCAGCTTCGCCACAGTCCCCCGCCAGGCCGAATACGCCTTCCCCACCTCTTCCAGCGAGCAGCCCGCAAACCGATCCAGCAAGATCCGCTGCTGCGCCTGATCGAAAGCCCCCAGCGTCTCCCCCTGCGCATGCACCAGCGCCAGCTCCGGAGCCAGCAGCCTCAGCACCCCCACGGTCGCCGGCTGATTATTGATGAACACCCTGCCCTTGCCGCTAACCACAATCTCCCGCCGCAGCAGAATCCCTTCACTCTCGCTGTCGGCATCGATCCCATTCGCTTCGAGCACCGCAATCGCCCCCGGCGTAGCCTCGAACACGCACCCCACGACAGCCTTTTCAGCCCCATGCCGTATAAAGTCAGCCGAAGCCTTGCCACCCAGCAGCAGCGCCAGCGCATCGATCAGGATCGACTTTCCCGCCCCCGTCTCACCCGTCAAAAGATTCAGCCCCCGGCCAAACCGCGCCGCAGCCCGATCGATGACCGCATAGTTCTCCGCACGCAACTCCAGCAACATACCTTCGCTTCGCCTCACCTTCGCTGCGCAAAGCGTAGCACGTCAGCCACCGTCTTCTCTTCAACCTTGAAAAACATCTGAGGTCATCCCGACCGAAGGCCGCGCATCTGCCGCCGTAGCGGAGGGACCCCCGAATTGGCACTTGCTCTTGCCGTTGTTTGTTTAAGTTCGTCATTCTGAGCGAAGCTCAGAACCTCTGTAGCTGCTTTTGCGGTTGCTTTTGCCCTTGCCGTTGTTTGTTTTAAGTTCGTCATTCTGAGCGAAGCTCAGAACCTCCGTATTGGCTTTGGCCGTTGCACTTGCCGTTGCTCTTCCCTCGGATCGTTCCTGCGCGCCCGCACCCCGGGGTATCTCCCCCGCTTCCCCCAAATCACCAACTCCCCCCTCACACCGTCTCACCCTAGATACACTGATCCATAGAATTACAGAAGAACAACAGATCAAACTATGACCCTCCTCACTCTCCTCCAGACCGCCGCCTCAGATCTAGCCGCCCCCGCACCCATCACCCCCGCCCACACCAGCGCACTCGGCGACATGCTCCACAACTCCGGCCCCGTTGCCATGACGGTGCTCATCGTCCTCGGCCTCGCCAGTCTCCTCTCCTGGACCGTCATGATCTCCAAATGGCGCAGCTTCGGCGCCGCCAACACCCAGTCCAAGCGCTTCCTCCGAGCCTTCCGCAAATCCGGCCGCCTCTCTGAAATCTCCGCCGTAGCCGAGCAGTTCCGCCCCTCACCCCTCGTCGCAGTCTTCACAGAGATCAACGACGAGTACTACCGCCAGACCAACGGACGCGGCCTCCCCAAGAATCCCAACGGCCTCGAGCGCGCCGCGGCGACGGCGTCAAGCGAAGCGCTGACAGTAATGGAAGAGCGCGTCACCTGGCTCGCCACCATCGCCAACATCGCCCCCTTCATCGGTCTCTTCGGCACCGTCATGGGCATCATCGACGCCTTCCACGGCCTCGGCGCAAGCGGCACCGCCACCCTCCGCGCCGTCGCCCCCGGCATCTCGGAGGCCCTCATCACCACCGCCGCCGGCATCGTCGTAGCCGTCCCCGCGGTAGTCGGTTACAACCACCTCACCTCCCAGCTACGCGACTTCGCCGCACGCACCGACGACTTCGGCCGCGAGCTCCTCAACGCCATCGAGAACGCCGCAGCCTTCCAGCCCATGAACCCAGGCGCGCCTGAAGAGCGCCGGAGGCAACAGTAACCCATGGCCTTCTCAGCCCGCGGAGCCGGAGGCAAGACCCGCACCCAGACCGCCATGGCGGACATCAACATCACGCCCCTCGTGGACGTGGTCCTCGTCCTGCTGCTCATCTTCATGCTCACCGCCCCGGTCCTGCAATCGGGCATTGAAGTCGCCATCCCCCACACCCGCGCCACCTCCACCATGACGGACGAGCGAGTCGTCATCACCATCGATAAAGACCAGAACGTCTTCCTCCAGGACAAACCCATCAACGTAGCCGACCTCGGCACCCGCCTCAAGGTCAACGAAAAGGACCCCAGCACCAAAACCGTCTACGTCCGCGCCGACGAACGTGTCCCCTTCGGAGCCTTCGCCACCGTCATGGAATCCGTAAAATCCGCCGGCATCACCAACATCAGCATCGTCACCCAACCCTACGAAAAGTAACCTCGTCTACCGTTCGTCATTTTGTTTGTCATTCCCGAAGGGAATCTGCTGTTGCACTTGCCGTTGCCGTTCGGATTAGAGGGGGGCTTCAGCCCCCCGTCAAAGGCAAAGAAGAAACCGGGCTTCAGCCCCGGGCCTTCTCTCCCAAGCCCAAACCGCCACCCCTGAGAACTGAGAACTAACCACCACCCACTAACCACCGCCCCATGCCCACCGACCACCTCCCAACCCGTCCCGACACCACCCCCGAGGAAAAGAAGCCCCGCGAAGGCGGCTTCGCCCTCGCGCTCGGCGTCCACGCCGGCATCATCGCCCTCGTCATCGGCTACGCCTACCTCCGCCCGTCCACCAAGCGCTGGGGCGACGAAAGCCCCATCGCCGGCTCCATCCAGGCCAGCATGGTCACCGCCCTCCCGCTCCCCCCCCGTCCCAAGCCCATCGAAGAGTCCGTCCTAGCCACGGAAAAGCCCAGCATAGCCCCCACCCCACCACCCCCAACCCCCATCCCCCCCAAGGCCAAGGCCGAGCCCGTAAAACCCAAGGCCGAGCCACCCCCAAAGCCCAAAGAAGTCCTCATCCCGACCAAAGCCACGCCTCCAAAGCCGACCCCCAAGGTCGCTGAGCGCGAGACCCCCGAGCCGCCCCGTCGCGCTCCCGCCACCCCACCGCCCCCAACCCCCAAAGCCACCACCGGCGAGACCAGCGCCACCGCCATCCCCCAATCCACCACCCAGCTCAAGAACGGCACCTCCGCCATCACGGTTGAGGAGCGCAGCTTCGGCAACCGCTACGCCTACTACATCCGCCTCATCAGCCAGAAGGTTAATGAGCAGTGGCTCCAGCAACAACAGCAGGTAGACGCCCGCTCCTCCAACGGCAAGCGCGCCACCATCACCTTCACCATCAACCGCGACGGCACCCCCACCGAAGCCCGCGTCAACACCCGCAGCGGCTCCTCCTCCCTTGACGCCGCCGCCCTCCGAGCCATCCAGAGCGTAGACGGCTTCGGCCCCCTACCCCAGGGCGACCACATCTCCGTAGACTTCTCCTTCGACTTCCACGCCCAATAGCCTTCAAGGGGCACGGCTCGCTTTGAAGGGCGGGGCTTCAGCCCCGCCGCTCAAGTCCAAAAGAGAATCCGGGCCGTGGGCTGTAACAACAAAAATCTTCGCCCATCCCGCACATCGACCATCTCACTCAAAACAAGAGGTCATCCCGACCGGAGGCGCGCTTTTGCGCCGGAATGGAGGGACCCCCGAATTTGTCTTTGCTTGTTTTTTGCCGTTGTTCGTTTTACGTCGTCATTCTGAGCGAAGCTCAGAACCTCCGTATTAGTCTTTGTCGTTGCTATTGTGTGTTCACACCCGTCCGCACATCCCCAGATCGGTATGCGTAGTCTGAAGGGCACCACTAGCTTTGAAAGGGCGGGGCTTTAGCCCCGCCGCTCAAGTCCAAAAGAGAATCCGGGCCGTGGGCTGTTTTTGTGATAAATTTCCCCAACGATGAAGAAATATCTCTGGTTTGCGGTGGCGATTCTTTTGCTGTCGGGTATCGTAACCGTCCATCACGAGAATGATTCTCAATATGCCAAATCCATAAACATAGAAGAGACAAAGCAACCGCGAGCCAAACCTGGCGCTCCAGATGCTAAAGAAAACGTCGAAGAGACCGAACACGATTCGTCACTTTGGGCATTCGGTTATCTGGTGTTTGGATGGCCAAGCGGGATAGGGGTAATTGGCCTGTTCGTGACAATGGTAGCTATCGCTGAACAAAGCTATTTCACGCGTGTATCTGCTGAAGCTGCTCTTCTTAACGTTCAATCCGTCATAAACGCGGAAAGAGCTATTTTACTTTTCAAGGCAGAAATGGATGAGAGCGGCGAAATGCTCACTTTGAAAATCGTCAATTATGGACGGGTTCCGGCGCGAAAGATAGAGATCAGCAAACCTATCTACGCCACCATGAGGTTGGCTGATCTTACTGCCATGCCTCCCGATTATGGAAATGACCTTGAGGGTATTCAGGAGTGGTTAGCTCCTAACGAGGCTTGGATTGTCGCAAAGATAGCTCCCAAGTGGACCAGAATGGAGAGGTTTTACGATGCTACGAAGAAAAATCTTCAGATGACAGACGTCGACCATATCACTTATGGACAGGTCACATATTTTGACGGAATATCTCCAAAACGTCGGCACAGTCGATATTGCATCGCAATGGACGATGATCCTTATGAACCGATTTCCGTAGTGGGTAACGAGGCCTACTTGGAATGCACATAGCACTGGTAACAGAAGCGAAATTCGGACACTACCAACTCCAGACCTGAACTGCCTCGTTTAGAGCCTTGCACACCTAATTTCACCAGCCCTCCACCCCCCAAAATCCCCCCAAAGCGGTATTGCCCTAGATACCCTCGAATGTCACTCCCGCTGTCTTCCCACCCCCCTTTCCGTCTACCATAGAGACGAATGCAAACCAAGCCTCATCTCCGCCTCTTCGCAGCCGCCCTCCTCGTCCTCCTCACCGCCACCCTTCACGCCCAGGGCGACATCAAGCTGGAGCTCTCCGGTAGCGGCGCGGATCGCATCCGCCTCGCCACCGCCAACTTCAAGTCCGGCACGCTCGACCCTAAAAACGACGCCCTCCGCCACACCTTCGACACCGTCCTCTACGACGATCTCCACAACGCCGGCATCTTCGACATGGTCTCCAAGTCCATGGCTCCGCAGGCCACCCCCGGCTCACCCACAGAGATCAATCTCCCCCAATGGTCCGGTGCCCCGGTCAACGCCTCCATGGTCGCCTTTGGAGCCCTCGGAGTCACCGGCACCCGCCTGGCCGTCAACGGCTTCCTCTTCGACGTAAAAAACACCCAGTTCCCCCAGGTCCTCGCCAAGCAATACGGTGAGGAAGCCAGCGAAGACGCAGCCCGCCAGATCGCCCATCGCTTCGCGGACGAGATCATCCTGCGCCTCTCCGGCGGCACCAACGGCATCGCCGAAACCAAGATCTACTTCGTCCATCTCGACGGCGGCAACAAGGAGATCTGGGAGATGGACTACGACGGCTCCAACCAGCATCCCGTCACCTCCCTCGGCAGCGTCTCCGTCTCCCCCCGCGTCTCCCCGGACAACACCCGCCTCGCCTTCTCGTCTCTCGGCAAGGACGGCTTCCAGATCAAGATGTTCTCGCTCCTGCTCAACCGCATGGTCTCCTTCCCGGCAGGCGGCGGAGGCACCAACGTCTCCCCGGCCTGGTCGTCTGACGGCAAGCAACTTGCCTTCTCCTCCTCCCGCACCGGAGACAACGAGATCTACATCGCAGACGCCAACGGAGGCTCCAGCCGCCGCATCACCAGCTTCGCCGGCCCTGACGTCTCGCCCGTCTTCAACCCCCGCAGCGGAGCCCAGATCGCCTGGATCAGCGGCCGCTCCGGCCTCCCCCAGCTCTACACCATGGAAACCGACGGCTCCGGCGTCACCCGCCTCACCGACGGCGGCTACGCCACCTCGCCCTCTTGGTCCCCCAACGGCCAGTTCCTCGCCTTCGCCTGGAACCGCAAGTACGGCCCCGGCGCACCCGGCGGCCAGGACATCTACGTCATGGAGATCGCCAGCAAGCGCTGGATTCAGCTCACCCATGACATGGGTCCATGCGACTTCCCCTCCTGGTCCCCCGATGGCCGCCACATCGTCTTCGCCAACTCACCCAACGGCCGCGCCAGCAGCTCAAAGATCTTCACCATGCTGGCTGACGGAACCGATCGTCACGCCCTCACCGGCGCAGGCTCTGACATGCCCAACTGGAGCTGGAAATGACCTCACTTCTTACACTGAACAAGCACAACACGGAGCCTAAAACCTTGAACTTCTCCAAGCATTCCGCCCTTCGCACCCTGACCCTTCTCGCCATCGCCGGGACAAGCCTCTCGCTGGTCACCGGATGCCATAAGAAGAACAGCGGCATCGATCCCAGCAGCCTCGGACCCACCAACACCACCGACAACACCCCCATCCCCGCACCCACCGCCACCATCACCGCCGACCCCCTCGCCATCGACCTCGGCCAGACCGTCGTCCTCAACTGGCGCACCATGAACGCCTCCAGCGTCTCCATCGACGGCATCGGCCAGGTCAACGTCAACGGAACCCAGACCGTCTCCCCGTCGAACTCCACCAACTTCCACCTCGTCGCCAAGGGTGACGGCGGCACCACCGAAGCCAACGTCCGCGTCACCGTCCGCACCTCCAGCGTGCCCGTAGGCGGCACCACCAGCGGCCTTGACGCAGCAGCCAACGGCGGCAACGTCACCGACGCAGCCTTCCACGCCGCAGTCCAGGACGTCTTCTTCGACTACGACAGCATCGAGCTTCGCCCTGACGGACAGACCGCCGCCGTCCAGGCCGCAACCTACATGTCCCAGCACCCCAACCTGCACATCCTCGTCGGCGGTTACTGCGATGAGCGTGGTTCGGCGGAGTACAACCTCGCCCTCGGTGAGAACCGCGCCAACGCCGCCAAGACCGCATTGGTCAACGCCGGTGTAGCTGCAAACCGTATCCGCACCATCAGCTACGGCAAGGAAAAGCAGTTCTGCACCGAAGCCAACGAAGCCTGCTGGCAGCAGAACCGCCGCGCCCAGTTCAGCATCGACAGGTAGTCCGCGAACCAAACCTGAACTAACCAAACAAGGCCCGTGTGCCCCACCCTCTCGCAGCTTCATCGCGATAGGGTGGGAAGTATCCCCTCACCCGGTTCCTCAGAAAGCAGAGTTCAAGCCATGCGAAACCTCCGCCTGACCCTGGTCTGTATGACCGCCCTCTTCACCATCGCCCCCGCCTTCGCGCAGAGCAAAGACACCATCCGCCTCCAGACCCAGATTCAGGAGGTCCAGGACTCCGTCGCCCGCCTCCAGCAGTCCAACGACGAGCGCATGGGCGTCCTCAAAGACCTCGTCCAGCAGTCCGCAGACAGCGTCAACCGTCTCTCCGTCAACGTAGATGCCCTCCAGAAGCAGCTCGCCGCGCAGCAGAACGCACAGGGCGGCAAGACCGACCAGGTCTCCGGTCAGGTCCAGGGCATCAACGACTCCATCGACGAGATCAAGGCCCGCATGGTCCGCCTTGAAAAGATCCTCAACGACGTCCAGAGCCAGCAGCAGACCATCGGCGCAGCCCTCCAGAACAACGCACCGGCCTCCGGCTCTCCCGCCCCCTCCCAGCCTGACGCCCAACCCCAGCCTCAGCCTTACATCCCCCCCACCTCGGCCCTGCCTCCCACCACCACACGCGGCGGCAAGCCCAGCGCCGCCATCCCCCAGGCAGCCGACGGCCCCACAGCCCAGGAGCTCTACAAGTCCGCCTACGGCGACTACATGGCCGCCAAGTACCCCGTAGCCTCCTCCGAGTTCGGCGACATCATCAAGGCCTACCCCAACGACACCCTCGCCGGCAACGCCTACTACTACCTCGGCGAGATCGACTACCGCGCCGGCAAGTACGCAACCGCCGCCCGCAGCTACGACCGCGTCCTCGAGCAGTTCCCCGACAACAATAAGATCCCCGCCGCCTACCTCCACAAGGGCCAGGCCCTCATAGAGCTCAAGCAGACCGACGCCGGCGTCCGCGAACTCCGCGCCCTCATCCAGCGCTTCCCCAGCTCCCCGGAAGCCACCCAGGCCCGCGCCAAACTAAACGCCCTCGGAGTCCCCGCCCGCCCCCGCACCTAACCCCACAACAAGTCATTGCCGTTGCCGTTGCCGTTGCTCTTGCTGTTACCGTTGCCGTTGCTCTTGCTGTTACCGTTGCCGTTGCCGTTGCCGTTGCCGTTGCCGTTGCCGTTGCCGTTGCCGTTCGGATTAGAGGGGGGCTTCAGCCCCCCGTCAAGGGCCCAGAAAAACGCGGGCTTTAGCCCCGGGCCCTTGCACTTGTCTCTACCAAACCCGTCAATCCCCAACACCTTCTCTTTTGTCCTAAATCCCCTATCCCAACCCCCAAATCCAGCGTTGAAAGCGCGGCCTATACCAACCCACGGCGCAAGCCCTGGGTCACAATCGCAAAGCTCCCAAGGGCTGAAAGCTCGGCATATGCCCTTTTTCTCGCCAACACCTCAAAATCCACAAATCCCAACTAATTCCGCATCCCCCCCAACATCTCCTCCAACTCACCGCGCTTCTCCCCCGTAAGCCCAAGAAGCGGCAGCCGCACCCGCCCCCCAAAATACCCATTCCAATCTGCCCCATACTTACTCCAGGCCACCCCACCAAACCCCTCCATCCGCCCCGCAACCTCCAGCACCCGCTCCTGCTTCACCCGAGCCAACTCCGGGTCCTGATCCTTCCAAGCCTGAAAGACCTCACAACAAGCCTGCGGAGCCGCCGCCCCCAGCCGAGGCACCGCCCCCACAGCCCCATTCTCCCAAGCCCCCAGCATCCCAGCAGTCTTGCCGGCGAGCACCTGGAACCCAACCTTCTTCCTACGGGTCTTGATCGCCGGCCCCGCCGCAACAGTAAGCGCAGTCCCACCCCCCAAGCTGGCCGCCGAAACAAAATCCCCACTCGCCCCCTTCCGCGACATCCGCCCCGTAGCCGCCGCAAAAACGGTCGTAACCTCAACCTCCCGGCTCACCCCGGTAGTCACTGCCCCAATCTCCCCCACCCGATCACTATCATCGATAACCCCAATCACCTGCGGATGCCCCGCAAGCTCCCCAATCAACTCCGTCCCCAACTCCCGCCCATCACGGCTCACCAGCACCACCGGCAACGGAGACCGATCCGCCACAGCCTGAAAGTAAGTCACAACCTCCAGCCTCATCCCACCGTCCTGAGCAAACGCAGGCCCTCCCAGCGACACAGCATCATACCCCGCAGCAGCAGCAGCCTCCACCAGCGCCAGCGTCGCAAATACACTCTCCCGCCCCACCCCCGCGATCATCACCTTCTCCTTCGCCGCCGCCGCAATCGCCGTTCCCAGCACCTCGCAAGCCTCATGGTCGGTCAGCCCATCGGCCTCCCCATTCGCCCCCAGGATATGCATCCCCGCAGCCGGCGTCCGGCTATAGCGATCCACGTTATATTCCAGCTTCGGCAGGTACAACCGTCCCTCAGGACGGAACGGCGTCGTCAACGGCAGAAAGATTCCTTCAAGCAGCATCTTCCTATTCTAAGAGCCAGCGAGTACCCTCATCCTGCACGCCGGAACGAAACCCAAAACGAATTCTCCCCGGCTCCCTCCGTAACCACTCAGGACCACCCGCGCCAAACCCAGATTCACACCGAAGAAAGACATACAAAAATCCACCCGGATACCGTATAAACAAAGCCATGATCGATGAATTTGAATACTCGCACGGCAAGTCCGCAGGAGACCTCGGACGCGAGTCCATGTGGTTTGCCGCACACGCCCTGGTCGCCGTCCTCGTCCTCGCCACCGTCGTCTTCATCATCTCCCTCACCGGCCCCAGCATCGAGGCCAGCGGCCCCAAGATCCTCGGCACCGCCCTCGCGCTCCTGATGCCCATGGTCGTCGGCTTCATCATGATGAAGGTCGAACCCAACCCCATCGCCAAGTACGTCTGGATCGCCGGCCTGGTCTTCTTCTCCATCATCTGCGTCTGGGTCCTCGACCTCCCCACCGGCAACGGTCTCTGCGAAAAATGCGGCGCCGCCGAGAAGCTCTACCGCACCTTCTTCGACATCAGCAACGGCTCCGGCCTCATGGGCGGCGACGGACTCCTCGTCGGCACCTGGATTCCCCTCTCCATGATCGGCTACGCCATCGGCGCCAAACTAGCCCTCGACGAATAACCCGCAACAATCGGGTGCCCCATCCTCAGACAACGGTTTCATCGTTGGATAGGGTGGGGTATCGTTTGCGCTAGCAAACGACCGTCTCACCATGTTTCCCAAAACCCCGTTTATACCAACAAACCACAACCTCCGTGTGCCCCATCCTCACCGACGGTCCTATCGTCGGTGAGGGTGGGCATCGTTTGCGGAAGCAAACGACCGTTCTCCTCCACACTTCCCAAAACCCCGTTTTCTTGAACGAAGCCTATAGCGCTATCTGCGTTCGCCGCAGCATGTCCCAGCCGCAATCATCTCTTTCACACTCCCCGGCGTGACACCAAGAACACGTCCAAGGATTAGGACAAACGCGATCCCATGCCCTTCGTCCCAGGAGGCTCCTTCGATTAGAACGGGAAGAGCTTGCTGCCGCAGCGCCCTTAAAAGCGCAGGATTTTCCTTTTCCGTGATCCGACTCAGCAAAGCGCTCGCTTTATTGCGATCTGTCCACTTCCCCGAGTACAACAACGCTATCAAAGGATTTGGATCAATCTCGAACGGTGTGGCGTCCTGGGCAGCAGCTAGAACCGCCAGCGCCCGCACGGCGTTGTTCCGTGTGCCGCCATCTGCATCCAGAATCGCCCGTTCCAAAGCGCTCACCTGCGTTGACGATCGCTGGACATACCCCAGCAAGGCCGCCGCCACCTGCCGCTGTTTGACATTTGAGGCGTGTTCGAGCACCCTCGTGATCTCTGCCTCTCGGCCGACGGCATAGGCACGCATCTTCAGGTTGATCGCATGGGATGCAGGATCATTCAAAAGCGTGTAACCCTGCGAATCATCTTCGCCGTTTCGCCCCGCAGCCATCGCTAGCCCGAGGGCTGTCATCTCCGCATCGTAGAGCGCAAGCGCCTCAGGTGCTACGTGGTCGGCACCTGTGGGAGGAACATTTGACGGCAGCGTTCGAGACGTTGTTCCCGCAAGGCCGACATAGAAAGTCACCTTCTTGGCTTCATCGCAGCAGACTTCGCTGATATCGGTTGGCGGCTTGCCTGTCACGTGGGTCACAGCAGCCGCTGCTTCATCTTCATCGAACGTTGCATAGCTGAAGTTGTCTCCCGCGTGTAACGGCAAGAGCGCACGTAACTTGGACAGGTCCACACCGCCGTAGCCGAAGTAGTAAACCCCGCCCACTTTCAACACCATGTGTTCCATATCTTGCTGTGCCAAACCTGAGCCAGCACCCATCATTGCGAAGGCGCAGAAGAGGAAACTTTTCAGAAGCATACCGGGGATTCTACAGCGCCAAAACAATCGGTTCTTCTTGAACGAAGATAGGAGCCGTCAACTCCCTCAAAGTCTCGTCTTCGGCAATCACGCCCGGCTTGGCAGTCCGACCGGGTCGAAGTTGCTCAAAACGCCGTTCCAAGGCGCAACGCTGTACTTAGTCGATGCGGGGTTCAGTGACGACAAGGTCGGCTTGGCTAAGGAAGAGGGTTGTCTAGCAACTCTAGAAGCAGGCTGCGAGCGTACTCGCGAAGTTTGGCCTCTGTTTGTAGACCAACAGCTTTCTGATCATCGAGTGACCCGACATCCTGAATTGCTTTGGCATAGTTTGATTGGATCCAGATCAGCTCAAAGTCTTTAGAATATTCAAGTGGGTCCCGCCGCTCTGACAGGATCCTGCTCGCAAGTTGCCGTGCTACTCGGATCGACGCTTCTTCAAGCGGAATGTTCTTGAGGCCAGCTTCTCCCATAAAGCCAGGCATCTGCTGATCTACTTCCCACCCCGAAGGTCTGATCATCGCTGCGACCCTCCGGATGCAAGGACCATCAAAACCTGCCTCCAGCGCGTCCCAAGCCAGAGCGGGCATCTCCTCTGGGTGGATCGTACCGAGCTTCATTTGTGCTTCGATTAATTGAGGGTCGAAAGCCACATTGTGAGAATACACCTACGCCACTCGTTCACCTTCGCCGTGTGGCCCCCCAGCGAAAAGTTCAGATGACGGAGCAATCGTCGAGGTTCCCGCAAAGTCGTCGTTTTCGGCAATGACGACTTTTTGGGCCGTCTGAGGCGCTCGAAGTTGCCGACAACCCCGTTTTGCGGCAGGTCCGGTCTAGATCCCCTGCAAAAGGCGATAAGAGACCTGAATGGATGTGAGGATCTGGATAAGCAAGACTCCCATTCCCACCAGTGCGATGCGTCGTTGCTGTTGAGAGAAGATCCCCCGTGTAAAGACAATCACTTCATAGGCTGAGCCGAGGACTAACAGCACAAACCACTCTGCAAGCACTCCGGCGAAAGGGTCGATCCCAATGTCAGGTGAAGGCCCCACCATCTTTAGTCGAAGCATCCACACGACGTAGGAGAGCCAGAAAGCTAGATTGCAATAGCCGATAAGAATCAATGCTCTTTTTGGTTGATTCAACCCACCTCGCAACGAGGCGAAGACGATGAGTAGCACCCCAACGAGGAGAGAAGTATCGGCGAGAAGATGCAATCGTGATGGATACAAGCCGGGAACGCTTCCAAGGATCAACCCTGCGACGAGAACTCTTGCGGAGCTTTTAGGCACCCCACGATCATAACGACTCGGAACTGCTCGGATTGATAAAGTGTGCAAACGTTCGAGTCACCCTGAAAGTCGTTGTTTTCGGTAATCACGGCCTCCAGGTTCGTGGTGACTTTGTGGTGCCTGTATGGTGTTCTTGTGGTCATTTGCGGTGCAGTTCTCACCACAAAGCCGCACTCCTTTGCCCGGAAAACCCAAAGAAAAAGGTAGAAAAACCGAAGCAAAGCCTAAAACTCACCACAAATCCCCACAAACACCCAAAAAATGGTCGATTGGTCCGGCCAGCATGAACGCTCTGATCAAAACTGGCCAGACCTGAAGCCCCACAAAGACGACTCAGCCTACTTCAAAGCCTGAGCCGTCTCCATCACCCGACACGCATGCAACTCCTGCAAGGCCACCACACTCAACTCCCCGGACTGCAACGACTGAATCCCTTCAGCCGCAGCCCTGGCCGCAGCCAGCGTCGTGATCGTAGGAATCCTCGCCAGCACCGCAGCCCGCCGAATCGCCTTCTCGTCGAAGAACGTATCCTGCCCGCGCGGCGTGTTGATGATCATCTGAATCCGGTCGCCCTTGATCAAGTCGACGACATTCGGCCGCCCTTCCTTCACCTTGAACACCCGCTCCGGCTGCAGCCCAGCCTCTTCGAGCACCGCCGCAGTCCCATGCGTCGCCACCAGGTGGAACCCCATCTCCACAAACTGTCGTGCCAGCTTCACCGCGCCATCCTTGTCATGGTCGTTGACGCTCAGGAACACCGTCCCCTGCATCGGCAGCACCTGGCCCGCGGCAATCTGCGCCTTCGCAAACGCCTCGCCAAAGTTATCCGCCACGCCCATCACCTCACCGGTCGACTTCATCTCCGGCCCAAGCACCGTATCCACGCCCGGGAACTTGCCCCAAGGGAACACAGGCGACTTCACAAAGTAGTGCGACCCCGTCCCCAGATCCTGACCGCTCGCCACATACTCCGGCAGCAACTCCTTCAGCTTCCGCCCCACCATGATACGGCTTGCAATCTTAGCCAGCGGCACGCCTGTAGCCTTCGAAACATAAGGCACCGTGCGCGACGCACGAGGATTCACCTCGATCACAAACACCTTGCCACGCTGAATCGCAAACTGGATATTCACCAGCCCGATCACATCCAGCGCCTTCGCCAGCGCCCGCGTGTACGTCCGAATCGTCTCCTTGACCTCATCCGTCAAATCGACCGAAGGCAGCACACAAGAAGAGTCGCCCGAGTGAATCCCAGCCTCTTCGATATGCTGCATGATCCCCGCAATGACCACATCGTCGCCATCGCAAAGCGCGTCCACATCACACTCCGTCGCATCCTCCAGGAAGTGGTCGATCAGCACCGGCCGCTCCTGCGAGTATTCGATCGCCGTGCTCATGTACTTGATCACCGCCTCATCGTCATATGCGATCACCATCGCCCGTCCGCCCAGCACATAGCTGGGCCTGACCAGCACCGGGTACCCCACGCGATTCGCGCCCGCCACAGCCTCGGCAACACTGGTAGCCAGCGCACCCTCAGGCTGAGGGATCTCCAACTCTTCAATCAGCTTGCCGAACCGTTTCCGGTCCTCAGCCAGGTCGATCGACTCCGGCGAAGTCCCAATGATCGGCACGCCGGCCTTCTTCAGCGGCAGCGAAAGGTTCAGCGGAGTCTGCCCGCCAAACTGCACGATCATCCCGATCTCCGCACCGCTCTGCGCCTCATGCTCATAAACCCCAAGCACGTCCTCCAGCGTCAGCGGCTCAAAGTAAAGCCGATCGGAGGTGTCGTAGTCCGTCGAAACCGTCTCCGGATTGCAGTTGACCATGATGGTCTCGTAGCCATCCTCACGCAGCGCAAACGCCGCATGGCAGCAGCAGTAGTCGAACTCGATCCCCTGCCCGATCCGGTTCGGCCCACTGCCCAGAATCAGAATCTTCTTCTTCCCCGTCGGCGCCGCCTCGTCCTCTTCGTCGTAGCAGCTATACAGGTACGGCGTGAAGCTCTCGAACTCGCCCGCACACGTATCCACCATCTTGTACACCGGCATCACGTTCAGCTTCTTGCGCAGCGCCCGAACAGCCGCCGTACCCTCCGCGCCCGTCAGCCCCCAACCCGCAGCCAGCCGCTCATCGGAGATCCCCATCCGCTTCGCCGCACGCAGCTCCTCAGCCGTCACAGTCTCCATCGTCGCAGACCCGATAGCCTTGATCTCATCCGTGATCTGCTTCATCTGGTGCAGGAACCACGGGTCCATCCCCGTCATGCGTGAGACCTCACGCACCGTCATCCCACGCTCAAACGCATACCGCACGTAGCTCAAACGCTCCGGATGCGGCGTAACCAGCCTCTGCGTCAAACGCCTCGGCTCAATGTCATCCGCCGTAGCCTTCTTGCCCGTCTCCAGCGACCGAACCGCCTTCATCATCGCTTCCTTGAAGGTCCGCCCAATCGCCATGACCTCGCCGACAGACTTCATCTGAA
This sequence comes from Granulicella tundricola MP5ACTX9, assembly GCF_000178975.2. Classification (NCBI taxonomy): domain Bacteria; kingdom Pseudomonadati; phylum Acidobacteriota; class Terriglobia; order Terriglobales; family Acidobacteriaceae; genus Granulicella; species Granulicella tundricola. Next base: position 1,826,978 of record NC_015064.1, on the reverse strand, counting down.
CGGACAGGTTCTCGTCCGCACCGGGAAACTTCTCGAACTGCCACTTGGGAATCTTGACGACGACATAGTCGATGGTGGGTTCGAAACAAGCGGGCGTGGCCTTGGTAATGTCGTTCTGCAACTCATCCAGCGTGTAGCCAACCGCAAGGCGGGCAGCGATCTTCGCAATCGGAAATCCAGTAGCCTTTGAAGCTAGAGCAGAAGACCGCGACACACGCGGATTCATCTCGATCACGGTCATGCGGCCGTTCTGCGGATTGACCGCGAACTGCACGTTGCTGCCGCCGGTCTCGACGCCGATCTCACGGATCACCGCAATCGCCGCATCGCGCATCGCCTGATACTCGCGGTCGGTCAGCGTCTGCGCCGGAGCCACGGTAATCGAGTCGCCCGTATGCACGCCCATGGGGTCAAAGTTTTCAATCGAGCAGATGATGATGACGTTATCTTTGAGGTCGCGTACGACCTCGAGCTCGTACTCCTTCCAGCCCAGAACGCTCTCTTCGATCAAGCACTCGGAGACCGGCGAGAGATCGATGCCGCGGGAGAGAATCTCAGTCATCTCCTGGCGGTTATAGGCGATGCCGCCGCCACTTCCGCCCAGCGTAAAGCTCGGCCGAATCACCGCCGGAAACCCGATCTTCCCCGCAAACGCCAGACCATCGCTGACATTGTTCACAAGCTGCGACTTCGGCATATCCAGCCCGATCTTGTTCATCGCATCCTTGAACAGAAGCCGGTCCTCAGCCTTCTTGATTGCCTCCAGCTTCGCCCCAATCAGCTCCACGCCGTACTTCTCGAGCACGCCGGAATCCGCCAGATCCACCGCCAGATTCAGCGCCGTCTGCCCACCCACCGTAGGCAGCACCGCAAACACCCCCTTCTTCCCGGACGCCGCGAGCATCTCCACTTCAACCCGCAGAATCTCCTCAACATAAGTCGTCGTCAGAGGCTCAATATAAGTCCGATCCGCCACCTCAGGATCAGTCATGATCGAAGCCGGGTTAGAGTTCACCAGCACGACCTCATAGCCCTCAGCCTTCAGAGCCTTACAAGCCTGTGTCCCCGAGTAATCGAACTCAGCCGACTGCCCAATCACAATCGGCCCAGAGCCGATCACCAAAATCTTCGCAATATCATTCCTACGCGGCATCTTCTTAGCTTTCCTTACGTTCTAGCGGCGCGACATCCATCCCGCCATCCATGTTGTTGCCGTTGCTTTGGCTGCTGCTGTTGCTTCGTCCGTTGCTTTTGCTTTGGCTGCTGCTGTTGCTTTGTCCGTTGCTTTGAAAGGGCAGGGCTTTAGCCCCGCCGTCAAGGCCCACCACAAAACCGGGCTTTAGCCCCCGAGGGAGTTCATCCAACTCAAATCTCCCCGAAGCCGAGCAATATAAATACTCCTCTGCCCTACTCACAATTCCGGCCTTCACCGCATTCCGCTCGATGTACTGAATATGCACGTCACAATCCGCCACATCTCGAATCCGATGATCGGAAAAACCCGCAACCCACACATCGCCATTCCATCCCAGCTCTTTCTTAGCCCGAAACGAAAACCCGCCCTTGATGAACTGAACCGCTCGTTCAAGGCTATCTCTGGGTGTAAGCAAAGCATGGAAATGATCAGGCATCACGGTAAACGCATGAAGCGCAAACCGATCAGGCCTATAAGAAAGCAAGCTAGCGGTAAACAAATCAGCCCACCGCTCATTCCGAAAAAAGCATTGTCGTCCAGCCGAATTCGAAGTCACGAAGTAGGTTTGCCCGTTATTCGTGGCTACCTCGCGCGTCGGTCTCATCGGCTCCCTCGGGGGCTGAAGCCCCATTCTCTTCATACAAATTGGCGCGGCTGAAGCCGCGCCCTTTCAAAGCCTTACTTCTTCCACTCTTCCATCATCTTCCGAAAATCCCTGAAAAGATAATGCGAGTCATGCGGCCCCGGGCTAGCCTCCGGGTGATACTGCACGCTGAACATCGGATCGGTCTTATGCCGCAGTCCAGCCAGCGTCTGATCGTTCAGGTTCGTATGCGTCTTCTCCACATCGCTCGGCAGACTCTCAGGATCGACGTTGTAGTTATGGTTCTGCGCCGTGATCTCCACCTTCCCCGTCCGGTGATTCAGAATCGGATGGTTCCCGCCGTGATGCCCAAACTTCAGCTTGTAGGTCTTGCCCCCAAGCGCCAGCCCAAAGATCTGGTGCCCAAGACAGATCCCAAACAGCGGAGCCTGTCCTTTCAGCTTCTGCACATTCTCAATCGCATAGTCCAGAGGCTCCGGATCGCCCGGCCCGTTCGAGAAGAAAATCCCATCCGGCTTCAACGCCATGACATCCTCAGCAGACGTCCGAGCAGGCACCACAGTCACGCGGCAACCCTCACGCGTCAGCATCCGCAGAATGTTGTCCTTGATCCCAAAGTCATACGCGACCACATGCATCTCGTCGCTATCCTTGGCGGAGTCCTCAGCCGGCAGCCACTTGTCGCCAGTCTGATTCTTAGGCTCCGTCGAAGACCACTCATAGATAACCTTCGTCGTCACAACCGAAGCCAGATCGTTCCCATCCATCTTGCGGATCGCCTTGGCCTTCGCCACCAGCGCCGCCTCATCCAGGCTCTCGCCGCTGGCAATCACGCCGCGCATCACACCGTTGGCCCGCAGATGTCGCACCACGGCCCGCGTATCCACCTCGCCGATCACCGGAATCCCATTCCGCTCCAGATACTCATCGGCAACTTCGGTCGACCGCCAGTTCGAGCTCATCGGCGAAAACTCCCGCACAATCAGCCCTTCGATCATCGGCTTCGCACTCTCCGCATCATGCGGAGTAGTCCCATAGTTCCCAATGTGAGGATTCGTCAGAACGACAATCTGACCCGCATAAGAAGGATCGGTAAAGATCTCCTGGTAGCCGGTCAACGAGGTATTGAACACCACCTCACCGGAGCATTCGGTCGCGGCCCCGTATCCTTTACCGCGAAAGATGCGCCCGTCTTCGAGCGCCAGCACAGCCTGCATTGCATCTCCTGCTTTTTGGCGTAGATTCAATCAATTCTATCAGGCTGAAACCTCTCATTCTCATTACAACCACGCAAAGAAAAACCCGGCACTTGGCCGGGTTTCGCTCTCGCTTGCAGACCGCAGTCTAGCGATGGTGATAGTGATGATGACGGCGGTGGTGGTGGTACTCAGCGCTGGCCGGGATAACGGAACCGGCAAGCACAACCAGACCAAATACAGCGAGCAAAAGATTGCGTAGCTTCATATCTTTCTCCTCCAACGATCCACCGTGCAGCCGTCCGCACGGTTGGGCCATTCGCAGCATATAGGGTGTGACACACAATCAGTGCAAAGAGTTTCTTTCCCCAACCATTCTCATGTGGAAATCATTCAAATCGCAATCCGGCTTCAGGAAATGTCCACCAGCACATCGTCCCCTTCAACCTTCAGCGGAAACACATCCACCCGTTCCTTCTCCGGATAGTCCGCAATCCCTGTCCTCACATCGAACGCCCACGAGTGCCACGGACACACCACCGCGTTTCCCTCCATCCACCCCTGCCCCAGCGGCCCCCGCCGATGCGGACACCAGTTATCCACCGCACAAAGCTCCCCACCCGTCTTCGCCACGCAGATCGAAACCCCCTCGACCTCCGCCTCCATCACCTTGCCTTCTTCCGGCCCCTCACCCACCCCAAACAATCGAACCCACTGCGCCATAAGCACCTCACCTCCATCTTAAACGACCTCACTCTGCTACCCTCGCAGAGGAACCAGATGGCAAACCCTAAGCAGAAGAAGCACGTCCCCACCCCTCGTCAATACCCTCCGCGACCCCCCGCAGGCCCACCAGAAGTCGTCAATCCTATCTGGCTCCTCAAAGCCGTCGGCATCACCATCGCCGCCGCACTCATCTGCGCCTATCTCACCCTCTGCCTCCTCGTCTATCAGGGCCAATGGCAGCTCGTCCTCCACCCTACCGTCTCCACCGAGGCCCTTACCCTCCCCGACGCCACCACCATCCGCTTCGGCGCAGCCGAAACCGGCCAGCCAGCCCTCTCCGGCCTCTACCTTCCCGCCTCAACCCCCTCAGACCGCACCATCCTCTACCTCCCCGACGCCACCGGCAGCCTCGCCGCCAACGCCGCCACCCTCACCCAGCTCCACACCCTCCCCCTCAATCTCTTCGCCTTCGACTACCGCGGCTTCGGCGCCAGCGCCCGCACCCAGCACCCCACCGAGCTGCGCATGACCGAAGATGCCGAGTCCGCACTCGACTACCTCATCAACACCCGCCACATCCGCCCCCAGACCATCGTCCCCTACGGCGTCGGCCTCGGCGCATCCCTCGCCGCCACCCTTGCCGCCCGCCACCCCGAGCTCCCCGCCGTTATCCTCGAATCCGCCGTCCCCGACGTCCTAACCCAGGCCCGCGCCGACTCCCGCGCCGGCCTCGTCCCCCTCTCCCTTCTCTTCCACGAGCAATTCCTCATCGCCCCCACCCTCTCCACCCTCACCACCCCCAAGCTCCTCCTCACCACCGGCCCCAGCCCCATCACCCCCCACGCAACCCCGGAAACCCTCTACCGCAATGCCCACGCCCCCAGCCGCACCACCCACCTCATCTCCCCCCAGGACCCTCAGTTCCCCACCGTCATCCAACGTTTCCTTGACGAATACCTCCACTAAATTCGCGCAGGAAATCGCTTAGAATCAACCCAAATGACCCGCCAGCTCAACCGACTCCAACCCTGGGGCATCTGCCTCCTCCGCATCGTCCTCGGCGTCGCCATGACCTACCACGGCTACCAGCACCTCATCCCACCCGGCGGCCTCCACCGCTCCAACCCCCTCGGCGGATTCGACTACTTCAACCACTTCGTCGTCTCCCTCGGCCTCCCCTACTGGCTCGGCTACGTCTCCGTCTGCACAGAGTTCCTCGGCGGCCTCTGCCTCGTCCTCGGCTTCCTTACCCGATCCGCCGCCTTCATGGTCGCCGGCAACATGCTCGTAGCCCTCATCAAGGTCAACCTCCACCACGGCTACGCCGGCTCCGAGTACACCCTCGCCCTCATCGCCATGGCCCTCCTCCTCGTCCTCACCGGCTCCGGCACCCTCGCCCTCGATCGCCGCTTAGGCCTCTCCTAACTGGTTTCTCACTGCCCCACCACTACCTCACCACTAACGCCACACTGCATTTCACTGTCTTAAAGAAGTGAAGGCGCCCGATATTCAGGGCGCCTTACATATAGGTAGGGAGTGGTGTTGCAGATAGGGGAAACCGAACCGAGGGAACTGAAAGTTCGGCGCTTGCTACATTCATTAAGACGCGGAACCCGCGAAAAAGTTGTTCCGTAAATGAAGAATAAGGGTACTATCCCAAAGTCGTCTCTACAACCAACGCACCAGTACTGAAACCAAGCGGGTTACACAAAATTCAGGAACCCTGAAGGATCAAGCTGTGCACCCGGAAACACCGTCTCCAGCTTCCGCGCACCCAAAGTCTTATAAGCAGCCTCGCCCAGCACCCGGCGGAAATCCGTCGTCACCGCCAGGTCCCTGCCCTCATTCAACTGAGCGTTATCCAGCCCCGGCCACTTTCCATACACCTTCCCACCCTTCACCGTACCGCCCAGCACGAACATCGCATTCGCATGTCCGTGGTCGGTCCCGCCCGTCCCATTCTGCTTCGCCGTCCGGCCGAACTCGCTCATCGTCACCAGCGTAATGTTCTCCGCGCCGTCGCCCATATCCTTCCAGAACGCCGCAATCCCATTCGCAAACTCGGTCAGCCGATTCGCCAACTGCCCCGTAGCCGCCCCCTGGTTCTGGTGCGTATCCCATCCCCCGATATCTGAAAACGCAGCCTCTACCCCAAGGTTCGCCTTCATCAACTGCGCAATCTGCTTCAGCGAGTTCCCAAACGGAGTATTCGGATACGTCACCCCCGCCGCCGGCTGATAGTGCGCCGGATCGGCAGCCTTCAGCATCTTCACCGCCTCAAACGTCTCCTGCCCCGTCCCATGCAGCACCGCGTCGGAGCTCTCGTCATACATCGCCTGAAACGCATTCGAAATCGCCGAAGTGGTCGGACCTTTCCCGCCCACAGAAAAATCCGCCAGATTACTCACCGCAATCGCCGGCATCTTCCCCTGCAGCGTCCGCGGCACCTGTGTCCCCAGCGCCACCGCCCGAAACGCCGAAGGCGCACCCGCCGGCACCGGCCCAGCCAGCAGCGCCCGATTCAACCAGCCATCCTGGGTCGACTTCACCCCAGGAGTCCCCGACTCCATAAAATCCTGCGCATCAAAGTGCGACCGCGTCGTATCCGTCGACCCCGCCGCATGAATCACCGCCAGATGTCCCTGGTCATACAGCGGTTTGAAGGCCGCCATCGCCGGATGCAACCCAAAGAACCCATTCAGGTCCAGCACATCCTTCTGCTGAATCGCGATCGTAGGCCGCATCGCATAGTAGTTCTTCTCTTGATAAGGCACGACAATGTTCAGTCCATCCGCAGCCCCACGCTGAAACAGAACCACCAGCCTCTTGTTCGAGGCCGCCGCCGTAGTAGCCTCCGCCATCACGCTCCGCAGCAGAAACCCCGGAATCACAGAGGTCCCAATCAGCGCCAGCGCCCCACCTTTCATAAACCCTCGCCGAGTAGCCCCACCCGCCAACCCGCGCCGCGCGACATCCCGCCCCTGCATATCGCAACCCCAGTCGCTCCGGTCCATCAGTGTCTGCCGAATGTTCGCCATGTCAGATAACCCCTACTCAGTAAAACTCTACGCCTACAACAAAGTTGCTCATCTTACGTCGTCATTCTGAGCGAAGCTCAGAACCTCCGTATTGGTCGTTGCCGTTGCTCTTGCTCTTGTCTTTGTCTGTCCTATCAGTCTCGATCGCTCTTATCAATCTTGATCAACTCAGTCTGTTCGCCATGAAGCGGCACCTTCCCTCCTACCGCCGCTGAAACTCCGGAGACCCCAACAAAAGCCCAGCCATCACCGCAGCCTGAGCATCATCCGGAGATCCACCCCCAGCCATCACCCTCAAGCCCTTCCCCGCACCTTTCTTCCCCCCGCCACTCAAATCAAACTGAGCCGCAGCCTGATCCGCAATCCCCCCATCCTTGGATTGACTCAGCACCGCCGCCCGAGTCTTCTCACTTACCGCAAACCCCAGCAGTATCCCCTCCAGCCGCCGTTCCTTGGCATCCGCCTCGTAGGAAACATTCTGAACACCCCCCAGCAGCCGCCCCCACTCCGTCCGAGCCCCAGGCATCCGGTCATCCGTCAGCACCAGCGCAAAGTTCATCCGGCTCACCAACGCCCCCGTGCTCACCCAACCATCCTTCATCCAGCTATACCCATTCGGCGTCTGCATCCCGTACAGCGGCATCCCCAGCTTATCCAGCGCCTTCACCAGCGGCTGCGCGTTATTCACCTCAACCCCACCCGCCCTCACCGCAGAAACCACAAACTCCAACGGCGTCTTCACCTTCGCCCGCTCCACATCTGGAGCCCAGAACTCCGGCGCATCGAACATCGTCCGCAGCACCGTCTTGATATCCCCATGGCTCGCCAGAAAGCTAGTCGTCATCCGGTCGATCAGCGCCTGCGGAGGCGCATCGCTCACAAACCGAACCGCCAGCTTGGTCGAAATAAACCGAGCCGTAGCCGGGCTCGTCGCCAGCATATGCAGCACCTCGAGCCCTTCCTTCTCGCCCCCTTCCTTGATCGTCTGCCCCATCACCACCTTCGCGCCCGGCTCATGCCGCCGCCCGTCGAACACGAACCCACCCGCCCCATCCTCCGCCTGTCCATACGGCTTATCAATCGTCCACCCCGTAAACACCTTCGCCACCTGCGTCACATCCGCCTGCGAATACCCGCCCCCCACACCCAGCGTATGCAGTTCCATCAACTCGCGCCCGTAGTTCTCGTTCAGCCCAGCACTGGCATTCTTCGCAATCGGCCCATTCGGACGCATCTGCTGAATCCGCTTGATCCTCGCCGCCGCCTGCGAGTCCGGCCCCGTGCTCCGCCAGTTGTCCAGATACATCAGCATCGCCGGACTCTTCGCCGTCGCCACCAACAGGTCTTCAAAGCTCCCCAGCGCATGTGGCCGAATCGTCTCCCGCTCATACGTCGGAATCAGATAAGGCTCCTGCTGGTTCTTCCGCAGATACACATTAAAGTGGTTCAGCCAGAAGTCCGTCATCACCGCTTCGAGCTGACGGTCGCTATAAATATCCCGCTCCAGCCGGCTCTCCATGCTCTCCAGCGCCACCATCCGCACCGCACCCGGCAGAGCCTGCAACGTCTCCTTCTGCACCGGCGTCAACCCATCCACCAACTGCAAAAGCTCCCTCGGCTTCATCCCTCGCCGCAGACTCACCAGGTCGCCCGCCGGCAACGCCAGCAGACTGTCATACCGTTGCGCCGGAGGCTGATTGACGATCGCCATCACCGCCTCATGGCTCATCCCACCCGCAACCGGCCCATCCATCATCGGCTCCGCAGCCGAAACCTCATTCGCAGCCAGCGGCTTGTCTCCCGCAGTCTGCCCCGGGGCCAACTGCCCCGCAGCCATCATTCCATCCGCATCCACCGGCTCAGCCGCCGCCTGCTTCAGAGTCTCTTTCCCCGCCTTCTGTGCCTTCTGCATCTTGTAAAACGCAACCTCATCCGTCGCAATCACCCGAGCCGTAGGATCGCTCGGCAGCGCCCTCCGTCCAGCCTCCATCGCCCGAATCGCCTGCGGCCCCGGATACCGGCTCATCAACTCCCCCACCGAAAGCCCCATCGCCGGAAACTGCGCCAGCCTGGCATCGAGCGCCGAATCATCGATCTTCCCCGGCTCAAGCTGCAGGTCGAACCACCGTTTCAACCCCATCGCCTTCACCGCCGTCACATCCCCCGGCCTCGGCCCAAACGTAAACCGGTTCAGCGCATGAAGCACCCGCGCGTCCCCCCGCAACTCCGTCCCAGCCGGAACCGCCGCCACCAAAGGCTCCCCCGCTAGCAACCCACAGAGCGAAACCGCTAACGTCATCCGGCCAAGTGCTTTCAAATCAACAGTCATGGGAAAGGCTCCTACCAGAACAAACCCTACTATCACCCAAAGTTGCGCCCAACGCGCTTTTGTTTTGCCACTCCCCGACGCCCGCACGGAGCCGCACGGAAATTCCACCCACCCATCCGTCATAATCAAAGAAGCAATGACCCCCCCCCACACCACTCCCCTCCGCGTAGTAGCCATAGGCGGCGGCACCGGCCTCTCCACCCTCCTCCGCGGCCTCAAGCGATACGTAGCCGCCCCCATCGGCACCGCACCCCCGAATAACCAAGACCCCGCCTGCAAAGACCTCCCCTGCCTCATCCGGGATCTCGCCGCCGTCGTCACCGTCACCGACGATGGAGGCTCCTCAGGCCGTCTTCGCGAAGACTTCAAGATGCTTCCCCCCGGCGACGTGCGCAACTGCATGGTCGCCCTCTCGGAAGACGAGCACCTCCTCTCCAAGCTCTTCCAGTTCCGCTTCGCCCAGGGCGACCTCCAGGGCCACTCCTTCGGCAACCTCTTCCTCGCCGCCCTCTCCCACATCACGGGCGACTTCGCCCAGGCCGTCCAGATGTCCTCCCAGATCCTCGCCACGCGAGGCGTCATCTACCCCGCCACCAACACCGACGTCACTCTCTCCGCCCGCATGGACGACGGCACCATCGTCAACGGTGAAACCAACATCACCGCCAGCCAGCGCCGCATCGTAGAGCTCACCCTCTCGCCCGCAGACGCCCAGCCCCTCCCTGAAGCCATCGAAGCCATCCGCAACGCAGACCTCATCACCCTCGGCCCCGGCTCCCTCTACACCAGCCTCATCACCAACCTCCTGGTCAAAGGCATCCCGGAAGCCCTCGCCGCCTCCAAAGCCACCCGAGTCTACGTCTGCAATCTCATGACCCAGGCCAACGAGTCCATCGGCCTCACCGCATCCGAGCACATCGAAAAGATCCTCCAGCACGCCGGCGGGCACCCCATCTTCGACTACGCCCTCATCAACACCGCCCCCATCAGCCCCACCCTCTTGGCCCAATACGCCCGCGAAGGCCAGCAACCCATAGAGCCCGACCTCGCCCGCATCCGTTCCTTAGGCGTGGAACCCATCACCGGCCCCTTCGTCCACGAAGGCGATGTCCTTCGCCACGACTACGACAAAGTCACCGACTCCCTCCTCAAACTAGCCCTGTAGTTGTACTTCCTGCCTCATCACTACTCCACCACTGCCTGCAAACTGCCGTTATACTGCCATCATGTCCTTCACCGAAAGCTATACCTGCGATATCTGCGGCGACAAAAAAGGCACCAGCGGCCAGTGGTTCCTGGCCTGGCAGGACTGCCTGCCCCTCGTCCGCACTGAAGGCACCCAACCCCTCATCAAGCTCACCCGCTGGGAGCAGGAGCATGCTCATGAAGAGAGTGTCATCCACCTCTGCGGCAACCGCTGCGCCGGAACCCTCATGGAGCGCTGGATGACCGAGCAGCACGAGCAACCCACAGCCTCCTGCGCCTAAAGCCGCGACGAAACTGGGTTCCCCATGTCCGAATTCTCGGACGTGGGTTTCCAGAGATCTCTAAGCCCCAATCGTCACCAACCCCGGCTCCTCTACGGTCCTTTTCAACTGCCCACAAGCCGCATAAATATCCCTACCCCGCGGCCGCCGGGTAAACGCTGGAACCCCACCCACCACCAGCATCTTGTGAAAAGCATCCGCAGCCTCCTGTGAGGGCTGCTCATAAGCCACCCCCGGCCCAGGATTCCACACAATCAGATTTACCTTGGCCTGCATCCCCTTCAGCAAGGCAAGCACCTCCCGGGCATGCTCCGGCTGATCGTTCACCCCACCCAGCAGCACATACTCAAACGTCACATACTCCTGCCGCCGCAGCGGAACCGACTTCACCGCATCCAGCAGCGCCTCGATATCCCATTTCCGCGTAATCGGCATGATGCTCTCCCGCACCACATCGTTCGAGGCATTCAAACTCAGCGCCAGATTCGGCCTGATCGGCTCCAGCGCAAACCGCCGTATCGCCGGCTCGATCCCGCTCGTAGAGACCGTCATCCGTGAAGCCGGAATTCCCATCTCGTTCACCAGCAGCCGTACCGCATCCATGAACGAGTCGTAGTTCAAAAACGGCTCACCCATCCCCATAAACACCAGATTGATCCGGTCCTTGCCAATCACAATTCCCTGCCGGTTCAGCACCGCAGTCACCTGCCCTGCGATCTCCCCCGCAGTCAGATTCCGCCGCATCCCCAGCTTCGCCGTCAAACAGAACTGGCAATTCACCGCACATCCCACTTGGCTGGAAACACAGATCGTAGCCCGTTTATACCCCGGACCTTCATCCCCTTCTTGAAGTTCCGCCCCATCCCCACCCGGCATCCAGACCGTCTCGACCGTCTCCCCATCCGCCAGCCTCACCAGGTACCGCTCCGTCCCATCCACAGACTTAGCCGTCTGCGCCAACTCCGGCAGCCCAACCACCCAACCCTCCGCAGCCAGCCTCTCCCGCACAGCGATCGGCAGCGTCGTAATCTCCTCCACCGCCCCAACCCGCTGCTTGTAAAGCCCGTCAATTAACTGTTTAGCCCGAAACGGACGCTCCCCCATATCTTCAACCAGCGCCCGAAGCTCCGCCCCACTCAACCCAAACAACGCCCCGCCATTGCCTAAACCTGTCATCACATACCAGTCTACCGCCTCAAGCTGGCAGCTCATAGCTGGAAGCTGGCGGCTGGAAGAAAACCCCGCCCGAACCCGCAAGCCACCATATGAAACAATAAGGAGTTCAAGGAGAAGCATGTCCGCAACCCAGTCCGCCGAGCACCCCCGCACCCACGCCCCCCGCAACATCCGCAAGACCATCCTCCCCAACGGCATGCTCGTCCTCACCGAGTCCATGGCGCACATGCGTTCCATCTCCATGGGCGCCTGGATCAAACAAGGCTCCCGCGACGAGTCCGCCCCGGAAAACGGCATCTCACACTTCGTCGAGCACATGGTCTTCAAGGGCACCCCCACCCGCTCCGCACAGGACATCGCCCGTGAAGTCGATTCAATCGGCGGCAACCTCGACGCCTTCACCGGCAAGGAAACCGTCTGCTTCAACATCAAGGTCCTCGACGAAAACCTCCCGCCCGCCATGGACGTCCTCTCAGACCTGGTCCTGAATCCAAAATTCTCCCCTGAAGATCTGGAGCGCGAGCAAGGCGTCATCCTTGAAGAGATCAAGATGGACGAAGACTCCCCCGACTCCGTCGTCCACGAGGTCTTCACCCAGAACTTCTGGAAGAATCACCCCCTCGGCCGCCCCATCCTCGGCACCGTCAAGACCGTCTCCAGCTTCAACCAGCAGACCGTCATCGACCACCACAAACACCGCTTCACCCCAGCCAACATCGTCTTCTCCGCCGCCGGCCACCTTGAGCATGACGCCTTCGTAGAACGAGTCGAGCGCGCCTTCGGCCATCTCCCCGCCGCCCCGCCATCCCCCCAGATCGACCAGCACCCCACCATCACCCCCCACATCACCCTCAAGAAGAAAAAGTCTTTGGAGCAGGTCCAGCTCTGCCTCGGCATGCCCGCCCCGCCCGTCCAGAGCACAGACCGCTTCGCCCTCTACATCCTCAACACCATCCTCGGCGGCGGCATGAGCTCGCGCCTCTTCCAGTCCGTTCGCGAAGAGCAAGGCCTCGCCTACAGCATCTTCTCCGAGCTCAGCCCCTTCCGCGACACCGGCTCCCTCTCCATCTACGCCGGCGTCTCCCTTGATAAAACCGAAAAGACCCTCCAGCTCACCCTCTCCGAGCTCCGCCGCCTCAAAGAAGAAATCGTCCCGGACGCCGAGCTCAAGCGCGCCAAAGACCAGATGAAGTCCAACATCGTCCTCGGCCTCGAAAGCTCGTCCAGCCGCATGTCCAACCTCGCACGCCAGCAGATGTACTTCAGCCGCTTCTTCACGGTAGAAGACATCGTCCAGGAGATCGACGCCGTCAACCCCGCCGACCTCCAGCGCATCGCCAACGACCTCTTCCGCCCCGAGCTCCTCGCCCTCACCCTGCTAGGCAACCTCGGCCCCATGAAAGTATCCCGCGCCGACCTCGCCTGCTGACCGCCCCCATAGCGGGTCATTCTGAGCGAAGCGAAGAACCTCCGTAGTGGCCTTTGCCGTTGCCGTCGCTTGTTTTGGTCTGTCATTCTGCGCGAAGCGGAGAATCTCCGTAGTTGCCGTTGCCTGTTCTTAGCCGCGCAACCCCTTTCCCTCCGCCATACGTCTTTAACCCATCACCCAACACCTGATAAAGTCTTGTTGGAAGATCAAGCAAGCTCAGAGGACCCATGAACTCCAAAAAGATCCGCTCCGCGCTCCAGGGAAACCATGAAGAAGGCTTCACTCTCATCGAGCTCCTCATCGTCATGTCCGTCATGCTCATCCTCATGACCCTCGCCATCCCCCAGCTCCTCAAGCTCCGCAAGACCGCCGCAGAAACCTCCGCCATCGCCTCCGTGAAGGCCATCGGACAGGCCGAGCTGTCTTACAACTCCGCCTATCCCCAGAATGGCTTCTCCTGCTCCCTCGCCTCCATGGGCGGCGTCCCCGGCTCCGGCGCGCCCTCTGCCCAGGCCGCACAGATCCTCGACCCCACCCTCGCAGCCGGCCAGAAGCAGGGCTATACCTTCAACATCACCAACTGCACCAAGGTCACCGTCAACAATCAGGACATGTTCACCGGCTACGAGATCACCGCCGTCCCCACCTCCATCGGGCGTTCCGGCGACCGAGGCTTCTGTATGGATGAAAACAACATCATGAAGACCGACGCAGCCGGCGGCACCAACTGCACCACCACCCTGCAGTAAGAAACGCGAAGCGTCCAGCACCGTGCGAAGCACCGCCCGTCCGGCGTTAGGACGCATTTGCACTTGAAACGGTACCTTACCTTGCAATCTCAAATCACCCTCAGCCTTGCATTGATGCTCGCCGCATCAGCGGCAGCCCAATCCCCGCAAGATGCCCTGCTCCAAAAAGTAGACGACCACTACAACCACCTTGCCAGCCTCCGCGCCCGTTACCGCGAGCACTACACCGGCATGGGCATGGACCGCTCCGAGTCAGGCACCCTCCTGCTCAAGAAGCCCGGCCGCATGGCTTGGCACTACGACGTCCCCGCCGGCAAGCTCTTCGTCTTCGACGGCAAATTCGCCTGGTTCTACACCCCCGGCGACCCCCAGGCCCAGAAGATCCCCGCCAAGCAGATGGACGACCTGCACACCCCCCTCCGCTTCCTGCTAGGCCACACCCAACTAAAAAAAGAGCTCGACCAGATCAAAGTCACACCCGTAGGCACTGAGTTCCGAATCACCGGCATCCCCAAAGGCATGCAGCAGCGCATCCATCAACTCGGGCTGCAAGTCACCCCCGAAGGCCTGATCACCGCCATGCAGGTAGAAGAGATCGACGGAGCCAAGACCGAGTTCACCTTCACCGAAATGAAGGAAAACATCCCCGCCACCAACGCCGACTTCCAGTTCACCCCACCCCCGGGAGTCACCATCATCACCGGTGCCCCCCCCATCTAATCCGCTACATCCGTCACCCTGACCCTGTAAGGGTAAGAAACCCCGTATTGGCTGTTGCTGTTGCTGTTCGGATTAGAGGGGGGCTTTAGCCCCCCGTCAACCGTCGCCGCGAACAAGGGGCTTTAGCCCCGGGCCGTCGCAGCTAAGGCACCAACTTCCCCGTCTCCCCCACATCCACCTTCCCCCCGGTAACCGCAGCCGCCAGATACTTAATCCCAAACACCAGCTTCGAACTAGAAGCCTCCCAATACTGCGCCTCGCTCACCGTCACCTTGATCACCGTAACTTCGGGATCATCCTCCCCCTCCGGAAACCAGGCCTTGAACATCGGATTCCAAAGCTCATGAATCTTGGCTTTGTCATGGCTGACCGAAGCCTTACCCTTCGCCGTCACATAATTGTGATTGGAAGGGTCCGAGTAGATCAGCCCCACATGCTGATCCTGCTGAATCTCCCCAACCTTCCCTGAATCCCCTCGCGTCAAGAAGTAAACCGTCCCATCGAACTCCGTCGCCTGCGTCGCCATCGGCCGGCTGTCGAACGACCCATCGCTCCCCGCCGTAACCATCATGCAGATCCGCACATCCTTGATCAGTTCGCCGATCTTCTTCACCGCATCCTGCCCACTCAGATCATGTGTCTCACTCGTAGCGCTCATGTGACCCTCCGAACACCTCTGATGCCCGCCCTCATCCCGCGGGTCGCCCAGCACCTCTCATCTCGCCCTATCGCTCCTATCCCGCCCTTATCGTTCTTATCCTCGTTACGCCTTGCTTTGTCTCTGGGGCTTCCTTCATCCGCTAAACTGAAAAAGATGACCGCCACCCACCTCTCCACAGAAGCCTTCGAGTCCTCCATCACCCACATCGCCCCTCGCACCGCCGTCTTCGATTGCGACGGCACCCTCTGGTCCGGGGACGCAGGCTCCTCCTTCATGGTCTGGACCATCGAAACCGGTCTCCTTTCAACCGAAGCCGTCAACTGGCTTAACGACCGTTACCAGGGTTACAAAGCCGGCCAGGTCTCAGAGCTCGCCATCTGCGGCGAAATGGTCCAAGTCTACCGCGGCATCCCCGAAGCCACCATGCGCGCAGCAGCAGCTGAGTTCTTCAGCACCCGCATCGAACCCAACATCTTCCCAGAGCTGGCCCGCGTCATCGCCAACCTCCAGGCCACCGGAACTGACATCTGGGCCGTCTCCTCCACCAACGACTGGGTCATCGAGGAAGGTGTCCGCCGCTTCAACATCCCCGCCAACCGCGTCCTCTCCGCCCGCGTCGCCATCGAAAACGGCATCGTCACCGACAAGGTCCTCGACGTCCCAACCGATCAGGGCAAGGTCGACTCCCTCCGCCGCGCTGGCATCCTCACACCCGACGCCGTCTTCGGCAACTCCGTCCACGACGCCGCCATGCTCGCCATCGCCCGCCAGGCCTACCCCGTCAACCCCACCCCCGCCCTCATCGATCGCAGCGCCGCAGAGGGCTGGCCTGTTTACTTCCCGGCATCGGTCCGCCCTATCTAATCCAATAACCCGCCGTGCGCGTCTAAACTGAGCAGATGAAAGAACCCATTCGCAAGCTCGATGCAAACGGTGCTTTCAATCCCCCGCGGCCCACGCGCCTCGTCGTCGCGGCCCTCATCCTGCGTGACCTCCCGACTTTGGGCCTCCCCGCCAACGCCCGCGAGGTCCTCATCTGCCAGCGCAAGCCAGACCAGCCCATGAGCCTCAAGTGGGAGTTCCCCGGCGGCAAGATTGAAAACGGTGAAACCAGCGAGCAGGCCCTCGCACGCGAGCTCGAAGAAGAACTAGGCATCACCGCCACTATCGGCCGCCAGGTCGCCCGTGTCCGCCACAAGTACCGCAACGGCGGAGCCATCGACCTCCAGTTCTTCCTCGTAGACGCCTTCACCGGCGCGCTGGAAAACCGCATCTTCAACGACGTCCGCTGGTCCCCCCTCGCCGCCCTCCCCACTTACGACTTCCTCGCCGCCGACCTCGGTCTCATCAAAGACCTTTCCGAAGGAAAGCTCCTCTAACAGAAAGCAAACCGCAGAGAACACAGAGCAAACAAAGAGAACACAGAAAATCTCTGTGCCCTCTCTCTTCCTCCGTGCCCTCTGTGATTCGCTTTAGCTACCCACTAATCACCGTCTTCAAACTATTGAACACCATCACCGCAGAAAGCCCAATCACGATAATCGCGGTCGCCCAGGCCACCACATTCAGCCAAACCGTATTCGTATACTTCCCCATCAGCTCATGCTTGTTGATCAACCGCAGCATGAAGATCAGCACCACCGGCAGCAGCAATCCATTTAGCACCTGGGAGAGAATCGCCACCTTCAGCATCGGGAAGTTCGGAATCAGCACCACCGCCGCACCCAGCGCGATCAGCAGCGTATAGAACCAGTAAAAGAACGGCGCTTCCTTGAACGTCTTATCCAGCCCGCTCTCGAACCCCATCCCCTCACATACCGTATACGCGGTCGAAAGCGGCAGGATCGAAGCCGCGAACAGCGAAGCATTGAACAGCCCGGCAGCAAACAAAATAAACGCATAGTCCCCAGCCAGAGGCTTCATCGCCTGAGCTGCTACGGAAGCATCCGGAATGTCCTTGATCCCATGCGTAAACAGCGTAGCCGCGCAAGCCACCACGATGAACCACGCCACCACATCCGTAAAGATCGACCCCACAATCACATCCAGCCGTGAAGCCTTGTATTGCTTCACGCTGACGCCCTTCTCCACAATCGACGACTGCAGATAAAACTGCATCCACGGCGTAATCGTCGTCCCGATCACCGCCACCGTCGTATACACATAGCTTTTATCGCCCCACACATTGCGTGGCGGCAGCTTCACCGTCTCCACCAGCGCCGCATGCCAGTTCGGCTCGCTCAGCACGCCCGCAATGATGTAAGCGATATAGAACACACTCGCAATCAGGAAGATCTTCTCGACCTTCTTGTAGTCGCCCTTCACCACCAGCGCCCACACCAGCACCGCGCACACCGGCACGCTCACGTACTTGCTCAGGTGAAACAAACTCATACTCCCGGCAATGCCGGAGAACTCAGTGATCACATTGGTGAAGTTCACCACCACCAGCAGCATCAGGACGACAAAGGTCATCCGCAGCCCAAACTCCTCACGGATCAGGTCGCTTAGCCCCTTGCCCGTGACCACGCCCATCCGCGCGCACATCTCCTGCACCACGATCAGCGCCAGCGTGATCGGGATCATCGTCCAAAGCAGCGTGTACCCATACGCCGCCCCAGCCTGCGAGTAGGTAAAGATCCCACCCGCATCGTTGTCCACGTTTGCCGTAATGAATCCCGGCCCCAGCACCGCCAGGAAAAGAATGATCCGAACCCGCCAGCTCTTCCAGAAGGCCATCAGTCAGCCCTCCCAAAGATGCAACCGGCACAAACCGCACAGAGCAGCCCACCGTCTTTTTGCTCCATACGCATCATCCTGAGTCCCCACCACAAGGCTAACCCAAAACCCTGCCCCTCACCCCACCAACCCGCCACCCTGAACCTAACCCTCAACTCATCGTCAGTGCTTCATCCTCAACCACCCAATCACATGCTCCGCCCGGATCACACCCACCAGCTTCTTATCCTCATCCAGCACCGGCAGACTCCGCAGGTTGTACTTGTCGAACAGCTCCGCCACCTTACGCCCGTTCTCCGCCTCACCCGTGCTCACCACATGTTCCTCGGCAATCTCCTTCAACCCGCCGCTCTTCGTCACCATCAGCCGAGCCATCGGCACCTGCCCCACCAGCCGCTCTTCGTCTACCAGAAAGATCTCCGTCACCGTCTCCAGGTCGCCGTCGAACTCCTCCAGCGCCTTCACGGCATCATCCAAACTCCCATCCACCCCCACCGCCACAAAGTCAGTCGTCATCAACCCGGCGGCAGAGTCCGGCGCATGCTCCAGCAGCTCTTCGACATCGTGCCGCTCCTTCTCGCCCATCTCCTCCAAAATCGCGTCAGACCGTTCTTCGGACAACTCCGCCAGCAGATCCGCCGCCGCCCCCGGGTCCATCTCTTCGATAATCCCCGCCGCCGTCTCCGAGTCCAGAGACTCGATCAGCGACTTCTGCGTCTTCAGCTCGACCTCTTCCAGCGCCTCAGCAGCAACCTCCTCGTCCAGGCTTGAGAACAAAGCCTGCCCTTCTGCCGGCGCAAGCTCTTCCAGAATGTCCGCCAGGTCGGAAGGATGCATCTTCGAGAGCCGATCCTGCTCGATCTTCAGCCTTACCCGCCGAGCCGGATCCCGATCGATCAGATCCACAAAATCCCAGGGAATCACCCGAGCCCCCGCCCTGCTCGCCAGCGCCTCCACCGCATCCTGCGGCAGCCCCTTCAGCAGCCTCCGCACCGCCCCCCTAATCCCAACCTCAACCTCAGCAATCCGCAGCGAAAGCGCGCAATCCCCATCGCCCGCCTCCCAGACCATATCCACATCGTTCACCCGAACGACCTTGTGCCCATGCACATCGATAATCTGCTGATCCAGCAGATCACGCTCCAGCAGCAGGTATTTATCCGTATCGTCCAGCACCACCGCCGTCGGAGCCCCATCCGCGACCTGCAACTTCCCCGCATCGTTCCAGCACAGCGAGCTCACCCGCACCATCGCCGGCGCAACCTTCCTGCTCTCCCCGCTCCGCCGCACCACCAGCGATTCCACCCGGCACGCGTCCACCGTAGGCGCCACCGCAAACTCCGTGACATGGCCCATCAGCCGCCCGCTCGCATCCGCGATCGCCACGCCCATCAGCGCAGAAACACTCGTCCGTTGATTTGCCTGCCTGTTCACAAAGCCATCCGCCTTCTCGAATCCTACCCCACCCACCCAAAAAGAAAAGCCGCCGCAGTCAGCGGCGGCTCATCTTCAGCAACAGCCCTTACTTCCCGAAGTCCACCTTGGGAGCCACGGCATTTGAAGCATCGCCCTTGAAGTACTCGTTCCGGTAGTGGAACCCGGCGAATCCCGCAAAGAAGCTGTTCGGAAACTGCTGCACATAGACGTTGTAGTCGCGCAGCGTCTGGTCGTACCGCCGCCGCTCGATCGAGATTCTGTTCTCCGTCCCCGCCAGTTCATCCGTCAACGTCCGGAACTGCTCGCTCGACTTCAGATTCGGATAAGCCTCCTGCAGCCGAAGCAGCGGGCTGATCGCCACATCCAGCTTCTGGTTCGCCTGGATGCTGCTTGCACGATCCGTAGCGCCCAGAACACCCGCACGAGCGTTCGCAATGTTCGTCAGGACCGTCGTCTCCTCGCTCACGTACCCCTTCACCGAGGCCACAAGATTCGGAATCAGATCCATCCGGCGCTGCTGCTGCACGTTCACCTGCGCATAAGCGGCATCGACGTCTTCATTCTTCTGCACCAGCGCATTCTTGGTGCTGATGTAGCTGCCCGCGCCAAAGATCAGCACCAGCACAATCGCGCCCACCAGACCCAATGCAACCCATAAACCCTTCATCGTTCCTCCAGTTCCTTCAAAAGCTCATCCGGCTAAACTCTACCACTCTCATACATACGAACCGTTTCCCTGATCCGTTCCACCTCAGAAGTCCCTCGAAGCCCCGCCCCCGCCCGAAGACCCACCACCCATCCCGCCAAACCCGCCGCCCCGGTCATCATCCCGCCCGCCGCCACCACCACCCCCGCCTGTAAACATGGAAAGCAGCATCCACGCCCAGCCGATATTCCCCGTACTCACCAGGATGATCAGCACCAGCACAAACAGCCCAACCACAATCAACTGCCCGAATCCGCCCCGCTGCCTCTGCCCGCTACCCTCTCGACGATAGTGATGCACGGTCCCGGTCAGTGTCACATGCGCATCGGCGGCAATCACATCCGCCAGCCCCTGCGTCCCCGTCAGCAAAGCCTGATCGTAGTCCCCGGCCGTCGCGGAAGGCACCGCCGTATCCAGGATTCGCCCCACCCTTGCGTCCGGCAGAATTCCCTCAAGCCCGTACCCAACCTCCACCTTCATCTTGTGCGGATTCAGCACCAGCAGGTAGATCAGGCTGCGATCCTCGCCCTTCTTGCCCAGCTTCCACTTCTCTTCAAGCTTCGCCGCAAAATCATCGACGTCCTCATCATCTTCAAGCGTCTTGATCGTCACCACCGCGACGTCCGCATTGGCCTTCTGGTGCAACTGCACACAAAGGTCTTCAAGGTTCTGCTTCGTCCCCGGACTCAATACCCCGGCAAAGTCATTCACATAGGAGGTAGGCAGCGGAAGGTCGGCAACCTTCTCCGCACGCACCACTCCCGCCGCCGGAAGCAGCAGGAGCAACAACACCAGAAAGCGTGGCAAACGAAGCGTCATCACAACCAAGTCTACGCCGCACAGCCCTTACAAGTTCCCTTAGCTGGCTGGCTCAGGCTTCGGCATCCTCGGAACCTCCACCCCATTCGCCACCCCCAGCTTGTAAGCCGCTACCAGGTGGTCATGGATTACCTTCGACCCACTCGTAGCGGCATCCTTCAAAGCCGGGTCCGTGGCCGTAGCCGACTCCTGCCGAAACTCGTGCAGGTCCATCCGATGATCCTTGATCATCGCCCCCAGATACTCTTTATCGAAATCCGTCCCGGAAAGAGCCTTCAGCTTCTCGAACTCCGCCTGATCCTCTTTATTCATCTTCTTCGGTGTCATCACGCCCAGTGACTGCGCGATCGGCTTCATCGTCACATCCAGGCTCGCATGGTCGTCCAGCATCTTCTGCGCGAACTGCTTCACCTCGTCGTTGCTGGTCTTGCTCAACGCCAGCTTCGCAAGCTCCTCTTCAGCCGTCCCGCCCTCCGCAGCCTTCCGCAAGAAGATCTTGTCCTTCATCGTCTGCGGATCGGTTCGCGCAGCCGTCGACTCCTGCTCCATCCCTGACTGCTGCGCATGACTCGCCGCCTGTTGTCCCGGGGTCGGCATCTGGGCATTGCTCGCATAAGCCGAGTTACCGCTCGGATCGATCTGCCCCAACGCCATCGGGGCAGTCATCAAAAGACCGCCGCTCAGAATAAAGCCGTAGTAAAGATTGCGTCCCATACGTCACTCTCCGCAAATCAAATCGGCTGCCATTGTAAGCGCATTAGAACACGCCCGTCCCACAATTCATCCCACTCTGTCGCTGTATCCTTAACCCTGGAGCCGAAAACCAGAATGTCCGATCACGCAGCCCTGCAGCCCCCCGTAGCCCGCCGCCAGCCCATCCCCACCACCCTCCACGGCCAGACCCTCCACGACGACTACG
Source organism: Granulicella tundricola MP5ACTX9 (assembly GCF_000178975.2). Lineage (NCBI taxonomy): Bacteria > Pseudomonadati > Acidobacteriota > Terriglobia > Terriglobales > Acidobacteriaceae > Granulicella > Granulicella tundricola. Next base: position 1,805,048 of record NC_015064.1, on the reverse strand, counting down.
CCTGGATGCGCGACAAATCCTCGCCAGAGGTCATCGCCCACCTCACCGCAGAGAACGCCTGGACCGCCGCAAACATGGCTCCCACCGAGCCCCTCCAGAAGACCCTCTACGCAGAGATGCTCTCCCACATCCAGGAGACAGACGAGTCCGTCCCCTACCCCAGCAACGGTTGGTTCTACTTCACCCGCACCCTCGAAGGCAGCCAGTACCCCATCCACTGCCGCCGCCAGACCTTCGACGCCACCACGCCCGAGCACATCCTCCTCGACGTCAACAAGCTAGCCGAAGGCCAGGCCTTCATGGCCGTGGGCGGTCTCAGCATCAGCCCGGACAACAAGCTCATCGCCTACTCTACAGACAACACCGGCTTCCGCCAGTACACCCTCCACATCCGTGACCTCTCCACCAACGAAGACCTCCCCGACACCGCCCTCCGCGCAGGCTCCTTCACCTGGGCCGCCGACTCCAGCACACTCTTCTACACCACCGAAGACGAGCAGACCAAGCGCCACGACAAGCTCTTCCGCCACACCGTCGGTTCCACCGAACGCGATCCCCTCATCCACGAGGAAACAGACGAACGCTTCAACCTCGGCGTAGGCCGCACCAGCGACCGCAAGTACATCATGGTCGAAGCCGGCAGCCACACCACCTCCGAGTACCGCTTCTTCCCCTCCGCAGACCCCACCGCTCCCCTCACCCTCATAGCCCCCCGCCAGGACGACCAGGAGTACTACCCCGACCACCGCGACGGCCTCTTCTACATCCGCACCAACGACACCACCCGCAACTTCCGCATCGTCACCACCCCCGTAGCCACCCCGGACCGCACCAATTGGACCGAGTTCTACACCGCCGCCCCCAATATCCCCATAGAAGACTTCGACCTCTTCCAATCCTTCTGCGTCATCACCGAACGCAAATCCGGCCTCCCCACCTTGGACGTCTACGACCTGACGACCACCCTAACCAACCGCCGCGAAATCACCTTCCCCGAGCCCACCTACACCGCCGGCTCCCACGTCAACGCAGAGTTTGACACCCGCGTCTTCCGCTACTCCTACACCTCCCTCGTAGCCCCCGCCTCGGTCTACTCCTACGACATCGCCACGAACACCTCCACCCTCCTCAAGCAGCAAGCAGTCCCCGGCGGCTTCGACCCCGCCAACTACGCCTCGGAGCGCCTCTGGGTCCCAGCAACCGACGGCGTGCAAATCCCCGTCTCCCTCGTCTACCGCCGCGACCAGTTCGCCAAAGACGCCACCAACCCCCTCTACGTCTATGGTTACGGCTCCTACGGCTACTCCCTCCCCGTAGGCTTCTCCTCCACCCGCCTAAGCCTCCTCGACCGCGGCCTCGTCCTCGCCTACGCCCACATCCGCGGCGGCGGTGAACTGGGCGACACCTGGCACGACGCCGGCAAGATGATGGTGAAGCGCAACACCTTCACCGACTTCATCGCCGTCACAGAAGCCTTAGTCCAGCAAAAATACGGCTCACCAAAAAGAGTCGCCATAGAAGGCGGCAGCGCCGGCGGCCTCCTCATGGGTGCCGTCCTCAACGCCCGCCCGGACCTCTTCCGAGCCGTCCTCTCCCACGTCCCCTTCGTCGACGTCATGAACACCATGCTCGATGCCACCCTCCCCCTCACCGTCGCCGAGTACGAAGAGTGGGGCAATCCCAACGAGCCCGAGGCCTTCGCCTACATGCTCACCTACAGCCCCTACGAAAACCTCGACGCCCTGGCCGGGAAACCCCTCCCCAGCATCCTCGTCAAGACCAGCCTCAACGACTCCCAGGTCATGTACTGGGAGCCCGCCAAGTACGTAGCCAAGCTCCGCACCCTCAAACAAGACGCCCCCCCGCTCCTCCTCCACATCAACATGGAGGCCGGACACGGAGGAGCCAGCGGCCGTTACGACTACCTCAAAGAAGTAGCCTTCGACTACGCCTTCCTCCTACGCGAACTGGCGGTCTAGGCTCTAGGCCCTGTTCTTAGTACCTCGGCACCGTGGGATCGATCGCCCTAGACCAGTAATCGATCCCACCCGCCAGCGACTGAGCCTGCTCGAACCCCTCCCGCCTGAGCCACATCGTCACCGAAAGCGATCTCGCCCCATGGTGGCACATCACCACAATCGGCTGGTCCGGGTCCAACTCCGCATGCGCCCGCGAAGGAATATCCCCCATTGGAATATTCACGGACCCCGCCAGCGACGCAGTCTCTATCTCCCACGGCTCACGCACGTCTAAAAGAACGGGCGCCCCGGCGGTACCGGCGGTCTGTTGGCGGAGGGCTTGAAACGCATCAGGGGTGATCTCAGGATCGGTCATAGCTTCCAGAATACTAGCCAGCCGCTCCCAGTTCAGAATCTGGTTCCTCCCCATCTTGTTTCAACACTCTTCCATCTCCGCTCGTTTTTTTGCATCACACTGAATACGCATTGGTGTATCTGTTCGCAGCTCCATTGCCCTGAACGAGAAAGGTGTACGAGTTTGCAGGAGAAAGTACTGATTGTCGAAGATGAGATCCACGCACGCACCGGCCTCGCCGAGCTCGTCGCCTCATGGGGTTACCGCACGGAGTGTGCCGCAGACGGGGCAGAAGGCCTGGACATGGTCACCCGCTGGTCCCCTGCCATCGTTGTCACAGATCTCAAGATGCCCCGCATGGATGGCATGGAACTCCTCAACCGCATTTCGGAGCGCCCCGAACGCATTCGCGTCGTCATGCTCACCGCCCAAGGCTCAATCGAGTCCGCAGTCGAAGCCATGCGCATGGGCGCATACGACTACCTCCCCAAGCCCGTGGAGCCCGCCCGCCTCAAGGCCATCCTCCAGAGCGCCAGCCGCCAGGTGGAAGCCGATGAAGACGTCGAAACTCCCATCCGCGTCGCCAAAAGCGAAAACACCCTTGGCGACATGGTCGGCACCTCGCCCGAAATGAAGGCCGTCTTCAAGCTCATTGAGCGCGTAGCCCCGTCGAACGTCAGCGTCCTCGTCACCGGAGAGAGCGGCACCGGCAAAGAGCTCGTTGCACGCGCCCTCCACGATCTCAGCGGCCGGCGCAACAAGGCCTTCGTCGCCGTCAACTGCGCCGCCATCCCGGAGACCCTCATTGAAAGCGAGATCTTCGGCCACGAAAAAGGCGCCTTCACCGGAGCCCTCGAGCGCCGCGCCGGCTGCTTTGAGCTGGCCGAAGAAGGCACCCTCCTCCTGGACGAGATCGGCGAGATGCCCGCCGCAACCCAGGCCAAGCTCCTCCGCGTCCTGGAAGATCGCAAGCTTCGCCGTCTCGGCTCCAAGACAGAAACCCCCGTCGACGTCCGCGTAGTAGCCGCAACCAACAAGGACCCGGAACGCGCCGTCTCCGCAGGCGAGCTGCGCGGCGATCTCTACTACCGCCTCAACGTCTTCAACATTCAGATGCCCCCCCTCCGCGCCCACGTCAGCGACGTCCCCATCATCGCGGAAAAGATGATCGCGGACATGAATGAGCGCCACGGCTGCTCCGTCACCGGCGCGTCGGAAGAACTCATGTCCCGCCTCCTCAACTACAAGTGGCCCGGCAACGTTCGCGAGCTTCGCAACACCATTGAACGCGCCGTCATCCTCGCCGGCAAAGGACTCATCGGCGTCGAGCATCTCCCGCCCCACTTCGGCGAAGCCGGCTTCGCCCCCAAGGCCTCCGGCGCACCCGCCGCCCAGGGTCCTGCCCTCAGCGATACCGCAGTCCACGTAGAAGTCGGCACCACGGTCGACGAAGCCGAGCGCCAGCTTATTCTCAAGACCCTCACCTCCACGCACAACAACAAGACCCGCGCCGCGGAGATCCTCGGAGTCAGCACCAAGACCCTCCAGAACAAGCTCAAGGAGTACGCGGCTGCCGGCCTCGAATAAAAAGAAACAAGCAGGAATGCACGTCGCCCGGCGTTATCCTCTGAAAGCTATGGGCAAACAGACTGAGAGCGGACGATGCGCCTGAAGACCAAGCTCGTGCTTGCCGCGACAGGCTCAGCCTTCGTCATCGTCATCGTCCTCTCCGCCCTCTTCCTGGGAGAGTTGCTCCGTCAGCGCATCGCACAGACCGCCTCCGCCAACGACGTCATGGCCCGTCAGGTCCTGCTCATGACCCGCCAGGCCGTTGAGGTCGGCCTGGTCGTTCACCCGCCTGAGAACCTCTCAAACGAAGCTCTCCAGAATGCCGTTGCGGAAGCCCTACAAAGCCACGACCCTCTCAACGACACCATGAGTTCTTTCGTGCGTTACAGTCCTGCCGTGCAGGAGGTCAGCGTGACGGATGCCAACGGCCTCACCCTGGTCAGCACGGACCCCACCATGGTCAACCAGCACATCGCGTCGCGCATCGCCTTTGAGCGTGTACGGGACGGCAACCTTCCCTATCAATGGAGAGAGGTCTTCGGCAAGCCGCGCGTGCTGGACGTCTCCCTGCCGCTCCAGCGCAACAACAAACCCTTTCTCATCGTCCACATCGGCATCCGCTCCTCCTTCCTCAAGGACAACTACGCCCCCTGGCTCTGGGACGCTCTCATCTTCGCCCTCGTAGCAGGCGGCGGTTCCATGGTTGCAGCCGCGCTCCTCGCCAGCGTCGCCGTCCGTCCTATTGAAGAGATCAGCCGCCGCCTGGAGCGCCTCACCCTCTCCAATGACAGCATCGCCGCCGGCATGGAACTTGGCGGCGGCAGACCCGTCGTCGGAGCACTCCCGGGCAGCGTTCCCGACGCAAAAACAGACGCCGTCGTGCGTGTCACCAACACCATCGATCGCCTCGGCCAACAACTCCGCACCACGGAAGCCGGCTACACCGACCTCCGCGCCAACTTCAACCACGTGCTCGACACTCTCCGCGAGGGCGTCATCCTCTTCACGGCGGAGGGCCGCGCCGCCATGGTCTCGGACGCCGTGGCCCAGTTCCTACGAACCCCGGACCCCGCTGGCCAGATCGTCATTCCCCACGGTGCCATGATGGGAAAGAGGCTGGAAGAGATCTTTCTTCCCACCACAGCCCTCGGTCAGGCAGTACGATCAGCCTTCGAGCAGGATGGTAAGGTCACTGGCCAGCGCGTCCGCCTCGAAGACGGCCGCGAGGTAGAGATCAGCCTTGATCGCATCGACGCAGGCCGTGGGAAGGAACACATGGGCACCCTCCTGACCCTTCGTGACGCTGGATCAGCCAAGCAGTTGGAGCAGGAACTTGACGTCTCTCGCCGCCTCGCCGCCATCGGCCGCCTCACCGCAGGCGTAGGCCATGAGGTCAAGAACCCCGTCAACGCCATGGTCGTGCACCTTGAACTCCTCCGCGCCAAGCTTGAGGCCGCCGGACAAGGCCGTGGATTCCTCCAGGGAGCACAGCGCCACGTCGACATCCTCGCCAGTGAGATGGAACGCCTCGACCGCGTCGTCCAGACCCTCGCCGACTTCACCCGTCCCATGGAGCTGCACCTCAGCGAGATCGATCTCCGTGAGGTCGTCGAGCGCGTCGTCGATCTCACTGGAGCGGAGATGGCAGAGCATAACGTTGAAGTCCGCTGCGCCCTGGAGCCCGCCGTCATGGTTCGCGCCGATGGTGAAATGCTCCGCCAGGCCATGCTCAACCTCATGCTCAACGCCATGCAGGCCATGGAGCAGGGCGGTATTCTCCGCGTCGGCGTCCGCCGCGACGGCGATACAGCCCTCCTCGTCGTAGCCGATGAGGGCCCCGGCATCCCCCCGGAGTTGATGCCGCGAATCTTTGAGCTCTACTTCACTACCAAGCCCAAGGGCAGTGGAATAGGGCTAGCCATGACCTACCGCATCATCCAGATGCACGGCGGTGCAATGGAAGTAACGTCCGAAGTTGGTGCAGGTGCAGCGTTTACGATGAGACTTCCTCTGATTCTGAGTGACAATAGAACAGGCTCGCGTTTGATGGCGGGGAGGGCAAGTTGATGTCTGTGGGTCGTGATCTCAGGTTGCTGACAATGTCGCTGCTTTGCCTTGTGGATACGGGTTGCGTCTTCCACCACAAGACACGCATCGTCCTGCCTGCAGCGCCACCCACCCAGGTTCCCTTGGCCAGCGCTCCGGAACCCGCTAAACCACCCGTAGTTGCCCAGGTTCCCCTCATCCCAACTCCCGTCACAACCGTCAAGCTGCCGGAAAAGAAGAAGCCGAAGAAAAAGAAACCGGTCATCCCCACGGCTGCCCCCACCCAGATCGCGTCCTCCGGCGTACCCACACCGGAGGCCCGTGATGTCATCGGAGCCCTCACCGCCGGCGGTGACGCCACGCCAGAGAAGAAGCTGAGAGCCGCAGACATGATCGGCGACCTGGAAAAGCGCCTCAGCGGACTAGCCCCCACCATCCAGGACAAGCAGAAGGACGCCATAGCCCGCGTCCGTTACTTCCAGCACGAAGCCCGCACCGCCCTCGACTCAGGCGACGCCGACGGAGCCGTCACCCTCGCCACCAAAGCCAAGCTCCTCCTCGACGACCTCTCCAAGTAGCCGCACTTGCTGTCGGATTAGAGGGGGCCTTCAGGCCCCCGTCAAAGCATCCAAAACATGGGGCTTCAGCTCCGGGCTGCTGCCGTTGCTTGTTCTTCGCATCGTCAGCCACCTTAAAGCGCCCGAGGATGCGACTCCTCATAAACCCTCTGCACCTGCCCCACCGTCAACTGCGTATACCGCTGCGTCGTCGATAACCGCTCATGCCCCAGCATCTCCTGGATCGCCCTAAGATCCGCCCCATCCTCAAGCATATGCGTCCCAAAAGCATGACGCAGCGTATGCGGATGAACATCCGCCGCCAGCCCCCGGCTCTGCGCGATCGCCTTCACAATCCGCCCCACACTCCGCGTAGTCAACCTGCAAGTCCCCCTCATCCGGGCATTCATCAACAGCGCCCCATCCCCAATCAACCCACCCTTCCCCGCAGCCGCCAACCTCTCCGCACGCTGCGGCATATAGGCTCTCACCGCAGCAGCAGCCTCATCCCCCAGAGGCACCAGCCGTTCCTTCTTACCTTTACCTCGAACCAGCACCGCATCGTTCGCCCACTGCACATTCCCCATATCCAACCCACAGAGCTCAGAGTTCCGAATCCCGCACCCATACAACAGCTCAAAGATCACCCGATCCCGCTCCGGCCACGTCCCCCCATCAGCACTTTCCAGCGAATCCATCACCCGGTTCACCTCCTCCGCACTCGGCACCCGCGGCAGATGCTGCGCCCGCTTCGGCGTCGACACCAGCAGCGCCGGATTCTGCTCCACCTTCCCTTCCTTCGCCAGCCACTTGAACCAGCTCCGCACACTCGCCAGCGCCCGCGCCATGCTGCTCTTCTCCAGCCCCCGAGCGTAAAGCACGCTCAAATACCCCCGTATATGCAGGTGTTCGACAGCCCCAATCCCCCGCTCCCCCATCTCCCCCGCCAGGTAAGCCGCAAAGTCCTTTACCTCCCGCGTATAAGCCCGAACAGTATGCTCGCTCGCCCCACGCTCATTCCGCAGCATAGCCAGAAACCCATCCGCCAAAACCTCATACTCGTTCATACTGCCACTCCCATTCGCCGCTTCGCACGAGGATGATGCAACCGGTGCACCTCCTTCAAATGCCCCAGAGCGACATGCGTATACACCTGCGTCGTAGCGATATCCGCATGACCCAGAAAAGTCTGCACGCTCCTCAAATCCGCCCCATGCTCGACCATATGCGTCGCACAGCTATGCCGCAGCTTATGCGGACTCGCATCCCCATTCTCCGAGCACCCTCTCACCATCTCCCAAACCCACTGCCTCGTCAGCGCCCTCCCCCGAACACTCAAGAACATCTCCCGCCGCATCCCCGCCCCAGCCCCCCGCGCAAGCCCCGGCCGCCCCCGATCCAGATAGATCGCCAGCGCATCACAAGCCTGCCGCCCCAACGGCACAATCCTCTCCTTATCGCCCTTCCCCCTCACCTGCGCCCTCTGATCTTCGAGCCGAACATCCTCCACCCGCAGCGCACATATCTCCCCCACCCGCAGCCCGCCCGCATAAAGCAACTCCAAAATCGCATGATCCCTCAACGCGATCCCATCCGCATCCGCCGCCCTTGCCGCGACCCCGGTCCGTTCCAACATCCCCACCACTTCACTCTCCGCCATACTCTTCGGCAATATCTTCCAAACCGAGGGCGAAGCCACATTCAACGTAGGATCATGCCGCACCCGCTTATCCATCAGCAGCCACTTATAAAACCCCTTCAACCCACTCAGCTTCCTCGCCACACTCCGGCTCTCCACGGCATGCCCCCGCAACTGCCCCAGAAACTCCCCCACATCCTGCTGCGTCGCCCCCACCAGCAACCCATCCCGCTTCTCCAGAAACTCCGCAAACTGCAGCAAATCCCGCCCATAAGCCTCGCAGCTATTAGGCCGCAGCCCCCGCTCCACCCGCAGATAAACCCCATACTCGGACAGCAACCGCCCGTTCCCCGTACCCATGTCCATAGACCCTCATTATCAGACCCACCCACCCCCGCCCCCACACCCAACCCAAACCCCGCACCAACCTAAGCACGCACCACCCCCGCCACTTCCCATCAACCCGAACCGTCATTCTGAGCGAAGCTCAGAACCTCCGTATTGGCCGTTGACGTTGCCAGTTCTTCCCCTGCCGTCCCGAAGCCACAACCCGCTCGCTAGGCCCTGTTCCCTAGGCTCTAGGCCCTAGGCCCTGTTCCCTAGGCCCTGTTCCCAGAGCCGCTATACTGTCTAAGCCATGTTTGAAAACCTCTCAGAAAAACTCCAGCGTTCCTTCAAGACTCTCCGCGGCCAGGGCACCATCACAGAAGAGAACATCTCCGACGCCATGCGCGAGATCCGCCTAGCCCTCCTTGAAAGTGACGTGAACTTAGAAGTCGTCAAAGATCTCGTCGAGCACATCCGCGTCAAGGCCATGGGCACCCAGGTCACCACCGCCCTCAGCCCCTCCGAGCAGATCGTCAAAATCGTCCACGACGAGCTCGTCACCCTCCTCGGCAAAGACATAGCCAAGTTCCGCACCGCCAGCCAGCCTCCATCGGTCGTCCTCATGGCCGGCCTCCAGGGCTCTGGCAAAACCACGACCTCCGCCAAACTAGCCCAATGGCTCAAAAAGGGCGGCCACCGCCCCATGCTCGTCTCCGTCGACGTCTACCGCCCCGCCGCCCGCGCCCAGCTAGCCGTAGTCGCCAAATCCACCGGAGTAAACCTCTACGAAGGCAAGCTCGACGAGTCTGTCCAGAACGGCACCCCAGAAGTCCTCCGCCTCGCCAAGGAAGCAAAAAAGGAAGCCGCCAACTTCGGCTGCGACATCCTCATCGTCGACACCGCAGGCCGTCTCGGCATCGACGCCGTCCTCATGGACGAAATGGCAGAGTTAAAGAAGCTCCTGAACCCCAGCGAAATCCTCTTCGTAGCCGACGCCATGACCGGCCAGGACGCCGTCAACTCCGCCAAGGCCTTCAACGATCTCCTCACCATCACCGGCGCCATCCTCACAAAGATGGACGGCGACGCACGCGGCGGTGCCGCCCTCTCCATCCGCCAGGTCACCGGCGCGCCCATCAAGTTCCTCGGCACCGGTGAAAAGCCGGACGCCTTCGAGCCCTTCCACCCCGACCGCATCGTCTCCCGCATCATGGGTCACGGCGACATCGCCACCCTCCTCGAGCGCGCCGAATCCACCCTCGACAAGGGCAAGGCCGAAGCCTTCGCCAAGAAGGCCCTCGGCGGCCAGGGCTTCACCCTGGAAGACTTCCGCGAGCAGCTCCGCCAGATCAAAAAAATGGGCTCCATGAAGTCCATCCTCAAGATGCTCCCCTCCGTCGGCCCCTTCGCCGGCATGGCTCAGGCCGCGGAAAACGTCGACGAATCCCAGTTCACCCGCGTCGAATCCATCATCAACTCCATGACCAACAAGGAGCGCCAGAACGCCGACCTCATCAACGGCAGCCGTCGCAAGCGCATCGCCGCCGGCTCCGGCGTCACGGTCGCGGAGGTCAACAACCTCCTACGCCAATACGCCCAGATGTCGAAGATGTTCAAAACCATGGGCGGAGGAATGGGCGGTGGCATGAAAGCCCAGCAACGCCTCATGAGCCAAATGCAACAACAAAAACAACGCTTCGGAAGATAAGCATTCAATGCGATAATTGCGCTTCACTCTCCCGCAAGTAAAGCAGGCTGGCATTGACTCATCTCAATGATTATCTGGAATCAAATTCTGTTCGCACACTTCTCGCCATTATCGCCATACTTGTTTCGATCGGACTCTTTTGGCTAAATAAAAAGAAGAAGACCCTCTCATACGAGATCTTGAGAAATGACAGATTATTCAAACTAAACCTAAATCTCGAAAACCGGATTCAAATTACAGTAGATGGCAGCCCAGCTGAAGATATCAGGCTAGTGATCGTCGACATCCAAAACACCGGTAATGAGCCAATAAAAAGAGATGAATTCGACATGCCACTTCGCTTTAATTTTGGGAACGGAGCCGAGATTGTAGCTGCCAGGGTATTAAGCACAAAGCCTGCCGATTTGGGTGCTCTGATCGAAACGGGTAAAACAGATGTGACTCTCCAGCCATTGCTATTGAACAAAGGCGATGGCTTATCGGTAGAAATTTTGGTCACGGGGCAGTCGCGTCCATCTCCCACTCTGCCCGTATTGTCGGCATATCGCAAATAAAAACTTCCATTAGCGGGAAAAGGCGTGGCAGCCTCCTAGGGCAAATTTTTGTAGCAGCCATCGCGGCCGTGTTAGGTGCGCTGAGTTCAGTAACCTATGCTTTCTCTCACGTTGTAAAAAAATTCCAGACAATCGATGGGAGTCCTATCGCCTTTGTAGCATTCATGGCATTTGCGGCATTCCTTATCGCTCAGACTGTAGCTGTAGTCAGGTCCAGAAAATAGATGAGCGAACCACAATCAAATCCAACCAAGCTACCCTTTGGGTGCCCCACGTCTCGCTTCTGAGACGTGGGTTTCCACTACCTTCCGTTCCTTCCTACCCGAAGTCCATTCAGACTGAATCTCCACCGTCCCTCGCTCACCCGTAAGGTAGTGCCGCCAACTGGACCACTCCCAATCCCCCGGTTCCGTCACCAATCCCCGAACCACCGGGTTCCGATGGATATATCGAAGCTTCTCCACCCTCTTATCACTCGTATAAACATTGAAGTCGTAGTACCGCTTATGCCAGAAGCGCACCCGCCCCATCTGCACCGAAACAGAAAGCTTGAGCGCCTGCAAAGCCGTCGCCAGCTTCACCTCCTTCGGTTCGTTCATGAGTAAATGCACATGCTCCGGCATGACGACATACCCGGCCACCACAAACTCATACCGCAACCGCATCGTCTCCAGAGACCGCTCGAACAGCGCATACGCGTCATTCTCACGCAGCAAAGGCTTCCGTTCATAACAACTGAACGTCACAAAGTGAAAGTCCCGGTTCTCCTGATACCGCACCAAACCCCGCGTCATCCCGCCATCCTAACGCTTGTCCTCTCAAACCCAAACCAGAAATTATCCGTGCCCCATTCATCGCAGCCTCACCGCGATGAGTGGGTTCCAGCCACAAATCCCAACCCACCCCCCCTCCGAATCCCAATCCCAATCCCACCCGCCTAAACAAAAAGGGCCAAAGGCCCGACAACATATTTAGCCTAGGCCGAAGGCCCAGGTAAGCCCCACCCCAACCCCAGAGGGCTGAAAGCCCGATACATAACTTCCCCCACTCAAACCCAGCCCGAGATCGTAACCTAATCCCATGGGCCTCGACACCGTAGAAATCATCCTCCGCACCGAAGAGACCTTCGCCATCGACCTCCCCGACAGCGACTGCGCCCAGGTCCGCACCGTAGGCGATCTCTACCGCCTCGTCCTCGAAAAACTCTCCCTCCCCTACCAACCCGCCACCGAAACCGAAGCCATCCCCACCGCCCACAACCGCTCCCGCCTCCGAACCGTCACCCCCTTCGACTTCACCACCCCGGACGTCTGGCTCACCCTCAAAGCCCTCATCATCGACCAACTCCAAGTCAAAGACTCAGAAGTCCACGAACAAGCCACCTTCATCCACGACCTAGGCTGCGACTAACCACAAATCCGTGCCCATTCATCGCAGCCTCCCCGCGATGATCGAGTCTCACCCGCAAATCCCAACCCACCCCACCCAAAACCCCACCCCAATCCCACCCACCAAAACAAAAAGGGCCAAAGGCCCGACAACATAACAGCCTGGGCCGAAGGCCTAGGTAACTCCCACCCCAACCCCAGAGGGCTGAAAGCCCGACACATAACTCTCCCGACCCCAACCCGCTCAAACCGCCCACGCCCCCCGAACCACCCTTCCCTACCCGCACCCCCTCTGCTACCCTACGCACACCATGATCCAACTCGACCTCCAGCCCGGACTCGAAGCCCAGCTAACCGCAAAAGCCCAGAACCTCGGCCTCTCTACAGTCAAGTACGTCGAGCAGATCGTACTGAGCAAAAACGAGGAAGACGACCACCTCCAGGAAGGCTTGGACGACATCGCCACCGGTCGCACCCGCCCAGCCCGTGAAGTCTTCGCCGAGCTTCACGCCCGCTATGACATACACGGTTAGGCTCTCCCCACCCCACCCCATTCAAACCGATCGCCCCACGCGCGAACCGCCTTCCCTCCCCCATCCCCCTCTGTTACCCTACCGACCATGATCTAAACAGGAGGCACCATGGGAGTGTACGCACCAATCCTCAGCTCAATGTACGAGATCGACAAGGACGGAAACCTCAGGGACCCCAAGGGGGCCGAGTACTTCCCCCGCGGCAGCTTCACCTTCTACACCGCCCCGACCCCGCCCAATGGCACCCCAGCCCACTACCCCACCACCGGCTTCGCAGGCCTCATCGAGATCCAGATCGTCCCCGGCCTGCAAGTCTTCAACCCTGTAATTCCCGGACTACCTAATACAACCGTCCTGTCACCCCGGGAACTGAACAACGCAGGCGTGGCAATGTTCGTAGTCGGCGTCTTCTACACTCCACCCAAGAAGCCCGCCCAGCCACCCCATCATTAGACCTCTGTTCCCATTCCGGGAATCACTAATCAAAAATCTTCACCCAAAGGCCCCAAAACATCGTCAAAAACACCAGCAAATTCGCATGTCAAGCCCCCGCTCGTCCAAAAACCTCCGTAACCTCAACAATCCAAACCACTTAGCCACAAAAAATAGTTGGGGTTTTTACCCCGTCCAATCCGGTACAATTTAACTACTCCCAAAAGAAACAAAACACCCTCGAGCGATCCGCCTAAATCCTGTGAATGAAATACTTTACAGGCATCACCCCTTATAAACAGGGACCTCCCGCATCAAGTCCAGACCTAACTTCAATCGAATGAAGACTTTGGGTACTTTGACCGGGGGTGGGGTATACCCAAAAAGCAGCGCCCCAGCCCGCAGGCGGTTTACACTGCATGGGTGATGAGATCAGCTCTACTCCCCTTCTCTTTCGTGCTGGCTGCGGCTTGTGTTTCGATGGCGCAGGCTCAGGCGGACACCTCGCCCAATACCATCTATGTCCACGCAAACATCCTCACCGGCGCACATCTGCGTGGAAATGACCCTTCCGGTGTCCCAGCACGAGCGACGGCCCTGGCGGTGACGAATGCGAGTGTCGTCGCGGTGGGCGGGGACGAGGAGTTGCTGCGGCTGAAGGGGCCGCATACACAGGTCGTCGACCTGGACGGCGCGTTCGTGATGCCGGGGTTCAACGACGCACATACGCACATGGCTTCGGGCGGGCAGCAGAGGCTGTCCGTGGACCTCGATGCAACGCCTTCTCTGGCCGATATGCTGGAGCGGATCAAGGCCTATACGGCTTCCGCCAAGCCCGGCCAGTGGATCCAGGGCGCGGGTTGGGACCATACCCTCTGGGCGAACAAGACGCTACCCTCCCGGCAGGATCTGGATACGGTGACGGGCGGGCATCCGGCCGTGTTCTACCGGACGGACGGCCATATCGTGGTGGCGAACTCGGCTGCGCTGCTGGCGGCGGGGATTTCAAGCGCCACGACCGCTCCGCAGGGGAGCAAGATTGATCGGGATAAGGACGGGGTGCCGACCGGGATCGTGCGCGAGTCTCCGGCGATTGCGATGATTATGGCGAAGGTGCCGCCGCCAGACCCGGATGTGCGGCGAAAGGCGCTGGAGGTGGCGATTGCCGACGCGCTGGCGCATGGGGTGACGTCGGTGCAGGACTTCTCCGACTGGGACGACTGGCTGGTGCTGGAGTCGATGGAGCATACGGGCAAGCTGAACCTGCGGGTGTCGGAGTGGATGGACTTCAATCTGCCGCTGTCGACGCTGAAGCGGCGGCGGGCGACGCACGATGCGAACGATCCTCTGCTGCACCTGGGACAGTTGAAGGCGTTCATGGATGGATCTTTAGGGTCTCGGACGGCGGCGCTGCGCGAAGGGTATGCGGATGATCCGAACAACTCCGGACTGTCTCGGTATGAGCAGGATAAGGTGAACAATATGGCCGCGGAACGGGCGGCGGCGGGGTTCCAGCTTGGGTTCCATGCGATCGGCGATGAGGCAAACGACGTCGCGCTGAATGCGTTTGAGGCGGCCGAGCAGGTTGGCGTGCCGGCGGATGCGAAGGCACAGATGGCTCATCCGGATTCGGATGTGTCCGAGGGTGCGCCAGCGGAGTACACGGGCAAGGATATGCGGTTCCGGGTGGAACATGCGCAGGTGGTGCTGCCGGAGGACTTTGAGCGGTTCCATACGCTGGGGGTGGTGGCTTCGATGCAGCCTTCTCACCTGCTGACGGATATGAAGTGGGCCGGGGACAGGCTGGGACCGGAGCGGAGCAAGGATGCGTATGCGTGGCGCTCGATGCTGGATCATCATGTGCCGCTGGCGTTTGGGACGGACTATCCGGTGGAATCGATCAGCCCGTTTCGGGGGCTTTATTCGGCTGTGACTCGGGCGAACGAGGGGCGCACGATGACGTTCCACACGGAGCAGAGGCTGACGATTCAGGAGGCGATCTATGCGTATACGCAGGGGTCGGCCTATGCGGAGTTCCGGGAGACGCGGAAGGGGCGGCTGGAGGCGGGATACCTGGCTGACTTTGTGGTGCTGGACCATGACCTGACGAAAGCTACGCCGGATGAGATTCTGCGGACGAAGGTGCTGCGGACCGTGGTCGGGGGACGGATGGTATTTCAGGCTGGCAACCAGGTGATGCCGAGCGGGCGCAAGGCTGCTCTTGACGCCGAATGAGGGTTCTGAAGCCGGCGACTCTGGCCAGGGTTCTGCTGCTGGGGACAGTGCTGGTTTGGGGTGGGTCGTTTGTGGTGGTGAAGGCGGCGCTAGGGGATGCTTCCCCGCTGCTGTTCAACCTGATCCGTATGTCGCTGGCTGCGGTGGTGCTGGCGGGTGTTAACTGGCGGGAGTTGCATGGGGTCACCAGGGCGCAGGTGCGGGCTGGGGCTTTGGCGGGACTGTTTCTGGCGCTGGGGTACCAGTTTCAGACGTTTGGGCTGGTGCGGACTACCGCGGCAAAGTCTGCGTTTATCACCGGGCTGGTGGTGGTGTTTGTGCCTCTACTGACGCTCGTGCCGAGGTTTCGGCCTGCGGGGATGCGGGCTCCGGGATGGACGGCGGGGGTTGGGGCTTGTCTGGCGTTTGGCGGGCTGCTGCTGGTGACGACTCCGGCGGGGACCGCTGCGAAGGATATCTTTGGAACGATTGGGCTTGGCGATCTGCTGACGCTGGTGTGTGCTCTGGCGTTTGCGGGGCACCTGCTGATCCTGGCCAGGGTGTCCAAGGGGATGGGCGCGGGGTTGCTGGGGACGCTGCAGATTGCGGATGCGGCGGGGGTGATGCTGGTGACGCTGCCACTGGAGCCGGTGCATTTTTTTCACCTGACGGGACGGCTGGTGGTAGCGCTGGGGGTGACGAGTGTGCTGGCGACGGCGGCAGCGTTCACCATCCAGAGCTACGCGCAGCAGCATCTGCCAGCGACGCAGACTGCGGTGATCCTGACGCTGGAGCCTGTGTTTGCCTGGCTGACGTCGATGGTGGTGCTGGGTGAGCGGTTGAGCGGGCGGTCAATGGCTGGGGCGGGTTTGATCTTGATTTCGATTGCTCTGATCGAACTTTTGCCGGGCACGATTCACTCGACGGAGATCCCGGGCTGACCGATGGCTACACCTTTCTTCCGGGAATGGCGTCTAACCTGATGTTGCGTCTGCGATGGCGCGGGTGGAGTTATGCCGTGAAGGCGGTCGCCCAGATAAACTAATAAACTAAGTCGCAGGGCTGGCTGTTGGTCCGCGCAAACGCTTTGTTCGAAACGAGGTCACACGCAGAATGGAATCGCCGATGAATCAAGGAACACCGAAGCAGGATTTCTTCACCAAGGTTCGCGCTCATCGCCTGACCACGACGTTTACGCTGTTGACGACGCTGACGGTCGGCGTGATGGCCGGGTCTGTCATGACTCGGGATGTGAGCGGCAAAGAGCAGCAGAAGGTGGATAGCTCGGATGCGCGTCCGATTGTGATTCCGAACCCGGTTACGCTCTCGAACGGCTTCTCGCAGATTGTGAAGCAGGTTGGGCCGGCGGTGGTGAACATCAATACGGAATCGCTGCCGAAGCAGGCTTTGAAGAAGCCGGGGCGGGGCCTGCAGCGTCCGATGCCGAACCCGCATGGCGATCAGGATGGCCAGGGTGGCAACCAGGGCGATATGCAGGACTTCTTCAACAAGTTCTTCGGCGGCCAGAATCCGGGCGGCGGCGGTGGGGATGACGACGATGCGGGCGGCGGCGAACGTCGTGCGCTGGGTTCGGGCTATATCGTCGATCCTCGTGGGTACATCATCACGAACAATCACGTCGTCGACAAGGCCGACAAGATATTTGTGAAGCTGGCGGGCGACTCCGACAGCGCGGACCCTGGATATGCGGCGCGAGTGATCGGCGTAGATACTGAGACGGATATTGCGGTGATCAAGATCGATGCGAAGGAGCCGCTGCCTACGGTTGGGCTGGGCAACTCGGATGGCGCGCAGGTGGGCGACTGGGTCCTGGCGATTGGAAGCCCGTTTGGGCTTTCGCAGACTGTTTCGGCGGGTATCGTTTCGGCGAAGAACCGCTCGATCGACGAGCGCGATGCGCAGGGACTTTCCAAGCAGTTCCAGCGGTTTATCCAGACGGATGCGGCGATCAACCCGGGCAACTCGGGTGGTCCGCTGGTGGATATGGGCGGCAAGGTCATCGGGATGAATACGGCGATCTATACGCAGTCGGCAGGCTCTGAGGGCGTTGGATTTGCGATGCCTTCAAACATCGTGGCGAAGGTATACAACGACCTGATCAGCCCGGAGCATAAGGTCATTCGCGGCTCGATCGGCATTCAGTTCCAGGCTGCGCAGTCGTCTGCAGTGAACCGGGTTTATGGATTTACGAGCGGCGGCGTGATCGTGGGTTCTGTGACGAAGGGCGGCGGCGCAGAAAAGGCCGGGCTCAAGCCGGGCGACATTCTTGTGTCGATCGACGGACGTCAGATCAAGGACGGCGATGACCTGGTGGCGGATATTTCGGCTCGCAAGGTCGGAACCAATGTTCAGATCGGCTACCTGCGGGACAGCAAGCCTGAGAAGCATACGGCTTCTGTGACGATCGGCGACCGGGCTAAGGTCTATGCGGCGCTTGCAGGCGCGGGCACTGAAGATGAGAGCGCACCGGAGGAGTCCGATGCCGGGCAGACGAAGCTGGGCATCACCGTGACGGCACTGCCGGCGCCGGTTGCACAGAAGCTGGGCATCCAGGGCGGCGTGACGGTAAGCAATGTGACGCCGGGGTCGTTTGCGGATGAGATCGGACTGGCCAAGGGCACGTTGATCGTCGAGATCAACAAGCAGCCTGTGGTGGATGACGCGAGCTATCGCGCTGTCGTATCACGGTTGAAGACTGGGGACGATGTGGTGTTCGTAGTGCGTGATCCGCGTGCGAGCAGAAGCAGCGGCAACAGCTTCCTGGGCGGTACGCTGCGGTAGGTTGGTTATAACGGCTGAAAGGCTGAGGGCTCCTGATCTCGTTGGTTGAGAACAGGAGCCCTTGGTATTTGTGGTCATGTGCGAGACGGCAGGTTCCTCCGCTCCGCTGCGGGACGACAAACCAGGAAGACTTTACTTGCTGGCTGCGCGGGCTTCTTTGAGGAGGGGTTGGTTGGCGTCGGCGTCCTTCCAGAGGACGAGGAAGCGGCGGTAGGCGTCGGCGCTGTTGTTCTTGTCCCCGGTCTCGGCGAAAGCGCGGGCTACGCCAACCTCGGCGACCGGGTAGACGTTGCTGCCGATGGTGAACGTGATGCCGCGGTGCGAGAGGACAGTCTGGTAGTCGACGATGCCGACTTGGGTCAGCTTGAGTGCTATGTGGGCGCGGCCGCGGAGGTAAGGGGTGAGGGAGATGAGGTCGTACTGGCGTGCGCCAGTGAGATCGGACAGTGCCGTGGCGGGATCACCGGCCTCAAGATGCAATGCGGCGTTGAGGTCCGCGAGCATGTAGCCATTGACGTCTGTGCTCTGCGGATAACGGCGATGGAGTTCATCGCGGGCGTGGACGGCGGCCTCCGGAAGACGGCAGAGTGCGGCGGCCATGCCGCTGTTGAAGAGGGCTACCATCCCCTGGGGCTTCTCTGCCGCTTCATGGGTAAGAATGGCGACGTTGGCGCAGTCATTGATGAGTGCACGATCCAGGGCACCCTGGGCAAGGAGGTACGC
This sequence comes from Granulicella tundricola MP5ACTX9, assembly GCF_000178975.2. Lineage (NCBI taxonomy): Bacteria > Pseudomonadati > Acidobacteriota > Terriglobia > Terriglobales > Acidobacteriaceae > Granulicella > Granulicella tundricola. Next base: position 1,786,243 of record NC_015064.1, on the reverse strand, counting down.
GGCCCCGGACTCCAGTCCCTTGATTTGCTGGGCAGCAGCAGCGCTGGTGCGCCAGAGGGCGAGACCTTCCTCCATGCGACCGGAGTTGTCCATGTAGAGGCCGAAGGTCCAGTCGGAGCGTTGGCCGGGTTTCTTGGAGGTGAAGTCCGCGATGGCCTTCTGGACAATATCGGGCCGGCCTTCCAGATAGCCTGCGCTGATGGAACCTCCTACGCGCGAGAGGCCAAAGTGATGCACTTGTTCTTCGAGCTGAAGCGCGGCGTCATAGCGATCCAGACCGAGCAGCGCGGTCTCCGCCTGGATGTAGGCGTCGAGGTTGTAGGGGTTCTCGGCATAGCCGCGCTGGGCGGTTTGAAGGGCTTCCGCGAGTCGGCCCTGGAGGCGCAGGACGCGGGCAAGGTCGGCGAGTGCTTCGGGATCGTGGGGACGCTCGCTGAGGAAATGCCGGATGACGTTCGTGGCCTGGACGAGATCGCCAGTGGTGGCGACTTCATTCTCGTACTGGGCGAAGGCGCGGGTGCGCTCGCTGGAGTTGGCGGAGGAGGCCTGGGCAAGGCGCGCGGCATCCGCTGCCGCTACCTCTGCGCGCTGTTTGCGGTACAGAACGACGAGGCGGAGCTGCGCCTGCACGAAGCCGGGCTGAAGCGCGACCGCCTGCTGGTAGAAGCCGAGCGCCTCAGCGGGACGACCGGCGATGGCGGCGTCTTCGCCCAGGGTGTAGGCATGGAGCGCGGCCATATCGGCGGTACCCTCACGTGCCAACGGGACGTGGGATTGGGCGATGGAGTCAGCCTCTTCTCCGGCGTTGGCGCGGATATCATCCGAGAGACGGTCAACGGTGGCAGCGATCTCTCCGAGATTCGCGGCGCGGTCCTCCACACTGGCGAGCTGATCGTTGTTGGTGGAGCTGAGGAGGCTAAGGCGGATCGTATAGGGTGCACCGTCGCCTTCGATCGTGCCCTTCAGGTAAGCCTTGGCGCCAATCTTTTCCGCGACGGAGCGGGCCTGCACCGGATTGAGGCCGTTGACGGATTCGATCCCGAGCTGATGGAGGGCGGCGCGATAGGTATCGGTGCTCGCAATCCGGAGGAAGGGCGATTGCACGAGATCGATCTGGAGCGCCTGAGCCAGGGTGCCATCGAGTGTCTTGTTGCCAGTCTTGTTGGTGATATCGGTGACGACGATGAGGTCGCGGTCTGTGAGGAGGGTTGAACCGAAGCGGCCGCGGTTGAAGTGGAAGAACAGTCCCCCGACCGTCGTCAGCGCGACGATGGCTGCGGCGGTAAGGCGCATGCGGCGAAGACGGCGGGTATGGCGGCGTGCCTCAAGAGTGTTGCGATAGCTGTCTCCGTTGAGGTGCAGTGCGACCTCGTCTACCTCTTCCTCTTCTTCAGGGTATCGATCTGCGGACGGGGTGGGAGGACGCGAGGCCGAGGAAAGACGGGATGACTCGGACGCGTCCGGGATCGCCGGCGAAGACTCTGTGGAGGGTGGGGCGGCGATGGGATCGGGGGTGAGATTTGCGGGGCCGAAGAGCTCGTCATTGTCGGGATGGTAGCGCTCCCGGGTGACGGAGGCGAGGGAGCTGAGGCTTTCTGGGATAGGAGTCGAGCCTGAGGAGGAGACACCTTCGCGCGGTCTCTCCGGAGGCCTGAGCGAGATGGGACGAAGGGTCTGGGCGTCCGTGGAGGAGGGGGATGAGGAGCGAGAAGGACTTGAGCCCGAGGGATCGCGTGCGATTTCAAATTGTGAGTCCGAACTACGGCGGCGCATGGGACGCTTGGGCCGAGCGATGGGATCGGTGGCACGGACGAGCGGGACGGTGGCGACGGCCTTGCGGAGCCAGTTGGTAGCGGGCTTGTCCGTCAGGCGGGCGAGTGCTTCTTCCAGCTCACCTGCTGTCTGGAAGCGGGCGGTGCGCTCTTTGGCCATGAGCTTGAGGATGATGCGCTCGAGGTCACGGGGGATGGCGTCGTTCCAGTCTCGAACCGGCTCCGGCGGATGATTGAGTAGCTGTACGAAGACGAGGGCACTGGTGACGCCTTGGAACGGGATCTGGCGGGTCGCCATCTCGTAGAGCACGACGCCGAGGGAGAAGAGATCGGAACGAAGGTCGAGTGTCTCTCCCCTGGCCTGCTCAGGCGACATATAGGCCAGGGTGCCGACGGTGGCGCCAGTGGCGGTGATATCGGACATGCGATCCCGGACGCCGCGAGGTCCATCAATCTTGGCGAGGCCGAAGTCGAGGACCTTGGCCTGAATTTTGCGGGTTGGCTTATCTCCCCCCATATCGACGAGGAAGATATTGGCCGGTTTGATATCGCGGTGGACGATGCCTTTGGCATGCGCGGCGGCGAGCGCCTCTGCGACCTCGCGGGCGATGAGAACAAGCTCATCAACCTGGATGGTACTGCGCCGGATGCGGTCTTTGAGGGTCTCGCCGTGGAGCAGTTCCATGACAAGATAGGGGTCGCCATCCTGCTCGCCGATATCGAAGATGGTGCAGATGTTGGGGTGGTTGAGAGCGGAGGCTGCGCGGGCTTCGCGGAGGAAGCGATCGTGCATGCCGGGCATGGCGAACTCTGAATGGAGCAGCTTGAGTGCGACCTCTCGCTGGAGGCGTGCGTCCCAGGCGCGATAGACGTGGCCCATGCCTCCGCCGCCAAGCCGCGCCTGGATCTCATAAGGCCCGAATCTCCGGCCAATCTCCGGAATCATGCTTTCCGCAGCCCTTTCCTTGCGCAGGTGACTTGATGTTTACGATTCAGCTCGCGCATCGACGACACAACCTATGCGGCGATCATACTCTGTCAATCGCAGCTTCGAGGGAGTCGATGGGGGGAGCATCCAGTGGGGTAACGGTTACTCGGCCTGCGTCTCCGGAATGAGATTGAGGGAGGGGCCGATTGCTATACTTCAGCCTTGAAGGAATCGGAAAAGAGGCCAGGCAAGTGAAGACCATACTCCGCAGCGGGCAGACCCTGCTCTTCGACGCGGACGATACGTTGTGGGAGAACAATATTTACTTCGAACGGGCGATCGCTTCGTTCATCTCCTACCTGGATCATCGCGTGCATACGATGGACGAGGTTCGTGAGCATCTGAATCGGACCGAGCGGGCGACGATCGCGGCGCATGGCTATGGGTTGAAGAGCTTTCGCAAGTCGCTGGTGACTTGTTTCGAACAGTTGACGGCAGCGCGGGTGACGCCGGAACAGCACGAGCGGATCGTCTCGTTTGCGAACTCGATCAACGAGCAGGAGATCGAGCTGCTGCCGGGCGTGCAGGCGACGCTTGCGAATCTGCAGGGGCGGCATCGGCTGCTGCTGGTGACCAAGGGCGATCACGATGAGCAGATCGATAAGCTGAAGCGCTCCGGCCTGGAGAGCTACTTTTCCGGTACAGAGGTGCTGGCGGAGAAGCATGAATCGGCCTACCGCGCACTGGCGGAGCGGCATGGCTGCGAGGCGGAGACGACGTGGATGATCGGCAACAGTCCCAAGTCCGATGTGAATCCGGCACTGGCCGCAGGGCTGAATGCAATCTTCATTCCGCATGACTTTACGTGGGTGCTGGAGCATGAGGTGGTGAACCGGCCCGGCGCTCACCAGAGCCTGCTGGAACTGGGGACTTTCGAGGAGATACTGGAGCACTTCTAGGCGAATGGCCGGGTGATTCCCTGCCGCGTAAGTTGTGCAAATCCGGTGTGCCCACAGGCCTTCCGCGGATGCTATACTTATCTTCGGATTGCACGTCACACTCGAACTTTTTCCGACTCTGTTGGAAGCCTGGTTCGAGCCTCATGCGGAGGTGGCGAAATTGGCAGACGCACTAGCTTGAGGTGCTAGCGCCGCAAGGCATAGGGGTTCAAGTCCCCTCCTCCGCACCAATCCTCACTTCAGAAACAAAGCGAAAGGCCAGCCCTAATCGGCTGGCCTTTTCGTTTGGTGCCGCGTGTCTTATTGCGTCGAGAGACCGGTGTGCGGCTGTCTGCGGAAGGTGGGGGTCTTCCTCATGACCAGCAGGAAATAGCCTGCGACGATGATGAGCGCCAGGCCGAAGCTGGCGACGGCCGTAGTAACGCCGATGAAGGGGATGAGCTTACCGAGGACCAGTGCGCCGAGCGGGATTCCGGCGCGGAAGGCTAGGTTATAGACGCTCATAACCCTGCCACGCATGGAATCGACCACGATGACCTGGACGAGCGACAGCATCAGCGACGCTGAGGCCATGACGGCCATACCGGCGAGGAAGATGAGCGCACAGGAGAGTGGGAACGAACGGGAGATCGAGAAGGCGGAGGTTGCGCTGCCGAGAACGATCAGGGCAAGCACGGCCAGACGTCCCTGGCCTTTAAATTTCTCCATCGCCGCGACCATCAGGGCTCCGCAGATGGAGCCGGCGCCGGAGAAGATCAACAGCAGCTCATAGGTTCCGGGGCCGCGGTGAAAGACCGTCCGCACAATGACGGGGAGAAAGCCGGTCAGCGAAAAGCCGAAGAGCGTCGTGCAGAACGCGAGCACGACCAGAGGGGTCAAGCCTTCGCGCTCCCGGATGAAGGTGATGCCTTCCTTCATGCTCTTCATGACGGAGATCTGGGTCTTGGGCGCGGTGAAATGGACCTTGATGAGCAGAAGCGAGAGGATGACGGCGACATAGGAGACCCCATTCAAGGCGAAGCACCAGGTCGCGCCGAAGACGGTGTAGGCGAGTCCGCCGAGGGTTGGTCCGATGATGCGCGCCAGGTTGAACTGGATGGAGTTCATAGAGATGGCGTTGGCCAGATCCTCTTGCGCGACCAGGGTGGGGAGCAGGGCTGAATAAGCCGGGCCTCCGAAGGACTGGCCGACGCCCACCAGGAAGGAAAGCGTAAGGATATGCCAGACATGCACCGTGTGGGTGGCGAAGAGCGTGGCCAGCACAAATGCGCAGACCATCTGAATGTACTGCGAGGAGAGCAGCATCTTCTTTCGATCGAGGCGGTCTGCAAAGACACCGCCGAAGAGCGAGAAGAGCATGATGGGGAGCTGGCCGAGAAAGAGATCCAGGCCCAGGTAAAAGGGGTCCTTGGTGAGGTCATAGACCAGCCAGCTCTGGGCAAACTGCTGGACGAAGGTGCCGATGGTGGAGACGCAGGCACCCAGCCACATGATGCGGAAATCGCGATATCGGAAGGCTCTGAAGATACGTTTTAAGAATGGCTGGCTGTCGGACACGCGATTGGGGGGCTCCCTCTCGATCATATGTCGAAAACGGGTGCAGGCACGGAACGGGAGCAATTGAGGGCCGCTCCAGCTCGCATTTCAACGGATTAAAATCAGGGAAAGCATGAGAGGATTTCCTTATGAGTGATTTCATTCCCAAAGCAGGTGCCATCAAGGTAGGCGGGCTTGGCCGGCAGGCGCAGAAGCTGCAGGCGGCGCGTGAGAAGGCAGCGAACGTCAAGAGTGGCTCGAAGGCCGTTCCCGGTGCCTCCGTGGCTTCGTTCAAGGCAAAGGATTCGTTTGCCAACACCAAGAAAACAACGTTTCAGCGCAAAGCTGTCTAAGACAGATTGCGCATGGAGCGATCAAGAGGCCGGTCTGAATCAGATCGGCCTCTTTAGTTTTGCGTGGCGTAAGTCTTGCTGGAACTATAGTTAGGTCGAGAGCAGTAGCCCGAAAGAGTGTTGTCGTCCGGTGCCGGGCGCGTTAGGCTAACGTGTATCGGAAACAGATGTTTGGCTCTCTCATGTTTTTGCAGGAGCGTCACCGTTGTGCGGAGACGGACTCCTCCTCGCTGCATCTTGTAGTTCATTGGTGATCCTGTTTTGATGCTCGGCTCGATGGCTCAACACGATCCTCATGACTCCTCACTCCTTCGAGGAGCGTGCGCGGTAGCGGCGCGCGGGGCGGCGGCTGGACTCGCACTTCCCTTTCTGCTTCTGACCCTCTCGACTCCGGCACTCTCAGCGCAGGCCCCTTGCGCCGGTACGGCTCCTTCACCGGCTGCTGCCGCCGACTGTACCGCGCGGAACACTCCGGTGGCCACGGTCGCGCCGCTGGACCCGAACCATACGTACTCACTGACCGAGCTGATCGACCTGGCGGAGCACAACAACCCGCGCACCCGCATTGCGTGGGAGCAGGCCAAGCAGCGGGCCAACGCGCTGGGCGTTGAGAAGAGCGCATACTTTCCCCTGCTTGTCTTCCAGGCCATCGGCGGCGACCAGCGCACGATCAGTCCGTTTCCAAAGTCGCTGGAGCCACAGGGCTTCAACATGGTTGAGATCCCGATCATCCAGCCGGGGCTGAACCTGCAGTATCTGCTCTTCGACTTCGGCACCCGTTCGGCCCGCGTGGATGCGGCGCTGGCGGACAAGATTGTGGGTGGCGCGAACTTCGTGCAGGCCAACCAGGAGGTGGCGTTCCGGGTGGCGACGGCGTACTACCGGCTCCTCACCGCGCAGGAACGGCTGCAGGCCACGCGCGAGACGTTGAAGACCGGGCAGACGACGCAGGATGCCGCCGAGGCGCAGCTCGCCAATGGGCGCAGTACCATTCCTGACGTGCTGAATGCGAAGGCGGAGACCTCGCAGGATGTCTTCGATATGGAGTCCGCGGATGGCGACGAGAAGATCGCTCGCGTTGAGTTGGTCGAGCAGGTGGGTGCAGAGCCTACGCCAAACATCAACATCGACGCGATGAGCAAGGCACCGCTGCCCGAAACACTGACGGTATCCATTGAGGAACTGATCGAACGTGCGGTGGCTGGGCGGCCGGATCTTGCCGCGCAGGCGGCGGAGATACGGGCGGCGGAGGATCGGATCAAGGTCGCCAAAGGCGCGTACAAGCCGCGCATCACCCTGACCGCAAGCGGCGCCCAGACCTCTATCTGGCCCACGGCGGACTATGGCGCGCTGGGCCGGGCGAGCGAGCCCACCTGGTCGGCGATCCTTGGCGTGGAGTGGAGAGTCTTCGACGGTGGCGCGCGGCGTAACCTGCTGGAGTCGGCGCAGTCACAGAAGCGGCAGGCCCAGGACGAGTACACGGAACGGCACGACCGTGCGACGCGTGAGGTCTGGACCGCGTACATCGCCTTCCGCACCGCGCTCAAGAAGCAGCAGGCTGCGGTCGCGCTGATGGAGGCGGCGAACGAGTCGTATGGCGCGTCACTGGAGGCTTACAAGTATGGGGTCAAGAACCTCATCGACGTGGTGACCGCAGAGCGCCAGCTTGCACAGGCTCGGCTGTCCGGTGTTTCAGCCCGCTCTCAACTCTTTCTAGAGGCCGTGGACCTGGAGTTCGTAACCGGGAACCTGCTGCGCAGCCTACCGCCCGCAACCAAACTTGAACCAAAGGACGGTGCCGCAAAATGAAACCCATACGGCACAGCCAAGCTGCCTTTACCGGACTCTGCCTGCTGCTGACGGGCTGCGGTCATGCACCCAACATCGACATCATCGGCAGCTTCTTTCCGGTCTGGATGCTTTGCCTTGCGATCGCGATTGCGCTGTCGTTCGTGGTCCGGGTTTTCCTGGTGCGCCTCAAGATGGAGAGCGAGGTGGGCCCGCTGGCCCTCTTCTATCCCTGCAGCGTTATCTTCTTCACCAGCCTTATGTGGCTGATTTTCTTTCGGTAGGAGTGAGCCATGCCTCAGACAGACCAGACTGGAACTCTTCCGCCAGCCACACCGCCTGTACCAGCAGAAAGGCCGCATGCGCTTGCGGGACGCATCCTCGGCATCGGTATGGCTGTGGCCGCGCTGGTGACGCTGGGGCTCGTGGTCGCTCAGACCGATCTTCATCCGCGCACGGATGACGCGAGCGTTCGCGCCAACTACATTGAGATTGCGCCCGAGGTAAGCGGCCGGCTGGTCGATCTGCCGATCCGGGACAACGAGTACATCAAGCAGGGCGATCCGCTGTTTCTCATCGACCCGCGGCCTTACGAGTACGCGCTCAAGCAGGCACTCTCCGACCAGGACGACCTGGAGCAGCAGATCATCGATGCGCGCCGGCACATTGCCGCACAGGCCAGCGCCGCGCAGGCTGCACGTGCGACGCTCGTCAGTTCGCAGACCGGTATCCAGACCGCGGGCAGCACGGTGGATGTTGCCTCCGCGACGGTCTCACGCGCGAAGGCTAGCGTCGAGGCAGCGGATGCGCAGCTCAAGCTGGCCACCAACAATCTCCATCGCATTGAGCCGCTGCTCAAGAAGCAGTACGTCACGGTGGAGCAGATCGACCAGGCCAACACCACGGTTCGCGTGGCGCAGGGCAGCTACGATGAAGCCGTCGCCGCATTGAATGTAGCGCAGGCGCAGCAGCAGCAGGCGAGCCATCGCAAGGTGGAGGCGTCCGCGCAGGCGAACGAGTCCGAGGCCCGGCTGGGGCAGGCGATTCATGCGATCGATACCGTCGATACGCTGGTGTCGCAGCGGCCATCCAAGGCTGCGAAGGTCGATAGTGCGCGGCTCGATCTGGAGCGCACCAAGGTGGTCGCGCCGTTCAACGCATATGTCACCAACATGAACATCTCGCAGGGCGCGTATGCACGGCCCGGGCAGGCGATGTTCACGCTGATCGATACGCGCACCTGGTACGTGATCGCCAACTATCGCGAGTCGAAGCTGAAGAACATCCACCTCAACGATCATGTGGATGTGTTCGTGATGGGCCATCCGGACCGGCGCTTCAATGGCATCGTGGAGAGCATCGGATACGGTGTTTTTCCTGAGGATGGCGCGGTTGCCGGGGGGCTGCCCAACATCGATCGCACGTTGAACTGGGTTCACCTTTCTTCGCGCTTTCCGGTGCGGATTCGGGTGAACGATCCGGACCCTGAGCTGTTCCGCATCGGTGCCACGGCTGTAACGGTCGTGCGCTGATGCCGGTGAGCGCCCTGCCGCGGACGCCTGCCGCAGGCCTGCTCCTGCCGAGGCCCACCTGGGCCCAGGCGCTGCTGCAGGACCTTCAACCCGTACCAGGCCGGCTCCACAGCACACTGCGCATCGTGCTGGCCTCGGTGATCGCGCTGCTGCTGCTGGAGACACTGCAGATGCCGTTCATCTCGCTGGGTCTCTACTTCATGTTTCTGGTGGGCCGAGACAGCCCCGCCATCTCCTTCCGCACCAGCTTTATCTCCCTGCTACAGATCTGCTTCATCATCTTTCTGGAGCTCTCGGTCGTCATCGTCTTCGACAACGATCCGATGGCCCGGCTGCTGAGCGTGGTGATCGTCACCTTCATCTCCGCGATGATCCTGGTGGCGACGAACTATCCTGCGCTCGGCCCCAGCGGCGGCCTGATCTTCTGCACGGTCATCTCGCTGTGGGAGTTGCATGCGCCGGCGGATCGCCTGGTGAAGACGTCGCTTTACCTCATCGGGACATTCACGATCTCGCTGGGATGCGCGGTGGCGGTGGAGTATATCTTTGCTGTCCGCAATCCGGCGGATCAGCTCCAGGAGCAGCGGCGCATTCGCTATCACGCGCTTGCGGAGATGTTCCAGGCGTTCGCGGATGGGGCACCGTTGGCGAAGCGCTTTGAAGCTGCCACTCAGGTCTCGCGGCTGGCCAGCGCCGGCCAGAGCGGCATGATTCAGCTCTACAACGACATTGTGGAGCGCAATCTGGACACCGGCGCACTGCCCATCGCGGCGAGGCCCCGGATCACAATGCTGGCGCAGTTGATGGACATCTCGGCGGCCTTCGGATTGCAAAGTTACGCGGTGGACGACCCCGAACTGCGTGAACGGTGCGCCCGTCTGGCGGAGGATTGCCATGAGATTGCTCCAAGCTTCTTCCGGCTTCCCCAAAAAGATCTGGCGAGGCGTGAGTTTGAAACCGGAAGCCTGCTGGGCCGTGTGGAGAACATGATCCACACCATCATGACCATGCCAATGAGCGGACCTGAGGTCAACAACCGCGAGCTTGTTTCGCTGCCGTCGCACAAGGTGCCGTTCTTCATTCCGGGTGCAGTGCGGAGTCCGGACTCAGTCGCCTTCGCGCTGAAGATCAGCATGTGCGCCACCTTCTGCTACATCCTCTACCATGCGCTCCACTGGCCCGGCATCTCCACCTGTGTGACGACCGTGCTGGTCACCGGACTCAGCAGCACTGGCGCGATCAAGCAGAAGCTGATCTTTCGCGTCTTTGGCGCAATCATCGGTGGACTGATTCTTGGGATTGGCTCAACCTCCCTGCTCTTCCCGCATATGGATTCGATCACGTCCCTGGTGGTGCTGACCGCGTGTGTCTCCTTCATCGCCGCGTGGGTCGCGGCTGGACCCAAGTTCAACTACATCGGGCTGCAGATCGCGTTCGCCTTCTTCAGCGTGGCCTTCACCGGCTTCAGCGCGCCCACCGAGCTGGCACCCGCACGCGACCGGTTCATGGGAATCCTCATCGCGCTGGCCCTGATGGCCTTCGTCTTCGACCTGCTCTGGCCGGTCCGGACCGTGACCGTCATGCGGCGTAACCTGGCTTCCGTATTGCGGCTTGGGGTGGACCTGTTGGAGACGCTGAACTCCACCCAGCATCGCGCTGACGCGCTGCGCCACGGAGATGTACTCCGCGATCAGGTAGGCAAGACGCTGACCGGATTGCGCAGCGCAAACGGCTCCGTGGCCTATGAGTTTGGAGCTGAGCTGGAACAACATATCCAGTCCGGCGACACGATTATGGCAGCCGCAGTAACTGCCGTTGCTCTCTTCTGGAATCAGCTTGCGGTGTTGCATGAGGGTTCAGACCACAGCCTGTTCACCGATCCCGGGCTCCGAGCCTTAAGGCATCATCTTGCGAACAACATGACCGCCATGGCCGAGGCTGTTGTGGAGAAGAAAGCCATCCGCATCGAGGACGTCAGACAACTGCTGGAGCCGGGGTTGTTGGCAGACAGCCGTCACAGCGAGTACGCCCGCAATACCGTGGCTCGGTATGAAGAGCTTGAAGCCCTGACCGCGAACCTCAGCCTGCAGATTTAGTCCGCGCATCCTTTACGCGGCGGAGTCATCGATCGTACAAATCTCAAACTCCCGCTTCTGGAGTGCCATGCGGAGCTGTTGATTTCTCATGAGGAGATGGCAGACCAGATCCTGCATCGATCCCATCAGGAACAAAAGCTCCGCCTTGGTGCGCGGCGTTCCGAGGTTGTCTTGCTTTGCTGACGGATGTGCGTTGTTCATCGCTTGCCTTTCGATGATTCGGGATCAACAGGCCGGGGGCGCAAACTCAGTTGTAGACTCATGCCGTGCCAGTTGCACGTAGCTACTCGCATGGGTGGCGCGTGACCGCACCGAGCGCTCGCGGCGCCAACGCCCGGGACTGGTCCCGACGATCGCGCCAAAGGTTCTGCTGAATGCCGCCTGATCGGAGAAGCCAGACCGCAGCGCAACCTCAGGCAGTGGGTCGATGCCATGCGAGAGCATCGCCTTGGCTCGCTCCACGCGCTGCAGCAGCAGGTAACGATGGACCGAATGCCCAAAGGATTTCTTGAACGAGCGCGTCATCTGGCTGACCGAAAGCTTGCATTCGCTCGCAATCTTCACCAGCGGCAGAGCCGTGCCGAGATCCTGATGCAGAAGCTGAAGCACGCGGCGCTTCTGCCAGGGTGCAAGACCGCCCTGCAGCAGCTCAACCGTCTGGCCAGCGCTGTAAGTCTTGAGGACGTAGCCGCAGAAGGTTCGTTGAAAGCTGTCCAGCACGACATCGCAACAGTCTGCCGGCCGATCCAGAAACGGCAGGATCATCTGCGTTAGTTGCCGGATCACGGGATCGGCGACCTGATCGACCATGCGGAGCATACCGATCCTGGGCATGCCGGACTCATCCGCCAGCGCATTCAGGGTCGTCCGGGGGAGATGGTAGATGACGCGGTCCGACCCCGAAGGCACATGCAACTCTGCCTGAAGGCTCAGGTCAAGGATGGCGAGACCGCCTGCGGGCGTCTGTGCTCCAGGCATCGGAGCCAGATCGACCAGCAGCAGAAACGCCTGTTCAGACGTCAGCCTCATCACCCGGTCTGGCGAGCCCGGCTCGGAGGTGAGCCGCGTGATCGCTATCTGGTGTCTGGCCAGCGACGGAACCAGCAGAACCCGCTCCTTCCGAATCCGGAACGCCCCTGCGATCCGCTCCTTGTAGTCCCTTCGTTGATCTGCGCGTTCCATCATGATCGGCATCCCATCCTTCGACGGCTTTTGAAGCCTGAATCGGTGAACCGGGCGGCAACTCCCGGTGAGTGATCGGTTCTCTCGTGATGGACTAACCTTACGGATCGCCGCCTTTCCCGGATAGGCCACAAAGAGCCATTTCGGAACCCTCTTTCGAGGCATCCGCGCGGCTTCCCTTGGGAGAAAGGATGCGGAGGAAAGGCGAAACCAGTGGTAAACTAGTGTGCAGGTTAAGGTATCGGTCAGCTCTGCGGGTCTGACCATCCTCCCGTTTCGCAGTCCTCATCTCGCATCAAGGAAGCAGCCCGGACCACCATGAGTTTTCTGCTTTATCTGCTCGTCGCTCTCCATGTCATCGTCAGCCTGTTCCTGATCGGCGTCGTCCTGCTCCAGACCGGCAAGTCCGCCGACCTCGCCGGCGCGTTCGGCGGCCAGGGTTCACAGACCGCCTTCGGTCCCCGCGGCGCAGCCAACGTCCTGACCAAGCTGACCGCGTACTCGACTGTGATCTTCATGATCCTGTCCTTCAGCCTGACCATCATGTTCTCGCGCACCTCCAGCCGCGACCACTCGGTCCTGTCCGGAACGCCGACGCAGCAGAGCGCACCCGCCTCTAAGAAATAAGCTCTACAGCCGTTCCACACGATGCGCAGGCCCTTCGGTCTGCGCATTTGCTTTTGCCGTTACCGCCCAGGAGAAGTAATGATTCACGAGATTCTCGCCGTTGGTCCGCTACGCTGCAACTGCTCGATCCTGGGCGACGAGATCTCGCGTGAGGCGATCGTGGTCGATCCTGGTGACGACATCAGCCGCATCATGGCGCTCGTCGCCAAACACAACCTCACCGTCAAGCAGATCCTGATCACCCACGCGCACATCGATCACATCGCTGGAGCGCAGGAGTTGAAGCGACTCACCGGCGCGCCCATCCTCTACAACCAGCGCGACCTCCCTCTCGTCGCCATGATGGACGTGCAGGCCGGATGGGTCGGGATGAAGACTCCGGAGGTTGCCGCGCCGGATCAGGATCTTGCGGATGGATACGTCTTCTCCATCGCGGGGCTGAACGGGATCGCACACCACACGCCAGGTCATACGGAGGGCAGCGTCTGCCTGCACCTGCCGGAGCAGACATTGCTGCTTGCCGGAGACACCTTGTTTCAGGGCTCAATCGGCCGCACGGACCTGCCCGGTGGCGATCTGAAGACCCTGCTGCGATCCGTCCACAACAAGCTCCTGACATTGCCGGATGAGACCCTTGTCATCCCCGGACATGGCGACTCGACCACCATCGGCGAAGAGCGCGAATCGAACCCGTTTCTGCAAACCTAATTGTTTGTGGGGCTTGAAAGAGATCGCTCATCCAGAGCTTCCTCCCACCGCACCTCATGTTAACGAATTAGATTCACACCAACGGGCGAGCCTCAGCACGCCTTCCGCGAACTCAGTCACCGGCCCAATCAGGATGACGACGATCTGGTTCTTACCCGGCAGCGCGTAGAACGAGCCGGGATGGACGATCACCCCGGCCTCCTGCACCAGCGCATCAATCCGTCCCTCCGCCACGACCGGCAGCCGCAGAACTGCGCTCCAGCCCGCCTGAACCGGCAGGGCCTCCAGGCCGGCAGCAGCCAAAGCCGCAAGGTTCGTCTGCGTACGGGCGACGATCTGCGGCACAATCGATTCCCTGCTCGCCAGCCAGGTCGGCAGCGCGTGCTGGGCCGGTGCGTTCATGGAGAGGAAGGTGTCGGCGATAACCTCCAGCCGTCCGAACGCCTCCGCAACCAACTCCCCCGGCCCCTGGCAGGCGAGCCATCCGACCTTCATCTGCGGCAGCGCCGAGATCTTGCTCAGGCCGCTCAGCACGAAGGTCAGGGCGGGATGCGGCCCGGTGGCGAAGCTCTCCACCGGCTCACCCAGGCTGTAATCCAGAAAGACCTCATCGACGATCAGGGCAAGCCCATGCTCCGCGCAGATCGCCTCCAGTCGTTCACGTTCCGCGCGTCCGGTTGCGTGCCCAGTGGGGTTGTTGGGATGCACCAGCAGAACCGCCCGGGTGCGCGGCCCGATCCTGCGCTCAAGCTCCGCGAAGTCGATCCACCAGCCGTAGTCGTAAAACAGCGGATACGGCTTCAGGTTTACGTCGTCCAGGTCGGCGAGGAAGTCGAAGAGCGGATAGCTCGGCTGCGCGACCAGCACCTCGTCACCGGGATCGCAAAGCAGCCGAAAAAGGAAGCTGTAGGCCTCGCTTGTGCTGGTGGTCAGCAGAATCTGCGCCGGATCGACGAGCGCATTGTTGTCCGCATAGTACTGCGAGACGGCCCGCCGAGCGCTGGTCAGCCCACGCGGGTCAGGGTCGTAGGTCATCGCCGCCGGGTTGGTAAGGGCTCCCAGAATAGCCGCCGAGTCGTACTCAAAGCCGCAGAGCGTGGGGTTCGAGAGCGTGAGATCGATCAGGCTGCGGCCGCTGCTGCGCACCTGGCGGACGGCCTCGGCCAGCGTGCTCTCACCGGTGTCCCAGGCAGTTCGTTTGGAGAAGCGGACGGGCATCTCTCCATGGTAGCGGCTCGCCTAAAATGAGGTTCTATGCAACCTGAAGATCAGAAGAAACCCGTCATTGAAGCCGTCCTGTTCGACTACGGTCTGGTGCTGACCGGACCGCCCGATCCCGCGGCCTGGGCCGAGATGCAGCACCTCCTCGCGCTCGACGAGGCCACCTTCTCCCACGCCTACTGGAAGCACCGCTCGGACTATGACCGGGGTACCCTCAACGGGCGCGGATACTGGAGCGCGATCGGCCAGGATGTCGGCCATGTTCTGGCAGCGCCCCAGATCGACGGACTCATCGCCGCCGATACGGTTCTTTGGACGCAACTCAATCAGCCCATGGTGGATTGGGCGCTGCGCCTGCAGGCCGCCGGCACGCGCACCGGCATCCTCTCCAACCTGGGTGACGAGATGATGCACGGCGTCCTGGCCGCGCTGCCCTGGATGGCCGGCTTCGATCACCTGACCTTCTCTCACCATCTTCTGCTGATCAAGCCGGAGGCTGCCATCTACCAGCACGCGGCGTCGGGTCTCTGCGTGCCTGCGGAACGCATTCTCTTCGTCGATGACCGTGAGGAAAACATTGCCGGAGCCATCGCGGCGGGGATGCAGGCGATCCGCTACGAGACCCAGCCGGCCTTCGAGCAGGCGCTCGCGGCGATGGGTGCTACCGAGTTGTGGACGACCGGCAACTTGAACGTCTAAGCGGTTCACTTGTCCCACTTTGGGACAAGTGCCTTGGTCAAGCGGAAAGTTTCCAAAACAGACCCACCGAATCCGCTCAGGAACGTGGATATTGAGGACAGGCTGCACTCAGAGCAGTACCGCAGCCGACCCTCATGATGAAGAGACTGAAGGCGATCTCCGCAATCGCAGGACTTCTGCTGCTAGCCTCGCCGATGCTTGCCCGCCCGGCTCACGCGCAGGCGAACCAGACCCAGCAGCTTGCCTTCGCAGGTCTTCACGCAACCGGCGCACAGGGCCAGTTCAACGCCATCAAGACAGATTCCGCCGGCAATCTCTACCTGCTACTCGACCAAAAAGACGGTGTCCGCGTCCTCAAGACCGATAACGCAGGCAACGCCATCCTCGCTCAGGCTCTCCTCGGAGCCCAAGGCGACATCGGCCTCGCCATAGCGCTCGACCCCGCAGGCAACGTCTACGTCACAGGGACCACGACCTCCACCACCCTGACCGGCACCGGTGGAGCCGCCATCCCGGCCCGCACGGACGCCTCCACCAACTCCTTCGTCGCCAAGTTCGACCCCAGCCTCAACCCGCTCTTCGTCACCTTCACCGGCGGCAGCAGGATCGCCGCATCGGCCATCGCAGCCACGGCCGACGCCGTCTTCGTCACCGGCAGCCTCTTCTCCGCAACCCTTCCCGTCACCTCCAGTGGCTTCCAGCAAACGCCCGCAACAGGGAGCTTTCAGAACGGCTTCGTCGAACGCTTTTCGTCCGATGGGAGCACCCTCGTCTACGCCACCTACCTCACCGGCACCTCCGGCGACACCACCCCCATAGCCATCGCCGCCGACCCGCTCGACAACGCCTACCTCGCAGGCGCAACCACCGCCTCCGGCTTCCCCACAGCCGCGGCGCTTGTTCCTGCGATGGTCGCAAACCCATCCGGCTTTCTGACCAGACTGGCACCCGCCGGCGACGTTCTCATCTTCTCCACCTTCATCCCGGGCCAGGGACTTAGTTCAGTCGCCCTCGACACCACCGGCCAGACGCTTCTCGTCTCGGGCTCGATCGCGCTCGGCCAGTTCCCGGTCAGCACGCCCACTCAGCCTCTACTTCCGCTGAACTACCAGGTTCTGCTGCGTCTTCCGCTGGACGGCAGCGCAGTACAAAGCTCCACCATCATCGCGCCCGGCCAGCAGTCCTCGCTCGCCCCCGCACCGGACGGCTCGGTCTGGGTCGACGGCACCTTTACCGCGCCCTTACTTCCCTCACCTGCGCTCGCCACCCTGGGCGGCGCGTACGCCGTCCACGTCACGCCCCAGAACATCATCGACCAGACCGCACGCTTCGGCGGCCTGCCCAACGCCAGCGCCACCTACGCCAGCCTGCCCGCCACCATCACCTCCATCGCCATAGACCCCACAGGCTCACCGCTGATCGCAGGCTCCGTCCAGCCCACGGCCAGTTCCGCGCTGCTCGCCACCGAGACCTATGACCTGCCGCTGGTCAACAACCTCACCACGGCTCTGCCCTCCACGATCCGCGCAGCCGAGGTCACCGCCGCCACCTGCAACGGCAGCCTATGCGCCGGCTCAGCAGCCTATCTCGCCAAGCTGAATATCGCCACATCCGCCCCGTCACTGGTCTTCTCAGCCGACGACAGCCCCTGGCTGATCCTGCGCAACCTCGGCTCAGCCCCGGCGACCAACCTGCAACTCACCACCACCGCCGACACCCTCGCAACCAACTGCCCCATTACCCTCAGCCCCGGTGGCGAGTGCGACATGCTTCTCGCCGGAAGCGCAGTCGCAACCATCACTGCGACCGCTTCCAACGCAGCCTCGCAGTCCGTCACAGTGGCCGCCTTCACCGGGCCAACCAGCACGATCGTCTTCGCGCCGAAGGAACTCGACTTCGGCCTTCAGACCTCAGCCAACCCACCCGGCACCCGCACCATCGCCGTCTCAAACCTCGGCACCGCAAACCAGACCTTCACCTCCGCCATCGACAGCTCCGCCAAGACCGCATCCCCCTTCACCGAGCAGGCCAGCGATTGCCCCATCAACGGCGACAACTCCATCAAGCTCCTCGCCGCCGGCGCCACCTGCCACATCACCCTCGCACTCACCGCCTCCACATCCTCCGCAAACGACGGCCTGCTCAGCGCGGACTGGTCCATCGGCTCACGCGACGTCGTCCTCACCGGCTACAGCCAGGCCGCCTCGCTCTCCGTCTCCGCGTCTGAGCTCGACTTCGGCACCCAATACCCCGGTGGCATGCGCCTTCCGCGCTCCGTCCTCCTCTCCAACAGCTCGTCGGTCGCCATCGCGCACGCCACAGCGACTCTTCCCGCAAGCTCCCCGTTCACGGTCACCGATAGCTGCCCAACCACCATCGCGCCCGGAACCGTCTGCGGCATACAGATTGGCTATCTCTCTGCCACCGTGCCTTCAAAGGACACCGCAACCCTCACGCTCGACCAAGGGCTCAGCGTCCTGCTCACCGGCCAGACGCTCGCACAGCCGCCAGCCGGAGGCGGCACAAGCTCCACCCTTGGCGTGAGTCCCAGCTCCGTCACCTTCGCCACCTCGGTCGTGGTCACCGGCGTCTCCGGCAACAACCAGACAGTCTCCGTCATCAACAGCAGCAGCGCAGCCGTCCCCATCACGCTCGCGATCATTGGCGACTTCACCCAAGTCAACAGCTGCGGCACCTCGCTGCCGGGCGGGCAGACCTGTGCCATCGCTATCTCGTTCGTGCCGTCGCAGCCCGGCGTGCGGCAAGGCCTGCTCTCCATCGGCTCCGGCACCGGGATCAATCCCATCTACGTCTCGCTCAGCGGCACCGCGACCGCCATCGTGCCCGTGAGCAACGGCGTGATCGCCTTTGGCAATCAGCCCGTCGGCCAACCCGCCGCGCAGTTCTTCAAGGTCGCCCAGGCCTTCACCAGCCTGAGCGCCACGGCCACCGGCCCGTACAAGCTCGACTTCATCGCAGATCTCGGTTACGGCCCCGGACAGCCGCCTTCCTCGGCCTACACCTCCACAGTCACCGGCGCATGTGCGACCTGCTATCTTGCCGTTCAGTTCCAGCCCACCGCCGCGGGAGCGCAACCAGGCTCGCTCACCCTGTCTTCAAACGCCGCCGGGGTCCCGTACACCTTCAGCCTCACAGGAACCGGCCTACCCCTCACCGGCCTGCTGCTCTCTCCGCTCGCCCAGGACTTCGGCTCCATCCCGGTCCATAACGTCAGCGGAGCCATCTCGTTCACCCTCACCAACCAGAGCGTGAGCGGCGCAAACGTCACCATCCCCACCCCCACCCTCGCCGGCGACTTCGCCCTCAACCCCAACGGTAGCTGCGGGACCAGCCTTGCCCCCACCGCCTCCTGTACCTTCGCCCTCAGCTTCTCCCCCACGGCCACTGGCGCACGGACCGGCTCCCTCACCTTCACCAGCAGCGACGGCACCGTCACCGCCACCCTCACCGGCTACGGACTACCCGATCCCGGCATCGCCATCAACCCGCTCGGCCTCACCTTCAACAACGCCCCCGGCCCCACCGCAACCCAGCAGACCGTCACTCTCACCAATACGGACAGCGTCGCATTGCAGATCGGCACGCCCACGTTCGCCACCTCCAGATTCCAGGCCGCAGACGGCTGTAGCTCCCTGGCCATCGGAGCCAACTGCACGATCGCCATTACCTTCCTGCCCAGCACAGCGCCCGTCCTCGATAGCCTCACCCTCCCCGTCACCCGCGCCGGCTCGACGTCACCCGTCCTCTACAGCGTCGCGCTCAACGGCGCGTATACCGTCTCCACCGCAGCCCTCCAGATCACCCCGTCCCAGACCGACTTCGGCCCCACTGCCATCGCAACACAAGGCCCCATCCGCCAGTTCACCCTCAACAACCTGACCGCCAAATCACTGACCCTCAACCTCATCATCCCCCGCCAGTTCGCGCTCTCCGGCACCCCGTGCCTCACGCTCGCACCCAGTGCAAGCTGCACGATCCAGCTTCAGTTTGACCCGTTGACCAACGCCGACATCACCGGCACCCTCACCGCGCAGGCCACGCCCACCGACGGCTCCGCGCCAAGCCAGGCCATGGCCTATCTCGAAGGCTTCGGCACCAGCCAGGGCGGCACGCTCAGCATCATCGGCGGCCTTCAGACCGGCAGCATCCTCAACTTCGGCCAGGTGACCTCCGGCCAGACGCTCGCACGCACCCTCACCCTCGCAAACACCTCTGCCGCATCCGCCGTAACCATCCGCCGCATCACCAGCGGCCCACCATTCCTCTCGACGACTACCTGCACAACATCACTCGCCGCTGGGCAAAGCTGCTCCGTAACCCTGACCTACGCGCCCTCAAACCAGGTCGCCACCGGCACCGCCTCACCCGCCAGCACCAGCGACTCAGGCCTCCTCACCATAGAGAGCGACGCCTCCTCCAGCCCTGACCTCATCCACGTCATCGGCCAGGCCGGCCCACTCGTGGTCAGCAATCCCTCCGGCACCACGCCACTTGCAACCTACACCCTCTCGCAAAGCTCCTTCGCCTTCGCCCAGGCCCAGATGGGCACCGCAACCGCCAGGCAGGGCGTCACCCTCACTAATACAGGCTCCATCGCCCTGCATGTCCTCTCCGCCACCACCACAGCGGACTTCACCACGCAGAACGGCTGCGCAACGATCCTGCCCGCAGCAACCTGCAGCCTCTCCGTAGCCTTCACCCCACAGACCACCGGCACCCACGTCTCCGCGCTCGATATCGCCACGGATTCCACCACGTCGCTCGAGTTCATCAGCCTCATCGGCACCGCGACCGCCAGCCCCGTCTCGCTCTCACCCACCTCGCTCGACTTCGGCCCGCTGGTCGTAGGTGTCTCCACCACGCTCCCCATCCAGGTCACCAACTCCGGCTCAACCGCCGCCACCATCACCGCTTCCTCCATCACCGGCGATTACACGCAAGCCGGAACCTGCCCGCCCATCGGCTCACCGATCCCCGCAAACTCAAGCTGCACCCTCCAAATCAGGTTCAAGCCCACCCAGACCGGCACCCGCCCCGGCACGCTTTCGCTCACCACCAGTGCCTCCACCATCCCCCTCACAGCATCGCTCACCGGCACCGGCATTCAGTCGCTCCTGACCTCCACTCCCGCCAGCCTGGCCTTCGGGAACGTCACGCTGGGTTCATCCGCCAGCATGACCGTCACCCTCGCCAACATCGGCACCGCACCCGTCACCAACATCACCGCCACCATCAGCGGCGACTACACCGTCACAAAGCCATGCACCGCCGCCTCGCTCGCTCCCAACACTAACTGTCAGATCCAGGTGACCTTCACCCCCACCGCTATCGGTCTGTGGCCCGGCACCCTCACTATCACAAGCTCAGACCACAGCTCACCCCTACTGATCCCCCTGAGCGGCACAGGCATTCAACTTCCATCGTTCACGTTCACCGCGAGCGGAGCAAGCTCAGCCACCGCAACCGTCATCAGCGGCACCCCTGCAACCTACGCTTTGGCCGTGACCCCTATCGCGGGCTTCACCGGCCCTGTGGCCCTGACCTGTGCATCTGTCGTCCCGGGGCTCTACGCGACCTGTTCCATCCAGCCATCGACCCTCACCCTTGCCGGTTCCGCACAAAACTCAACGGTCACGATCAACACCATCACCACCCTGCAAGCTCGCCGGGCACCCCTCCCCAGCAGCACGCTCCTCTGCATCCTGCTACCCGGTCTCATGCTCCTCTGGAGAAAGAACCGCACCCTGCGCCAGCGAGCCACCCTCACGCTCCTCGCCTTGTCCTTCACTGCGTTTGCGATCACCTCAGCAGGATGTGCCGGCGGCGCACCAGCCAGGACCTCAAACGTCCAGTCCACGCCGCCCGGCACCTACCAGTACCAGGTCACTGCGACCTCCACTAGCGGCACCCAGATCACCCAGACCGTCACCCTCAACCTGACGGTCCAGTAACCCGCTTACTTAGTCACACCAGCGCCAACCGTAATCGGAACCTGCTCCACAATCTCGATCCCGAAGCCCTGCAGCGCAGGCACATGCGTCGGCGTATTGGTCAGCAGCTTGATCTTGCGAATCCCAAGATCCGACAATATCTGCCCGCCCAACCCAACCTGCCGCAGCGTCCTCTGCGTGTGATCGTCGCCACGTTCTCGCCCGCGCTGATCCTTCTGGAACACGATCCGATGCGGCTCAACCGTGCGATCCACGCCGAACCCACGCGTCCCGTTATGCAGATAGATCAACGCCCCACGCCCCGCCTCGCCGATCATTCGCAGCGAGCCATCGATCACCTCGCGATTATCCGTCCCCACCAACCCAAACACATCCTCGGCCAGCGAGTGCGTATGCACCCGCACCGGAACCGGCACATCCGCCGTCACGTCGCCCATCACCAGCGCCACATGCGACTCGTTCCCATCCACCTCGTTCTCGTACGCAATCATTCGGAACTCGCCGTACTCGGTCGCCATCACGGACTCCGCCACGCGATGGATATACCGTTCATGCTGCAGCCGGTACCGGATCAGATCCGCCACCGTCACCATCAGCATCTTGTGTTCCTTGCAGAACTCCACCAGGTCGGGCACACGAGCCATGGTGCCGTCCTCGTTCATGATCTCGCAGATGACACCCGCAGAGACCAGCCCCGCCATCCGCGCCAGGTCAACCGAAGCCTCCGTCTGCCCCGCCCGCACCAGCACTCCGCCCTTGCGCGCGCGCAGCGGAAACACATGCCCCGGCCGAGCCAGATCATGCGCGGTAGAGCTCGGATCGATCGCCACCTTGATCGTATGCGCGCGGTCCGCCGCGGAGATGCCCGTCGTCACACCCTCGCGAGCCTCCACGCTCTCCGTAAAGGCCGTCCCAAAGCGCGAGGTATTCTCGCTCGTCATCGGCCCCAGTCGCATGTAGTCCGCGCGTTCCTCGGTCAGCGTCAGGCAGATAAGCCCGCGCCCGAACCGCGCCATGAAGTTGATCGCCTCCGGCGTCACAAACTCGGCCGCCAGCGTCAGATCGCCCTCATTCTCACGATCCTCATCATCGACCACCACCACCATCTGCCCCGCACGAATTGCAGCAACAGCCTCTTCTACTCCAGCGAACAAACTACCGTCATGTGCCATGAAACCCTCTTCTCATCTGTAAGACAAAACGCCAAGACAAAAACGCCGCCCTCATCAGGCGGCGTTTTTCGTTTTCCACATCCGTTACAGGGTCGACTCGATCTCGAATCCCCACGCCTCAAGCAGCGCCTCCGGGATGTACTTCGAGTTCTTGTTCCGCCTCGCCCACTCCCGCAGACGCGTAGACCGGATGTACTGGTCCGGGGTCAGCTTGTACTCTTTGACGACCTGCTCAAAGGAGGTAACGGTCGGCACAACAGGGCCAATCGGCTCCGGCTTGCCCCAGTTCGGATTTCCACGACGCTTCGCCATACGGCTCCTTCAGATAGTAGCTCTCGCCAGATTCAACGCAACGCTCTATCTTACCTCGGTTTTGCCCCAAAAATCAAGCACCGAGGTCGCCGCTTATCGCCGCGTAGCCTCCCCGTAGAACCGCTCCATATCGCCCTTCATCGTCTTCAGCGCATCCACGTTCAGATACACCATGTGCCCAGCCGGATAGTACCCAAACTGAATGTTGCTCGCAATCGCCGGCGGCAGCAGCATGTGGTGCAGATCGTACTCCGTATTGAAGAACGGCGTCGCCAGGTCGAAGTACCCATTCGCGGAAAACACCCGCAGCTTC
Organism: Granulicella tundricola MP5ACTX9; assembly: GCF_000178975.2. NCBI lineage: Bacteria > Pseudomonadati > Acidobacteriota > Terriglobia > Terriglobales > Acidobacteriaceae > Granulicella > Granulicella tundricola. Next base: position 1,763,073 of record NC_015064.1, on the reverse strand, counting down.
GGATTCTTCCGCATCGCATCCGCCAGGTCCATCGCGACGTCCGGCACCGGCTGCTCGCCCCGTCCGCCGCCGCCACCCTGCGCCCCGCTCGGCCGATGCTTGAAGTCCCAAGCCGCGCTGACACCAGGCCCGGACAGGTAGTACGGCTCCGTGCTCATGTACTTCAGCTCCCGCTGAATATAGTCATGAAACGCAGCCACATAAGCGCCGCTAATCCCGGTATCGGACGGATCGAAACCCGGATTCTCCCCCGCCGCATCCACGTCATACGCCTCAAACCGAGCGTCATACCGCCCCAGGATCTTGTCGTCATCCCGCAGAAGCTCCTTGCGGAAACGCGTCGGCGCAATCCGCAGCCGAGCCTCCTTGATATACCCCACGCTCAGCCCGGTGAAACCAGCCAGCTTCGTCGCAATCGCGTCGAACTCCGCCGGCGGAAGCGCATCGCCCTCCCGCAGCGCGGCCAGATAAGGTCCGCCCGCAAACTTCCGCGCCTGCTCCACCCAATCCGCAATCGAGCCCGTATGCTTCACCTTGTTGTGCTGCCACGCAATCGCCGCATACGAAGGCACATACCCGATCACCTCCGTGTCATACCCAGCGCTGCGCACGCCATAGTTCAGGATCGTCGAAAGCAGCGTGACACCATTGAACTCGATGCCGTCGTTCTGCAGCGCACTCACCAACCCCGCCGACCGAGTCGTCCCATAGCTCTCCCCAAATAGAAACTTGGGTGAGTTCCACCGCTGGTTCACCGTGATGTAGCGGCTGATGAACTGCTCGAACGCATGAATATCCTGGTCGGTCCCGGCAAAATCCTTTGCCGTCCCCTTACCCACCGCACGCGAGAAGCCGCACAACGGCGCGTCAATGAACACCAAGTCAGACCGATCAATCAAGCTGTACTGATTCGCCACCGTCTCAAACGGCGCTGGGCTCGTCGCCTCCGGGCTCTGCGTGATCACGCGTACCGGCCCAAACGAACCCATATGCAGCCAGATCGTCGCGGCTCCCGGGCCACCGTTATAGAAGAACGTCACCGGCCTGTTCTTTGACTCCACCCCGTCCTGCGTATAGGCCGTATAGAAGATGCTCCCGTTGACCTTGTCCTTCTCGTCGCGGATCAGGATGTTGCCCGCAGTCGCCGTGTAGTGGATCGTCTGGCCGCCACCGGTCCAGTCATGCTTGGTCACGGACGTGGTCTCCGGCGGAATCGGAACGCTCTGCTCTTCCGGCGCGGTAGCCGCCTCGCCCTGGGTCCCACGGCGGCTCGCAGCCGCGCTCTGTGCCGACATCGGCTCTACCACTCCACAAAGCATGGCCGCAGCCGCCACAATCCCAAAACCCAATCCAGAACGCATCGAAACATCTCCTCGAAAGTGAATCAACCATCGGTGTGACTTGAAACGTATGAAACCAAATAGCCATGAAACCGGCCTGTTGACGGCGTCGAACGCCTGCGCCATGCTTCGCTTGTACGAGGCATCCAACGGGGCATCTTTTCACGGAGCCTGCCCGTCTACTCAGTGGTCCAGCAGCAGTCATTGCAAAAGGTATTTCCAAAGCTTACCCCAACATCGAGGCAACATATGAGCTCTTCCCCTTGTACGGATATCGAGATTGACGAAGTCAGCGCCTTGGAAGACGCAGCTACGCAGGAAGCCTCAGGCCCGGAGCTAAGCCGCCGCAGCTTCGTCAAGGCCGCCGGCATCCTCTCCGCCGCCACAGCCACCGGCCTCCCCGGCGTAGCGCTCGCTGCACCCGCATCCCCGGCCACTGCCCAGCCGCAGATGAAGTCCATCACCCTCAAGGTCAACGGCGCATCCCAGAACCTCTCCGTCGACACCCGCACCAGCCTCCTCGACGCCCTCCGCGAGCAACTCGACCTCACCGGCACCAAGAAGGGTTGCGACCATGGCCAGTGCGGAGCCTGCACCGTCCTCGTCGATGGCCGCCGCGTCAACTCCTGCCTCACCCTCGCCGTCGTGGCTGAAGGCGCGGAGATCACCAGCATCGAAGGCCTCGCCAAAGGCGATCAGCTTCACCCCGTACAAGCCTCTTTCCTGGAGCACGATGGCTACCAGTGCGGCTACTGCACCCCCGGCCAGATCTGCTCCGCTGCCGCCGCGTTGAGTGAAGCCCAGAAGGGCGACCTCTCCATCGTCAGCTTCCAGACCGGCAACACCGCCAAGCCAACCATGTCCGACGAGGAGATCCGCGAGCGCATGTCCGGCAACATCTGCCGCTGCGGTGCCTACCCCAACATCGTCGCCGCAGTCCGCGCGGTCGCCCAGCAGCAAGGCGTGAGGTCCTAATGAATCCCTTCAACTACGAACGCGCCACCACCCCGCAGCAAGCCATCCACGCCGGTGCCATGCACGGCGCAAAGTTCCTCGGCGGCGGCACCAACCTCGTCGACCTCATGAAGTATGAGGTTGAGCATCCCACCACGCTCATCGATATCAACCACCTCGACCTCACCCAGGTCACACCCTCCGCAGACGGCGGCGTAGTCATCGGCGCACTCGTCCGCAACTCAGACCTCGCCAACCATAAGCTCATCGTCGAGCAGTATCCACTCCTCTCGCAGGCCCTCCTCAGCGGAGCATCACCACAGCTTCGCAACATGGCCACCACCGGCGGCAACCTCCTCCAGCGCACCCGCTGCTACTACTTCAACGACACCGCCTTCGCCGCCTGCAACAAGCGCGCACCCGGCTCCGGTTGCGCCGCCGTCAAGGGCTACAACCGCATCCACGCCATCCTCGGCCAGACCGACAAGGGCGCAACCAGCCCCGAGACCTGCATCGCCACCAACCCATCCGACATGAACGTAGCCATGGCCGCGCTCGAAGCAACCGTCCAGGTAGAAGGCCCCAAGGGCAAGCGGACGATTCCCTTCCACGACTTCCACCGCCTCGTCGGCACAACGCCTCAGCAAGACACCAACCTCCGTCCCGACGAGCTGATCGTCTCCGTCACCCTCCCCAAAGCCCGCTTCGCAAAGAACTCCCATTACCTCAAAGCCCGCGACCGCAACAGCTACGCCTTCGCCCTGATCTCGGTCGCATGCGGCCTTGAGCTTGAAGGCTCTACGATCAAGTCCGCAGGCCTCGCCCTCGGCGGAGTCGCCCACAAGCCATGGCGTTCGCCCGAGGCCGAAAAAGTCCTGACCGGCAAATCAGCCACCGCAGAGACCTTCAAGCAGGCCGCCGAACTCGCACTCGCCGGAGCCAAAGGCTACGAGCACAACGCCTTCAAGATCGAACTCGCCAAGCAAGGCATTGTGCGCTCCCTCACCCTGGCCGCACAAGGAGTCAACGCATGAGCATTCTCGAAGCAGCACAGGAAGAGACCGCAAAAAAGCCCATCAAGCAGCTTGACCATCGTTACGACGGCATCGCCAAGGTCACCGGTAAAGCCACCTACGCGGGTGACTTCAAAGAGCCCTTCGCCAAGGATGATCTCCTCTACGCCTGGATGGTTCAGTCCACCATCGCCAACGGCACCATCGCCTCCATGGACAGCTCCGCGGCCGAGCACGCACCCGGCGTAGTCGCCGTCATGACGCCCTTCAACTCGCCTAAGATCCCCCAGCCACCCGCGCAACCGCCCGCACGCCGCAACCTGACGATCCTGCAAAACACGGACGTCAAGTACAACGGTCAGCCCATCGCCGTCGTCGTCGCCAAGACCCTCGTCCAGGCACGCCAGGCAGCCACTCTGCTCAAGATTAAATACACCGAGCAGCCCGCCAAGGTCATCTACCAGGACCATCTCGCCGACGCCCGCTGGCCCGGCAACCCCGGCAAAGAGCCCGCCGGCAACACCCGCGGTGACATCGCAGCCGGCTTCGCCAAAGCCACCGTCACCGTCGAAGGCACCTACACCACCCCCATCCAGGTCCACAATCCCATGGAGCCCCACGCCACCATCGCCTGGTGGGAGGGTGAAAAGCTCAACCTCTACGACGCCACCCAATACATCACCGGCGTCAAGATGTCGATCGCCAAGACCCTCAACATCCCGCTTGACTTCGTCCGCGTCCAGTGCCCCTACACCGGCGGCGGCTTCGGCTCCAAGGGCTCTTCCTGGTCGCACATCCCGCTCTGCGCCATGGCCGCCAAGCTCACCGGCAAGCCGGTAAAGCTCGTACTCGACCGCAGCCAGATGTTCGGCCCCGTCGGTGCACGCCCATCCACGGTCAACAAGATCAAGCTAGGCGCAACCGCTGACGGTAAGCTCGTCGCCATGCAGCAGAACGTCATAATGAACGCGGCAGCACTGGAAGACTTCACGGAGCACTCAGCCGGCCCCACCAAGATGCTCTACATGTCCGAGAACAACCAGGTCTCGGAGAAGCTGGTCACCGTCAACCTGGGCGTGTCCACCTTCATGCGCGCGCCCGGCGAAGCCCCCGGCACCGCCGTCCTCGAAATCGCCATGGACGAACTCGCTGAAAAACTCAAGATGGACCCCGTCCAGCTCCGCGTCATCAACCACGCCGACAAGGACCCCAGCCACGACCGCCCCTGGACCTCCAAAAACCTGAAGCAGTGTTACACCCAGGCAGCCGAGCGCTTCGGCTGGTCCAAGCGCAGTGCCACCCCCGCCCAGATGACCGAAGGCAACAACCTCATCGGCTACGGCATGGCGACCGCGACCTACCCCGCCAACCGTTCCGCCGCCATGGCCATTGCGCGCATCCTGCCCAACGGCCGAGCCTTCATCGGCTCCGGCACCCAGGATCTCGGCACCGGCATGTACACCATCATGGCCCAGACCGCAGCCGCCATGCTCGGCCTGGACCCCACCCTGATGGACGTCAAACTAGGCGACTCCACCTTGCCCAAGGCCCCCGTCTCCGGCGGCTCGCAGTCCACCGCCTCCGTCATGCCCGCCGTGCAGGAAGCTGCCATGCAGGCCAAGCTGAAGCTCTTTGACATGGCAGTAAACGACACCGCATCCCCCGTCCACGGCATGAAGACCTCAGACCTGGAAGCCAAGGGCGGCAAGTACTTCGCCAAAGCCGACCCCACCAAGGGCGAGACATTCGTCGCCATCATCGCCCGCAACGGCGGCAAGCCCATCGAAGCTACCGGCTCAGCCGAGCCCTCGGAATCGAAAGACTCCATGACCTCCCAATCCTTCGGAGCCGTCTTCGCAGAGGTCGCCGTCGATAAAGACACCCACATGGTCAAGGTCCGCCGCGTCGTCGCCACCTACGACATCGGCACCCTGCTCAACGACAAGACCGGCCTCAACCAGCTCATGGGCGGCATCGTCTGGGGCGTCTCCTTCGCCACCCATGAAGACGCCCACATCGACCCCAACACAGGCCGCACCGTCAACGAGTCCTTCGCCGAGTACCACGTCCCCGTCAACGCCGACATCGGCACCATCGACGCCACCGTCCTCAACATCCCGGACCTGAAGTTCAACCCACTCGGAGCCCGAGGCATCGGCGAAATCGGCATCACCGGAGCCGCCGCCGCCGTAGCCAACGCCATCTACAACGCCACCGGCAAACGCATCCGCGAGTACCCCATCACGCCAGACAAACTCATGGCATAGATCGCACGAACCAAACTAGGTACAAAGGCCACGCGGTCAACCCTCCGCGTGGCCTTTCCGTTTATCAGGGCAAACAATATGCGAAACTAGCCTAGCGCATGAACCTCTCCACCCTCCTTCACGAGACCTTCGGCTTCCCCGCCTTCCGCGCCAATCAGGAAGCCGTCTGCCGCGCCGCCACCGATGGCCGCGACGTCCTGCTCGTCATGCCCACCGGAGCCGGAAAGTCCCTCTGCTACCAGCTCCCCGCCATCGCACGCGGCGGCACCGGCCTCGTCATCTCCCCGCTCATCGCCCTCATGGACGACCAGGCCTCCAAGCTCACCGCCGCCGGCCTCAAGGTCGCCCGCATTCACTCCGGCCTCTCCCGCGAGGACTCCCGCCAGGCCTGCCGAGACTACCTCGACGGCAAGCTACAGTTCCTCTTCATCGCACCCGAGCGCATGCGCGTCACAGGCTTCCCGGAGATGCTCGCCCGCCGCAAGCCCTCCCTCATCGCCATCGACGAAGCCCACTGCATCAGCGCCTGGGGCCATGACTTCCGCCCAGACTACAGAACTCTCGGCGACTACCTCCCGCAGCTCCGCCCCGCACCCATCATCGCCCTCACCGCCACCGCCACTCCCACCGTCCAGCGCGACATCGTCACCCAGCTCAACCTCCAGCAGCCCGCCCTCTTCATCCACGGCTTCCGCCGCGACAACCTCCACATCGAGGTCATGGAGCTCTCCAAGCCGCAACGCACCGAGTTCATCACCAAGTTCCTCGCCGACCCCACCCGCCGCCCCGCCATCGTCTACGCCCCATCACGCAAGGCCGCAGAAGAACTAGCGGAAAAACTCAACGGCACCTTCAAAGCCGCCGCCTACCACGCAGGCCTGGACCCCGCCACACGCGAGCGCGTCCAGACCCAGTTCCTCTCCGGCAATATGGAGGTCGTCGTCGCCACCATCGCCTTCGGCATGGGCATCGATAAAGCCAACGTCCGCACCGTAGTCCACGCCGCCCTGCCCGCCTCGGTCGAGGCCTACTACCAGGAGATCGGGCGCGCCGGACGTGACGGCGACCCATCCCGCACCATCCTGCTCTACAGCTACGCCGACCGCAAGATGCACGACTTCTTCCTGGAGCGCGACTACCCCGTTGCCACCGATCTCGCACGCGTAGCCCGCGTCCTCAACGAAGACTTCCAATCCCCGGAAGAGCTCCGCCACCGCCTCAAGATGGACGCTGACACCTTCGCCAAGTCCGTCGAAAAACTAGCCGCGCAATCCGCCGCCGCCTACGACATGGGCGGCAACGTCCGAGCCACCGGCAACCACGCCTGGCAGTCCGGCTACGAGCTCCAGGTCCAGCACCGCCGCACCCAGATCGACTCCATCATGCAGTACGCGGAGACCCAACAGTGCCGCATGACAGCCCTCATCCGCCACTTCGGCGACACCGCCGACGGCCACCGACCCTGCGGCCACTGCGACTTCTGCGCCCCCAACGCCACCACCGCCCAGACCTTCGCTGAGCCCTCCGCCCAGGACGACCGCCATCTCCGCACCATCCTCCGCGCCCTGGACTCCAGCAGCAAAGCCACCGGTCGCCTCCACACCGATCTCGCCCTCACCTCCGACCGCAAGCAATTCGACGGCCTCCTCGACGGCCTCGCACGCGCCGGCCTCATCACCCTCTCCGCGGAAACCTTCACCGCAGCCGACGGCAAGGTCATCCCCTACAAGAAAGCCGCCATCACCCACGAAGGCCGCGAACTCTCCTCCTCGGACCCATTAGGCGTAGTCCTCCGCGAACTGAGCGCCGCCCCAACCAAATCCAAGTCCTGCGCCAGCACCCCCGCCAAACGCAAGGCCGAAGAAGAAGCCACCAACTACACGCCCGCCCAGAAAACCCTGGAAGCCGCCCTACGTAACTGGCGCAAGGAAGAAGCCGCCAAGACTGGCAAGCCCGCCTTCATCGTCTTTACAGACGCCAGCCTCCGCGCCCTCGTCCAGCACGCCCCCCAGACCATCCCCCAACTCCTGCAAGTCCCCGGCATAGGCCCGGACAAGGCCGAGCGCTTCGGTCCCGCCCTCTGCGCCATTTGCCGAGGTACAGAGATTCCCGGCGACTACGGCACCCCCGCCCCCAAACCCGCAAAGCGCAAGGCCCCAGACTCGAAACTCGAAACTCGCGACTCGGAACTCTTCAATGCCAAGCCTTCTCCAATCTCGGCACCCAACAGAGAACTGAGAACAGAGAACCCCCAACACCCTCACGCCCCCATCATCCCCCACCCACCCATCCGCGCCGCCATCCCCCCACGCGCCGAGTCTCCCGGCGAGACCCTCACCCCCGACCAGCAAGCCCTTGAGCAGCGCCTCCGCGACTGGCGCAAAGCCGAATCCGAACGCATGGGCCTCCCCCAGTTCTTCGTCCTCGGCACCACCGCCCTGCGCAGCATCGTCCTCCAGCGCCCCAGCACCCTCACCCAGCTCCAGGGCATCCACGGCATAGGCCCGGACAAGCTGGACCGCTTCGGTGCCGACATCCTCGCCGTCTGCAACGCCTGATTCCAGAGAATATGGGTGCCCCATGTCTCGCTTCTGAGACATGGGTTCACAAGGCTTGCGCGGTGCATAGCGACCCCGTACGCTGACTCATACCCATGCCCCCAGAATCCCACCTCCCCGCCGGCAAGACCCTGGACGAGCAAGCCTCCCACTGCTTCGGCTGCAGCCCCATCAACCCCATCGGCCTGCAACTGACCTTCACCCTCACCACCGAAGCAGAAAACATCACCGCCACAGCCACCGTCCAGCTCACCCGCAACCACGAAGGCCCACCGGGCTATCTCCACGGCGGCATCATCGCCACCCTCATGGACGAGGCCATGTCCAAGCTCAACCGCCCCCTAAACCTCATCGCCATGACCCGCAACCTTGAGGTCGATTACCTCCGCCCCTGCCCCATCGAAACCCCACTCACCCTCACCGCCCACCACCTCCACCGGGAAGGCCGCAAACTCTTCCACTCCGCCACCCTCACCCACCCTGACGGCACCGTATTAGCCACTGCAAAAGGCCTCTTCCTCGCCATCGACCCCGCTCTCCTCAACCGCCGTCAACCCTAGTCCTCCGGATCAGCCGTATCCCTGAACTCACTCAGCGCAGGAGGCGGTCCAAACGGCACCCTGGTCGGAGCCTCCTTTCGCACGTTGTGGATCGATCCAAAATAAACCGTGTTCAACCCGAATCGTCCATTCAGGGCATCCAGTGACGAAACCACCTTGCTCCTCGCATTCGGAGCCGTCTCAAACAGCTCTACCGGCGGCTCGCTGGTCAACCCCGTCAGCGCCACCGTCAGATCGGCCGGCCGGTCCGCAGATGGCGAGCTGTTCCAAAGATCGATCATGTGCGCCTGCAAAATATACGGGTCCTGGCAGCTCACCAGGTTGACATGCGCATCGTACGCATACCTCTTCCCCATGTAGCCGACCCGCAGATAGATCGCGCTCGCCCACAGCCCCTGCATCCTCATCTTCCGCGCGGTCGAGTGCATCAGCTTGATCGCCACCGCACGCCCCTGCTCATAGGTGCGGCAGTTCGGCGGCAGAATATGCTGCCGCATCAGGCTCTGAGGCACCTTCGGCGGCGCAGGCTCCAGAAAGTCCTCGCCTCGCAGCCAAAGCCACATCCGATCCCCCCACACGCCTCCCCAGATTCGTTTCATCGCATCACGCGGGAGTGCGCAAAGCTGCTCCATCGTCTGGACTCCCGCACCATGCACCCTGCGCTCCATCCGCCGCCCAATCCCTGGGATGCGATGCAGCTCCAACCCATACAAACTCTGCGGCAACCCCCGCCGCTCCAGCACCGTCAAGCCATCCGGCTTCTGCATCTCCCCTGCAATCTTCGCCAGCAACCGGTTCGGCCCAATCCCAATCGAGCACCGTATCGTCCGCCCCACCCCACGTATCTCCTCCTTCACCGCCTCCGCAATCTCCACCGCCCTCTCCACCTCGCACTCCCGCCCCATCAACCGGCACGCAAACTCATCGCACGACATCGCCTGCTGCACCGGCACACAGCGTTCGATCGCCGCCTTGATCCGGTGGTGATACTCCACATAAAGCCTCGGCCTCGCCAGCACCAACTCAAGCTGTGGACACAACGCCCGAGCCGCGGATACCCGCAACCCCGTCCTGATCCCATACGCCTTAGCCTCATAGCTCACCGCAATGCAGCACGTCGACTCCGCCTGCACCGGCACAATCCCAATCGGCCGCCCCCGCAGCTCCGGCCGTTCCTCTTGCTCCACCGTCGCAAAGTAGGCGTTGATGTCGATAAACATCCAACCGAGTTCATAGCCCGCACGAGCATCCATCCGCTTATTATAAAGCGAACAAAAAGCGAAATATCAACACTACTTAATCAGCCGCTAAACGTGCCCCGTTAGCCGAGCCGCAATCCCCTGCAACCAGGCCGTCTTCCCCAGCACATTCGCAGTCATCGGCACGGAAAATGTCACCAGCGTCCCCACCACCGTCGCATAGTGTGGTCTCCTCCGAGTCCACACATCGAACGCCATCACCGTCACGCAAAGCGCCAGCATCCAGAGCGGAACCGCAAACCCCGGCCAGTGCATCATCAGTTGAAACCGAGTAATCGCCGGAGGCATGATCCCGATCGTCGCCAGCAGCATCAGCCGTTTATGCGCCGCGCCATCCCGCCGCTTCACCACCGCCCACGCCACCATCGCCGCAAACAGCACGATCCCCCAGCAGTTGATCACCAGGAACTCCGCCGGCGTGAAGATCGGCGGCGTATGCCCACGCCTGACGTTCGTGATCGTCACCGCCCACCCCAGCACCACCATCAACCCTGCCAGCACGGCCCCAAACGTCCCCAGCGTCCGATGCCACCGGATCTTCTTCATCGCCACCAGCGCCGTCTGCACCACGTACAGAATCACCCAGCTTGAAAAGATCGCCCCATGCACATGCACCAGCGCACTCGGCAGCGGAGCGAACACCGCCCCCCGATAAAAGTATGTCGGCCCAAACCCCAACACCACAGTCCCCAGAATCGCCAGGGACATCCCAACAAAAAACGGATCATCATACCGCCGCGTAACCACCGGACGAACAACGGGTGCCATGGTAGCCATAGAAACTCCTGAATAAGGATCGAGGCCCAGATCTTGCTATCAAATGAAAGGAATACCGTGACTCTATTCACGCCTCAACCCTCAGTCAAGGTCTTTCGCAAGCGACCACCCCGAAACTGCTAAACTGGACTTCCCAAGCGAAAACACCCGCCAGCACCAAGGAGAATCGAAATGTCCAGCACCCCCACCAGCCTCCGCCTCAAGACCGGCCTCGCCGAGATGCTCAAAGGCGGCGTCATCATGGACGTCATGGACGTCGATCAGGCCATCATCGCCGAAGCCGCCGGCGCAGTCGCCGTCATGGCCCTCGAGCGCGTCCCCGCCATGATCCGCGCCGAAGGCGGCGTCGCCCGCATGTCCCACCCCGGCATGATCAAGGCCATCCAGAAGGCCGTATCGATCCCCGTCATGGCCAAGGTCCGCATCGGCCACTTCGTCGAAGCCCAGATCCTCGAGCACCTCGCAGTCGACTTCATCGACGAATCCGAAGTCCTCACCCCCGCCGACGAGCTCCACCACATCGATAAGCACGCCTTCAAAACCCCCTTCGTCTGCGGCGCCAAGGACCTCGGCGAAGCCCTCCGCCGCATCGCCGAAGGCGCAGCCATGATCCGCACCAAGGGCGAGCCCGGCACCGGCGACGTCATCCACGCCGTCAAGCACATGCGCAAGATCACCTCCGAGATGAAGGCCCTCACCGTCCTCTCCGAGCAGGAACTCTACGCCGCAGCCAAGGAGCTCCGCGCCCCCTACGAGCTCGTCAAGCTCGTCGCCGAAACCGGCCAGCTCCCCGTCCCCAACTTCTCCGCCGGCGGCATCGCCACCCCTGCCGACGCGGCCCTCATGATGCAGCTCGGCGCGCAGACGGTCTTCGTCGGCTCCGGCATCTTCATGAAGGAGGGCAACATCCGCCTGGACGTCTCCCTCGTAGACGGCAAGCCCCTCAACCCCTCCGAGCGCGCCGAAGCCGAATCCCGCGCCAAAGCAATCGTCCGCGCCGCCACCCACTTCGACAACCCCGAGATCCTGGCCGAGGCCTCAGAAGACTGCCTCGGAGCCATGAAGGGTCTCGCCGTAGGCATGATCGCCGAAGAAGACATGATGCAGCACCGCGGCTGGTAACTTCTTTAAGTCGTCATTCTGAGCGAAGCTCAGAACCTCCGTATTTGTCTTTGCTTGTTTTGGGTACCCCATCGTTTCGCAGCACTATCGCGAAAGGGTGGGGTATCGATTTCGCTCAGTAGAAATCGACGCCTTCTTCCCGCCCCCCACCTACCGCTCCAACCCATCCCCAACCACCCGATACCCACTCGGAATCTGAAACCACTTCGGATCAGGCTCATCCCGCTTCAAATCCGTCACATAAATATTCTGAACCGCGGAAGCCCGCGGATCGAACCGCTCGGTCACAAGATTCATCTGAAGATGCGGTGAAAACCAAAGCTCCCGTACCACCGGCTGCACCTTCTCGTTCCCAAACGCACCGACCTTCAACGTCGTGATCTCCCGGCTCCCCACCGCATCTACGCCCTGAACAGCCTTGTGCCCCAGATCCTCACGCACCATCGTTCCATTCCCATTCGGCAGCGGACCGGACGGCATAGGCGCAGGCGACGCCGTCGGCAGATAGAGCCTGCTCCGTTCGCACATCTGCCGCTGCGGATAGCACTGATACCGCTCATGCCGATTCGGATCGTCATACTGCAGCACTGATATCTCCGTCTCCTGCTTATCCCCCTGCGGCGTCAGGTAGCGGCGCTCCTGAAACACCCGCCCAGAGCTATCCCGCGCGACGAAGCGATGATTGAAGATGGACGCCTTACTCCCATCCGGCAGAATCCGAGTCCACTCACTCCGAACCGTAGCCGTGAACGCCGCATTCGGCGTCGGAAAGATGAAGATACTCGACATCGTCTGTTGCGTGCCGCCATCAGGAGCTTGAGCACTCGCACATAAAGCAGGAAGCAAACAGACAGAGAGCAAAAGACCACGCATCCAATCACCTCGATCAAACACAGTCTCCCACAGACCCGGCTTCCCCTGTAGAAAATCTACTCCAGTCTAAATGGGGGACGACACAGTTTTCCGAAAAGACAACTTGCAAGAGGGTTGCGCTTAGTCAACATAACGGCGTTTCTCAGGACTATTCGCGAAGGGGGTACCATTGCTGCACCACCCTTTTGTTTGCAAACAGTCGTGCAAGGTAAGTTAGCGGCGCAATTTATATGGATATTTCAGCCCTGAAATTGACGATTCAGCAGCACATGAGCGACGGTTTGGTGACGATCGTCGGTTCGGGTTTGTCGTGCGCTGAGGGCATTCCAGGCATGGACGCTCTTGCAAGTCACCTTTGCTCCTCGATGCCCTCACTCATGACTGGTCCCCTTGTTGCCGAATGGGCCAAGGTGTCGCCGAACATCACTGCCTATGGCCTTGAAGACGGCCTTACGAAGATCGCACCGTCGACCAACCTCGAAGAGGCGATCCGCTCGGAAGTCGGGCGGGTTGTTTTCGAAGCGGAGGCAGCGATCACTGCGGAAGTGTTCGCCGGCACCAGAACTCTCGGTTTCACACGCCTGTTACCGCATCTTTTGCGGCCGGCCGGGGGAATACAAGTTGTTACGACGAATTACGACCGGCTACTGGAAGTGGCTTCTGAGGAGGCCGGCCTCGGGGTGGACGTCATGTTCACCGGTGTCTTCGCCGGGCGCCTCGATGAGAGGGAGACGCGTCTGAGCTTCTGTCGTGATGTGAAGCTGCACAAAGGAACATCACGCTTCCTTTACGCCGATAGGGTGGTCATCAGCAAACCCCACGGAAGTCTAGACTGGTACGAGCGCAACGGTGAGCCCGTGCGCCATTGCGGGCCGTTGCACAACGTAAGCAGGCTCATTATTCCGCCTGGTCAAAACAAGTATAGGAACGGCTACAGCAGCCCTTTCGATGTTCATCGCGAACGCGGGAATAAAGAGATAGACCGGGCTTCCCGCTTTCTGATCGTGGGATATGGATTTAACGATGGACATCTGGAAACACACCTTACCGAAAGAATCCGCAAAGGGATACCCACTCTCATTTTGGCGCGCACTTTATCCGACAACGCCAAGAAGGTTGTCGGCGCGAACCCAAACGTTATCGCGCTAGAAAGTGCGGTCGTCAGCGGAGTGAAGGCTACACGCGTGTACAGCCAAGGGAGTACGGACATTTTTGGCGGAATGTCGTTGTGGGATCTAGAGCAACTAGTGACGGAGGTTTTTGAATCATGAGTGAAACGGCTCTTGTTTTTGCCGCATCCGACCAAATTGGGCGCGTGGTGTCCGTTGATACGAGCCGTGTGCTCATCAATGTTTCCGACTCGGTTCTGCTGACCAGCATCGGTGTTGGCCAACTCCTCGCAATCAAAGGCACGACGCAACAGGAATTTCTAATCGCGATTACGGAGAAGGTGACGCGTACGCTTGGCCTGGAGTTGTCGCCAGAGGCTGAGACCGGTGATGACGAGTCACTGTCGACGGTCCCCAGGGATCTCATGAGGGCGGCGCTCGTCGGGACATTCAGAAGCGTAGAAGGCGAAAAGAAAAACACGTTCAAGCGTGGTGCAGATAGCTTTCCTCAGATTGATCGGGATTGCTATGTCATCAGCGGCAGCAATCTCCAGCGCTTTATGGGTATCCTTGGTCAAGAGATTCCGGAGGACGAACGTCTGTTGCTGGGTCGGTTTGTCGCTGATCGTTCGGCAGTAGCAATTGCGAACGGCGACAAATTTTTTCAGAGGCACGCTGCAATCCTCGGAAGCACAGGTTCGGGGAAGAGTTGGGCGGTAGCTCTCATCCTTGAGCGCGCATCCAAGCTCAAATTCCCGAACATCATCGTGATGGATATGCACGGCGAATATGCTCCTCTTGCCGATAAAGATAAGGGCGGGTTCGCGAAGCGCTATCGGATCGCCGGCCCAGGAGATCTGGACAAACCGAAAGACGATGTACTATTCCTGCCCTACTGGCTCCTGAACCGGGACGAGATGTTGTCGATGATTTTGGACCGCAGCGATCAAAATGCGCCTAATCAGGCCTCGAGATTCACATCCCACGTACGCCAACTCAAACAAGACTTCTTGGACAGTGTAAAGAAGCTCGAGGTGAAAAAGACGTTCACCGTCGATTCGCCAATTCCATATCAGATGAAAGACCTGCTTAGCCGACTCGGAGCCGATAACACGGCCAAAGGAGTCTCCAGTTCGACCGGCAAGCCGATCACAGGGGATTTAGAGAATAAGCTGACGCGATTCATCTCACGTCTGGAAGCGAAGCTTGAAGATCGCCGATACGGGTTCATGTTCACGCCGTCCATCGACGCTCTGAACTACGACTGGCTGTCACAGCAACTCGTGAAGCTTCTGGGCACGAGCGATGGTGCCGGGATAAAGATCATCGACTTTTCTGAAGTGCCTTCGGACGTTTTGCCCGTGGTGACCGGCACCTTTGCCAGACTGCTCTACGACGTTCAATTCTGGATGAAGGCCGATAGCCGAACGCCCGTCACTATTCTGTGCGATGAAGCCCACCTCTATCTTCCTGTCCGAGAAGACGCAGATGCGGTTCAGCGGCAAGCGTTGGGAGCATTCGAGCGGATTGCAAAAGAGGGCCGGAAGTATGGTTTTTCTCTGCTCGTTGTCAGCCAGCGGCCATCCGATGTCAGCAAGACGATTCTAAGCCAGTGCAACAACTTTCTTTCGCTCCGGCTCACAAATGAGACGGACCAAAATGTCATACGACGCCTGATGCCAGATTCATTGGCTGGACTAACCGACATTCTCCCTTTGCTCGATACCGGCGAAGCGGTTCTTCTCGGCGACGCTGTTTTACTTCCAACTCGGATCCGGCTCGATAAGCCTGTCATCAGGCCAGATAGCTCTACGCGTGACTTCTGGATTGAGTGGTCGACCAAGAAAGCGGATACCGATGCAATCGTCGCAGCTGTTGAATGTATGCGAAGTCAGACGCGACGATTGCCCTAAGGAAACTCTGCACAAGTTCTGCGTCCGCGGCCTGATGGATTAATCTGATGGTTAGGGGTGGATGGCGATGAAGCAGCAGACGTTTGCGTCCCAGTCGATCTTTGAGAAGTATGGGCGGAAGTCTCGGCGGGAGCTGTTTTTGGATGAGATGGAAGTGGTTGTTCCGTGGCCCGAGTTACAGGCTCTGGTCGAACCGCACTACCCGAAGGCCGGCAACGGCCGTCGTCCTGTCGGGCTTGCGATCATGCTTCGGACGTACTTTATGCAACAGTGGTTCAACTTGTCCGACCCCGGCGTCGAAGAGGCGTTTTATGAGTCCTTCACGCTGCGGCGGTTCGCTGGTGTTGACCTGGGCGTGGCTCCGGCACCGGATGAAACGACAGTGCTGCGCTTCCGCCACCTGCTCGAAAAGCATGACCTTGGCGGTGCCATGCTCGACGCGGTGAACCTGCATCTGGCGGCCAGGGGCATCCGCATCGAGACCGGCACGATCGTGGATGCGACCATTATTCATGCGCCTTCTTCGACCAAGAACGAGAAGAAAGAGCGTGATCCGGCGATGCGTCAGACTCGTAAGGGCAAGCAGTGGTACTTCGGACTGAAGGCGCACATCGGCGTTGATGCAAAAGAAGGTCACGTGCACTCAGTGGCAACGTCGGCGGCCAACGTCTCCGACGTACACATGCTGCCGGATCTGCTACATGGGGAGGAGCGCAAGGTGTGGGGCGACGGCGGCTATCAAGGCCAGACCAAGGCCATCCGGCAGGCCGCGCCCAAGGCCCAGGACATGACCTGCAAGCGAACCAGGTTCAAGAACTATGTCGATGAAGCGGCAAAGAAGAAGAATACGACGAAATCAAAAGTAAGAGCGAAAGTAGAACACGTCTTCCGTATCCTGAAGCGCGTCTTCGGCTTCGACAAGGTACGCTACAGAGGCATCGCCAAGAACCATCACCGGCTATGCGCCAACTTCGCCCTCATCAACCTCTACCTCCACCGCAAGCACCTGGCGGGAACCGCCGCCTAGCGCCGGGAGACGGGCTATGAGTCTTCGACTCCGCACAAACCCCAGCCAGAACAAGCAAAGCACGGCCCAACCGCAGAAAAACTTGGCCGCCGACTCAAGTCACACACCGACATCGTCAAATCGGCCGCCTGCGCAGAGGCTCCCTAATGCATTGAGCTGGCTTATCGGACTCGCACATTACTCCTCATAAGTCGGCTTCTCGGTAGTGGAGTTTCTAGTTTTTATAATCAATTACCATCGTCCTAGTCGTCCCGGAGCCCCATGCCCATGAAGCGCACCGCCATCCTCCTCTCAGTCCTCCTGGCCCTCCCCTTCACCGCCCACGCAGACGAAACCTCCCGCAAAGCCAAGGCCCAGGAGATCGTCAACCTCCTCCACATGGACCGCCTCATGAAGCAGATGATGGACGGCATCACCCAGCAGACCAAGGCCATGACCGCCCAGATGGCCGGCGGCACCATCAGCCCCGCCCAGCAGGCCAAGCTCGACGCCTTCCAGAAAAAGGTCTTCACCCTCATCGACGCCCAGATGGGATGGAAGGCCATGGAGCCCACCTATATCGACCTTTACGCCAAGACCTTCACTGAAGCCGAGCTCGACGGCATGGTCAACTTCTACAAATCCCCCGCAGGCATCTCGATGGTCGATAAACTCCCCGGCCTCACCACCCAGGCACAGCAATTGATCGGGCAAAAGATGGTTTCCCTGCAGCCGCAACTCAAGCAGCTCACGGAAGACTTTCAGAAAGACATTGCATCTACAACACCTGCAACGACTAAGCAGCCATAGGGCTTGACACGCCTTGTATAATAGAATCAGAGAAGGAAACAAATCCCGGCCACACCGCCGGGATTTTGCTTTGGCGGTCCATGTGCGCCACTACTCAGACCAAGTCCAGACCTAACTTCAATGTTTCGAAGACTTTAGATACTTTGACGGGGGTAGGGGTACCCACAAGTTGGCACCGGAATCGACACACCTGACAAACCTTAAGATCGGCGTCTTGGCCCTCCAGGGAGCCTACGCGGCCCACGCGGAGGCCGTTATCGCCTTGGGCGCGAAAGCGATCCTCGTCCGCCGCCCGGACCAGCTCGCGGGTCTCGACGGGCTGATCATCCCCGGAGGAGAGTCAACCACCTTCCTCCGCCACCTGGAGCGCGACGGCTTCTTCGCCGCCCTTGACACCTTCGTCCGGGACACCCCCACCTTCGGCACCTGCGCCGGAGCGATACTGTTAGCCAGCCGGGTTGAGAATCCAACCCAGCATTCGCTGGCCGCCATGGACATCACGGTCGAGCGCAACGCCTACGGCCGCCAGAACGACTCCACCATCCGCACCGCCGAGACCACCCTCCCCGGCGGTCCGCTGGAAATGGTCTTCATCCGCGCACCACGCATCTCGCACACCGGCCCGGAGGTCGAAGTCCTCGCCACCCGCGACGACTTCCCCGTCCTCGTCCGCCAGGGCCACCTGCTAGCCGCCACCTTCCACCCCGAACTCAGCCCCGACCACCGGGTCCACCGCCTCTTCCTCACCCTAGCAGCCGAACACAAATCAGCCGCCGTAGAGTCCAACGCCTGATGAAGCTGCTCACCATCCTCCTCGCAGCAGCCACGTTGGCATCAGCCCAGGAAGCGCCGAAGCCCGGCCCATTGGCATGGTCCTTCGCCGAGCTCCTCAGCCGCTCCTCCAACGGCCACTCCCCTACCCAGGACGAGATCGCCGCCGCCGGCCAGGTCACCGCCAACGCAGCCGCCCTCAGGGAGGCCCTCCCCCTCATCCTCAAGGCCCTCGAGAACCCCGACGAGCCCGTCCGAGCCTACGCCCTCACCACCCTGGTATCCCTCGAGGCCCCCGCCGACCCCGCCACCCCCGCGGCCCCGATAGCCTACAAATCCGAGTTCCAAAAGATCCTCACCCCCGCGATCCCGAAGATCGCCGCCCACCTCACCGACGAGTCCCAGGGCGACCGCATCCTCACCGCCGCCATCCTCGGAGGCTTCTCCCCCGACCCACCCGCCTCGATCTACCCACCCCTCTTCGCCTACCTCAAGCGCGACGACGGCGTGGGCACGGTTGGCCAGGCCGTAGTAGAAGACATCCTCCAACTCGGTCCCATCCACGACGACGCAGCAGCCGCCATCATCTCCTACCTCCACCGCCCCGACCAGACCTCCGACTCCCGCTCCAACCTGGTGGAGGCCATAGCCACCCACCCCTTCCAAAGCCAGTCCGTCAACAAAGTTCTCCTCGGCTACCTTGACTCGGACGACCCCAGCCTCCGCGCCCGCCTCATCCTCAGCCTCCCCCAACTCGACCTCGCCCCAGACGTCTTCACCGAGACCAGGGAGCGCGTCACCCAACTCACCGCCAACGATCAGGAGAGCCTGGCGGTCGTGAACGCCGCCAAGTCGGTCGCCACCTGCTGGACAGCCGTCAAGATGGCCTCCGGCTGCCCGGTGTATTGACCGGTGTCCCCCGGCTGGTACCTCCCCCCCAACGCCTCCACCCAGGGTGCCCCCCTGGACAGCCACCTCTCACTCAATCTTTGGATCGCGGTGGCACTCCTCACGCTGGCTCACCTAATCCTCTTCGTCGGTCTGCTCCTCCGTCGCCGCGCTGAAGCCCGCTCCAGCAACCTGATCGAGTACATCCCGCTAACCGCGCTGGCGATCCTCTTCGCCTTCCTCACCCTCCGCGCCGAGCGCCTCTGGGCCGCCACCCGCTACGTCGGCGCGGCCCCTTCCGCCCTCCAGGTGGAAGCCACCGGCATGCAGTTCGCCTGGTACTTCCGTTACCCCGGCAAGGACTACGCCTTCGGCCGCACCCGGCCAGAGTTGGCCGAGCCCGGCAACGGCAACCCCCTGGGCCTGGACCCCACGGACCCCACCGCCAAGGACGACCTGGTCACCTCAGAGTTGGTACTACCCGCTGGCCGGGAGGTGGACCTGCACCTCCACGCCCAGGACGTCATCCACGGCTTCTCGGTTCCTGCCATGCGGGTGAAGCAGAACGCCGTCCCGGGCCAGTCCATCCACATCCACTTCACCCCCTCCGTACCCGGTACGTACGCCATCCTCTGCACCCAACTGTGCGGACTCGGCCACTACCGTATGACCGCCAACCTGAGAGTGTTGCCACCTGAAGAGTTTGCAGCATGGCTTCGTGCCAAAGAAGCGGCGGTGCAGCCATGAAGATCTTCCGCACCGACCATCGGACGATTGGCCTGTCCTATCTCGTTCTGGCCCTGATCGCGGTGGCGATCGGCACGTTTCTTTCCCTGCTGATGCGCGTCCATTTGGTCTGGCCTAACCGTGTTCTGCCGCTGTTTGGACCGATCAAGCCAGAAGACTATCTTGCGCTGGTAACGATCCACGGCACCCTGATGCTCTTCTTCGTTCTGACGACTGCACCCCAGGCTGGCTTTGGCAACCTCATTCTGCCGGCTCAGATCGGAGCACGAAGTATGGCCTTCCCACTGCTGAACGCACTGGGTTTCTGCTTCACGGCAACCGCTCTTCTAACTTTGCTTGCCTCATCGTTTGTTCAGGGCGGGGCCGCCATCTCCGGCTGGACTGCCTACCCGCCGCTTTCGGCTGTAGCGTCGGCCGGGCCTGGACAAGGGTTGGGCATGGATCTTTGGCTCGCCTCGATAGGCCTCTTCGGAATCGGCTCCATCTTCTCCTCGGTCAACACTCTGACGACCATCGTGACTCGACGTTGCGAGGGGATGACGTGGGAGCGGCTGCCACTGACCGTGTGGGCGTGGTTTACTGCCGCGATCCTCTCGGTTATCGCCTTCTCAGTCTTGCTTGCCGCCTTGACTTTACTGTTCATGGATCGTCATGCCGGCACCAGCTTCTTCCTGCCTGCAGGCGATCTGGTCAACGGTACCCTTCATCGCTCAGGCAACGGGTCGCCGCTGCTGTGGCTTCACCTGTTCTGGTTCTTTGGGCACCCGGAGGTCTACATCGCCATCCTTCCCGGGATGGGATTGACCTCGATGCTACTGGCGAACTTTAGTCGGCGGCGGGTCTTTGCCTACCGAACCATGATCACAACCACCCTGCTGATCGGGTTTCTGGGGATTCTTGTCTGGGGGCATCACATGTTTGTGGCCGGGTTGAACCCCTTCGCCGGAACCGCTTTCTCCATCTCAACAATGGCGATTGCCCTGCCTTCAGCGGCGAAGGTGTTGAGTTGGCTGGCCACAACTTGGCAATCCCGTCCGAACTATTCGACGCCAATGCTGTTTTCGCTTGGCTTTGTCTCTTTATTCATTGCCGGTGGGTTGACTGGTCCGATCCTTGCCCAACCGATTCTCGATCAGTATCTGCACAACACATATTTTGTCGTCGCGCACTTCCACCTGATCATGGCGATGGCGGGCATCTTCGGACTCTTCGCCGCAACTTACTATTGGTTTCCCTTGGTCTGTGGACGCTTGATGAACGAACGTCTCGGGCGCTGGCACTTCTGGCTGACGCTTGTGGGGGCGTATGCCACCTTTCTGCCGATGCATCTCGCCGGGCTCATGGGAAATCCCCGCCATTACTCCCAACTAAACGGGATTCAGAACGCCGCAACCACGCTTCTGGCGCGGGCTATGCCGATCCAGAAGCACGTGACCTACGCGGCCGTCTTCCTGATTGCGTCACAGCTGATCTTCCTCTTCAACCTGGCGCGCAGCCTGCGCTGCGGGGCTCCGGCACCGGAGAATCCATGGGGCGCGACCACGCTTGAATGGATTCCCGCTAGTCTTGCATCCAATGCACAAATCTCCGTCCACTGTGGGCCTTGCGAGTATGATGAGCGCGTTGGGAGTCAGAGCTTCCAACCTCAGTGGGCCGAAGCGGCGAAAGCGGAGTAAGCTTTTTACAGGATCGTTCCCACCGAGCGCAAAGTTCAGGAGTCTCCCATGCCAGCAGTCATCACTCCCAACGAAATCGAACGCAAACGGCGGGATCTCGAAGATGGCGACCATGGCGGGGGGCGCCGGCCACCTACGGACAAGCGCACAGGGGGTGGCGGGGACCCGGATAACTGGAACGACCGGCGACGCGGGCGACGGAGTCCAAGGGAGCGACTTGATCGTTACCGGCTTGGGCTGTTCTTCGCGCTTTCGGCCGTCTTCATGTTCTTCGTGGCGATTGTCAGCGTCTTCTTCGTGTCACAAGGCTCAGGACACTTCGACGCAAACGCTCGGTTTATCAATGAGTGGCTGCCTACGGCCATCCCCCCCCTCCTCTGGCTGAATACGCTGGTGCTGGTGCTTAGCTCCATTACCGTGGAGGTGGCCCGGCGGCATATGTTCCGGGAGATGGATGTGATGGATGAGTGGCTGGGGTTGGGAAAGCCTACCTCGCGGCGGGCCATGCCGTGGCTTGTGGCCACCGTCGTATTGGGGTGTGTGTTTCTGGTGGGTCAGGTTGTGGCCTGGCGGCAGCTTGGGGCGGAGCATGTGTTCTATAACTCGAACCCGAGCAGCCACTCGTTTTTTCTGATTACGGGGATTCATGGGTTCCACCTGGTGGTGGGGGTGTTGGCGCTGTTTGCGGCGCTGCTGGGGCTGGGGTTATCTAAGGTGGTTGAGAACCGGCAGATCATGGTGGACTGTGCGGCCTGGTATTGGCACTCGATGGGAATCTTGTGGCTCGGCCTGTTTGCGCTGCTTGCGCTGTTCCAGTGATTCGGTTTTTTGTGGTGCTGATGCTGATGTGCCCCCCCGTGCTTTATGGGCAGGGGTGTAGTCAGTGCCGGGAGGCGGTGGGGCAGACCCCGGCGCGGACGCAGGTTGCGTATCGCCGGGGGATTACGTTCATGATGCTGGCCGGGGCGGGGGTGTTCGCCGGGGCGGTGTTGGCTATGCGGCGGTTCCGGTAGGGGTACCGCGCTTGCGCTCTGCCGCGAGGGCTCTCATATACCACTCAAACTCGTCGAAGAACTTGCCGGATTTTTCGGCCAGCTGCTGGGTGAGGGGTACCCCCTCCGCGCTCAGGGCGTCTCCGGCAGCGGGGACGGGCTGGAGGGTGGGGATAGAGCCCATGCCGACCTCCGCCAGGAGCGAGCGGAGTTGGACGGCGGCGCGGACGCCTCCAAACGGAGTGGCGGAGTAGCAGACGATAGCGGAGGGGCGGTAGAAGTACTCCTCCAGGAAGTAGTCGATGAGGTTGACGAGCGCGGGCGGGGCGCTGTGGTTGTACTCGGCGGTGACGATGGCGAAGCCGTCGGCACGCTGGTAGAGCTCGGCTAGGGGCTGGAGCTTGGCTTTGAGTTCGGCGTGCTCACTACCCTTCTCGTTTTTGACTTCCTTCCACATGCGGTCGAGGAGTGGGAGTTTGAGGGTCATGGGATCGACGAGGACAGCCTCGTGCCCGCGTGACTCGAGCTCTGCGATGACCCACTTTGCGACGCGCTCACCGACCCTGTCTGACCGGACTGAACCTAGAAGAACTGCTACGACCATCTGTTCACCTCAGTCCGCTTGGATGCAGGATGCGGGAGGATCGTTTTCGTTCCAGGAGGTACCCCCCCTTCCCCCTGTTTTGATTCAAAGTATTCAAAAAATGAGAGTTAGGTCCAGACATCAAAAAATTGGTCTCATATTGATCCAACAGAAAAGCCCCGACCGGTTGGGTCGAGGCTTTTTCTCTTCTGCTTCTATTATAGCATTTTCAGCGACCTAATACCCCAACTCTATTTCCTTTGGAATGTAGGACTTAACCCTTTTTGGGGCTTGACACGCGAATTTGGCCCGAAATCTGCGAAAAATAATTTATCTAGCGCTTTTTGCCAGCTTTTATGGGTGTTTTTTTGGCTGGAGCTTTGACCGCTTTGGCCGGAACTTTTTTGACTGGGGCCGACTTTTTGGCTGGTACTGACTTCTTTGCGGGAGGGGCGGCTTTTTTGGGTGTCGCCTTTTTGACGACGGACTGCTTGGCGGGAACGGCCTTTTTGGGTGCAGGCTTGGCGACCGCCTTCACCGCCTTGACCGCCCTGGCGGGCGGGGCGGTCTTGGTTGCGAGTTTCACGGGAGCCTTGACTGGGGTTTTGGCGGCGGTCTTCAAGGCTGTTTTCAAGGCGGTTTTGAGTGCAGCTTTTTTCGCCGGCGGCGGCGGTGCGGGCTTCGACTTCACCGCAGCCACGTTGACCGGAGGAGGAGGAGCCTGCTTTTTGGCGGGGGTTGGAGGGGCGGCTTTGGCGGCTTTAGCCGGTGCCTTCACGGGCGCTGGCTCGTCGGCATCCATGTCCTCGTCGTCATCGCTGTCGGAGTCAGAGCCGGAGTCGTCATCGCTATCCGGGTCTGCGTCCGGCGTGGGATCGTCGTCGTCGTCCGAGTCGGTTACCCGAGCGATTGCGGGCAGATCGAGATCTTCATCCTCCGCGTCATCGACGACCTTGACCTTCTTGGCACGGCCCTTGGGCGCCTTGGCGGCCTTGAGGCGGCGGGTGCTGACGGGCGGCGGAGGTGCGGGGGGCGAGTAAGGCTCGAGGAAGGCCTTCATCTCCTCCGGCGTCTGCAGATGGCCGTCCATGAGCTCGAAGAAGAGCTTTTCCAGGAGTTCCTCATAGATGGGGAGCTCCTTGACGATGCGCATCTCCTGCATGAGCGTGTAAGGGATCTTCTGGCGAACCTGGGGCCATTCGGTGTAAAAGCTCTTGAACTTGGCCTGGAGCTGGCCGCTTTTGGTGGAGAAGGCGGTCCAGAGAACGGACTCAGCAGGAGCCGCGGAGATCATCTTCCAGGAGGTGGAGGGCAGAACGGCGAGCTTGCTGCCAAGCTGTGTGGCGAACTCCTTCGACTCGGCTTCGAGCGCTTCAATCTCGGTGACGAAACCCTTGCGCGGGAAGCTGGCCTTGAGGGTTTCGAGTTCCTTGGGCGTCAGCTTGGCGGTGAGCAAGGGGAAGTTGGCCGCGGCAGGATCAGGGTGGATGCCCTGCATCTGGAGCTGGGTCTGGGTCTCGCGCAGACGTTCCAGCTCTGCGACGTTGACCTTTGCGGCGGTCCAGTAGGGTGCGAGGTGCTTCATCCAGCCTTCGGCTTCAAGACGATTCAGGACGCGGAGCGGATCTTCCTCGTGGACGATCTCTTCCGTCTCATAGCCGCGCGGGAAGTCAGTGAGGGCGGAGATGTAGCCTTCCTGCTGGCCGGTCTCATAACGGGACTGGGTCTTTTCATCCATGGTCCAACCGAGACGTGCCATGTAACGTGCGGCGCGGACCATGCGGATGGGGTCCTCAATGAAGCCGTAGTTGCTGACCAGGCGGAGCTGCCGGTTTTCGATGTCGGCGACGCCGTTGAGCGGGTCCATGAGGAGGCCGTAGGAGCCGTCATTGAGCGACAAAGCCATAGCGTTGGCGGTGAAGTCGCGGCGGCGCAGGTCTTCCAGGATGGTGGCGGGCTTGTGGACGGGTTTTCCGGGTTTGGGAAAGGTGACCGAGAGGGTGCTCCCGATCTCCATGCGAACGCTGCCTGGAAAACGGACGAAGAGGGCTTGTCCGAGGTCGGACTGGCCGACGATGGTTCCACCGGCTTTCTCTATGTCTTTGTTGAGCTTGAGGGCGTTCCCCTGAACGACTACATCCAGATCACGAACGGGGGAGCCACTGGTCAGGTCGCGTACAGCGCCCCCGACGAGGAACAGGGTGAGGCTCTTCGCTTTGGCGAGCTCGCGAACGGCAAGCAAGGCTGCTCGCTGAGCTGCGGACAGACGATTTTCGAGCAGGTAGATATAGTCGGCCATACCTCGACGTACGCTCCAGGAGCCGAGCTCTCGATCGCCGTAACCCGAGGGAAATGATACACTTACAGCGATTCAAGCAGTCCGGCGCAAAGCCCAAATGTAACACAGAAGTGTCATTCTGGCCAGCTTTTTTGCACCTTTTTTGCAGCGTGCGGGGCTGGGTGTGCGAGAATGCCGCCGGGATCAATGGGGCAGTTCCTGAGACCGTTGCACAGATGTTGGTTTGCGCACGGCTCAGCCTGCCTATAATTCTGTGGTGGAAAAGAATCCGGTCTTCACGTATACCGAGCCTGAACTACTGCCGATCCTTGAGGAGCTTCGCCGGCGTGAGCCGATCTTTCATTCGCCAGAGTTCGGGACCTCCGTGGCGGATTTCGAACGATCTACGGCGACTGACTACTGGGAGGTAGGGGCGTCAGGCCGACGGTACAGCCGCGATTTCATTCTGCAAGACCTTTATGGCCAACCTCCGGTCTTTGCGGATTCCTTGGGCTGGAAAAGCTGGGACTACGCCCTCCGCCGGCTTGGCCCTGACACTTACCTCATCACCTATGTGCTTCTGCAGGGAGATCGTCTTACCCGCCGAGCCACAATCTGGCAGAGTGTCCGAGATGGCTGGCGCATTCTCTACCACCAGGGGACTGTCGTCTTAGCTGAAGAGGACGATGTGGTGCCTGCGTAAGACAAGTTCTTGGCGTACGATTTTTGTTTGGTGTGGTGCCCCTAAAGCAGTTAGGGCAAATGCAAAGGCAAATACGGAGGTTCTGAGCGTCGCTCAGAATGACGGTTTTTTGCGATGATGGCTTCTTTGCGATGACGGCTTGATAAGAATGACGACTTTATGGAATGACGGCTTTACAACTTATGGCTAGTTCACGCAAGAAGGTTCTTGTCCGGATGCTCGATCAAACGATCCACGCGGGGTATCTTCCGCTGATGGGGATCGTGAGCGGCATGGAGACCGGTCTGCCTGTGATTGAACTGCTGGACCTATCCGGGAGGCTGGAGACGCTGGCGCTGGACGAGGTGAGGCATGTGGCTTACGTGCGCGACTTCAACCTGGATAATGCCGTGGACCCGGAGAACCTGGTTCGGCGGACGTTTCTGGCTCGGCCACGAACGGAGGGGCTTTGGGTGCGGATTCAGTTTGCCGGGGGCGATGTGCTGGAGGGGTTGGCGGCGCTGGATATTGGGCTGGCGGATGGGTTGCTGGAGGATCGGGGGGTGTATCTGATTCCGCCGGATATAAGGTCCAATACGCAACGGCTGTTTGTGCCCAGGGCTGCGATGACGCAGTTGCAGGTGCTGGGGGTGGTGACGACGCCTTCGAAGCCTGCCCGAGTGGTGAAGGTGGCTGCGGAGTCGATACAGGACGATCTGTTCCCTGCTCTATCGTCTGATTCCGAGGGCTGAGTAGAGTCCACTACAATTTCTGCATGAAGCTTTCTGAGTTGGCTGCAAGCCTGGGCGCTACGTTGCAGGGCGGTGATGGCGAGACCGAGATTACAGGGATCGCCGGGATTGAACAGGCGGGTGCGGGGCAGATTACGTTTGTGGCGAACCAGCGGTACGCGGGGCTGGCGAGGACGACGAAGGCTTCGGCGATTCTGGTTGAGCCGGGGTTTCCTGAGGTTTCGGCGGCTACGCTCAGGCTTAAGGACCCTTATCTTGCGTTTGCGAAGGCGATTGAGCTGTTCTATCAGGCTCCGATTTATGCGGCTTCGATCCATCCTACGGCTGTGATTGCGGCGACCGCGACGATTGGGGCGAGGGCGCATATTGGGGCGTATGTGGTGGTTGAGGATGGGGTGGTGATCGGGGAGGATGCGGTGCTGCATCCGCATGTGGTGGTGTATCCGCATGTGATTATTGGGGACCGATTTACCGCTCATGCTCATGCGATCATCCGGGAGCATTGCCGGGTGGGGGATGACGTGATCTTGCAGAATGGCGTGGTGATTGGCGCGGATGGGTTTGGGTTTGCGCGGAAGCCGAAGGAGGCGGGCGAGCCGGGGTGGTACAAGATTGTGCAGTCGGGGCCGACGGTGATCGAGAGCGATGTGGAGGTGCAGGCGAATGCGTGCGTGGACCGGGCTTCGATTGGGGAGACGAGGGTGATGCGGGGGGCTAAGATCGATAACCTGGTGCAGGTGGGGCATGGGTCGACCGTGGGGGAGAACTCGCTACTTTGTGCTCAGGTGGGGTTGGCTGGGTCGACCGTGATTGGGAAGAATGTGGTGCTGGCGGGGCAGGTTGGGGTTGCGGGGCACTGCACGGTGGGGGATGGGGCGATCGCTACGGCGCAGAGTGGGATTCCGAACGATGTGGCGGCGGGTAAGGTGGTGAGTGGGTATCCGGCGGTGGATAATCGGCAATGGTTGCGGAGTGTGGCTATGTTTAATCGGCTGCCGGAGTTGATGCGGGGGCTCCGGGGGAAGAGCTGATTTGGTGCGCTGGTATCCTTGGGGGATGCGGCTTCTTCGGTTGATCGGTTGTGGTTTGGGGTTGGGGCTGGTTGGGTGTCACTCGGCTTATGTGGATGCGACGCTGGTGAATGGGACGGATAAGCCGCTCAGCCTGGTGGAGTTGGACTATCCGAGTGCGAGCTTTGGGACGCAGACGCTGGCGCCGGGGGGGACGTTTCACTATCGGTTCAAGGTGTTGGGGAGTGGGGCGCTGAAGCTGATCTATACGGATACGAAAGAGAAGGAGATCGATGTCAAGGGCCCTGAGCTGCATGAGGGGGATGAGGGTTCGCTGACCGTGACTGTTGGGGCGGCGGGGACGAGCTGGGATGAGAAGTTGAAGAATCGGAAGTAGTGGGTGTGGGGGACAAACAAAGCAGGAATAGATAACCGCAAGGGCAAAGGCACTACTGAGGTTCTTCGCTTCGCTCAGAATGACGCGGTGTTTGGTGGGCTAGACTTAGGGCTATGGGGCGTGGCTTTTTTATTACTTTTGAAGGGCTGGACGGGTCTGGGAAGACTACGCAGCTGAAGCTGCTGGCGGCGGCGCTGACGGCTGAGGGTAGGACTGTCGTGAGCTTGCGGCAGCCGGGGGGGACGGCGCTGGGGGACCGGATTCGGGGGGTGCTACTGGATTCGAGGAGCGAGGCGGCGCTGGGGACGATTGCGCCGCTGGCGGAGCTGGCGTTGATGTTTGCGGATCGGGCGCAGGCGATTGCGGAGGTGATTCGGCCGGCGCTCGGGGCGGGGGCGGTAGTGCTTTGTGACCGGTATACGGATTCATCCGAGGCTTATCAGGGGGCGGGGCGGGAGCTGGGGAGTGAACGGGTGCTCGCATTGCATGAGACGGTTTGTGAGGGCTTGTGGCCGGAGCTGACGGTGCTGCTGCTGCCGAGTTTGGAGGCTTCGCTGAGGCGTGCGAGGCGGCGGAATACGAGGCATGTGAAGGAGCATGGGACGGATGAGAATCGGTTTGAGCGCGAGGGGGATGCGTTCTATGGGCGGATTCATGAGGCCTATGAACGGATTGCGGAGCGGGAGCCGGGGCGGGTGGTCGCGGTGCGGGATGATGCGCCGGTTGAGGCGATTGCGGGGAAGGTCTGGGAGATCGTAGCGGGGCGGCTGCGATGAAGGGCGAATGGCGGATGCCTCCGGGGCTGAAGCGAAGCTTGCCGTTCTATGCGCATAAGCCTTGGGTGAAGCTGGGCAGCCCGATTTTGTTGTTTGAGTATCTGCATGAAACGTACGGGAATATTGCGCATTACCAGTTCATGGGGACGCCGATCGTGTTCGTCAATGAGCCGGAGTATATCCGCGAGATTCTGGTGAATCAGGCGGGAAGCTTTGTGAAGGAGCGCACGGTCAAGCGGATGAAGATTCTGCTGGGCGAGGGGCTGATCACGTCGGAGGAGCCGTTTCATATGCGGCAGCGGCGGATTGCGGCGCCGGCGTTTCATCGGCAGCGGATCAATGCGTATGCGGATCAGATTGTGGCTTCGGCGGTGACGGCTCGGGAGAGGATTGTTGCGGGGGAGCGGTTCGATATTGCTACGGCGAGCATGGGACTGTCGCTGGAGATTGTGGCTCGGACGCTGTTCGATACGCAGGTGGATGACGACATCCGGCGGATCAACGATGAGGTGAACACGATCATGGATCTGTACAACTTCATCGTGGCGTTCCCGCGGATCGAGATGTTTCTGAAGCTGCCGATTCCAGGGATTACGCGGTTCAGGGGGGCCAAGGCGAGGCTGGATGCGGTGGTGGATCGGCTGATCGAGCAACGGCGGAAGACGGTGGAGACGGAGGCTGACCGGGGGGATCTGCTTTCGATGTTGCTGACGAGCCAGGATGAGCTGCTGGATGCGGATGGCAAGCCAACGGGTGAGTTTGTGCAGATGTCGGACGCGCAGGTGCGGGATGAGGTGCTGACGATCTTCCTGGCGGGCTATGAGACGGTGGCGAATGGGCTGACGTGGACGTGGTATCTGCTGAGCCAGAATCCTGAGGTTGAGGCGAAATTGCATGAGGAGCTGGACCGGGTGCTGGGGGTTGGGGACGCTCGGAGGTTGCCGGTGCTGGGGGACTATGCGGCGCTGCGGTATACGGAGATGGTGTTTGCGGAGTCGATGCGGCTC
Source organism: Granulicella tundricola MP5ACTX9 (assembly GCF_000178975.2). Taxonomy (NCBI): domain Bacteria; kingdom Pseudomonadati; phylum Acidobacteriota; class Terriglobia; order Terriglobales; family Acidobacteriaceae; genus Granulicella; species Granulicella tundricola. The sequence continues at coordinate 1,732,953 of NC_015064.1, read as the reverse complement.
TATCCACCGGCGTGGGCGATGGGGCGGATGAGTACGAAGGCGGTTGAGCTGGGGCCGTACAGGATTCCGCCGGGGGCGCACTTCTTCTTCAGCCAGTACATGATGAGCCGGACGGAGGAGCATTATCCCGATCCGCTGCGGTTCGATCCGGAGCGGTTCACGGCTGAGGCGAAGGCGGCGCGGGCGAAGTTTACTTACTTCCCTTTTGGGGGCGGATCGCGGCAGTGTATTGGGGAGTCGTTCGCGTGGATGGAAGGGGTGTTTTCGATCGCGACGCTGGCGCAGTGCTGGCGGTTGCGGTATGCGGATGCGACGCCCCCGGAGGTGCAGGCGAAGATTACGCTGAGGCCGCGTGATGCGCTGCATATGGTTGGGGAGCGGCGGGTTTGAGCGCGGACGTGTTGGGCGGTCATTTCCTAAACGCTCTAAGGGCGGAGATCTTTACGAGTCCGCTGGAGAGCGTGGCAACGCTGCTGGGGATTGCGAATATCACGCTGTTGATCCGGCGGAGCATCTGGAACTATCCGGTTGGGATCTGCATGGTTTCGATCTATGCGTATGTGTTCTTTGGGGCGAAGCTGTACTCCGATGTGTTGCTGCAGGTGTTCTTTTTTGTAGTGCAGATTGTGGGCTGGGTAGCGTGGCTCCGGCACCAGGAGCCGGATGGCGAGGTGATCGTCGAGACCTCACGCGCGAGAGATCTGGTGCTGGCTTTGCTGGCTACGGGGCTGGGTGCGGCGCTGCTGGGGTATGCGATGGGGCGGTGGGCTCATGCGGCGTTTCCGTACTGGGATGCGACGGTGGCTTCGGCGAGTGTGATTGCGCAGCTTCTGCTGACTTGGCGGCGGGTTGAGAACTGGGTCTGGTGGATTGGGTCGAACGTGATCTCAATTGTGATCTATGCGCGGAAGGGGTTGTTCCTGACCTCCGGGCTCTATGCGTTCTTTCTGGCGATGGCGGTGATCGGGCTGGTGAGCTGGTTGAAGAGCCTGCGGCGGCAGCGGCTTTATACTCAGAGCTGAGGCCTATGACTTCCTTCCCTGCTACGTTCCCGGCTACATTTACGGACTTTCTGGGTAACTCGCATGCCATTGAAGGGCTGCGGACGGCGATTGCTGCCGGGCGTCTGCCTCACTCGCTGATCCTTGCTGGGCCGCAGGGCGCGGGCAAGTACACGCTGGCGTTGATGCTGGCGATGGCGGTGGAGTGTGAGCGGCAGCCGCGGGAGCTTTGGTCTACGGGGCAATCGCTGGCGAGCTACTGCGGGGTTTGTGCGAACTGTACGCGGATTGCGTCCGCGGCTGATCTGCAGGTTCTGGTGGACAATGCGGTGGCGGCTCGTGAGGATCTGCGGGAGACCGATAAGAAAGAGACCCGGGTGCTGATTCAGCAGCATCCGGATGTGCTGATCGTTCCGCCCGATCCGCCGCAGTTGCTGATCAAGCTGGGGCAGGTGCGGACGGTGATTCAGCGGGCGCAGTATCTGCCTTCTGAAGGGCCGCGCAAGCTGTTTATCTTTACGGCTTCAAACTTTATGAAGGAGGCGGCGAACTCGCTGCTGAAGCTGCTGGAGGAGCCGCCGGACTACGCGCACCTGATCCTGTGCGTGGAGAATATTGGGGAGTTGTTGCCTACGATCCGGTCGCGGTGCGCGGTGGTGAGGCTGGGCGCGCTGCCGATCGAAGAGTTGGAGATGCTGCTGGCGGATCGTCGTCCGGAGTGGCAGCCGAAGCACCGGACGTTGGTGGCAAGGCTGGCGCAGGGGGCGGCTGGTAAGGCGCTGGGGTTCGATCTGGAGGGGTTTACGGCTGCTCGTGCGGATGCTCTGGTGATGCTGCGGGGGGCTGGGGACGATCATTCTGCGTTGTTCAAGATGACCGAGACTTACCGTGCCGGGGCGGACGGGCAGGTGAAGACGTCCATGCTGCTGCGGACGATGGGGTTGCTGCTCGAGGACCTGATGCTGCTGCAGGCGGGGACGCCGGAGCTTGTGCGGAATGTGGATATGCGCGGGGAGCTGGAGCGGATGGCGGCGGCGGTGACGTTTGGGTGGATTGAGGGGGCTTCGCGTGGGCTCGACCAGGTAACGAGCGGGATGCGGCGGAATCTGCTGCGGAATCTTTCGCTGGATGCGTTTGCGGAGCAATTGGCGAATCAGGGGTGAGGGTGTGCCCGGGTGAGGAGAGCTACACTGTCCAGTTTTGAGTTGTCAGTTCTCAGTTGTCAGTAAAGGCCTGGGCTGTGGTGAGTGTTGAGGCGAGGGTTTTCTTCCAGCTTCCAGCTATGAGCCGTGAGCTGCCAGCTTCAGGCTGTGGCGCGTGTAAGAACTGCGAGTTTCTAAGAGTTTAGAGCTGTAAGTTGTAAGCCGTAAGTTTAAGGCTTGGCGGCTTTTTGGAGGCGGTCGCGGATGGCTGCGCCCATGCCTTCGGGGGATGGTAGGGGGCAGATGATGTGGGTGACGTGCTCATCGTCCAGGGCTCTCAGGCCGGAGAAGAGGCGATGAGCCAGGGTTTCCTTGTCGGACCAGGAGCCCCAGCGGAAGATGGACGCGTGTTCCGGGGCGGGCCAGTTGTCCGGGAGCATGAGGCCAAGCTTGTCGTCCACCTGACGGAGGTTTTCGATGAAGAGATCCCAGTTGGCGGCACAGTCTTCGGGGGAGTCAATCAGAAGGACGCGGGCTTTGGGGGCGTAGTGGCGGATGCCTACGCCGGGTGATGGCAGACTCTCGATTGGGGATGAACGCTCTGGCGGGATGTGAAGGTGTGCAGTTCCCTGTCCGAGGAGGTTGTTCAGCATGTCCAGGGTGACGGCTCCGGGGCGGTAGACGATGAGGCCGTCCGGGGTGATCTCGGCTACGGTGGATTCGAGGCCTACGGTGGTGGGGCCTCCGTCGAGGATGGCGTCGATTCGTCCGTCCAGATCAGCGAGGACATGGGCTGCGGTGGTGGGGCTGGTGTGACTGAAGGTATTGGCGCTGGGGGCGGCGATGGGGAGACCGGTCTGGCGGATGAGCTCTAGGGCGACCGGGTGGGCGGGCATGCGGACGCCGACCAGCGGGCGGGAGGCGGTGACGGCATCCGGGATCGCTTGGGTGCGGGGGAGCAGGAGGGTGAGGGGGCCGGGCCAGAAGGCGTCGATGAGGCGTGCGGCGGTTCCCTGCTGGTCTAGTGTGGCGATCTCCGCGAGCATCTGCTGATTGGCGATGTGGACGATGAGGGGGTCCCAGGAGGGGCGCTGTTTGGCTTCGAAGATTTTGGCAACGGCTGTGGGGTCGAGGGCGTTGGCACCCAGACCGTAGACGGTTTCGGTGGGGAAGGCTACGGTGCCGCCGGCGCGGAGGATGGCGGCGGCGCGGAGGATGGCGGCCGGGTTGCGGGCGTCGAGGCGTTCGGTTTGGAACACGGGCTGTGCTGTTTCGGGCAATTGGTTCCTCAAATCCACAGGTTCAAGGATATAACCCTCGTGGGGGAGTGACTTAATGGCGGACGCGAGCCTTATACTTCAGATCATGCAGAGCGCTGAGATTGAGCTCAAGCTTCCCGTCGATGATCTACAAGCACTGCACGACAAACTGGACGAGCTCGGCTTTCAGGTGGATACGCCGAGAACGTTTGAACAGAACACTTTATACGACACTCCGGATCGATCTCTGAAGGCTGGCGGCCAGTTGCTGCGGGTGCGGCAGTACGGGGATAAGTTCGTGGTGACGCATAAACGGCACCCGGACGATGAAGAGCCGGACTCCTTTTACAAGGTTCGGATTGAGACGGAGTCCGAAGTAGCCGATGGGCCGGCGCTGGCGGAGATCTTTACGCGCATTGGGTATGGGCCTACGTTCCGGTATGAGAAGTACAGGACGGAGTACTCGCACCGCGATGCGCCGGGGGCGCACCTGGTGGTGGACGAGACGCCGATCGGCAACTATGCGGAGCTGGAAGGGCCTACGGGTTGGATCGACCGGACGCTGAACGCGCTGGGGGTTGACCCGGGAGTCTGCCTGACGGAGAGCTATGGGAAGCTGTTCCTGGCGTGGAAGAAGAGGACGGGGAGTCCGGTGGAGAACCTTACGTTTGCGGAGATTGCTCCTGTGCTGGTGGGGGCCTAAAGCAGGGCGTAACGCGGATAACAGGAATCAGGACGGATAAGAACGGGCGAGAGCTTCGTTCATGGGTTGCGTGGGTTAGGCCGATAAGGGGCCTATGAGGCTCGAGACGAAGATTGCGATCAGCTCTGGGGCGCTGATCTTTACGATGTTGCTGAGTGCATTTGCGGCCTCGCTGCGGCTGCGCGAGGCGGACCAGGTAACGGTTCGCTTTGGGGCGCGAGGCGGGGTGATTCTGCAGGTCATGAGCCTGCGGAGTCATGTGGGGCGGACGGTCTTTGCGCTGGAATCCGAGATGCTGAATGCGGAGGGTGCGGCATCTCGCAGGGCCGAGGTTGAGCAGTACCAGAAGCTTCGGCGGACGCACTGGGAGAGCGTGGATCGCTCACTGGGGCGGCTGCGGGGTGAGGGCGGTACGGTGGATCTGGGCGGGGTGGGTGAGGGGCTGGGAGCGGCGGTGGCCCGGCTGCCGGAGCTGCGGCGGCTGGAGGAGCAGGCTGAAACGTTGAACGACCGTCAGACTCCAGAGGCGAGGGCGGAGGCGATGGAGCTGCTGGAGAAGCAGATTTTGCCTCTGGAAGAGGATTCGTTCCGGGTGATGACAGGGGTTGCGGAGACTGAGTTGGAGTCGGCGGGCCGGGAGATTGCGCTTCTGCACAAGGTGCATCAGGTGGCTGTATGGACGCTTTGGGGCGCGACGATTCTGGGTGCTCTGCTGGGGGCTACGCTGGCGTTTGTGCTGGGGAAGAATCTGACGCGGTCGATTGGGGACCTGGTGGAACGGGCGAACTCGATTGCCGGCGGCGATCTGACGGGGCTCGAGTTGGAGATGCTGACCAACGACCAGGTTGGGACGATGGCGGAGGCGATGAACCGGATGCAGCGGTCGCTGAGCGGGATTATTGGGACGGTGGCGGATACGGCGGGGTCGCTGACGGGGTCGGCGGCGAGTATGGGCTCGGCGAGCGATCAGATTCATCGGCGGATCGATCAGCAATCGCAGCAGACGCAGCAGGCGGCGACGGCGATGCAGGAGATGTCGGCGTCGATTGCAGAGGTGAGCCGGCATACGCAGAGTGCGGCGGAGACGGCGAGGGCGGCGGCTCAAACGGCGAGGGATGGCGGGGCGATCGTACGGCAGATGCTCGAGTCGATGGGGTCGATTGCGGGAGCGGTGAGCGAGACGGGGGTGACGATAGGGCTGCTGGGTGAGGACTCGAAGAAGATCTCGCAGATTGTGACGGTGATCGATGAAATTGCGAGGAATACGAATCTGCTGGCATTGAATGCGGCAATTGAGGCGGCGCGGGCGGGCGAGCAGGGACGCGGATTTGCAGTGGTGGCGGGCGAGGTGAGGAGGCTGGCGGAATCGACCGCAAAGGCTACGGGTGAGATTGCGGGGATGATCCACGAGGTGCAGGAACGGACGCGGACGGCGGTGGCCAGCATGGAGGCGGGGACAGGAACGGTGCGGGAGGGTGTCGTCACGACGACGCAGGCGGGTGAGGCGCTGGAACGAATTATCGGGATGGCGGAGCAGGTGGACCGGATGATTACGCAAATTGCGATTGCGGCGAGTCAGCAGGCGGCGGCGGCGGATCAATCGAGCGCTTCCCTGGACTTTATCCATACGCTGAGTCACGACAATCTGATGGAGATGGCTACTACGGCGGCGGGGATCGAGAACCTGCGGGGGACGGCTGTGATGCTGGAGAAGCAGGTGGATCGGTTTTTGGTTGCAGTGTAGGAGCAGTGAAAAGGCAGTGATGATTCAGTGGAGATGCAGTAAAGACTGCTGCTTCATCACTGGTTCATCACTGCCTTTTCACGGGCTTTTGCTGTCTTAGAAGATCTGGAAGTTGACTTCTACGTTCATCTCTACGGCTACGGGATGGCCGCCCTTCATCGCGGGTTTGAACTTGTAGTTGCGGACGGCTTCCACGGCCTTTTCGTCGAGGCCGAGGCCGATGCCGCGGAGGACGCGGACGTGCTGGGGTTTGCCGTTGGTGTCGACCTGGAGGTAAACAAGGACGTTGCCGGCGACCTTGGCCTTGCGGGCTTCTTCGGAGAACTCGGGCTCTGGCTGATAGAGGACGACCGGGGCGGACACACTACCGCCGATACGCTCGAGGCCGCCACCGGTATTTCCACCCGATCCGGGTCCGAGACCGTTACCGTTACCCGAGCCGAGGCCGCCGCCACTTCCACCGCCGCCGCTGGTGACGCCGATGATGGGGGAGTTGGGCATGCCGATGGCGGGCGAGTCCACGTGGGCCATCTTGAGGTCCTGCTGGACATTGACGGTGACGGGCACCTGAATCTTAGGCTGCTCAAGCGGGGGTGCCTTGGGCGGATTCAGTACGACCGGCGCGAACTTGGGCGGATTGCCATGGACTACGGGCGTGGGGCCCTTGGAACCGCCGCCTCCGCCCATCTGCACGGCCTTGGGTGGAGCTTTGGGAGGCGGTGGTGGCGGCTCGACGAGTGTGATGTTCTGGACGGCGGGCGGCGCGATGAGACCGGATTTGCGCGCGGCGAACCAGAGAAAGAAGGCGATGATGACGACGTTGACGACGGTGGAGATGGCGGCGGACTTGGGATCGCGCTTGACCTCCATCTCGGTCAGCGAGGCACCGAAGACGGGGCGCTGGGCCACGGGCGGGGCCGGAGGGGCGTAAGCAGCGGACTCCGGGTCGGAGTTGGGGTCGCGGCGATGCTGCAACTGATCTTCTTCGTTCTGGGGGGGCATCTGTACCGTGTCAGCCATAGAACTCCATCGCATTGGCGGCGGGGGAGTAATTCCCTGCTGCTCGCCTCTCTCTTTTATGTACTGCCTCCGGTCTGTTGCCGGATTGATTGCTGGGTGAGGTCTCTGCGTTCTGGCTCGCCCTTGATTTTACTAACTTTTGACCGAACGTGTCCTCTGCATTGGACGCACATTCCTGCGGAAGGGTCTCATGTGGGGGTGCTTTGGCCGGTACCCGCTGGAATGAAGGGCGCGGATACAATAGGAGATTGGCGCGGCACCAACAAAACGTGGGTGCGCGTGGCGAACTATTTACCGAGGATCTGAATGTCTGACGTACCGCAGAAGAAGCCGTTGAAAGCTACCCTGAACCTGCCGGAGACGGCGTTTGCGATGAAGGCGAACCTGCCGCAGAATGAGCCGGCGCGGCTTGAAGCCTGGCAGAAGGCCGGGCTGTATGAGCAGATTCGTACGGCAAGGGCGGGTGCGCCGAAGTTTATCCTGCACGATGGGCCTCCGTATGCCAATGGCGCGATTCACCTGGGTCATGCTCTGAACAAGTGCATCAAGGACTTCGTGGTGAAGACGAAGACGATGGCTGGGTTTGACGCGCCGTATGTTCCGGGATGGGACTGCCATGGGCTGCCGATCGAGATCAAGGTGGACGAGCAGTTGGGGCGGAAGAAGCTCGAGATGCCGGCGCTGAGCGTGCGGCGGGCCTGCCGCGAGTATGCGGAGAAGTACGTCACGCTGCAGAAGAGCCAGTTTGAGCGGATTGGCGTGTTTGGGCGGTGGAACGATCCTTATAAGACGATGTCGTTTGGGTATGAGGCGGCGATCGTGGAAACGTTCTACGAGTTCTTTGAGCAGGGGTTTGTCTACAAGGGACTGAAGCCGGTGTTCTGGTGCATCCACGACCAGACCGCGCTGGCGGAGGCCGAGGTGGAGTATGAGATGCACACCTCGCCTTCGATCTATGTGCGGTACAAGCTGACGAGCGAGGCTTCCGCGATCAGCGAAAAGCTGGCGGGCAAGGATGTCTGGACGATCATCTGGACGACTACGCCCTGGACGATTCCGGCTAGTATGGCGGTCGCTTATAACCCGGAGATGGAGTATGTGGCGGCTCAAGCTACGCTCGCTTCCGGGGAGATCGGGGTTTATGTCGTGGCTGGAACGCTGCTGGAAGCCGTCGCGAAGGCTTGTGGCTTTACGGATGTTGAGGTGCTGGAACGGTTCAATGGCATCAGGATGGAGGGCGCTCAGTTTGCGCATCCATTCTTCGCTCGGACCGTTGTTGGCGTGACTGCGGATTATGTGACTGCAGATCAGGGGACCGGAGCGGTGCATACGTCGCCGGCGCATGGTGTGGATGACTTCTATACCGGTAAGCGGTATGGGATTCCGGATGTGCAGTATGTCGATAATGCGGGGCGGCAGCGGAATCTGCCGCAGCAGGAAGCGTTTGACGGGCTGACTGTTTTTGAATCGAACAAGCCGATCACGGAGTTGCTGCGGGAGAAGGGTGCATTGCTTTCGGGGACCTTCTTCGAGCATAGCTATCCGCATTGCTGGCGGTGCCATAACCCAGTGATCGTGCGGGCGACCGAGCAATGGTTTATCTCGATGGAGACGCCTATGCCTACGGCGGAGGCGGAGATTGCTGCTGCTGAGGAAGTGGATGGTTCTGAACCCACGTCCCAGAAGCGGGACGTGGAGCACCCAGTTGTGGATGGGATGACTACGTTCAGGCAGCGGGCGCTGGATGAGATCAAGCGGGTGGTTTGGGACCCGGCTTGGGGTGAAGAGCGGATCTCGAACATGATCGCAACGCGGCCGGACTGGTGTATCTCTCGCCAGCGAATCTGGGGTGTGCCGATTGCTGTGTTCCTCTGCAACAAGTGCCATGAGCCTCTGAACGATGCTGACGTCAACAAGAGCATCGTCGAGTTGTTCAAGAAGGAGTCCGCGGACGCCTGGTACAAATACTCGGCTGCGGAGCTGTTGCCGGATGGCGTGGCTTGTTCCTGCGGAAATACCGATAAGAACGAGTTCCGCAAGGAGATGGACATCCTTGATGTTTGGTTCGAGTCCGGGGCTTCGTGGCATGCGGTGCTCGATGCGGAGGAGAGTCTGCGGTTTCCGGCTGACCTCTATACCGAGGGCGGCGATCAGCATCGCGGATGGTTCCACTCTTCCCTGCTGACCTCTGTCGCGTTGCGGGGTGTGGCTCCGTACCGGATGGTTGCGACCTCTGGCTGGACGCTTGATGAACAAGGGCGTGCTTTCTCGAAGTCGCTGGGGAACGGTGTCGATCCGGTGGATGTAGCGAAGCGGCTGGGGGCGGAGATTATCCGGCTTTGGGTTGCGTCGGTGGACTTCCGCGAGGATGTGGCGGCGAGCGAGAATCTGATGCAGCGGGTTGGCGATAACTATAGGAAGCTGCGGAATACGCTGAAGTTCCTGTTGGGCAACCTGCATGACTTCGATCCTGCCAAGGATGCGTTACCGTTTGCGGACCTGGAACAGCTCGACCAATACATCCTGGCGCAGACGGCGGAGCTTGTGGCTAAGATCCGCAAGGCCTACGACGAGTTCGAGTTTCACCGGGCGTATCACGCACTGAATGAGTTCGTAAATACGGACCTGTCCGCGCTGTACCTCGACGTGCTGAAGGACCGGCTGTACACGTTTGCGCCGGATCATCCTGAGCGGCGGTCGGCACAGACGGCGCTGTGGCGGATTGCGGAGGCTTTGGTGCGGCTGATCGCACCGATCCTGAGCTTTACGGCGGACGAGGCGTGGGCATTTTTGCCGAAGGTTGAGGGCCGTGAGTCCAGTGTTCACCTGGCGCTGTTCCCTGATCTTTCGGATATCGTTCCGGGAAGCGAGGCGGCGATCGAGCATGACTGGGAGCAGTTGCTGGAGCTTCGGGCGCAGGTGATGGCCAAGCTCGAAGTGCTACGCGCGGCTAAGTCGATCGGCAAGAGCCTGGAGGCGAAGGTGACGTTGACCGTCGTCATCGGTCCGGGACCGAGTCCGCTAAGGCTGCTGGATCAGTACACGACGGCGCTGGCTGAACTGTTCAACGTGTCCGAAGTCGACGTGCTGTTTGTTGAGAGTGCGCTGGAGACGCCGAGCTTCGAGATTGAGGTGCAGCGCTCTGCCGCGCCAAAGTGCGAACGCTGCTGGCGGTATATTCCTGAGGTCGGCGAAGACGACCGCTTCCCGACGGTTTGCCTGCGTTGCGCGGATGCCCTGGAAGCAATCGGGTTTGAGCCTTACCAGATTCCACCGCAGGATGCTGCGGGAGAAGGGGCGAGCCTCTAATGCCGATTACTTTGCTTCCTTCCGTGCCTCGCCGCCGCGATATGCGGCCTTACCTGCTGCTGCTGGCGGTGGTCGTGATCGTGCTGGATCGTTGGTCGAAGATCTGGATCGGAACTCATATTCCGAGTGGCCACTACATTACGGTCATCCCGAACGTCTTCCGGCTCTCGCATGTGTTCAATACGGGCGCGGCGTTCTCGTTATTTGCGGAGCTCTCTCCCGCGATCGTGCGGAACACGCTGATCGGTTTCTCCGTCATCGCTGTACTGGTGGTGCTGGGGATGATCTGGCGGGTTGGGCGGGTGTACTCGCTGACCGGGATTGCGCTGGCGCTGATTCTGGGCGGTGCGATCGGGAACCTGTACGACCGGATCAAGCTGAAGTACGTGGTGGACTTTCTGGAGGTGAAGATCGTTCACTACCACTGGCCGGACTTCAATGTGGCCGATTCCTGCATCGTGATTGGGGCTTGCCTGTTGCTGCTGGAGATCTTTCGGAATCAGCCGGTGGGTTCGGACGAGTAAGGCAAAGGCGTAACGCGGATAAGAAGGATGAAAGACGGATCAAGGCAGGATGTCACCGGGGTGCCGGGGGCGCTTGCCTTGATCAATTTTTATCTCCTTTTATCCGTGAATCCTTCCGGCGTTCTGGGCTGGATTGGCGAACGGATTGAGTTGATAAAGATTGATCAAAGCGATCAAGGCTGATTTTGTCTGCGCAGCTCCCCAACTACATATCCTCATGAGACTTATTTTCTCTTCTGTTTAGCCGTGCTGGTTGGTACTTTTGGGGCATGGATGGAGGTTGAGCCGCTGATTTCATTACGAAAGGGAAAATTTTGCTGTCTATCGAGCAACCTTTTCCTATTGCAAACAAGTTACTAAGACGATACTCTCGTACTCAATTCAGCGTGTCTGGTCTGACCAGAGGCGGATACTGCAATTCGAGGTTGAAAACGTCACCTATGAAGCTTGTTTCCTCCAGCATCCTTAGTTCGATCGTTCTCCTCGCAAGCGTGGCTCCGGCGTTTGCAGCGGCAGCACCCCATATTCGTCGCGGTCCAACCTCACAGCGTGCATTCAAGAGCCGTGCGGTTTCGAAGCCCGTGACGCGGTCTTCTTCCGTGAGCGGCATCAGCGGGGAGCGCGCGACGCAGATCCAGTCTGCACTGATCAAGCAGGGTTACCTGACCGGCACACCCACCGGCACCTGGGATAAGGAAAGCCAGGCTGCGATGGAGAAGATGCAGTCGGATAATGGTTGGCAGACGAAGCTGGTACCTGACTCGCGCGCGATCATCAAGCTGGGCCTGGGACCGAACTCGACCGCGTCCGCTGAGCCTGAGTCAATGGAAGCTCATCCGACGGCTTTGACAGAGAACACCTTCGCAGCGAATCAGTAGACATTTTTGTGGTGAAAGAAGAGGCTCCCTTGATGGGAGCCTCTTTTGTTTGCGGTCGAACTTTAGGCTTACTGGCCGATGACGTAGAGGTGGTCTTCCATGTCAGCGGTGGTGGCGGGCAGACGGCCAGGGCCGCCGAGGGTGGCGCTTTCCAGCCAGAGACGAAGCCAATAGTACAGGTCGAGCCGGAATGCCTTCTCCTCAGCTCTCTGCTCCAGGGGCTGATGCGTCGCTGCAATCACCCGTACATCCACGCGCATTGTTTCGTTGTCACCGACCCGTTGCAGCTCTCCATACTCCAGGAAACGCAGCATCTTGGCCTGTAGCGCCAGCGGCATCTCACCGATCTCATCCAGGAACAGCGTGCCGCCGTTCGCCGCCTCAATGCGTCCCGTCCTTGATTGCACCGCACCTGTAAACGCACCGCGCGTGTGCCCAAACAGCTCCGCCTCCAGCAGCGACTCTGGAATCGCCGCGCAGTTCAGCACTCCAAACGGCTTTCCCGCTCGCGCGCTTAGCCGGTGAACTGCCTTCGCCACGACCTCCTTACCCGTCCCCGTCTCGCCTTCGATCAGCACCGTCGCAGACCGTGGCGCAACCAGCCGGATCATCCTCGCCAGCTCCCGCATCGCTGCCGACTCGCCCACCATATCGGCAATGCCCGCCGCCCTGACCGACGCAGCCGCAGGAGCCTCTGCTGCCATTGGTGCCGCCGCCGGCAGAGGCAGCGTCTTTACCTCCGCCTCCGTCAGCTCCGGATACACCATCTCAGAAGCCACCGAAACCGCTGCAAGCGGCTCAGGGGAGGAAGGTGCCTGCACTGGCAAGCTCACCGGAGCCGGAGATGCTTCATGCGCCTCCCGGATCGCATGCAGCAGCTCGTGCCGGCGCGGACTTCGCCCGGTTGCCGCACCCCCAGTCGGTGCCCCATCCATCCGCAGCACGTCCATCAACGGATAGATCATCCTGAGCTGAGTCATCAGCTCCCCTGCCTCCAGGTCCGGCAGCCACTCGTCAATCAGCAACGCCTCAGGCTTGCCCGTATCGGTGAGCTCCATCGCCTCCGCGCCGCCGCCCGCCTCCAGCACGGTCCAGCGCAATGCGCTCAGAGACCGCCGCAGCCTTCCCCTCAAATCCACATCCGCACTGGCCAAAACCACTGTCCGTGCCCGAACCCCACCCTGCGGACTGCTGCCCGCTACCTGCGATATCAAACTTCCCATGGCCCCCTGCTTTCCCAAGTCAGAAAATGCTGCTAAGACTTCAATTTGTTCTGAAGCAACCGCACCTGATCCACGATGCGCTCGCACTCGGCGAGGCTCTCCTCGATCGCCGCGCCCATGCTCTCCAGGTCCGTATCCATCCGGCCCAGATAAAGCCTGCACTGCAACGCCGAAAGCGGCTGGTACAGATCATGGACGACGATTCGCAGCTCGCCCATCAGTGCCTTCATCCTGTCTTCGAGCCCCGCCCCGCCCGCCTCAGGCGCTGGCACGCGCGCCTAGTCCCAGGCCGAAGACACCGGCCCCGGGACCGCGCAGCGAACCCTGCAGCCCGTCCGGCACCGCCGCGCCCGGCGGCCTGCGCTCCGTGCCCATGGACATCATGTAGCCCTCACCACGCACCGTCTCGATCACCCGGTCAGCACCAATGCCGGACCGCGTTGACCCAAGCTTCTTGCGCAGGTAGTTCACATAGACATCCACTACGTTCGTCCCCGCATCCGGCGACATCTGCCACACCTCCCGCAGCAATTCACTGCGGCTGCACGTTCGTCCCCGTGCCTGCATCAGGAACTCCAGCAGGGCAAACTCCTTGCCCGTCAGCTCAATGGACAGCCCGTCCCGCGTCACCCGCCGATCGATCCGGTTCAGTTCCACGCCCGCATAGCGTAGCGTCTGATCGGCAGAGTGCTGTCGCCGCCGCAGCAGCGCCCTGCACCGCGCATTCAGCTCACTGAAGCTGAACGGCTTCAGCAGGCAATCGTCCGCGCCAAGGTTCAGGCACTTTACCCGGTCAGAGACCTGGTTCCGCCCCGTCAGCACCAACACAGACGTCCCCCCGAAGTGCCCATGCATCTCTTCGAGCACCTGGATTCCGTCCTTCTTCGGCAGGCTCAGGTCCAGCACCATCAGGTCTGGAGCATGCTCCATCGCATGGTCCAGACCCGCCTGGCCGTCGCCAACCAGTTGCACATCATGTCCTTCCAGCTTCAGGCCCTTTTGCAGAAAGATTCCCAAAGCTGCATCGTCCTCTACGATCAGTACCCGCATAATCAATTCCCCTTTTTACTCAAGTTGGTTGCGGCACATCTGGAGAGCACATTGTTCTGACCATCACCCTCAGTTCCGGTCGAGAGGGGCATGGGACTAACTCTCTTCCGCTCCATCAGGACAATCAATGCTTTGTTGAGTTCTGTGAGAGGTCCAATCCCAAATGGGAACCCGTTCCCAAATCAATCCAATTTGGGTCCACTTTTCCTACAACTTTTGCGGTACACCACTTTGATACTTGCAGTTCGCCTTTTATTCGCTACAATTGCGGACATGGCAATCACACGGCGGCAAAAGGAAGTAATCGACTTTCTCTCCGGCTTCACCACGAAGAACGGCTACTCCCCCTCCTACGAGGAGATCGCCTCCGGTCTTGGCCTCAACTCGCTCGCAACCGTCCACAAACACATCACCAACCTGCAGAACAAAGGCCTGCTCCAGCGCGCCCACAATCGTAGCCGGTCCATCGACGTGCTCCCCGCGCGCACCAGTAAAAAGGGCTTTGAGCGCCTGCCGCTGCTCGGCCGCATCGCCGCAGGCCAGCCTGTCGAAGCCATCGAGACCGCCGAATCCATCTCCCTCGGCGACATCATCGGCAACCGTGAGGTCTTCGCGCTCGAAGTTCGCGGAGACTCCATGCGCGACGAGCACATCGTCTCCGGAGATTACGTTCTCGTAGAGCGCACCCGCACCGCACGCGAAGGCGAGATCGTCGTCGCCCTCATCGACGGAGCCGACGCCACCCTCAAGCGTTTCTATCGCGAAGGCGCCATGATCCGCCTCCAACCCTCCAACAAGGAGATGGCCCCCATCTACGCCCCCGCCGCCAACGTCAGCATCCAGGGCAAGGTCCTGGGCATCATCCGCAAATACGCTTGAGACCTTCGAACGAGCGGCATCCCTCTGCTAGCATCGAGCCATGCATAAGCCCATACTTCTGGCTGCTTTCGCGCTGATGACTGTCTTCCCTGCTACGGCAAAACCTGCGGATGAGCTGATCCCCGCCGCCCTGCGTGTTTCGGCCCCTGATTTTACCCTCACTGACGTTCAGGGCAAACAGCTGACCCTCTCAAGCTACAAAGGTCAGGTCATTCTGTTGGATTTCTGGGCCACGACCTGCGGCGGGTGCAAGGTAGAGCTCCCCTGGTATGTTGATTTCGATAAGAAATATCGTCCCAAGGGTCTCGCCGTAATTGGTCTGGATATGTATGGCGAGACGCCGGAATTGATCAAGCCTTTCATGGCGAAGTGGAATATGAACTACCCCGTCGCCGTGGGCACGGACGCTCTTGGGGAGCGTTTCCACCTCCGGGAAATGCCTCTGACCCTGCTGATTGATCGAAACGGTAAGATAGCCGTCTCGCACGCCGGCATCGTGGATAGAGCGGCTTTCGAAGAAGCCATCAAACAGCTCTTGCAGTAGAGATTTAAGCCCTCCCGTAATTTAGGAAAGACCTACGGAACAAACTGAAGCTCCCTGCCGTATCTTTCTCCGTCACCCCAACGGAGCGAGCATGGCCCCCAAAAAGAAATCCCGCAAAGTCCTCTACTTCAGCATCTCGGCCGTCGTTCTCGTCGGTGTCCTCGGCCTCACCGCCGTAGCCCACGGCCACTCCGGCGCCATCGATCCCGCGCAGCTCGTCCGGGTGGAACGCACCGACATCGCCAAGTCCGTCGTCGCCACCGGCAAGGTCCACCCCATCACCCAGGTCGAGGTCAAATCCAAGGCCTCCGGCATCGTCACCCAGCTCTCCACGGACATCAACGACACCGTCCGCCGCGGCCAGGTCCTCGCCCAGCTGGACCAGCAGGAGATTCTCGACCAGGTCGCCGCCCAGAAGGCCACCCTCGCCGCCGCAGAGTCCAACGCCCACGCCGCCGAGTCCGCCATCGTCCTCGACCGCGTCAACGCCGAGGCCCCCGACCTCCCCATGATCAAGCACACCTACGACCGCGCCCGCCAGATGAACTCGGACGGCGTAGTCTCGGCCCAGGCGCTTGACGACGCGCAGCAGCGCTACCTCGCCGCCAACAATACGCGCGACAAGGCCTTATCGCAGATCACCATCGACACCGCCAAGCTCCGCCAGGCGCAGGCGCAGGTCGCGCAGGCAGAGGCCGCCCTCAAACAGCTCCAAGAGCAGCTCAGCTACACCACCATCACCTCACCTATGGACGGAGTCGTCCTCTCCCGCGACGTGGAAAAGGGTGACGCCGTCAGCTCCATCCTCGTCCTCGGCTCCACCGCCACCCTCGTCATGACCGTCGGCGATATCCACCAGGTCTACGTCCAGGGCAAGGTAGACGAGGCCGACATCGGCAAGGTCTACATGGACCAGCCAGCCCGCATCAAGGTTGAATCCTTCAAGGACAAAACCTTCCTCGGCAAGGTCACCCGGATCGCTCCGCTCGGCGTCGAAAAGGATAATGTCACCACCTTTGAGGTCCGCGTCTCCATCGATAACCCCGGCGGCGAGCTCAAATCCAACATGACTGCCAACGCCGAGATCCTTCTTGACGAACACAAAAACGTCCTCGCCGTCCCCGAGCAGGCCGTCAAGTTCGACAAGGACCGCAAAGCCACCGTCGAGATCCCAGACAAGACCCAGAAGACGGGCCGCAAATTCGTCCCCGTCGTCGCCGGCCTCTCCAATGGCAGCAAGGTTGAAATCGTCTCCGGCCTGAAGCAGAACGATCAGGTCATCCTGCAACAATAGCGTTCAAAGTTTAGGATCAAATACCCCATCTGTTTCCAGTTCAGAAAAGGACAAAATCATGCTCATTCGCGCTCTCGCTCTCTCCTCCGCCCTCCTCATCACGGTCTCCGCCCACGCGGACGGCAACTTTGACCGCACCGTTACTGTGAACGGTCAGTCTGACCTTTACGTCTCCTCCAACTCCGGCCACATCCACATCTATCCCGGCTCGGACTCGGAGATCCACATCAAGGCGCACCTCAAGGCCGGCGGCTGGAACCACAGTGAGGGCGGCGACGTCGAAGACCGCATCCGCCGCATCGTGGACAATCCTCCCATCCAGCAGTCCGGCAACACCATCCGCGTTGGTAACGTCAGCCCGGAAGACCGCAAGCTCTTCAACAACATCAGCATCGACTACGAGATCTCCGCACCCAAGTCCGTCGCGCTCAACCTCCACTCCGGTTCCGGTGACGTAGATGTGGATAACCTCGGCCGCTTCCTCAAGGCCGATACCGGCTCCGGCTCCGTCCGCGCCCACGGCATCGGCGGCCCGTCTGACCTCCACACCGGCTCCGGCGATATCGAACTCCAGCAGCAGGCCCCCGGCGAGGTCAAGACCAGCACCGGCTCCGGCTCCATTCGCATCAACGGCCTCAACGGCAGCCTCCAGGCGCATACAGGCTCCGGCGATATCGAAGCCAATGGCTCCCTCACCGGCCCTGCCACGCTCCAGTCCGGCTCCGGCTCCATCCGCCTCCATATTGGGCGCGACGCACACTTTGATGCCGAGGCCTCCACCGGCTCCGGCAGCATCCGTATCTCCCAGCCCGGCGCACCCCAGGGCTCAGATGAACGCCACCACGTCTCCGCCTCCATCAACGGCGGCGGCCCCAGCCTTACCGCACGCACCGGCTCAGGCGATATCGAGATCAACTAGGCCATCCCAACCGGCAGCATCCCTCCATTACGATAGAGGGATGCTGCTCATCACCCCGCAACTGCTCGTCTTCGATCTCGACGGAACCCTGATCGACTCCCGCACCGACCTCTGCAACTCCGTCAACGCCACTCTTGAGCACTTCGGCCAGCCGGCACTACCGGAGAATGTAGTTGCCAGCTACATCGGCGATGGCGTCCAGATGCTCGTCCGCCGCGCCCTTGGCCACGCCCATATGATTGCCGCGGGGGCAACGGAAGATGCCGCTCCGAGCCCGCACGACGACGCCCTCATCAACGAGGCCACCCGCTGGTTCATCTCCTATTACCACGACCACAAGCTGGACTTCACCTACGTCTACCCCGGTGTCATCGAGTCGCTTGAGCAGATCCGCTCCCAGCGCCCGGATCTTCCCATGGCTGTCCTCACCAACAAACCCGTCCACCCCTCCCGCGACATCTGCAGGCACTTCGGCATGGATCGCTTTTTCTTTAAGGTCTACGGCGGCAACTCCTTCGCCAACAAGAAGCCCGACCCCGCCGGCCTCCACATCCTGATGGGGGAAGCCTCGCTCCTCATTGGAGACGCCATCACCCCCGGACAGACCGTCATGATCGGCGATTCGCACGTAGACGTAGAGACTGCCCGCAACGCAGGCACCCATGCCCTAGGCTGCACCTTCGGCCTATCCCCCCAGACCCTGGCCCTAGCCAAACCAGACGTATCCGTAGACAGCGCCTTCGACTGGCCCTCCGCCCTCAACCTCTAGCACCCACCCAAACTGTCATTCCCACCGTAACCGTCATTCTGAGCGCAGCGAAGAATCTCCGTAGCTGCTTTTGCGGTTGCTTGTTCTTGTAGTGCTTGTTCTGGTTGTCATTCCCGAAGGGAACCTGCGTTAGCTTTCGCTCTCCACTACCGCCCCTTCAACCCCAGCGCCCCCACAACCCCCAGATCCACCATCGTCCCGCCACTCCCCTTCGTCACAATCCCAAAGTCCCCCTGGTAGTCCCACATAGCCCAGCAAATGTGCTTGCTCTCGAGCGCCGTCCTCATATCGCTGATCCAAGTATCCCGAGACTTCGCATCCGCATAAGTCCTGTACACGCCAAACTCTCCACAATAGAGCGGCACCCCACGCTTCTGCGCCCAGTCCGCCGCCGCGGCAATCTCCATCCCCACCCGCGTAGCATCCCAGTGGTCATAGCCAAACCGCTGCACCCACAGCCGCACCCGCTCATCCTGCTCCTGCCCCAGCACTTTGCCGATCGTCTGCGGCGTAGCCGGATACGGCACCCCACGCAAAAATATCCAGCCCTGCGCTCCCCAGTTAGCCCCCTGGTGCGTAAACCAGAACGGCTCGTAGTCGTGGAAGGTGTAGATCACGTTCTCATCCCGCACCGGCTCCAAAGCCAGCAGGGTATCGATCCCCGAATAATTGGAAGCCGTTGCCAAAATCGTATGCTGCGGAGCCACACTCCGTATCCGAGCCACCGCCCGAGCCTGTATCCCCTCCCACCGATAAAGGTCCGTCATCGTAGGCTCATTCAGCACCTCAAAGAAGACCTTCTCCGGATCGGTCCCGGCAAAGTGCTTCGCAAACTCACTCCAGAACGAGAAAAAATTCGCCGCACCATCCTCCCCATTCGCCAGCTTCCCAACAAAGTCCTGCCCGGCATGAACGTCCAGCACCACATTCAGCCCCGCAGCCTCAAGCTGCGCCACCGTCTTATCCAGACGAGCCATCGCCTCCGGCCTGAGCGCCCCACTCATCGGCATAGCAATCAGCGGGTCAGGATCGATACTCACCCGCACATGATCGAATCCCAGTCCTTTGATCAGCTTGAAGTCATCCGGAGTCGTAAACGACTCCAGCCGCCCAGCCGAGTAGTCCCCCGACTGCGCGTACCACATGCTCAGGTTGATCCCGCGCCGCAGATGTTCCGCACGCTGAAACGCCAGGCTGCTCCCCCGCTGCCCCCCCGCAACCGCCGCCATCAACCCCAGCAGAAAAACGCAAAGCCCGCGCACTATTCGAAACCACGATTCCAGGTCGAAATCACCCGCGTCTCCCGCTCCCACCCCAACGTGCTCACGCTCCCGGTCCCCAGCCCAAACAGCTTCCCACCCACCGCCGGCAGTCCAATCCAACGAGCCGCCAGTATCCGCAGAATATGAGCATGGGCAAACAGCGCCACTTTGCCATCCGTCAGCCCATCCAGCGCACGCTCGATCACCCCATCCGCTCGCACCCCCACATGCTCCACAGCCTCCCCACCAATGATCGGGTCGCTCCAGACGCTCCAATCCGGCTTGTTGTACTTGGCGCGCATCTCCTTGGTGGTCTTGCCTTCACTCTCGCCGTAGTCCCACTCCCGCAGTCCTTCCTCAATCACCGCCTGCTCCCCATACCCCGCAATCTTGCAAGTCTCCCGGGCCCGTCCCATCGGACTCGTCAGCACCTTGGCAAACGTAGTCCCCTTCAGATAGTCACGAAGCTCCTCCGCCCGCTGCCGCCCATGATCCGTCAACGGAATATCCGTCCGGCTCGTATGCGCCCCACTCAAACTCCACTCAGTTTCACCGTGCCGAATCAAGTAAAGCTCCACAGCCATCGCCAAACCCTCCGAACCTTTATCCTATAGGGATGGACTTCCAGCTCACCACCCCCTACACCCCCCAGGGCGATCAACCCCGCGCCATCGGCGAGCTGGTCGCAGGCCTCGCCGCCGGCGAAAAAGACCAGGTTCTCCTCGGCGTCACCGGCTCCGGCAAAACCTTTACCATGGCCAAGGTCATCGAAGAGGTACAGCGCCCCGCCCTCATCCTTGCGCACAACAAGACCCTCGCCGCCCAGCTTTACCACGAGTTCAAACAGTTCTTCCCCAACAACGCCGTCGAATACTTCGTCTCCTATTACGACTACTACCAGCCCGAGGCCTACATCCCCTCCGGCGACCTCTTCATTGAAAAAGAAGCCACCATCAACGAAGAGCTGGACAAACTCCGCCTCTCCGCCACCCGCTCCCTCTTCGAACGCCGCGACGCCATCATCGTCTCATCCGTCTCCTGCATCTACGGACTCGGCTCGCCGGAAGCCTACTACGGTATGTTGCTGCTGCTCGAAAAAGGCCAGAAGATCAAGCGCGAGGACATCACCCGCCGCCTCGTCGAGATCCTCTACGAGCGCAACGACGTCGACTTCCGCCGCGGCACCTTCCGCGTCCGTGGCGACATCATCGAAGTCTTCCCCACCTACGACGAAAACGCCTACCGCATCGAGCTCTTCGGTGACGAGATCGACGGCCTCTCCCAGATCGATCCCCTCTTCGGCACCGTCCGCCAGAAGTACTCGCGCCTCCCCATCTACCCCAAGTCCCACTACGTCGTGCAGCCCGAGCGCAAGAAAGCCGCCAGCGATTCCATCCTCGCCGAGATGGAATGGTGGGAAAAGGAGTTAGAAAACACGGGCCGCTTAGTAGAATCCCAAAGAATTCACCAACGCACCCGTTTCGACTTAGAGATGATCAAGTCCGTAGGCTAC
Organism: Granulicella tundricola MP5ACTX9; assembly: GCF_000178975.2. Taxonomy (NCBI): domain Bacteria; kingdom Pseudomonadati; phylum Acidobacteriota; class Terriglobia; order Terriglobales; family Acidobacteriaceae; genus Granulicella; species Granulicella tundricola. The sequence continues at coordinate 1,711,920 of NC_015064.1, read as the reverse complement.
TGCCACGGCATTGAAAACTACTCCCGCCACTTCTCCGGCCGCCTCCCCGGCGAGCCCCCACCAACCCTCCTCGACTACTTCCCCCGCGACTATCTCCTCTTCATCGACGAGTCCCACGTCACCGTCCCGCAGCTCCACGGCATGTGGCATGGCGACCGTTCCCGCAAGCAAAACCTCGTAGACTACGGCTTCCGCCTGCCCTCCGCGATGGACAACCGCCCCCTCAAATTCGACGAGTTCGAAGGCCGCACCGGCCAGATCATCTACGTCTCCGCCACCCCCGGCCCGTATGAGCTCACCAAAGCCGCCGGTGTAGTCGTAGAACAAATCATCCGCCCCACCGGCCTCGTCGACCCACAAATAGAGATCCGCCCCGTCAAAGGCCAGATAGATGACTTACTCGCCGAGATCCGCATCCGCGCCGCTAACGACCAGCGCGTCTTAGTAACTACCCTCACAAAAAGAATGTCAGAGGACTTAGCCAACTACTACACAGAAGTAGGTGTCCGCTGCCGTTACATGCACTCCGAGATAGAAACCCTCGAGCGCATCCGCCTCCTGCGCGACCTCCGCAAAGGTGAGTACGACGTCCTCATCGGCATCAACCTCCTGCGCGAAGGCCTCGACCTCCCCGAAGTCTCCCTTGTCGCCATCCTCGACGCCGACAAGGAAGGCTTCCTCCGCTCGCAAGGTTCCCTCATCCAAACCATAGGCCGCGCCGCACGGCACTTAGAAGGGCGTGCGATCTTGTACGCCGATAAAATGACCGACTCCATGCAGCGCGCCATCGACGAAACCGACCGCCGCCGCACCAAGCAGGAGGCCTACAACGAGGAGCACGGCATCACCCCGCGCACCGTCATTCGTTCCATCGACGACTCCCTCGCCACCATCCTCAAAGCCGACTACGCCGACCTCACCGAAGACACCCAGGGCATGCCAGACTTCAACACCCAGGCTGAGCTCGACACCTACATCAAGAACCTCGAGTCCGACATGCGCGAAGCCGCCAAGAAGTTCGAGTTCGAAAAAGCCGCCAAGCTCCGCGACACCGTCAGAGAGCTTCGCACCAAAGAGTTCCTCTTCAGCTAGCCCTGAAGGGATACACTTGGACTCCCATGAAGACCGCCAAGCACGTCCCTGCAGACCTTACCCACGGCCAGAAGGCCAGAAAAGTCGTCGCCCGCTCCGGCCACCAGCAATGGTCGCCGGAGCACCGTGAACAATCCGCGCAAGACATCCTCAAAGCCGCCATGCGCGGCCGCATCCCCAAGCTCCTGAAGCTCCGTGACGAACGCATGGCTGCCACCGCCTTCGGCTACTTCCGCGGCGCCGTCCCCGTCATGGCCTATGACCTTGGCCGCCGCCCCCACACCGGCATCCTCTGCCAGCTCTGCGGCGACGCCCACGTCCTCAACCTCGGAGCCTACGCAGGCTACGACGGCTCGCTCATCTTCGACATTAACGACTTCGACGAGACCATCCAGGGCCCCTTCGAGTTCGACGTCAAACGCCTCGCCACCAGCCTCATCCTCGCAGGCCGTGAAGCCGGTGCGAAGGAGCGTGAAGCCCGCGCCGCCGCCGCCGTCTTCCTCAAGCGCTATCGCAAAAGCATTCACCTCTTCGCCGCCCTGCCCATCCTAGAGATGGCCCGTTACCAAATCCATCGCCAGGTCCAGCTTGATGCCCTCACCACAGTCTTCGCCAAAGCCGAGCACTCTTCACCGCTGCACAATCTAGACACCCTCACAGAGCCCGCCAAGACCAAAGACGGCGATCTCACCGCCTCACGCCGCTTCAAATCCAACCCGCCCATCCTCACCCGCCTTAGCCCCGCGGAGTCCGCACCCATCCTCGCCTCACTCGCGGAGTACAAACGAACCCTCCAGCCGGAACGCCGCCACTTCCTCGCCGGCTATCGCCCCGTAGATGTAGCCTTCAAGGTCGTCGGCACCGGCTCCGTCGGCCTCCGCGCTTACTGCATCTACCTGGAAGGCAACGGCCCCGCTGACCCACTCTTCCTGCAGATCAAAGAAGAACCCGCCTCCGCATGGGCCCCATACCTGCCCGCCTCAGTCCGCCCAAAGCTGAACGAAGGACGACGCGTAGAAAACGGTCAAAGGGCCATGCAGCTTCAATCCGATCCCTTCCTCGGCTACACGACCATCGATGGCCGCGACTTCCTCGTCCGCCAGCTCAACGATCACAAGGCCTCCATCGACTTCCTCGGCCTTGGCCCCGCGGCCCTCTGCCACTACGCGGACCTCTGCGGAGAACTCCTCGCCCGCGGTCACGCCCGCTCCGGCTCTTCTCTGATGATCGCCGGTTACCTCGGCAAAACCGATCGCTTCGACAAAGCCATCCTCCGCTTCGCCACCGCCTACGCAGACCAGACCGAACACGACTGGAAGGACCTCCTCCGCACCCGCAAAAAATAGATCATTCGACTCTTTTATAGATATTTGTCGGTCAAGAGTTCAAGATGGTAATAGGAGGCGTCATGGCAAGCATCGATACGTATCAACTTGATCTGCAGGCCGACCCCACTCCTGAGGGACCTCGCTCGGAGACAGAAATCGCAGCCGCTATGGCCGTATTCGATAGTCTGCGCGGAATCTGCAAGGATATCTACGCCGAGCTAGGCGGTTCTGAGGCTGTCCTTCAGGAGATTCGTGAGAGCTGGGAGCATTGAGGCGGGTCTTCTGGGACACAGATGTTCACGTCTACTGGTTTGAGGGAAACCTTCTTTACATCGATCGCATTGAACGGATTTATCTCTCCATGCAACGGCGGGACGATAGGCTCTGCGGAAGCTCGTATGTCTTGGGAGAGCTTCTGGTCGGCCCCCTGAAGCGTAACCGTCCAGACGTAGCCGACCGTATGATGGGATTTTTTACCTCGCCCCGGATGACGCTTTACGACTATCCGCCTGAGGCCGCCCGCGTCTTTGCTATGCTTCGCGCGGACTACCGTCTGAAATCTCTAGACGCTCTGCATCTCGCTATCGCCTCTGCTGCTGGAGTGAACATTTTTCTCACGAACGACCATCGCCTCCATGAAGTTGTAGCACCGGGCCTCCCCATGATCGCCACCCTCGACAGCGACCTCTTCTAACCTCACTCCTGCTCCACCCCCTACAATCAATCAGCCATGCCCGCCCGCCTCATCCTCAACGCCGACGACTTCGGCCTCACCCCCGGCATCAATCGCGGCATCGTCGAACTTCACCACGCAGGTGCACTCACCTCCACCACCCTCATGGCCACCGCACCCGCCTTTGAGGACGCAGCCGCCCTCGCACGCACAAACCCCACCCTCGGGATAGGCTGCCACCTCACCTTCGTCGACGGCTTCCCCGCCGCACACCCCCAGTCCATTCCCACCCTCCTCGGAGCCGACGGCAAGACCTTCCGCCCATCCCTCGCGGACTTCGCCCAGGCCGCCCTCCGCGGCACCATTGAGCCAGACGATATCGCCCGCGAAACCCAGGCCCAGATCCAGCGCCTCCAGCGCGCCGGCATAGACGTCACCCACATCGATACCCACAAACACACCCACATCTTCCCCGCCATCTCCGCGCCCGTCCTTCACATAGCCCAGCGCTGCGGCATCCCCGCCATTCGTTACCCCTTTGAACCCTCATGGTCAGCAAAGCTCGCCCAGGCACCCTTCGCCCGCCGCGTCCAACTCCGCATCCTCAACCTCTTCGCCCCCTCCTTCCGCCGCATCGCGCGCGAGCCCGCCCTCCACGGCTTCCTCCCCACTGGCACCCTCGGCATCGCCGCCACCGGCACCCTTGACGCTCCTACCCTCCGCGCCATACTCTCAGCCCTGCCCCCGGTGGGCACCTTTGAGCTCTGCTGCCACCCCGGCCACATCGATTCAGCCCTGACCTCCATCAACACCCGCCTCAGAGCCTCCCGCCAGCAGGAACTTCAAGCCTTACTCGAAGTCATACCCGAACTTTCACGAACCCCGGACGCTCCCCAACTCATCCACTACGGGAACCTCGGCATCCCCGGCCTCCAGCGAGCCTCCGGCCACTTTGAACCCTTCACCGGCTACGAAAAGGTCTTATGACGTACGAACCACCCATTCCCGCCACACCCACCGATCGCCGCCTCAAGATCGGCATCACCTGCTACCCCACCTACGGTGGCTCCGGCGTCGTCGCCACGGAGCTCGGCATTGAGCTCGCCGCCCGTGGTCATGACATCCACTTCATCACCAGCTCCCCGCCCTTCCGCCTCACCGGCCGCGAGTCCAACATCCACTTCCATCAGGTGGAGGTCTTCCACTACCCCCTCTTTGAGCACCCGCCCTACGACCTCGCCCTCGCCACCCGCATGGCGGAGGTAGCCGAGTTCTACGAGCTCGATCTCCTTCACGTCCACTACGCCATCCCCCACTCCGTCTCCGCTTATCTCGCCAAGCAGATGCTCGCCGCCCGCGGCCTCCACCTGCCCTTCATCACCACCCTCCACGGCACGGACATCACCCTCGTTGGGCTCGACCGCAGCTACCTCCCCATCACCCGCTTCGGCATCGAGCAGTCCGATGGCGTCACCAGCATCTCCAGCTACCTCCGCGAGCAGACCGAAAAGCTCTTCCACGTCAAAAAGCCGATCGAGGTCATCCGCAACTTCGTCAACTGCGACGTCTACATCGCCAAGCCGGACCTCATCGCAGAGATGCGCCCCCGTTTCGCCCGTCCGGAAGAGAAGCTCCTCGTCCACCTCTCCAATTTCCGCCCCGTCAAACGCGTCGCGGACGTCATCCAGGTCTTCGCCCGCGTCGCCAACGCCATGCCCGCCCGCCTCATGCTCATCGGCGATGGCCCGGACCGCTCCACAGCCGAGTACCTCGCCCGCAAACTGAAGGTCGCCGACCGCATCCACTTCCTCGGCAAACAGGACAACGTGAACGAGCTCCTGCCCGTCGCCGACCTCATGGTCATGCCGTCGGAGATGGAGTCCTTCGGCCTCGCCGCCCTGGAATCCATGGCTTGCCGCGTTCCCGCCATCGCCACCCGCGTCGGCGGCGTCCCGGAGCTGATCGAGGACGGCGTCAACGGCCTCCTCTTCGAAACCGGCGACGTCGACTCCATGGCCCACTCCGCCATAGCCCTCCTCGCCGACCCCGGCCGCCTCGAAGCCATGTCCGCAGCCGCCCGCAAAACCGCCCAGGATCACTTCTGCGCGTACACCATCATCGGCAACTACGAGAGCTACTACCGCCGTATTCTCGCCAGTGGGTCATGATCGGCCCGGAACCGGAAGTCCAGGCTTAAGTCACATGCTTTGAAGACTTTGGGTACTTTTACCCAGGTAGGGGTCGAGGGGTCGATTTCCTGTGAGCCCGTCTCCGGAGGAGTTATCCACAGGCTCCATCTGGCTCCTGCTACAGTGTCATCTCAAGCAGTCTCTCGGGTGCCACGAGCTCCATGCGTAAGGTCAGTCTTGCTGTCTCAGCCGGTCTCCTGTCAGCCGTAGCCGTAGCCGCCTGCCTCACGCTCTGGCACGTCGAATCCAGCCTCCACACCATCCGCCGCCAAGTCGCCGCCTCCGGCTCCCTCCCCTTCGACACCATCACCCTCGAACCCGCCTCCTCCCATCCCCTCTTCGAGCCCGTAGCCCCACCCGACACCTTCACCACCGGCGCATCCCTGGCCGGCAAGCTCTACCTCGCCGGCCCCGGCGGCATCGCCAGCGGGAGCACCTGGCTCCGCACCGGCCAGGACCTCCCCTCCGCCCCCATAGTCGCCCTCACCACCGCCCGCCTACGCGGAGACCCCCTACCCACCCTCCTAGCTGCCACCCAGGGCCAAGGCCTCCTCATCCTCCGTCCCGGCAAGCCAATCCAACAAATCCTTCCCCGAGATCTCGCCGAACGCGACATCACCGCTCTCCTCCCGCTAGCCTCCGGAGCCCTCCTCCTGGGCACCCGCACGGCTGGCCTCCTCGTCTACGACGGCATCACCCTCACCCAATTCCGAGCCGACTACGCCACCCTCCCCATCACCGCACTAGCCGGAGACGAGTCCGACATCTGGGCCGGCACCCGCACCCGCGGAGTCCTCCACTGGCACGCCGGCGAAACTCAATCCTTCGACCAGACCAACGGCCTCCCTGACAACCAGGTAGAAGACATCATCACCCGTGACGGCACCTCCTACGTCGCCACCCCTCTGGGCGTAGCCGAATTCACCAACGGCCGCCCCACCCGCACCCTCGGCAAAGGCCTCTTCGCCCACTCCCTCGCCCTCGGCGAATCAAACCTGATGGTCGCAACGCTCGATCAGGGCCTGAACCAGATCCCGCTCACAGCCCACTCATCCAGAATCTCTCTCTCAAATCAGCCTCTCAGCATCACTCACTTCTTCAAGGCAGACGGCACCCTCTTCGCCATCTCACAGGATGGACTCTTACGCCAGGATGGAGCCGCAGGCTGGCAGAAGATCACCACTTCGCCGTCCCAAACCCTCTCCGACCGCAACGTAGCCGCCCTCAACTTCGCCCCCGACGGTCGTCTCTGGGTCGGCTACTTCGACCACGGCCTTGACGTCCTCGACCTCACAACCAGCCATGCGGAGCATGTCGAGGACGACCACATCTTCTGCGTCAATCGCATCGTACCCGACCCGCAACGCCACACCATGGACGTAGCGACCGCCAACGGTCTCGTCCTCTTCGATCCCACCGCAAACACCCCCAAGGAACGCCAGATCCTCCTCCGCAAGGACGGCCTCATCTCAGACCAGATCACCGACGTAGCCTTCACCAGCACCGGCATGACCCTCGCCACTCCCGCCGGCCTCACCTTCTTCACCCCCGCCGGCCCCCAGAGCCTCTACACCTTCCAGGGCCTCGTCAACAATCACGTCTACACCCTCGCCAGCGAAACCACGAGCGCCCACATTGTGGCCGGCACCCTCGGCGGCATCTCCGTCCTGGACGACAGCGCCGTCCGCCAGAACCTCACCCTCTCTAACTCCGGCCTGAAGCGCAACTGGATCACCGCCATCGTCCGCGTGCCGCATCCCTCCGCATCCGACACCTGGTTCGTCGGCACCTACGGCGGTGGCATCACAGAGGTCGACAGCACCGGCCACGTCACCCCCCTCAACGGAGCCAACACAACCGCCGTCATCAATCCCAACGCCATGCTCCGCACCAGCCAACACATCTTCGCCGGCTCACTTGAGAGCGGTCTTCTGGTCTACACCATCTCCTCGCAACATTGGTCCCAGATCACCGCGGGACTTCCTTCACGCAACGTCACAGCCTTCGCCGAGAAAGATGGCGAACTCTACATAGGCACAGACAACGGCATTGTCCGAGTCGAAGAAGCGAGGCTCCCATGAGCGCTCGCATCCAGCTTCTCTTAGCACTCTTGCTTGTCGCCTTCATCCCCGCGAGAAGCCAATCCGGCGTCCTCGTCCCCAAGGACAAGGACCAGCCTGATCCAGCCGTCCTCTCGCTCGAAGAGATGAACGTGGAGATCGTCATCGACAACGGCGACGCCCGCATCTTCGTTACGCAGATCTTCGCCAACCACACCAACCAGGTCGAAGAGGGCAACTATACCTTCGCCCTCCCCACCGGCAGCACCGTCTCTGACTTCGCCGTCTGGGACGGTCCCGTCCGCATCCCTGCCGTCATCCTCGAGCGCAAACGCGCCGAGGAGATCTACTCCGAAGCCCGCGCCCAGGCCATCGATCCCGGCCTCCTCGAAGCCGGGGAGCGCGACGGCTCCGACCCCAAGGCCGACTCCACCTTCACCGCCCACATCACCCCCATCCCCGCCTACGGCACCAAGCGCCTTGAGCTTGAATACCACCAGAAATTAAAGGTCGATCGTCTCGGCCAAAGCTTCGTCCTTCCCCTCAAACCAGCAGACGCGGCGCAGCAGACCGCAGCCCATCTTCGCATTCACATTGAACTCCACTCGTCAATCGCGATCTCCAACTTCCATCTCACAAATCAGGCCTTTCCCCTGCAGTTCAGCAAGCAGGATGCTCACACTGTCGTCGGCGTATGGCAGTCCAACAACGTAACCTTCACCGACGATCTTGCCGCCACATGGACTCTCGATCCCAAGGCAGCCGACACCCTGATCGTCTCCACCTTCCGCAACCCGCACCCGCCTCTCCCATCCGCCACCGAGCGATCTCCCAAGCCCCCGCAGCCAGAGCCCGGCTTCTTCCTCGCCCAAACCCTCATCGCGCCGGAGCCACCCGCCACCACCCATGCATCAGAGCCACGCAATGTGATCCTTCTTCTCGACACGTCTTTATCCATGCAATGGGACAAGCTTGAACGAAGCTATGCAGCTCTTGAAACTGTTCTCCGCAGCCTTCAACCGACCGACCGCTTCTCCCTCATGCTCTTCAACCAAGACCTCTCCTGGTTCCGTCCAGACCCTACCCAAGCCACTCCTGAATCCGTCCAGGAAGCCCTGCAATTCATTCGAGCGAGTCGTCTCCGTGGCGGAACGGACCTAGGCAAAGCACTCGCCGCCGCGCTCACGCAAGCCAAGTCTCCAAACCAGAGCCTCTATCTCTTCACCGATGGCAACTCCGATCGTGGCGTCACCATCCTCGACAACAAGATCGCCGCAGCCTACACCCAGCAGTGGAACCACTCCACCCATCCCCGCACCAATGTCTTCGCCATCGGTGACGACGCCAACCTCCCGCTCCTGCGCCTCCTCGCCCGCAACGACGGCCTCTTTGAAAACGTACTAACCACCGAGCCCCTACAGCCCAAGCTCGACGTCTTCCTCGCCCACAGCGTTTCACATCCCACGCCCGGACTGCACCTCGAGGCCGCGCCATCAGCCTCCGTACAAAATGTTTATCCCCTCGATGAGGCCGTCTACCCCGGCTCCCTCGCAGCCTGGGTCGGTCGTTACCTCACCCCCACGAAACACGTCACCTTCACCGCCCAGGCCGACCGCGAAGGCAAGCCTCTCATAGCCTCAGCCACCCTGGATCTCCCGGCGGAGTCCCTCGAGCATCCTCAACTCCCGCGCCTCTGGGCTCAGGCCAGGGTCAACATCCTTCTCGATCAAATCACCCGCGAAGGCGAGTCCCGCGCCGCCATCGACGAGATCATCGAGCTCTCCCGCCGCTACAAGTTCGTCACGCCCTACACCTCCTTCCTTGCCGCCCCGCGTTCCCTCCTGCGCCCGCGCGTCATCCGCCCCGGCGATCCCGTCCTCCGCATCCACACCGACCCCACCATCACCTCCGTCATCGCCCTCTTCCCCTTCGGCCTCACCAAGCCGCTTCGCCACCTGCCATCGGAAGACACAACCAAGGGCCCTGACAGCGACCGCCTCTGGGAGACCCGCTTCCTCGCCCCCACCGACATGAGCGACGGCACCTACCAGGTCCGTCTCATCCTGCGCGACGTTCGCGGCAATACCTACTCAGAGCAGAAGAGCTTCGTCATCAACTCCACACCGCCCACCATACGCATCAAGCTGGAGCGCATACGCTTCCATCGTGGCGAGATCATGCTCGTCAAAGCCGGCGCCCCAGCCTCAACGCAAACCCTCACCGCCCACCTTGAAGGCGCGGCACCCGTAGACCTCCGCTGGAACAACGCCGCTGCAGCCAACACCGGTCAACTCCGCATCCCGGACACCATGGCCCCCGGGACCTACACCCTCTCGGTCACCGGGGAAGACCTCGCACACAACGTCGGATCGCAGGAGGTGAGGATTGAGGTCATTCCCTGATCGCACCCTCGCCCGCATTGGCGTCCTCGTTGCCTTGGCTGTCCCCGCAACCTTCGCAGCCCGCGCAGACCTGCCGCTTTGGATGCAGTCCGTCGTCTCCAACTCCTCCATCGAAGCCGCGCTCTACCGCACGATGGATCTCCCCGGCATCCGCATGCTCTACCCACGCCCACCCGCGGAGGCACAGCACGAGCTCACCGCGCTCGTCTCCGCCAAACCTGATACCGCGCAGTTATACGCACTGCGTGCCCATGCGGATGAGCAGGCGCTCGACTTCACCGCCGCAGAACAGGATTGGAAGAGCTTCGCCGCGCACTCGAAAGAATCCGCAGCTGCAGAGTTCCAACTAGCCGACTACTACCATCGCCGCAACCAGGCCCAGCAGGAGATCACCGCACTTCAACAAGCCGCCTCTTTGCCATCTTCTGCAACTGAAAAGTTCCTCTCCGCAGACAAACAGCAAGCCTGGATGGCGTACCCACGCGCCCTAAGCGTAGCCCACGACCAGGGCCTCTCCGACGACATTACCCTTGCCATCGACAAAGCCTGGATCACCCGCTACCCACAAGAACCAGCCCCCCGCGCAACCCTTATCTCAACCCTCCTCCGGCAGCGCCGTTTCGACGAAACCCAGCACGCCATCGCCGACTACCAGACCGCCTTCCCCCAGGACCAGATCCTGCCCATCAAGGCCACCGCTCTCCTGGCCTTGGACCAGAACACTCCAGACGCAACCACCCGCGCCCTCGCCCTCTTCGACAAGGAGTATCAACCTCTCTGGCCGTCTGACCTGATCCAGACATACTTCCAGCTCCTTACCGCGACCCACACAGCCCACGCCATGCTGACCAATGCACAAGCTCAACTTGTGCAACATCCGGACGATCTCAACGCAGCCACCCGGATCGTCTTCTACTTCCAGCAGCAAGGCCGAACCCAAGCCGCAACTGACACCATAGCCCGTTACGCCGCCGGCAAGGATGCGAGCCACACTCCATGGTCTCCGGACGAGCTCTACACCTTCGCCACCTTACTTAGCCGGTTCTCGCAGTATCCATCGGCCGCACGTTATTACTTCGCCCTCGCATCCACGCCCGGCCATCTCGCCGCCACCTCTCAGTCACCTGAAGAAGCGGGTCTAGCAGGCATCATCCACATCCTCCTTAACGCGCCTGATCAGGCGATCGACCTGGGCTCCGGCAATCTCTCCATCTATGGCGACCTTGCCACCATCGACCGAGGCCCCGGCTATCTCAACGGCATCCTCTCCCTCTGGCTCAACTCCCAAAACCCTGCATCTGAGCTAAGCAGCGAAGAGCAAAAGGCCGTCCCATACTTCCACCGCGCCAAGGCAGCAGAACTCCTCACCGGCCTGGACCAGCGCTTCCCCACCTCAACCGCCCGCCCAGCCCTTCATGCCGATCTCATCCAGGCCCTCGCGACCTACGGGGACGACACCGCCGTCAAGCAAGCCGGCCAGAAGTTCCTCGCCGACTTCACACAAGCGCCAGAGCGCATGCAAGTTGCCTTGCAGTTAGCCGACGCCTATGCACGAACCGGCGACACCAAAGCTGAATTCGCCCTGTACGAAAGCCTGCTCACGGAACTCTCCGCACCTTTGCAAGGCATGCCCCTGACCGCAGCAGGCACTCAAGCGCCCGCCACTACTCCCTCAGCCACGGACACCGAGACCTTAGAAGTCCAAACTTCCGCGCCTCCGTCCACGGCAGCCCTGCTCCAGCAGGCACTCGTCCTGACCCCCACCCCACCCTCCACCACCGCCAAAGCCCAGGCCTACCAGCAGATCCTCAATCGCTACCTCGGGCGTCTCGCCACGACCAACCAACTTCCCGCCGCACTTGCCGTACTCAAGAAGGAACTAGACCGCAACCCCAACGATCCGCTCCTTTACGAGCGCCTTGCAGACTTCCTCCAGCAGAACAACCTCGCAGCCCAGCAGGAGCAGGTCTACCAGCAGGCCCTCGCCCGCTTCAACGACACCAGCTTCTATAACAAGCTCGCTCGCCTCTATCTCCGCGAGCGCCACCGCGAGGACTTCTCCACCCTCACCCGCAAGGTCGTCGATACCTTCGAAGGCACAGACCTCGAGCAGTACTTCGCAAACGTCAATCACACCTGGCCAGAGGCCTACCTCCAGCTCAACCTCTACGCCCACCAGCGCTTCCCTCATGACCTCGCCTTCACGCGAAACCTCCTCTCCGCCTACGAGACCAAAGGCACCGCAGACCCCGCAGCGCACGAGCGACTTCTCCGTGAGCATTGGCAGGAGTCCCCGGACCTGCAAGCCCAGTTTTTCGATCTACTAAGCCGCACCCAGAAGCTCCCCACAGAACTAGCCGCCCTTGAAGCGCTCGCACCCTCACCGGCCGAACAAACAAAAAATCCCGCAGCCGCACAGGAACTCGCCGAGCTCTACCTCTGGCAATCCCACTTTGAGCAGAGCGCGCCGCTGCTGGGCCAACTGGCTGATCAGTACCCGGCAGAACAAAGCATCGGCACGGAGGCCGCCAGCGTCTTCCGCTCTCTTGCCTACTTCGATCCTACCCAGATCGCCCACTCCGTCAACATCAGCCGGCATCTCTCCGCAGCCGACCCCACCAACCTCGACCACCTCGCAACCATCGGCGACACCTACGCCGACAGCACTGCAACCAGCCTCAACCTTGACGCCGGCAATCAGCTGACCCAGGCCGCCCCATACTGGCTCGCCATGGCAAATATCCACCCCGGGCTCCCGGACGGCTACCTCGAGTCCGCCACCGTCTTCTGGGATTACTTCCAATTCGACGGGGCCCTCGCCCAGATCGAATCTGCCCGCAAGCACTTCAATAACCCTGCACTCTACGCCTATCAGGCGGGCGCAATCGACGAGAACAAACGTGACGTCCCCCGCGCCATCGCAGAGTACATAGCCGCGATCACAGCCGAGCCTGCACACACCCACGGTACCGAATCCGAAGCGGGCACCGAATCCGACGCCCACAGCCGCCTCCTCACCCTCGCCACGCGCCCGCAGTTCAAGACCCTCATCGATCAAGCCACAGCGTCCGCCGCATCCGCGCATCCCACCCTCGCCACCCTTGAACTCCGCGCCGACATCCTCGAAGCCCTCCAGCAGAAATCTGCCATCGCCCCTCTCGTCGAAGCAGCCATCGACAAATCCACCACCGTGGATTCCCTCCAGCAACTCGCAACCTTCAGCCAGGCCCATCAACTTCCCGCTCAATACCGCAGCGCAATCCAACATGAGATCGCTCTCGCCACTGACCCCATCCAGCACATCGAACTTCAATTCCAACTCGCCAACGCCTTCCGCGACGCGGGCGATCTCCCCAGCGCACTTCACCTCATCGACTCGGTCCATCAGTCCAACCCAAAGCTCATCGGCGTCGTCCGCACCACCACAGAGTTTTATTGGAACAACAAGCAGCCAAAGCAAGCCGTCGCCACCCTCGTCCAGGCCTCGCATGAAGCCAACCCAACCCTAGCCTGCGGCTACACCCTCGAAGCCATCGCGAAGTCGAATGAGAGCGCAGACTACATAGGCGCTCGCACCCTCCTCAAACCCCTGCTTAACGCCGATCCCTTCAACCCCCAATACCTGAACCTTCAAGCGCAAAGCTTCTCCCTCGCGCATGACGACGCCGCACTCCGCGATCTCTACTCCTCCACCCTCGCGGCTCTCAAGACCGCCCCACTCTCAGCGCCAGAAAAGCGAGACAAGATCGCCCTCGCCCGCCACGCCATGATCCCCGCCCTCACCACCCTCAAGGACTACGACGGCGCCATCGACCAACACATCGCACTCATCAGTGCCTTCCCGGAAGACCCCACCATTCTTCAGGCCGCAGCCTCCTACGCCCGCTTGCACGCTCGCGAGACACGCCTCATCGCCTTCCTCAATAAGACCGCCGCAAACTCCCCTCGAGACTCCCGCTTCCTCATCGATCTCGCCCGCGTCGACGTCCAGTTCGAAGATTACCCCGGCGCTCTCGCCGCCTACTCCAAGGCCATCGCCATCCGCGCGGACCGGCCAGATCTATACATCGCCCGCGCCGATCTTGAAGAGCATCAGCAGGCCTTTGACGCGGCCTGCGCCGACTACGACCGCCTCTATCTCCTTACCTACCGCGATCCGCAATGGATGGAAAAGTCCGCTCTCGCCCGTGCCCGCCAGGGCAAGCCGGACCTCGCCGTCAAAGCCCTGCAGACCGCCCGGATCGAAGGCCGCCCAGCCTCTGCCGGAAACAACTTCCGCGTAGCGGACCAACTTGAATCCTGGAACCTGATCTCACAGGCCACGACCTTCGCGGAAGAAGGCGTCAAGCTCGCAGGCGACGACTTACTCACCACACCACAAAATAACTCCGGAGCCGTCCTCTACGTCCGTCTCCTCGCGCGCCAGCGCAAAGCTTCAGATGCTTTCGCCCTCCTCACTCGCCTGCTCCAGTCCTCCACAACCTCTCCGTCCGCGCCCGCCGTCATCGTCCAGCAGGTAGAGCAAAAAGGCCTCGCATCGGTGACGGACGCAGACTGGCGCAAGCGTCTCGTCGCTATGCGCCAGCAACAGGCCCAGACCACCTATCGCGACGCAGTCCAGCAACTCTGCAACGCCGTCGCATCCTTCTACACGCCCGAAGAAAAGTCCTCCTTCGCCACCCTCCTTGACGCCCGGCGCGCCAACCGTCCCGCAGCGGAAGTAGCCGCCACATGGATTCCCGCCGCCCGCACCGCCGGCCTCAAAGATCGTGAGGCGGTCTGGCGGCGCGACGTGCTCCTCAACTCTCCCCGCCTTGGGACCGCACGGCTCAATGAGTTCGACACACTCGAAGCCTCCCGCATGGACAACATTGTCCGCGCTCAAACGCTCGATGCCTACGCCGCGCTGGTCAAGCCGAACGTCCAAACCAAGGTCCTTACCATGGCCGCGCGAGCATGGCGCGACGCCGGCGATAAAACCCATGAGATCGCCGATCTCCGCAAGCTCGTCCTCGGCCATCAACAGCAACAGGCAGAGCAGCGTCTCTTCGAGCTTTACCTCGCCGGTGACCTAACCGCTCTCCTTCAACTCACCACCGGCAAGAGTCACGTTGCGGATCAAGCTGCAAACTTCGTCTTGGCAAACGCCACCCAGCCTCTCGCTTACAAAGCTCTGCAAAACCGTTCCCTCGGCCGCGCACCTGTCTGGGCCAGCGCCAACTCCGCTCTCCTCGGTCTCTACTTCGCCGATATGTCATCATCCACTGACTCCGCCTTCCAGGCAGCGCTGGCCGATCAGACCATCGGCGAGCGCCTGCAATCCAGGCCAGACAAGAGCAGGCAACTTGTCGGCGATCCATGGTTCTACTACGGCTCACGCTACGGCGTCTGGCTGACCTTATCTCCTAAACCGACACACGATCCGGAAGACTTCCTGCCGTCTGACATCGAGCACGCTCCCAACGATGCCGCCAGCTACCTTGCCCTCGCCCAGCTCTATCTCGACGCGCACAACGTAGACGGTGCGCTCGGAGAGTACCGCCACGCCATCGAGCTTGACCCCATAGACCCCACACCCAATATCGCCATGGCGGAGGCCCTCTGGTCCGCCAATCGCCACGAAGAAGCTCTCGCCGCATGGAATCAAGGTCTCACCAAACTCCGCGCAATGGTGGACGAGCACGCTGTCCCAGAAACCTTCTGGACCCAGTTCGGCGTTCTCGCCAAAGAAGCTCACGACCATCAACTGGGCGCAAAGTTGAAGCCCGGCATGAGCCTCGTCCTGGACGCCTATCTCCGAAAGAACGGCGACTACCGTTCCTCGGAACTCCTGCACTCCGCGTGGCTCTCGCTTGAAAAGGAAAACCTCGGAAAAGCAGTTGACTGGATGATCTCGCTTATCAAGTCCATGCCGCTCTCGGCGCAGTCCAACAGCCTTTCCGCACTGGCATACGAGCCTTGGTTCCCCAAGCCACAGATGGAACGCGTCTACCGTCTCCAGATCGCTCTTCTCCAGGGGCATCCGCAGTCTGAGCCCGCCGCCCAATCCACGGGATACGACGACTATTCCCTTACCCAGCTCACGACCGTCCAGACCACCTATCTCAACTGGCTCATCACCGCCAACCGCATCGCCGACGCACAGCACCTCTATGACTCCATCCCCGCCTCCCAGCGTCAGGATGATCCCCTCCAACTCGCCTCCATCGTCCTCGCTGCCCGTCAATCCCAACTGCCCGCGCTGCTTGCCACATATCAATCAGACCCATCTGCGGCACCCTCCCTCAGCCAACTTTCGCTGGCTGCTAACCGGCTTCGCTTGGAGAAGGACAGCGCCAACAGCCGCCTGCTCCTCGAATACGTCTTCCAGCAGAAGCTCCAGCAACAACTCCTCACCGCGCCTGACTACCTGGCTCTCGCGGAAGCCCGCATCGACACCGCCGACCTTCCCGGCGCACTCGATCTCCTCAACCGCCTCACCCTCCAGGGCAATCTCTACGACAACCTGGACGCCGCCTCCACCCTCCTCGTCCGCACCGGCCACAACGCCGAAGCCTTACCCCTGCTTACCCGCCTCGCCAACGGCACACCTTGGAACCCCAACTTCCGCCTACGCCTCGGCCAGGCGCAACTTGCCCTCAAACAGACCTCTGCGGCCTCAGCCACACTCTCCGCCCTGGCCGCGGGCGACGACGCACCCTACGCCCTGCGCGCGCAAGCTGCAGAAGCTCTCCACTCCGCACCCACCGCCAAACAGTTCAGCAGCGCGGAGCTCAATCTGGTCGCCAGCGGTAAGGCCACCCCCCAACAAGCCGATCAACCCTACTTCGTATACGCCCGCATCCTCGCAGCGACCCAGGCCACGCCCGCACAGCGTTCCACGATACTGCGCGATGCCCTCAAGATCGCCCCGGACGCCATGCGCAACGGCCTGCGCCTCCAGCTCTTCCACGCGGAACTAGCCCAGTCCCACGATGAGCAAGCCAGCGCAGCCATCGAGCCGATCCTCCCAGCCATTCGCTCCCTCCTCGCCCCACCCGCAACCCCAGACGACGCCCAGCCAGACAACGAAGCCCCGCAGACAGACACCATGCCCACACTCGACATCCCATACTCCGTCGACTCCATCCTCAACACCCCCGCCTCCCGCCTGTCCCTCGCCTTGGCTCTAGCCTCCATGCATGAACACACCCACGCCTCCGCTGAGGCCATCACAGACCTTCAGGCAGCCCTTGAACTCACAAACGCCCCACCCCAAAAGCTCACCCTCCAATCCCGCATCACCACCCTTGAGGACACCCTGAACCTCCAGCGTCAGAACAATTCCCGCCTTCCCATCCTCCAGAACGCCCTCACCCAGACCAACCTCGTACGCCCCCGTCTCACCGCCGCAGCAGCCCAGGTGCCTAAATGAGATCTCTCCGCATCCCCCTCATCTCGTTCCTGCTGCTGATCCTCTGCGGAGGAGCAGTCTACGCAGCCCTCCAATCCAGCGCACCGGGACCTGCCCCCCTAGCCTCCTATGCCCCGCCCGGGGCCCTCCTCGCCATTGAATCCCCAGACTTCGCCTCAGTCCTTGCCGCCTGGACCCACTCTTCCGAGCGCAAGCGCTGGCTCGCTGGCGACAACTACGCCGGCTTCTCCCGCTCTCGCCTCTTTGACCGTCTCAGCCAGGCCCAGGATGAGTTCGCCACCACCGCCGGTCTCCCACCCGACTCAAACTTCCTCCAGCAGATCGCCGGCCGTCAAAGCCTCCTCGCCTGGTACGACATCGGCAATCTCGAGTTCCTCTACATCACTCGCCTCCCGCCCGGCGACGCCGCCAAAACCCCGCTTCTCCAGCTCCGTGACCGCTTTGAGCAGCGCAAGGCAGGCGACGCAACCTTCTTCGTCCGCACCCAGCAGGAGCCCGCCCGCACCGTAGCCTTCGCCGTCCAGGGCGACTACCTCCTCCTCGCCACCCGCGAAGACCTCCTCGCCGGCGCCCTTGAACTCCTCCAGCACCCAGCCGCCGCAACCAGCCGCACCCTCCTCAACGACACCTGGTACGCCACCACCATAGCCGCTGCCAGCAAGACCCCCGGCGATCTCCGCATGACCCTGAACCTCGCCAAGATCGTCCGCTCCCCTTACTTCCGCAGCTACTGGATTCAGCAGAACGTCTCAGAAACGAAGCAGTACATCGCCGCCCTCAGCGATCTCTACCGCTCCCCGGACGCTCTCCGCGAAGAGCGCGTCCTCATCCCCGCCGACCCGGACACCCAGCCCCAAACCTCAGACCTCAGTTCCGTCCTCGACCTCGTCCCACCCGGCCTCGGCGTCTACCGAGCTCAGTCCGCCCCCACTACAGCAGACATCCTCACCCAGTTTGAGGACAAGCTCCTCTCCCGCAGACCCACGGAACATTCAGACACCCACATCGCCCCGCAAGCGGATCTCTCCACCCCCGAATCAGGAACCTCAACCAACCTCGAGCAGCGCATCGACGAGCCCACGCTCCCCGCCCAACCCCGCGAGCAAGCCCTCACCGCCCTCCGCACCCTCTTCTCCTCCGCCACCCCCACGTCGCTTCTCTCCTTCTCTACCGTCGACCCCGCTCCCAGCACCTTCACTCCAATCCACACCGCCGTCGCCCTCACGGCCGCCGCCCCCTGGAGCCCCACCACCCTCCAGCAAGCCCTCACCGCTGCCCTGCTCCCACGCCTCTCCTCGCCAGGCACCAGCCTGCAGTGGACTCAGCGCGACGAAGGCGGCAGCTCCTCATACAGCCTCGAAGGCCCCCAATCCCTGACCTTCGCGCTCATCGGCAACACCTGCGTCCTCGCGTCCGACTACCCAACCCTCCATCAGCTCCTCTCCGCGCAGCGCACCGCTACCCACTCCCCCCGCATCGCCTCCACCATCGCTGGCTTCAGTCACCGTGCTGAGCGTCCGCCATTTCTCCATCTCACAGCCACGCTCGATCACTCCGCCTCGCCATCCGCCGGCACGACCCCGGCCTTCTTCTCCCGCAACCTCGCCAGCCTCAGCCAGACCTTCGTAGACCTTGACTCCGAGAGCTTCACCCAGGCTCCCGCCAAAGACGGTGCAACACGCCAAACCGTTCTCTATCAATGGAAGCGATAGCTAATCGTCCAATCCAAGACCATCTTGATACCACCTCCGGGGGATACCTCCGTGACATCCCGGAGGCTAAAGTGCTGTCATGGACATGTGTAAAATCCTGTTCGGCGATCTCATAGGCGACGACACGGGACAGAACGTGCTCGAATACGCTTTCATCGCCGCATTGATCGCCCTCGGCGCCATCGCGTCCATGTCCAGCCTCTCCAGCAAACTCGCTGACTTCTTCGCAGCCGTCGGCACCCGTCTCACCAGCTCCACTTAGCGTGTCCCGCATGGTTGTGCGTCGGCCCCGATGTATGGCGGACTGATACCACATGACGAAAGTGAAGGAGTGAACCCACGGCACAAGTGAGACGATCGCTGGAGAAGACGCTTTCTATGACTTTACAAAGTCGCTGATGGCCGCCCGCCAAGAGATTGCGTCCGTCGATTCATCTGACGCCGTGCCGCGTCGTTGGCATGATCGGCTCTCGATGATCGCCTTCGCATCACGACATCCCTTGTTGATGACCGCATTCGTAAGCGCAGAAAAGTCCGCCTGCACTCACACGCCTTCGGACGCTCACGCGCTTTATTTTCCTGTAAGTCACTGTAGAACAACAACATCCTCGCGTGCGAGGATGTTTGGGGAGGTGCGAGGAAGTTCAAGTTTTAGGTGTTTTGTTTGCCCCCCAGGGATACACAGGCGTTGTAAATAAAGGAGATATGCGAGTTTTCCACATCGTCCCCCACGCCCTTCCCCACACGCGAAATGGGGATTCAAATGGCGATTTCTGGGACGGCTTTCCAGCCGTTTTTGGATGCCTTCAGACTTCGAAAGTTAGTCTATGAGAATGCCGATCTGGATGCTCGCCGAGGGAGTTTCGAAGTACCCCGATGGTACCGCGTTTGTGCTCGACTGTGATGCCTGTGCTTCGAGGTTTGGAATGTGCGACAGCGATGTGACGGGAACTGCTCCGATGAGCGAATTGCTGAGCGAGATCGACTCGACAGATTGGCAAGTACGTCGAAGCGACAACCCGGCTGTGACCACGAAGTTCATTTGTCCCGCCTGTCAGGTGATGGAGCGTGATTCCGGTCGGTTGCGACTGCCAGATATCACTGAGGAGCGAGCCTCGCCCTTCGAAAGAATGAGGGCTGCCGGCGAAGAGCTTAGGGTCGGCAGTTTGCGGAGATGGCGAGAGCATTTGAAGGGTGAATAGCACCGCCACGACGTGCCCAACGCAGTCACCCATTATTCGCGCATGGCTCAAAATCTCACTCTATGTTTCCCAACAGACAGACAGCACTTGTGGAACGAATACTATAGAAGTGGATACAGTTCCATACGAGGCGTTGTTCTGAGACAGTGAATGTCCGAGCGAAAATGGATTCTCGTGTTTGGCATCGACGCGATGTTGCTCGACACGCGCACTCGACTTCTGGAGAGCGCCGGGTTTCAGGTCGCACGGTCCGCAAGTCTTGAAGAAGTTGAATGTCAGCTGAATCAAAGGGTCATCTCCCTCCTCCTCCTCTGCCATACGCTGTCTTCTTCGGACTGCGAACGCGCGATCATGACCGCTCACTCGATCAATCCAAAGACTGTCACTCTAGTGTTAGCGGCGGTGACGAGTCCGTGCATCGAGAAGAGCGACGTTTTTGTACATCAAATGAGTGGCCCTCAAAAGCTCTTGGAGACAGTAGAAGCTGTTCTCAACGGCAAATTGGAGAAGTAAAAAAATCGCCGATCATAAATTGTCATTAAGAAGTTGAAGGCCCTGACGCTTTGCGGCGATTTTCGTTGCCTCTTGAATGAACTCGTCTTCATTCTGAATCCTGAGCGCACCTGCCTTACAGTTTGCGACGTAGACGATCAAATTGTCGTCGCCACCTTCGACGACGCTCGGAAAGATCACTCCTTGAATACCGGCTTTTTCGAGTTGCGTCGCGACATAGACGGATGCTGTTAAATCGCTTTCATCGAGGCAGGCCTTCCTAACGTCCCCACCTGGACCAGATGATCCGAGGGACTCCAGTCTCAGCACGCGCTCCAGTCTGGCCGTCACGGCAAACACAACACGCGGATACTTCGCCGTGCTGATGAGCGCTGAACCCCCGAGCCGCGACTTCCGTGCTGTGGTCTCTTTGCTGGCGCCTGTATCGGTTGTCGAAAGGTACACAGCACGCACGCCAACAGCCGCAAAGCGACCTCCGCTGGCCACTGTGCCCTCTCCGCTCAGGACATCGTCGGGGTCCATCCATCGCCGTTCGACACTACGAAAGAACGTCTCCGTGACGGGGCCTGCCGTGCCAATCCAACTCTTGATTGCGGCACGCTGCTTGGCAGTGAATGTCAAACGGGCTGGCCCTCACGCAATCTGTCGAACTCAATCACGATGTCTCGCATCCGGCCTTCGACAATCAGTTGCTGCGGTGTGCGACTACCGAAAGCTTCCAGAGGGGAGGAGAGCCACTCCGTCTCCTTGGGAGCTACGACATAGTCGTCCATTCTGGATAGAAGATCGCGGAGGTCGCCTGTCTTCTTTGCCAACAGACTCGTGCCTTTCCCAACCTCCCAGTTTTGGAGTGTTCGGACGGTCACGTTCAAGGCGCTTGCCAACTGCGTCTGACTCAACCCCAAGCGTCGCCTTGCTTCGAGTAGATCGAATGAACTCGCATGGTTCTCCTGATGGCGGACGTGAGCACGAATGTTCCGCGCCTTGAGGAGTTGCCGCAAATGCGGAAAGTTGAACGCCCACTCCGCGCTAATCCCTTTCCGCCGGCCCATCATTGTTCCCACCTTGAATGCGAAGTCTGCGGACTGATGGGGAACGTAGAAGACAATCGAAGAGACCTTAGCATTGCGAAGCGCGGCAAGGGTCGTCTCGATCGCGCTGTCCTCCTCGGAATGGGACAGGTAGACGACGCCCACTTGCCCTTTGCTGAAAACGGGACCCTTCTCATTACCCGCTGTGCGGAATTTCGGGCCATAAGACGCAAAGACAGATTTCGCTTCTTCGAGCGCCTGCGGCTTCGTCCAGACGATCAGTTCATCGGTTTGAGTTGCAGTTTGCATCGCGGCCTCTGCAAACCATTATACGCATTTATTCGTGCCATACGAAGTTTTGCGTTTCCGCCGTTGAGAAGACTTCGCGAAGGCTCGATCTATCTTAGAGTCCAAGGCGCATTTGCCCTGAAGAATCAACGATATTTCCGTTTGGAATCACTTTCCGCAGAAAAGCTCGCCCGAATTCATTCACGAGACGAGACGACTCATCTGCACGGAGGACCAAATAACTTCGCACTTGGAGGGCTGCCTCCGACAGCGGCCTGACTGCAATTTCTTGGCTTTGCATTGTGTCTGACACACCCTTTGGAACGAAGGCGACACCAAGGTTCTCGGTGATGAGCTGAACCACCTCTTGCGCGCCTAGGTAATGATGCAATTCCACCGGAGAGATGCCGGCTTGCCGTCCGACTTCCAACACCCGTTCATAGATCTTTGGATGGGTTCTACGAGAAAAGATTATCCAACCAATGCCGGCTAGATCCTGCATCGTGACACTTCTCCGGTGCGCCGCAGGGTGATCGGCCGGCATCGCAATGCAGAGCGGCGCTGTCGCTATTAGGACGTTCGTGAGGAGTGGATTGTCTGAAGGCTCAGTGATAATTGCCAGATCAAGCTCGGCGGCCACTACGGCATGCGCCAAATCAAGAGCAAACATGCTTTCCATACGTAATCGCAAGTCCGGATGTAGAGGGAGATGAACGCTTAGAAGAGCGGAGACAAGGCCCGGATCAATGTATGGAGAGTGCCCGACGGTGAGAACAGGCAGAACCTCCTCATGCGTTGCGCGAGCAAGCCTCAAAGATTTCTCAAACAATGCTAGGGCATCCTTACATCCTCTGACGAAGACTTGCCCGGCATCGGTCAGCTCCACCTTCTTCTGCGTTCGTTTGAAGATGGTGAATCCAACTCGGCCTTCGAGTTCAGCGATCTGCTTGCTGAGCGCTGGCTGGGTAATCTTAAGGCGTTCGGCAGCTCTCGTGAAATTAAGTTCATCCGCGAGAGTGATTGCCGCAAGCTGTAGCCGGGTTTCGACCGTGAGGGACAAATCTCCACATCCTCGCCGGTGTTTCTGTTGGGGCCGATTTGAAGGTTGTTGAGTCTGGTAGCTAGACAGACTCGTTTGTGTTGTGGTGTAAGACGTGTAGGGCAAACATACCTAGGGAGCCTCTGCGCAGGCGGCCGATTTGACGATGTCGGTGTGTGACTTGAGTCGGCGGCCAAGTTTTTCTGCGGTTGGGCCGTGCTTTGCTTGTTCTGGCTGGGGTTTGTGCGGAGTCGAAGACTCATAGCCCGTCTCCCGGCGCTAGGCGGCGGTTCCCGCCAGGTGCTTGCGGTGGAGGTAGAGGTTGATGAGGGCGAAGTTGGCGCATAGCCGGTGATGGTTCTTGGCGATGCCTCTGTAGCGTACCTTGTCGAAGCCGAAGACGCGCTTCAGGATACGGAAGACGTGTTCTACTTTCGCTCTTACTTTTGATTTCGTCGTATTCTTCTTCTTTGCCGCTTCATCGACATAGTTCTTGAACCTGGTTCGCTTGCAGGTCATGTCCTGGGCCTTGGGCGCGGCCTGCCGGATGGCCTTGGTCTGGCCTTGATAGCCGCCGTCGCCCCACACCTTGCGCTCCTCCCCATGTAGCAGATCCGGCAGCATGTGTACGTCGGAGACGTTGGCCGCCGACGTTGCCACTGAGTGCACGTGACCTTCTTTTGCATCAACGCCGATGTGCGCCTTCAGTCCGAAGTACCACTGCTTGCCCTTACGAGTCTGACGCATCGCCGGATCACGCTCTTTCTTCTCGTTCTTGGTCGAAGAAGGCGCATGAATAATGGTCGCATCCACGATCGTGCCGGTCTCGATGCGGATGCCCCTGGCCGCCAGATGCAGGTTCACCGCGTCGAGCATGGCACCGCCAAGGTCATGCTTTTCGAGCAGGTGGCGGAAGCGCAGCACTGTCGTTTCATCCGGTGCCGGAGCCACGCCCAGGTCAACACCAGCGAACCGCCGCAGCGTGAAGGACTCATAAAACGCCTCTTCGACGCCGGGGTCGGACAAGTTGAACCACTGTTGCATAAAGTACGTCCGAAGCATGATCGCAAGCCCGACAGGACGACGGCCGTTGCCGGCCTTCGGGTAGTGCGGTTCGACCAGAGCCTGTAACTCGGGCCACGGAACAACCACTTCCATCTCATCCAAAAACAGCTCCCGCCGAGACTTCCGCCCATACTTCTCAAAGATCGACTGGGACGCAAACGTCTGCTGCTTCATCGCCATCCACCCCTAACCATCAGATTAATCCATCAGGCCGCGGACGCAGAACTTGTGCAGAGTTTCCCTAGCTCGCTCTCAGCCCTTCCCCAAGAGATTGAGGAAGTTTGGTTGGCCGTTGGACGCACCGAGCCCGCCGTCGACCGGCAAAATAACACCATTGATGAAAACCGCATCATCACTTGCAAGGAAGGCAATCACCCCGGCGATGTCACCCGGCGTCGCAGCTCTGCCGATGGGCAGGCGTTCACGAAAAGCCGAGAGCACGGCTTCATTCTTCTCAAGCTCGCCCGTCGCTTCCGTCGAGGTGAGACTCGGCGCCACTGCGTTGACCCGAACGCCGCGCGAGCCATACTCCAGCGCCAAGGCCCGCGTGAAATTTGTAATGGCGCCTTTGGCAGCGTTATACGAGCTCATTCCCCAATCTCCTCCGATACCAGACGCAGAGGAGAGATTGACGATGGACCCCTTTGTCTTCAACAGATGAGGTAGAGCCTCGCGAGAGGTAAAGTAGACGCTATCGAGGTCAGTACTGAGCACCTTGCGCCAATCTTGCGTGGTTGTTTGCTCAAACGGTCCAAAAATCGCGATTCCCGCATTGTTGATCAATACATCGAGTTTCCCAAACCTACGGACCGTATCCGCTATAAGCGACTTTACGTAGCCTTCATCCGAGACATCTCCAGCATGGACAAGCGTCTTGGCCTGGTCGAATCCCTCCAGAGTCTCGCGTAGCTTGTGTTCGCGCCTTCCGTTGAGCGCCACGGAGGCACCTTCTTGTAGAAAGCGACGCGCTGTGCCAGCGCCAATACCGGAACCGGCTCCCGTGACAATGACCACTTTTCCTTCGAATCGATTCATGCGTTCTCCAATTTGGGTTGTTACTCTATCAAGTTTCCGTAACCGCGAGCCGCTCCCTTTGAGAGCGGCTCTTTGAAAACAACCTTGCCTAGACTTGGCCTATTCCGCCGTCCGCCATCAGATCGGAGCCAGTCAAATAGGAACTTTGTTCGGATCCTAGGAAGACTGCGGCGTTTGCGATCTCCTGGGCTCGTGCAAGTCGCCCAAGTGGCACCATGCTCTTGTACATGTTGACCACAGCGTCATAGTCCCCCAGTCCCGCCGCCTGATCGGAGAGCATCGGCGTGTCAGTGACGCCGGGGCTCAACGTGTTCACCCGAATGCCCCGGTCTTTGAATTCTGCCGCCCAAGTCCGGGCATACGAGCGCATTGCCGCCTTGGTCGCAGCGTAGGCGGTGTGGCCAGGAATTCCCATCAGGTGCATGGCCGAGGACACCAAGATGATCGAGCCGTTACCCTTCATTAAGGGCAATAACTTCTGTACCAGGAAAACGGGAGCTCTCCCATTCAAGTTGAAGACCTTGTCAAAATGTTCCGGTGTAAGCGAATCGATTTCTCCCTGCTCGGTTATTCCAGCACTGGAGACGATGATGTCAACTTTGCCTTTCTGGGTCTTCACCGTGGTTGCAATACGATCGAGGTCATCGAGGCTCGTAACATCTGCTGCGATAGCCGTCACGTTCTTGCCGATAAGCGCCACCGCCTTATCCAACTCCGTTTGCCGACGAGCCGTGATGAAGACGTAGGCTCCCTCTTCCACGAAGCGCTGGGCGGTCGCAAGACCGATCCCACTGTTTCCTCCCGTGATTACAGCTACCTTTCCATCGAGTGCGCTCATCTTCAATCTCCTCTATCCGGCCCGCTTATTACGGAACACTCACTACAGATGTCTAAACCTACGCAACGGATGCATGAAATGGCGCTCTAATATAGAGAGTGGCGAACAAACATATGAAGACAGCGAACGGAAAAACGGGACGACCGATCAGTTTTGACAAGAACGCGGCGTTAGAGGCGGCAATGCTCCTTTTTTGGGAACGAGGCTTCGAGGGTACTTCGATGGCCGACCTGACTCAAGCAATGGGTTTGAATCCCTCTAGCATTTATGCAGCCTTCGGTGACAAACACGCATTGTTTTCAAACGCGGTAAAGCGTTACTTGGAGACTCGCACGCAATATGCAACGGATGCACTGGGTGAACCCACACTCGAAAAGGCAGTTCGGGCGCTCTTCCACAACACGATTGCGTTTCTCACGACGCCTGGCCATCCCTCCACTTGCATGACGCTGGCCGGGGCGATGGGTTGCAGCGTGGACGCGACGCCCGCTCGCGACCTCATGACAGAAATTCGAAGGCATAATGAAGTCGAAATGAAAGACCGCTTCCTCGAAGCCCGAAAAAGCGGAGAGCTGACTAAAGACATCAACGTGGACGACTATACCCGCTATATCTCCATGATGGTCGCTGGCCTATCCGTCCAAGCAGCAAACGGCTCGACCAAGACCGAGCTAAAGCGGACGGCCGAACTAGCCCTTCACTACCTTGGATACTGAGACTTAAACTAGAGGAGTTTGATACTGTTTTTCCTGTCCGCTTCAGAGGGTATCTCTTCAGGGAATCCCCAGCGCTCAGCAATCTTCGAACCATCGACTCGATACAAATCGACGTAGGCGCAAGGTTCTCCTTGATGCGTCCCATTGGCTAGAATGAAAACGAAATCGCCCTGCCCCAAGACAAATTTGATTTCATCGATTGTTCTGTTCTTCACCAGTCGTTCCAGATCTTGTTTGAAGTTTGAGACTCCGTCGCGCACGCCGGGCTCGTGGCGGATGCAGTGGTCTCCCTCAAAATATTGCGGAATCTTGCTATGGTCCCCACCAACGTGGACGGTCTCGTAGTATCTCCTGACAAGTGCTTTGTTCTCGTCTGAGTCCACTGAAAGATCTGCTTCGGTGGGACCATCGGTCTGAGTGTGCCCACTCTCATTCGGATGAGCCGAATTCGCCG
The DNA here is from genome assembly GCF_000178975.2 of Granulicella tundricola MP5ACTX9. NCBI lineage: Bacteria > Pseudomonadati > Acidobacteriota > Terriglobia > Terriglobales > Acidobacteriaceae > Granulicella > Granulicella tundricola. Next base: position 1,684,869 of record NC_015064.1, on the reverse strand, counting down.
AAAGGACCCAATGTTCTGTAATGAAGCCGGCCTCAAGTCGGAAAAGGTCGAAGAAGATGTTCTGACCGAGGACCACTCCCTCAGCGTGAGTAAACACGTAGGGACCGTCATGGAAGGCTCGAATTACCTGAAGATGGTGTTCCTCTTTGGACGAACGAATGAAAAAGCCTCTCAGGCCATCAGTCCCATCGCCGGAGCGCGGATTGTGTTCTACGTACCTCTTCGGGTCGATTTGTGCGGTCGCAAGTTCCGGATCCCCGGAGCTAAGCCCATGAAGGAAGGTGAGTACCTTTTCGATGTCAGTGTTTGCCATTCTTATTTCCTTTCGGCGAATTCCTTTTTCAGAGAGTTTCGCTGAATCGGGCCGGTGAACTGGTCCGTGGTTGAGACTTCAGCCCTCTGTCTTGGCGGCTTCCGCCTCTGCTGCGCGCGCAAGCTTTTCGACCCATTCCTGGTGATAGCTGTAGAGACCACCGGGATGTTTCCGCCCGAGCGCCTCAAGAAAATAGGGGCCTTGCTGCGTCTCCTCAGAAAGGACATGACAACCTCTGTCCGTGGGCGTTATGACCCAACCGTGATAGGCGCTAGAACCCGTTTCATCGCCATCGACTGTTGTCGACCACGAAAGTCTTGTGTTCGGCTCATACTCCGTAACGATAAGTCTTGTGGGAATGCCAACGGTCATCCGGGTCCATTTTGTCCCGAGCTCCAGTTCCGCCTCGCCACTCAGGATCTTCACTTGATTTTCGGCAGGAAAGTAGCTCGACCAATGCTCGGCGTCTACTAACAATTTCCAAATCATTTCAGGCGGCGCTTTCACGTCAATGTCGTTGAGTGCGTAGATCGCAGAGGTTTTTGGATCAAAGCGGTGTGGCCAAATCACGTGGTTATACATTTGTGTTTCTCCTTCTGAGTCTGCCTCTTTGCATTTGTCGGGGCTTTTCTTTATGCAGCGGAGCCCGGCAGGCCGGTAGTTGTCGGTGCGCCGCGTTCGTAGATTGGCGTAATGTCCCTATGCTCCAGCGCCAAGGCCGCGATCTCATCTTTGCGGGCGAACCATACATCGGTTTTGGATCGTGCGTAGGTGAGAAAGCGATCAAGCACGCGGACACGGTTGGCGTGACCCGAGATGCGGTCGTGCAGACCAATGACCATCATTCGTCTGCGGTGAGCGCCCTCCTCATAGAGTTGGTCGAATTCGTCTCTAAGTGCCTGCTCGTAAGCGACCGGATTCCACCCCACAAACGTGAACGAAGCAATGTCGTTCAGATGCAGAGTGTACGGTACTGTCACAAAATCGCCGCCCTTCAGTTTGATAATGAACGGCTGGTCTGCACTTGGTTCATCAATGTGGTAAACGAAGCCGAGACTCTGAAGTATGTCGAGCGTATGCGGTGAGTTGCGAACGAAGTAGGCGTTCCATCCAACTGGTGTCTGACCGGTAGCCCTTTGAATGCTCTCCATGCCATCGACAATGAACCGTCGTTCGCTTTCTCGATCGAGAAGATAGCTGTTCTGCCAAGAGCGGCCATGAGCGCCAGCTTCATGGCCGCGTCTTACGATCTCGCGAGCGAGGTCCGGGGCCTTGTCTACGGCTTGGCCGATCATGAAAGATGAGAGTTTCACCTGATGTTTATCCATCAGGTCGAGTATCCGAGGAATGCCCTCGTAAATGCCGTACTGGAAAACACCGTTGGTCGCCAAATCGGGCAGGCCCTTTTCCATTGGCTCTTCGAAAAACCCCGGTGCGCCTGATATCGGCTGCCCCCCGCCCTCGAACATCAGCGAGAAGCTGACGGCGAGGCGGGCACCATTAGGCCAGAACGAGACGGTTGGTTGCATGAGGCTCTCCCTTCAGGCGAATGATCGAACAAGACGGCGACTCGCTCCTCTAGAACTTGACGAAATCCTGAAAGATCAGCTGCGCCCAAGTCTTTCCTCGCGCTTGTACCAGCAAGCCTCCCTCTGTGAGCTTGCCAAGTTTGACAGGAGCGAAGCCAAGTCGTTCAACCAGAGTTGCTACTTTGTCTGCGGCACTTTCATCGTCACTTGAGAGAAAGACAACGCGCCGCCCGTCCTTAACCTTTGGGTCTTGGGCCAAGACTTCGGCGGGCAAATGGTTGAAGGCTTTTACCAACGTCGCTCCGGGAAAGGAGTGAGAGACGACTACAGAGGACGGAAGATCCTCTAGTTCCTCTGGAGAAACGCCATAAGCGTTGATTACGTCGATCACTATCTTGCCCTGCCAACTGCGGGCAGCTTTGGCAACTTCCTTCTGGGTTCCGAAAGGGATTGCCAAGAAAATGATGTCCGCTTCGACTGCGTCCTTCAAAGCTTTGGGAATGATTGTTGGTCCGATTGCCTTTGCGATGGGTTCGAGCAGCTCGACCGATCGTCTGCTTGCTATTGCGACTTCAAGATTCTTGCGTGCAAACGCGGTAGCGAGTGCTTTGCCGACATTGCCGGAACCAATAATTGCGTAACCCATGGATCATCCTCCTGCAGTTCTGTTGAGGTATCGATTGTTTCGAAGACGAACAGTGACTATTTATCCGTCTCTTCTTCATTGCGATGGTTTGTCCGCTCTTCCGCGATGTTCGCGAGGCTCGCGAGAAGTTTTTCGTGCGTAAGCCAGAAAGCGTCGGGAGCTTTCTTGGCTAATTCAATCCAAAGGGGACCTCTCATCGTCTCCTCGGTCCGGAGGTGGCACCCACTAGGAGTGGGCGTAATGATCCAAGCGTGGTAAGCCTTGGACTCTTCCGAGTCAATTGGACCACCGTACCAAGCGATCCGCGTCAGAGGCTCGAATTCTTGCACCGATGCGAGTACCTGTTGTCCAGCCAGTTTGGTTTCGAACCGAACTCCCAAGCTGAGCGAATTACTTCCCTGAAGCGATGGAGCCTGTTCGACGCCTGGATAGAAGTGGGGCCAAGCGTAGGGGTCTGTGAGTAGCGACCAAATGGTTTTAGAAGATGCTGCTACTTGGCGCTCGTTGGTGAAATGGATGGGACAGCGACTGGGAGCCATGTCGTCAGGCCATTTGACTGCTTCCCACTGAATCAAATCCTTCATACCAACCTCCCTGTAGTTCGCCTTTGCATTGCAACGACAATCAGCCCACCTTTATGGAACAACTATTACAGATGTGCCATACTTTGAATTGGATGTCTCTTGCGATCGCTTATGAGGGAGGTGTAGATCTAACAGGCAAGAGCAAACGCGATAGGTTGGCTGGTGCCAACGGACACGGAATGGGCATGAGACCGAATTCAGCTAAGGACGCTTTCCCTGCGCTTATCGAAGCGTCGATCGATGGCGGGTTCGTTAATGCTTTCGGCTCTCTTTATGAGCACATTTGCACCCGAGGCGTGGGCCACAATATCGTCGTAAAGATGGTCTTCTAATGCACCAGGCGTGCCCAAGATAAGGATGCTCGTCCTGGGCCATTGCCACCTGACCGCCTCTGCTGACGCTTGCAACGCGACAGCCCCGAGTTCGTCACTTAGGACCGCACAGGGGATCCGAATTGAGCCGGACATCAGATATATGTCTTTCGCATCATGGGCCACCGTTACACTAAACCGGGATCCTTCAAGTTGCTGTGAGACCCTCGATACTTTTGGCCATCGAGGTTCGATCAGTAAGAGCGTCGAACTCTCCTGGCTGCCAAGACCACAAGTATTAATTTTCGAGCTGATCAAGGTTTTCATGTTCACTTCCAGCTGCGCAGGTTTACAAACGCTTTGTTTTGGAAGAGGAACTCGAGCAGGCTCGTAATTCCATCTTGTACACAGCCCTCTACCCGCGGTCCGGCGTTGCTGCTGGTCAATGTGTAACAGGAGCATGTGACTGCTGCTTTTGAAAACACGCGATGTTGTCAAAAACGAGCGAATCTTGCACGAGAATCGGCAGGCCGTACAGGTACGGGGCAGACCTAAACTGTCCGCAGAAGCTACAAAACTTCGAGGTAAGGGAGTGAGGAATGAAGAGTCGAGAGAGTACAGTCAAATTGCGTTACCCCGGCGGCCGTTTCCGGCGTGAGTGGATAAGCGATGCTGCAGGGTGGCAGTCACTGCGTCTCCGCATAAGCGAGTGGCATCTCACCTCCGCAGATGTCATTGAACCACCACCGTCTGATGATCCGTCGTTCAGTGTGCTGCTCAACTCAGCTTTTCACTTGGATGAACGTTTTCGAGGGCAGTGGCGCGGGCAACTGTACACCAAGGGGACTGGAGAACTCTCCCCGGCTCGTCACCAGCGGCGCCTCCGGCAAAACTTTGTTGGGCAAGGGTCCCTTAATACCCTGGGGGTCCACATTCCTCAAGCTACCGTGGACCGTGTAGCGCAAGAGTTATCAACGCCGGGAAACGCAGTGGGAAGTTCTCTCCAAGACCTGCCGTTTATGGATGATCGCCCACTTAGCGGGTTTAGCTTTACGGTATTGGCCGCACTCAGAGACAAGGCACCTGATTTTTACGCGCAGTCGGCCGCACAATGGCTTGCTGCTCATCTTCTACTTGGCCCGTTCAAGGCCTTCGAATGGCATCAATCTCTGACACACGAGCGGGTCTCCGACCACCGATTAATCAGGGTCTTGGAATACATCGACGCTCATCTATCGGAGCACCTCGACCTCCGCATCCTTTCGCAAGAAGCAGGTCTGAGTCCATTTCACTTTGCCGCACTATTCAATAAGGCGGTAGGAGCGACTCCGCACCGTCATGTACATCACCTGAGAATGAAGACCGCACAATCCATGCTCAGGACAACAGACAAAAGTACCCTTGAAATTGCTTTGGCCTGCGGGTTCGGAAGCGCCTCCCATTTTGCGAGTGCATTCCGTCGAGAATTCTTGCAAACCCCGACGGAATACAGATCGTCACAACAATTCTCCGAAATAACCTCCAGTTAGCCTCGGTGCTGGTCAAGCGACTCTGGCATAGTTTATAAGAACTCACTCCTGTAATATGGAGCAGTCATTCCATATGACAAACGCACAGCGATAACGAGTGCGAGCTAAGGAGTCAGAATGCAATTCGTCGTAGGAGTTCTCCTGTTCGTCTTAGTTGTTGGGTTGGTAGACCGTCGTCTTCCCTGGCCCCCTGCCAAGCAAAAAGAGGTGGTCAATTGATCGCCGGCCATTTTGGTTTTGCAGCCATCGTAAAATCTCGTGAGAAAACCGCGCCTCTCTGGGCGCTGATGCTTGCGACCGTATGGATTGACGTCGTGTTCATTCCTTTGTTCGTTGCTCATCGGGAAACAGCACAGCAGGTGCATGCCGGATACGGCGGACTCATCATTCATGCGGACTACACGCACTCGATCGTTGGTATGCTCGCTCTGTCCGCGATCTTAGGTGCGATGTTCCTGCCCCGGCTGGGTAGAAGGGTTGCCTTGGTGATCGCACTCGTCAGCGTCTCTCATTGGGTGCTTGACCTAGTCGTGCACCGCGGTGACATGCCAGTCCTCCCTGGCAATGTAGGCAACCTTCCGTCCTTCGGTTTCGGACTCTGGAATCATCCGCAAGCGGCGGCGTGCGTGGAGCTCGTCCTGGTTCTCGTGGGCGCGGCTACGTACTGGCGCGCCGCAATGGATGTGTCGGTTCAAGCGGGAAGAAGTAAAACTCTGGCGTCAATTTCTGCAGGACTGATCGCGGCATGCGGACTAGTTGTCCTGTTCCTCGATTACACGAGCTGAGGTGTTTCAGTGCGCCTCCTGAGCGATCCGATTGAGTCACCGAAGTAGCAGGAAGATACGGTTGCTCAAACGGGCGACGGAGACGGCAACTGAATGAAAGCCAGCAGGACTCTGACAAGACTCATCGCAATCGCACTTCTGATCTTTCTTGTAGCCGTCATTGGAGGAGCTACATTCAACGCATTGGCGATTCGTCATTACCGGAAAATCGCTGGCCTGCCGGGGAAAGTCTGTGACGTGAACGGCCATTCGCTGCACCTCTACTGCACCGGAGAGGGTTCGCCGACGATCCTACTGAGCTCAGGCCTGGGCGATGACTTTCTTGGCTGGGTGAAAGTACAGCCCGTCTTGTCAAAGCAGACGCGGGTTTGCTCCTACGACCGTGCTGGGTTTGGCTGGAGTGACTCAGGGGCCGGCGTTCAAGATGCCAACGCCATCTCATTGCAACTCCACCAACTGCTTGAGGCGGCTGCCATTCAACGTCCCTTTGTCCTTGTGGGGCACTCCATCTCGGGGATCTATCTGCGGTCCTATGCGACGCATTATCCTGCTGATTTGGCCGGCCTTGTCTTCGTCGATGGCGCCACGCCGCTTCAGGATGACAGAATCCCAAAGCAACTCGTGAAGATCCAAGAGCAGCAACGTCGTCAGATGCCTTGGCAGAAGTTGCTCATGTCGGTTGGCTGGTATCGACTCCGAGGGATATGCACTTCGATTCCATCAGGCGCTGAAGCTTATACCGCGTGGATCAAGGCGGATTCATGTATTCCGTCCAGGTGGATGCGATGGAGAATGAACTCGATGCCGAGCGAGTCTCCGGAGAAGAGACGGTTCACGCGGGTCCATTCGGTGATCTTCCGATTCTGATCCTGTCTCACGATCCGAGCGTCCTTCCATCGAATTGGCCAGTCTCCGTTTCGAGAGATACTGCCGTTGTGTGGAACCAAATGCAGGAGGAGGCGAAGGGTCTATCCAGTCAGAGCGAGCGCATCATTGCTAAAGGAAGCGATCATTACATTCAGAACGATAGGCCTGACCTAGTGAATCGCGAGATTGGTTCGTTTGTGACGATGATACGCAATCATCAGACCTTTCCGAACAACCGGTCTACTGTCAAACGGTGAAGCGAACCTGCGCCACAAGTTCCTATCCTTAATACCAAGCTCTACGCCGAAAGACCGAACTCACGCCGCGACAATCTGACAGTCTGCGCGCTTTTGTTTCTTTATGCTGCTCGTCGTGATGAAGAGAAGTCCAAGTGCTACGAAGACAGCGACAAATGCGAAGATGCTCCCTTCGGGGCCGACCGCACCGCCCGTGATCCAAATCGACCCATGCGGAGCGAAGTTGAAGAGATGACCTTCGTCCAGATAGCCACTCCCGGCTGCCCCAAACAGGGGCGCACTTATCCAATTCCAACCCGTGTGATATCCCACGGACCACCAGATCGATCGACTGCGAAAGGTTGCGTATGCCAGAACGCAACCTTGAGCGAAAAGTCGGAACAACCAGATCCGCGACGCACCAGGATTATCGAGGTGAAAGCCGGAGAACATGAGGCCGGATACCAGCACCGCGCCCCTCCAACCCAAAAACCGTTCGGCCACAACAAGCACGATAGCCCTTCCGTAAAGCTCTTCTCCAAGCGCACCAACGAAATCGAGGATCAGCCAAGCGAACCCATTTCCACATGCCGACGCCAAAGTCTGTCCTGATCGAGTGACGACGGCTGCTTCTAGACCCCAGATACTGAACATCGTCGCTAGCATTACGGCTAGACCCGTCGCTAATCCAACCAACGTGTGGCGGAGGAATCGTCGCCTGTTGAGCGGAAAGGCGATGGCCGACCGATTCAACATCTTGCAAACGGCGACCCACAGGACGCTGTTCAGCAGTAGCCGGACAAGCATCAGCGTTCCGTACCTGCTTTTGATAAGCGTGTTCGGTGAACCGCTTCGAAGGTTGAACGCATGAGTGAGCGAATGAAATATGAACAGTTCAATCGGACCGGCAATGAAGTAAGCGGCTACGACAATGGCCAATGTCCCCCAAATCCTTGGTGATTTTAGGTCGTTCAAATATAAAAGCGAGAGAGCGTGTCCCGATCCGGCGCGCTTCACCGAATCTCCACCACTACTTTGCCGAACGGTCCGCGGTCTAGATGATCTAAAGCATCCGGAAGGTCGCTGAAATCATAAGAGGCGTCGATTACAGGTTCGACCCTGTGATGTTCCAGAAAATTGAGAAGCTCAACCATGTCCTTCCGCGATCCCACGCCGACCCCTTGCAGCTTTAGATTCCCCAACATCAAGGGCGGCAACGATATCGTCGACGTCATCGACTCCATGAAGCCAATGACCGCGACATGACCACCCAGCGCTAACGCCGCGATCGAACGTTGAAGATATTCTCCCCCCACGACCTCAAGGACATGATCTACGCCGCAGTCTTGAGTAAGACTTCGGGCCTCTTCGTCCCAAGCCGGATACTTCGTGGTGTCGATAACGTCGCTAGCGCCGAGTTGCTTCAGCAAATGGATCTTGGTCGCGCTTCTCGAAGTTGCAATGACCCGTGCGCCCAGAGCGCGCGCAAGTTGTAGGCCAAAGAGGGAGACTCCTCCACTTCCGTGAATCAACACAGTCTCACTTGGTTGAAGATTGCCGTGCTTAAAGAGAGCTACCCACGCCGTTACAGCAGCGATGGGCAGAGTCGAAGCTTGTGCTGGCGTGAGGTATTCGGGATAGGCTAGCGCACCGGTGTCAGGAAGTAGCACGTACTCCGCCAGAACGCCGGGGAGAGGCCCACCCAAGGTGGCGTTGCGCGCTTCAACCGTTGGTATGCCGTCGAGCCAGAGCGGCTGAAACGTGGAGACGACCTGATCTCCCGCTTTGAAACGCGTGACATTGGCTCCCACAGATACAACTTCGCCAGCAAGGTCTGACCCTGGCACCAGCGGGAAATCAATAGGAATTACATAGGAGCCCTCGATGATGGCCTTGTCTCGAAAATTCAGTGAGATGGCTTTACTGCGCACCAGGATTTCGCTCGGGCCGGGTTCAGGTTTCGGAGTTTCGACGAGATGTAGATTCGCTCGTCCAAGCTTTTCGAGTTGCCAGGTCTTCATGTAGCCTCCATGATCGGTTCAGATTGGGCTAAGGAGCATATGATTTCAGCTCTTCGGTTTTCTCAAGAGATGAAGTGACGCGCTTTCATAAGGTGCAGAATCTCTAACTTCCCAGAAATAAGAGCATCTCTTGCCACCAAAGCTACATCTGTAATAATTGTTACACATGTACTCGTCAAACGTAGTCGATGGCGTGGCAAGAGTTACGGGAGGCCTAATGGCAGACGTAAGGACAGTGATCGGGCAGGCATATTCCGCCTTCAACAAGCGGGATATCGACGGCGCGTTGGCACTCATGACGGAAGACGTGAGTTGGCCAAAAGCTTCGGAGTGAGGCAAGGTCGTCGGAAAGGACGATATCCGAGCGTATTGGACCAAGCAATGGGCTGAGTTCGATCCCCATGTGGAACCTCTCTTTATGGCCGAGCTGGACGCCAACAAAATCCGCGTCACGGTTCATCAATTGGTCAAGACCCTTCAAGGGGAAGTTCTTTCGGACAGCGAGGTCCTGCACGTGTTCACCGTGAAAAGCGGCTTGATCGCAGCTATGGACCTCGGAGGTGAAGCCGACCCATCCGCAGCATTTGCACATTGAACTGGCCCGAACATTACGGGTATTAAGGAGATGTCATGCCGACACAAATAAAAAACGATGCAACTGCCCCTTGGTTCTTAGAACATTCAATTAGCGCCGAGGATCAAACTGCGATGGCCGCCATGCGCGCCATCGTCACGCCGAATAAAGGCAAACTTCAAGGTATTCAGGCTCGCGTTCCGTTTGGCGGGATCATGGAGCGTGTCGTAGCGCCAGAAGCGATCGACTATGTGGCCGATAAGATCGGCGGAATACCTGGATGGTGGTGCCGACCCGCAAATGCACCATCCGACCAAGCAATTATGCACGTCCATGGTGGATGGTTTAGCTGGGGTTCAGCAGAGTCTTTCCGTCACCTAGCCGGTCATATTGCTGCTCGGGCAGGAATTGCGGTTTTTCTCCCCGATTACAGACTCGCTCCAGAGCATCCGTTTCCCGCCGCGTTTGAGGATGTCAAGGCTGCTTACGTCGGGTTAGCTGAGAGTGGCTACTCCAAAATTGCCGTCACCGGAGATTCCGCAGGCGGAAATCTGGCCCTGGCCCTGCTCGTATATCTGGCGCAAAGCGGCGGAACATCTGGCGATGCTTTGATAGGCGGAGTGGCCATTTCCCCCGTGACTGATCTCTCCCTTTCGGGAGAGAGTTGGTCAAGCCGTGCGGAGGCTGATCCTCTGTTTACAAAGCCGCAAGCGTCCGGGCTGGTTGAAGCCTACTTGGTCGGCCACAAGAGTGAAGACCCGATCGCTTCGCCGCTCTTTGCTGACTTGGAGGGCCTTGCGCCCATACGGGTTCATGTAGGCAACGACGAAGTGCTCCTCGATGACTCCGTCCGGTTGGTTGAGCGCGCAGTCGCGGCGGGAGTGGATGCCCGTCTTGATGTGTGGAACGGCATGATTCATGGATTTCTCGGGAGCGTTGGACGCCTCGAGGCCTCCAGTCAGGCACTTCAAGCGATCGGGCAGTTTCTGAGACATCGTTTCGCCGAATAAAGCCTGTTCCACCCCACACGGACGTGAGGAATCATGAACGACAAAACTGCAATATTGTCCCGCATCGTGGGAGTCGAGGAGCACGTTGTTTTCCCCGAACTCACGCGTCGCTTGCCGGAAGAAGCCGTCATTGATAGAGGCTATCTGTCGCGCGACAGACCTTATGGTCATGGGCCCCTCCTTGAGAAGATGGCCGTCGCGATGGGTGATACCGAGGGCCGTTTGGAGCAACTCGATGAGTCCGGCATCACGGTTCAAGTGCTTTCGTATCCAATGGCGGGTGCCGATCTGCTGCCGCCATTGCAGGCATGTCGATGGGCGAAAGAGACCAATGATCAAATCGCCCAGCGCGTCGCTGCTCATCCCAGCCGATACGCTGGGCTTGCTCATCTTCCCTTGACCGATCCTGATGGTTCGGCTGACGAGTTGGAACGTACGATCACTGATCTTGGCTTCAAGGGTGCGCTAGTCAGTGGCGCGACCAATGAGGGTGACAACTTTGGTCAGCCCGTCGCGCCGCATGTAAAGGCCTTCGCGATCCTGCAAGCTTTCAAAGAGAGCGAGTTGCTGTTCGTTCATCTTGAAGAGCTCTGCATACCGCTTGCGATTGAACGTCGCATCCTTCAGGAACAGAAACGATGTGCAAGAGTTCACAATGCTGTCCGCATTTGCGCCGAGGTCATCGGCAGACTGGCCGATCATGGTCACGCCACCAAGGTTCTTGCGAACGGTCTTGATCGAAGCCAGCGCACCGTCAAGCAGTTGCTTGTTCTTCATCGAAGAGAAAATCTCTTCGATGAGGATGTGTTTCGGCACGCCGAGATTAGAGGGGTTGTAGAGCACATCGTTGATCCGCCGTAGCAGCCAGACCATGAGCGGCTCGATCAGGTCGGCATATTGTTCATTGTTGACTCCCTGGAAGTCGAAGCACTGAAGCCGCGATAGCGAGAGGCTGTCCTCCACGTTGTCAAAGACGGCGTTGTAGATGCCCTTGCCCACCCACTTCGACAGATACCTGTCGAGCTTCTTGGGGAGGAAGAGATTCGAGAGCCGGCGATTCGCCGCATCAAGCAGGTACATGTCCTGCACGGCCTTATGAATCACGTCATCATCTTCCGGCTCCAGCTCCGCACCTCCATTCGCGAGCAAGAGCTTCACAAAGGAGTACAGGAACTTGATATTGCTTTCAGTCGGCTCCAAAGCGAACGGGTTTACGCGGGGTCCGTCTTTGCCTACGCGGTCAACGCGTCCGCCATACAGTTCGACCACGCTCTCGTAGCTTCCGCCGATGTCAAAGATGTAGGTTAAACCGCCATACTTCTGTTCGAGCGAGATGATTTGGTTCCCGTGAACCGACTTCCCGGTCCCAGTTGGCCCGATGATGAGCATGACGCGCACGCCGTCCACATACACATCCTGAAAAATGTATGGTCCGCCGCACGACTGCAAGGGAAAAGCGAAGGGCGACATCGACAGGTCTGCGCAAATGTATTCGGCCTTTGGGTGGAGGGTCTAGTCTCCTGGCCATGATGAGTTGCGCTGCGTGCTCTACCTGATAAACGGCACGGTCATGGAAGACCATTTTCGGGAGCAGGTTTTGAGCACGCCGTTGGGAACTGTTCGGTCGTCTTAGCTGTCCAGTGCAGACCTTGGTGGGAACTCTAAATCGTCGTCGTGGTGCGGTAAAGTGGGAGCGCGATTCTGCGCTTCCAAGCCGAAGGCGTCTTTTCCGCGCCTGCTCAGGCCGGCATCGGAGCCGTTGCTGGGCGGTAGTCATTGCCGCTTGAGAGCACCGCCCAGGCCATACGAGCAAGCTTGTTGGCTGCGGCTGTAATGACGACCTTCACCGGTGCTCGTTGTTCCAGACCATCAAGCCAAGGCCCAAACGGGGAACGCTCTCGCTTGACGATGAGAACTGCTGATCGGGCGCCATGGACGAGCAGCTTTCTCAGGTAGCGGTTACCTCGCTTGCTGATGCCGAAGAGTCTCGCCTTGCCGCCGGTCGAGTGCTGTCGGGGTACAAGTCCAAGCCATGCGGAGAACTCTCGGCCCTTATGGAAGGCTGCTCCGTTGCCGATCGCAGCGACGATTGCGGTTGCGACCAAGGGGCCGATGCCGGGGATTTGTCTCAGCCGTTGGCATGCGGGGTCGGAAGAAGCGATCTGCTCGACCTCTTCGTTCATCGCAACGATCTGCTGCTGAAGATCCTTCCACTCGCTCCAGAGCAGGCTGACAAGGTTGCGCATGCGTGGCGTCAGGTTCGACTCCGCGTTCTCGAGTATCTCTGGCATCGCTTGTCTCAACTTGATGGGAGTCTTGGCGAAAACCATGCCGCGCTCCAGCAGAAAGGCTCGCAGCTGGTTGATCACGGACGTCCGGCGAGCGACAAGCCTGTCACGCACACGATGCATGGCTTGCAGGTCGAGCTGATCGTCGGTCTTGATCGGAACGAAGCGCATGTTCTGTCGGTCGACGGCTTCAGCGATCGCCTCAGCATCCAGGAAGTCGTTCTTATTCGACTTCACGAACGGCTTTACAAACTGCGCTGGAATCAGCTTCACGTCGTGGCCTTGCGCTCGCAAAGCCCGGCCCAGGAAGTGCGCTCCTGAACATGCCTCCATCCCGATCAAGGAGGTCTGCATGTTCGCGGTGAAGGTGATCAGTTGCTTCTGAGTGAACTTCTTGCGCAACAGCACCTTGCCAGCTGCGCTCAGGGCTACGAGGTGAAAGGTCGTCTTACCCAGATCTATGCCAACCGAATGAATCTGCATGTCGATGATCCTCCTTGTACCTGCCAACACAATCGCCTACCTTCCGGGTGGAGATCAAGCGGCGGACCATCTCATTAACGGCGTACGGGTGCGCGTCTCGAAGATATTGAGGTATTCCGAGTCGAGGTCTTCCGAGTGCGGATGCCCGATATGAGGAGCGAACACAGAGGAGAGCCGAGCGTGATGGTCTTCTGCCAGCCACAGCGGAAACACGTTGAACTTGTGATTGCCGGGGAACATGGCATAGAACGCGGATAGATTGCCAAGCGTCTCTTCCATCACCTGAGCGCGGGCGTCGACAAAGACACGATGCACAGTAGGAACGATGTCTCGGAGTTGTTCCGGGCTGCGAGCAGCCAGGAGGAGGCGCAGCGAGAACTCGCCCTGCGACTTCTTGTCGAGCGAACGGATGACATCGCTCAGGTCGTCTACGTTGTTGTTGGCCGCTTTTGCCCCGGCTCCGGTCTCCAGTGACGCACTATTGCGCCCGCTCATTACACGCTGCAAGACGCCGACCTTGAAAAACGAGATGAACTTCTCCTGCGCGTCAATCTCGCTGCGCGCTGCCGACGTGGACTTCACCCGCCATGTCGAGCAAAGCACACTGTCGCAGTCGAGAGTCAGTAGGCCAGAGAACAAGCAGGGACGCGATGCCTCCGGCGTGGTCTTCAGTGAAAACATCTGGACGTGCCGCTTGCCGACTTGCACATGATCGCTGTGCCAGGCAACCGGGCTCTTCACGATCTGACGATCTACTCCTGTGTCACCTCGGAGTTCGTCGCGATCTGCCCATTGCTCCAGATTGAAGAGATAGCTAAAGAACTGGAATACCTCGGACTTACCAAGCAGACGCAGACCAAGGGAGCTGCCGAGGTGACCTTCAAGCAAGGTTGCCGTCTTCTCAAGATCGGAGAGCATCCTTGATGTGTCAGCGACCTTCTCGTCTGGCTTGCGCTGGAATGCCTTCGCCTGCGAGGGCTCCAGCGTTAGGCACCAGTGGAGGTCAATGCGCCGAAACGCCGCCGTCTTGTCGAGGTACGCTAGACGGTCGTTCGCGAACGTCTCGGTCACCTCGTTCCCGTACTGCTTCTGGCGAGGAAGATCAAAGCCAGACATCACCCTCGTGTACTGATAGAGGCACGTTCCCTCTGGCAATCCACGGAGAGCGCCTTCCACCTGACGAACCCGAGCCTCAAGCTCAAGGTCGGTCAGAGCCTCTTCGTCCAAACCTGTCAGAGAGAAGAGGCATCCGTAGCCCCCGCCCTTCAGCGCGAAGATGCTTGGCCCAATGAAGCGAGAGACCGGGATGATACTGCAGGCCGCTCCCGCTTTCGCAAACCACGGGGTATGTTTGATCTGTTCAGTATTTGCGCGGGTCATAGTAGCTCTTCTGGCCGAGGCTGAGGCCCCACAGTTGAAACATCTTTGGGTGTTTGCGGACGATGAGCCAAGCTCCGCCCGCCATCATTGGAAAGCTCAAGATCGCCAGCATCCGGAACCCCACGAGGAAAACCGTTACCGTGACGAATACGATCGCCATCCACGCTGAGAGGTCGAGGCCCAACTTGGCCCTTGGCCGGTTCAACGCCTGATTGATTGGTAACGGTTCTCCCCGCTTGGTCATGGCTGGTCACCCCTACATCGACTGTCCGGTTAGTGAGCCAATCCATCCTGCGCCCCAGCCCAGCACTCCAGCACCGAATAGGGCGCCGAAGAGTCCTGGGATGGCATCCTGAAAGCGACCGCTCATCATCCGTATGCCGGCGAAGATCAGGCCGCCGAAGCAGATGACCGCACTTGCGTATACAGCAAACGTCTTGAACGTTCCCATGAGAGTCTGAGCTCCTGAGAAGTCCATCGTTCCTTGGGCTTGAGCAACGCCGGCGAATGTGAGAGCGACCAGAGTCGGCCCCATCATGCGCGAGGCACGGAGTAGTGTCTGTTTGGAGGAGTATCTTGCCCATCTCTGGATGGGCTGGAAATTGAGCCTGACTTTGATCTGCGTTGACACCTCAAATCGACCGTGGATTCGGTTGCGATATTGGCAACGTAAAGGTAGCCGTATCGGGGTGTCCAATAACTCCGAGTGGGGTGCCTATGCCCATTGGGAATAGGTTTTTAACTCAATGGATTTGCGTAATTCGTGGTTTTCCTGCGGCTTGAACAAGCGAAGTGAAAGCTTTTCACGCCTTGTCATCTTAGGGCGGAAAGATCACTTCCAAAGCTCTCAGTTCCTTATCGGACTTCCTCGGCTTTGGAGACAGTCGGCGTTTCTAAAAGGATCCTGTACGCATTGCGACCTTGTGAGTCTTTCGCTGGTGCACCTATTCCTAGCGGGAATATGAACCACAGGTGTAGGAATTGGACAGCGTGCTAGACGGTGCGAGAAGGTGTGTGCAACGGATGCCGTTGCAAGCTACTTTTGGAGCCCTGTGAGCCAACATGAATCGTTCAAATCTCAATCTGCGTGAAGCCAACGAGGTTCTCTCGGTGGATAGCCAAACAAAATCGGCAAATGGCAAGCCCCTGCAAAGGGATTCTGAAGAGGTGATTTTCTTGCGCTTGCCGAAGGTTAAGGCGATCACTGGGCTGTCGAAGTCGAGCCTTTATGAGCTAATCCGAGCGAACAGTTTTCCTGCGCATGTGCATCTCGGAGCCCGCACCGTCGCATGGGTAGCTTCCGATGTCCAACAGTGGGCCACCGAACGTATCGTCCACTCAAGACCGCCAGCATCCATTGTCGACGGTCGGCGAGTGCCGCAGCGAGCGCTACCCGGACAATGGGCGTCGTCGAAGAAGTTCGCCTAACCGGCCGACGCCGGTCTTCCCTTGGCGAGTTGTGCGTCTAGGTAATCCGCCCACCACTGCATCATCTCCGTGCGCGGAGTCAGATATTTCGCGTGATTGTAGGCCGCGGCCACCTTGTCGCGCTTCAGGTGGGCGAGCTGCAACTCGATGTGTGCCTCCTCGAATCCGTTCTCGTGAAGAATGGTTGACGCCAGCCCGCGGAATCCATGCCCAGTCATCCAGTCTCGATATCCGAGCCGGTAAAGCGCATACAAGATCGTGTTGTTACTGATGGGTTTTGTCTTGTCATTGGCGCCAGGCAAGACAAATCTCCCATTGCCCGTGAGCAGCTTGAGTGCCCGCAACACTTGGACGGCCTGTCGGGAAAGTGGAACGATATGCGATGTGTCCATCTTCATGCGCTCTGCCGGGATCGTCCAACGCGCCTCTTCCAGATCAAACTCTGTCCACGGCGCTTCTATTTCTTCGCTCGTTCGCACAAATGTATACGCCATGAGTTTCAAGGCAAAGCGGGTGATAGCGTCGCCGTTATAATCATCCATTTTCGTGAGCAATTCAGGCAGTTCCTTCGCGTCAACACAAGCACGATTCTCCGTCTTTGCTGCGGCGAGGATGTCTCTCGGCTTGAAATCCGCAGTGGGGTTCCGACTGGCAATGTCACGAGCAACCGCAAATCGGAATATCTGAGATGTCATCTCATGACAACGCTTGGCAACATCTCGCGCATCTCGTTTCTCAATCGTGAGCATGAGTTCGCGAATCTCCGCCGCCCTAATTGTGTCCATGTGCTTGTGGCCGAACCCCGGGAAGATGTCTGCTTTGAGGCGTCGCATGACGGTATCGGCGTGCCGAGGAGACTTGCCAATGGACCACCACTCCCACCACTGTTGGGCGACATTCTCGAAGCTGCTGTCAGCTTCACGTTGGAGTGCTTTAGCTTCTTCTTGCTTCGCTTCGGCCTCTGCCTTCCGTTCAGCCATCGGGTTGATGCCGGTGCCAAGTAGTTTTTCGCGGCAAAGTGAAGTTCGCGAGCTTCCTTGGGAGCAACAACTGGGTACTCGCCGAATGTCATGTTCTTCTCGCCGCCATTGAACTGGTAGCGCCAAAGCCAGAGCTTCGTGCCTGTTGGCAAGACGAGCAGACCGAGGCCGCCTCCGTCGAGCATCTTGTATTTCTTATCCTTCGGCTTAGCGTTTCGATCTCTTTGATCGTCAGTGCCATGGTGCGCCTCCAAACTTCGGGAAATCCATTCCCAAACCTTGGTAGATCGTGCCCCAAACTGTTCCCTAAGAAATGGGTGGCTGCAGTCGCACGCTTTCGCACGCCCTCGCACCTAATTTCGGTGTAAGTCCTTCTAAAGCAACAACATCCTCGCGTGCGAGGATGTTTGGGGAGGTGCGAGGAAGTTCAGGTTTTAGGTGTTTTGGTTGCCCCCCAGGGATTCGAACCCCGATTGAACGATTCAGAGTCGTCGGTCCTACCATTGAACGAGGGGGCAACACAGGTTAGGGGCGTCGCGGCGTTGCTTGCTGACTGCCTTAATTTGAGTGTACGGATTTGCGCCTTTGGGGTCAATGCGAACAGGTGTAAAACTCGCCGATTCCGTATCTACTCGACCGGTAGCTTCGCCTTATAGCCGTCACGGGCAATCACCGAGTACTTCACCGGCTTCTTCTTTTCATCCTGCATCTTCAACGGCTTGCCCTCTGCATCGACCAGAAGCACTTCAATCTTGCGATAGGTTCCGTCGTTCTTCGGGTTGCTTGGCCGGTAGGTGAGGATGTACTGGTTGCGGATGGAGTCGTTGATCTGGCTGAAGATGTCTGGAAGGGCACCTTGGAACATGGGGTCGAAGTACAGGCCGCCCGTCATGGTGGCGAAGGTTTTGAGCTGGTTTTGAGCCTGGAGGATGTTCATGCGGCCGATGCCGCCGATCTGACCGCGTGCGTCGCCCAGTTCCTGCGCCAGTGCTCCGGTGCCGATCGAGAAGATGGTGACGTTGGGCGTGGCTTTGATCTTGGCGAGCATCTTGTCGAGTGTGAGCTTGGAGAAGGTGTCGCGGCCGGAGCCGATGAGGATGATGTATTTGCGGCCTTCAATGCGGGAGGTCCGGTCAAGCGTCTCGTAGAGGGCGTCAAACATGTTGGTGTCTGAGAAGCCGGGGATCTGGAGCGAGTTCAGGCTCTGCGCGACCGTGTCCTTGTTATTGGTGAAGTCGGTCAGGATGTGGGTGCGGAGGTCGTAGGTGATTACCGCAATGTAATCGTCCGGGCGCAGCGAGTGGTAGAAGGCGGCGGAGGAGTACTGCATGTCGCGGATGTAGGCGTAGGAGTTGGCTGCGAACTCCAGCAGCATGACCGCAGTGATAGGGGTCTGGGTCATGCGGACGGTCTGGACCTTCTGCTCGACGCCATCTTCAAGGACCAGGAAGTTATCAGCCTTCAGGCCGGGAACGAACTGATGCGTCTTGTCCAGGATGACGTTGACGTTCAGGTTGACGATGGGGACGTCGACCCGGAGGGAGTAGGTGGCACCGTCAGGATTTTTAAGCTTGGGGACGTCCGACGCCGGCGGCGGGGGGGCAGGCTCTTCCGTGGATTTTTTCTTGATGATGAGGGGACCATTGTCGGTCTGGGGGCCGGTCTCGTCCGGCGGGGCCTGGGCCGGCTTCTGGGCGGGGGTTTGTCCCGGGGTTTGTGCGTGAGCCGGAGGAAACGGCAGCAAGAGAGCACAAAATACCGTAGCGAGGGCTAGGCTCAGGTCTCGGAAGGCGGGGCGCGGCATGTTCATGATCAAAACTTTACTCCGGGATGGTGCGCTGTGGCTTGCAGCGGGTGCCAGATGTAGAGAACGGGTGGATGATTTCTTCTGATATCGATAGACGGGGAGATGCCGGGAAAGATTCGATCCACCGGTCACGGGACCGGGGCTGCGATGCACAGGCTGGGGGCTGCTGCTGTTGTAGCATGGACACAGGCAGGCGCAGACGAGTGGATCGCGCGGCCAAAGGATAAGAGTCGAGATGAATGCAATTCATGGTTTGGCAGTGCATGCGGCGGGTGCACATCTGTTGCCGTATAAGTACGACGCAGGAGAGTTGAAAGAGGATGAGGTTGAGGTGAAGATTTCGCACTGCGGAGTCTGCTACAGCGACGTCCACCTCATCGATAACGACTGGAGCATCAGCAAGTATCCGTTCATTCCCGGCCATGAGATCGTCGGGACGATCACCCAGATTGGCTCCGCGGTAGACGACCGCGTGCTGGGCGAACGCGTCGGCATCGGTTGGCAGGCAAACTCATGCAGCGTCTGCGAGTGGTGCCGACAGGGTGACGAACATCTGTGTGCCAAATCGCAGCCGACCTGCGTGGGGCGGAATGGCGGGTATGCGGATTCGATCCGGGTGAACTGGCGCTTTGCCCTCCGGGTTCCGGAAGTTTTGGAGAGCGAGAACGTCGCTCCCCTGCTCTGCGGCGGTATTACGGTCTATAGTCCGCTGCGGAACTTGGGCGTGCGGCCGTCGTCTCGGGTCGGGATCATCGGGATTGGTGGCCTGGGCCACATGGGAATTCAGTTTGCCAAGGCCTTCGGAGCCGAGGTCACGGCGTTTTCTACCTCCAAAGATAAGGAAGCCGAAGCCCTCGAACTTGGTGCGCACCACTTCGTCAACACACGCGATACCGGTGCCATCAAGAAGGTTGCAGGCAGCTTCGACCTGCTGTTGAGTACCGTCAACGCCGACCAGGACTGGCAGGGGTACGTGAACGCCTTGCGGCCTAAAGGAAGCTTCGTCTTTCTGGGAGCGCCACCCACTCCTGTACCACTGCAGGTTTCGGCTCTGATCTTTGGGCAGAAGTGCGTCGCCGGCAGTCCTACGGGCAGCCCGCACGATATCGAGGAGATGCTTGATGTGGCCGCACGGCATGGCATCAAGGCGATCACGGAGCGGTTTGAGATGGCCAAGGCTAATGAGGCTGTCGCGAAGGTCAAGAAGAATCAGGTTCGCTATAGGGCTGTGCTGGCGAACTAAGCGCAATCAGAATTGGCGGGGGCGGCGAAGCGATTCGCCGCCCCTGTGCTTTTGCGGACGGGTAGACTGGGCAGGATGAGGTTTGAACTCTTTATTGCCGCCCGTTACCTGAGGGCCAAGCGCCGGCAGGCTGTGATCGGCGTGATTACGGCGATCTCCGTGCTTGGAGTCGCGGCTGGCGTGGCGTCGCTGATCATTGCACTGGCGATCACGAACGGAATGCGGCGCGATCTGCAGGAACGTCTGCTTGGCTCGACCTCTCATGTGGAACTCATGCGGGTGTCTGCCGACGGTATCCGCGACTGGAGGCCGCTTCTGGATAAGCTCCGGGCACTCCCGCATGTCACGGCGGCGGCACCGGGGCTCTATGGGCAGGTGCTGATCTCACGCGGAGCCCGCAGCGGCGGCGGCCTAGTCAAGGGTGTGATCCCGGCCGATGAGGAGAAGGTCAGCGACCTCCTCCAAGCCGTTACGCGCGGCTCCAGCCGGCCGTTGCAGCCTCAGGTCAACCCGGATGCGGGGGATGCACAGGCTACCCCGCCAATCGTGATTGGCAAGGACCTGGCGGAGACTCTGGGAGCGGAGGTTGGGGACACAGTTCTTGTCACCAGTCCTCAGGGCGAACTGACGCCGCTTGGGCTGGTGCCGCGGTATCAGCGATTTCAGGTGGTCGGGATCTTCGCTTCGGGTTTCTATCAATATGACTCCAGCTACACGTTTGTGCGCCTGACCGATGCTCAGCGGCTCTTCTCTGAGCCGGACCTGATTTCCGTAATTAGCTTCAAGGTCGACGATCTCTACCGCGCGAATATCATCGGACGCACGATCGAGGAGACCGCAGGCAAGGGCTTCCAGGCGACGAATTGGATGGAGCAGAACCGCGAGCTCTTCCGCGCGTTGAAGCTGGAACAGATCGTCACGTTCATCGTGCTTGCCCTGATCGTCTGCGTGGCAGCGCTGAATATCCTGATTGCCCTGACCATGATGGTGATGGAGAAGACCAAGGACATCGCCGTCATGATGAGCTTCGGTGTGACGGCCGCGCAGGTGCGCCGCGTGTTCCTGCTCCAGGGCCTGATGATCTCGGTGATCGGCACGGGAGTGGGGCTTGTTGTGGGCTACGGGATCAGCCTGGCAGGCGGACATTACCGTTTTCCGCTGGATGCATCGGTCTATTCCATCGATTACCTCCCCTTTGCACCCAGATTTGTCGACGCTTTGATCGTTGCGGGTGTCTCACTGGGTGTGAGTGCGATTGCTACTCTTTATCCCAGTAGTAGCGCAGCCAAGGTGCTTCCGGCGGAGGCTTTGCGATATGAATAAAACGCCAGTGCGTATTCAGGCGACGAGCGTGACGTCAGCACCGAAAGGACGAGCATGGAACAGCGTTTGAGATACACAGAACTCGCACCCAACGGCATCGCAGCCATGCGCGCGGTTGAGCATTACGTAAACACCGAATCCGGCCTGGAGCCTGTCCTCCTCGAACTCATCCGCCTGCGCGCCTCCTTGCTTAATGGCTGTGAGTACTGCATCGGACTCCACTCGCACGAACTCACCAAGCACAACGAGCCGCAAGGTCGTATCGCCGGTGTTGAAGACTGGCAAAGCTCCAACGCCTTCACCAAGCGCGAACGTGTGGCGTTTGCCTGGACCGAAGCCGTCACCAACATCCAGGATGGTCATGCCTCAGATAAAGCCTACGCCGCCGCGCGTGAATACTTCTCAGAGGTCGAACTCGTCAACCTCACCATCGCCATTACAAGCATCAACGCATGGAATCGGATGGCGATCGCCTTCCGCGCTGTCCATACGACGAAGACGGATGTAACCGGTGACGACGGCGGAAAGGTCGTTGAAGAGTGAGCGTCGCCATCAGGGCTGAAGGTCTTCGTAAGGCATACTCCGGCGTCACCTCTGGGGCGGGCGAGATTGAGCTCTTTCGCGGGCTCGACCTCAGCGTGAACGCTGGTGAAATGATCGCCATCGTTGGGCAGAGCGGCGCTGGTAAGAGTTCCCTGCTTCACCTTCTCGCTGCGCTGGACCGCCCGACCGCCGGGGAGGTCTGGGTGGGCGAGACTCGCCTCAGCACCCTCACCAGCAAGGGCGCGTCTGAGTTCCGCAACCGGGAGATTGGGTATGTCTGGCAGTTTCACTACCTCATGCCGGAGTTCACGGCCGTTGAGAACGTGGCCATGCCCCTGCTTGCGCGCGGTCTGGGCCGGACCGAGGCGCTCAAACGGGCCAAAGTCTGGCTCGCCGAGGTCGGTCTTGGCGACCGGGCCGAGCACCGATCCGGGGAGTTGAGCGGAGGCGAGCAGCAGCGGGTTTCGCTCGCACGCGCACTGGTGACTGAGCCCAAAGCGCTCCTGGCGGATGAGCCAACCGGCGATCTGGACGGCCGGACCAGCGAGGCTGTCTTCGGGTTACTACAGGGTCTGCATAAGGCTCACGGTCTGACCAGCGTTCTGGTGACCCACAATCTGGAGTTCGCCGCGCGCTGCGACCGAATGCTGCGGCTGAGCGACGGCGTCCTCGTCTAGCCGGCAGGCGGAGTTCTGCACCGGTTTTGCACATTGGGCGTCTAATCCCTAATTGCTGTTAGTGTAGGCATAACTTTTGTGGTGTGTTCGCTTTCCACGGGCGGAAGTATCGTGAAGCGGAATACACTATGGAAAGAGTACGAAGCGCCCCCCGGAGGTTCGGGTGGCGTTTAAGGGTTCCGGCATCGATCGGGACGGCAGGTGCAGCGAACGGCGCGGGACGGGCCTGAGGGCTCGGAACGTGACCGGGTTTGAGGGGGAACATGTTCGAACGCTATACGGAGAAGGCGCGGCGGGTCATCTTTTTTGCCCGTTACGAGGCTAGTCAGTTTGGGTCGCCTTACATCGAGACGGAGCATCTTCTGCTCGGTCTACTGCGCGAGGACAAGGCACTGACCAACCGCTTTTTGCGGTCGCACGCGTCAGTGGAGTCGATTCGGAAGCAGATTGAAGGACATACGACCATCCGCGAGAAGGTTTCGACCTCCGTGGATCTACCGCTCTCAAACGAATGCAAGCGTGTGCTTGCGTATGCGGCTGAAGAGGCCGAACGCCTGAGCCACAAACACATTGGAACCGAGCACCTACTGCTGGGTCTGCTGCGCGAAGAGAAGTGCTTCGCTGCGGAGATTTTGCAGGAGCGCGGCCTGCGCCTCCCCGCCATCCGCGAGGAGCTTCAGCGCACCACCCAGGAGAAGCCGGCTGCGGCCGCGGCCAAGGCTGCACGGGGAGAACAGTCCATGCTTGCAGAGTTCAGCCGTGATCTCACCCAGTCCGCCATGGATCAGCAGCTTGATCCGCTCGTCGGCCGCGACACCGAAGTGGACCGCGTCATCCAGATCCTCTGCCGCCGCACCAAGAACAACCCGGTGCTGATCGGCGAGCCTGGCGTTGGTAAGACGGCCATCGTCGAAGGCCTGGCGCAGAAGATCGCGGACGGCGAGGTGCCCTCGTTCCTTGCTGACAAGCGGGTCCTTGCGCTCGATCTCTCACTGATCGTTGCGGGCACCAAATACCGCGGTCAGTTTGAGGAGCGTCTGAAGACCATCATGAAGGAGTTGATGGAGAATCAGAACTCTATCGTCTTCATCGATGAGTTGCATACGCTCGTCGGGGCCGGTTCGGCTGAGGGTTCGCTGGACGCTGCCAACATCCTCAAGCCGGCGCT
Organism: Granulicella tundricola MP5ACTX9; assembly: GCF_000178975.2. Classification (NCBI taxonomy): domain Bacteria; kingdom Pseudomonadati; phylum Acidobacteriota; class Terriglobia; order Terriglobales; family Acidobacteriaceae; genus Granulicella; species Granulicella tundricola. Next base: position 1,661,144 of record NC_015064.1, on the reverse strand, counting down.
CAGCCGTGGTGAGATCCAGTGCATCGGCGCGACGACTCCGGCGGAGTATCGCAAGTCGATCGAGAAGGATCGCTCGCTCGAGCGCCGCTTCCAGGCCGTCAAGGTGCCTCCTCCGAACGAAGAGGATGCGGTCAAGATCATCATGGGCATCAAGGAGAAGTACGAGAAGTTTCACGCCGTCAGCTACACCGACGACGCGATCCAGTTCTCGGTCTCGCACTCCTCGCGTTACATCCCGGACCGCTTCCTGCCGGACAAGGCGATCGACCTGATCGACGAGGCGGGGGCGCGGGTGAAGCTGCGTCAGACTTCCCTTCCCGAGGAGCTGACCGAGGTGCAGAAGCGCATCAAGTTCATCGTTCACCGGATGGAGAACGCCATCGCGAACCACGAGTTCGAGAAGGCGCGCTTCTACTCGGACGAAGAGCGGAAGGAGCGGGAGAACCTCCGTGCTCTGCGTGACAAGTATCACCTCGACGACTCCAGCGCGGGTATCGTGACGCGTGAGGATATTGAGGATGTTGTGAGCCGCTGGACTGGCGTGCCCATGACCTCCCTGAAGGAGGAGGAGACGGAGCGTCTGCTGCGGGTAGAGGAAGAGCTGCACAAGCGCGTGATCTCGCAAGACAAGGCGATCTCGGCGCTGGCGCGTGCGATTCGGCGGTCTCGTGCCGGTTTGAAGAATCCGGCTCGTCCGATTGGGAGCTTTTTGTTCCTGGGACCCACCGGCGTCGGTAAGACGGAGATGGCTCGTACGCTGGCGCAGTTCCTGTTCGGGTCGGAGAAGTCGCTTATCCGGTTCGATATGTCCGAGTTCATGGAGAAACATTCGGTCAGCAAGCTGATTGGGTCGCCTCCGGGGTATGTCGGGTACGAGGAGGGCGGTCAGTTGACCGAGCGCGTGAAGCGCAATCCATACTCCGTGGTGCTGCTGGATGAGATCGAAAAGGCTCACCCGGACGTCTACAACCTGCTGTTGCAGGTGTTTGAGGACGGACAGCTTACCGACGGTCTGGGCAATACCGTGGACTTCAAGAACACCATCATCGTCATGACCTCGAACATTGGGGCCAAGCACCTGCAGAAGCAGCAGGGACTGGGCTTCCAGGCGAGCGACGAGAATATGGTGCTCGACAAGATGGAAGAGCTGGTCCGGGGCGAGGTCAAGAAGACCTTCAACCCGGAGTTCCTGAACCGTCTGGACGAGATCATCATCTTCACCTCACTGGTGGAGTCTGACCTGATGCAGATTCTCGAGATCCTCGTGCAGCAGCTCAATACGAACCTGGTGCATAAGGCGATCACGATTTCTGTGAACGACGACGCCAAGAAGTACATTCTGCAGAAGACGGCGAGCGACCGGACTTACGGTGCTCGGCCGCTGCGCCGGGCCCTGCAGCGGTTCGTCGAGGACCCTCTGTCCGAGGCTCTGATCGCGGGCGGAATCAAGGAGCGGCCGGCGTTCCTGGAGGTCTACCTGGAGAACAACCAGCTCTTCTATCGTCCGATCCTGGCCGATACGGAAGAGAAGGCTGCCGGGTTGGCTTTGACTACCGTTTAGCCCTCCAGCATAAGGCAAGGCGTAACGAGGAAAAGACGGATAAAAGCGGGAGAAGGATGGAGCTTATAGCTCTGTTCTTGTTCCGCTTTTTTCTTCTTGAAGGTCCCCCCTCCCCCCTGTTTCTGCGTAAAGTCTTCCAAACATTGGACTTAAGGGTGGACTTCGGTTTATGAGGCTTTTGGGGTTGGCTGGCTGGTCACGACTGTGTTTCGTCCTGATTTGTCTGCTGCTTCTATTTTATCAAGTTGGGTGGGGTGAATACGCCATTTATTTTTTGGCCGTAAGCTGCTTATTTTGTGGGAGATAGCTAAAATTTTGGGCGGCTGGGGGCTTGACACGTGAGTTTTGGGCTGTTGTTGGTGAAAATAGTTGTAAGTTGTTGAAGAGTATGGGTTTGCGGTTTCTATTTTAATCGGGTTGCTGACGGTTGTGGTGGCGGACGTGTATGGTGTTGGGCGGAGGTACTACCACTAATGGATCGTCGGGAGTTCGCTGGGATGATGCCGGGTTTGCTGGCGCTGGGTGTGCTGGGTGGGGTTGAGGCCGAGGGGCAGGCGGCGACGACCGGCAAGGAACTGAAGGAGTTGAGCTCCGGGGTGTTCAAGGCGGGGCCGGAGAAGAAAGGGTCGCAGGCGAAGCATGTATCGCGGGCGTTTGGGTCCGGGCTGCTGAAGGCTGGAAATATCCGGCTGGAGATGCATGAATCGATGCAGGACGCGGGGGCGGAGCATGAGCCGGTGGGAACGCACCTGCATAACGAGATCTGGTTCGTCCAGAAAGGGACCGCTTCCCTGTTCATCAATGGAACGGAACACACGATGGAGGCCGGAGACGTGGGGCTGGTGTGCGCCGGGGATAAGCACTGGATCAAGAACGTTGGGGATGGGGAGCTGAGTTACTTTGTGCTGGCGGTTGGGCCGCCGGAATAGTTCTTTGGGACGCAAAAACGCCCCATGCCTTTTCGAGGCGATGGGGCGTTTTCGCGTTTAGCGGGATCTTAAACGAGCTTCTGAGCGGTTTTGAGGGCTCCGGCTACGATTCCGCCGGCCTGATCGATGGTGTCATCGACGGTGCTGCGGGCGCGTTTGACGAGCTTTTCCGCTTCGCTGGAGAAGCGTTCTGCCTGCTCCTTGAGGTATTCGGCGGTGTCTTCCAGGTAGTCCGACGCGTCTTCCGCGCTGCGCTTGAGTTTCTTGCGCGTGGAGGCACCGCTCTGAGGCGCGTACAGGAGAGCGACGCTGGCGCCGACTGTGAGTCCAATGCCGAAGGCGAAGATAAGATTTTTCGTGTTCATGCGCGTACCTCGAACTTGATTTGTGTTGCGTGGCATGGCTGAAAGCCCCACCTAGCCTACCTTCTGTGTGATTCCGGTGGGGAGGAATTGGTTGGACGTGGTGGATGCCCGGGGCTAAAGCCCGCGTTTTTGCGGGGGCCTTGGACGTGGGGCTAAAGCCCCACTCTAATCCGAACAGCAACAGCAACAGCAGCGGCAATGGCAACGACAGCGGCGGTTGTTAGAGGCCGGAGAGCTCGCGGGCTCGGACGAAGACGCGGGCGAACATGGTGGCGTTCAGGCGGCCGGTGTTGGTGTTGCGGAGGGATGGGTGGTAGCTGCCGAGGAGGTGAAGGCCGTTGGGGAGGATGTACTCGGCTTCATGGCCGAAGACGTATGGGCTGCGTCGCTGGAGGATGCCGGTGTTGACGAGGTGCGCGAGGTAGCCGTCCCAGGCGATCTTGCCGAGGCAGACGACGGTGCGGATACGCGGGAGGGCGGCGATCTCCGCGGCGAGGTGGCTGGAGCAGTTGCGGACCTCCTGGGGGGTGGGTTTGTCGCCGGGTGGGGCGCAGCGGACGACGGAGGCGATCCAGGCGTGGCGAAGTTTCAGGCCATCGTCCGCCGAGAGGGCGGTGGGCTGGCTGGCGAGGCCGAGGGAGTGGAGGACGGGGTACATGAAGAAGCCGGAGCCGTCGCCGGTGAAGGGGCGGCCGGTGCGGTTGGCTCCGTGGGCGCCCGGTGCGAGACCAAGGATGAGGATGCGGGCGCGGGGGTCGCCAAAGCCGGGGACGGGTTTGGCCCAGTAGACCTGGTCTATGTAGGCTCGGCGGCGGGCTGCGCCGATGGCTTCTCCATAGAGGCGGAGACGCTCGCAGCGGGTGCATTCCACGATGTTACGGCGGATGGACTGGAGGACAGGCGGCAGAGATGTTGGGGAAGAGGCCACTGGGTTCGATGATACGGGGAAGAGCGTGTCAGAATGGGAATCGCGCTCTGTTGGCGAGACAACTTCCAACGAGAGATCGGCTGGCGTAAGTTCCGGGTGCATCTGAAAGTCCGGCTGGTGCGTTTTCTGATCGCAGCCGTAAGGTAAGCGCCGCGGTAGCAAGTCCATCTGTTGAGTTGCATTTTTTGGAGGCGGGGAAATTGGAAGAGCAGAGAATCAGCAGGATGTACCTGAACATCATCAAGAAGCGGCTGGAAGATGTGTGGCATGGAGTGTTTGGAAGAGAAGGGCGGCGATCCGCGGCATTTCCCCTCCTGGTGATTCTTGTGGTGCTTGCGGGAACGGGCGCGATCTACCTGGCGCATCGGCATGCGAAGTTTCATGAGTTAGAGACGAAGATCCAGGGGGACACGAACCCGGCGGGCGGAGGCGAAGAACGACCGGGTGGACGCGATCCGATTGTGCTGACGCGGGCGCAGACGCTGGGCGGGTATGTGCCGGAGTTCCATTCCGCGACGCTGCTGCCGGGGCTGGGGCTGGGCGTGCTGCAGATTACGGCCTTCCTGCCGAACAAGGGCGAGCAGCCGCTGCTGGTGGCTCCGACGGTTCCGCAGATGACGGACGGCTCATGGCCGGTTCGGACCGGTTCGAACGACGTTCATGGGGCCCTGGAGGCACCTTGGAGCGGGTTGTTCGCGGGCGTGACCTCGCCTACGGGGCTGACGCTTTCTTCACAGTGGAACGATAAGATGTTGACGATCCCTGTCCAGCCGCAGCAGGCAGCGAGTCTGGCTGAAGGCGGGCTGTTACAGGGGCAGGATACGGATACGGCCGAGGTGACGAAGACCGACAAGGGCGCGGTGCTGTCCGGCACGTTCCGTGCGCGGGACTTCGACGGGCACTGGCCCTCAAGCTCCGACGTCTCGGTCCGCGCGGATCTGCAGGCGACGACGCTGGAGCTGACGGTGGATGCGAAGAACGCGGGCGATCAGCCGGAGCCGATGGGGCTCGGGTGGCATCCGCGGTTTTTGATCCAGAGCGGCGACCGGAGCAAGGTTGAGCTGAAGCTGCCGAATGGGGAGAAGCTGCTGATCGCCAGCAGCACGCCTGCGATCCCGACCGGGAAGACTGGGGCGCTGGGTGCGGCGCTGCAGGGCTTTGCGGGGCGTGGTGGGGCCTTGGGCGACGACAGCGTGGATGAGGCGATGGTGCATTTGAAGCCTTCAGCATCCGAACAGGGGCCGACGGCGGAGATGCGGGACCCGGCGGCGGGTTATGGGCTGCGGATCACGGCGGTTTCGGCGACGATCCGCGAGATGCGGGTTTATGCGCCGGCGCGGGGGAACTTTGTTTCGGTGGGGACGCAGACGAACTACGATGACCCGTTTGGGCATGAGTGGAACGCGGATGACAGCCCGATTGCCACGCTGCTGCCGGGCCAGACGATAGAGTGGAAGGTTCGGCTGGAGCTATTTCCGATTCCTGGGCGCTGATTTAGGTTCGCCTGCCGGTTTGTGGGACCCGGCGGGCGGTTTGGGCTGGTTGTGGGCTGGGTTTGACCCTCGGGGGATGCGCCCCGTACATTGGATGTGAGGCGATAGCCGCAGCTTCGTCCGGCATGGCTGGACGAGCGGCATTTTGACGCGCCCAAGAAGGTAGACTTTTGACCCCGACCGAGATGACAGAGACAGAGATCACGACTGCGACGCAGCCCGTGGAAGAGACGAACGCGCTTGCCGAGACGCATGAGCACACGCACGACCACAGCCACGAAGGCCACAACCATGAAGGCCACGTACACGAACAGCAGCCGACGATGAACCCGGAGCTGATGCGCGAGATCAACGTAGAAGTTGACGCGGATACGGTTTCGAAGTCGTTCCGGACCGTGGTGAAGAAGTACCAGAAGCTGGCTCGCATTCCTGGCTTCCGCGTGGGCAAGGTGCCGGAGTCGGTGATCAAGTCGCGCTTTGCGAAGGAGGTTCGCCAGGAGGTTCTGGATGAGCTGGTGAGCGAGCGCTTCCGTCTTGCGATCGTTGAGCAGAAGCTGAATCCGATCTCGCAGCCGCAACTGACGAACCTGATGCTGGTGGATGGGCAGCCTCTGCAGTTCAAGGCGGCGTTTGAGGTTTCGCCGGAGATCGATATCGCGGGCTACGACGCTGTCGCGGTCGAGAAGCCGAGCTCCGAGCTGACGGATGCGGAGTACAAGGCTGAGCTGGATCGTGTGCTCGACAGCCATGGCACGGTGGAGACGATCGATGAGGATCGCACGCTGGTGGACGGCGACTGGGCTGAGATCGAGTTCAAGGGTCAGATCCAGGATGTGGCGCAGACGGTTGGCGAAGAGGGCGCTGCGAACTCCGAGGAGACCGAGGAGATCACGGGCGAGGATGTGCTGATCGAGATCGGCGGATCGAACACGCTGCCAGCGTTCAGCGATGCGCTGCGTGGACAGAAGATCGGCCAGGAGATGACGTTTGAGGTCACCTATCCGGCGGACTTCGGCGAGCCCCGCCTTGCGGGACAGACGGTCAAGTACGACGTCACGCTGAAGACGATCAAGAAGAAGACGTTCCCGGAGCGCGACGAAGAGTTCGCCAAGCAGTTGGGCGACTACGAGACGTGGGATGAGTTCGAGACGAAGCTGCGTGAGCATGCGGCGGATCGCAAGAAGGTTGCGGTCGAGAACCAGGCGAAGGACAAGATGTTGTCCGAGATGATCGAGAAGTTCTCGTTCCCGGTTCCGGAGTCGTTTGTGCAGCAGCAGATCGACGCACGGCTGGACCGCGGGCTTCGCGCGCTGGCGCAGCAGGGTATGACGGCGGAGGACATGCGCAAGCTGGACTTTGGGCGTCTGCGGGCTGCTCAGCGTGACCAGGCCGTGGCCGAGGTGAAGGCTTCGTTGATCCTGGACCGGATGGCCGAGGCTGAGGGCGTGCAGGTTGAGGACGAGGAGCTGGAGCGCGAGATCATGATGGCTTCGCTACAGGCTCGTGAGCCGATGGAGACGATCCGCCAGCGGATGGTCGAGGATGGATCGCTGGAGCGGATGCGCGAGCAGATGCGGCGCGAGAAGACTGGCGCGGTTGTCTACGAGAAGCTGGCCAAGTAAAACAAGAGAAGCCGAGGCGGAGGATCAGCCTCGGCTTTGCTTTCAGGGTGACACCACGTACGCGCAACCACAACAGCCGATGGAACGATTCTTCGCCGGCTAAACCTTGAAAGGGAGAACGAAATGGGTTTGATTCCTTATGTAGTCGAGCAGACGAGCCGCGGCGAGCGGACGTACGACATTTACAGCCGCCTGCTGCGCGACAACATCATCTTCATGGGTACGCCCATCGACGATAACGTTGCGAACGTGATCATTGCGCAGCTCCTGTTTCTGAGCGGTGAGGACCCGGAGAAGGACATCCAGATGTACATCAACTCGCCGGGTGGTTCGATCACGGCGGGCCTGGCGATCTACGACACGATGCAGTACATCAAGAACGACGTGATGACGCTTTGCATTGGGCAGGCTGCCAGCATGGGCGCGTTTCTCTTGATGGCGGGCAAGCAGGGCAAGCGGTTCGCGCTGCCGAACTCGCGCATCCTGATCCACCAGCCGAGCATGGGCGGGTTGAGCGGGCAGGCGACGGATATCGACATTCACGCGCGCGAGATCCTGCGCATCCGCGAGATCACGAACACGCTGATGAGCAAGAGCACCGGGCAGCCGCTGGCGCAAATCGAGCGGGACGTGGAGCGCGACTTCATCATGACGGCACCGCAGGCGAAGGAGTACGGGATCATCGACGACATCATCGATCGGCCGCGTACGACGTAGTCTGGAGTTGAGGAAAAGGGGCCCCGATTCGCGTTGGTTTTTGCGGATCGGGGCTTTTTATTGCAAGAAACTAAAGGTACTCCGGCTGAGTCTTCCCTGCCCGGGCGTTTGCGCGGCGGGGAGGGATTCGGGTGTAAACTTGGAGTTGGAATTTAGTTAGGGCTTTACTGAAGGGGCTGCTGTTTCCTATGAAGACTTCCCGGGGCTCGGACGAATCACTTCGCTGCTCATTTTGCCACAAGGCTCAGGATGCCGTGGCCAAGCTGATCTCGTCTCCTTCCGACTATCCTCGTGCGTATATCTGCGACGAGTGCGTGGCTGTGTGCAACTCGATTCTTGAGGATGACCGTACCGAGGCCGCACCCGGCGCTGCACCGGCGCACCTGCCGAAGCCGCAGGAGGTTCGTGCGTCTCTGGATGAGTATGTCATCGGCCAGGATCAGACCAAGAAGAAGCTGGCGGTGGCGGTTTATAACCACTACAAGCGCATCCAGATGAACAAGACGCGCGGCAACGATGTGGAGCTGGCAAAGTCCAACATTCTGCTGGTGGGACCGACCGGTTCCGGCAAGACGCTGCTGGCTCAGACCCTGGCGAAGGTGCTGGATGTGCCGTTTGCGATTGTCGATGCGACGACCCTGACCGAAGCCGGTTATGTGGGCGAAGACGTTGAGAACATCATCCTCAAGCTCCTGCAGGCTGCCGAAGGCGACGTCACGCGCGCGCAGCAAGGCATCATTTACATCGATGAGATCGACAAGATTGGGCGCAAGGATGAGAACCCTTCGATCACCCGCGATGTCAGCGGCGAAGGCGTACAGCAGGCTCTCCTGAAGCTGCTGGAAGGCACGGTTGCCAACGTTCCGCCGCAGGGTGGACGCAAGCATCCGCACCAGGAGTTCACGGCTGTCGATACGACGAACATTCTCTTCATCTGCGGCGGCGCGTTCGTCGGGTTGGAGAAGGTGATTGGGCGGCGTGTGGGTAAGAAGGCGCTTGGCTTCAAGACGCTGACCGATGCCGAGAAGCTCGACGGCGATGTGACGCCGATCCGTGCACAGCGCGATGCCGAACTGCTGCGCCAGGCTGAGCCCCAGGATCTGCTGAAGTATGGCTTGATTCCTGAGTTCGTTGGACGTCTGCCGGTGATGGGCGTGCTGGATGAATTGGATGAGGTTGCGTTGATCGAGATCCTGACCAAGCCCAAGAACGCGATTCTGAAGCAGTACATCAAGCTGTTCGACTTTGAGGGCGTGAAGGTCACGTTCACCGACGATGCGGCTCGCGAGATTGCACGTGAAGCCCTGCAGCGTAAGGTGGGTGCGCGTGGTCTGCGGATGATCCTTGAAGAGCTGATGCTGGATCTGATGTACTACGTTCCGGGCAACAAGAAGGTCAAGGAGCTTTCGATCACGGCGGAGATGGTGAAGAAGCACTCACTGACGCTGCCGATGCTGCTGGAGAAGGCTGGCTAAGGCTTACCACGGACGAAAATTACAAAGGCGGATCAAGGCAGATGGACCCTCGGCGGGCTGTCTGCCTTTTCTGTTTGTGCCTGTTTTGATGAGGTAGCGAAAGCAGTTATGCGAGGTCTCAGTTCCCCGCCCCGCTGAGGCTCATCCGGCTTTACAATCGACGGAACGCAGACGAGGCATGTTGCATCGTTCACTGCGCTGTAACGTCTAACTCAGGAGACCTATGAAAACTTCCGAAGAACAGAAACTGAGCCGCGACGTACGCAAACTTCCGATGATGCCGATTCGGGAGATGGTGATTTTCCCGCATATGATGACGCCGTTTGTGGTGGGGCGTGAGTCCAGCGTGAGGGCGCTCGAAGAGGCGTTGACGGGCGACCGCAAGATCTTCCTGGCGACCCAGCACGATGCCTCCATGGATGAGCCGAATGCGGATGACATCTTTGAGGTGGGCACCATCGGCAACATCGTCCAGAGCGTGAAGATGCCGGACGGCAACATCAAGGTGCTGGTGGAAGGCGTGGAGCGTGCGCGCGCGGTGGAGATGAACGACGAGGATGGATTCTTCGTCGCGACGGTACGTACCGGGCCGACTCACCTGGAGATGACGCCGCAGGTCGAGGCCATGATGCAGCGGGTGCATACGCTGTTTGAGCAGTATGTGAAGCTTCAGCAGAGCCTGAACTACGAGACGATGGCTGCAAGCGTTCGTGGCGACGAGCCCTCCAAGCTGGCCGATACGATTGCCGCTAATCTGCAGCTCTCGATCGAGGAGAAGCAGGAGCTTCTCGAGGTGTTCGACCCTGAGGTTCGTCTGTCCAAGATTGCCGATGTGCTGGATGTTGCGATCGAGAAGCTTAACATCGACCGCACGGTTCAGTCCCGCGTGAAGCGGCAGATGGAGAAGGCGCAGAAGGAGTACTACCTCAACGAGAAGATCAAGGCCATCCAGAAGGAGCTTGGCCGCGGTGAGAAGAGCGAGTTCGATGAGCTGAAGAAGAAGATCGAAACCGCTGGGATGCCGAAGGATGTGCTCGAAAAGTCCATGCAGGAGTTGAAGAAGCTGGAGGCGATGCCGCCCATGTCGGCTGAGTCTACCGTGAGCCGCAACTACCTGGACTGGCTGCTGGCTGTGCCGTGGCGGAAGCGCTCCAAGGAGATCCGTTCGATCCAACTGGCCGAGGAGGTTCTGAACAAGGATCACTATGGGTTGGAGAAGATCAAGGAACGCATTCTTGAGTTTCTTGCTGTGCGTCAGTTGGTCAAGAATCCGAAGGGCTCGATTCTGTGCTTCGTCGGACCTCCGGGTGTGGGTAAGACCTCGCTGGGGCAGTCGATTGCGAAGGCGACGGGCCGCAAGTTTGTGCGGATGTCGCTGGGCGGCGTACGGGATGAGGCTGAGATTCGTGGGCACCGCAGGACGTACATCGGCGCGTTGCCCGGGCAGGTGATCCAGTCGATGAAGAAGGCCGGGACGAAGAATCCCGTGTTCATGCTGGATGAGATCGACAAGATGGCAAGCGACTTCCGGGGCGATCCTGCGAGTGCGCTGCTTGAGGTGCTTGACCCGGAGCAGAACAACAAGTTCCAGGATCACTATCTTGACGTCGAGTATGACCTCTCGCAGGTGCTCTTTGTCGCAACCGCGAACGTGCTGGATACGATTCCCGGCCCGTTGCAGGATCGTATGGAGATCATCCGGCTCTCCGGCTATACGGAGATCGAAAAGCTGGAGATTGCCAAGCAGTACCTGGTCAAGAAGCAGCGTGAAGGCAATGGCCTGACCGAGGAGCAGATCCAATTTGAGGACGGCGCTCTGAAGTCCTTGATCCGTGGCTATACGCGTGAGGCCGGCGTCCGTAATCTGGAACGCGAGATTGGCAATGTGGGCCGGAAGGTGGCTCGCAAGGTCGTTCAGGATGGGCCAGAGCATAAGGAGCTTGTCACTGCGGAGAATCTCGAGAGCCTGCTGGGTGTGGCGAAGTTCCGCGACTCAGAGGTTCACAAGAAGAGCGAGATTGGGCTTGTGACCGGACTGGCCTGGACTTCCGTCGGCGGAGTGATTTTGCAGACTGAGGTTCAGGTACTGGATGGTAAGGGCAAGCTTACGGCTACCGGGCAGCTTGGGGATGTGATGAAGGAGTCGGCTGAGGCTGCGTTGAGCTATACGCGGTCGCGGGCGGCGCACCTTGGACTCTCCAAGGAGTTCTACCGGCATGTCGATATCCATGTGCATGTGCCTGAGGGCGCTACGCCCAAGGATGGGCCTTCTGCCGGGATTACGATCGCTACGGGGCTCGCCAGTGCGCTGACGAAGATCAAGGTAAGGCGCGATATCGCCATGACCGGCGAGATCACGCTGCGGGGCAAGGTGCTGCCCATCGGCGGGCTGAAGGAGAAGCTGCTGGCGGCGCATCGTGCGGGTGTCTTTGAGGCGATTCTGCCGGCGGATAATCGCAAGGACCTCGCAGACCTGCCAGATCTGATCAAGAACACGATGAAGCTGCACTTCGTCGAGGAGATGGATGAGGTACTGCAGATTGCACTGGAGGAGAAGCTGAGGCCGCTGGAGGAGGAGACACCCGAGGCTTTGGCCGGGGTGATTCCGCCGGTGGTTGCAGGGCCGCAGTCTTCCGCTCACCAGTAAGATTCATGGCAAAACGGCAAGGGCCGGACTCTGAGAGTCCGGCCCTTGTTGCGTCTGAAGAGACTTATGCTGAGCGGCTGCCCGTGACGAAGTGCAGGATGATGGAGATCACTGCGAAGATCAGGAGCAGGTGGATGAGGAGGCCGGCGCTTTTGAACATGACGAAACCGCCGAGCCAGGCCACAACGAGTACGACTGCGAGAATGAGGAACATGAGACCTTCTTTCGGAGAGTAGGGTGTCGCGGTCTGCACCTCGCCGAGTCGATACGCGAACTCAACTCTGGAAGCAGCACACAAGCTTACTTGTACTCAGAGAGGAGTTTAGCGGGAATCGTTGCCTTGGGGGTTCCGAAATGGGCTAGAGAGTGCCTCCGGCGATGGAGGGGATGAGCATGACCTCGTCGCCGTCCTGGAAGCTGTAGGTCTCGCCGCCGAGGAAGCGGATGTCCTCATCGTTGACGTAGACGTTGATGAAACGGCGGAGCTTGCCGGTCTCGTCCTTGATCTGGGTGGAGAGGGCCGGGAAGTTCTGGTCGATGTCCGTGATGAGGGCGGGGAGGTTCGCGGCCTGGCTGGTGAGCTGTTTCTGGCCGTCTGTGTGGCGAATGAAGGCAGTGGGAAGAATGATCTTGATGCTGATGGCGGTGCTCCTTCTTGGTGCGACTACGGTGGTTGGTTCTGTGTTCTCAGTCGGCGGCTACGAGTTCGTTTTCGGTGACGCCGTCGAGTTCGCGGAGGTAGTCTGCGAAGTCGGAGAGGCGGGGGCGGACGGCGCGGGCGTCGAGGTGGTCGAAGCGGCCTACGAGGGCGTCGGTGGTCTTGAGGCCATTGCCGGTGATGCAGACGACGGTGGTCTCATCGGGCGAGATGCGGCCCTGGGCGTAGAGACGGGCGGTGACGGCTGTGGTGACGCCGCCTGCGGTCTCGGTGAAGATGCCTTCGCTCTCAGCGAGCTCCTGCATTCCGGAGACGACCTCAACGTCGGACACATCCTCTGCCCAGCCGCCGGTGGCGCGGATCATCTTGCTGGCGGCGGGGCCGTCAGCCGGGTTGCCGATGGCGAGCGAGCGGGCGATGGTGTTGGGGCGCTGCGGCTCAATGTAGTCCCAGCCCTGGCGGACGGACTGCGAGATGGGCGAGCAGCCGGTGGCCTGTGCGCCGAAGAAGCGGACGGGCTTGTCCTCAACCAGGCCGAGCGCGATCAGCTCGTTGAAGGCCTTGCGGATCTTGCGGATGAGCGAGCCGCCGGCCATGGGGCAGACGACGTTATCGGGCAGACGCCAGCCGAGCTGCTCGGCGATCTCGTAACCCTGGGTCTTGGAGCCCTCGGCATAGTAGGGCCGGAGGTTGACGTTGACGAAGCCCCAGGCGTATTCGTCGGCGATCTGGGTGCAGAGGCGGTTGACGTGGTCGTAGTTGCCGTCGATGCGGACGAGACGCGCACCGTAGACGAGGGTGTTGAGGATCTTGGCGGGCTCGAGGTCGGCCGGGACGAGGATGCAGGCGTCCAGGCCAAGGCGCGCGGCTTGAGCGGCCACGCTGTTCGCTAAGTTGCCGGTCGACGAGCAGCCGACGGTCTTGAAGCCGAACTTCTGCGCGTTGGCGAGGGCGACGGAGACGACGCGGTCCTTGAAGGAGAGCGTGGGGAAACAGACGGAGTCGTTCTTGACGTAGAGGTTGGAGGCGCCGATGCGCTTGCCGAGATTTTTGGCGCGGATGAGCGGGGTGAAGCCTACGGGGAGGTCGGGCTCAAAGCCTTCCGGGATGGGGAGCATGGCGGCGTAGCGCCAGATATTGTGCGGGCCGTTCTGAATGGACTGACGGGTGATGGGGGTCTGCTTCTGGATCGCCTCGAAGTCGTAATGAATTTCGAGTGGTGCAAGGCACTCCGGGCAGCCGGAGAGAGGGCGATTGCCGTAGGTCCGGCCGCACTCATTGCACTTCAGTTGGTAGGTCTGACAGGAATACTCCATTGCTCAGCTCCAATGTGTGGAGAGGGATAATGGCTTGCTTCTTGGCCACTCTGAGCTGGATTTAGGGGGGATGAAATGCGGGGGGTTACAGACCTGTCAAAAAACTGATGGACTGCATTCTCCGAATCTCATGTACCCTGTGACCTTTCGGTCCTCCAGGAGAGAGTTGACACCGGTACGCGTTTGTTCTGTCCGGTTGTCGTGGCGTCAAAGGGCTCGTCCCTCAACCACTCTGCATGAAATTCAAATCAGCCGAAGCTGACTGGAATAGATCTGTTGTAACACGCTACAACTTTGGGGGCAAGCAATGTCCGCTATTCGGCGGATTGCTGGGCTGTGTCACTATCGTGCGGGAGAGCATCCGCCTGCTGGGCTGCGGGGGATTTGTCTTCGATCTGCAGGAGTTCAAAGCGTCTGCCCGGCTTACCGCCGGGAAGGATTTCATAGACGAAGGCAAGACCATGAGCCTCAAACGCGGCGAAGAAATCTTCCCATCCGATGATGCGGAGACGGGGCTCGTGAGATTGATTGCCAGGGATGAAGAAGTGCAACTGCGTGGGGACAGAGTCCACATGGCCAGGCAGGAGTTCAGCCGGCATTGCGTTTTGGGAAGAGGCCCACAGCCGAATCTGGTTGTGATCGGTGGTGGGCCGTGAGGTTGAACTGTTCATGGTCATCTCCGCTCCATTTATTTTTGGATGCGAGTGAGAGGACGTGGATGTATGGGCTTGCGGGGAAGTTAGTGAACTTCGAGAGTCTTGCGAACGCCACCAACAAAGGCTTCGGGATCGAACTCCGTGCGGAGGATCTCGTCGGGGCAATCGGTATGGATGGCGACGCGCCAGTTGCAGACGTAGGCGACGAGTTGCTCATGCTGGGCGGTCTTGATCTCCGAGCAGAGGCGCTCTGCGTCATGCACGGCGGTCTGGCCTTCTACGTCAATGAGGACGAGGTCAAACTGGCTGGCCCAGAACATGGAGAGCGCTTCATCAGCGCTGCAGGTGGATTGAACTTCAAAGCCGGAGAGCTTGAGAATCTGGTCGCGCAGCGGACGCAGCATCTCGCGCTGGCAGATGTGGAGGATAGTTTTCTTTTCGTGCGGCAGATCAAGTGGAGGCGTCATGGGGTCCCGTTGTGAGTGTGCGCGAGCAGCCCCGGCATGTCTTCCGCCGGGTGTAGCTCATCCGCCACAACGTACGGGAAGATGCTCTAACTGTAATCGCATAAATAGTTTATTGAGTGTCTGGCACCTGACGCAACTGGTTCCTGCGAAGCTAAATTATGGGGAAAGACGGCTACTGTGCGGGATCGTAGTTGAGATTTGGGCCGAGCCAGCGTTCTACCTCGGCGAGGCTCATTCCCTTGCGCTGGTGGTAGTCGTCTGCCTGGTCGCGGCCGATCTTGCCGAGCGAGAAGTAACGGGACTGCGGGTGTGCGAAATAAAGGCCGCTGATGCTGGAGCCGGGCCACATGGCAAAGGACTCCGTAAGCTCAATGCCGGTGTTCTCCTGGACGTTGAGCAGATTCCAGAGAGTTCCCTTCTCAGTATGGTCCGGGCAGGCGGGGTAGCCGGCGGCGGGACGGATGCCGCGATACTTCTCATGGATGAGCTCTTCGGGGGTGAGGCCTTCGTCGCAGCCGTAGCCCCATTCGTCACGGACTCGCTTGTGCAGGCACTCTGCAAAGGCCTCTGCGAGGCGGTCTACGAGCGCCTCCGCCATGATGGCGTTGTAGTCGTCGTTGGCGGCGCGGAAGCTGTCTGTGAGGGCTTTGAGGCCGAGGCCGGTGGTGACGGCGAAGCCTCCGATGTAGTCTGCCAGGCCGGTCTCCTGCGGCGCGATGAAGTCAGAGAGCGAGCGGCAGGGTTCCGAGCCTTCGCGGTTGGCCTGCTGGCGGAGGAAGTGGAAGGTCTCGCGCGAGGCGGAGCGGGTTTCGTCGGTGTAGAGCGTGACGTCATCGCCGACTGCGTTGGCCGGGAAGAAGCCGTAGACGCCGCGTGCGGTGACGAGGTTCTCGTTGATGATGCGGTCGAGGAGGGCACGGCCTTCGGTGAGGACCTGGCGTGCGTGCTCGCCGTGATCTCCGTGATCGAGGATGCGCGGGTAGATGCCCTTGAGGCCCCAGGCGTGGAAGAACGGGGTCCAGTCGATGTAGTCGCGCAGGGTGGCGAGGGGGAAGTTGTCCAGGACGCGGACGCCGGTGAAGGCGGGGACGGCGAGATCTTCTTTGCGCCACTCAATGGGCGTATGGCGTGCGCGTGCGGTGGCGAGCGGTACAGTCTGCTGGCGGGGGGCGGCGTGAGCCTTGCGGAGGGCTTCGTAGTCCGCGTTGTGCCTGGTGACGAAGTCTGCTTTGCCGTCGTCCGAGAGGAGGCTGGTGGTGACGGGGACGGCGCGGCTGGCGTCGAGAACATGGACTACCGGCTGGCTGTAATGTGGGGCGATCTTGACCGCAGTGTGGGCGCGGCTGGTGGTGGCTCCGCCGATCAGCAGAGGCTGCGTGAAGCCCTGGCGCTCCATCTCCTTGGCGACGTGGACCATCTCATCGAGCGACGGCGTGATGAGGCCGGAGAGGCCGATGAGATCGACCTTTTCTTCTTTGGCTCGGGTGAGAATCTTTTCGCTCGAGACCATGACGCCCATGTCGATGACCTCGTAGTTATTGCATGCGAGGACCACGCCGACGATGTTCTTGCCGATGTCATGGACGTCCCCCTTGACGGTGGCGAGGAGGATCTTGCCCTGGGCCTTGACGACCTCGCCGGCGGCTTCCATGGCAGCTTTCTCGGCTTCCATGAAAGGCGTGAGGTGGGCGACGGCCTTCTTCATCACGCGTGCGGATTTGACGACCTGCGGGAGAAACATCTTGCCCGCGCCGAAGAGATCGCCGACGACGCCCATACCGTCCATCAACGGGCCTTCAATGACGAGGAGCGGGCGGCCTAGTTTGACGCGAGCCTCTTCTGTGTCGAGTTCGATATAAGCGTCAATGCCGCGAACGAGGGCGTGAGAGAGGCGCTCTTCGACCGTTCCGCTGCGCCATTCTTCGGCTTGCTTTGCGGTGACGACAGTGCCTACGTTTTTTAGCTTTTCGCCATGCTCGACCAAGCGCTCCGTGGCATCAGGGCGGCGGTTGAGGAGAACGTCTTCGACCAGGACCTTGAGCTCCGGCTCGATCTCTTCGTAGAGCTCCAGCATGCCGGCGTTGACGATGCCCATGTCCAGGCCGGCTGCTATGGCGTGATACAGAAAGGCCGAGTGCATGGCCTCGCGGACTTTGTTATTGCCGCGGAAGCTGAAGGAGATGTTGGAGACGCCGCCGGAGACCTTGGCGTGGGGCAGGTTGGCCTTGATCCAGCGTGTGGCGTTGATGAAGTCCACCGCGTAGTTGTTGTGTTCCTCCATACCGGTGGCGACGGTGAGGATGTTGGGGTCAAAGATGATGTCTTCCGGCGGGAAGCCGACCTCGTCGACGAGGATGCGGTAGGCACGCTCGCAGATGCGGATCTTCTCTTCGTAGGTGGCGGCCTGGCCTTGTTCGTCAAAGGCCATGACGACGACAGCGGCACCATACTTCAAGACGCGCGCGGCGTTCTGGCGGAACTTGTCCTCACCCTCTTTGAGCGAGATGGAGTTGACGATTCCCTTGCCCTGCAGGGTCTTGAGGCCGGCTTCGATGACCTCCCACTTGGAGGAGTCGACCATGAAGGGGACCTTGGCGACCTCAGGCTCTGAGGCGAGGAGTTGCAGGAAGCGGGTCATGGCGGCGACGCCATCGATCATGCCTTCGTCCATGCAGATGTCGATGACGTTGGCACCGTTCTCCACCTGCTGACGCGCTACGCTGACGGCTTCCTCGTACTTGCCTTCCTTGATGAGCTTGGCGAACTTGGGAGAGCCTGCGACGTTGGTGCGCTCGCCCAGCATGATGAAGACGCCGGCCTGCTGGGTGAAGGGCTGCGAGCCGGAGAGGCGGAGGGGCTTGGGTGCTACGGTCTCGCTCACGCTGCGACCTCACGGAGGAGGGTGCGGGGGGCTTTGCCTTCAAGCGCCTTCGCGATGGCGGCGATGTGCTCCGGCGTATTGCCGCAGCAGCCTCCCGCGATGTTGATGAGGCCGTCCTGCGCGAAGCCGCCGAGGAAGCGGGCCATATCGGGCGGGCCGAGATCGAAGCCGGTCTCAGAGAGTGGATTGGGCAGGCCTGCGTTGGGGTAGCAGGAGATGGCGACGTCGGCTTTGGCGGAGAGTTCGCTGAGGAAGGGGTACATGAGATCGGGGCCGAGCGAGCAGTTGAGCCCGACTGAGAGCGGCTTGACGTGCTTGACGGCGTTCCAGAAGGCCTCCGTAGTTTGAGCGGAGATGAGGGTCTCGCCGCCACGGCCTACGGCTGCGGAGATCATGATGGGCAGGTCTACTTTGTCTTCGTCGAAGACCTCACGGATGGCGACGAGGGCGGCCTTGGCGTTGAGGGAGTCGAAGATGGTTTCGACGAGCAGGAGGTCTGAGCCGCCGGCTATGAGGGCGCGGATCTGGTGGATGTAGGCCGCTTTGACCTGGTCGAAGGTGACGACGCGGAAGCCTGCGTCGTCTGCGTCCGGGGAGTTGGAGAGCGAGACGGTCAGCGGGCCGATGGCTCCGGCGACGAAGCGCTGGCGGCCGGTGTCATTGGCGACGCGGTCCGCCCAGGCACGGCACTGGCGCGCGGAGGTCTCGTTGACCTCCCAGGCGAGGTCGTTGAGGAACTTGTCTTCAATGATGTTCTGATAGAAGGCGGGGTCCTTGCGGCCGCCGTGCTCGCGCGGGTCGTCGACGAAGAACTCGCTCTGCGTGATGCTGGTGGCGCCGAAGGTGTTGGTCTCAATGATGTCGGCGCCGGCTTCAAGGAAGCGGCGGTGGATGTCTTCGATCATCTTCGGTTGCGTGAGCGAGAAGAGGTCACCGTTGTTCTGCAGGTCCTTATTGTGGTTCTTGAAGCGCTCGCCGCGCATATCCGCCTCGGTCATGCCGTAGGTGCGGATGGTGGTGCCCATGGCACCGTCGATGATGGCGATGCGTTCTGCAAGGATCTTTTCGAGAGGATGGATCGGGGCTTTTGTCATAGTGGCCTGATGCATTGCTTCATCTAGCAGGATACAGCCGGATGCTGCCCTGAGCGTTAGTAGAGGCTGTCCTGAGCCTCGACCGTTACGGCTTGCAGGAAGGCTCGATGGATGTGGATGCGGTCCTCCGCAAGAGCGCGGGAGGCGGGAAGCAGTAAAAGCGCGGGCAGCGTGTCGAGCGCCTTCTGAAGAGATGCGGCGGCCTGGGTGAAGGTCGCAAAGCGGGTGTCGCGGCCGACTTTGCAGACGGTGCGGAGGATGCCGACTGCGCCAAGCTGCTCGAGGATATCGGCATCGCGGAGGATTGTGGCTTCGATGCTTTCAGGCGAGAAGGAGGGCTGGTGGGTGCGGATGCATTCGAGAACAGCTGGGATCTTGTGTTGCGGGAAGCCGAAGGAGTTCAGGAGAGCGGGGGCCTTTGCGATGGCGTAGGCGGTGTTGTCCCAGCGCTTGAGTTCTTCCAGATCTTCGGGGCGATGGCCGGTGAAGACGCCGAGATCGTGCAGCCAGACAGCAGCGCAGACGACCTCGTCGTCATAGGCGATTCCCTGCCCGATCTGCCGGGTCAGTTCATAGAGGCGGGGCTGGTGGCCGAACTTCTCAGGCGGCTGTGCCTCGCGGCGGATGTACTCCTCCAACGCGCTTCGCCAGGACGGTGCAGCCATCTCAGGCGAGGCGGTCGGCTTGGTCGTGCGCGGAGCCGGGGGTCAGGGGCATGGCGGGTTGGATGTCCACGAGCAGGTCTTCCTTGCGCATGACGAGCGTCGTGGCGTTCAGGCTTGCCAGCTCAAAGCCGTGGCCGTGGGTGATAGCGTCCGTAGGGCAGGCCTCGACGCAGTAACCGCAGAAGATGCAGCGGTTGTAGTCGATGTTGTAGACCTTGGCGTAGCGCTCGGCGGAAGAGATGCGAACCTCTTCCGTGTTCTCGGCAGCCTCAATATAGATGCAGTTCGACGGACAGGCAGCGGCGCAGAGGAAGCAGGCGACACACTTCTCCAAGCCGTTTTCGTCGCGCTGAAGCTGGTGTTTGCCGCGGAAGCGCTGCTGAAACTGCGCACCGCGCATCGGCCCTTTGCCGTCGGGGTAGTTCTCGACTTCGGTCGGCTGGAACATCTCCTTGAAGGTGATGCTCATTCCCTTGGCGATGGCAGCGGCGTCGCGGATCATGGACATTCCACAAGTATAAGCGGAGACGCGGCTTGCGGGGGAGGCCTGTTGACGGGAGCGGCAAGGAAGAGTGGTTTTTGTGGGCGGGTTGGGGTACCTTAGGGCTCGGACGAGATCTGATGGGAGAGATGCGGATGCGAAACAAGCTGGCTGGCGCGGTGTTGGGACTGACTCTGGGAGTATTTGCTGGCGCTTCCGCGCAAACTGCCGCTCCGGCGGCTGAGACGCACATCCACAAGCCTTCCGCGCCTTCGACCAGCCTGACGCTCACCGTCGATGGCAAAACCGTCAAGCTGACCCCGGACGAGCTGGCCGCCATGCCGCAGCGCACCATCACGGCGCACAACGGTCACAGCAAAGTCGATGAAGTCTATATGGGCGTGGCGGTTAGCGATCTGCTGGCAAAGCAGGGCGTCACCATGGCCGGCGATGGGGCGAAGAAGGTCTATCGCAGCTACCTGCGTGCGACCGGCACGGATAAGTATTGGGTGCTCTTCGCTGCGTCTGAGGTCGAAGGCGAGATGCACCAGGGTGACGTCATTATCGCGCTGACCGTCGACGGTAAGCCCCTGACGGAGGATGGGAAGTTCAAGCTGGTGTCGACTGAGGACAAACGGCCGGCGCGGTGGGTTAGGAATCTTGAGTCGCTGGTGTTTGTGACGGTGGAATAGGCCTCTACAGGTCTTCCGGAGCCACCGCTACGAGACCATCGAAGCTGGTTCCGAAGAAGCGATGATCTCGTGTGAGAAGTCGGTCCGCGTTCAGGATGGCGTCGGCGGCGATAAGGAAGTCCGCGAGAATGCGCTCCCTGGACCCGCCCCGTTCGCGATACTGCTCAAACAACCGCCCTGCGAGAAATGCGGTTGATTCATCAACCCCCCGCACGGCACATTCAAACTGTTCAAGCAGAGCATCCAGATTTCGGCGATTCGAAAACCGCCTCGCCAGTTCCGCATAGCAGATGGCTGAGGTCGTGAGAGTACCGAATGCGGCGGCGATGACAAGTGAGTTCGTTGCCGAAGCCGAACCAAGCTCAGAATAGATAATCGCACTGAGCAGGACGTTGGTATCGACGACTGTCCTCATCGACCACGCATATCGTCGATGTACTCATCCACCGACTTCCAACCTTCCGCAAGAAACTGCTCTCTCACAGGGCCACCATACTTCTCGATGGCATCTTTGGCCCGCTTCAATCGATTCTCCAGAGACATGGTCGCTTCTCCGGCCAATCTTCTGCTGACCTTGACCGCACCTTCTGTCGCCTCCAGTTCAACCTGAACGTTGGCAGACACACCCAGGTGTTCAAGGATCTCCTGCGGCAGCTTGATCTGTCCCTCATGGTCTACCGTGGCGATATAGGTCATGCTTCGAGTATGAAACTGCTGAGTCCGGCTGGCAAGACGAATATATGTGCTTTACTGCACATTCGCGTCGAAGACCCCCGTCTCGACCGTCCCACCATGCTTCATCTGCACGAAGATCCGGTACTTCCCTGCCGTTGGAAATCCATACGGGAAGTCCACCTCAGGCGCGATCGGCCCGGAGGTTTCCATACCGCTCATCGGGTTCGTCAGCATGACATCCGCCATCGCCGCAGAGCCCTCCGGATGCGTATGCGCGAAGACCGTGCCGTCCGTTTTGACGAAGGCGGCGTGACCGGCCATACCGAGATAAGGCTGCATCTGCGTGGCGGGATTCCCTTGCGGGTCAGTCAACTGGAAGTGGAAGGCGTACGCGGTGGATGCGGTGAGTGTCGCCGGACGATCCTAGGTCATCGTATAGCCATCGGGCAGCTTATCGGACGGACCCAATGGACCCCGGCTCAGAGGTGCTGGGTGCGCCTCAGCATCATCCTGCGCGAGGGGAACAGAGGACGTGGCCACCGGAATGTCGAGCGTCGCAAGCAGCGTCTCCGGGAACCCGTTGGCGTGGACTACATCGCCATACAGGCGGTACTGGCCTGCGGGCATCGGCGGAAGGTTCATGCGGAAGTCACCCGGCGCAACCAGGCTGGGATGCAGATGATAAGCAGCATCCATCTCCGGTTCACGGATGGCATAGAGGTGAATCAGCTTGCCGTGATCGGGCAGGTAGTCGTCGTTGAGGCGCTTGCCGGTCAGTTTGGACGAGGCCTCTGGATTAGGCCTGAACTTTGCGACCAGCAGGTCCATCTGATCGCCTTTTAGAGTGGCGGAGGTGGTCGGCCTGGTATAGATATTCTCCGCGTAGCCCGCCGCCTCGACGTTCCACCACTTGGCCCCCAGATAGACAAACAGCGCCATCACCGCGAGGCTCGCAACCATGGCGAGCAGGCTGCGACGGCGGAGGTTCGGAGTGGGAATAAGGCCCGGACGCAGACGGGCTTCACGAAAGGACGCAGCGACGATGCCGCCCATCGACAGCACGAGAAAGAGTCCCAGCGCGGCCAGACCCCAGCCCATGGCAGGCTGCATCTTCAGGGTCTCCAGCGGCACGGCGAGAACCGGCACCGAGGCGGACTGGTGCCCGGAGGGCCCGTCGACATCCAGACGGACCTGCCATGCCCCGGCAGCCATGATCCACACGCCGCCGGTATAAAAGGCAGGATCGACCTTGGAGGCGGTCATAACGTCCGCAGCCGGTGGATGTTTGGAGGCCTCGCCGGTCATGGGCAGAGGCGTGATGGACAGTCCGGTGATGGAAGCGCCGAAGCTTCGAATCTCAACCGTCGCAATGCCGGGGATGACGTTCGGCGGCCGGATGGTGACGTTGAGGATATACGGGCCGGCGTGGACCGTCTCAAAGACGTCTTTGGAGCCGACGTGACCGAACACCGTCAGCGGAAGCGCGAATAGAAAGAGGAGTACCAGGGAGATACGTCTCGTCATCGCCGCCTACCGCTGCACGCCGCGCATCCAGCCGCCGAAGCGCAGGCCGATCCACGTGCTGACCGCACCACAGACCGCTGCGACGGCCAGGCCGATGGGAATGGCTGCACCCCGTGCCACGTCAATAAACTCGCGTAACCGGTCCGGGCCGTCGGGGCGCGAGTTGTAGTCGAAGTACATGGTGCCGAAGAAGCGATTCTCGCTCGCCTTCGAGAGAAGGAAGCTCGCAAACGGCCACTCCACCGCAAACAGGATGACGGTAAACAACGCACCTGCCGCAAGCGCGATCTGCCACGCCTTCCAGCTTTTTGCACGGCGGAACAGCAGGTCAAGCGCGATGGCCGGCACGATGATCAGGACGGGGAACTTGGTGGGGATCAGGTGCGTCACCGGGAAGAAGACGGGGCCGAGTTTGGGGCTCGCAGGAACCAGCGGGAAGATCAGGATCTCGCCAATAGAGATGACCATATAGATGGCGCTGGCGATGGTTGCAGCCCAGGGATGGCGCGTGGTGCGGGAGAGCAGCGCAAACACCGCGGGCAACGCAACCGCCATCGCAATGTACGGGACCATCCTGTGCAGGCCAACGTCGAACGTCTGCTCCAGCAGGAAGAACATCTGGCCCACGACCATCAACCCACCCATATAAAGGAAGAGCCGCTGCAGCGTCTTGTGGGTCGATCCGGTCTCCTCGCCTACAGACTCCGCGCGGTTCATCGCGGCAAGAATCAGGAAGAGCACGCCGAACGAGACCGCACGAATCCCCAGGATCAGCAGCGTGTGCGGCGGTGAGATGATCTTGACGTCCAGGCCATAGGCGTTGTGCCACCAGTTATCGAACGGCGCGCTGGTCAGCATGGCGATGCCGCCCCACGCCGCAATGAACGCTCCCAGCGGCGCGCGGAAGCCGAGCACCTGCACGGAAACATCCTTCATTTGCTGCGACTTGCTGAAGGTCGTCGCCAGGATCAGGTAGCCGCAGACCACCGCCGCAATCACCCCGCAGGCATAGATCGCAATGTGCGCGGGAGTCAGGAACGAGTCACGCCCGATCGAGCGATGCCACGCCACATCCCACGCGCCGCCAAACGACGCGGAGGTCACGGCGAGAACGCCTGCCCAGATCGTCCACGGAACGCCCTGCTGCGCGCTTGCTGCAACGGCGGGAATGGACGCGGAGTTCGGGAACGAAACAACGGAGGTGGACATCGCAGATTCCTCGGGAAACTTGCCGAAATTCTACACCCCCGCCGCGCCATTGCTAGCGAATCTTCAGCTTCGGCCAAAGCGCGTCTACCTTCGCCTTGACCTCCTTCGGCATGGCGAGCATAGGAGGCCACTGCCGCGTAAAGCCTTCGGCAGCCCACTTGCGCGTCGCGTCGATGCCCATCTTGGAGCCAAAGTTGGGCAGGCGGCTGGCGTGGTCCAGCGAATCCACCGGCCCCAGCGTGAACTGGATGTCGCGCTCCGGATCTATATTGTTGGCCGTGCGGAGCGTGACTTCGTTCAGGTCCTGCACGTCGCAGTCCTCGTCCACGACGATGATGCACTTGGTGAACATCGCCTGCCCCATCGCCCAGACACCGTTCATGACCTTGCGCGCGTGGCCCGCGTACGACTTGCGGATGGACACGATCATCAGGTTGTGGAACACGCCTGCCGCCGGCAGGTTCACGTCCACGATCTCCGGCATGGTCAACTGCATCAACGGCAGGAAGATGCGCTCCACGGCCTTGCCCATCCAGGCATCTTCCATGGGCGGCTTGCCTACGACGGTCGCCGCGTAGACCGGATTCTTGCGGTGCGTGATGGCGGTCAGGTGAAAGACCGGGTACTCATCCTGCATGGTGTAGAAGCCGGTGTGATCGCCGAATGGCCCCTCGGTGCGTAGCTCGCCCAGATTGACGAAGCCCTCAAGGATGTACTCCGCGTGGGCAGGGACTTCGAGATCCACCGTCTCCGCCTTCACCAGCTCCAGCGGTTTCTGGCGCAGGAAGCCGGAGATCAGATACTCCTCAATCTCAGGCGGCGCAGGGACGATTGCGGAAAAGGTCGTCGCAGGG
This sequence comes from Granulicella tundricola MP5ACTX9, assembly GCF_000178975.2. Taxonomy (NCBI): domain Bacteria; kingdom Pseudomonadati; phylum Acidobacteriota; class Terriglobia; order Terriglobales; family Acidobacteriaceae; genus Granulicella; species Granulicella tundricola. The sequence goes on along the minus strand of NC_015064.1, from coordinate 1,636,235 downwards.
TCCGTGCCAATGGCCACCGCGACCTCCATGCGGTCGCCGCGAATCTTGGTGATCGTCTGCTGGTTCAGCGACGAAAGATCCGGCGCGGCAACCGTGCCGCCGGCGGTCAGGGCCATCAGATCGACCGCAGCCGTGGCGTCCTCAGAGCTGGCGCGGAGCCGGTCGCGAAGCTGCTCGGCTGCGTTCTTCTGGCGCTGCCAGTGCATGCCCGTCGTCTGCTTGTCATAGACCTGCATCCGGTACATGCCGACGTTGCGCTTGCCGGATTTGCTATCCCGCGTGATCACGCACGGCAGCGTGATGAACGGACCGCCGTCCTGCGGCCAGGTGGTCAGGATGGGGAGCTTGCTCAGGTCGACGTCCGCGCCTTTGTGGATGACCTGCTTGCACGCGGCATCGGCCTTATCGATCACTTTGGGGAAAAAGCTCCCCACTTCAGCGAGCATGGGCAACAGCTTCAGCTTGTCCATGAAGCCGGTGGGCGTGGGAGGATGCAGCAGCGTGCGGATACGGCCTGCGATATCGTCCAGCGAGGGAACCTCCAGCGCAAGCTGCATCCGCCGCTCAGACCCGAACTGGTTCATCAGCACTCGCGCGCCGGGGTGGCCGGTGACGTTCTCAAACAGCAGCGCGGGGCCTCCAGGGCCCTTCGTCGCAGTGGCCGGCATCTTCGCGGCGCGGTCGGCGATCTCCGCCATCTCCAGGTACGGGCTCACCGGCTCCTTGATCACTACCAGCTCATCCGCCTTGTCCAGACGGGCAATCCACTCGCGCAAATCCTTGTAGGCCAATTCCCTGCTCGCTTTCTTTCAACCTCTTCGATGGTAAAGCAGCGCGGCCCTCTTACCGGGCTGTCACCTCCCCGGCGATTTGACGATGTAACATAAACCCATCATGAAGCTCACCCCCGCGCTCGTCCTCCTGTCCCTGGCCGCCCCGGCCTTGGCCCAAACCGCAGCCAAGCCCGCCGTGCATCACTCGACCACCGCGACCCACCGGGCCGCGACCGGCGCCTGTGCTGACATGCCGCTGCTCGACGCCAAGATCCCCAAGATCGCCGGCTGCCCCAAGACCCTCTTCGCGCTGCGGTACATCGATACCCTCGTCGGCACCGGTCCGCTGGCCATGCCGCTGAAGCTCTACACGGTCAACTACACCGGCTACCTGCTGAACGGGACCAAGTTTGATTCGTCGGTCGACCGTAAAGACCCCATCGTCTTCCCCGCGGGCGTTCACCGCGTGATCACCGGCTGGGACACGGGCTTTGAGGGCATGCACGTTGGTGGAAAGCGCCGCCTGTTTATCCCGTATGAACTCGCCTACGGCGATGCCGGCAAGCCCCCTACCATCCCGGCCAAGTCCATGCTGGTCTTTGACGTGGAACTGATCGCCCAGGCCGACTTCCCGCAGCAGCCGCCACCGCAGCCCCGCCCGGCCACCGCAACCCCGCCCCCAGCAAGCACCAAGCCTGCTGACGACGGAGCCAAGCCCGCCACCATTCCCGGAGCCGACCCGACCAAGCCGACCACCGTCACCCCGCCTGCCGGTTCGGCGGCCACACCCCCCGCAACAACTCCGAAGCCTTAGTACCCCGAGGCTCATCTAACCAACAATGCCCGATCGTTTAAAGCCGCTCGTACCCTACCTCAAGCGTTACTGGAAGCACCTCGCCTGGGGTGGGGTCGCGGTGATCATCTATAACTTCGTCAAGGCGATGCTCCCCATCGTCATCGGCCATGCGGTGGACGACCTCAAGATCGAGGTCACCACGACGAAGATCATCCATCACTCGCTGCTGTTGCTGGCGGTGGCCGCGACCTCCGCCGTCTTCCTCTATATCACCCGCCAGGTCCTCATCGGCGCATCGCGTGAGATCGAGTTCGACCTCCGCAACGACCTCTTCGCCAACCTCGAACGCCAGTCGCCCGCCTTCTACCAGACCCACCGCACCGGCGACATCATGGCCCGCACCACCAACGACCTCAGCGCCGTGCGCCAGTTGCTGGGGCCGGCCATCATGTACAGCGCGAACACTATCTTCTTCACCGCCGCGTCGCTGCCGTTCATGTTCCGCATCAGCCCCAGACTGACGTTCTTTGCGTTCGTTCCGCTGCCCCTGGCCTCGCTGCTGGTGCAGCAGTTCGGCGCACGGATTCATAAACGCTTCGAGCGCATCCAAGCCATGTTCTCTGACATCTCCGCCAAGGCCCAGGAGAACTTCTCCGGCGCACGCCTCATCCGCGCCTTTGCCCAGGAAGATGCGGAGATCGCCTCTTTTGAGGCAGCCAATCAGGAGAACGTCAACCGCAGCCTCCACCTCGTGCGCCTGATGGCGATGCTCTGGCCTACGCTCGAGTTCGTGCTTGGCCTGTCGCTGATGATCACGCTGCTGGTGGGCGGACATGAGGTTGTGCTGCACCATATCTCCGTCGGCCAGTTTACGGAGTTCATGGTCTATATGGTCCAGCTCACGTGGCCCATGATCGCCATCGGCTGGGTCGTCAACCTCTTCCAGCGCGGCACCGCCAGCGTGATCCGCATCGACGAAATTCTCAAGCAGAAGCCGGATATCGCGGACGATCCCGCACTCATCCGCGAGCAGCCCGCGTTCGCCGGAGAGATCGAGTTCCGCAATCTGAACTTTGCCTATAACCCCGGCACGCCCGTCCTGCACAACATCAACCTGCGCATCCCCGCCGGCACAAGCCTCGCCATCGTCGGGCCCACTGGCTCAGGCAAATCGACGCTGGTGAACCTGATCCCGCGTCTCTACGATTCGGCGGACGGTTCAGTGCTCGTAGACGGTCTACCCATCCGCGGGTTCCCGCTGAAAACGCTGCGCGGCAACGTCGGCGTAGTCCCGCAGGAGACCTTCCTCTTCTCCGATTCCATCCACCACAACATTACCTTCGGCGCACCCGACGCCACGCTCCAGCAGGTGGAAGACGCGGCCACCGTAGCCCACATCCGCACCGAGATCCTCGAATTCCCCAAAAGCTTCGAGACCCTGGTCGGCGAGCGTGGCGTCACCCTCTCCGGCGGCCAGAAGCAGCGCACCGCCATCGCACGCGCCGTGATCCGCGATCCCCGCATCCTCATCCTTGACGACGCGCTCGCCTCCGTCGATACCTACACGGAAGAGCGCATCCTCAGCGGCCTGCGCGGCGTCATGCAGGGCCGCACGACGATCCTCATCTCTCACCGCACCTCAACCGCACGCAACGCAGATCAGATCGCCGTGCTGGTCGAGGGCCGCATCGCGGAGCTAGGCACGCATGATGAGTTGCTCGCACGCGGCGGCTACTACACACACCTCTATGAGAAGCAGCAGCTTGAAGAAGAGCTCGCCGTAGCAAACTAAGCAAGACTAAGCGGACCACCGCGATGCAGCGGCCTGTTCCTGCTGCGCATGGACCGGCGCAACAAAACGCTCTTCGCGCGTCCGCAACTCGCGCGGCAGCACCTTACCTGCATCAGGATCACGCGCCACGATCGCCCACGCCTCCCGCACATTCCGCACGCAGTCGATGACCTCCATGAAGCCATCAACGGAACCGATATGCGAGGCCTCCAGCGTCATCGTGAACATGGCCGCATAGAAGTCGGACAACGAAGCCGCCGCGCGACCGCCCACGTCCGGCCGCAGCCTGGCCTGCAGATAGATGAAGATGTCCACGGCCTTCTTCACCGCGATCCTGCGCCCAATCACGTCCTCTTCCCGCGCACTGTCGGCCGCGCGATAGAGGTTGCGGATCGCCGCGTCATAGAGCGCCACAATCAACTCCACTCCGGTGGCGCCCACAAGGGACTGCTGCTGATAGGACATCGCTTCCATACTGCCTCCTCGAACCTCTGCTAAGCCTGCGTCTGGTTGTAGCCCGTCTCCGCGCTATACAGCTTGTTGACTTCGTCGATCTGCGAAGGAATCGCCTGCAACTCCTGGTTGGCCAGGTTCAGCTCCGCCGTCAGCGCCGTGCTCTCTGTCGCAATATGCGCGTCTTCATTGGCGATATTCGTGTTGATCCCCAACTCTTCGGTCGAGTTCTGCGCCAGCGCAAGCGAGATCGCGCCTGTCGTCGAGTTCGTGCCGAGCTGGTTCAACGTCGTCGTCAGGCTCTGCCCAAAGCTCCCGGAGGCTTGAAAAAAGCCTGCAATATCGCTGTAGTTGGAGTTCAATGCGGCGTCCAGCGTATCCGTATTCAACGAGAGCGAACCATCGGAGCCCACCGAAAGTCCTAGCTGCGTTATGCTCGAGACCTTCCCGCTGGCCGCGCCGGAGAAGAGCGCCTGCGAAAGCTGGGTCTGCAACAGAGAGAGCGTGGGATTGCCATAAAGCGGCTCCGCGGTCCCGGTCGAATCGTTCTTCTCCTGCGCCGCAATGCTGCTGTTGACCGCGTTATACGCCGTCACAAACGATTGCACCGCCGACTCCAATGAGCTGTTATCGTTCGTAATCTGAATCTGCACTGAGGTGTTGCTCGATCCCGCGGGCGCTGAAAGCAATTGAAACGTAACCCCTGGAATCGCCGTCGTCACGGTGTTGGAGGCGCTCGTCGTGGCGAGTCCATCGACCGTCAGACTCGCATCCTTACCAGCCTGCCCTTCTGTGAATCCCACCGCCGTCGAAGTCGTGGTATCGGTGAGGTTGGAAGTAATGGTGGCCTCACCCGCCGCGCCGCTGGTGTTGCTCACAAGAGAAAGCCGCGAGCCGGTCGTACTCGTCACTACACTGGCCGCAACCCCGTAGGAGCCGGAGTTGATCGCAGCCGCCAGCGTCGACAGTGAGTTGATGCTGCTGCCCAGCGTGATCGTCTGCGTGCCGGAGCCGATCGCAATCGTCAAGCTCCCGCCCAGCGTATCGCTTGCAGACGTGATCTGGTCTGAGTAGCTCGATGAGGTCTGCGCCAGGTTGTTCACCACCACCGTATGGCTGCCCGCCACGGCCGACGTACTCGCGGAAGTCAGCGTCAGCACGTCGGTATCGGAGCTGGAGCCCTGCTTGGCTGCGAACAGTCCATCAAAACTCGTCAGCGAAGACAAAGAGGTAGAAAGCGTAGAGAGCTGCGTGCCCAGAGACGAAAACGCCGCATCCTGCGATTGCAGGCTCGTCAGCCGCGCCTTCCAAGGCGTCTCCACGCCTGACTCGATCGCAAGGATCGAACTCACCGTTGTCGCCACATCGAATCCTGCGCCACTGGTCGCCGAGCCGAAGCTCAATCCCACGGTTCCCATACGCTCTCCCTCTTGCCTGCTGATAACAGTTGCAACCCACAGGCCAAAGCCGATGCGGCTGCATTAGAACTCTCTTGTCCTGCGTTTCTGCGGCGCAATCGGAGCAGGGGCAGGCCCCATGTGGACCTGCCCCTACCCTGCCTGCTGTGATACCGCGTGGACTATTGCAGCAGCTTCAGAACCTCCTGCTGCACGCTATTGGCCTGGGCCAGGGCGCTGATACCGGTCTGAGAGAGGACCTCATACTTGGCCAGATCGCTGGTGGCCTGACCGTAGTTGGTCTCGCGGATGTTGCTCTCCGCCGCCGTCAGGTTTTCGCTCTCGGTGGAAGCCACGCCGGACGCCGCGGTAAGCTGGTTCACATCCGCGCCGATGATGCCGCGCTGATACGCAACCGCCGCAATCGCGGAGGTCACGGTCGTCAGAACCGTCTGCGCGGTGGCCTGCGTCAGGGTCGAGACGGTGGACTGGGTGAAGTCGATTCCAGCCGCCGGTCCTGCGGTGGAAGTCGCTTGAGCATAGTCGGTCAAGGCCGTACCCGTGACCACCAGCGTGTTCGTGCCGGCGGTGGTATTCGCAGCATCCTGCGGTCCGGTGATGGTCAGCTTGCCGGAGACCAGGCTGGCAGTCACACCGTTATTGGCAGCGTTGTACTGCGCGTTCAACTGGCTGACGACATCGGACAGCGCAGTGCCCTTGGCGATCGTCGAGACCACAGCAGTACCGCCCGTGCCGACAGCCACGCTGATGGTGCCGCCAACCGAATCGGTCGTCGCAGCCAGAGCGCCGAAGGTAGCGACTGAACCTGCCGTCAGTGTGGAGGCGGTCGGAGTCGGGTTGGTGATGGCGATGCCCGCGCCGACCGGTGCCGTCTCGCCGACACCGCCCTTGGCCAGCGTGCCGACCACGTCACTGTAGACATTGGCGCCGCTGACGGTGCCGTCAGAGACGAACACCGTCTTTGCCGTCGACGTGAAGACGCTGCGGCCGTTGAAGTTGGTCGTCACGCCAATGTTGCCGATCTCCGAAAGAATGTTCTGATACTCCTGGTTGGCGGAGCTGACCTGGTTGCTGTTCAGTGTGCCGTTGGCGGCCTCGGTTGAAAGCGTAACCGCGCGGTTGAGCAGGTTGGTCACCTGCGAAAGAGCGCCGTCTGCCGTCTGCAGCAGGCCGATGCCGTCGCTTGCGTTGGCCGCCGACTGCGTCAGCGCGGACTCGTTGGCTGCAAGTCCATCCGCAACGGCCAGCCCGGCCGCGTCGTCAGAACCAGAGTTGATGCGAGAACCGGAAGAGAGCTGCGTGAGCGTGTTCTGCAGGCTGGCCTGCGTGTTGTTGAGATTGTTCTGCGCGTAGATGGCTGCGATGTTGTTCAGTACGCCCAATGACATATAGTCCGCTCCTGTGACTCGGTTTAAGGTGCCGCGCCGCCTGTCCCGGGTCCTTGCAGGAGATCGTTCAGTTGCTGCTCTGACCGGCTCCCCGCAGCTTGCGGATGGCTTCGCGTTCAACCACTCCATCGGCGTGGACCGGTGCGACTTTAGGTTTTCCTCTCCCCGCCCTTCATTTCGCAATCACTTGTATAGGTGACTCTCGCCATCCCTTTATGAGCCGATAAGCCCCATAGGAGGCATCCTCTCAATGATCGACCTGACACGCTTGAACGGGCACCGGCTCATCCTCAACTGCGACCTCATCCGCTTCGCCGAGCCTGCACCCGACACCACCATCACCTTAGTCACCGGAGAAAAGCTCATCGTGCGTGAGTCCTGTGACGAGCTCATTGCGCGCATGCTCGCCTGGCGCGGCAGCGTCCTCCGCACCGCATGGCCGGACGCAGCTTCAGCCCTCTTCGCCAAGACAGACGACCTCGCCCACAAGCACGCACATGCTCATCCCAAGCACGACTCGGATTGCTAGCCCCAACTGACAGCCCTCTTCTCGTGAACCTTTTCGCACCAGTCCGGAACCCTTTCAGGAGCTGAAACCATGGACCTCGCCAGCATTGGCGGTATCGTACTCGCGCTGGCCGGCATTCTCGCCGGCATGATGATTGAAGGCGGCAGCATCGCGCAGATCACGCAGCCCACCGCCGCCATGATCGTGCTCGGCGGCACCATCGGCGCGGTCATGCTGCAGTTCCCTATGAATATCTTCTTGGCCGCCATGAAGCAGATCGTCAAGGTCTTCCTGCATAAGGGTCATGACGGTGAAGCCGTCCTCGCCCAGATCGTGGACTTCGCCAACAAGGCCCGCAAAAGCGGCATCGTCTCGCTCGACGCAGAGCTCGCCGCCGTACACGATCCCTTCCTCAAGCAAGCCCTCATGCTCGCTGTCGACGGCACAGAACCCAGCGAGCTTCGCAAGATTATGCAGCTTGAGCTCGACAACAAGAGCACCATCGAAGAAAAAATCCCCGCCGTCTTTGAAGCCATGGGCGGCTACTCCCCCACCGTCGGCATCATCGGAGCCGTGCTCGGCCTCATCCAGGTCATGAAGTCTCTGGACAACATCGATGAGGTCGGCCGCGGCATCGCCACCGCCTTCGTCGCCACCATCTACGGCGTCGCCGTCGCCAACCTCATCTGCCTCCCTGCCGCCGGCAAGCTGAAGTTCCGCCATGCCGAAGAGGTCATGCTCAAGGAGATGATGCTGGAAGGCGTCTGCTCCATCCTGGAAGGTATGAACCCGCGCATGATCGAGACCAAGCTCCGCACCTTCCTCTTTGAAAGCAAGCCCGGCGCTGAGAGCGCAAGCAAACCCGCCGAAGCCTAAGGAGACCCATGAGCAAGAAGAAGCATCCCGAGCACGTCAACCACGAACGCTGGCTCGTCTCCTATGCCGATTTCATCACGCTCCTCTTCGCCTTCTTCGTCGTCCTCTTCGCCTCCGGCCAGAACGACAAGCGCAAGCAGGTCATGCTCGCCCACGCCGTGCAGTCCGCCTTCATGCACAACGGCATCTTCGACCAGCACTCCAAGACCCCGCCCATCACCACCGACGGCAACTCGTCCCTCAACCTCGCCACCGCTCCCATCGCCCTGCCCGTCCCCAGTGCGGCAGAGTCCGCTGAAGCCACCGAGATCAGACTCAAGGAGGTCGTCAAAGCCCAGGTGGAAAAGAAGCAGCTCACCAGCGACGCCGTCAGCGTACGCGCCACCGGCGACGGCCTCGTCGTCTCCCTGCGCGAGGCCGGCTTCTTCGCCTCCGGCTCGGCAGACGTCCGCCCGGAAGCCCTGGCCGTCCTCCAGACCGTAGCCGCCGCACTCCCTCGCCAGTCCATGCGCGTGGAAGGCCACACCGATAACATCCCCATCCACACCACGCAGTTCGCCACCAACTGGGAGCTCTCCACCGCACGCGCCGCCACCATCACGCGCCTGCTCATCGCCCAGAACGCCGTCGACCCCGCCCAGGTCTCAGCCGCAGGCGACGCCGAGTTCCGCCCCATCGCAGACAACGCCACGGACGCCGGCCGAGCCCAGAATCGCCGCGTCGATATCATCCTGTTGAAGGCAGCAGCCCCAACCACTCAGGCACCCCCAAAGTGACCCGCCCTGTGGCTCTTTGAACCTTTCGCTCGAATGCTCCTATACTGGGTGCATGGCATTGCAGAAGAACCCGGCCTCCCGCTCCAGCACCTTCCGCTGGATCGTGTCGTCCCTGCTCTGTCTCCTCGCCCTCGTCATCGCCGTGGTCCCCTGCTCCGCCGCCATGCAACCCACTGCAAGCATGATGGCCATGCCGCCCGCTGCCCATTGCGCTGAGTGCTGCCCCCAATCCACCCAGTCCGTTGCGGCTCTTTGCTGTGTAGCGCCCCTGCCGCCGGCACAGCAGATCTCGTTGGCCTCCTACGCCCTCCCTGCCCCATCATCGAACCTGACCACGGCGCTCCCAACGCTCACCATGAAGACCGATGCCCCCTCACAAGCATCCGCATCGATCCAGCTCCGCCCACCTCTCCATCCCATCCTGAGGATCTGAAGCTCGTCCCGCTGACCTGGCCGCAGTGCGTCTGCGAGCCCCTCCGTCATCGAACGACCTTTCCACCTCAGGACTCCTCATGAAGCTCCAGCACCTGCTCGCCAGCGCCTCCGCGCTCCTCTGCCTCTCCGTCTCTCAGGCCCAGCAATCCCCCATGCCAAACATGCCCGGCATGGAGATGCACCCGCCCGCCCAGGCTCCCAAGCAGCAAAAGCCCATGCAGGACATGCCCGGCATGGACATGACTGACTCCAGCATGTCCATGAACTCGATGATGAAGCCCGCCACAACCCTCATCGACTCCATCCTCCAGCACAGCTCCTCCGGCACCACCATTGAGACGCCCTCCGAACCCATGCGCATGTGGATGTCCGCCACCCCACGCCGCGGCTGGTCCCTCATGCTCCACGGCGACGCCTTCCTCGCCGACATCCAGCAGCACGCCACCGGCACCCCCACACCGCCCCCAGCCGCCGTCTGCACAGAGATCGCCGCCGCCTGCATCACGCCGGACCATCGCGGCACGGATAAGCTCTTCTCCACCAACTGGGTCATGCCCATGGGCATGCATAGCCTGAACCTCGGCAGCCATCAAGGCCAGTTCACCCTGCGCTCAATGCTCAGCATCGAGCCCGCCACTGTCCAGCAGGGCTTCTACCCCGAGCTCTTCCAGCAGGGCGAGACCGCCAATGGCAAAGCCATCGTAGACGGCCAGCACCCACACGACTTCGTCATGGAACTAGCCGCCCTCTACGATCTCCACCTCAGCAAGCATTCCCTCCTCAGCCTCTACGCCGCCCCCGTCGGCGACCCCGCCATCGGCCCCACCGCCTACCCCCACCGGCTCTCCGCGTCCGAAGATCCCATTGCCGCCCTCGGCCACCACCAGGAAGACTCCACCCACATCGCCTTCAACGTCTTCACCGCCGGGCTGACCTACAAGACCCTCCGCATAGAAGGCTCCGGCTTCCACGGGGCCGAGCCCACCGAAGCCCGCTGGCACTTTGCCCCATCCCCCAACGGCCACGCCGTCGATAGCTACTCCACCCGCATCACCTGGGTCCCAACCGCCAATCTCTCCGCCCAGTACAGCATCGCCCACATCACCAGCCCGGAGGCCCTCCACCCCGGCGAAGACCAGGGCCGCCAAACCGCCTCCGTCATGTACAACCGCCCGCGCAAGGACAGCAACTGGTCCAACACCTTCATCTGGGGCCGCACCAAGTCCCTCAAAGACGGCAGCATTGAAAACAGCTACCTCGCTGAATCCCTCCTCAACTTCCGAACCAACAACTTCGCATGGACCCGCGTCGAGTTCGCAGACCGCACCAGCGAACTCCTGCTCGACCAGTACCCCACCAACCCCAACCCGCCCGAGATCACCCTCGGCCACGTCCAGGCCTACTCCCTCGGCTACGACCGCCAGTACCGCATCGCCCCTCATCTCCTCGCCGCACCCGGAGCCCAGTTCACCCTTTACCGAGCCCCGGACCCACTCGTCTCCACCTACGGCCGCACGCCCTTCTCGGCCGTTGCCTTCATCCGCTTCCGCATCTCGCAATAATTTTTCCACCGCCCATCGGCCCTTCGGTGAAACGGAGCATTACAGTAGTCCCATATGGAAAACGAGCAGAGCTACACCGTCCTCATGGACACCGTCTGGGACGATATCAACATCTACGACGGACCCAGCGCCTTCCTCCTCAGCTACGCCTCCGCCGCGCAGCCCGCCGGCATCCTCTGCGCCGCGCACTTCGTCCAGGCGGAGGCCGTCAACGGAGGCTTCCATCAGCTCTTCATGAACAGCTCCGGCATCCTCGCGCCGGAGGCCGTCTTCGGCTTCCAGGAGCTCGGCATGATCAAAGCCGCTGAAGCCGTGGAGGCTGCCATCAAGCTCCTCGGCACAGGCTATCCGCTTGATCTCGCTGAGCGTCAGCAGCGCCTCGCCCAAGTCCCGGAGCGCTACCTCGCACCCCTCGACCAGCAGTTCGCCGAAGCCATCGACACTGAAAACGGAGGCTTTGAAAAAGTAGCTAATGAGTTCGTCAAGAACCTCGGCAAGGGAGCCTAGCGCTTTTGCCCCTCACTCTCTACATCGCCACCTCCAACCCCGGCAAGCTCCGCGACTTCGCCCACGCCGCAGCGAATCAAGAAGACCAAACCGGCACAGTCACCATCCTCCCCGTCTCTAACCTCTCGTCGATCCCCGAGCCCATCGAAGACGCCCCCACCTTCGAAGGCAACGCCTGCATCAAGGCCCTCGCCTACTCCGTCCTCGCGCCAGACCAGATCGTCCTCGCAGACGACTCTGGCATAGAACTCGACGCCCTCGCAGGAGCTCCCGGAGTCCGCTCCGCCCGCTTCGCAGAAGACGAAAACTTCCCCGCCACGCCCGGCCAGACAAAGGACGACCGCAACAACCAGGCCCTCCAGGCTCGCGCAGCCCACCTCACCGGAGTTCAACGCCGAGCCCGCTACCGCTGCGTCATAGCCGCCGCCCGCAACGGAGAGATCATCGCCAACGGCACCGGCTCCCTTGAAGGCATTCTGCTTGAATCCCCCCAAGGCAAAGAAGGCTTCGGCTACGACCCCTACTTCCTGGTTCCGGAAACCAACCAAACGATGGCCGAACTAGACCCCGCAACCCGCCTCACCCTCAGCCACCGCGGTCGAGCCCTCCGCGACCTCCTCCCCAAACTTCCTCACTGACACGTCGGGTGCCCCATCCTCGACGCAGTTTCATCGCGGCAGGGTGGGGTATCGATTGCGGAAGCAATCGACCGCTTTCCTACCCCTGCCCCAGCGGCTACCCTGCCAGAATCACAAAATCGCACAACCGAATCGATTACCGCACGAAAGCGACAGTTTTGTTGACCACCGTCCTCTACCAGCGGAATAATCACACTGCCGAACATTTGAGCAACAAACCAGCACCCATCAGCCTCAAGGAGTCCCCATGGCCGCCGCCGCACCCGTAGCCCCACCCGATCTCGCAGGCAGCAACAAGGGTGTCAAGCCCCTCCGCGCCGGCCAGGGCCACTCCTTCCTCTGGCGTCGCCTGCACTCCCTCTCCGGCATCATCCCCATCGGCGCCTTCCTCGTCGAGCACATCGTCTCCAACTTCGAAACCTGGAACGGTCCCCTCGCCTACGCCCAGCAGGTCAAGCTCCTCAACTCCCTCCCCCTCGTCCGCTTTCTGGAGTGGGGCCTCATCTTCATCCCGCTCGCCTTCCACGCCCTCTATGGCGTCTGGATCAGCTTCCGCGGCCGCGTCAACGTCAACGTCTACCCCTGGGCCAGCAACTGGATGTACATCACCCAGCGCGTCACCGGCATCATCGCCCTGGCGTACATCATCCAGCACGTTGTCCGCCAGCGCTTCATGGGTGTTCAATTGCCTGAACATCCGGGGGCAGCGTTTGCCAAGGTCCAGCACGAGCTCTCCAACCCCTGGATGCTCGCCATCTACGTCGTCGCCATGATCGCCACCACCTGGCACTTCGCCTATGGCATCTGGCTCTTCTGCGCCAAGTGGGGCATCACCCCCGGCGACAAGGCCCGCAAACGCATGGGCTACGCCTGCGCCGGCATCGGCTCGGTCCTCTGTCTCATGGGCCTCATCAGCATCTACGCCGTCGTCTACAAATACCCCAATGTCCCCCAGGATGTCATGCCCGAGCAGCCGGCCGGAGTCACACTACCAGCACCAAACATTGCGCCACCAAACTCAACCAATCCATCCCAGCCGGGAGAAATTCGGTGAAGATACAGAGTATCCATGACATTCATCCCCACTTTTATGTGGCTTGTCTAGGGATACTTCTAGGGATCTTGGCTCAGGAGAAAATTGAACGAGACCTCGTTAGCCAGCATGCAATGCCTCAAACCGTTTTGTGGCAACGGTCATCCCGGAAGCATCTATCGGCAGTGTTTCAAGCCCACCGGCAAAGATTTCCAAAAAGTGTATGGCGCACGCTAGTTGTATTCGGTTATGTTCTCTTTTTTTCTAGCATCGTCATTTTCTTCTTTGAGCGCTAACTGCTTTGTGAACTAAGTAATCTTCCACCGGTATCTGACCAAATTCGTAATAGCAGGACGACACTCATGGCAGCAACACCCCGCATCATCGTAGTAGGCGGAGGCCTAGCCGGTCTCGCCGCCGTCATCAAGATCGCAGAGTCCGGCGGCATCGTCGACCTCTTCTCCATCGTCCCGGTCAAGCGCTCCCACTCCGTCTGCGCCCAGGGCGGCATCAACGCGGCCAAGGACCTCAAAGGCGAAGGCGACTCCGTCCTCAAGCACTTTGACGACACCGTCTATGGCGGCGACTTCCTCGCCAACCAGACCCCCGTCAAGAACATGACCGCCCAAGGCCCCGCCATCATCGACCTCCTGGACCGCATGGGCGTACCCTTCAACCGCACGCCGGAAGGTCTGCTGGACTTCCGCCGCTTCGGAGGCACGCTCTACCAGCGCACCGCCTTCGCAGGCGCGACCACCGGCCAGCAGCTCCTCTACGGCCTCGACGAGCAGGTCCGCCGCCACGAGTCCGAAGGCAAGGTCACCAAGTACGAAGGCTGGGAGTTCCTCTCCGCAGTCCTCGACGACAACGGAGTCTGCCGCGGCATCTGCGCCATGGACCTCCGCTCCATGGAGACCCGCACCTTCCCTTGCGATGCGGTGATCATCTGCACTGGCGGCAACGGAGCCATCTTCGGCAAGTCCACCAACTCCGTCGTCTGCACCGGCTCCGCCCAGTCCGCCCTCTACCAGCAGGGAGCCTTCTACGCCAACGGCGAGTTCATCCAGGTCCACCCCACCGCCATCCCCGGGGAAGACAAGCTCCGCCTCATGTCGGAGTCCGCCCGCGGTGAAGGCGGCCGCGTCTGGGTCCCACGCGACCGCAACGAAAAGCGCGTCGCCAAGTCGATCCCCGAGGCCGACCGTTACTACTTCCTGGAAGAGCGTTACCCCAAGTACGGCAACCTCGTCCCCCGCGACATCGCCACGCGCGAGATCTTCAAGATCGTCTACGAAGACCAGATGGGCATCGACGGCCAGCCCATGGTCTACCTAGACCTCACCCACCTCCCCAAGGAACGCCTCCACAAGCTCGAAGGCATCCTGGAGATCTACGAGAAGTTCGTCGGAGATGATCCCCGCGAAGTCCCCATGAAGATCTTCCCCGGCGTCCACTACACCATGGGCGGCCTCTGGGTAGACTTCGACCAGAAGACCAACATCCCCGGCATCTTCGCCGCCGGTGAAGCCGACTACAGCATCCACGGAGCCAACCGCCTCGGTGCCAACTCCCTGCTCTCCTGCATCTACGCCGGCCTGCTCTCCGGCCCCAACGCCGTAGCCTACGCGAAGTCCCTTCCCGCCCAGGTAGGCGACGGAGGCCACGCCGCCGAGCTCGCCCGCCAGAAGACCCTCAACAACAAGCTCATCAACAACCCTGGCACGGAGAATCCCTTCAAGCTCTGGCGCGAACTCGGCGAGACCATGACCAAGCACGCCACCATCGTTCGTTACAACGCCGGCCTTGATGAAGCGGACGCAAAAATCGTAGAACTTCTCGCCCGCTACAAGAACATCAACCTCTCCGACAAGTCCCAGTGGGCCAACACCAGCTTCGCCTTCACCCGCCAGCTCTACAACATGCTGGAGCTCGCCCGCGTCATCGTCCAGGGCGCACGCCAGCGCGACGAATCCCGCGGAGCCCACTACAAACCGGACTTCCCCAACCGCAACGACGAACAGTTCCTCAAAACCACCAAGGCCGCCTTCGTCGACGGAGCCCCCAAGATCACCTACGAAGAAGTAGACACCCAGTGGATCAAACCCCGCCCCCGCGTCTACTCATCAACCTGAGGACCTGCCATGTACGTGTTGCCAATCGTTGCCCTATCGTGGGTGTTCGGCCGCTATGTCATTCCCTGGCTCTTCTACCTCGCCGTCATCTACGGTTCTGACCGCGATATGTTCAGCACCCACAGATTTCGCTAAGTGCAATCAGTTTTGAAAGGGCGGGGCTTCAGCCCCGCCACCCGCATTAGCAACAAACCGGGCTTTAGCCCCTGAGGGAATATCCCATGGCCACCGCCACCCGCACCATCGAAGTCCACATCAAGCGCCAGGCCACGCCCGACGCCCCCGCGCGCACGGAGAAGTTCTCCATCCCCTATCGCCCCAACATGAACATCACCTCCCTGTTGGGTGAGATCGCCGCCGAGCCCGTCACCGCCAGCGGCCAGCAGACCACCGCCATCGCCTACGACGCCAACTGCCTCGAGGAGATCTGCGGCTCCTGCGCCATGCTCATCAACGGAAAAGCCAGGATGGCTTGTTCCGCTCTAGTAGACAAGCTGGAGCAGCCCATCACCCTCGCCCCGCTCTCCAAGTTCCCCGTCGTCCGAGACCTCGCCGTAGACCGCTCCGTCCTCTTCCAGAACCTCAAGGCCGTCAAAGCCTGGGTCCCCATCGACGGCACCTACGATCTCGGCCCCGCCCCCCGCCAGTTCCCCCAGATCCAGGAATCGCGCTACCCTCTCTCCAACTGCATCTCCTGCACCATCTGCATGGAGGTCTGCCCCCAGTTCAATGACTCCACCAACTTCGTAGGCGCAGCCACTATCGCCCAGGTGAAGCTCTTCAACATGGACCCCGCCGGAGCCGTCCTCAAGGAAGAACGCCTTCGCGCCCTGGCCGGAGACGGAGGAGTCCAGGAGTGCGGCATGGCCCAGAACTGCGTAGCCGCCTGCCCCAAGCAACTCCCCCTCATCGAAGCCATCTCAGACGTCAGCCGAGACGTAGTCATCCAGCAAGTCAAAGACTTCTTCAGCTTGTAGAAAGCTTGAAGGCCATTCGCACAAAGCGTAGTCTTTACAACATGGAAGAGCTTGTGTTCGTGATCACTCCCGATGAAGAAGACGGCGGATTCTGTGCAGCCGCTGTTGGCGTACCCATCTTCACGCAGGGGGATGATTGGCTGGATCTGTGTGCGATGGTGCTCGACGCAACAAAGTGCTACTACTACGATTCTGAGCCACCCGCCACTGTCCGCCTCATGCTCCGTGAGCAAGTTTTGAAGGTGGCTTGAAAACCCCGCGCAACCTGCATGGATCAAAGCTTGTCGACCATCTGGTGCGATGCTGGGGTTACAGACGCGCCCATCAGACAGGGAGCCATATTCACCTGCGCACCGACTTCCCGACCGGCCAAACGGTAATCATCCCAGATCATCGTCCATTGAAAGTCGGCACTCTAAACAGCATCCTGGATCAAGTTGCATATCATCGTGGCGTGCCCCGGCAAGACATCCTCCGCGATCTCTAGCCCTCCATTTACGCCCTCGCCTACAATCTCCCCATGTCTTCCCTCACCCGCCGCAACTTCCTCTCCCTTTCTGCCGCCACCTCCGCCGCACTAGCCCTCCCGACTTCCGCCTACTCCCTCACCCTTCCAGCCGCCCCCGGCAACCTCCGCCTGATCTTCTTCACCGACACCCACAACCAACCAGAACTCAACGCCAACGAGGGCACCACCTTAGCCTTCGCCAAGATCCGCAGTTTAAAGCCAGACCTCTGCATCCAGGGTGGCGACCACGCCTTCGACCTGGCCGCCGCCCCGCGCGACCGCTCCCTCATGCTCCTCGACCTCTACCAAAAGACCGAGCGCTCCCTAGACGGCATCCCCATCCACCACGTCATCGGCAACCACGACGTCTTCGGCCGCGACCCCGCCTCCAACATCACCCTCACCGACCCCCTCTACGGCAAGAAGGCCTTCGAGCAGACGTTCAAAACCAAGACCTACCGCTCCTTCGACCAAGCCGGATACCACTTCATCCTCCTCGACTCCATCCAGATCACCGCCGATCGCGGCTTCGACGCCATGATCGATGACGCCCAGCTCGCCTGGCTCAAATCCGATCTCGCCGCCACTCCCATCGGCACGCCCATCATCA
Source organism: Granulicella tundricola MP5ACTX9 (assembly GCF_000178975.2). Lineage (NCBI taxonomy): Bacteria > Pseudomonadati > Acidobacteriota > Terriglobia > Terriglobales > Acidobacteriaceae > Granulicella > Granulicella tundricola. The sequence goes on along the minus strand of NC_015064.1, from coordinate 1,619,053 downwards.
TCGCCACCCACGTCCCCATCGTCTCCGCCGCCCCCCAGTACTCGCCGCCGGATGACAAAGCCGCCACCGCCATTGCTTACCAGCAGATCACGCACCTCCACGGCTTCCTCTTGGGCAACGCCCCCACCGTGCTCCCTCTCTTCCACGGCCATAACATCATCGCCGTCCTCCAGGGCCATACCCATATCAATGAGGTCGTCCAATGGCAGGGCATCCCGTTCATCACCAGCGGAGCCGTCTGCGGCAACTGGTGGCGAGGCTCACGCTGGGGCACACCCGAAGGCTTCACCGTCCTCGAGCTCGCCAACGGCAAAGCCCACTGGCACTACGAGACCTACGGCTGGAAAGCCACCAACCCTTTACCGGATCCTTACGCATCCAGCCCCACAACCGCGTAAGCTTACCCAGTAACTGAAATTTTCCAGGAGTCACCCAATGAGCCACACCGTAACCCTCGCAGAAGCCCGCACCGTCATCGCCGCAGCCACCGCTGAAGCAGAAAAGATCGGCCAGCCCATGAACATCGCAGTCGTCTGCGCCGGCGGCTATCTCCTCGCCTTTGAGCGCATGGAAAACGCGTGGCTCGGCTCCGTCGATATCGCCCAGAAGAAAGCCTGGACGAGCCGCGCCTTCGACATCGAGACCGGCACCCTCGGCACCCTCTCCCAGTCCGGCGACCAGTTCTTCGGCATCAACGCCTCCAACGACGGCAAGGTCATGATCTTCGCCGGCGGCGTCCCTCTTCTGCGCGACGGCAAGGTCATCGGCGCCATCGGAGTCTCCGGCGGCCTCGGTGCCCAGGACCAGGCCGTAGCAGAAGCCGGCGCCAAAACCATCAAGTAGCCACCACGCCCTTCGGATCAAACTCCGGCGTCATTCCACTCCCCCGTCGTCATTCTGAGCGAAGCTCAGAACCTCTGTATTTTGTCTAAGACCGAACAAATCTCGACCAAAAAAAACGCCTCGCATAAGCGAGGCGTTTCCATTCAGACTGGAAGCCAAAGAAACTCTACTTCGAAAAGATCGTGCTGCCCGGAATCTCCTGCTCATCGCTATGAATCCGGTTATTCGCCCGCTTGGCGGACTCCATCGCCACCCCATCCAACTGCTCCTGCTTGGTGGTCGCTACATCCTTGCTATCGCCAGACTCATGCGACGCGTCCACTGCTGTCTTGCTCGAATTCAGATCCCGATTTGTCGTGCCGTCATTGAAGTTCATACTTCACCTCGCACCATAAGACACCCCCACCACCCGCAGGGTTGTCCCAAGCCACCGCTACGCCCAATACCTTAGCGCCCTTTGCGTTTTTCCTCAGCGCCCTTTGCGGCTTGCTTTGTTTCACTTAGCCCTCCGAAAAAATAATTCCTCCGAAAACCTCAGCAAATTCGCATGTCAAGCCCTCACAACCCATAAATTTCCCGTAACAACCACATTTCAAGCAAGTTACATCCGAAAAATAGTTGGGGTATTTACCCTTGGCAACTCGGTATAATGAAAGTAGACACAGAGAAGCCTCGGGATACTCCCGGGGCTTTTCTCATTCTGCGGTTAGACCTCCTGGTTGGAAGTCCAGACCTAACCACAATGAATGGAAGACTTTAGACCGAAACACCCAGGTGGGGGGATACCCCACGGAGACTCACAAAACGCCATGCATGAAGCCGACCAGATCCACGCCACAGCCCTCATCCTCGACGCGCACGCCGATACACCCCAGCGCTTCGTCGACGAGAACTGGAGCTTCACCGGCCCGCTCGACGACGGCATGATCAACCTGGCCACCGCCCAGGAAGGAAACCTCGCCGCCGAGTTCTTCGCCATCTGGGTCGACCCCACCGAGTTTCCCCCCGGCACGCAATCCGACCGCGCCTTCCAGCTCATCGACGGCGTCCTCGCCCAGGTCCGCAGCGCACCCGAAGCCCTGGCCCTCTGCCGCACCCCCGCAGAGATCCTCGTCGCCCGCAAGGCCGGAAAGTTCGCCATCGTCCTGGCCGTAGAAGGCGGCCACGCCATAGAGGACAACCTGGAGATCCTCCGCACCTACCACCAGCTGGGCGTCCGCTACATGACCCTCACCTGGAGCCACACCACCACCTGGGCAGACTCCTCCGGAGACGGGGGCCATCACAATGGCCTCACAGACTTCGGCAAACAGGTCATTCGCGAGATGAACCGCCTCGGCATGATGGTGGACGTAAGCCACGTATCAGACAAGACCCTGGAAGACGTCCTCGCCACCTCCACCGCCCCCATCATCGCCTCTCACTCCTCCGCCCGAGCCCTTACCGGAGCCCCCCGCAACCTCACCGACGACCAGATACGCGCCATAGCCGCCACCGGCGGAGCCGTCATGGTGAACTTCTTCCCCGCCTTCATTGATGAGACCTGGCGCGCCGCCTGGAGCGCTCTGAAGCCGGAGCGCGACCTCGCTCACCAAGCCGCAGCCGCCCCATACCGCCTCAACGGAGACCCCGTCCCCTTCGCCGTCTCAAACGCCATAGACCGTGAGTTCGCCGCCCGCCTTGAGCGCCCACCCCTGAGCTCCCTGCTGGACCACATCGAGCACATCCTCCGCGTAGCCGGAGAAGACCACATAGGCATAGGCTCAGACTTTGACGGCATCCCCGCAACCCCGGCAGAGATCGACACCGCAGCCGACCTCATCAAGATCACCCGAGGCCTCTACGACCGCGGCATCACCGCCGAGCAGCTTCACAAGCTCCTCGGCGGCAACCTACTCCGCGTCTTCCAATCAATCCAAGACCACGCAACGCATGGCTAACCCATCACTGGCTAAACCACGACCATCACCCACCCACAACCGTCATTCTGAGCGAAGCTCAGAACCTCCGTATTGGCAGTTGTTGTTGCCTGTTCTCCCTCAGCCAGCCACTAAAGCTTCTCCGCCAGCAACGCGATCTTATGGATCTTAGGAGCCTCTGAAAAGTATTCATCCGCCACAGCGAACAGAGCCTTGGCGATCTCACCATTCAAATGAGCATCCCGCCCAGCCTCATCGTCAAACGTATCGAACACCCCATACGTCCCGTTGTCTTCCTTGAAGCCGTACCACGTCACGGTGCCCTTCTCGTCCTTCGCCATCTCCGCGCCTTGCTTCAGAAACGCTTCGATTTCAGCTTCCTTGCCCGGCTTCGGCTTCAACTCTGCATACAACGCGTACTTTGCCATGTGTTTCCTCCAGCACGTTGGATGCGGGAAAGACACATCCGTTACTTTGCTCCCAACACGCCGGATACGATAGCCTGATAGACGTGATGATCTTCCGCACTGGCACGACCACCTGCTTCGCCGCCCTGCTCTTCAGCTCCGCCCTCATGGCCCAGACCCCGGCCAAGCCAGCCGAGCCACTGCCCGACTCCCCAACTCCGCAGGCAGCCCAGCCCGCCAGCCAGCTCCCCGACGCACCCGGAGCCGGCCAGGGCGCACCCGCCCCCAGCCCCACCGGCCCCACCGTCATCATGGATACCAACATGGGCCGTCTCACCTGCAAGTTCTTTGACAAGCAATCGCCCCTCGCGACCGAGAACTTCATCTCCCTCGCCGAAGGCAAGAAGGACTGGACCGATCCCAAGACCCTCAAGAAGATCCACGGCGTCCGCTTCTACGACGGCACCACCTTCCACCGCGTCATCCCCGGCTTCATGATCCAGGGCGGAGACCACGCCGGAGACGGCACCGGAGACGCCGGCTACTTCTTCGACAACGAAACCACCCCCGGCTTGTATTTCGATGTCCCCGGCCGCCTCGCCATGGCCAACGCCGGCCCCAACACCAACGGCACCCAGTTCTTCATCACGGAGCTCCCTCAGCCCGATCTCGACGGCAAGTACACCATCTTCGGCCAGTGCGACGCGCACTCCGTCCTGATCGTCGCCACCATAGCGCGCGTGGACCGCAACAACCAGGACAAGCCCATCACCCCGGTCCTCCTCAACAAGGTGACCATCGTGAAGGAGGGTCAGGCCATCCCAGCCGAGCCCGTGCCGCCCGCAGCCTCACCCGCCGGCCCCGGTGTCCCGGTCATGCCGCCGCCGCCCAAATAATTTCGTCTCGCGTCCCAGCCTTTGAGCTTCGATCGCCTTCCCTCTTCGCACCGTCAACAGCATCACACTGTCAGGAGAAACACGAATGCCAAGCAAGCCAGGAACCTACGCAACCTTCAAGACCTCCCAGGGAACCATCGTCTGCGAGCTCTTCGAGAAGGACGCCCCCATCACCGTCAAGAACTTCATTGAGCTCGCAGAAGGCACACGCGAGTGGTCCAGCCGCAGCAAGAAGGGCGACAAGCTCTACGACGGCAGCATCTTCCACCGCGTCATCCCCCAGTTCATGATCCAGGGCGGAGACCCCGAAGGCACCGGCATGGGCGGCCCTGGTTACAAGTTCGCGGATGAGACCAAGGGTTCCACCCACCACTTCAAGGAACCCGGCAAGCTCGCCATGGCCAACGCCGGCCCCAACACCAACGGCAGCCAGTTCTTCATCACCGTCACCGACACCAGCTGGCTCACCGGCAAGCACACCATCTTCGGTGAGGTCGTTGAAGGTTACGACATCGTTGAGAAGATCTCCAACGCCAGCCGCGACGGCATGGACCGCCCCAAGACCCCCATCGTCCTGGAGAGCGTCACCATCGAACGCGTAGCCTAAGCAGTCCGTCACCCCAAATGCAAAGGCCCGCTCCCTAAGAGCGGGCCTTTGCATTGTTCCTACTAACCCCTAATCACTATCGTTACGCGACGCCAATCACCGTGCAAAGCTCCTTCACCGCGTCTGCGCTTTTCTGCAGCGCAGCCTGCTCATCCGCGGTCAGCTTAATCTCAATGATCTTCTCGATTCCCTTCGCGCCCAGCTTGCAAGGAACGCCGACATACAGCCCATTGATCCCGTACTCGCCCGTCAGGTATGCCGCACAAGGCAGAATCTTCTTCTTGTCCTTCAGGATCGCCTCGACCATCTCAACAGCAGCCGCGCTCGGCGCATAGTAGGCCGAACCCGTCTTCAGGTGCTTCACGATCTCCGCGCCGCCATTGGCCGTACGTGTCTCAAGCTCCTTCAGCTTCGCCGGCTCAATCAACTCCGTAATCGGAATTCCAGCCATCGTCGAGTAGCGGCTCAACGGCACCATGGTATCTCCATGCCCGCCCAGCACAAACGCCGTCACGTTCTCAACCGACACCTGCAGTTCCTCCGCAATGAACGTCCGGAACCGCGCGGAATCCAACACGCCTGCCATCCCGATCACGCGCTCGCGCGGGAACCCGGACTTCTTGAACGCAGCCTGCGCCATAGCATCCAGCGGGTTCGAAACGATAATCAAAATCGAATTCGGAGAACCTTCAACGACCTTCGAGACCACATCGCTCATGATCTTCGAGTTCGTATTCAGCAGATCGTCACGGCTCATCCCCGGCTTACGCGGAATCCCCGCCGTAATCACCACGATGTCCGAGCCGGCAGTATCCGCATAGTCGTTCGTACCCACAATCGAAACATCCCGCTTCTCGATCGGCATAGCCTGCAGCAGGTCCAGCGCCTTACCCTGCGGAATCCCCTCCGCCACATCCAGCAGCACTACGTCTGCAAGCTCTTTCGCTGCAAGCCAATGAGCCGCAGTGGCCCCAACGTTTCCCGCCCCAACAATCGTGACTTTCTTCCGCATTCCAAACATCTCCTTTTTCACTCCCCATAATGATAAAGCCGCACGCACGAACGGGGCGACATAAAGCATCGCCCCGCCGAATACCGCACTGACTAGTCCTTGCTTCTTAGAACTGACCCCAGAGCAGCTGGTTGTAAACATCGTGGTGGAACTGGATCTCACAAGGCTTGACGATCGTCCCCAGCAGGCGCGGACAACGATCGGCAGAAGCCTGCTTCAGATCCGAGTAACGCTGTTTCACATCGCCGCCCAAAATCGTCGTCACCCACTCGCTTTTGTTGAAGTCTTCCAGCGCCGTGTAGATGTTGTCCGGCAGATACCGCTCCGCTTGGCGCAGGTTTTCGATCTTCGCAATCTCGCCATCCAAGCCCGTCTTGAAGATCGTGTACAGCACCATGTAAGGATTCGCATCCGGTCCAACCGAACGAACCTCCACACGCGCCGACTTCGCATTCCCGATCGGAATCCGGACCATCGATCCACGATCCGTAGCCGAAGCCTTGATCTGGTTCGGAGCCTCAAAGTGCGGATCAAGCCGGCGATACGCATTCACGCTCGCATTCAGAACCACGCAGAGATCGCTTCCAACAGTCAGGATGCGGTCCACAAACTCCCAGCCAAACTTCGAGGTCTTCTCCTCGCCGTTCGGATCCCACATCAGGTTCGTCTTGTCCTTCGTGATCGACACGTTCGTGTGCATGCCGCTGCCGTTCACGCCCGTCACCGGCTTCGGCAGGAAGCTCGCCGTCATGCCCATCTGTGTCGCCACCTGGCGGCAGATCAGCTTGTAGAGCTGGATCTGGTCGGCAGCCATCACCACGTCGCCGTAGGTGTAGTTGATCTCGAACTGCGAAGGCGCAACCTCGGGATGGTCCTTCTCGTTCTCGAAGCCCATCGCACGCTGCACTTCTGCAGTGGTATCGATAAACTCACGCAGAGGATCGCCCGGCAGCGAGTGATAGTAGCCGCCCTTGTTCACATATTCGAACGAGCCAAGTTCATGGAAGCTCCGCTCGGCATCGATGCCCTCGAACAGGAAGCCCTCGATCTCGTTCGCAGCATTGAGGTGGTAGCCGTTCTTGTCGAACTGCTCCTTGGCATAGTTCTTCAGCACGCCACGCAGATCGCCGGCATAGTGCTCGCCGTTCTTGTCGATCACCTCACCGAATACCAGCACTTTACCTGCGCCGAACACGTCCGCCGGCGTCCAGTAAAACGCCGCCCAGTCGATCGCCAGCCGCAGATCGCTCTCACGCTGCGCCGTAAACCCGCGGATGGACGAGCCATCGAACGTCAGATTGTCGTAGCTGTTGACCAGGAACTTCTTGTCATAGTCCAGCATGTGCAGGCGGCCTTCGAGGTCGGAAAACACGACCATCACAGCCTTGATCCGGCGCTCGTCCCGCAGGTACGCCAGGCGCTCTTCCTGGATCTTCGCCGGGTCCACGCGATTCCGGCGCTGTTCCTTCGCCGCAAGGTTCAGGTCTTCAAGTTCGGAGTAGGAAAGTTCCAGAAAATCACGATATTCGCTCGACATGGTGCTCCTTTTCAGATGGGTGCGGGTCGTTCCCCACAAGGTTTCAGGTGCAGATCAGATGTGCGTGGCCGGGACAGAGAAGACAGAAAGAGTCCCACCTCAAACTTACCAGATGTTCATGTAAATAACCCATAAGTTTCCCTCACTATGGGATTAGGTGCCCGTTACGCGCAAGCGCATCCCGCAGGTCCGCTCAACATCTAAAATAGACACAGAGGCGCAAGCAATGCGCCAGGAGTAATGATGCTCGCCCCAAACAAAAAAATCGGCCTCATCCAAATGTCCTGCGTCCCGGACACCCAGGCCAACCTCGACAAAGCCATCCACATGACCCGCGAGGCGGCCCACGCCGGTGCCAACATCGTCTGCCTGCCCGAGCTCTTCCGCGCCCAATACTTCTGCCAGCGTGAGGAGCACGCCCTCTTTGACACCGCCGAATCCATCCCCGGCCCATCCACGGAAGCCCTCGCAGAGGTCGCAAAGCAGGAAGGCATCGTCCTCATCGCCAGCCTCTTCGAGCGACGCGCCGCCGGCCTCTACCACAACACCGTAGCCGTCTTGGAAACCAACGGCGAGATCGCCGACACCTACCGCAAGATGCACATCCCGGACGACCCCCTCTACTACGAGAAGTTCTACTTCACCCCTGGCGACTTGGGCTTCAAAGCCCAGCAATCCTCCCAGGGGCCCATCGGCACCCTCATCTGCTGGGACCAGTGGTACCCGGAGGGCGCACGCATCACCGCCCTCAAAGGCGCCGAGACCCTCTTCTATCCCACCGCCATCGGCTGGCACCCCTCAGAGAAAGCCGAGTTCGGCGAAGCCCAGTACTCCGCCTGGCAGACCATGCAGCGCTCCCATGCCATCGCCAACGGAGTCTTCGTCGGAGCCGTCAACCGCGTCGGCCACGAGTACGGCGACGTCATCCACAACGGTGTCACCATGCCCGGCCCCGGCCCCCACACGCTGGATACCGGCCTCGAGTTCTGGGGCGGCTCCTTCATCGCAGACCCCTTCGGCCGCGTCATAGCCCAGGCTTCCCATGACAAGGAAGAGATCCTCATCGCCGAAATCGATCGCAAGCTCCTCGAAGACACCCGCCGCAACTGGCCCTTCCTCCGCGACCGTCGCATCGACGCCTACCAGGGAATCACCAGCCGCTACCTCGACTAACCACAACGCCGGTCACCCTACCTCAGGCAGGGTGACCTTTGCGAAGCAAACCGTTTACGCAAATAAGCTGCCCTAAGACCCCAGGAACTCCGGCAGAAAGATATCTTCCATCGTGAACAGGCGGTCGGTGATGCCCTGCTCATGGTGATAGCGCAGAACGGCATCGATCGACTTGCGGTTCGCCGCGATGCCGTACGGCCACCAGTCCTCTCCAAGGACCGTCACATCCTCTTCCACGAGCTGGCTGAACCAGGGAAACATGGTTCCCATACTGTTAAAGATCAGGCCGTGCCTGTATTTGTCTTCGGCGGCCTTCTTTGCATCGCAGAAACCCTGATAGATAGCTTGCGCAAGCTCTGGATGTTGCTTCAGCAGATCCCGGCGAATGACGACCGTGTGCATGATCGGAAAGATGCCCGTGCGCTTGTAATAGGCCTGCTCCACCTGTTTGGAATCCGGAAAGAGACGCCGCACCTTCGGCGAGTGCTCCAACATGCACTTCGGCACATCCGCGGAGATGAGTGCGTCAATCTCTCCGGCCTCCAGCATCGCACCAAGCTCCTTGCCTTTCGCAATATCGCTCACCTCCACGTTAGCCGGATGCGTATGGGGCACAAAGTCAATCGCCTTGAGAGGCCAATCCAGACCGCCGATAACCCAGCGGCACGTCTCCGGCTTGAATCCAAACTCATCCATCAACATGCCTTTCGGCATGATGCCGGCATCGTGACTATAGAGAGCAAGCTCGCCAATCGTCTTGCCGTTGAGGTCCTCCGGCTTCTCGATGCCGCTAGCTTTATTGACGAAAATAGCGGAGTGCCTGAACGCGCGATTGGGAAAGACAGGGATCGCAACAAACGGTGACTCGCCATCTTTGAAAGTCCGCAGGAAGTATGTAAAACCCAGTTCGGATACGTCGAAGCTTCCATCGGCGATCATGCCACGAAAGATCTCCGTCACGATCGGCGCGCTGTGAAACGTTCCATCCACGCCGTCAATCTTCACCGTTCCATCCACGAGCGCGCGGGTCCGATCGTAGTCCCAGAACGCAAGGTCAAGTTTCTTGTTTGCCATATCGAGTCTCCTTTGACTGCCGCCTCTAAGGAATGGTCCGAAGAACGCTTGGTCCCTCATCAAAATCCCTAAATCGGCCGCCTGCAAATAAGATAAACATATTTACTAAAAGGATGTCCAGAAACACAACTTCAGTCCATTGCTCCCCACACTGACCTAAGATGAGACTGTGAAAGAGGACCAGCAAGCCATCCAGCGGATGTTCGATGAGGTCTCACTCGGAGCGCCGGAAAATGCCGTGGGATTTGTCATGTGGCGGATCGTCGCTCACTATCAGCGAGAGGTGGACCGCGCCCTCACTCTCGACAATCTGACCAATCTTCAGTTCATCACGCTCTCCCTAGTCGCCTGGTTCGGCCGCGAAGGTACGCCCGTAACCCAAATCGAATTGGCACGCTCCGCTGGTATCCACCCGATGCAGGTGTCGCAGACGCTGAAGCTTCTTGAAACGAAAAAGATGATCTCCAGGCGAATCAGTAAGTCGGATACCCGGGCCAAGCGAGTCGAGGTCACGAAGACAGGCCTTGATGCCTTACATCAGGCATTACCAAAGGTCATCGCGGTGCAAAGAAGTCTCTTCGGCAAAGCCGGCCGGCCTGGAGGAAGTCTGCTCAAAGAACTGCTCCGCATCGACAAGGCACTGATCGACCCGGCACATTGAAACCACATTCCTTGTGCCTCGATATACTCTCCCAGTGACCCCCAACATCCTCCATCCCGTCACCCTCACCGGCAACCACGTCTCACTCGTCCCCCTCGCCCAGGCTCACGCTCCCGCTTTGGCAGCCGCAGTCCAGGACGGCGATCTCCACACCCTCTGGTACACCTCCGCCCCACCCCCGGAAAAAGTAGAAGCCGAAATCGCCCGGCGCCTCACCCTTCACGCCGCCGGCACCATGCTTCCCTTCACCGTCCTCGACGCCACCGGCATCCCGGTTGGCATGACCACCTACATGAACATCGACACCCCCAACTGCCGCGTAGAGATCGGTTCCACCTGGTACGCCGCCCGCGTCCAGCGCACCGCCCTCAACACGGAGGCCAAGCTCCTCCTCCTAACCCACGCCTTCGAATCATTGGCCTGCATCGCGGTCGAGTTCCGCACTCACTTCCTCAACCACCAGTCCCGTCGCGCCATCGAGCGCCTCGGCGCCAAGCTCGACGGCATCCTCCGCTCCCACTCCATCGCCCCCAACGGCACCCTCCGCGACACCGCCGTCTAAAGCATCATCGCCCCCGAGTGGCCCACCATCCGCGCCCACCTCACCCACCAGCTCCAGCGCCCCCGCTTACCCGCGCCGCCCGCCATGCTAACGTGAATGCATCGCCTATGCCCCACCTTCACCCGCACAAAAGCCTGAGTCAAGCCCTCGTTCTCGCACTCACCACAGCCGCCTTCACGCTCGCCCAGGCCCAATCTGCCCCACCCATCATCCAGCCTGGAGCACCCGGCACCCCCAGCAAGACCCTGCCCGCCAACACCACCGGCACTCTCCCGCAACGCTCACAAGCTGATATCGATTTCATGCAAGGCATGATCATGCATCACGGCCAGGCCATCCAGATGACGGCCCTCATCCAGTCCCACACAGAAAACAAGGAAGTCCGCTCCATCGGCCAGCGCATCAGCCTCTCCCAGACAGACGAGCTCAAGTTCATGCGCCGCTGGCTTGAGACCCGCAACGAACCCATCTCCATGTCCATGCCCGGAATGCCGGATATGGACATGATCGGCAAACCCATGCCAGCCATGCCTGGCATGCTCACGCCCCCACAGATGGAAGCCCTTCGCAACGCCCAAGGCCCCCAGTTCGACCACCTCTTCCTCACCGGCATGATGCAGCACCACAACGGCGCTCTCGTCATGGTCAAGGACCTCTTCAATCAGCCCGGGGCCGGACAGGACGCAGACCTCTTCGACTTCGCCACCGACGTCGACAACACCCAGCGCGCCGAGATCAGAATCATGCAACAAATCCTCGATCAAATCCGTTCAGACAAGCACAAGGAGAACTAATGATCCACAAGCAAGCCATCACCCGGCGTCTCTCCACCTTAGCCCTCGCCGCCGCAGCAACCCTCATCAGCATGGCCCCTACGTACGCACAAGACCACCCCGCCGAAGCCCCCGCGGCCCTCCCTCCTGGCATGACCGGTTCTACTCTCAACGATCCCCGCGTAGGCCTCAAGCCCGGTCTCTACGACGCAGGCGAAGCCGCCAGCGGCATGCAGCACCTCGCCTTCCTCAAGAAGGCCAGCGCCTTCCAGCTCGGAGCCACCGGCCCGGACGACCCCATCGTCCAGAAGACCCTTAATACCCTCGGCGCAGCCGGAGTCCCCGCGCCCATGCGCATGGTCATCGCCCAGCTCGCCTACGCCAACTCCGACTTCGCCTTCCAGGGCACCCATCTCATCCAGGGCAACTTCTCCGGCGTCAGCTTCTATGACATCGCCAACCCCGCCAAGCCCGCCCTCATCTCCACCCTCGTCTGCCCCGGCGGCCAGGGCGACGTCTCCGTCTATAACAACCTCCTCTTCATGTCGGTCGAAATGCCCAACGGCCGCATAGATTGCGGTGCACAAGGCTTCCCGCCCAATCCCCCTCCGGCACCCGGCCATGAGAAAGAGCACCACCCACCCGTAGCCTCGCCTGACCGCTTCCGCGGCGTCCGCATCTTCGATATCTCAGACCTCAAGAACCCCAAGCAGGTCGCAGCCGTCCAGACCTGCCGCGGCTCCCACACCCACACCCTCGTCGTAGATCCCAACGATAAGAACAACGTCTACCTCTACGTCTCCGGCACCTCCTTCGTCCGCCAGTCGGAAGAGCTCGCAGGCTGCTCTGACGAGGCCCCGGAAAAGGACCCCAACACCTCCCTCTTCCGCATCGACGTCATCAAGGTCCCCCTCTCCACCCCGCAGGAAGCCAAGGTCGTCGCCAGCCCCCGCGTCTTCGTCGATCCCCGCACCGGCGCGCTCAATGGCCTCAATAATGGCGGCAGCCACGGCGAAGAGAAAGTGGCCGATACCAATCAGTGCCATGACATCACCGTCTACTCCGCCATCGGCCTCGCCGCCGGCGCCTGCTCCGGCAACGGCATCCTCATCGACATCAAGGACCCCGTCCACCCCAAGCGCGTAGACGCCGTCAACGACCCCAACTACGCCTACTGGCACTCCGCATCGTTCTCCAACGACGGCACCAAGGTCGTCTTCACCGACGAATGGGGCGGCGGACTTCAACCCCGCTGCCGCACCACCGACCCCCTCAAGTGGGGAGCGGACGCCATCTTCAATCTCAAGGATGACAAGCTCTCCCTGGCCGGCTACTACAAGATGCCCGCCGCCCAGACCGAGACCGAAAACTGCGTAGCCCACAACGGCTCCCTCGTCCCTGTCCCCGGCCGTGACATTGAGGTCCAGTCCTGGTATCAGGGCGGCATCTCCGTCATGGACTTTACCGACCCCGCCCACGCCTTCGAGATCGCCTACTTCGACCGCGGCCCCATCGATCCCAAGTCCGTCGTGCTGGGCGGCGACTGGTCCGCTTACTGGTACAACGGCAACATCTACGGCTCGGAGATCGCACGCGGCCTGGACGTCTTCAAGCTCACCCCAAGCAAGTTCCTCACGCAAAACGAGATCGACGCAGCCAACCTCATTCACTACAAGGAGCTCAACGTCCAGAACCAGCAGCAGGTCATCTGGCCCTCCCAGCTCATCGTCGCCAAGGCCTACCTGGACCAGCTAACCCGCACCCAGGCCCTCCCCGCCGATCGTCTCGCCACCCTCACCAAGGCAGTCGACAAAACCCAGAAGTCCCACCTCAACAAGAAGGGCTCTTCCGTACATTTGGTGATTCTTTCCAGCGGCTCTTTGCAGGCGTAGCAAGGAGGTAGCACGCTGGAGGTTCCGGATGGTTCGAGGGACGCTGCTACCGAGCACTTCTGAAGTTGAATTGGTTTGTTTGCGGCCCAGGACTGGGTTGATTGAGGTTGAGCTTCGAACCTCTCGCCCTTTCTCTTGCTGCCCTGTCTGCGGTACGGCTTCGCGGCGGGTTCACAGCCGGTATCTACGCAGGCTGGGCGATCTGCCGTGGGAAGGTATTCCGGTCTCGATCCTGCTTCAGACCCGCAAGTTCTTCTGTGTTGTCGAGACTTGCCGCCGGCGCATTTTTACCGAACCGCTTTCCGGCACCGTGCTCCGCTATAGTCGGCGGACGCTGCGTTCTTGTGAAGCTCTGGACTGGATCACGGTTATGATCGGCGGTCAGGCCGGAGCTCGGCTGGCCCGTCGTCTCGGCCTGCTGGTCAGTGGCTCCACCTTACTGCGGCAGCTTCGTTGCCGCGCCCGATGTGCGCCGGTCGTGGCTCCGCGTGTACTCGGTATCGATGACTGGGCGTGGCGAAAAGGCCATCGCTACGGCACTATCCTGTGCGATCTGGAGAGCCGTAGGGTGATCGATCTGCTGCCGGACCGGGAGGCTGGAACTGTCGCTGAGTGGCTTCGGGAGCATCCTGGCAGTGAGATCGTGAGCCGGGACCGAGGCGGTATTTACGCTCAAGCCACACGGTTGGCCGCGCCTGGAGCCGTACAGGTGGCGGATCGCTGGCACCTGTTGCGGAACCTGAGCGAAGCACTGAAAAACGCGCTCAGTCCGCATCATCGACTGCTCACACAAGCAGCGAGAAGCAGCATGGGGGAGGTTCCAGGCGTCGTCACATCTCCGCAACCTTCGGTTCCGCCGTGGGAGTTACGGGCCAGCCTCCGCAACCGGGAGCGTCGCTTCAGCCGCTACGAAGAGGTGCATCGGCTGGGCCAGACAGGAGCGTCCCATGCTGCGATCGGCCGACAGCTGGGACTCGATCATCGCACCGTACGCAAGTTCCTCAGAACCGAGACGTTCCCCGAAGCGCAACGGAGCCCACGTCCAGGCATCGTCGATCCTTATGCCGAGTACCTCGACCGACGGCTTGAGCAGGGCTGCAGGAACGTGTCCCGGCTGTGGCGCGAACTGCGGGAACGAGGCTTCACGGGTCAACTTAACATCGTGAGACGCTGGCTTCGCTGCCGGCGTGGCTATCAACCGACCTCGGCAGCAGCCGCTCCACACAGAGCTGCACCACGTATCTCAGTCCGGCAGACGGTCTGGCACATCCTGAAGGAAACGCCCTCCGCTCAGACTTATCTTGAACAGGTCTACCAGGCTTCACCCGAGGTGTCTGTCGCGGCCAAGCTGGCCAAGGAGTTCTTCCGACTCATCACGCAGCGAGATCTTCCAGCCCTCACACCGTGGTTCGAGGCTGCGAAGACAACGGCACTGGCCGGCTTCGCCAGCCACCTGACCAGAGATCGAGATGCGGTTGAAGCGGCTCTCAAGCTCCCGTGGAGCCAGGGCCAGGTGGAAGGCCACGTCCATCGGCTCAAGCTCATCAAGCGCCAGATGTATGGCAGAGCCGGCTTCGACCTGCTCAGACTCAGAGTGCTTCACACCGCCTGAACAGGGCGGCCAAGAGCAGCCGCCCCAACTAAACCATCCTTCACCAAATGTACGGAAGAGCCACAAGAAGGACATGGATAAGCTCAGCGAAATGGCCGCATCGGTCAAATCTGCTGCGGCCTCCGCCAAAACCCCGGAAGATGCCAAGCGCCTCACCGCCCTGTCGGAAATCATGGAGCACCCAACCGCCTGACCCGCGGCCGTTTCCCCACTGCCCGTCCGCGAATCCTCCGCGGGCGGGCCGTTTTACGTTTGAGACCTGACCTGAGAATCCCTCCTGCCTAACCGCATTCGCGCCGGATCAGATCTCCCCAAAATCGTTAACACTTAAGTTGTAATTTGCCAAAAATCCACTACTATCGGCGTACAGCCTTTCACATAAGACGTTTGTCTTCAACTATCCGGGCCCCTTCCAGCCGTTCCGACTGGAAACTCCTGTCTGGTCTCAGGAAAATTTCACGCAGGGAGATTGCCCATGTCGCACTTTGCCTCAACCCTTCCAGTTCTCACGTCCACCCGCAGGCTCATGGTGGGTGCTTCTATGGCGGCATCTTTCGTGCTGTCGTCTCCTGCCTTCGCTCAGAACGCCGTAATCTCCCAGCATGTACCTGCCGTAGTACGCAGCGGCGTCGCCCCGCGCCTGCAGCCGCTGACCTCATTCACCACCATGGAGCTCCAGCTCACGCTCCCCATCCGCAATGAGGCAGCCCTGGACGCGGAGCTGGCTGACATCTACAACCCCGCCAGCCCCAAATTCCATCAATACCTCACCTCCGCGGAGTTCGATCGCAAGTACGCCCCCACGGAGGCCGACTATCAGACCCTCATCCGCTGGGCTCATAACAAGGGGTTCGCAGTCACCCTCACCACGCCCAACCGCCGCCTCATCTCCGTCTCCGCCACCACGGACGTCGTCAACCGCGCGTTCAACGTCACAGAAACCGAGTTCCGAGATAACGTCCTTGCCCGCACCTTCCACGCTCCCGACCGCGAACCCACCACGGACCTCCCCATCCGGCTCTTCGCCATCTCCGGCCTGGACGACTCCATCCCCAAACACAACCATCTCAAGCAAGGTACCCGCGCTCAGCGGTCCGCCGCAACCCACCTCATCACTGGCTCCGGTCCCCAGAACACCTATCTCCCCAGCGACATGCGCGCAGCCTACTACGGCACCGGCCCGCTCGATGGCACCGGCCAGACCGTCGCCATCTATTCCTATGACGGTTATCTCACCTCGGACCTCAGCGTCTTCGCGACCAATACAGGCACCCCGGATCTCACCGCCAAAGTCAAAAATGTTCTCGTCGGCGGCTACGCCGGAAAGTGCTTCGCCTCCAGCAGCGGAACCAGCGGCACCTGCGATGACGGCGAGCAGATCCTTGACATCGAGCAGGTAGGCGGCATGGCCCCTGGCATCAAGCAAATTCTCTTCTATGAAGGCACCTCGGCCGTAGCCGAACTCAACCAGATGGCCACCGACAACCTCGCCACCGTCATCACCTCGTCCTGGGGCGGCGGAGACTTTGGCCCCGCCAACGACACCACCTTCAAGCAGATGGCCGCGCAGGGACAGACCTTCATGAACGCAACCGGTGACTCCGGTGCCTTGAACTCCAGTACCTATTCCGCGCCGTCGGTTGACCCATACATCCTGGAGGTCGGCGGAACGGACCTCGTGACATCCGGCGCTGGCGGAGCCTGGGTCTCGGAGGACTCCTGGTCCTCCTCCACGGGAGGCTTCTTCAGCGCCAGCTCCCCCATCCCTTCCTGGCAGCAAACCCCCGGGGTCATTACCACGGCCAACCAGGGTTCCACCACTCTGCGCAATGTCCCGGACATATCAGCGGAGGCCGACTTTGACAACCCAACGGTTACCAATGGCAGCTTTCAGTTAGGCTACGGCGGAACCAGCTTCGCCGCGCCACGCATCGCCGGACTCATCGCTCTCGCCAACCAGCAATCCGCAGCTCAGGGAGGAAAGCCCGTCGGCTTCTTCAACCCCGCCCTCTACGCTCTCGGGCTCGGTGCCACGGCAGCCGCCAACCTGCACGACATCACAAACGGAGCGAATCCTTCACAAGTCGGCACCGCCGTCAGCTTCAACGCCGTCCCAGGCTACGATCTCGTCACCGGCTGGGGCTCCCCCAACGGCGCAACCTTCCTCAACTCACTCGTCTCCTCGCTCCTGCCGGACTTCTCCATGGCTCTCTCCGCCAACACCGTCACCATGGTGCGCGGAACCACGGACCCAGCCAATAGCATCAACCTTGCCATCACGAGTCTCCAAGGCTTCACCAGTGCCGTCAACCTGACCGTCTCCGGCCTGCCCGCGAACGTAACCGCAAGCTTCAGCCCGGCCACCGCCACCACCTCCAGCGTACTCACCTTCACCGCCGACCCAACCGTCCAATCCTCCACCTCAGCGATCACCGTAACCGGCACCTCCGGCGCACTGACCCACTCCTATACCCTCACGCTCAACGTGCTCAAACGCGCCAGCGGAGACTTCACCATGAGCCTCGGCAACACTAACGTGGCCCTCATCCCGGGAGGAAAGTCCGGCCTCAACGCCGTCACCATCACGCCAGGCGCAAATTTCGTCAACCCCTTGACGCTTTCACTCTCCGCCCTCCCACCCTCCACCGTCGGCGCCACCTTTACGACCAACCCCACCCTCGCCAGCAGCAATCTCACCCTGGCCGCAGCCGCAGCTGCTCCGCTCGGCACCTTTCCCATGACCGTCAGTGCCACCAACGGCACACTCCTCCACTCCGTTCCCTTCAACCTCATCCTGACCAACGCCCAGCTGCTCGGAAACCCAGGCTTTGAGAACGGCACAGACACCACGCCTTGGATCGCCACGGGCGGCATCGAGTGCAACACGGCCTGCACACCCCAGGCTCCCAACTCCGGGAGCTACTTCCTCTGGATGGACGGCTACGGCAAGGTCCACACCGACTACGCCTACCAGACGGTCACCGTACCCTCGGGCTACTCCTCCCTCGTACTCAGCTTCGCCCTGCACATCAACACGGTGGAGACCACGACCACGCTCAAGAACGACGTCTTCACCGTGCAGATTCTCGATCCCAACGGCGTCGTCCTGGCCACACCCTTCACCTTCTCCAATCTGGACGCCGCCACCGGCTACATTGTCCACACCGCCAACCTCAGCCCCTACAGCGGCCAAACCATCACCCTGAAATTCATGGGCGTGGAGAATAAGTCGCTCGCAACCTCATTCACCCTGGACGACGTAAGCCTCACCGTCCAGTAGTCCCTCAAACCCCACCACTTCCAAACCCGTAACACTGACCGCCACGATCCCGACCCGGATCGTGGCTTTTTTGCGCCCGGGATTCACTCGCATGAGTGCTTGAGTAAAGCCCGTGCAAACACCTATAAAACCCCTTGCCAGAAGTACCCCGGCAGGCATAGTTTCTTCCTCGAAACTGTTTCAGATATCAGCCCGTCTCCAAATCACGACCCACGATCCAAGCCCTCTTCAGGAGCAGTTCATTGAACCGTATCGCCGCCCGCATCGCCCTGGCCACCACCCTACTCCCTCTATCTGCGCTTGCCCAGTCCACCCCACCCAAAACCTGGGTCGATAAAGACACCGGCCACCGCGTCATCCGCCTCACCGACGAGCCCGGCTCCTCCGGCTTCTATTTCAATAACAACGCCTACACCCCAGACCTCAAGACCATGATCTACAACGCCCCCGACGGCATCCGCGGCATGGACATGGTCACCCGCAAGACCCGCCTCATCGTCCCCAATCCCCCCACCCCCGCCGGCGATAACGTCGCCCGCTTCCGCAACGGCGTCCACGCCATCATCGCCGGTCGCAAGACCAACAGCATCTTCTACACCCAGACCGACCCCGCCACCAAACAAAGCTCCATCTACAAGGCCGACGTCTACACCAACCAGATCACCAAGCTCGCCACCCTGCCCCCCGGCGCACCCGGCGTCGCCACCATCAACGCGGACGAGACCCTCGCCGCCGGCACCATGAACGACGGCCCCGCCGTAGCACCCGAGTACGGTGCCAACTCCGTCTCCCCCACCGGCACCCCCCGCGTAGCGCCGGAGGCCCACGGAGCCCAGTCCGGCAACCTAGTCCAGCCGGACAACAAGGGCGAGATGATGGAGCGCCGCCTCGCCTCCCGCCAGCCCCTCATCCTCTACACCGTCTCCCTCAAGCCCGGAGACAACAGCAAGATCACCGTCCTCCAGCACTCCACCGACTGGGTCAACCACCTCCTCTTCTCCCCCAAAGACCCGCAACTCCTCATGTACTGCCACGAAGGCCCTTGGCAGAAGGTCGACCGCATCTGGATGATCCACACCGACGGCACCCACAACACCCTCATCCACAAGCGCCACATCGCCATGGAGATCGCTGGCCATGAGTTCTGGGGCCTCGACGGCGAAACCATCTGGTACGACTGGCAGCCCATCAAGGGCCAGGACTTCTACCTCGCCGGATACGACCTCTCCAACGGCAAGCGCACCGCCTTCCACATGGATCGCAACGAGTGGTCCATTCACTTCAACCTCACCCAGGACCTCGACCTCTTCACCGGCGACGGCGGAGACAAGGGCCAGGTCGCCAAAGCCCCGGACGGCGAGTGGATCGAACTCTTCCACCCCCAGATGATCAACACCGCCGGAGCCCTCAACGAGCCGGACTTCTTCCAGCCCGGCATCTTCCACTCCGAGCACCTCGTCAACATGTCCCACCACAACTACAAGCTCGAACCCAACGTCCGCTTCTCCCCGGACAAGTCCCTCGTCATCTTCACCAGCAACATGTTCGGCCCCAGCTACGTCTTCGGCGTAGAAACCGCCGTAACCAAAAACATGAAGCCCGCCGACCTCCTCTCCACCCCGGAACTAGGCGAAAAGCTAAACCCAGGCAAACCCGCCTCAACCAACCTCAACAAGTAGCTCCCCTTGTTGTCATTCCCGTAGGATATCCGCTGTTGCTCTTGCCTTCTTGTTTGTCATTCCCGAAGGGAATCTGTGTTTGTAGTTGCATTCGTCTCCGTGCCCCATTCATCGTAGTTTCATCGCGATGAGTGGGGCCACCACCTCACATTCAAGGCCGTTTGCGAGACAATAGACCTCATGTCTTCGCACCAATCAAGCCCGCCGTTCCGCATGCCCGCCGAATGGGAACCCCACGCCGCCACCTGGCTCGCCTGGCCCCACAACCCGGAAGACTGGCCCAACAAATTCCAGCCCATCCCCTGGGTCTACGCCGAGATTATCCGCCATCTCTCCCGCGTAGAAGAAGTCCACATCCTCGTAAACAACGCCGACGCCGAGCGCCGCGCAGACTCCATCCTCAAGCGCGGCGGTGCCAACCGCTCCCGCGTCCACTTCCACCAGTGGCCCACCGACCGCGTCTGGATGCGCGACTCCGGCCCCATCTTCACCAAGAACCCCGCCGGCGACCTCAGCATCACCAACTGGCGCTTCAACGCCTGGGCCAAGTACGACAACTGGCACCGCGACGACCTCGTCCCCCACATGGTCGCCGAGCACTACGCCATGCCCGAGCGCCGCCCCGAAGCTCGCCAACCCGACGGCGCACCCCATCGCCTCGTCCTAGAAGGCGGCAGCATCGACGTCAACGGGGCCGGCACCCTCATCACCACAGAGGAATGCCTCCTCTCGGAGATTCAACAACGCAACCCGGGCCTCGGCGACGAAAAAGCCACCCGCGAGCAGTTGGAGATAGCCTTCCGCGAGCACCTCGGCGTCCAGCAGACCATCTGGCTCAACCGCGGTTGCGCCGGCGACGATACCCACGGCCACGTAGACGACATCACCCGCTTCGTCGGAGAAAACAAGATCGTCACCTGCGTCGAGCCCAACACCGCCGACGAGAACCACCTCCCCCTGGCCGAAAACCTGGCCCGCCTCCGCGCAGCCCGCAACCTAAAGGGTGAGCCCTTCGAGATCGTCACCCTCCCCATGCCCTGCCCGGTCGTCTTTGAAAGCCAGCGCCTCCCCGCCAGCTACGCTAACTTCTACATCGCCAACGGCCTCGTCCTCGTCCCCACCTTCAACGACGCCTGCGACCGCCATGCCCTCAATACCCTCGCCGCCTGCTTCCCGGACCGAGAGGTCATCGGCATCCACGCAGTCGACCTCGTCTGGGGCCTCGGCACCCTCCACTGCATGAGCCAGCAGGAGCCCGCATGAGCGCACCCTGGCCCCCACCCCCCGACCTCCACTCCATCCAGGAACTAGTCCGCGCCGCCGACCCAGAAAAGCACCTCGCCGAAGGTGCCCCCGCCGACGAGTACGAGCCTGAAGAGCAATCAATCTTCGAAGCCATCCACCACCTCTCCACCGCCGATCTCCTCGTCCCCAACATTCTCCCGCCCATCGAGCACATCTGGACCAAAAGCTTCTCCCTGAACGCCGAAGATCTGGCAGAACGCCGCCCCGCCCTGCTCTCCCTCGCCAAGGAGATCGAGCGCTTCTTCGGCCCCGAATCCAAACCCCGCACCCGCGCCGAGATCATCGCAAGCTCATGACTCCCGACGAACAATTTCTCCGCGAAGCCATCGCCGAAGCCCGCGCCGCCGAGCAGGCCGGTGAGGTCCCAGTCGGAGCCGTCCTTGTCCTCAACAACGAGATCATCGCCCGCGGCCGCAACCGCGTCATCCTGGACTCAGACCCCACCGCCCACGCCGAGATCGTCGCCCTCCGCGAAGCCGGCCGCATCCTCGGCAACTATCGCCTCGAAAACTGCGACCTCTACACCACCCTGGAGCCCTGCGCGATGTGCGCCGGGGCCATCCTCCACGCCCGCATCCGCCGCCTCATCTACGCCGCCGCCGACCCCAAAGCCGGCGCATGCGGTTCCGCCCTGGACGTCATGAACCACCCGCGCCTCAATCACAGGATGGAGGTGGCTGTCGGCCTCCTCGCCGAGGAGTGCGGCGAGATGCTCACATCCTTTTTCCGCACTCGGCGTCTCAAAAACAAAGAGAACGCGGCATCAGCCATCGGCATCGAAGCGCTCATGACAACCGTTAAGAAGTCAGCCGCCCCAAAGAAATCGGCCGCAAAGACGACCGCAAAGAAAACAGCCGCCAAACCTCCTCATAAGTGGTCTGCCAAGGTCACCACGGATTCGACGCATCCTGACGAAGGCCTCTTCAACGAAGACGCTCAGACGATCGCGAAGAAACTCGCCTCAAAGAAGGTTTCACCAAAGGGCCCAGCTTCTGGCATGCAAATGCTCAACTTTTACATCAACCGTGCCGGCAAGAATCTACCCAAAGCACGGCAGGCAGAGCTGGAGAAGGCCAAAGACATCCTCTCCCAGATCATCGCCGACGCGAAGCCGAAGGCCCCAGCGAAGAAGGCTGGCCGGAAGACCCCAGCGAAGAAGACCGCCAACTGAATCCCAGTCGAGCTACCCGGATACCGCATCAGACCTGAACAGGCGTCACTCATCACTGACCGAATCGCGGAGACTGCATGTCAGCACGTTTCACAGGTAAAGTAGCCATCGTCACCGGATCATCCTCCGGCATAGGCCAGTCCATCGCCGTCCGCCTCGCATCGGAGGGCGCATCCGTCGTCATCGATTACCACTCCAACCCCGAGGGCGCGGAAGAAACCCAGAAAAAGATCGCCGCAGCAGGCGGGGGCAAGACCATTACGGTCAAGGCCGACGTCACCATCATGGACGACGTCAAGAACCTGGTGGAGCAGGCCTGGCAGCAACTCGGCTCCTGCGACATCCTCGTCAACAACGCCGGCGTGGAGAAGCACGCCCCCTTCTGGGAGGCCACCGAGTCCGACTACGACCTCGTCCTGGGCACGAATCTCAAAGCCCCCTTCTTCCTCACCCAGCGCTTCGTCCAAAAGCTCATGGAAGCCAAAAAGCCTGGCCGCGTCATCAACATCAGCTCCGTCCATGAGGACATGGTCTTCCCCAACTTCGCCAGCTACTGCGCCGCAAAGGGCGGCATCCGCATGCTCATGCGCGACCTCGCCATGGAACTCGGTCCGCTCGGCATTACGGTCAACAACGTAGCCCCCGGCGCCATCAACACCCCCATCAACGCCTCCCTGCTGGAGGACAAGCCCAAGCTCAACGCCCTCCTCAACAACATCCCCCTCGGCCGCCTGGGTACACCAGAGGACGTAGCGTCCCTCGTAGCCTTCCTGGCCTCGGACGAAGCGGCCTATGTAACGGGCTCCACCTACTTCGTAGACGGCGGCCTCATCCGAAACTACAAGGAGCAGTAGCGTCGGGAAGGTAGAATAGACCTATGGATTTGACCGTATACTCCGCATCCTGGTGCCGCGATTGCCGTGAGGCCAAGCGCTTTCTCGCCAAGCACAATATTCCCTTCAAAGAGGTCGACATCGAGGCCACCCCCGGCGCGGCTGATGAAGTCCTCGCCAACGTCGGCAAGAAGGCCATCCCCCAGTTCGTCCTGGACGGCAAGTGGATTCAACCCTACCGCCCCGGCCAGGGATTCCTCCACGCCGAGATGGCCACCCTGTTCGGCGTCTCCGACCGATAAAAAAGTCTTTATAAAGGAATCCCCTTGATCGCCCGCTATACCCGCCCTGAGATGGGCCGCATCTGGACTGACGAAAACAAGTACCGCTGCTGGCTCCGTGTTGAAACGGCCGCCTCTCAAGCTCTCGCCCGCGCCGGCATCGTCCCGCAGGAGGCCGCCGATGCCATCCGCGACAAAGGCAACTTCTCCGTCGATCGCATCAACGAGATCGAAGCCGAAGTCCGCCACGACGTCATCGCCTTCACGACCAGCGTCTCCGAGTTCGTTGGCCCCGAGTCACGCTGGTTCCACTACGGCCTGACCTCCACCGACGTCGTCGACACCGCACAGTCTCTCCAACTCAAGGAGGCCTCCGCAATCATCCGCGAGGGCATCGTCAAACTGGCTGAGGTTCTGAAGCGTCGCGCGCTCGAGTTCAAGATGACTCCGAGCATAGGCCGCACCCACGGCGTCCACGCCGAGCCCACGACCTTCGGCCTCAAGCTGCTCCTCTGGTACTCCGAGGTCCAGCGCAACCTCGTCCGCTTCGATGCCGCCGCAGAAGACCTGCGCGTCGGCAAGCTGTCCGGTGCTGTCGGCACCTTCGGCCACCTCAAGCCGGAGCACGAGGAGGCCATCTGTGAGGCGCTCGGGCTCAAGCCGGTTGCGATCGCGACGCAGATCGTGCAGCGTGATCGTCACGCGGCATATATCGCTACGCTGGCAGTGCTCGCCTCTACGTTGGACAAGATCGCCACAGAGGTTCGTCATCTCCAGCGCACGGAGGTTCGTGAGGCTGAGGAGTTCTTCTCGGAGAAGCAGAAGGGGTCCTCCGCTATGCCGCACAAGCGGAACCCGATCGTCAGCGAACAGATCAGTGGGCTTGCGCGTGTCATTCGGTCGAACGCGCAGACTGCATTTGAGAACGTCGCACTGTGGCATGAGCGGGACATCTCTCACTCATCGGCTGAGCGGGTGATCTTCCCTGACTCGACCATTCTGGCCGACTATCTGCTTGCCAAGACCACGAACCTGATCGATAAGCTGCTGGTGTACCCGGCTCGCATGTTGAAGAACCTGGAGTCCACCGGGGGGCTCATCTTCTCCGGACAGTTGCTGCTGGATCTGGCGGAGTCCGGCATGTTGCGCGAGGATGCTTACCGGCTCGTCCAAGGCCACGCGATGCGGAGCTGGAAGGAAGACCTTGTCTTCCGCGATGAGGTTGCGAAGGAGCCTGAGATCACCAGCCGCCTGAGCCCAGAGAAGCTGGCGCGTGCCTTTGATTACAACCGTCAGCTTGCCAATGTGGATGCGATCTTCACGCGCGTTCTCGCGCAAAGCTGATGCCTGGACAGACGCTGGATGCGCGGCTGGTGCAGATTGTGGATGCTGCGCTGGCCGACGCCACCCTGCGGGGTGGCTCCCATCTAGCCTGTCGTGCGGGCTGCTCGCAGTGCTGCGTCGGAGTGTTCCCCATCGCGCAGCAGGATGCGGAGCGGCTCCGCCAGGGCTTGCACGCTCTGTCCGGTAGCGATCCGGCTCGAGCGGAGCGGATTCGGCTGCGGGTCTTGGACGCGCTGACGCGGCTCGATCCGTGGTTTCCGGGCGATCTTGCAACGGGCGTTCTCAACGAGGATCATGAGTCGGCGATCCTGTTTGAGGAGTTCGCCAACGATGAGCCTTGCCCAGTGCTCGACCTGACCACCGGGACCTGTGACTTGTACGAGGCGCGGCCGATCCTTTGTCGAACCTTCGGGCCTCCGATGCGGACGCCTGAGGATAACCTCGGAACGTGTGAGCTTTGCTTCATCCATGCCTCGACCGACGAGATCGCAGCCTGTGAGCTCGATCCTGCTGTCCCGGAGATCCAGGAAGCGAGTGATGACGCTTACAACGAACAGGCCGGATGTTCAGGCGAGACGTTGCTCGCATACGCTCTGCGCGATAATTAGCAGGTGAACGTTCCTTCCAATTTGACGCTGGCGATTACCGGGGCCAGTGGGTCTGTCTTTGCCGCGGAGATGCTGCGGCTGCTCGAGGCCGATGCCCGGGTGACGAAGATCAATCTCGTGGTGAGCGAGAGTGCGCTCCGGGTGCTGGCAGAGGAGCTTCAGTTATCGGGCCGTACTGCGCTGCCGGAGAAGCTGCTCGGTCATGCTTCAGTGAAGACGCAGCATCATGCCGATCCTGACATCGGCGCGAACATCGCATCCGGCAGCTACCCGTCGGACGGGATGATCGTGCTTCCCTGCTCGATGGGCACGCTGGCCGGCATCGCGCATGGCATGGCCTCAAACCTCATCGAACGTGCGGCGGATGTGTGTCTCAAGGAGGCTCGGCCGCTCATTCTCTGCGTGCGGGAGACTCCGTTCAACAAGATTCATCTGCGGAACATGACGCTGGCCGCCGATGCCGGGGCTACCCTCTATCCGGTGATGCCGGCCTTCTACAACCAGCCGCAGACCTCCGCCGAGATGGCGGGGCAGTTTGTGCGGCGGGTGCTTGGGCATATCGGCCTGCCGCAGGCGGATGCCTTCAAGTGGCAAGCTGATTAAAACGACATGCCCTGCCGGGTGGCAGGGCATGTCGCCTACTGGGTTAATGACTACTTGTCGAGGATCAGGGGCATCTCGACGAGGTGCTGACCGATGAACCAGGACTGCAGTTCGTTCGGACGGAGGATGTCGGAGACGACCATGTCGTTGGTGCCGTCATCCCCGGCGTCGTCGGCTGCTTCGGCGATGTCGTGGCACTGCTGCATGATGATCTTGTGGGCCTCAAGCAGGCGGGAGATCTGGACCGGAACCTCCTCCTTGCCGCGGGGCGGTTTGGGGATCTGCGAGATCTGGGCCACGTCGCCGCCCATGGCGATGGTTACGCCGCCAAGAAGCTGGATGCGCTCTGCGATGGTGTCCACGAGCTCTACCTGCTCCTCAAAATGCTTGTCGAAGAGGAGATGGAGTTGGTAGAAGGTGGGGCCGGAGACTTGCCAGTGGTGCTTCTTGTACATATCGCGGAGGTCGATCGAGTCCGCGAGAAGCTGATTCAGCTTGCCGACCATCTCGGCGCGGACCTTGGCGCTGAGGCGGTGGGGCATATCTTCAATGACCGATCCGTATGCTTGGATCTCTTTTGCCTTGGCGTGCCAGTGCGGTGCTACGTTCGCGTCGCCGATTGTCTGCTTCTTCATTGCAACTGCCATTTTCTTCACCCCTTGTAGTTCATATGATGCGGGAGAAGGGGGTATGGTTTGCAACCCTCAATGCAGGGTTTGGGTGAATTCCGGATACTCCCCCACCCCACCTCATTTAGTCCAAAGTCTTCATTCGACACGACTTAAGTCCGAACATGCGCGCAAATTGTTCTTTCTAAAATACTTATGGGTAAAGTCTTGCATTGAAAGGAGTTATGCCTTCTTTCGCTGGGCTAAATTGTCTTTTGGATATGAGTTAATTGTACGCGTTTGGGGGAACCAAATACCCCAACTATTTTTAGAGGCTATGTTGTTGTGCCGGTTAGAGTTACAGCGTTTTTTGCATGGTGGGGGGCTTGACATGCGAATTTGCTGGTGTTTTTGAGGGTGTTTTCTGAAAGTATTTTGGGCAGAGAGAAGGGTGGGTTGCGATGGCAGAGGAGAATGTGTCTACGAAGGCGGCGGCGCTCAAGGCGACCCTGAACGTTAAGGGGCGCTTTCTGTACGACCGGCAGGGGAACAAGGTGGTGCTGCGCGGGGTGGACTACCAGGCGCTGGATCAGTGGAAGTATCCGGGCATCGACTACCTGGACGAGGTGCTGCAGACGGGTGCGAACGCGATCCGGATTCCCTGGTACAAGGTCTATCCGACCAAGGGCAGGGGGGCGTTCACGATCGGCAATCTTACGAACCTGATCGACCGGTGCGTTGCGGCCAAGGTCATTCCGATCGTGGAATTTGCAGACTTTACTTCGAACGCGAAAATGAGCCTGCTGAGTACGGTGGTGACTCCGTGGTGGACTTCAACGGGAGACCAGACGCAGAACGGAGTGTTTGCGGCTCTGAAGGCACGTGAATCGTGCCTGATCCTCAATCTTGCGAATGAACTCGGCGACTACCGGTGGGCGGAGGGAGAGACCCCTGCTGCGGCACTGAGCACGTATAAGACGGACTACGAGAAGGCGATCAAGGCGATGCGGACGGCGGGATATACGTGTCCATTGATGATCGATGCGCCGGACTCCGGGACGTCGAGTGAGGCGTTCACGACGAGTGGGACGGGGGCTGCGCTGGTCGCGTCCGATCCGCTGAAGAACGTGCTGCTGAGCGCACATGCGTACTGGGCGGGCTTTGACGGCAGGCCGGGGGTGCAGGCGGCGATTGCGGCGGATCTTCCGATTGTGATCGGGGAAGTTGCGAACAAGGAGGGCGATCCGCCGGGTAACCTGCCGATCTACGACCTCGACGGGACGAACGAAAATACGCCCACGACTACGGGGTTTACGTATCAGAGCTTTCTGACGACCCTGCTGGCGGATCAGGTGGGATGGCTGGCGTGGAGCTGGTTTCCGGATGATGTGGATGCACGGAATATGAGTTCGGATGGGAGCTTTGCGGGGCTAACGACTTATGGGACGGATATTGTGAATAACCCGACTTATGGGTTGAAGGCTACGGCGGTCAGGGTTGCTCCGTGAGGGAGCGACGGCTTCCTTGCGCAGTTGTTGTGGCGGGATGGGAGTGGTAACGGCAAACCGCTAAGGGCGCTAAGGAAGAACGCTAAGGGCGCCATGTAGGGCGAGTGCCAATGCGGGTATCCTTCGCTTTGCTCTGAATGACGGCGTAAGAGGAACAGTGACAACAGCAAAAGAAAAAGGCCGCTCAATCCTTGGGATCGGCGACCTTCTTTGCTGCGGCTTGTGGAGACTACTTTGCGGCTTGCTGCTCGGGTAGACCCTTTTCGCAATCCGACGTGTTCTTGTTGTCGTCTTTGCCCTTGATGGTGACGTCCGGGGTGACCGAGAAGCCGGGGCGTAGAGCGTAGTCGCCGTTTTCCTTATCGAGGTTGGTGAAGTCAATGCGGACCGGGATCCGCTGAACGACCTTCACGTAATTTCCGGTGGCGTTCTCAGGTGGGAAGAGCGAGAGGCGTGAGCCGGTTGCGCCGCCGATCTGGGTGACCTTACCCGAGAACTCGCGGCCGCCGAGAGCGTCGACCTTGATGCCGACCTCCTGGCAACGGTGCATGCCCTTGAGCTGCGTCTCCTTGAAGTTGGCGGTGACCCAGAGGTTGGTCAGCGGGATGATCGTCAGGAGATCCTGGCCGACGGCGAGGTTGGCTCCAACGACGACGCTCTTCTTGTTGATGACGCCGGAGGACGGAGCCACCACGCGGGTGTAGGACAGGTTGAGCAGAGCCTGATCGACCTTGGCCTGGGCGGACTTGACCTGGGCAAGCATGGACTGGGCGCGAGCTTGCTGGGCCTTGACCTGCTGGGGACCGTTCTTGGCGGCCTGCATGGCCTGGGCGCGAGACTGATCGAGCTTCTGCTGCGCGGTGGTTACAGCCGACTGCTGGGCGACAAGGTTGTTCTCCGCCTCAAGCACCGCAGCCGAGGAGGCGCGAGAGGATGCAATGGCCGCGTCATACTGCTGACGGCTGATGACATCTTTTTCTACGAGCGGGGTGTAACGCTCTACGTCCTTGGCGGCCTTGATGGCGTTGGCCTGCTCCTGCTCCACGCGGGCGGCGGCGGCGGCTGCCTGCTGCTGGGCCTGGGTGACGGAGGAAGCTGACCCGCGCACATCAGAGTTCGAGGTGCTGACCTGGGTGTTGCTGGTGGTGCTGGTGATCGGCACGTTCACGTTGGCGTTGGTGTAGTCCGCCTGGGCGCTGGCGAGAGCGGCTTGAGCCTGCTCGAGCGCGACCTGGTAGTCCTTGGGGTCGATCTCGATGAGGAGATCACCCTTGTTCACCTTGGTGTTGTCTTCCGCGTAGACGTGGATGACCTGACCGGTGATGCGGGAGCTGATCTGGTAGATATCGCCGTCAACCTGGGCGTCGTCCGTATCCTCCGAGAAGGTGGAGCGCCAGTACCAGAAGGCTGCGCCGAGGACGAGCAGGATGAGAACACCGAAGATAAAAACGCGACGGCCGGTCTTCCGGGCCGGGGTCTCTTCCGGAGCGGCGGGCTTGGCGGGCGCGCTTGCAGGCGCGCTCTTCTGTTCCGGCTGCTGATGGTCGGTTTGCTGGCCCTGTTGGGACTCTTGTTGCTGCTCTGTATCTGCCACGGTTACTTGCCTCCGAGATAATCTTTGTAGTTGGTCTGAGCTGCGCCGAGCGCACGCGCCAGGGTGAGCTTGGCTACGTTGTGCTGGTAGAGCGCGCTGATGTATTGGTCGTTGGCCTGCTCAAACTGCGACTGAGCCTGCGAGACGGGAAGGTTGTCCGAGATGCCGGCGTGGAAGCGCTGCTGGGCTTCCGAAAGCGCCTCGGTTGCGAGATCGACGTTCGATTTAGTGGCATCGACGAGCTTGGCCGCGGACTGGATATCGAGGATGGAGTCGCGGATATCGGCGTTGACCTGCTGAACCTCATCGGAGAGACGAGCCTTGGCCTGGGTGAGGGAGGCGTCGGCTACTTCCCTTTCGCCGCGCGTCTTGGCGAGCTGAAGGATGGGCGCACTAACCTGGCCGGTGGCGGTAAAGGTGCCGTGGGAGTGGCCGGCGGTTTCTCCGATATCTCCGAAGTCTCCGGAGACGCTGACGACGGGAAACTGGTCTGCGATGGCGGCCTTGCGCTGCGCCTCACCGGATTTGACGGCTTCCTGGCTGGCCTGCAGATCCTTGCGAGATTTGAGAGCTTCCGTGAAGGCTGTCTCCGCGTTGAGATTGTCGAGCGGCTTGAAGGGCGCGGTATCGGTGAGCTGGAAGGGCTGATCGAGCGGCAGGCCGATGGCGCGGGCGAGGGCCAGCTTATCTTTGGCCAAGGTGTTCGCGGTCGAGATCAGGCTCTGCTGTTCGTTCTGGTAGTCGACCTGGGCGCGGAGGACGTCGAGGCGTGGGTTGGTGCCGGCGTCATGACCGGCGACGGCTTGGTCAAGGGTAACCTTGGAGGTCTTGAGCTCGGCGTTGACGGCCTCAATGCGGGCGGCGTCTGCGATGCAGAGCAGGTAGGCGTTGCCGACGGTGAGGACGACCATGTCACGGGCATCTTCCGCGGTGAGCTTGGCCCCGGCGAAGTTGTGCTTGGAGGCGATGTAGCTCTGCAGCGCGGCGATGTTCAGGACGTTCTGCGTCAGGTAGGCGCGGAAGTCGACGACCTGGAAGGGTCCGATGATGGGATTGACGCCGGGGAACTTGAGGCCGTAGGCGGCGAGATTGACCTGCTCGACCTCGATGGAGGCGGAACCGGTGACGGTGGGGAGGAGCTGCTGAAGCTGCTCCAGCCGCTGACCGTTTGCGCCCTGGACGGAGGAGCTCTGGAGGATGATGCCGAGGTTCTGGCGCAGGCCGCGCTGGATGGCGTCGTCCAGGGTGAGGTCCATCATGGTGCCGGTGCTTTTTCCGGTGACGATGGAGCCCTTGTAGCTATCCTGGGTGGGCGTGGCACCATTCTGGCCGGTGGCGTTGTAGAGCTGGGTCTGCCCGGACTGGATGGCGGAGGCGTTGGCTCCAGAACTGGTACCGGTCGAGCTTGCGCCGGGCTGGGAACCGCCGGGAGCCTGAGCAAACGCGCTGCCGGTGGGAGCGAGGACGACAGGGCCACCGACCAGACACGCTGCCAGAGCAAGCTGGGCGAGCCTTGGGCGAGACACTGCTTTGGTTTTCGTCATATATCTAATGGTAACTGTTCCTGGAGTCGATCTGCCGGGAGGAAGCGGAGGTACTCTTCTTTGCCGGTGAGTTTAAGATGCGGAGTGAACTCAGAAGAGTGCAAAAAAATGGTGTTTTCTGTACTGGTTAGTTCCATTTATGTCATGACGCTGCGGGGTTTGGGGCTTTCGACGGGTCTGGACGAGGTTGACCGGTGGAAAACTGGGTCATGCACAGGCCGGAGAGAGTCCGGAGTGAGTAGACTGCGGAGGCAGGCTGTTCTGGAGTTGAGGAGAGAGAGTACATGGCTGAGATTGGCGTAGGGGTGATTGGGTTTGGGCTGGCGACGAAGGTGTTCCATGCTCCGTTTGTGAGCGCGGTGCCGGGTTTGAAGCTGAAGGCGATCGTGCAGCGGAGCGGGGATGAGGCGGCGCAGGCGTATCCGGAGGTGAAGATCGTGCGCTCCGTGGAAGAGCTGCTGGCTGACCCGGCGATTGCGCTGGTGGTGGTGGCTACGCCCAATGAGACCCATTTTCCGCTGGCGAAGCAGGCGCTCGAGGCTGGGAAGCATGTGGTCATCGACAAGCCGTTTGCGGCGACGAGCGAGCAGGCGCGGGAGCTGATCGAACTGGCGCAGGAGATGGGGCTGGTACTGGCTCCGTTTCATAACCGGCGGTGGGATGCGGACTTTCTGACAGTGAAGAAGGTGATGGCGGATGGGTCGCTGGGGCGGCTGGTGACGTTTGAATCGCACTATGACCGATACCGCCCAACGCTGCGGGAGAATACGTGGAAGGAGGCGGCGAACCCGGCGAATGGGTTGCTGATGGACCTGGGGCCGCACCTGGTCGATCAGGTGCTCAGCGTGTTCGGGCAGCCGGAGACGATCACGGCGAGCGTCCGTACCGACCGGGACGCCAAAGGAATTGAAGACGCGTTCGATATCGCGCTGGGGTACAAGGGCTTGATTGCCTGGTGCCGGTCCAGCATGCTGGCGTGCGATGCTTCGCCGCGGTTTCTGCTGCATGGGACGGCGGGGAGCTTCAAGAAATATGGGCTTGACCCGCAGGAGCCGGCGCTGCTGAAGGGTGCGAAGGTGCCGCGGATGGGCTCGGATGAGGTGTGGCTGCAGGAGGATGCGAGTGCGTGGGGGACACTGACGGTCGCGCCCGATCTGAACAAGCCTGCGGAGCTGGTGAAGACGACGGTGAAGTCGGAGATTGGCGACTACCGGAACTTCTATGCGAGTGTGCGGGACGCGATCAGCGGGGCCGGCGAGCTGGAGGTGCCGGCCGAGGCGGGGTACGATTGCGTGCGCGTGCTGGAGCTGGCGCGGGTGAGCTCGCAGGAGGGGCGGTCGGTGCGCCTGAGCGAGTAAGTTCGGATAATTCGATAGAGTATTGAGATGGCGATTTCGGATAAGGTGCAGACGGGCGCGCTGCCGCTCGGTTTTGTATGGGGCGCGGTAAAGGCGGGGATCAAGGCGAGCGGGAACCTGGACGTGGCGGTGGCGGTAGCTCCCAAGGGTGCGAATGCGGCGGCGATGTTTACGCGCAACCAGGTGGTGGCGGCTCCGGTCATCGTGGGGCGGCGGCACCTGGAGGCTACGGGCGGGCGGGTGTCGGCTCTGCTGGTCAATGCGGGCAATGCGAACTGCGCTACCGGTGAGGCGGGGATCAAGGCCTGCATCGAAACCTGCCGGGCGGCGGGTGAGACGTTTCAGTGCATCTTCGACGAGGTCTTCCCTTCCTCGACCGGGATCATCGGCGTGCCGCTGCCGGCGGAGAAGATCCTGGCGGCGCTGCCGAAGGTGGTGACGGAGCTGGGCGCTACGCCGGCTCATGCGGAGGCATTTGCCACCGCGATCATGACGACAGATACGAAGATGAAGGTGGCTCGGGCGGTCGTCGATGTGGACGGGGCGGAGGTGCGGATCTTCGGCGTCGCGAAGGGGGCAGGGATGATTCATCCACAGCTCGTCGCCGCCGATGCGCCCAAACACGCGACGATGCTGGTCTATCTGTTCACGGACCTGGTGGCGGAGGCAGCGGAGTTGAGTGCGCTGCTGGGGCCATCGGTCGAGCGGAGCTTCAATTCGATCTCGATCGACGGGGACACATCCACCAACGACACGGTGCTGCTGCTGGCGAGCGGTGGAAGCGGGATCAAGCTGGACGAGCGGGTGGGCGAGGCGTTCGGCAACGCGCTGAAGCTGGTTTGCGGGAGCCTGGCGCACCAGATTGTCGATGACGGCGAAGGCGTGGGGCATGTGGTCACGCTGGAGATCCGGGGTGCTGAGACGGAGGCCGATGCGAAGACGGTGGCGAAGAGCATCGCGCATAGTCCGCTGTGCAAGACGGCGTGGTCCAGCGCGGACCCGAACTGGGGAAGGCTGCTGGCGGCGGCGGGATACTCCGGCGTGAAGTTCGATCCGGCGAACGTGAATGTGTGGATCGGGACGCAGGCGGTGTTTGAGAACGGGGGGCGGGCGGCGCTGTTCGACAAGGACGCGGCGCACCAGATCATGCTCGCCCGGGAGTACACGATCACGCTGGATCTGGGGATGGGGAGCGCGGGCTGCACGTTCCTGACGTGCGATCTGACGGAAGAATACGTGCGGATCAACGCGGATTATTCGACGTAGACCGGGCAATAACCGCTGTGAAACACTTTGCTAGCGAGATCACAATGGAGACGCCTCATACAATCATCGACGGTTCGGAAGAGGACGGTTCGAATGAAATCGAGCAAGTAAAGCAGATGTAGCCTTGGATGAGACAGCCGAGGCGAAACTCCGGCGGGAACACCTGGTTGAGCTTCTTGAAGAGTTACGGGTAAACCCAGCGTGGAAGGACGCAGATCACCCAGAACTTGCCAATGGATCTTACGAATGGGTACGCCAGATGAGAATGGGATCAGAGAAGCGGCTTCAATATCTTGATGATCGGCGAAACGGTTTGTTCGATTGAAGACCCTCAAAGGTTGGGGCGAACCTGAACGTATCCATCGTCCACCCCAGACTTTCAGCTTGTTGGCAACCGGTCTAAGCTTCCTGGCACAAAAGGCGATTAGCGGTGCGCCGTGACGTTTTGGCATCGGAACAATTATCTTTATAAGCGCAGAGCAGCATAAGTTTTTTGAATACAGAACGGGCGGACCGCCCCCGAGGGATCAAGAGCCGATGGCAATGAAGTTGGATGATGCTGCGATGAAGGACTTTACCGCGGAGATCGCGGAGTGGATTGAAGCGTTTGACCAGATTGTGGCTGCGGACTCCGGGCAGGGTGCCGAGGTGCTGGAAGCTCTGCGGAAGCGGGCTTCCGAGTCTGGCGTCGCGGCTGCTGGGACCCTGACGACCCCGTACTGCAACACCATTCTGACCAGGAACGAGGTTCCCTACCCTGGAGACCGCAGCTTGGAACGCCGCGTAGAAGCGCTGCTGCGCTGGAACGCCATGGCGATGGTGCACAAGCAGAACAAGCAGGATGCGGGCATCGGCGGACATATCTCGACGTATTCGTCGCTGGCTACGCTGCTCGAAGTTGGCTTCAATCACTTCTTTCATGGCAGCTACGGCGAACAGCCGGGCGACTTCATCTACTTTCAGGGCCATGCTTCGCCGGGCGTCTATGCGCGCGCATTCCTTGAGGGCCGCTTTGACGAATCGCGCCTGAAGAACTTCCGCCATGAGCTTCGCGGCGAGCCGGGGCTTTCCAGCTATCCGCACCCATGGCTGATGCCAGACTTCTGGAACTTCCCCACGGTTTCGATGGGCATCGGGCCGCTGAATGCGATCTACCAGGCTCGGTTTATGCGCTATCTGGAGAACCGCAAGCTGATCGAGAAGACCGACCGCAAGGTGTGGGCGTTCATCGGCGATGGCGAAACGGATGAAGTGGATACGCTGGGCGCAATCTCGCTGGGTGCGCGCGAGAAGCTGGATAACCTGATCTTCGTCGTCAACTGCAATCTGCAACGTCTGGACGGGCCGGTGCGTGGCAACAAGCGCATCATCGACGAGCTCGAAGGTGTCTTTCGCGGTGCGGGCTGGAATGTCATCAAGGTCATCTGGGGCTCGGACTGGGATGCGCTCTTTGCCGCCGACAAGTCCGGCCTGCTGCTGAAGCGCATGGACGAGTGCGTGGACGGCGACTTCCAGACCTTCAAGGCGAAGGACGGCGCGTACCTGCGCAAGGAGTTCTTCGGCAAGTATCCGGAGCTTCTGGAGCTGGTCAAGGACTACACGGACGAGCAGCTCGGGCTGCTGCACCGCGGCGGCCACGATCCGGCCAAGGTCTACAACGCCTACAAGCAGGCAGTCGAGCATAAGGGTGGGCCGACGGTCATCCTGGCCAAGACGGTCAAAGGCTACGGTCTGGGTTCGGCGCAGGCTCGTAACGCCACGCACAGCGAGAAGAAGCTGGCGGACGATGCGCTGGCGGCGTTCGTGAAGCGTTTCGATATTCCGATTCCCGAACAGGCGGCGAAGGACGGCGCCTTCTACCGGCCGGAGCAGAGCTCGCCTGAGATCGCTTACATGCAGGCCCGGCGTAAGGAGCTGGGCGGGTATCTGCCGGTGCGTCAGACGCCGAAGCTTTCGCTGCGTGCGCCTGAGTTCAAGGCTCCTTCGCTCGAGTTCTTCAAGGCATGGACCGATGGGTCCAAGGGCCGCACCATCTCCACCACGATGGGCTTTGTGAACCTGCTGAACGCGCTGATGAAGGACCCGGCGGTGGGAAAGTGGGTTGTGCCGATTGTGCCCGATGAGGGTCGTACGTTCGGGCTGGAGTCTTCGATCCGCCAGGTGGGTATCTATGCGCCTGAGGGTCAGAAGTACTCTCCGCATGATGCCGATATGCTGCTCTACTATCGCGAGGATAAGGACGGCCAGATCCTCGAGGAAGGCATTACGGAAGCTGGTTCGATGGCCTCGTTTACGGCTGCGGGAACGGCTTACTCGAACTACGGCGTGCCTTCGATTCCCTTCTACATGTACTACTCGATGTTCGGCTTCCAGCGCATCGGCGACATGGTTTGGGCGTTTGCGGACTCGCGCGGCAAGGGCTTCCTGATGGGCGGCACGGCTGGCCGCACGACGATGCTCGGCGAAGGACTACAGCACCAGGATGGACACTCCATCGTTCTGGCGAGCACGGTGCCCACCTGCCGCACCTACGATCCGGCGTTCGTCTACGAGCTGGCAGTCGTCGTGCAGGACGGCATCAAGCGCATGTACGAAGGGGGCGAGGACGCCTTCTACTACATCACCATGTACAACGAGGACTACGTGCAGATCCCGATGCCTGAGGGCGTTGCGGAAGGCGTCGTCAAGGGCATGTACAAGATCAAGCCTGCGCTCAAGGGTGAGGCTGCTCTGCAGTTGTTCGGCTCCGGTCCCATCCTCAACGAGGTGCTGAAGGCCCAGGAGATTTTGTCCGAGAAGTACAAGATCGAAGCCGATGTCTGGAGCGTGACGAGCTACGTCGAGGTTCGGCGTGAGGCACTTTCAGTTGAGCGTTGGAACCGCCTGCACCCGGCCGAGGCGGAGAAGAAGAGCTACCTCGAAACGCTGATGGACGGGACTAAGGGACCGATCATCGCAGCGAGCGACTACATGCGCAGCGTGCCGGATTCGCTCGCGCCGTGGCTGGATTCGCGGCTGGTGAGCCTGGGGACGGACGGCTTTGGCCGCTCCGACAACCGCGAGCACCTGCGGACGCACTTTGAGGTAAGCGCGGCGGCTATTGTGGGCGCGACGCTCTCGCGCCTGGTTCGCGAAGGCAGCTTCAAGGCCAAGGATGCGCAGAAAGCGATGAAGGAACTCGGGCTCAACAGCGAAGCGAAGGACCCTGCACGCGCTTAGTGTTACGGGCTGCGGGCGGTGAGTCCGCCCGCAGCCAAGCTTGCTGCCTGGGAGGGCCTGATGTGCGCCAAGTCGTTTGAGAATCCACTGACTCCCCACAAGAGACTGCGTGAGATCTACGCCGCGATGGTCGAGACGCGTGTGCTGGGCAAACGCCTTCGCAAGGGCTTTGCGCAGGGGACCGAGGCCTGCTGGGTCGGCACGGCGATCGGGCTGATCGACGCTGAGGGCGATGTGGTCAGTGCCGGCAAGACCGGCGCGCTGGTCGATTACGTCGTTGGCGCGAAGCTGAAGGCTGTGTTGAAGGATCAGACGTCCGAGGCGAAGACCCCCGCGGAGCGTCTTTACTTTGCACTGGGCGCGGCCTCGCGCATGGCTGCCGAAGGAAAGGTCCTGCTCGCTTTTGTCCTGGCTGGTGATCTGCCTGCAGTGGAATGGAAACGGATCTTCAGCGAAGCTCTGCGGCTGGAGCTGCCCATTGTGTTCGTCGTCGTGCCGGAGAAGCGTAGCGAGCCTGGGTTGGCAGACGTTGCGTTGAAGTTGGGGCTGCCGGGGATTCCAGTGGACGCCAGCGATGCCGTGGCGATGTATCGTGTGGCGCAGGAGTCGATTGGCCGTGCGCGCGCGGGTGGCGGGCCGGCCTTGATCGAAGGCGTAGTGTTTCCGGCGACGGGCGATCCAATCGCCTTGCTGGGCCGTCAACTGATCGCCAAAGGCGCGGCGACGCAGGCCTGGATCGACAAGGTGGAGCCGCGTTTCCGGACGAAACTTCCGAAGGAAACGGTACACTAGCCTAAGGCGGAAGCGCCTGAAGCTAAACGAGGTTTGCGTGCTTAAACGAGTTCTGATTCCGGCTGTGGGCTGTGTTGTGTTCACCGTCTCTCCTTCTTTTGCCCAGACACCGGTAGAGCCCGTTCCGGCCGTGCCGAGCACGCAGGCACCCGCCGCTCCCAAGCCTCAGCCAGGCCAGCCGGACCAGTACCCAGCCGCTCCTGCGTATGCGCCGAACCCGACATCGACTCCCCAGGCTCCTGTTGCAGAGCCGGTGGCCCCGCCTGTCATTGCTCCCGCTCCGACCACGCCGCAGGCTCCTTTTGGAGCCTTGCCGCCTTATAGCGGTGCGGATCAGAGG
The DNA here is from genome assembly GCF_000178975.2 of Granulicella tundricola MP5ACTX9. Lineage (NCBI taxonomy): Bacteria > Pseudomonadati > Acidobacteriota > Terriglobia > Terriglobales > Acidobacteriaceae > Granulicella > Granulicella tundricola. The sequence goes on along the minus strand of NC_015064.1, from coordinate 1,580,752 downwards.
CTGCAGGTGTATCAGCCTTATGGGACTCCGGATGAAAAGGTCAAGAAAGAGCACAACGGCTCAACCTATATCCCGATGGATAGCTGGATCTATCCGGAGATGAGCCGGCTGTACTCACTCGGCTTTGCCGATACTGCATTCCAGAGCATGAAGCCGTACACACGGATGAGCCTGACGCACATCCTGGACGAGTCCGAAGACGACATCCGTGAGAGCGACAGCGATGAGGCCAAGGAGATTCTTGCCGTCATCCGGCGTGAACTGCAGGATGAGACTGGCTTCCAGGGCCAGGGACGAGGGCTCGTCTACGGCACACATGACGTCTACACGCGTGTCATGGGAATCACGGGGACGACGCTGCGGGACAGCTATCACATCGGTCAGACGATCGAGAACGATTACGGGCGGCCATACCAGCACGGCTTCAACAACATCACGGGCTTTGCGGCCCTTGCGGAGAAGGGACGCTTCTCGCTCTATGTGCGCGGGGAGTATCAGCATGCGCCGACCGGCGTAGGCTACTCGCAGGCACTGTCTGCGGAGATTTCAGCGATTGATGGGATTCCCTTCTCCGGGTTCAACCTGCACCAGGCGACGATCTCAACCGGGCCGGTTGCGGCGCAGAACCCGTTCCGGTTGGTGGAGGCTACATTGTCCTTTCACCTTCTGGGGAATGAGATCTCCGGGGGGAAATCGGACGCATGGCTTGGACCCGGGCAAGGCGGTTCGGTGGCGTGGTCGAACAACGCGGAAAATATTTATTCGTTCCGGATCAATCGTGTCGACCCCTTACACATCCCTTACCTTTCAGCGATTCTGGGACCGGTCCGGTATGACTTCTTTTATGGAAGCCTGAAGGGGCATACGGCACCCAACGATGACTGGACTCACTCCGCCATGTTCTCCTTCGCGCCGACGAGCAACTTCCAGTTCGGCTTTCAGCGGACGGTAATCTTTGGCGGCCATGGGCATGAGCCGGTCACGATCCATACCTTCCTGAAGAGTTTCTTCGATGTCAGCGATACGACGGCTGCGGAGAAGAACGGCCGTGACGACCCGGGCGCTCGCTTCAGCGTCTTCAACGCGTCGTACCGTATGCCGTTCGTGCGCAAATATGTGACTTTTTATGCGGACTCGATCGCGCACGATGACGTAACGCCGATCAGTGCGCCACGGCGGGCGGCCTTCCGGACCGGGCTTTATCTCTCGCAGATTCCGGGTATGCGGAAGATGGACTTCAGAGTTGAGGCCGTCGACACAGATCCGCGGGTCTCCCGCAGCACGGGCGGCACGTTCAATTACTACGAAGGGATTCAGAACCAGGCTTATACCAATCAGGGCTTCATCATGGGCGACTGGATTGGACGTGAGGCCAAGGGAGGCCAGGCATGGCTCACCTATCATCTCTCCGGCAAGGAGTGGGTGCAGTTGGAGTATCTGAACAAGAAGAACGACAAGGATTTCATCCCGGGCGGCACCACGCAGAACCAGTTCAAGGCGCAGGTGCTGAAGCGCTTTGCGCATGACAATATCGAGCTCAATGCATGGTTCCAGTATGAAAAATTCAAGGCACCGGTCTACCTGCCTGGTGCACAGAACAACACTGTGACTGCCGTGCAGATCACGTTCTTCCCTGGATTGAAGTCAATCCAGGCGCACTAAAACGACTCAACCGAGAACGAGGCTGGGAGATGAACTCTCCCAGCCTCGTTCTCGTTTTGTTCAAGCGTTATACCGAAGCTGCGACCGGTGCGGCATCGATGCAGGCCTTGAAGTAGTCGAGCGAGAGCTTGAGGCCTTCGTTCAGGCTGACCTTCGGCTCCCAGCCCAGCAGCGCCTTGGCCTTGGTGATATCCGGACGGCGGCGCGTGGGATCGTCCTGCGGCAACGGCCTGTGGACGATGGGAAGGTCCGCACCGGTGACCGCCAGAATCTCCAGCGCGCACTCCTTGATAGTCCACTCCACCGGATTGCCAATGTTGACCGGGGTGTGCTCGGCAGAGCGCGAGAGGCGAACGATGCCCTCGATCAAGTCCGAGACGAAGCAGAAGGATCTGGTCTGCGAGCCGTCGCCATAGATGGTCAGCGGGTTGCCGCGCAGCGCCTGGATCATGAAGTTGGAGATGACGCGTCCGTCGTTGGCCTGCAGACGCGGGCCGTAGGTATTGAAGATGCGGACCAGATGTGTGTTGACGTTGTGATAGCGGTGGTAGGCGGTGACTGCAGCCTCCGAGAAGCGCTTGGCTTCGTCGTAGACGGAGCGGGGGCCGACTGGATTCACGTTGCCCCAGTAGGTCTCGACCTGAGGATGGACTTCGGGATCGCCGTAGCACTCGGAGGTGGAGGCGTGGAGGTAGCCGGCGTTGTACTTGCGGGCGATCTCCAGCGTGTTGATCGTACCTGCGGAGCCGACAAGAAGGGTCTCGATGCCCAGGCGATGGTAGTCGTCCGGGCTGGCTGGCGAGGCAAAGTTGAAGACGGAATCCACGTGGCCGACGTCGAAGGGCACGCAGATATCCTGCTCGACGAGACGGAAGTTCGGCTCATGCTTGAGGTGCGCCAGGTTGGCAAGATTGCCGGTGGCAAGGTTATCGACGCCGATGACGCTGTGGCCCGCGGCCAGCAGCTTATCGGTGAGGTGTGAACCGAGGAAGCCCGCGGCTCCCGTGACGAGTACGATCTCTTGCTTCATGGACTGCTCCACACGTCTTTCAAGGCCGCGAGTCTGCGTGACGCTCTTCCGGGACATCGCAGCTTGGCCGTTGTGACGACAGGCTGAGACAACGTCGCAGCCTGTCCTGTTGTCAAGGTCAGACGATGAGTGGGACCACCGTCAAACGGAGATTCTACGAAGTGACGGGCTGACGGCGAAGATTGTGAATCGGATGGGCCGCCGGACGGCCGACGCTCAGGTAGGTAAACCCATGCTGCAGCATCACGGACGGATCGTAGAGGTTACGTCCGTCGATCACGATGGGGTAGCGCAACGCCTTGTGCATCTCCGTAAGGTCGAGCGTGGCGAACTCCTGCCAGTCGGTGAGGATGAGCAGTGCGTCCGCATCCTGGGCTGCGTCGTAGGAGGAGCTGGCGTAACGCAGCGTGGTGCTGGCCGGCATGATCTCTTCCGTGCGCTTGATGGCGGCGGGATCGTAGGCAGCAACCGAGCAACCCTCGGCCAGCAGCATCTCGACCAGATCGATCGCTGGCGACTCGCGGATGTCATCGGTCTCACCCTTGAAGGCCAGGCCGAGCACGCCGATGCGCTTGCCGCGCAGCGTCCAGAGAGCCGAACGAACCTTGGAGAGGAAGCGCTTCTTCTGCGACTCGTTGATCTTTTCGACCTCGGTGAGAAGGGAGAAGTCGATGCCAAGCTGCTCCGCAACCGAGCGGAACGCGGCAACGTCCTTGGGGAAGCAGGAGCCGCCGTAGCCTATGCCGGGGCGCAGGAACTTGGGGCCGATGCGGCTATCCAGCCCCATGCCGCGTGCAACCTGCTCCACGTTGGCGTCGGTCGCCTCACAGAGATTCGAGACGGCGTTGATGAAGGAGATCTTCAGCGCCAGAAAGGCGTTGGAGGCGTGCTTGATGATCTCCGCGGACTTCGTGGAGGTGTTCAGCAGCACCGGCGGAGCCGCGACCGAGCAGACACCCGGGATCAGGTTGGCGTTGGTGTAGTAGGCACCAGTCGTTAGCGGGGCATAGACCTCCGCGAGCACAGCCGCGGCACGTGCAGTGTCCGAGCCAACGACGATGCGGTCCGGGTGCAGGAAGTCGGAGACCGCAGACCCCTCACGCAGGAACTCGGGATTGGAGACGACGTCAAAGAGATCGCGTGCGACACCGTTGCGCTCCATGACCTTGCGAATCCACTCGTTGGTATAGACGGGGACGGTGGACTTCTCCACGATGACCTTATAGCTGTTGATGGAGCGCGCGATCTCGCAGGCGACGGCCTCCACGTAGGAGAGGTCGGCGTCGCCGGTCTCGGACTGGGGGGTTCCGACCGCGATGAAGATGGCCTGGGACTCGCGGGTGGCTTCCGCCAGATCCGTCATGAAGCGGACCTTGGTGTTGCGATAGCGGTTCAACAGTTCCGGGAGATGATCCTCATGGATCAGGGTGTCCCCGCCCTGCAGTGCGGCGACCTTCCGCTCGTCATTATCGACGCAAATAACGTCATGACCCATCTCAGCGAAACAGACGGCAGCAACGAGTCCGACGTAGCCGGACCCAACAACAGCAATTTGCATATCTTTAGCCATAATTTTAAGAAGTGGAGCAGATTTCCCGGGGTTTGAGCTGCATTAGGTCGTGGCTCGAAGCGCCTCCGACAGTTTATAGTAAGGGACTCAACATCAGATGCGAATAGCACCAAAGAACGTAGGAACGCTTGGTACTCAGTTTGTAGGAAGAGCAGCTTTCGCCTGGAACAGCCCTGCTGCTGGCATCGTCCCAGCGATTGCCACCGCGCCGCTTTCTCGCTGATTTTGCCCTGCGGGAGCTGGCGAAAAGTGCTGGTCTGTGCCATGAGAGACACTTCCTGCAAGTGCGCTTCCTGGTAGAACCACGGTATCAGGTTAGTCCTTGCAAGCAGGTGGTTTACGTTCGCATTGTCCGAGTCTGTCAGTTAGACTAAGTTCAAATGAGTTCGGATAATCCCTACAGCAATCCTGGGCCAGGCATGTCCCAGGCGCAGCAACCTACGTTTGTAGCGCCTTCCAACGACACGACTCTTTCCGAGGCGCTGATCACGCTCCGCAAGCGTCGTATGGTCCTGATCATTGCGGTCGTTCTGGGCACGCTGTTCGGCTTTTACAAGTCCGTCACCCAGATCAAGCCGTATGAAGCGTATGGCCGGCTCGAGGTGAACACCGGTGCCTCCAACCAGTTCAAATTAAGCCCATTTTCTGGTCTCGGTGACGACCCCCAGCAGAAGATGATGAGCGAAATCGCAATCATCACCAGCGATACCCTGCTGACCACCGTGGCCAAGGAGATGAACCTTGCCAACAATCCCACGTTTCTGAGTGTCAAAGGTCCCATCCCGCATAGCAGCATGGAAGATCCGCGGGTACGCCAGACGATCGTCGGCATCCTGCAGAAGAACCTGAAGGTCACGCTGGTCCCCAAGACCGACATTATCCGGATCGCATACAGCAGCCTTGACCCGAAGCTTTCGGCCGATGTGGTCAACAAGGTCATTGCCGACTACCAGCAGCGCAGCTATGAGACCCGGTTCGATTCCACCAAGCGCGTCTCCCAGTGGCTGTCCGGCCAGTTGGATGACCTGAAGCGTCAGGTGGAGACCTCGCAGGAGCAGGTACTTGACCTGGGCAAGAAGCTCGGCACGCTGGGCTTCGATTCCACGCACAACCAGATCGCCTCCTCGCTGGAAGATCTCGCCAAGGCTTCCGGGACGGCGAAGCTGGCACGGATCATCGCGGAATCGCGCTATCGGATGCTGAACGGGATGGACCCGAACGCGATCGAGGGATCGATCGACGCGGGCACGACCGCCACAACGGGCGGAGCGACCAATGGGCTTGCGAATCTGCGCAGCAATCTTGCAACAGCGCGAGCGACCTATGCCGAACTGACCGCAACCCTGGGCCCCAATCATCCTCAGGTCAAGGCCGCCAGAGCACAGATCGACGAGTTTCAGCATGCGGTTGAGGCTGAACAAAACCGGCTGCTGACCCAGGCGAAGGAAACATACCTGATCGCCAAGGCAAACGAGACCCAGACGACCGCGGCTCTGGAAGCCGAGAAGCAGGACGCCTACAGCCTGCGGGACGCGCAGGTCGAGTACACCCTGCGTCTGCGTGAGTTTGAATCCAACCGGACGCTCTATGAAGGCTTGCTGCAGAAGCTGCGCACCGCCGGCGTTGAGGCTGGGCTTGAGTCCTCCGAGATCGATATCATCGACCAGGCTGTGCCGCCGTCCGATCCGCAGTCAACCCCGCAATCGACGATCATTCTCACCTACTTTGCTGTTTCGTTGGTGCTCGGAACGCTGCTCGCCTTCCTGCTCGAAAGCCTTGATACCGGCCTACGCAGCGTGGCAGAGATTGAAGCGATCACCGAACTTCCTTCGCTCTCCATCATCCCCCGCGCGCGCCGGGCGACTCCGGAACAGCTCGCCGCAATGTCTACCGTGGAACGCAATATCAATGTGCTGACCCAGCCCAAGAGCCAGTTTACGGAGGCGTTCCGCTCCCTGCGTACGGCTCTGCTGCTCGCCAGCACGGGCAAGGAGCCCAGGCTTCTGCTCTTCACCAGCGCCACTCCCTCTGAAGGCAAGACGACGGCAGCCAGCAATCTTGCCGTCATCCTGGCGCAGGGTGGCACCCGTACCCTGCTGATCGACGCCGACCTTCGCCGCCCCAACGTCCATCACCGCTTCGGGTTGAACGGCAAGCTCGGCCTCAGCACCATCCTCAGCGGTCAGACGACGCTGGAGAACTCGGTCCAGACCCTGAAGGAAGTTCCGACCCTGGACATTCTCGCCAGCGGCCCCGTCCCTCCCTTCCCCACCGAGATGCTGAGCTCCGCCTCAATGGCCGAGTTGATCCGTCATGCCAGCGAAATCTACACGCACATCGTCATCGACTCGCCGCCGATCCTCTCCGTGACAGACGGCATCATTCTCTCGCGCCAAGTCGATGTATGTGTGCTGGTCGTTCGCCACGGCAAATCGAGCAAGCACGTCGTTCGCCGCGCACGAGACCTTCTGGTGCGCTCCGGCGCACCCATCGCAGGTATCGTGCTCAACGCGGTGGATCTCAACTCTCCGGAGTACTACGGTTATTACGGCTACTCTGGCTACTCCTACTCCAGCCTGGACACTGCGGGCTGGGATGCCAAGAGCGAGTCCGGCAAGACACGGAAGAGGGACGACCGATGAACCTGATGCCTTATGGGACCGATATGACAGATAGGTCCAAAGCAATGCACACTCCCCTCGCCGGCTTGTTCGTGGCGGCAACGGTTCTCCTGCTCTGCCCGGGCCAGCTTTCTGCACAGTTCAGCGGCCCTGCAGTCCATGTGCCTTCCACCGCGAACGTCATTCCTGTCCCCACCGCTGACCCGGCTGTGCTCAATCCGAATCAGAGCGACCTCGTCATCAATTCGGGCGACCTCGTCCAGGTGCGGATCTTCGGTTCACCTGACTTTTCCGTCCCGACCAGAGTGAGCATCGACGGAACCCTGCAACTCCCGCTCATCGGCGTTGTTACAGTCAAGGGCCTGAGCGTCAATGACGCTGAGACTCTGATCGCCCAGAAGCTGATCGCAGCAGGCATGTACGTCAATCCTCAGGTTACGGTGCAGGTGACAGAGGCCTCCGGCCAGACCGCAACCGTCTCCGGCGAGATGCATGCCATCGTGCCGCTCTCCGGCAGCCGGCGTCTGCTGGATGTGCTGGCTGTGGCAGGCACGCTGCCCGTCAACGCCAGCCACATCATCACCGTTTTGCGGGTAGGCGCGGACAAGCCCATCATCGTGGATCTTGGAACCGATCCGAGCCAGAGCGCGGCCGGGAACATCCCCATCGTGCCTCGAGATACGATCATCATCTCGCGGGTTGGCGTGGTCTACGTCGTCGGCGCCTTTGCCAAGCAGGGGGCCATCCCGCTGGATCAGAACTCTCCCCTTACGCTGATGCAACTGACTGCACTCAGCGGTGGCGTGGGTTTTGAAGGTAAGTATGACGACTTGCGCATCATCCGCACCGTCGGGCTGGAGCGCAAACTCGTCAAGGTCGATATCAAACGCGTCCTTCTGGGGAAAAATCCTGATCCAGTCCTGGAAGCAAACGATATCGTCTTCCTGCCGTCGGCACCGCTGAAAGCAGCTTTGAAGTCGAATGGCATCGGCACCGCCGCCAGCATCGCTTCTCTGTTCATCTTCGCGCTTCAGCGTAATAACTAGTGTCTGCTTCGGCAGGCGGTTCGAGACACAGCATGAGCTCTTCTTCCAACCTGGACGGCAGTCCCCCTAGGCCTCGAACGGCTGTGCGGCTGGCCTACCTGGTCAGCCACCCGATTCAATATCAAGCCCCTCTGCTGCGCCGGATCGCCGCCGAACCCGGAATCGAACTCACCGTCTTCTTCGGCTCCGACTTCTCCGTCAAAGGCTACCGCGACGAAGGCTTTGGGGTAGACGTCACCTGGGATATTCCGCTGCTCGACGGCTATCGCCACGAGTTCCTTCCCGTCCTGCGCGACAAGGGTACGGAAGGGGTCTTCACGCCGATCAGCCACGGACTCGTGACGCGGCTGACCAACGCAGACGGCAGCGCACGCTTTGACGCGTTGTGGGTTCATGGCTACGCGACCGTCAACCAGATGCACGGTCTCCTGGCAGCCAAGGCTCTCGGTATTCCAGTGCTGGTGCGCTCCGACTCGTCCCTGCGCGATCGCCCGCGCGGCGGCGCAAAGCTGCTGGCGAAGAAGGCTTTCTTCGCCGGACTCCGCAGCCTCGTAGCCGGCGTGCTGGTCACCGGCACCATGAACCGCGAGTACTGGCAGCATTACATGGGCGAGGACTTTCCGCTCTTCCTCCTGCCCTACGCGGTCGACAACGCATGGTGGCAGGCTCGCTGCCATGAAGCCGCCGCGACCAGATCCGAGCTGCAGACCGAGCTTGGCCTCGACCCAAAACGACCCGTCATTCTCTTCGCCTCCAAGATGCAGACGCGCAAGCACTGCGACGACCTCATCGAGGCCTATGCGCGGCTTGCCCCTGCACCCGGCACCGAGCCTGAGCCCTACCTCGTACTCGTCGGCGATGGAGAAGAACGCGCCGCCCTGGAAGCCCAGGCCGCGGCCACCGGCCTCAGTAGCATCCGCTTCTGCGGCTTTCGCAATCAATCGGAGTTGCCCCGCTTCTTCGATCTCGCCGACGTCTTCGTCCTTCCCTCCCGTCATGAGCCCTGGGGCCTCATCGTGAACGAGATCATGAACGCTGCCTGCCCGGTCATCATCACGGACGACTGCGGCTGCCACCCAGACCTCGTGACCGATGGAGTCGAAGGCTTCGTCTACCCCGTCCGTGACATCGATGCCCTGGAGCAGGCGCTGCGCCTCACCTTTGCAACTCCGCAGACAGCAACTGAGATGGGCCAGCGGGCGTTGGAGCGCATCGAAAACTGGAGCTTCGAGCAGGACATCGTGGGCCTCAAACAGGCCCTCCAGCACGTCGCCAGAAAGCGCCTCGCGGGAGTCGACGCTGCCACATCCAGCGGTGACCAAGCGTGAGCGAAGCGCCCACCACAAAACGCATCCTCCATGTGATCGAGACGCTCGACCCTGCCGCCGGCGGCCCTACGGAGTCAGTCCGAGCGCTCATCACCTTCGGCCCCGCCAACTACATCGGAGAGGCCGTCACGCTGGACGAGCCGGACGCACCCTTCCTCAAGACCTATCCGTTTCCCGTCCATGCGCTCGGCAAAGGAAAGACCTCGCTCGGATACAGCCGCAAGCTGGACCAGTGGCTCGCCGCCAATCGCGACCGCTTCGACGGAGTCGTCGTCAACGGTCTCTGGCGCTACATCAGCTTCGCCGCATGGCGCGCCGTCCGTGGCCGCAAACCCTACGTGGTCTTCCCTCACGGAATGCTGGACCCCTACTTCAAGCGCCGCTACCCGCTGAAGCACCTGAAGAAGTGGGTCTACTGGCTCCTGAGCGAGTACTGGGTCCTCAAAGGCGCATACCGTGTCCTCTTCACGACGACGGAAGAGAGCCAACTGGCGGAGGAAAGCTTCTGGCTGCATGACTGGAACGGCTTCATCGTGCCCCTCGGCGCAAGCAGGCCGCCAGCCGATGGTGCCCTCCTCAAAGACGCCTTCTATACCCAGTTCCCCGAACTGCGCGGAAAGCGTTTCGTCCTCTTCCTGGGCAGGATTCATCGCAAGAAGGGCTGCGACATGCTCATCGAGTCGTTCGTCAGACTCGCAGCCACCGACCCCGAGCTCCACCTGGTCATGGCCGGCCCGGATCAGCAAGGCTGGAGCGCAGAGCTCCAGGCGACGGTCGCCGCCGCAGGCCTCAGCGACCGCGTCCACTGGCCCGGCATGCTGAAGGGTGAGGTCAAGTGGGGTTCGCTGTTCGCCTCTGAGGTCTTCATCCTGCCCTCGCACCAGGAGAACTTCGGCATCGCGGTCGCGGAGGCCATGGCATGCGGACGCGCCGTGCTGCTCGCGGACAAGGTCAACATCGCCCCGGAGATCGCCGCAGACGGCGCAGGCCTGATGGAGACCGATACCCAGGCCGGTACAGACCGCCTCCTTGAGCGTTGGATCGCCATGTCCCTCCCGGAACGCGCGGAGATGGAGCGCAAAGCTCTGGACTGCTTTAGCCGGCGGTACGATATGCATACGAACGCCGTCACCATCATCACCCTCTTTGACGATGCCGCCGCACCGGCATCCAGGCCGTAGAACAAGCGCAGGAGAGCATGGCAAAGCAGAGCTACTACAACGCCGCAGAGCACATCTCGCCGGAGACGGCGGCCGACCCCTACCTGCGCCCGGCCTTTTCGCTGGGCAACCGCCTGCGTCGCCTGGTCTGGAACATCTGCTGGCTGCTCTTCTACCGCATCTCACCGCGCCCCTTCCACGCCTGGCGCACGATGCTGCTGCGCCTCTTCGGCGCGACCATGGGCCCGCACTGCCACTTCTATCCCGCCTCCAAGGTCCACTCCCCTTGGAACCTCATCTGCGCGGACGGAGTCGCTGCCGGTGACGGTGTGGAGATCTATAACCCTGCCCCCATGCGCTTCGGCTCCCACGCCATCCTCTCGCAGGGCGCGTACCTCTGCGGTGCCACGCACGACTTCGACGACAAGGCCTTCCCCCTGCTCGCATACGAAATGGAAATCGGGGCCTACGCGTGGATCTGCGCCCGGGCGTGTGTCGCGCCTGGCGTCAAGGTAGGGGAAGGTGCTGTCTTGGGGCTGGCTTCCGTCGCGACCAGATCGCTCGATCCGTGGACCGTCTATGGCGGGTCGCCGGCGGTCAGGATCAAAGACCGCCAGCGCCACGCCTGATAATGAGAAGGCTTACGACTGGCGCCGAAGCTTAGCCAGAAGATCGGTCGGATGGACCGGCTTGGCGAGAATCTCAAACTCATGTCCCTGGGCCCGAGCCTTCTCCAGCAGATCCGCCGTAGCGGCCTGTCCGGAGAACAGCAGAATCTTGCAGTTCGGACGCTTCGCGCGCGTCGCAATCGCAGCCTCAATCCCGGTCATCCCGGTCATGATGACGTCTGAGATAAGCATGTCCGGCTCAAAGGTGTCGAGGCTCTCGATCGCCTTCTCTCCGCTGTAAACCGCACGTGCTTCAAACCCGGCCTGGTTGAGGATGATGGCGAGCGTGTTGGCGATCACCTGCTCATCATCGGCGACGAGAACCTTCGGTTTTGAAGTGACTGCAGTTGCTGAATCTGACATACGTGTTTTTCCCCAATGTGTTCCTTGAATCAGTGTAGCGTCCAGTGTAGCCCGAAACCGTAGCACAGGCCTGCTTTACCGTTATATCAGCAAAGTAATGATAGGCTGCACGGAGTGGTCGGGAAGCCGACAGTGCCGACCGGCAAAAATCATCACAGATCGTAGAGACCCTGAACCATGCCGGAAGTTCTCATCCGCGCGGAACGCGTGGAGAAATACTACGCCCAGCCAAGCGAAAACCGCATCCAGGTCATCGCCCCCACGGACCTTTCCATCGTCAAAGGTGAGATCGTCGCGCTCCTCGGCCCCTCCGGCTCCGGCAAATCCACGCTGATGCGCATGCTCACCGGCCTCTCCGCGCCCTCGGCCGGCCAGGTCTTCTGGCATGAAAAACCCATCGCCTCCACGGACGTCAACGTCTCCATCGTCTTCCAGTCCTTCGCCCTCTTCCCCTGGCTCACCGTCCAGGAAAATGTAGAGGCCGTCCTCAAAGCCCGTGGCATGAACGCCGACGAGCGCCGCAAGCGCTCCCTCAAGATGCTGGACACCGTCGGCCTCGACGGCTTCCAGGCCGCCTACCCCAAGGAACTCTCCGGCGGCATGCGCCAGCGCGTCGGCTTCGCCCGGGCCCTCGTCGTAGAACCCGAAGTCCTCTTCATGGACGAGCCCTTCTCCGCCCTCGACGTCCTGACCGCAGAGAACCTCCGCTCAGAACTCCTCGAACTCTGGCAGAACAAAACCCTCCCCACCCAGGCCATCTTCATCGTCACCCACAACATTGAAGAGGCTGTCCTCCTCGCCGACCGCATCATCGTTCTTGGTCGCAACCCCGGCCGTGTCCGCACCGACTTCAAGGTCACCCTCACCCACCCGCGCAACCGCAAGGCCGTCGCCTTCACCCAGCTCGTCGACTACATCTATAAGGTCCTCACCCAGCCCGACGCCCCCACCCCCCAGCTCCCTAACGCCGCCGGCGACCGCGACGCCCGCCGCACCTACCAGATGCTCCCCCACGCCCGCCCCGGCGGCATCGCCGGCCTGCTTGAGATCCTCATCGACCACGAAGGCAAGGACGATATCTACAAGCTCGCCGACGACCTCGCCTTCGAGATCGACGACCTCCTCCCCATCGTCGATGCTGCCCAGCTTCTCGGCTTCCTCACCGTCAATGAAGGCGACGCCGCCATCACCCCCACCGGCACCGAGTTCGCCAACTCAGAGATCCTCCGCCAGAAAGAGCTCTTCCGCACCGCCGCCGTCGATAACGTCCTGCTCCTCCGCCAGATCGTCCGGGCGCTCGAAACCAAGAGCGACGGCGAGGTCGCAGAAGAGTTCTTCCACGACGTCCTGGACGAGCAGTTCAGCGAAGAAGAGACCCTCCGCCAGCTTGAAACCGCCATCTCCTGGGGCCGCTACGCAGAGCTCTTCGACTTCGACGCCGCACGCCATCGCTTCATGCAGCCGGAGCGCCTTCATCCCGCACCAGAAGAGCTTGCCACCGTCGATACGGAGTCCGGCGAGTGATCTCACTGCCCACCAACCTTCCCACCCGCGAAACCCTCGCGCGCTCCCAGGTCCTTCGCCGTTCCTGGCCCTTCGTCATGGACCTCGCCGTCGCGGTCATCGGCCTCGCTGTCTTTTACTGCATCGTCCTCATCGCCAAGTTCTGGGCCGGCCCGCCCAACACCCAGATGGTCGTCTCGCTCAGCCCCAGAGCGCTCCCCGCCTACGCCTTCTACTCCGTCGTCCGCATCGGCCTCGCGTATCTGCTAAGCCTAGCCTTCGCCATCGCCTACGGCTACACCGCCGCCTACAACACCCGCATCGAGCCCTTCATGATCGCCGTGCTCGATATCCTTCAATCGATCCCCGTCCTCAGCTTCCTGCCCGGCGTCATGCTCGCCATGGTCGGCCTCTTCCCCACCCGCCACCTCGGCGTCGAGCTCGGAGCCATCGTCCTTATCTTCACCGGCGCAGTCTGGAACATGGCGTTCTCGTTCTACTCCTCCCTCAAATCCATCCCACGCGAGCTCATCGAAGCCACCCGCGTCTATCGCTACTCGCCCTTCCAGCGACTCGTCCAGCTTGAGCTCCCCTACGCCGCCATCGGCCTCCTCTGGAACTCCATCATGTCCGTCGCCGGCGCATGGTTCTTCCTCATGGCATGCGAGATGTTCCACTTCCGCTCCCAGGACTTCCGCCTCCCCGGCCTAGGCTCCTATCTTCAGACCGCCGCAGACCAGGGCAACGGCCACGCCATCGCCTGGGGCCTCTTCACCATGGTCGCCATCATAGTCGCCACCGACCAGCTCCTCTGGCGGCCGCTCATCGCCTGGAGCGACAAGTTCAAATTCGAGCAGGTCGAATCCTCCAAGCGCGTCGCCTCCCCCATCCTCGCGCTCCTCACCCAATCCAACGCCCTCACCGCATTGAAAGAACACACCACAGAGCCACTCACCGAGTACGTCTACACCCGCTACGCAGAACGCCGCATCGCCATCCTCAAGCGCCAGGAAGGCCGCCCACCCGCCGCACCGTCAAAGTCCGCCAACCTCCTCGCCTACGCTCTCATCGCCATAGCCGCGGTTGTCGTCCTCTATCTAGCCCGCCAGACCCTCATCCTCATCAGCCCTCTCCAGCGCTCGCAGTATCTGGAACTCCTCAAAGGAGCAGCCGCAACCTTCGGCCGAGTTAATCTATCGCTCGCCCTCGCCGCAGCCTGGACGATCCCCGTCGGCGTCGCCATCGGCTTCCACCCACGCCTCGCCCGCATCGCCCAACCCCTCGCCCAGATCGCCGCCTCTGTTCCCGCGACAGCGCTCTTCCCCGTCATCCTCCTCGCCCTCGTCCGCATCGGCGGCGGCTTGGGCATCGGGTCGATCGCCCTCATGCTCCTCGGCACCCAGTGGTACATCCTCTTCAACGTCATCGCCGGAGCCCTCGCCATCCCCACCGACCTCAAAGAGGTCGCCACCCTCTTCCACTTCAGCACCCTGCAACGCTGGAAGACCGTCATCCTCCCCGGCATCTTCCCTTTCCTGATCACCGGCATGGTCACCGCCTCCGGCGGCGCCTGGAACGCCAGCATCATCGCCGAGTACTTCCGCCTCAACAACCAGACCCTCCAGACCGTAGGCCTCGGAGCCATGATCTCCAACGCCACCGAGCAAGGCCAGTTCCCCATCCTCCTCCTCGGCACCGTCATGATCTCCCTCATGGTCGTCACCACCAACCGCCTGGTCTGGCGTCCCCTCTTCCGCCTTGCAGAAACCCGCTACCGCCTGGGCGCATAGCCGAGTAGGCCCAGGAGCCACACCACATCGCACTCATGGATCACGGAGGGGCCTGGGTGCTGCTCTAACGCAGCTTCTAACCTCATCGTTCCCACTCGCAGCGCCGTTGTAACCGCATGGCCGTCCACTCGGATCGGCTCCTCGTAAACTACCGTCCGTTCCGAAGAATCACCACACGCCGCCCATACAGCAACGCGTCAACCGAGAAAGCCCCCGCTCCCAGGAACGCCAGCGCCAGCGCCTGCAGCATATCCACCAGCACCGGCATCAGGCCGGGCCACCCCGTAATCCGCGCCAGTAAAAGCTGCAGCCCCAGCACTGCGATGCAGCACAACGGCAGCATCGCTCCCGCCAGCACCCCAAGTCCCAGCACGCCTCCCACCACCCAAAGCCCAGGGGAAACCGGCACCCCACCCCGCGACAACAAAGCACACAGCAGTGAACCCGCCAGACACACTCTCAAAAGGATGAGCGCCACTCCGGCCGTTCCTGCGGGAAAAGATGAAAAAAGTCTCTGCACCAAAACGAGCTTAGAGTACCGCCCCTCGGCGAACAAACTCCTCTGCCCCACGCACGAATAGCCCTTTCGAGCCACGACTCGCAGCCCATCGCGGACTACACTGAATCCGTCCCCGTCCCCCGTTCAATCTCCAATCTCCCAATGCCGAGCCTTCTCCTAATTCGGATAGCTCAAAAGCTGGCCATGCTCGCCCTCCTCTGTGCGTGCGTCCCATCATCCGCGCAGCCAGCCTCCACACCCCCGGCGCCGTTTGACGATATCTATCACAACTCCTGGACCGTACGAGAGGGAGTCCCACCCGTCCTATGGCAGGCAAAGCAGACCCCCGACGGCTTCCTCTGGCTCGCCGCTGAAACTGGTCTTTATCGTTTCGATGGCATCGCCTTTACAAAATACGTCCCCACCAATGGACAAAAGCTTCTAAAGGATGGGCCCATCACAGGCCTGACCGCAACCGCGGATGGCGGCCTCTGGATCGCGTATCGGTTCGGAGGCGTCAGCTTTCTCCACGCAGGCACCGTCACCAACTACCCCGCCACCCCCGCCTTCTCGGAGACCATCTTCGTCCTCACTCAGGACAGCGATGGCGTCATCTGGGGAGCATCCGCCATCGGGCTCTTCCGGTTCGACGGCAAACAATGGTCTCGCGTAGACGAGTCCTGGGGACAAACCATCAGCCGCGTCGCCCATCTCAAACTCACTCCAAGCGGTGATCTCTGGGTCGATGACAGCAAGACCTACTACGTCCTCCCCAAAGGATCCCGCCACTTTCAGCCCACCGGCCTCCCCAACGGAAAGCTCGACCTCACCGGCCCGGACACAGGCTGGCTCTCCCAGGACAAGGTCGGCCTGTTCCCCGTGACACGCAGGCCGGATGACTCATGGACCCTCGGCAAACAGCTCCTGAAGGAAAACATCTCGTCCATCACCCACACGCCCGACGGCGCTCTCTGGTTCGGCGCGCATGATGGCATCTGGCGTATCCGTGACATCGATTCCTACCGAAACAGTCCACTACCGCCCGGCGCATTGCAATCCATGCAAAAGACCGACGGCCTCACCGCCGACTTCGTCTACGCCCTCACCGTAGACCGCGAGGGCAGCATCTGGGCGCTCACCCCCAACGGCCTCGACCAGTTCAGAAAGACCGCCCTGACCACCGTGGCGCTCCCCCCAGACCTTCAGCACTCCTTCCTCGTTGACGAAGGGACCAGCGTACTTACCGGGGCGGGCTTCTCCTCGCTCACGCCGCTGGCTCGTACGACCTCACGCGGAACAGAACTGATCCCCGCCCCGCTGCTCACCGCCGGCATCCATCAGATCTATCGCGATCCCTCCGGCACCGTCTGGATCAACACCGGCGGCAAGCTCGCGCGCCTCAACGGCACAACCCTGACCCCCGTGGAGGGCCCCCGGACGTGCCCGCGGGCGACCTGAAGATTCGCGCCATCACCATGGACCGGACCGGCACTCTCTGGATCTCCATTCCAGCCCACGGGCCGGACAAAATCTACACCTTCAACCACGGCGTCTGGAGCCGCTTTCACGGCCTCGATACCATCCCCAGCTTCTCTGCCACCAGCATGATGGCAGACCGCGCAGGAAGGGTCTGGATCGCCACCGGCTCGTCACGCATCTTCGTGATCGAAGACGGCAAAGTTCGCTCCTTCGATCATCAGCAAGGCATTGACAGCGGTGGCGTCACCCTGCTGACCGAAAGCGGAGATCACATCTGGATCGGTGGTACGGAGAACCTGGACTACTTTTCCAAAGGCCGCTTCCGCAGAATCGCCTTTCAGGATGACTCGCCGATCGCCGGCGTCACAGGCGTGGCAGAGACATCGGACGGAGACGTCTGGTTCAGCTGTGACCGCAGAATTCTCAGGGTGACCGCCGCAGAGATGCAAGGCGCTCTAAGCGAAGACAAGCCCCGCATCCATCCCTCCATCTTCGACTATCTTGATGGCAACTTCGAAAGCCCCAACATCCGCTTTCAGGCTTCAACGATCGCCCACCCGTCCAACGGTCGCCTCTATTTTCTCGGTCGCCAAAGTCTCGTCTCGCTCGACCCATCCAATCTTCAGAAGAATCAGATCCCGCCCGGAATCTTCATTCGCTCCGCCGGCAGCGACGGCCACATCACCGAAGATCCCTCTTCGCTGCAACTGCAGAAGGGCTCGGAAAACCTGCAGATCAACTACACCGCCACCAGCCTGCTCATCCCGGAACGCGTGCACTTTCGTTACAAGCTGCAGGGTTTCGATCGAGACTGGCAGGACGTAGGAACCCGCCGTCAGGCCTACTACACCCACCTTCCGCCCGGTCGCTATGCCTTCCTCGTCACCGCCAGCAACAACGACGGAGTCTGGAGTCCAACCGCCGCACGCTGTGACTTCTATCTCCCCCCCATTTTTCTGCAAAGTGTCTGGTTCAAGCTCCTCTGCTTCCTCGCGCTCGCGGGCCTTCTTTCGGCGCTCTATCTGCTTCGCATCCGCATGGTAACCACGCAGATCAGGCAGAGACTCGTTGAGCGATTGGCGGAGCGCGAACGCATCGCCCGCGATCTCCACGACACCTTCTTTCAGGGCATTCAGGGCCTCTTCCTCCGCTTCAACACCGCGACAGCCATGCTGCCGGCGAAGGAGCCCGCCAGACAGGTCTTCATGGAGGCCCTGCAGCTCTCAGACCAGGTCATGGCAGAAGGGCGGGAGCTCGTCCTCGACCTCCACGCCGACGATGCCGTCATCGCAAGCCTCGCCGAGGATCTTGCTCGAAGCTATCACCGACCGGCCGGTTCGATCGGACCCGCCTACAAGGTGATCGCGGTCGGTCAGGTCAGGCGGCTTCACCCCGTCTGTGGAACCGAACTCCTGCGCATCGGACAGGAGGCCGTCCAGAACGCCTTCAAACATGCCAACGCCGACGCCGTTGAGGTGGAGGTCCTCTACGAAAAGGAATTCCTCAAGATGAGGATTCGAGACGACGGACAAGGCATCGATGAAACCGTAATCCGCCAGGGACGGCGCCCGGGCACCTCGGATTGATCGGCATGAATGAAAGAGCCGAACGCATCGGCGCGCGTTACAGCCTCTGGAGCAAGCAGGGCCAGGGCACGGAGATCGAGGTCGCAGTGCCCGCAAAGATCGCATACGCAGGAAAAAAACCGCTCAAAAAGCCATTGACCGCCACACGCGGAGGAGGCCTATGACGCTCGCACCCATCCTCCGCATTCTTGTCGTCGACGATCACCCCCTGATGCGATCCGGCATCGCGGGTGAAATCAATGGGCAGCCCGATATGCGTGTCGTCGCCGAAGCCAGCGACGGAGAAGAAGCCATCGCCGCATTCAAGCTGCATCGCCCGGACGTGACCCTCATGGACCTTCGCATGCCCGGAATCGGCGGGATCGAGGCCATCCGCCGCATCCGGACCGACTTCCCCATCTCCCGGTTCGTCGTACTGACCTCCTCGGCAGGCGATGTTCAGGTCATGCGTGCGTTTCAGGCCGGCGCGACCGGATACCTCTTGAAAAATCTCCTCCGTACAGAACTGATCGATACCATCCGCGTCGTCCACGCAGGAAGGCGAAGAATGCCGCCGGAGCTGGCCCAGCAGATCGCCGAGTATGCCATGGAAGACGCCGTCAGCCCACGCGAGCTTGAAGTGCTGCAGGAGGTGTCCCGTGGCAAATCAAACAAAATCGTCGCGGGAGACCTGAACATCTCGGAGCATACGGTGAAGAACCACCTGAAGAGCATCCTGTCCAAGTTGGACGCCAGCGACCGCACCGACGCAGTTGTGATCGCAATACGGCGCGGCTACATTGAAATGTGATCCGCTAAACCTTTACAGAGCAATTACTTACAACTATTTTCGCAAGAAACAACCGAAAACGGACTTGTCAAGCCCCCCACGCTGCAAAAAATCCCACAACTAGCCTGAAATGTTCAACTTACAAGCAAAAAATAGTTGGGGTATTTACCCAACTCAGTCTGCTAGGCTATTAGTAAGCATAAAAACAAAGAGCTGACCCGGACGAAACACCGTCGTGATTGTCGAATCCCAACACATGCTTTTCATTTTGTCATTCGGCGGCGCAGTGGACGAACCCGCAGTTTGCTTAAAGAAAATCCACTAACCCGAATCAAAACAAGACTTTACAGGAGCCCACCCTTGATTCCAGGGACTTTGCGATTACTTCAAACCGAAGTCCAGACCTAACTCGATTGTTTTGAAGACTTTGAATTAGAAGGGGGGGAGGGGGGAGTACTTCTTCACAGAGGCAAAAAGAACAGGGACAGCCCGAAGGCTGTCCCTGTTCGATGAATCTGGTTGAAGCTTACAGAGGCTGGATGTCCGCAGCCTGCCAGCCCTTGGGTCCCTTGACCACGTTGAACTGGACAGCCTGACCCTCTTGCAGGCTCTTGAAGCCGCTCGAGGTGATTGCCGAGTAGTGCGCGAAAACATCTTCGCCGTTCTGACGGCTGATGAACCCAAAACCCTTGGCGTCGTTAAACCACTTCACTGTTCCCTGTTCCATTGTTTGCTACCTTCTTGTTACGAAATTGACGCTCGACCAAATCGGGGTCCAACAATACAGCCCGTACAGAAACCAATCTGTTCTACCGACAGCTCTAAGCCTAACACGAATAGGACGCAAGTTGGTTACTAAAGAATTTCACCCGTAACTTTATTCCCGTCGCCGGAACGCAAACACCACCGCCAGCAACGGCGGAGCAATCAAAACACCCCAAGGAGGAATGATGATCCCCAGCAGAATCGGCCCCAGAAACGACGCCCACCACGGCACCAGCGTCGTCCGGTGCAGAATGTACGGACTGATCACCAGACCCTCCAGGATCGCGATCACCCCATACAGCCCCAGCACCATGCAAAGCCGGAACAGCGTATCGCCGCCATCGGACAGCGCGGTCGCGATCGCCGGCCCCGCCACCGCCAGCATCCCCCCGATGCCCGGCACAAACTGAAACACTCCACCCAGCAGCGCCCAGAAAGGAGCCCACGGAACCCGCAGAATCTCGAGCCCAATCAACCACAACACACCCACAATCAAAGCATCGAGCGTCACCGCCCGCCACCACCCGGCGAGCGCCCCACCCGCGGTTCTAAAAGAAGCGCCAATCGGTCGATCCATCAAATCCATCACGCACCTCCGCTCCAACCTGCTCATTCGATGCGGCATCAGACCCGCTTGGAGAACAACACACATGGCAGTCATGATGCAGGCCTTCTATTGGGATGCGCCGAAGCTCGAAAACCGCGAACACGACTTCTGGAACTTCATCGCGGAGCGCGTAGAAGACCTGGGCAAAGCCGGCATCAACGCCCTCTGGCTCCCACCCATCAACAAGGGCTCCAGCAATACCTCCATGGGCTACGACCCATACGACTTCTTCGACCTCGGAGACTTCGACCAGAAGGGCGGCACCAAGACCTGGTACGGCAACCGCGCTGAGCTCGAAGCCCTCATCACCAAGGCCCACGCCAACTCGGTCGGCGTCTACGCCGACATGGTCATCAACCACAACTCCGGCGCAGACGAGGAGGAGGTCAACCCCCTCGACGGCGAAAAGCGCTGGACCAAGTTCAACCCGGCCAGCGGCATCTTCCCCCGCGACTGGAACTCCTTCCACCCCAGCCGCTTCGAACGCACCATGGTGGAGGGCGAGCACTTCGCCGGCTTCCCCCATCTCTGCCACCGGAACCCGTCGGTCTACAAAGCAATGTTCGACTACGCCCGACTCATCATCGAAGATCTCGACTTCGACGGCTTCCGCTTCGACTTCGTCAAGGGCTACGGAAGCTGGATGATCAGCCTCCTCTCGAAATACCAGTATGAGAAGAAGGACATGAAGGAGTTCATGCCCTATGTCGTCTGTGAGCTATGGTCCGGCGGTGACGACATCGACATGTGGCTCGACAAGGCCAACAGCGTCACCGACAACCAGATCGCCGCCTTCGACTTCCCCCTGCGCTACCAGCTCAAGGCCGTGTGCGACCAACCCAACTACGACCTCCGCAACCTCACCCGCGACGGATCCGTCGTCATGGCCCGCCCCGCCCACGCCGCCACCTTCGTCGACAACCACGACATGGGCGAAGACATCATCCAGAACGATAAGCTCATGGCCTACTCCTTCATCATGGTCCATGAGGGCTACCCCTGCATCTTCTGGTTCGACTACTACAACAACGGCCTTGCCCGCCCCTTCACCCCCAACGGCATTAACGCCCTCATCGAAGCCCACCACAAGTACGCCGGGGGCGACTCCCAGATCCTCCACGCCGACCCCGACCTCTACATCATGCAGCGCGTCGGCTGGAAGGATGACAAGACCGACCAACCCGGCCTCGTCTACGTCCTCAACAACCTGGGCGACAAGTGGTCCGGCACCTCGGTCAAGACAAAGTGGTGCAACCAGCGCATGGTCCCCATCGCATGGGACGGCCACGGCCTGTACGGGGAGGTCGCCCACCCCGACGAGCGCCGCACCGACGCCGAAGGCAACTGCGAGTTCCCCGCCCCACCCCGGGGCTACTGCATCTACGTCCCCATCGCAGACGACGCGAACAAGGATGAGGCAATCGCCGGAGTTTAGAGCGCAGAGGATGGCCACCTCGGTGGTCATCCTCTGCTAGGCTTAACTCATGAAATTTGGCGTGCTGGTCTTCCCTGGTTCCAACTGCGATCACGATACCTACAACGTAGCGGCCAACGTCCTCGGCGCTGAGACCACGATGCTCTGGCACGAGTCCACCGACCTCCAGGGCTGCGACGTCATCCTCGTCCCCGGCGGCTTCGCCTATGGCGACTACCTCCGCACTGGCGCCATCGCCAGCTTCGCCCCCATCATGCAGCCGGTCAAGCGCTTCGCCGACTCCGGTGGCCTCGTCCTTGGCATCTGCAATGGCTTCCAGATCCTGTGCGAGTCCGGCCTCCTCCCCGGCGCCCTCATGCGCAACGCCGCCCAGCACTACCTCTGCAAGCAGGTCCACCTCCGCACGGAGACGGCCGACTCCCCCTTCACCCATGGCCTGAAGAAGGGCCAGGTCGTCCGCATGCCGGTGGGTCATATGGAAGGCAACTACTTCTGCGATGCCGAGACGCTCTCTCAACTCAAGAAAAATGACCGCATCGCCTTCCGCTACGCCAGCGTAGACGGCTCAACCGAAGCCGAGCACAACGCCAACGGCTCGCTCGAGAACATCGCCGGCATCCTCAGCGAGGGCCGCAATGTCCTCGGCATGATGCCTCACCCGGACCGCTCCAGCGAAGCACTCCTTGGCTCCGCCGACGGCCTCAGCATCTTCAAGTCCATCGCCCAGTCAATGGCCGGAGTATCCTAGGCGAGCTATGGTAGACATCCATCATCATCTTCTGTGGGGCCTGGACGACGGCGCCAAGGACTTCGAGACCTCCGTGGCCATGGCCAAGGCCTCAGCCGCCGATGGCGTCACCGAGATCGTCTGCACCCCCCACGCCAACGGCAAGTTCAACTTCGATCCCATGGTGAACGCCGCCAAGGCCGCCCAGCTACAAGCCAGGCTGGACGCAGACGGAATCAAGCTCAAGGTCGGTCTGGGATGCGACTTCCATCTCTCCTACGACAACATCCTCGAGGCCAAGGAAAACCCAACCAAGTTCAGCGTCAACGGCCTCGGCTACCTGATGGTCGAGATCCCGGACTACGGCGTTCCGCGCGGCCTCAACGAGACCTTCTACGAGCTGCAACTGGTCGGACTGACCCCAGTCCTGACCCATCCCGAGCGCAATCCTACGCTGCAGAGCGACCTTCCCCGGCTTGCCGAATGGATGCGCGGCGGCGTCCTGGTGCAGGTCACGGGCGACTCCGTCACCGGCAAGATGGGCAAAGACGCCGAGAAGATGGCCCACACCCTCCTCTCCCGCCGCTGGGTCCACTTCCTCGCCACGGACGCCCACAACGTCAGCTCCCGTCCACCCCGTCTCAGCGAAGCCCGGGACCTGGTCGCACGGAAGTACGGCAGTGAATACGCGGACAGCCTGGTCGAGACCAATCCCCGAGCCGTCTTCGATGGAACTCGCTTTGAAGCTCAGGCGGAGCCGCTTGGCCTCTACGAGGAGTTCAAAGACACCCCCTGGTGGCGGCGCATCCTAGACTCCGTGAAGAGCTAAAGCCCTAACCCACCATCCACAGCCAGCAACTGCCCCGTGATGAAGTGCGGGCCCGTCGCAAAGAAGAGCGCAGCCGCAGCCACATCCGCTGAGGTTCCATTGCGCTTCATCGGAGTGCGATCCGCAAAGTGCTGGTAGGCCGCGCCTACCTCCCCTTGCACGATCATCCCCGGCGCAATGCAGTTCACACTGATCTCGGGTGCCCAAGCCTTCGCCATCGTCTGCGACAGCATGTGCAGGGCGGCTTTGGATGTGCAGTAGTGCGCATGGGTCGACCACGGCTCTAGCCCACCCAGGGACCCAATGTTGATGATGCGTCCCTGGCTCTCGCGTAGGTGCGGGAAAGCAGCCTGCGCCATCAAAAATGGTCCGCGCGTATTCGCAGCGAACATCGCATCCCACTCGCCAGGCGTGATCGATTCAAGCGCCGCCGAAGCGAATGTCCCGGCATTGTTCACCAGCAGATCGAGCCGTCCGTGAGCTGCAATCACCGATGTAACAGCATCCTTGATGTCTTCCGGGTTGTTCAGATCACACTGCCAGGTGGTCGCCTTCACTCCCAGACCGGCGAGCTCCGCAACAGTCTCATCGGCTTCAGCCGCAGAGGCGCGATAGGTGATCGCAACATCCGCCCCTGCCTGCGCCAGCGTCAGAGCGATCGCACGGCCAATCCGCTTGGCGGCACCGGTGACGAGCACGGACTTGCCTGCAAGCAACTTCGAAGTTTGTTGAGATGAAGCGGCAAACTGACTCACAGTTGAGGAGGAACTCCGGATGGATTCCCAGGTGTGCCGTTCTGCGTATTTCCAGGAGTCGCATTCGGCGAAACCGGCGATATAGGATTTGGATCGCTCGTATGGTTCGTCGGCTTGGGAGTCTGGATGACCGAAGGAGTCGAAGGCTTCGCCGGCTCCTGTACCCCCCAGCCACGCTCAGAGGCTTTGCCTGAGTTATCGACGTAGGTAGAGATCTGCGCACGCGGCGGCAACATCGTCACCGCAATCTGCCGCGTTGGCTCGTTGACCACGTACTGCTGAGCGAACGTAGCCAAACCATCCGCAATCACCTGCACATCGACGTTGGAGCCCGTCGGAATGATATCGATGATCGCGGTGCCTTCCTCGTTGGTCTTGACTTCGAGATTGCCTTCGTCCTTGCCATCTTTGATCGAATGGAAGATGACGGCAGCATTTGCAACTGGCTTCTGGTTCGAACCTTTTGTGACCTGAACCTCAATGTGCGAGGTCGCCGGAGGGGCTTTGTACTTACGTCCGCGGCGTGCATTATCTTGCCCGTGAGCTACTGGAGCGAGCGCTGAAAGCGCGAGCGTTAAGGCAAACGTACAGGTTGCGTATCGATGAAACAGCATGAGTGGGATTTTACGCTGTACAAACTCTTGCGGTCGACCTGCCGGCCCAAACCAACCCCGTTTTCCAGAGTTGCGCGAAGTTCACTCACATTTCACGTTGTGCGGTTGACATGCTCCCTCCCCAAGTCTATCTTTAGCAATCGAAGGGCTCGAGTGCTAACCCGCTTGCATCTGCCCGATCTACACCTGAAGTTCAAGCTTGACCAAGGAGATTTAAAGCATGGCAACAACGTCATTTACTCCGCTTCACGATCGTATTCTCGTCCGTCGCACCGAAGAGGGCGAAACCATGCGTGGCGGCATCATCATCCCGGATTCGGCCAAGGAAAAGCCGCAGCAGGGTGAGGTTGTTTCGGTTGGCAAGGGTAAGTCGAACGACGAAGGCAAGGTCTTCCCGCTCGATGTCAAGGCTGGCGACACCATTCTTTTCGGCAAGTACTCCGGTACCGAGATCAAGCTCGACGGCGAAGAGCTGCTCATCATGCGCGAAGAAGAAGTCCTCGGAATCGTCTCCAAGTAGTGCTTCGCACCGTCTTGGACGGCTTCGCCGTGTGCGCTTTGGAAGCTTCCAGCTCCTGAGCCACACCTAAGAAACATTACAAACATCTTGCCGGTTTAGACCGGCACATGGAGCAAAGCATCATGGCAAAACAGATTCTGCACGGAGAAGATTCCCGCCAGGCTATCCTGCGCGGCGTAAACATCCTCGCCAATGCGGTCAAGGTAACCCTTGGACCCAAGGGCCGCAACGTCGTCATCGAGAAGAAGTTCGGTTCCCCGACCATCACCAAGGACGGCGTCACCGTTGCCAAGGAGATCGAGCTCGAGAACGCGCTTGAGAACATGGGCGCGCAGATGGTGCGTGAGGTCGCCTCCAAGACCTCTGACGTTGCCGGCGACGGCACCACGACCGCGACGGTTCTGGCCCAGGCCATCTACCGCGAGGGCGTAAAGACCGTTGCTGCCGGTGCAAACCCGATGGCGCTCAAGCGCGGCATCGACAAGGCTGTCGAGGCCATCATCGGCAAGCGCGATGAGCATGGCGTTGTTCAGGGCGGCGCTCTCAGCGCATTCTCGAAGCCTGTCTCGGGCGACATGATTGCACAGGTCGGAACCATCTCGGCCAACTCCGACGCTCAGATCGGCACCATCATTGCCGCAGCCATGAACAAGGTTGGCAAGGACGGCGTCATCACCGTTGAAGAGTCGCGCACCATGGAGACCCAGTTGGATGTGGTTGAGGGCATGCAGTTCGATCGCGGCTACCTCTCCCCTTACTTCGTCACCGATGCCGAGCGCATGGAAGTTGCTCTTGAGAACCCCTACATCCTCATCTACGAGAAGAAGATCTCGTCCATGAAGGACCTGCTCCCCCTGCTCGAGCAGATTGCCCGCACCGCCAAGCCCCTCGTCATCATTGCTGAGGATGTTGACGGCGAAGCGCTTGCGACCCTCGTGGTCAACAAGCTGCGTGGCACGCTGAACGTGGCTGCAGTGAAGGCTCCTGGCTTCGGCGATCGTCGCAAGGCGATGCTCGAAGACATTGCAACCCTCACGGGAGGCAAGGCGATCACGGAAGACCTCGGCATCAAGCTTGAGGGCGTCAAGATCGAGGATCTGGGAACTGCCAAGCGCGTCACGATCGACAAGGATAACACCACGATCGTGGATGGCGGCGGCGAGAACTCCAAGATCGAGGGTCGCGTGAAGGAGATTCGCGCACAGGTCGAGAAGACCACCTCCGATTACGACCGTGAGAAGCTGCAGGAGCGCCTGGCCAAGCTGGTTGGCGGCGTTGCAGTCATCAAGGTTGGCGCGGCTACCGAGACTGAGATGAAGGAAAAGAAGGCTCGTGTTGAGGATGCGATGCATGCTACGCGCGCGGCTGTCGAAGAAGGCATCGTCCCGGGCGGCGGAGTGGCTTTGATTCGCTGTTCCGCAGCTGTCGATGCGCTCATCAAAACGCTGGAAGGTGATGAAAAGATTGGTGCTTCCATCATTCGCCGGGCGATTGAAGAGCCGTTGCGGATGATCGTTTCGAATGCTGGTGAAGAGGGTGCTGTGGTGATCGGGAAGATCAATGAATCGAAGGATTCCAACTTCGGCTACAACGCCGGAACTGGCGCCTACGAGGATCTGGTTGCCGCGGGAGTCATTGATCCTACAAAGGTTACGCGGACGGCGCTGCAGAATGCAGCTTCGATCTCGGGCCTGATGCTCACCACCGAAGCCATGATCTCCGAGATTCCGGAGAAAAAAGAGGCTGCGGGCGGTGGACATAACCATGGTGGTGGCGGTATGGACGGCATGTACTAAAAGTCCCTGCAACACAACAACTTGCAGCAACTATTCACAGCCTTGCATCCACGATGCAAGGCTGTTCTTTTTACCACAAATCGTGGTGTTTCACCATAACTTCGCCTAGGGGCGCGAGCCCTGGAGGAGGATGTCCACGAACATGCGTGCCTTGGCGGGCCAGTCGTCCGTGTTGCCTGCGAAGGCGATGCCGTAGATGGCTCGGAGCATATCCATGAGGTCAACGTCGGGGCGAAGATCGTGGGTGGCTACGGCTCGGGTGGCGAGGGCTTTGGCGGCGTCTTCCATGATCTGGCCGCCTTGCTGAAAGACGCGGGATGGGCCGCCAGCCATCGCATCGAGCGCGGAGGCGATGATCTTTTTTGTGGCGATGTAGTCGATGAAGACGAGCAGCCAGGCACGCAGGGCTTCGATGGGTGGGAGCTCGGCTGAGAGCTTCTTCTGGGCTTCAGCGAGCTTTTCAACCTCGGTGATGTAGACGGCCGAGAGGAGGTCGTCGCGGGTGGGAAAGTGGCGATAGAGGGTGCCGGGGCCGATCCTGGCGCTCCTGGCAATCTCGTCCATGCTGGCGTTTCCGCCGCTCCGGGTGAAGACCTCCCTGGCGACGTCAAGGATAAGGGCGCGGTTGCGCTGGGCGTCGGCGCGGGGTTTGCGGGCGGGGGGCTCGGCCGGAGATGTGGGGAGTGGTTTTTTCATCGAAGATATTTGCAACCGGAGACAGTCTCCGGTAATCTCATCTGCGTAACGGAGATTGACTCCGTTTTATCGCGGCTTGCGCCGTGTGTCAAAGGTTTGAAACAGGAGAGTGTGAGATGGCAGTTCAGTTTGGTGCGAAGTCGACAACGGATGAGGTTCTTGCGGGCGTGGACCTGAAGGGGAAACGGATCCTGGTGACGGGCGTTTCAGCCGGGCTGGGGATCGAGACGGCGCGTGCGCTGGCGGCGCATGGCGCGGATGTGGTGGGCGCGGCGCGGGATCTCGATAAGGCGAAGCGTGCGACCACGGAGGTCAGCAAAGCTGCGGCAGAGGCGGGCGGGAGCCTGGAGCTGATCGAGCTGGATCTGGCGGACCTGAAGAGCGTGCGTGCCGCGGCGGACAAGCTGGTGGCCGATGGACGGCCGTTCGATGTGGTGATTGCGAATGCGGGTGTGATGGCTACGCCGGAGGGCAAGACTGCGGACGGCTTCGAGACGCAGTTTGGGACGAATCATCTGGGGCACTTTGTGTTTGTGAACCGGATTGCGGGGCTTATCAGAGAGGGTGGACGGCTGGTCAATCTGTCTTCTTCCGGGCATCGTTTTGGCGATGTGGATTTGAACGATCTGAACTTCGAGACGACGGCGTATGACGCGTTTCTGGCGTATGGACGGTCGAAGACGGCGAATATTCTGTTTGCGGTGGAGTTCGACCGGCGGCATCGCGAGCATGGTGTGCGGGCTGCGGCGGTGCATCCGGGCGGGATTCATACGGAGCTTGCGCGGCATATGCCTGATGGTGCGATTGCGGCGTTTATCGATCAGTTGCAGGAGCAGCGTGCCGCGGAGGGCGAGCCGCCGTTCGAGTTCAAGACCATTCCTGAGGGTGCGGCTACCTCAGTCTGGGCGGGCGTGGTGGCAGCAGCCGATGAGGTTGGCGGGAGGTACTGCGAGGACTGCCATGTTGGAGTGGTCCTTCCTGCCGATCGTCAGGTGAGCGCGATCAGCACCGGGGTGCGCGGGTATGCGCTCGATCCGGCGACTGCGAAGGCGCTCTGGACGAAGAGCGAGGGACTGGTGGGCGAGACGTTCGCTTAACAGTACGCGTGATGGTTTACGAAATGGTCTGTGCGCCCTGCCCCTTCCCTGACGGATGGGGTGGGGCACACTGGCGTTTGGAGTCTTGTGGCGATGGGGCTCAAGCGCCGACTGCGTCTGAACCGAAGATTGCGGTGCGGGTACTTGCTGCAATCGAACTGAGCAGGCGCGAAAGATGTATACCCAGTCGTACCGCTTTGTCGTGATCGGCTGTCAGTGAGTGCATCGGCGATTTTGCACCAACACAGACCCGTTCTTTCACGCAAACATGCGCCTAAGAGTTATTTCGGCAAAGTCGTACAACGTCTTAGGCGGTATGTGGCGCAACTGACATCACTTCGCCCTCCTATGTCGGGAGTTTCGTCAGCAGCGCGCGGGTCTCGGCGACAACGCGGTCCTGAAATGTGCGGTCCCGGACGAGCGTTGAGCCCTGCATGGGATGGCCGCCTTCGTCATAGTAAACACCGCTCGGGCCAGAGGAATCAGTTAGTATCCTGGTGAACACACGAGCTGCTCGCTTGGGTGTGCTCAAGACCTTTACGAACGGAACCAAGAGCAGAACGAGTACAGAGGTCAGTATTTTGCGGGGCACATTCATGTGGTCATGCAGACCCGTGGCGAGCATGATGCCCGGCTCGACTGCATTTATACGCAGCCGCGGGTTTTCGCGTGCGAACGCCATCGCCGTGACGATGTTGCACTGCTTCGACGTGGCATAAGCGTCCATTCCTGGCTTGGTCGAACCGCCCGGCCCCCACTTGCCATGCAAGCTTTCCTCGGCAGAAAGGTAGCGGCCACCACGAAAGCCAGCCCGCACCGCGAGCTTGCGCTCCGGGTCTTCCGTTGCCGAACCGACGAAGAGTACATTCGCACCATCCTCAAGATGCGGCAGTAAAACTTCTGTCAGGAGGAACGGACCAAGATGATTCGTCACAAACGTATTGTCCCAGCCGTCCCCGGTCTTCGTCACGTCCGGGTTCTGGATTCCCGCGTTGTTGAGCAAGCCGACGATCGACAGATTAAGCGAAACAATGTCCGCTCCAGCGCGATGAACACTTGCCAGATCTGAGAAGTCACAGACAACCGATACTGCCCGTCCGCCCAGGTGCTCGATTTCCTTCTTTGTCTTAGCGAGCTTGGCGGCATTTCGGCCCACGAGAACCAGTATGCCAAGCTTGACCATGTTGAGAGCGGTTGCGCGGCCGGAGCCTGAAGTTGGTCCAGTAAGGACGTACGCCTTACTCTCCGTGTTGCTCTTTATTTTCGGCATTGCTTTCTCCTTGTAATGGCTGGCTAGACAGTTATAGGCTGTGTGGCAAAAAACTACATCATCATGCGCCACACAGCATCGAACCCATCCATGCAGTGCTTCCTCGCGTGCTTTGGTTCCTGACTCATAAAGTCCATCGTCGCGTCCGCTGCCGAATTCAGCAGCAGCGCAACGAAACCCATTGGGACTTTGCTCATTGGCCCTGCTGCACGGCAGTCCTCCATCAACGCTCCCAGGGGGCGCATTGCCTTGTGTGCCGCAGCACGCGTCTCCGGTGTAATCGCGTCAGAAACGTTCAACTGGCTCAGTGCCTTGCGCTTGTCAGGGAAGGACACAGCCCACTGCGTCCAGTTCCGCCATACCTTGAAAAATTTCTCCCGGGAGAATTCACTCTCCTGCACGCCTTCGATTGCGGCGACAGCCATCTCGCTCTTGAGTTCGAGGTAGAGCTGATTAAAGAGGTCTGCTTTGGTTGGGAAATAGGTAAACAGTGAGCCATTCGGGATGCCTGCCTCTTTGGCGATTCTCATCGTAGGCGCGCTCAATCCCTGTGCCACGATCAACTGCGTAGCCGCGGCTAGAATGGCACTGCGCTTGTCGTCGCTCCGTACCCTGGTCATAAGCAAAAGCATAGTTCATAACCGTCTAGCCAGTCAATAAAACCTCAATTTCAAAAGTCCTACTATCCCGTTAGGACTGGATTGACGCACCGCACCGCGAGCATTCTCAAGTGGTGATGTCAGGCCAATGCACTCATCGACAGGCTCAGACCACTCTTCGCGCAGTTCTGAGACGAGGCTCTTCGAATTTGAGGAGTACTTAACTCCGGCAACTTATGCGGCAGTCGTCTCATGCTGGGAATGTAAAAACTTGCGGGAACTTTGGATTCCGAACATGCAGATGTAAGTTCGTGCGTGGGTGATGAAGGATTGCGGGCGCAGGACCGCGTCTGCTCAGAGGCAGAGGATCATGTGTGCTTGTGTGGTTAGGAGCGGATGCCGAGGGCTCTGCGGTACTCGGTTGGGGTTACGGCGCAGATGGAGCGGAAGACCCGGGCGAAGTGCTGCGAGGTGCGGAAGCCGCAGCTGATGGCTACGTCAAGCATGCGCAGCTTCGGGGATTTGAGGAGATCCTTGGCGTGCTCGACTCTGGCGTTCAGGACGAACTGATGGGCGGGCTGGCCGGTGGACCTGCGGAACATCTGGTTGAAGTAACTGGCGCTCAGACCGGCGGCGGTTGCCATCTCCTGAAGCGAGATCTCCTGATCGATGCGTCCGTAGACGAGATGCTTGACCCGGGCGAGCTGGGTTGGGGTGAGGCCGCAGTGGTAGTGCGGCAGGCTTCGTTTGAGATTGCCGCGAAGCTGCACGAGCGCCGACGCGAGGGCCTGCGCGATGGAGTCCATGTACAGGCGACCGGAGAGGCTTCCTCCTTCTTCCTCGGCCTGGATGGCGGCGATGAGGGCGGCGACGCGTTTGTCTTCAAAGTGCGTGCTGCTGTGAATCTCGACGGAGTCGGCTCCGGCTTCGTTGGCGATGGCGCGGAAGGCTTCGTCGGGGAGATCGACTTTGAGGATCCTGATGTCGCTGTCCCAGCGGACGAACTCGTCGATGCCTCGGTTGCAGACGATGAGATCGCCGGCGGCATAGGAGTAGTCGATGAGTTTGTTGCGGATGATGCCGTGCTGGTAACGGCCGGGTGAAAGGACCTTGGCTAACGACTGCTGGTGCTGCATGTAGTACGTCGGCTCGGGATTGATGAAGCTTTCAAGATGCTGCAGTTGCAGGCCAGTCTCTTCGACCATGGCGAACCTCCGTCTGTCCGGAGTCTGCGAATTCCGACGATGTGTTCAAGCCTACGCTTCGTGCGGGCAGGACGGGGGTTCGCGTGAGGAAGAATGGCGGTCAGCGGGTGGTTGGATAGCCGGGGAGATGCTCTGCGATCTCATCCGGAGAGAGCATGCGGAGGCCATACTTCATGAAGACGGCCATGGTGTCGGTGAGGTCGGCGGTAGCGTAGGTCTCCATGTCCGAGGGGATCTGCATGGCGCGGGCGGGGGCGTTCATGTTGTTGATGGCGTTCATGAAGCCGCCGGGGGTCATGAGGGCGAGGACGTGGCACTCCTCGGACTGGATGAGATAGGCGTGGGGAACCTTCTTGGGGAGAAAGACAGACTCTCCGGCTTTGACGGTGAGGACCTTGCCCTGAGCAAAGACTTTGAGCTCGCCGGAGAGGATGTAGAAGAGCTCGTCTTCACGGTCGTGGATGTGCGGCGGTGGCTCGGTTCCCTGCTTCATCCTGGATTCGACGAGATCGAATGCGCCGCCTGTATCTGAACCGCCGGCGAGTTGGCTGACCAGGATGCCCTTGTACCAGGTGGAGTTTTCGAGAGTGGGAGAGCTTTTGTAGGCTTTGAGTGTGTTCATGATTTTCCTTCTTCCTTTGCGATGACGCTTGAACTATCTGAACGCAGGGGAAGAGGTGGGTTGGGTCTGATTGAGAGATCCGGGTCTGATCGATCGATGAAATGTTTTCGGGTCCGGATGTTTGCGGGATTCACAGATGCGGTTGACCTGGGTGGCATACCATTAGGCGAGAAAGAGGGCCTGCCTAATGAGTGTTACCGTCCTGATCAAAGATGCCAACGTTTACTACCTTTGCAAGAACGGAGGCGACGCTTCCACGAATCACGATCTTCTGGCCCTGCCGGGGATGGCGGCCGTGGACTTTACGGGAATGGCTGCGCTGACGACGTTTACTATCTCCACGAAACGTAGCGTCGTCGGCTCTGCAGCAGAGTGGCTCAACGTGAGCGATGATGCGTTTCTCCGGTTCAAGAACGGTGGTAAACGGCTGCCTTCGGAGACCGAAAAGCTGGTGGTGCATGATGGTGGGGTTGCGCTGAAACGCCAGCGGCTCGACCGTGAAAGCAAGCCGGTGATGGAAGGCGATGTCGGTCCGTACGCGCGGGGCGCGGGGAACCTGAAGAAGGGTAACTTGACCACGGCCACGAACAGTAAACCGACAGCGTGGGCGGTGGGGACTGCGGGGACGCCGGCCTACTTTGAGACAGATCCCTCCCATCCAAACGATCTGAACCGCGATCACCAGAACAACGCGGCTTCGCTGAAGAAGCGTAAGAGGGATGACAGGGATGGGATGACGATCGCCATTCCGCAGTGGATTCATATGAACGGATATACGTTCGGCAACAAGGCGAAGGCGGGCAAGATCAAGAAGGGCACGACCTTGTCGCGGACGGAGTGGATTTCGCAGAACCCCTCTCCGGCGTTCTTCAAGGAGGTCTACCAGACGATCCGGTTCTACGCCGATAGCGGAAACCTGACATACGAGACGGTGGGGTCTTACCGGTACCTTTACAAGCGCAATACGCAGCTGGGAACCTGCTCGGCTACGTCCGATCTGGATCAGTTGTTCATGCACTATCTGGGGCTGGCGACGTAATCTTTCAGACGACGGGCGCGGCTTACTTCGGCATTGGGATGGAGATGGCTTTGCCGGTGCCGCGCTCTGCGATCCAGATGGTATTGCCTGCGGGTTCTACGGCGGTGGGAGTCGTCAGGCCTTCTTTGAGGACGGTTACGCTGGCCCTCTCGCCGGTGATGGTCAGGAGGGAGATGCGGCCGCTGCCGTTCTCCGCTACGAGGAGCTTGCCTGCGGCGGAGCGCATGCCGTCGGGGCCTTTGACGGGCTGATCCATCCAGATGTCGATGGGGCGACCAGGTTTTCCAGCGGCGTCTACGGGGATGCGGTAGAGCTTGTTGAAGACGACGTTGTTGACGTAGAGGACGCCGTCCAGGAAGGTGATGCCGTCTACGCCGTTGAGGAGGCGGTCTTCCAGGTAGAGCTCCGGGGTGGTGGCTCCGGATGCGAGGCGATAGATCTTGCTGTTGGCGGTGTCGGTGAAGTAGAGGGCTTTGTCGGGGGCGGGGGCGAGGGCGAGGTCGTTGCAGGTGCTGGTCTCACCGGGGAGGGTCCAGCGGAGCCTGGGCGCGGCGGTGGTGAGGTCGAAGGCGCGAAGGGTGGTGCGGCGGCGGGTGGGTTTGGTGTCGGGGATGGGGGTGAGCTGGCAGGACCAGAGGGTGTTGGTGGCGGACTCGGCGAGCATGCCGAAGAAGAAGGTGCCGGGGCCTTCGGCGGTGGCGTCGACGAACTTCTCCGCGGTGGCGGAACCGGGGCGGAGCTTGTAGATGAAGGGGCTGCTGGCGCTGCCGACGATGAGGACGCCGTTGGGCGCGAGGGTGAGGGATTCAGGCTGGGATTTGGCGTCGGCGATGAGGGTTTCCGAGGCGGGGGCCTGGGCGGAGGCGATGGAGGTCAGGACGGCGAAGGTGATGGCTAGGCTGCGGGCGCTGAAGCTGGGCATCGAATGCTGATCCTGATGGGGGAAGTGGGGACGGGATCAGAGTAGCAGGGTTGCAGACGTGAAAAAGCCGGACTCTTGCGAGTCCGGCTGAGGTGGGTTGAGTTTCGGGTTAGGCTTGCGGAGCTTCGTGGTTGCCGGGGCGAACGACGTCGGCGTGGCGCAGCTTGAGTTTGGGTATGGAGCTTTTGACGTTGATGCGGACGAGCTGGGTGCGGCCCATGGCGCCGGCATCGGCCTGGAAGGTGGCGATGAAGGTCTCGGAGATGTCCTTCTGGAACTCCTTGAAGAAGGGCAGGAGCGAGACGGGATTGCCCATGCCCTGGTAGTAGGCTTCTCCGCCGGTGGCCTGGGAGAGCTGGTTGAGGTAGGACTGGCCGCTGAAGCTGGCGCGTCCGCCACGGATGCCTGCGTCGCCGTAGTAGATGGAGGAGACGGCTACGCCTGCGCGCTGGGCGTCGGCGATGGCGGTTTCGACGTAGGGGCTGTCCTGGTTGAGCACGGAGGTCGAACCGTTGTAGGGGTCGACGCCGTTGGTGATCATGATGGCGAAGCGTGCGCTGGTGCCGGAACGGGGGCCTGAGTCTGAGGAGGAGTCGTTGCCGGGCCAGTGCTTGACGAACTCGGACAGGCAGAAGTACGGGCTGGCGGAGATGCCGGGGATGCCGAAGGGGATGCGGATGGCGTTGACCGCATCCTCATGATTCGTGGTGAATTGGGAGGCTACGCGGACGCCTCCGTTGGACATGTAGCCGACGAGGATCTCGGTGCCGGTGGGGAGGGTCTCGATGAACTTCTTGACGTCTTCGAGCTGGACGGCGGCGCTGCGGCGGAGGCCATCGTCGATGAGGAGGGCGATCTGAACGCCGGTGGGCGGGATGGGCTGGATGCTGGTGAGCTGGACTTGACGGTTGTTGACTTCGAGCTTGGTGGTGTCGAGGGTGGGGATGGCGGGGTTCTTGGAATCGACACGGATAAGGGTCTGGGTTGGGACCAGGCCCTCCTGCTGGGCTTGCGCTACAGCCAGGGGAAGCAATGTGGCAAAGGTCAGTGCAGAGAGGAGTTTCATGCGCATGGTTGAGGGTCCTTTGCCCTCACACGATTAGACGCAGAAACTGGGGGGTGGGTTCGGGGACGTGCATATGATTGCCTTCTGAGGAAAGCGAATCACTGAGGACACGGAGGGTAGAACGAGGACACAGAGAAGACTCTCTCTTTTTGCTCTGTGTTCTCTGTGATTCGCTTTCCTTTCTAGTCGCCGCCTAAGCGGAGTTTGAGGCCGGCGCGGATGGTGAGGGGGGGGCCGGGGTAGCCGATGGGGCCTATGTGCTGGTCGTTGAGGAGGTTGGTGAGGTCTGTGAAGAGCATGAGGTTGTGGAAGACGGAGTAGCTGAGGTTGGCGTCGAGGCGGGTGTAGCCGAAGTCGAGGTTATGGGTGGGGAGTGCGAGGGTGGGGGTGAAGGTGCTGTCGTCCGAGCGGCCGGCGAGGGAGGCGGCGAGGCCGGCGGAGAGGGCTCGGCCGGTGTACTGGATGGTGAAGTAGCCGGTGTTGGCGGGGCGACGGAAGGGGCGGGAGCCGACGACTGGTGTGTAGAGGCTGGTGGTTGCTGCAGACTGCTCGATGAGCGAGGCCATGTAGGTGTAGCCGCCGCGGATGAAGAGGCGGGCGAGGGGCTGGTAGCGAAGCTCGGTGGTGAAGCCCTGGGTGCGGAAGGCCTGGGTGCCGGAGAGGGCGAGGGCGTTGGGGGCGAGCTGCTCGGTCTGGTGGGAGAACTGGTTGTGGAAGTAGGCGGCGTGGAGGATGAGCTTGCGACCCAGGATGTTTTGATCGACGGCGAGGTCCAGGGTGCGGGAACGCGCAGGAATGGTGACCTTGGAGACGATCTCCGGGAGGCCGGGCTCGCGGGAGGACGCGGCGACGGTGGCGTGGAGCGAGGTGCCACGGAAGCGGCGTGCGCCGAGGTACACGGGCGTATAGGTCAGGCCGAGGCGGGGGGAGCCGGTGAAGCCTATGAAGTTGGAGTGGTTGAGATCGCCGGAGGCCTCTCCGAAGAGGCGGTGTTTGTATTCTGCCTTGAAGGCGGTGGCGAAGGTGAGGTTGGTGAGGTTGAAGCTGCTGCTGAAGCTGGGGGCTGGTGTTCCCTGCTGCTGACTGGGAGCGAGGCCGGCCTGGGCGTCGAGGGCTCGCTCATTCTGGTAGCGGAAGGTGAAGAGGCCGGTGAGCCATTGGGTGAGGGGATAGTCGGTCTGGTAGGTGGCCTGGTCGCGGTTAGTGGCCTGGTCTGCGCGTGCGGGGAGGTTGGGGTAGGTGGCGAGGCCGGTGATCGTCGAACCGTTGGCTCCGCGCAGGGTGACGAGGCGCGGGGCGGGTTCGGTGTAGACGAAGAGCTGCTCACGGCGGCGGACGAGGCCGTAACGGAGCTGATTGTGCCAGCCGCCGGCGGTGCGGGTGTCGAAGGTGAAGGTGCCGTAGAGGTTCTGGGCGGCGTCCCGGGTGCTGGGGGTGAGGCCCAGATCGTAGGCGATGGGGAGCGGGGCGGCGCTGGTCTCCTGGCGCAGGGTGGCGCGGAGGCTGGTGTTGGCGGCGATGTTGTAGCCGGCGTTGAGGGCGGCGGTGCCGGTGTTGAACTGGTCGTTGGAGAGGGCGTTGGAGATGTTGAAGTGGGAGTAGGCGGCGAAGAGGTCTGCGCGGCGACGGGTGAGGGTGACGGCGGCTTCGTTGCGCCAGGCGTGGAGGTTGCCGGCGTCGCCGGAGTAGTCCAGCGCGGGGTGCGCGGTGGAAGCTCGGGGAGTGGCGAAGGCGATGGTGCCGGCTTCCGCGGCGGGGGCTTCGGTGGGGTTGGGGCCGGGGGCCAGCTGGACGGCCGCGGAGCTGGCCAAGGCGGCTAGGCCGGTGGTGGAGAAGGTGCCGTAGTTGAAGGCTCCGCCGAGCGACTGGATGGGCTGGCCGTCGAGCAGGACGGCGTTGGCGTCGGGGTTTGCGCCACGGAGGTACAAGGCCGCGGGCTGGCCTTGCTGGCCGGTCTGGACGAGGAAGGTTGCGGGGGCGAAGGGGAGCTGGCTGGGGATCTGCGCGGGGGTGAGGAGGTGATCGGCGGGGAGCTGGGTGAGGAGGGTGGAGAGCTGCGCGAGGGGTGTGTCCAGATTGTTGGGGAGGGTGGTCTTGAGGGGGGTGAGGGAGGATGGGTCCATGGTGATATCGCGGGTGACGAGATCGGTGCGGCCGGCGTAGAAATCGACGCCGATCTGCGGGGCGAAGTAGGGGGAGGCGGTGAGGAGGAGGAAGCGGCCGGCGACGTCGGTGCGGATCTCGTATTCGCCGTCGACGCCGGAGACTGCGTCCGCGACGGAGCGGGTGCCGGCACCGAGCTGAATGAGCTGAATGCGGGCGCCGGGGACGGGCTGGCCGAAGGGGCCGGTGACGGTGCCCTGGACTACGACCGCGTGGGCGGGGACCGCCAGGGAGAGAAGAGCTAAGGGCAGGAGACGCATCTGGATTGAGGATACGACTCTTGCGAAGGTGGTGGGTGAGCGGGCCGGTTCGATTCTGAGGCGAAAGGTTTTCTTCCAGCTGTCAGCTATGAGCCGTGAGCTATCAGCTTGGGGCTCTTACTTCCCACCCATCGCGGTGAGACCTGCGATGGATGGGGCACGGATGTGTTTGTGCTACGGCAGGAGGAGGAGCTTGCCGGTGGTTTTGCGGGATTCGAGATCGCGGTGGGCCTGGGCGGCTTCTGCGAGGGGGTAGGTGTGGGCGATGCGGAGCTTGAGGGAGCCCTCCGCGACCCAGCGGAAGACGTCGCGGGCGCGCTGCTCGAGATCTTCGCGGGTGGCGACGTAGTCCTTGAGCGTAGGGCGTGTGACGTAAAGGGAACCCATCTGCGAGAGGCGGATGAGATCGAACGGCGGGACTGCGCCGGAGGCTCCGCCGAAGAGGACGAGGGTGCCGCGGGGGCAGAGGCACTTGAGCGACTGCTCGAAGGTGGACTTGCCGACGGAGTCGTAGACGACGGGGAGGCGAGTGCCTTCGGTGATCTGGTGGACTCGCTCGACGACATCCTCCTGGGTATAGAGGATCACGTCGTCCGCGCCTGCTTCACGAGCGAGGGCAGCCTTCTCTTCCGTGGAGACGGTGGTGATGACGTGTGCGCCAAAGCGTTTGGCCATCTGGATGAGCAGGAGGCCGGTACCGCCTGCGCCCGCGTGGATCAGGATCTTGTCGTTGTACTGGGGGACGAACGTTGAATGAAGAAGGTAGTGAGCGGTCATGCCCTGGACGAGCGCGGCTGCGGCCTGCTGGGCGGAGATGTTGTCCGGGAGCTTGAGGAGCGCGGAGGTGGGGGCGAGGGCGAACTCGGCGTAGGTGCCGGTGGCAGCGTTGAAGGCGACGCGCTCCCCGACGTGGAAGCCGGTGACGCCTTCGCCTAAGGCAACGATGGTTCCTGCGGCCTCCTGGCCGAGGGTATAGGGCAGTTGGGCGGGGTAACGGCCTTCGCGGAAGTAGGTGTCGATGAAGTTGACGCCGGAGGCTTCAATGCGGACGGAGACCTGTCCGGGGGTTGGGGTGGGATCTGGGAGTTGGGTGAGGGTGAGGACCTCTGGTCCGCCGGTCTGGGTAATCTGAATGGCCTGCATAGCTACCTGGTATGCCTCCGAAGAATTGATGATGTCGAACTTATTTTTGACTTAGGCAACAAGATACACGTTCCATAGCGCGGGGATACTGCCTCGCATTTCTGGTGATGGCGCAGCATGAAAATGCGTTGCCTGCGGTGTCTCGGCCTGTCCTGGATGAGGCAGTAGATTTTTACCGAAACAGGAATCCGGAAGGGCCGGGACTTCCTTTGAGGGCCGGAATGGCGAAGATCAAACGATTGATCGAGTCGCGCTGCAGCCGGAGTAATTTTCTGCTTTCTTTCTTCTGCGGAATGGGGTGTATTCATTGCAATCTTTTATTCCTGATCTCTGCCGAGGTGCGCGATGCCGAAAAATATCGTTGTTTGCTGTGACGGAACGGGTAATGAGTTTGGCGACTCAAACTCCAACGTGGTGAAGCTCTACACCTGCATGAAGGTGGATAAAGAGCAGGTGGCGTACTACCATCCGGGCGTTGGGACGATGGGCAATCCCAACAAGACTGGCGTGGGCAAGAAGATGAGCCTGATCTACGGGATGGCGTTTGGCGCAGGGTTCATGGATAACCTTGCCGATGCGTATCGCTTTCTGATGGCGCAGTACAACGACGGCGACGGGCCGATGGACGCCGACCGGATCTACCTCTTCGGCTTCTCTCGCGGTGCGTACACGGTGCGTGCGCTGGCTGGCGCGATCTCCATGTTCGGGCTGCTGTGTCCGGGCAATGAAGGGCATCTGCCGTACCTGCTGCAGATGTACTCGACGGAGAGCAAGGCGGCTTATGGACGGGATAATCGCCACGGACGCCGGTTGCAGGAGACTGCTGAGTCGATGGCGTTTCGTGAGACCTTTTCGCGCCAGGTGCCGATCCACTTTGTGGGGGTGTGGGATACGGTTTCATCCGTGGGCTGGATCTACGACCCGGTGAAGCTGCTGTTCGACGGGCAGAACCCGGTGATGCGTAAGGGCCGGCATGCGGTCTCGGTGGACGAGCGGCGCTGCTTCTTCCAGGACAATCTCTGGGGGCAGCCTTTGACCCCTGCTGAGACGCCCGTGCTGGCTCAGTGTTATGCCGATGCCGCGGACCGGCAGCAGGATATCGTGCAGGCTTGGTTCGCAGGGGTTCATTCCGATGTGGGTGGAAGCTACTCGCAGAGCGAGTCCGCGCCTGCGATGGATGCGCTGCGCTGGATGCTGGATGAAGCCGTTGCTGACGGTCTGATTCAGAACGATGAGAAGCGCACGGTGATCTTCGGGGAGACCGATGCGGCGCTGCCGGGCTTGAGCGATTTGAACAAGCCGGCGCTGCCTGGAGTGTGCCTGCACGAATCGCTGAACTGGAAGTGGAAGCCGCTGGAGTGGTTTCCCCATACGTACTTTGACGATAAGGGAGACCCACAGTTGCAGTGGTCGCCGTGGCCGCACCGCAGGGAGATCCCGAACGATGCGCTGATCCACCCGAGCCTGTGGAAACGGCTGACCACCGATGCCAACTACCAGCCGCCTAACCTGAATCAGCACGACACCGTTCCGTATGAGGCTTCAGGAACACCCTTGCTGCATCCCGAGGTGAGAGCGAAGGTGCAGGCGGAGGGCTTCCGGGTATATCGACCGGGGCAGGTGGCGAAGAGCAACGCCGTGGCACAGATGAGCAGGGCCGCGGCGGTGCTGTTCGGGCTGGGGCTTACGTTGCTGATGCGGCGGAAGGGATAGGGCGGCTAGACGTTGAACTTGAAGAAGAGGATGTCGCCGTCCTTGACGACGTACTCCTTGCCTTCTGACTTGAGGAGGCCGGCTTCCTTGACGGCCTGCTCTGAGCCGAGGCGGAAGAGGTCTTCGCAGTGGTAGGCGTCTGCCTTGATGAAGCCGCGCTCGAAGTCCGAGTGGATGACTCCGGCGGCTCCGGGGGCCTTGGTTCCCTTCTTGATCGTCCAGGCGCGGACCTCCTGCACCCCACTGGTGAAGTAGGTATAGAGGCCGAGGAGGCGGTAGGCGGCGTGGATGAGGCGGTTGAGACCGGGCTCCGTGAGACCCATCTCCGAGAGGAACTCCTGGCGCTCGGCTGCGTCGAGCTGGGCGATGTCGGCCTCCATCTGACCGCAGATGCGGACGACCTCACTTCCCTCTTCCTTGGCGCGTTTCTCGACGGCGTCGGTCCATTCGTTGCCGGTGGTGAGGGCGGACTCGTCTACGTTGGCGACGTAGAGCATGGGCTTGGCGGTGATGAGGAAGAGGTCGCGTGCGATGAGCTTTTCATCGTCCTCCAGCTCTGCGACGCGGGCGGGCTTGCCTGCGTTGAGGACCTCGCGGAGCTTCTGGATGGCGGAGTGCTCGGACTTCTGGGCGGCGGT
This sequence comes from Granulicella tundricola MP5ACTX9, assembly GCF_000178975.2. NCBI lineage: Bacteria > Pseudomonadati > Acidobacteriota > Terriglobia > Terriglobales > Acidobacteriaceae > Granulicella > Granulicella tundricola. Next base: position 1,539,197 of record NC_015064.1, on the reverse strand, counting down.
GGCGGACTGGGACTTGGCGGCTTTTTCTGCCTTGACGGCGCGCTTTTCCACGGTGTCGAGATCGGCGAGCAGAAGCTCGGTGTTGATGATGTCGATGTCGTGCAGCGGGTTGACGCCGCCGGCGACGTGGATGACCTCAGGGTCCGCGAAGCAGCGGACGACGTGGAGGATGGCGTCGGTCTGGCGGATATGGCTGAGGAACTGGTTGCCGAGACCTTCACCCTTGGACGCGCCTTCGACGATGCCGGCGATGTCGACGAACTCCATGGTGGTGGGGACGATAGAGTCGGGTTTGACCATGGTGACGATGCGATCCATGCGCGCGTCAGGGACCTGGACGACGCCGACGTTGGGGTCGATGGTGCAGAAGGGGTAGTTGGCGGCCTGCGCCTCGGCTGAGGTGAGGGCGTTGAAGATGGTGCTCTTGCCTACGTTGGGCAAGCCTACGATTCCGACGTTTAAGGGCATAGAGTCTAGTTTCTCATGGGCCAGTGAAAGCCGACATCAAGTCAATGTGCGTCTTTGGTCATGCGGACGATTTCTATGGTCTGTCCGTCGGCTACGGGGACCTGGATGCGTTCGAGTTCGCGGTAGCCTGAACGCTTGTAGAGACTGACGCCGGTGAGGGTGCTCCCCATCTCGTAGCGGCGGAAGCCGGCGGTATGGGCGGCTTGTTCTGCTGCGTGAAGGAGCATGGCTCCGATACCTTGGCGAGCCCAGTCGGGGTGGACGAAGATGGCTCGGATCTTGGCGGCGTCCACTGCGGGATCGAGCCAGTCCGGGGCCTTATCTTCAAGCTGATGATCGCCTCCGTAGAGGGTCTTGCGGGCGCTCCAGCCTCCGCAGCCGATGAGGATGCCGTCTTCTGTCTCGGCGGCGAAGTAGCCTCCGTCGGCGACGAGGCGGGTGTCTACGGTGAAGACCGTGGCGATGGCGGCTTCGCGTTGGGCTTCGTCGTAGTCGCCGGCCTGCAGGCCACGGACGGAGGCGCGGATGAGCGCGGTGATCTGGGGGATCTCATCGGTGCGGAGCGGCCTGATGTGGATCGGCACGGACAACCTCCAAAACTTCACAGCTGGAGTCACGTTCGGTTCATTGGATTCAAACACGAAGTTCAATGCCGGTGGGCGCGGATGAAGCCCCAGGGCGGTAGAATATAGCTATGGACAAGACTATCCGCAGAGTCACCGATGTGGCGGAGCAGCGGGCTGAGAACTTCCGCTACTGGCAGAGTCTTCCCGCCGGGGAGCGTCTGGCGGCGGTCTGGGACGCGACTCGCGATGGATATGCCTTCAAGGGAGATGCCGGTGGAACTGAGCAAGGATCACCTCGAACTCTTGTCCGCTTTGAACGGTCAGGACGTTAAGTATCTCGTCATCGGTGGCTATGCGGTTGGTGTGCACTCAGAACCACGGGCGACGAAGGATCTTGACGTCTTCATTCGCCAGGACGAGCAAAACAGCGAGGCTGTCTTTCGTGCGCTCGCGTCGTTTGGGGCGCCGCTAGCAGGTTTAACAGCGGCTGATTTCAATGACGGAAAATCGTTCTTTCAGATGGGGCAGCCCCCTCATCGTGCTGATGTTCTGCAGGCCATCAGCGGTGTGGAATTTGATGAATGCTATGAACGCAGGGTGTACGCGGTTGTCAACGGAAGCCTGACTGTTCCTGTCATCTCTGCGGTGGACCTGGTCAAGAACAAACGGACCGTGGGGCGTCTGCGTGATCTGGCTGATGTAGAAGACATTCTTGAGGCACAACAGGCCCTCAAGAAGGAACAATGAAGTCTTACTGTTCCCAGCCATCAGTCATTTTTAGTGGAGGAGGGATTCTTCGTTGCTGCGGAGGCGCAGGATGCGGTCGACCGCGTACGGGGCGCGGTGTTCGGCGGTGTGGAAGTGGCGGACCTGGAGCTCGCCCAGGAGGCCGATGCCGAGCATCTGGATTCCGCCCAGGATCAGTACGCTGGCGATGGTGAAGTAGGGGGCGTGATCGTCGTGGACGGCGGTGTGGGTGAGGAGCTTCAGGGCCATCAGCCAGACGCTGATCACGCCGCCGCTGAGGATGCCGGCCGCGCCGATGGTGCCGAAGAAGTGCAGCGGGCGCGTCATGTACTTGAGCAGGAAGCGGATGGTCAGGAGATCGAAGAAGACGCGGAAGGTGCGGGAGAGGCCGTAGTGGCTCTTGCCTGCGACGCGCGCGGGGTTCGAGATGGGGACTTCGCAGATGCTGGCGCCGTACCAGCTTGCCAGCGCGGGGATGAAGCGGTGCATCTCGCCGTAGAGGGGGATGTTCTGGATGACCTCGCGGCGGTAGGCCTTGAAGGTAGTGCCGAAGTCGTGGATATCGACGCCGGAGAGCGCGGCCATGAGGCGGTTGGCGATGCCGGAGGGGATGCGCCGCAGAAACATATTGTCTCCGCGCTCCGAGCGCCAGCCGCTGACGACATCGTAGCCCTCTTCCAGCTTGGCGAGGAACTGCGGGATCTCGGTTGGCTCGTGCTGGAGGTCGCCGTCCATGGCCAGGATGAAGTCGCCCTGGGCATGATCGAATCCGGCGGCGAGGGCGCTGGTCTGGCCGAAGTTGCGGCGGAGTTTGACGACCAGGACGCGGGAGTCGACGGCGGCGATCTCTTCCAGCAGGCGGTAGGTGCGGTCGAGCGAGCCGTCGTCTACAAAGACGAGCTCAAAGCTCTCATTCAACTGCTCCATGACGGCTTTGAGGCGGTCATAAAGCGTGGTGACGTTCTCCTCTTCGTTGTGAAACGGGACGACGATGGAGTATTTCGGCACCCTCTAATCATACTCGTCCGGGCCGGGCGGAGGACAGCGAGAAAGGTGTTCCGGGCGGGGGCAAATGAAAAAGATTAGCGAAAAGACATTCCGCTTGTGGCGTGCGCTGGGTTAGTGTGGGAGCATAGCAGGGAAAACATTTGCACTTGCATTGGGGCAGCCTGGGCGGATCGTTACGCCTGTGCCGCTGCCCTGGTTAGATTGCCTTTGCTGAATCGCCTTTGGAGGAATTGGATGGCTCGACGGATTCTGGTTTTGATCTTGATCGTAATTCTGGTGGTGAGCTGCTACTACGCGTGGAAGAACTACGAGCATCGCCAGCGTATGGACGACGGCAACGTCAGTTGCACGGGCTGCCTTTCGCCCGAGCAGGAGAGCGCCTTCAAGCGTGAGAACGCGGGCGAAACCGCCGACGGCCAAAGCGAACATAAGTTCGACTTCAGGGGCACGGAGCAGGATCGGCATAACGGCGAAAACGGGCGGCGGTTTGATGACGGTGGCGGCCAGCCGGTGCCGGATAACGATCCGAACCAGCGCTTCCGCATCCCGGAGCGTGACGGCGGCTATGCGGACGATCGCGGGCACGACCGTGCGGACGATCGTGGCTTCGATCACGCAAATGACCACCGCTTTGACGACCAGCAGCGCCGCTTCGACGACCCCGGCCGGCGTTCCGACCGGCCCGACTTTGGGCGGGACACGCTGCAGCCCATCCCTCCCAACGGCGCGGCGTTTGCCGGACGGGGCGAGTATCAGTGGTATCGCGAAGGCAACCTGACCTGGCGATTGAACACGGAGACGGGTGCGAGCTGCGTGGCCTATGCGACGTTGGAGGAGTGGCGCAAGCCGCTGGTCTTTACGCATGGCTGCGGACGCGGCTAGATCGTTGCACGGCTTCACAGCATGAGAAAAGCCACCCTTTGCGGGGTGGCTTTTTTTGTTTGGGTTGCGGGGGCAGGCTACCAGGGGAGCTCGTCGCCCATGTGGATGAAGCGGCCGGTGGGGCCGTCCGGTCCCAGCAGTGCAAGGGTGACGCTGGTCTTGGCACCGTCCACGATCTCCATGGGTGCGGCGTCCGTGCCCATCTCCGTCTTGACCCAGCCGGGGTGGGCGGAGTTGACCTTGATGGGAGTGTCCTTGAGCTCTGCCGCCAGGTGGATGGTGTAGGCGTTCAGTGCGGACTTGGACGCGTCGTACGCCAGCAGCTTGATGCCTGCGATGGGGCTCTTGGGGTCCGCGTGCAGGGTCAGCGACCCGAGGATGCTGGACAGGTTGACAATGCGGCCGGCGTCGCTCTTGCGGATCAGCGGGAGCAGCTCATTGGTGAGATAGACGACGGCGAAGACGTTCGTCGCGAAGATCCCCTCAAGCTCCTGCGGTGAGGTGGTGCTGGGCTTGGCGGCGTTGAACATGCCGCCCTCCGCGCCGATGCCGGCGTTGTTGATCAGGATGTCGAGCTTGCTGAAGTGCTTGAGGATGTATGCGGCTGCGTTGCGGCGGTCTTCCACGTCGGTGACGTCCAGCTTGACGCCATAGGCATCGATGCCTTCACCCTTGAGGATGCCGGCGGCATACTCCGCGGCCTGGAGGGTGCGTGCGCCGAGCACGACGCTGACGCCTTGCTGTCCGAGCTGACGCGCGGTCTCAAAGCCAATGCCACGGTTCGCGCCCGAGATGAGCGCGACCTTCTTCTGTTCTGCCTGCTGCTCTGCCATGAAACTCTCCTTCTGCTGCATGTTCATAGACACATCTGGGGTGCTGGTCGATTCAAAGATTCGGCGGCTTCCCTGCCGTCCACGCGCATTGACCCTGCCCGGCGGGCGTGTTCCGATGGAAGCCGGTGACTCAAAAAGCTGCTGTACCTTTCGCACTTCCCATCGACGAGATTCTACCTGCGATTCTGTCTTCGCTGGCGCGCACTCCCAACCTTGTGATCGAGGCCGCACCCGGCGCGGGTAAGACGACGCGCGTGCCGCCGGCGCTGCTGGGGCTGGTGCAGGGCGAGATCCTGGTGCTGGAGCCGAGGCGGATTGCGGCTCGGCTGGCGGCGCGGCGGGTGGCTGCGGAGCTGGGTGAAGAGGTGGGTGGGACGGTCGGGTACCAGGTGCGGTTTGAGGAGGTCAGCGGCCCACGCACGCGGCTGCGCTTTGTGACCGAAGGTATTCTGACGCGGCGGTTGATCGGCGACCCCACGCTGAAGGGCGTGGATGCGGTGGTGCTGGACGAGTTCCATGAACGGCATCTCGATGGCGACCTGGCGCTGGCGTTGCTGAAGCGATTGCAGGTCTCGCGGCCTGAGCTGCGGATCGTGGTGATGTCGGCGACGCTGGAGGCTGCGGCGGTCTCGGAGTACCTGGGCGGCTGCCCGATGCTGCGGTCTGAGGGACGGCTGTTTGAGCTTGCGGTGCGGCATATGCCGTACTCTCCACTGACGCTGGCCGCGCAGGTCAGGCATGGGGTTGAACTGCTGACGAAGGATGAATCATCCGGGCACATTCTGGTGTTTTTGCCGGGCGCGGCGGAGATTCGCAAGGCTATGCGGGAGTGTGAGACGGTGGCGCGGAAGGCCGGGATGATCGTGCTGCAACTGCATGGTGACCTCACGCCCGCAGAGCAGGATCGTGTGGTCTCGCCTTCGGCTGAACGCAAGCTGATTCTGGCGACGAATGTTGCGGAGAGCTCGGTGACGATCGACGGCGTGTCGGCGGTGATCGATAGCGGGCTGGCGCGGGTGGCGTCGTATTCGCCGTGGACAGGGCTGCCGACGCTGGCCGTTAGCCGGGTCAGCAAGGCCTCGGCGCGGCAGCGGGCGGGACGCGCAGGACGTACCGGCCCTGGACGCGTGCTGCGGCTCTACTCCGAGGAGGACTACCGGCAACGTGCGGATCATGACGCGCCGGAGATCGTCCGGAGCGACCTTGCGCAGTTATGCCTGGCGCTGCGGGTCATGGGGCTTGCGGGCTTCGATGAAATCGACTGGCTCGACGCGCCGCCACCCCCGGCGGTGGAGCGTGCGGAGAAGCTGCTGGATGGCCTCGGGGCGGTGGGCGCGATGGCGGAGAAGATGTCGCGCTATCCCCTGCCGCCTCGGCTGGCGCGGCTGGTGGTTGAGTCTCAGGCGCGCGGCGTGGGCGCGCAGGGATGCCTGGCGGCGGCGATGTTGAGCTCCGGCGAACGCAGCCCGCAGCATGATCTGTTGACGGCGTTGGAGGCCGAGCATGATGGGCGGACGCTGCAACTGCAGAAGCAGCTCGGCAGGATTGCCCATGCGAAGGAGGGCAGAGACGATGACGACGCGCTGCTGCTTTCAGTCCTCAGCGGCCATCCGGATCGTGTGGCTCGGCTGCGTGCGGGGAGCCAGGTGCTGCTGTCTTCCGGCGGTTCGGCGGAGCTGGACGGCGAGCCGCCGCCTTATGAGTTCATGGTCGCGCTGGAGGTGGAGGACCGCACCGAGAAGCCGCTGCCGCTGATCCGTATGACCGCGCGCATCGAGCCGGAGTGGCTCATCGACCTCTTCCCTGAACGCATGCGCGAGGTCTCCAGTTTGAGCTGGCATCGCACGGCCGAGCGGGTCGAGGCGGTTGAAACGCTGCTCTACGAAGAGCTGATCGTGCAGGAGTCGCGCGACAGTATGCCAGCCCCGGAGGCTGCGGCGGCGTTGCTTGCGGAGAAGATGCTGGAGGTCGGAGTCACGCGCTTCGTCGAGGAGGCTGCGCTTGCGGATCTGAACGCCCGCATCGAGGTTGCAGGCATCACCCCGCCTGATCTTTCAGCGGTCCTCAACGATCTATGCTTTGGCAAGCGCAGCTTTGCGGAGCTGAAGAACTCATCGGCTGATTTGCTGGCGATGCTCGAACAGGCTGCCGGCCAGAGCAAGCTGCGCGAGGCCGCGCCTACCAGCGTCAAGCTGCCCAGCGGCCGGCAGACCAAGGTCCACTACGAGACCGGCAAGCCGCCCTGGATCGCGTCGCGCCTGCAGGATTTTTTTGGCATGACGGAGACGCCGCGTATCGGCCCCGGACGCACGCCGGTGGTGGTGCATCTGCTTGCGCCCAACCACCGCGCCGTGCAGACGACCACCGACCTCGAAGGCTTCTGGACGCGGCTCTATCCGCAGGTGCGGCGTGAGCTGATGAGGCGGTATCCGAGGCACGCATGGCCGGAACGCCCGGAGTAACTCTCGGCCCCGGCGCTTGTCTTTTCCAATTGACAGAGCACTTGTGGTTCACTAGTTTAGCGCTACCGATTCAAGTAGCTTTTCATCGATCGACCCGGGCCCGTCCACCTCGCTTACACTGTTGCGTCCGCTGTCTTTTATGGCAGCACTTACGCCTGTCCCACCCCTGATTCCCTACCTTGCCTGGAGAAGATGATGCCTGATTTTGTTGGAAAAAGCCTTGCGTTGAGCGCCGACGGACTGGCTGATGTCGCGCAGAAGCTTGGCGTGGGAAGCGCCGAGATCCAGACCGTCGTCTCGGTCGAAACGCACGGTGCGGGCTTCCTCCAGGATCGCCGTCCGCAGATCCTGTTCGAGCGCCATTTCTTCTCCCGCCTGACCCAGGGCGCGTACGACGCGAGCCACCCCGGCATCAGCTCGCCGACGCCCGGCGGCTACGGCATGGGTGGTGCGAATCAGTACGTTCGGCTGGCCGAGGCCGTCGCGCTGAACCGCCATGCGGCGCTGATGAGCGCGTCTTGGGGCATCGGGCAGGTGATGGGCGCGAACTTTGCGGTGGCGGGCTTTCCGGACGTGGAGACGATGGTCGCGGACATGTGCGATTCAGAGGATGCGCAGCTCGCAGCCGTGGGCGGCTTCATCCTGGGCAACAAGCTCAACCGCTTTCTTGCCGTGCACGACTGGCAGTCGTTTGCACGCGGATACAACGGCGCAAACTACGTCATCAACCACTATGACGTGCAGTTGAACGGCTTCTACCAGAAGATCAATGCGGGGGCTTCACCGGATCTTCACGTCCGCTCCGCGCAGGTGTATCTCACCTTCAACAACCTGGACCCGCATGGGATTGACGGCTCGATGGGACCGGGAACGCGATCCGCCCTGATTGAGTTTCAGACAGCTCAGAACCTCTCCCAATCGGGCGAGGCAGACGATCCAACCATGGCCGCGCTGCTGCCGGTGTAGGTTTACTTGGCAGCCACTGCGCCTGTCGTTGTCCGTGGATAGTATCCGTTGCGCGTGCGAACCTGCAGGCGTCCGAAGCCCTTGGACTTGGCCTCCACATGCACCTGCCGGTAGCCGCCCTTGCTGGGCGGATTGGTGGAGCGGTAGGCGATGGTGTACTGGGTCCGGATATCCGCTGCAACCTCCGCCGCAATGCCGTCCACTTCCTTGAGCGACTTCGGGAAATAGGCCTGGCCGCCGGTCTCAGCCGCCAGGCTCTCCAGCACCTTGCGCGCGTGGCGGGACTCGCGCCGATCCGTATCCTCACCGAAGAGCAGACCCACGCAGTAGATCACCGGCCCGTCGAGATCCTGGATGCGGCGGATGGACTGCTCGAGCGTCGCGCTCGAAGCATTGTCCTCACCGTCCGTGATGATGATCAGCACCTGTTTGGTGTTCTTGGCGTTCTTGGTTAGGTAGTCGGCTGAGGCGACCAGTGCGTCGTACGCCGCGGTGCCTCCGCTGGATTTGATGTAGCTCAGGCCCTGCGAGAGCTTGTCGACGCTGGTGGTGAAGTCCGTGTCGATGAAGGCCTCGGTGCTGAAGTCGACCAGGAACTCTTCGTCCATGGGGTTCGAGAGCTTCACCAGGTCGATCGAGGCTTTGTCCACCGCGTTGCGCTTGTCGTACATGGAGCCGGAGCTATCGATCAGGAGGCCGATCGAGACCGGCAGGTCCTGGTGCTTGAAGCTGTTGATGGTCTGCGGGACACCGTCTTCATAAACGTGGAAGGCGTCCTGCTGCAGTGTCTGGATGGTCTGGCCGCTGCCATCGATGACGGACGCATTCAGTACGACCTCAAAGGCATCCTGTTTCAAGGTGTAGCGTCCACCCTGGCCTTTTTCCACCTGCGGGCCCTGGGTGGGTGCGGCCGCGGTTACGCCGGGCGCGGGGTCTGGATCGGGGGACGGCACGGGGTCGCGATCCACGTTTAGAGGGGCGGTGGTCGGAACCTGGCTTGGAGTCTGGGCCGGGATCGGCGTCTGAGCAGGGACAGCCGGAGCGGTCTGGGCCTCCGCACCCATCGCGCCGCCCACCATCAATCCCATGACGCAAAGTGCTGCAAAGTTACTGCGAAGCTGCATAGTACCCCTGGCGATAGTGAACATCCATAGCCGGCAAGCCTGGCGGAGGCACCAACCGTACCTTCAATTTACGCCAGTTGCCGTCTTTCTTCACTTCAGTTGGACGGTAACCAATGACATACTCGTTGCGCAACTCCGCACTGATTCTGCTGGCGATATCCGCCATGTCCGCAATGTCGGTCACCGGAAACATGCGCCCGCCGGTCATCTCGGAGATGTCCTTCAGCAGCACCGGCCCAAGTTGCTCCTCCTCGGTCGGCGCATAGGCGTCGTAGATGCCGATGGAGTAGATCTGGACGTCGCTCTCCCGCACCACGCGGCGGAGTTCGCCTTCCGTGTAGCGGCTGCGATTGTCGCCGCCGTCGGAGACGATGAGCAGCGCCTTGCGGTCGTACTTGGCCTCCTTGAGCTTGTTGACGCCCAGGTAGACCGCGTCGATCAGAGCCGTGCGGTTCTCCGGCTTCAGCATCACCATCCTGGCCTCCACATCCTCCACGTCTGATGTGTAATCCACGATGACGGCTGGCTTGTCATTGAAACCGACTACAAAAAACTCGTCCGCCGGGTTGGACGTCCGCAGAAACTCGCTCAGCGCCTTGCGCGCCCGCCCAAACTTTGAGGTCATGCTGCCGCTGAGGTCGAAGACGATGCCGATCGTTACCGGCGCGTCCTGGGTGGAGAACGTCTTGATCACCTGCCCTGTGTTGTTGTCGAAGACCTCGAAGTTAGTCGCCTCCAGCCCGGTCACCAGACGATTGGTATCGGTCGTGGTCACCGTCATGGGCACCAGCACCAGGTTGGCCTCCAGCCGCAGCCTCGCACCGTTCCTGGGCCTGGCCACGGTGGCCTCCGGCAACTTATCTTCCGGCGCAGCCGGAGCCTTGGCTGCGGGCGGCTTGGGAATCGACGTCTCCACCTTATCCAGCGGATTTTCTTGTCCCCGGCCCAGAGGTCCACACGCCAGCGCAAGCGCGAGCACCCCCAGCATCCGGCCCAACCCGTTCTTCCACCGTTCCCGATCCCGCATAATAGGCCCTATGCCCGCGCAGCTCAGTCGTTTGCAGGCAGCAATCCACGCCCGCAGATTACACCTAAGACGCTGTTTTCGAACACTTCATGACAAACACAGGACAACTTCCGTTCCAGCCTGATCAACGTTTTCCTTCTATCGATCAAAATTCTCCGTGAAAAGCCTCCGCACCCTCCAGATCCTGACCGTTACCGCTCTCGGCATGGCCGCGCTGCTGGCGCTGATCCCCGCCGCCGGGCATGACCAGCTCTGGTTCCTGCTGATGGCCCAGCGCTGGCTGCACGGCGCAACGCTGTATGGGCCGGAGATCTTCGACTCCAACACTCCCGCCGTCGTCTGGCTCTCGGCCATCCCGGTCGCGATGGCCGAGCGCCTGCACCTCGGCATCCCCTTCGCCGCCAAGCTCCTGGCTGTGCTGCTCGAAGCTGGGATCGCCACGCTTTCCTGGCGAATCCTGAGCCTCCGCGTCACCCTCAGCCCGTCACAAAAAGCGTTCCTGGCCTTTGCCTTCGTCACCCTCTTCGCCATCGTCCCGGCGCGGGATCTCGGCCAGCGCGATCAGCTCGCTGTTCTGCTCTGCCTGCCTTATGTGCTGGCCGCGGCGTCTGAGTCCTCGCCACCGTTGGCGCTGCTGGCTGCGATTGGAGCCTGCCTCAAACCCCAGCAAGCGCTCGTCCTCGTCGCCGTTGAAATCACTGTCCTGATTCGTAGACGCCGCCCTCGTGTCGACTCCGCCGTCATCCTCCTCGCCGGCGCGGCGTTCCTGCTTGCCGTCCACCACCTCACGCCGCTCTTCTTCACCCTCACCCTGCCCACCCTGCTTTCGACCTACTGGGCCATCGCCCACCTGACGCTCTTTCAGCTCTTCCTTGAATCCCTCCAGCTTCACGTCCTGGCCCTGATCGCCTTGGCACTCTTTTTCCGCCCGCGCCTTCAATCAGCGCCGGCAACCACCCTCCGCCCCACCATCACCCTGTTCCTCGTCGCCGGAACCGCTGCCACCCTTGCCTATTACCTCCAGGCCACGGGCTGGTACTACCAGCAGCTCCCGGGCATCGCGTTCTTCGGTTGTGCCCTCGCGCTTGAACTCGTCGTCCTCACCGATGCCCACCCCATCCCGACGCCCGCGTGGTTCCCCTACGCGACCGCCGCCCTCGGCGTGTTAGCCCTGACCCTCACCATCCACTTCTCGGGCTACCCCTTCAGCCTGCGCCCATTCACGGAAGACCGCACCTACGCCATAGACACCCCGGACCCAACGTTCTTCGCCAGCCTACCCCCAGGCACCCCCATCGCCACCCTCACCACCTCGGTTGACGACGCCATCATGCCCGTCTACCGCTATCGCCTCATGTGGTCTCAGCGCACCAACAACCTCTGGACGCTCCCGGCGATCCTTCGCGGCACCAAACTCACCCCGCTGCGCCGCGCCGAGCTCATCGCCCAGCAACACCGCTGGATGGTCGAAGACCTCACCCACTGGCAACCGAAGCTGGTCCTCGTAGCCCGCTGCCAGGACCCCGCCGTCCGATGCCAGGAGCTCGAAGACCGTCACGACAACCTGCTCGCCTTCTTTCAGCAGGACCCCGCCTTCAACGCCATCTGGAGCCACTACCGCTTCCTACGCAGCTCCGGCCCTTACGACGCCTACGCTCTACTGCCCTGAATGCGCCCGTCCCGGCTTGACCGTGACCTCGTAGAGCTCCGTGTCGCGATACGAATCGCTGGTCCGCGCCACCACCCTGATCTCCGCCCCATCCGCCGTCAGCTTCCGCAGCAGCCAGTCCTCCGGGTAGTCGTACCGGCCCAAGACGAAGAATCTGGGATGCTCCCGCACGAAGTCCCCGTACCCCGCAACGTGCCCGCGCAGATGGAAGCGCTCCGCCACGGACTGCATCTGCTCGAAAATATTCGCGTGCGCGAATTGCGTGCTTCCGGCCTTGTCCGTCAGGTAGTAGAGCCGATCCAGCATCTGCGCGTTCTCATGATGGTTCATCTCCATGAACGTCAGGCCGCTGGCGTCCACCAGAGGCAATGAGGCATCCATTGCAGCCGTGATCCGGCAAGCCTCGCAGGGCTTCACCCTGGGCTCCGAGTTCGCGACCGTCGGGATCAGCTCTCCGGCGGCAATCTGCTGCGGCACCACCAGCCAAAGCCCGGACATCAGCAGCACGATCCCTGCTCCCAGCAGCCCCACTCGCTCGTCCAGCCGCCCCCCGGAGATCGTCCAGCGGCCAAGCAGCGCCGTTGTCAGGATCACCACGCCCAGCGTCGCAATCGCACCGTATCGCGGAAAAAATGCACCATGCGAGGCCATCAGATCCAGAATCAGGAGCAGCGGAGCAGTCATCATCCAGATCACCGTCAACCACTCGGCCCCGGTGAAGAACCACGCCGCCCCCCGCTCCTGCGGGCCGCCGCGCAGATGCCTCACTCCCAGCACGACCAACACCGCCAACGCGGTCAGCGCCAGCGCCACAAGCTCCCGGTTCACGGACGCGATGTAGAAGTTGAAGATGGCCTCGCCATCCGGCTGAAACGCGGCCGGAAAGATGGCCTGCCCGTGATTCCGCAGCATGGGCACGTAGATCGCCGTCACCGCCAGCGGCGTTACCAGCGCGGCCAGCACCGCCCAGTCCGTTTTGCCCCGCTGCCTGCGGCTCCAAAGCTCTGCCAGGATCAGCCCCGCCATCGCCAGCAACGCAAAGATATGGCTCAGCAGCATCCCCACGCACCCCGCCAGCAGCAGACCGAGCCCCAGCCGCCGCCTGCCATCGGTCGCCTCCTGATACCCCACCATGGCCAGCGCCACAAACCCCAGCATCAGCGTGTACGGTCGCGCCACCACCGCAAACTGGAACAGATCGCTCTCCAGCAGCAGCATCGCTGCAAATACGCCGAACATCACGCCCATCCGCCGCTGCACGAACCGAAACGTGCAGAGCATCCACACCAGGAAGCCCGCAATCTCCGGCAGCCGCACCGCCAGCGTATTCACCCCGAACAGTGCAAACGACCATCGGCTCAGCAGGTACACCAGCGGAGGATTCAGGTCGAGCGTGCGCAGGTCGAACCACATCTGCTGGAGCGTTGGAGCCTGCGCGATGTAGTAGGTGAAGAGCTCGTCATGCCACATGGGCGCATGGCGGGAGGCGTCGAACGCTGCCGGCAGATACACCAGCACCAGCAGGACCGCGGCCAACCACGCATGCCGCTCAAAGAACGCGCTCACCGCACCCAGCGCCGCTCCCGCACGCATTCTGAACCACGTCAAAGCAGCCCACCTCGCCGGTCGTAAAGGTAGGCCCGGCACCTCAAAGTATAGCCAACACCCCAGTAACACCCGCCCCCGTACAATCGAAGCTGGAGAAACGACACAGACATGGCAAAGATCTACCCCTTCCGCGCCCTCCGTTACGACACCACCAAGGTCCAGATGGAAGACGTCGTCACCCAGCCCTACGACAAGATCACGCCCGCAATGCAGCAGGCCTACTACGACCGGTCCAAGTACAACCTGATCCGCGTCATCCTGGGCAAGAAAGAGCCGGATGACACCGATCCCTACGCCGCCGGCTCCATCGACACGCCGCAGCAGAGCGTCTACACCCGCGCCGCCGAGAGCCTGAAGTCCTGGCGTAAGAAGGGCATCCTCAAGGAAGAGGGCGAGCCAGCGCTCTACGGCTACTCCCAGACCTACACCGTGCCCAATACGGATGAGGTGCGCGAACGTCGCGGTTTCATCGGTCTCGGCCATCTCTACGACTACGCCGACCAGGTCGTCTACCGGCACGAGCAGACCTTCCCCAAGCACAAGTCGGACCGGCTGGCGCTCTTCAAGTCCACCCGTGCCTACTGTGAGCAGATCTACATGCTCTACAGCGACCCCGCCTTTACCGCTGAGAAGCTTATCTTCGACCGCGGCGCAGCAGCCGACCTCCAGATCACCGACGAGTACAACGTCGTCCACCGCGTCTGGAAGCTGACCGATCCACACCTCATCAACCTCATCGTCGGGGCCATGGCGGATAAGAAGCTGATCATCGCGGACGGGCACCATCGCTACGAGACCAGCGTCACCTACATGCACGAGCGCGCCGAGCAGCTGGGGCTGAACCAGCCGAAGTCCGACGAGGACGATCGTGAGTCCGAGGAATCGCCCTCAGCTCGCGTCGACGAAGGCCACTCGTTCCTGCCCAAACCGACCTTCCCGGAGGCCGCCATGATGATGACCTTCGTCAACATGGAAGCGCCCGGCATTACCATCCTCCCCACCCACCGCGTCCTCTTCAACCTGGGCGACTTCATCACGGCGGACTTCCTCGCGAAGGCTGCGGCGTACTTCGAGATCACCCCGCTCATGGAACCGAACCTAGAAGAACTCTCCGCCACGGACAAGACCGCGTTCGTAGTCGTCACGCGCGACGGCATCCACCTCCTGACCGCGAAGCCTGAGGCTATCGCAGAAGCCCTGCAAGGCATCAGCGCCCGCCAGGCACAGTTGGACGTCGTCCAACTCCACACCCTTGTCCTTGAACGCCTCATCGGCCTCTCCCACGAGTCCATTGCGGCGGTCGAGAACATCCGCTACCTCCGCGATGCCAAGGAAGCCGTCGAGCAGGTCCACAAGGGCGAGGCAGACGTGGCCTTCCTCATCAAGCCCGTCACCCTCACCCAGCTCCGCGACATCTCACTGTCCAACGACGTGATGCCGCAGAAGTCCACCGACTTCTACCCGAAACTGCTGAGCGGCCTCGCCATCTACGCGCTCGACTAGGCCGATAATTCCACGCATTCACGGCCCATCGTAAATGCGTGGGAGCCTCATTTCGTCCAGTGGGTCATGATTGGCCCGGAACACGAAGTCCAGACCTAACCCAATTATTTTGAAGACTTTGCATACTTTTACCGGGGGAGGGGTCAAGTCTACAAATCCCTTCCCTTACAATCACCAGAGCCTCCTGTGATCCCCTTCCGCATCGCCGTGCTGCTGCTCGCCGCCTCGTCCGTCCAGGCGAGCGCCCAAACAGATGCACCCGCAGCCACGCCAACACCTAAGCCCCACAAGCGAGCCGCGAAGCCCTACCAGCCCTCCTTCAACCCCACCCTGATCCTGCTCGACCCGGCGCACGGCAACCAGGATAGCGGCGCGACGCTTGGCCCCAACCTGAAGGAGAAGGACCTCAACCTGGC
This sequence comes from Granulicella tundricola MP5ACTX9, assembly GCF_000178975.2. Taxonomy (NCBI): domain Bacteria; kingdom Pseudomonadati; phylum Acidobacteriota; class Terriglobia; order Terriglobales; family Acidobacteriaceae; genus Granulicella; species Granulicella tundricola. Next base: position 1,523,918 of record NC_015064.1, on the reverse strand, counting down.
CTTCGCCCAGCGCCTGCGCGGCCTGCTGCAGGCCAAGGGCTTCACCGTCCAGCTCACCCGTGAGGCCGACGCACCGGCCCCCGCAGCAGCGCCGCCCGCCGATCCCGATAACCCCACTCCGCCTCCGCCACCCCCGCCCCAACTCACCCCGGACCAGCGCGCCGAGCAGGCCAACCGCCTCCACCCCGGGGCCTGCCTCCTCATTCACACCACTCCCGCCGGCCACGGCGTCCACCTCTTCCTCTCCGCCTTGACGGCACCCAACACCCAGGCTGAGCCTCGCCAGGTGCTCCTGTGGGACACCGCCCAGGCCCCGGCTCTCGCCCACTCCACCACCCTCTCCGGCCGCCTGGCCGAAACCCTCACCGCCCAGTCCATCCCCCTGGTCACCGGCCGCGTCTCCGTCAAGCCCATCGATTCGATGAGCTGCCCGGCCGTGACGCTGGAGATCGCGCCGCTGGCTGAAAAGGGCGGCAAAACCACGCCGGTGCAGGATCAGGCGTACCAGCAGAAGGTCGCCGCAGCGATCGCGGAAGGTCTGGGCAACTGGCGCACCGACGCTGAGGCCATCCTGCAGGCGGAGGCCGCTGAGGCCGCACGTGCCGCCGCCGCGCTCAACCCAGCCAAACCAGAGCCCGCAAAGCCCGCAGCCAAGCCCAAACCAGCCAAGCCCGTCGTTACGCCAGGCCACCTGATCCCCGGCCAGATCGCTCCACTGCCCAAGATTCCCCAGATCGTTGCACCCACCACCAAGCGCCCGGCAGCTCCAGCGCCAGGAGTCCCCCAGTGATCCCCAAATATCAGCGCATCGTCTACTGGACCCTGCTGGGCGGCATCCTGCTGATGGCGCTGCTGCTGATCCATGGCTGTATCCGCAGCCGTGACCGCGTCATCGCGCAACGCGACGCCAGCCCCATCGCCGCGCCGGTCGACGCGCCCGAAGAGTCGGCCCAGATTGCCACGGCCAACGATTCCGACAGCACGGTCACGCTCGACGCCATCACCCTGCCGCTTCCGCAGGAACCCTCCGTCCGCGCCCGCATCCTGCTGGATCGCCTGCTGGCCGACGCGGCGCTCCCGGCGTCTACGCACCCCCTGCCCCCCGGCCCCGCCATCGCCGGCGTCTTCTTCCTCCGGCTGCCCATCAACAATCCCGCCGATACCGGCCAGCAGGCTCACGCCTCGACCTCCCCCTACGGCACCACCCACTACGCCGGGAGCGTGCTGGCCGTGGTCGACTTCACCCAGGCCTTCGCCGACGCGCATCCTTCCAGCATCCAGTCTGAAGACCTTACCCTCCGCGCCATCATGACCACGCTCCACGCCAACTTCCCAGAGGTCGCGGAGGTTCGGTTCCTCGTAGCCGGCGTCTCACGCGACACGCTCGCAGGCCACGCCGACCTGACCCGCCCTTACCCCACCACCGACCCCGCCACCGCCATTCACCCCCTGGCCGCGGACGGCAACCCCGAATAATGTCCCTCGCGAATCCAAACGGTCCCACCATTGGCGTCTTCGACTCGGGCTTCGGCGGCCTTACGGTTCTACGCGCGCTGCTGCCGCTGATCCCCGGCGCACGCTACCTCTACCTGGGCGATACCGCACGCCTGCCATACGGAGCCAAGTCCCAGCAAACCATCGCCCGCTACGCGCTTTCAAGCGCCGCCTTTCTGCTGGAGCAGGGCATCGAGATGCTGGTCGTGGCCTGCAATACCGCGACGGCGCTTGCGCTTGATGACCTGAAGCAGGCGTTGCCCATCCCGGTCGTCGGCGTCATTGCCCCCGGCACCGCTGCCGCCGCCAGCGCGAATGCCGACACGAACGTGCTGGTCCTTGCTACCACCGCCACTGTTCAATCCGGGGCCTACACCAGAGCCTGCACAGCCCTTGGCTTAACCGCCTACGAGAAGGCCTGTCCGCTGCTCGTTCCACTCGTCGAAGAAGGCTGGATCGATCATCCCGTCACCGCCGAAGTCCTGCGCATTTACCTCACGGAGGCCTTGGAAGAAGCCCCCAATGCGACGACGCTGCTCCTCGGCTGCACGCACTACCCCCTGCTCCGCCCGATGATCGAGCGCACCCTCACCGCCCTGAATCACCCGCTGAAGATCATCGATTCCGCCACCGCAACCGCCCACGCCGCAGCCGCCCTGATCCCGGCGTCCGCACAGTCCGCCCACGCAACCTGCACCTTCTACGCGACCGATTCCATCGAGAAGTTCCAGCGCCTGGGCACCAGCTTTCTGGGCCAGCCTTTACCTGAAGTTCACCTCATAGACCTGGGCGGCTAAGCACTTACTGCACCATCACTGCCTCACCACCGCCCCATACTGCCTTACACTGCCCTTATGCCTTTCCTCCTCAAGACCGAGCCCAACAAGTACTCCTACGACGACCTGCTCCGCGACAAGGAGACCGTCTGGGACGGCATCGCCAACAACCAGGCGCTGCTCTACCTGCGCAACATGAAAAAGGGTGAGAAGCTCGTCATCTACCACTCGAACATCGGCAAGGCCGCCATCGGCACGGCCAAGGTGGTCTCCGTCGACGCGACCGATCCGAAGAATCCGCAGGTGCGCATCGCTCCCGGCAAGCGGCTGAAGAACGAGAAGCCGCTGGACCAGATCCGCGCTGCCGCCGTCTTCACAGACTCCATCCTGTTCCGCCAGTTCCGCCTCTCCGTCGTCCCCATCACGGACGAGCAGTACGACTGGCTCGTCGCCTGACGCCTGCGTCCGGCCAAACTGCTATCCTTACCCACGAACTCACAGGAGCACACGCATCATGATCGATCTCAAGGGCAAAATCGCCGTCGTCTTCGGCCTTGCCAACAAGCGCAGCATCGCCTGGGCCATCTGCCAGAAGCTTTCGGAAGCGGGCGCCACGCTCGCCATCTGTTACCAGAGCGAGCGCCTCCAGAAGGACGCTGAAGCTCTCGCGGCCGAGCTGGGCGCCATCAACGGAACCGCCGCACGCACCTTTGCCTGCGACGTCTCCTCCGACGAGCAGATCGACACTGTCTTCGCGCAGCTCAAGGATGCTTATGGCAAGCTCGACATCCTCGTCCACTCCATCGGCTTCGCGCCCAACATCAAGAACACCGTCGTCCAGACCACGCGCGAGGACTTCCGCGTCGCCCACGACGTCAGCGCTTACTCGCTTATCGCGCTGACCCGCGCCGCCGCGCCTCTTATGACGGACGGCGGAGCCATCCTCACCCTCACCTACTACGGCGCGGATAAGGTCTTCCCCAACTACAACATCATGGGCGTCGCCAAGGCTGCGCTGGAGGCTGCGGTGCGCTATCTCGCTTCCGACCTGGGCGCGCAGAAGATCCGCGTCAATGCCATCTCCGCCGGGCCCATCAAGACGCTTGCCGCACGTGGCATCGGGGACTTCTCGAAGATCCTCAACGCGGTGGAAGAGCGTGCGCCGCTGCACCGCAATGTGGATGCGCTGGAGGTCGGCAATACCGCCGCGTTCCTGTGCAGCCCGCTGGCCAGCGGCATTACGGGCGAGATCATGTTCGTCGATTGCGGCTACAACACCACAGGCCTCTAGATCACTTAAAACGCGAAGCGTCCAAAACCGTGCGAAGCACCGCCCGTCCGGCGTCAGGACGCTTTTGCCTTTGCCTTTGAAGAGGAATTTCATGACCCTAGCCGAACGCCTCCTCCCAGAACTCGAAGCCGAACTCGCCAAGACCCGCAAGGTTCTGGAAGCCGTTCCTGACGGACATAACGACTTCAAGCCGCATGAGAAGTCCATGCTGCTCAACCGTCTCGCCGGCCACACCGCCGAGTTCGCCCAGAACATCGCCCTCATCCTCACCCTGCCCGGCATCGACATGGCCACCCCGCAGGACCCACGCAAGATCCTCCGCATGGAGACAAGCGATGCACTGCTCGCAGAGTTCGATGGGCTAGTGCCCAAGGCCATTGAAGCGCTCAAGCAGACCACGGACGAGGCCTTCGACGAGACCTTCACCCTCACCCGCCAGGGCGCGCCTGTCTTCTCGAACACGCGCTACACGGCCTACCGCAACAACGCGCTGAACCACATGATCCACCACCGCGCACAGCTAGGCGTCTACCTCCGCCTCCTCGAGCAGCCCGTCCCCGCGACCTTCGGCCCCACGGCCGACTCCAAATAGCCACCGATCAGGGTGCCCCATGTCCCGCTTCTGGGACATGGGTTTACTGCCGCACCACCACCCCATCCTTCATCACAAACTTGACCTTCGTGACCGCTGAGATGTCCTTCACCGGATCGCCCTCCACCGCGATCACATCAGCGTAGTACCCCGCCTTCAGTTCGCCGATCTTCCCTTCCCAACCCAGGAGCTTCGCCCCATTGAGCAGGTCGGCGCGGAGCACATCCGGCGCAGACATTCCGTTCTGCACCATCAGTTCCAGCTCCCTGGCCTGCGTGCCATGCGGAAACGGTCCCACGTCACTCCCCACAGCCATTGGCACACCAGCCGCAAGCTGCTTCCTAAACTCGGCCACATGAAACGCATTCGCATCCTGCCTCCTGGCCTTGGCCGCCGGAGCAGTGGTCTGTTCCGCAAAGTACTCGGAGATTGCAAACGTCGGCACGGCAGGAATCCCCTTCGCCTTCATCATCTTCATCGTGGCGGCGCTCAGGTTGTCCGCGTGATCGACCGATTCCACTCCAGCCTCAACCGCGTACCCGGTCCCCGGCTCACCCGTCGCATGAACCGCCACGCCGTGCCCCGCGCCCGTGCCGAACCGGGCAGCCTCCGCAACCGCCGCCTTCAACTCCTCCACCGAGTACTGGTACGGCGTCGTAAACACTCCACCCACGTAGCTGTCGCGGCCGGTCTCATAGATCTTCGTGAAGTCCGCGCCTTCCTTCCGCTGCTGCCGCATCACCTTGACGATCTCGTCCGCTGAATCCGCATAGTCTGCGTTTGAAAGCACATGCTGCGCCGGGTTGAAACGGTTCGCATCCTCATGGCCTCCGGTCAGGTCGATTGCGTTGCAACTCATCCGCATGCGCGGCCCCGGGATCAATCCCTTGTTGATCGCATTGCGTACCGCCACATCTGCGCAGCCTGCACCCTCCGACCCCATATCTCGCTCAGCCGTAAAGCCCGCCATCACGTCCGCTTTGGCTGCATCCGCCGCGATGAGCACCCGCTCCGGCACACTCTCCTCCACCGTCTGCAGATCCTCCGCACCCACATGCAGAAACAGGTGCACATGCGCATCGATCAGACCCGGCATCAACGTCACATCGCCAAGGTCGATCACCTTCGCTCCAGCCGGAGCGGCGCCACCAATAGCCGTGATCCGCTCCCCCTGCACGACCACCATCCCGGGCGAGACTACCCGCCCCGCCCGCACATCCAGCATCCGTGCCGCCTTCAGCACCATCACCGGCTCATCGGATTTCCCCTGCCCCAAAGCCGACACCGCCGCCAACGCCAAAACGCCCGCAAGAATTTTCATGATGAAAGCAGCATACCCCACCGCCACCTTGCATCACTTCACTCATTCCGGAATAGAATGTTGCCATGGCTAGCATGAAACAGGCTGTTGCGTCGGCGGCTGACTTTGTCAAAGATTTGTTCCCGGAATCGAGGAACATACGTCTGGAAGAGGTGGCGGCTAAAGGACCGGTCTGGAATGTAGTGGTCTCCTTCACGGAGGGTGCCGACAATCCAACACTTTTGACTATCATGGGCGGTCCCTCAAGGACCTTCAAACAGGTTGAAATCGAACGCGACTCTGGCGAAGCATTAGCCTTGCGAGTTTGGAAGGCGTGAGTTCCTACACGACCACGCTGATCGAGCGTTTCGCGGGGCGTGGAGTCTTGATCGACACCAATCTTCTCCTCCTTTACGCGATTGGCAAATACGATCCCGATATCTTGAGCCGCGAGAGCTTCGATCGAGTCGCCACTTATTCAATAGAGGACTATCAACTCCTCGGCAATCTCATTTCGCTCTTCAGGCAGAAAGTTACCACGCCATATGTATTGGCCGAAGTGAGCAACTGGATCGGCTACTTGGCCCGAGCACAAGAGGTTGAATGCCTTCGTGGTTTGATTGACTCTCTCGACACCTTTACAGAACTCCAGGTTGACAGCTTTGAACTTGGAAAAGATGCGAGCTTCCCATTCCTGGGACTTACGGATATGGCACTCGCAGCCTACGCGAATGATTACCTGATCGTCACCGACGATGCCCGGCTCATCTTTCATCTCAATGAGCTTGGCCGGGAGGCGCTTAACATCAACCATCTCCGTCAAGAGATTTGGCTCATGAATTAAAATGCACACCCACTCGCAATCTCGCTTACCCAGCCTTCTCCGTTAACTCTGCCCAACGCTGATAGAGCCCATCGGCCTCCGTCTGCGCCTGCTCCATCTCATGCAGCGCCTTGGTCAGCGCCTCGGCGTTGGTTGCGACGCTCGGGTCATCCAACACATCCCGCGCCGCATTCAAGCGCTCCTCAGCCTTATCGACAAGCGCCTCGATCCCCGCATACTCGCGAGCTTCAAGATAAGAGAGCTTCTTCTTCCCGCCCTTGTCGTTGCCCCCGCCGGCAGCAGACGCGGAGCTTCCGGGCACGATCGCTTCCTCGATCTTCACGCCCTTCCACTGCTCCCACTGAGAGTAGTCGCCGAAGCGTTCCGCGCCGCCCTTGCCATCGAGCCCCAGCACCACGGTCGACACACGATCCAGCATGAAGCGGTCGTGCGTCACCAGCACCAGCGCGCCCGTGTACTCCAGCAGGCTCTCCTCAAGGATCTCCAGCGTGGCAATGTCCAGGTCGTTCGTAGGCTCATCCAGCAGCAACAGATCCGCGGGCTCCAGCATCAGCTTCGCGATCAACACACGCGCACGCTCGCCTCCGCTCAACCGCTCCACAGGCTGGTTCAACTGCTCAGAGGTGAACAGAAACTTCGTCGCATAAGAGGCCACATGCACCACCCGGCCCTGATAGACGACGGAGTCAGAGTCCGGCGCCAGTGCACGCCGCAGCGTCACCGATTCATCCAGCTCACGCGTCTGCGAGAAGTAAACGACCTTCAGGAACGCAGCCTTCTTGATCTCACCCGTATCCGGCTTGATCTCCTCCCGCAGCAACCGCAGCAGCGTCGTCTTGCCGCTGCCATTCGGCCCTACCAGGCCCACACGCATACCGCTCGTAATCAGGAAGTCCAGGTTCTCTACGATCTTCCGCGCGTTGGCACCTTCGCCAAGCGTGCAGCTCACGCCTTCAAACTCAACCAGCCGCTTCGTCTGACGGTCGGTCGCAGAAAAATCAATCCCAGCAGTCGAGGTCTGCACACGCTGATTGACCTCCTTCAACTGTCCGATCAGATCCTGCGCGCTATCGATCCGTGCCTTCGACTTCGTCGTCCGAGCCTTCGGCCCACGGCGCAGCCACTCCGTCTCGATCTTCACGCGATTCTTCAGCGCATCCTGCAGCTTGCTTTGCGCCTCAAGATACTGCTCCTTGCCCTCCAGGAACTGCGTATAGGTCCCCTTCACGCGCAGCAGCCCGTCGGCATAGACCTTGTTCAGTTCGACGATCTCCGTCGCCACATTCTCCAGAAAATAACGGTCATGGCTGACCAGCACGCATGCAAACGGAGCCGACTTCAGCGTCTCCTCCAGCCACGCGATGCCGGCGAGATCCAGATGGTTCGTCGGCTCGTCGAGCAGCAGCACATCCGGCCCGCTGACAATCGCCTCGGCGATCGCAAGCCGCTTGCGCCAGCCTCCGCTCAGCCGTGCAGCCTCAGCCGTCATATCCGGGAAGCCGGTACGGCCGCTGGTCTCCTGCAGCCGGCCTTCACGCTCGGCCTCCGGCACGCCGGCGGCTTCGACAGCCTTCTCCAGCACATCGCGAACCGTCAGCCTATCGGCAAACGTGGACTCCTGGCGGATGTACCCGATGCGCGCACGCTTGCGCGTCGCCACGTCGCCCGTGTCAGGGTCTTCTTCGCCTGCCAGAACCTTCAGTAAGGTGGACTTGCCCGCGCCGTTCGGCCCGATCAGTCCAATCCGATCGCCCTCTGAAACAGGAAACGATATCTCTTCAAAAAGCGGTACAGCCCCAAAGCGTTTCGAAACTCCCTGGGCGTTCAAAATAGGAGGCATAATCCAGTCTACCAACCCACGCCCGCAAAGCCCTAAAGCGCATGCTCCTCCACCGCGAGCACCCGCCCCAGTCCAGCCTCCTGCACGAACAGCACCAGGTGACGTCCGCCCTCCACCATCTCCGGCAGCGGCAGCTCCACCTCACGGCTTCCAGCCCTGTCCAGCGCCCCCACCCGCACCAGATTCCGCGCAATCGACACATGCTTCAACGTCCGCCCAGCATTCTCCCCCCGCTGCACCTTCGTCGAAGCCATATCCTGCGCTACCACCGCGTACACCTCCGCGCCCTTCGGCACCGCGCCGGTCACCTCAAAGCTCACCTTCACGCCGTCGTGTCCCGCCACAGCCGAGGCGATCTTCAAACCCACTCCACCCGCCTTGCCGGAGGCCTGGACAGCGCGCAGAATACCCGCCTCATCGCTGCCCACCAACTCCCGCGTCCCGTCCACGACCACCTGCGGCGTATACACGCTGTCCAGCCGCATCCGGCTGCCGTAGCCGTTCTGGCGGCTCGTAAACAGCTCCTGCGAGAACGGATCAGCCCACCCCAGCCGATTCCAGTACGTCACATGCTCGCTCAAGCCAACGATCAGCGGCCCATCCTCTCCTGCGCCGCGCGTGGCATTCAGCTTCGCCAGCACCGCATCCGCAGGTGGACAGCTTGAACAGCCCTCAGAGGTAAACAGCTCCACCAGCACCGCATTCGGCCTGATCGCTGGCGTCATCTGCCCCCATGCCGCACCACTGATTGAAACCGCCGCCAGCCAGATCGCCACTTGCTTCATCGCAACACCTCACCTAGCAAGACTCCAATCCCAGAGCAAAGGCGAGCCAAACCCAAGACAGAAAAGAGAAGCCCGATACATCCAGGGCTCCTCTCTTATCCCGCTTTGATCGTTCTTATCCTCGTCACGCCTTGCTCTTGATCGCCTCAATCAGACGCAGGAGCTAATCCAGGTCGAAGTCCCGCAGCGGCCGCTCCGTCAACGGGCTTTCCTTGGCCTTCTTCACCGCCTCCGCAAACTTCTTCGCCAGCACGTCGTCCTTGTTCTTCTGCGCCTCCACGCTCTGGGCAAAGATGGAATCCCGCCGTGCATCCGCATCCCTCGCAGCCTTCGCCGCCTCGCCAAAGTCCTCGAACATCCTCTTCTTCGGCGGAGCCTTGTGACCCACAATCGACCGCGTCACCGGATCGATCGTCATCATCGTCCCGCACTCCGGACACATCACCTCAAACACCTGATCGCTCAACCCCATATCCCAAACCTCACCCGCCCATTCTAAAACTTCTTGCAACTCAACCCCTTCCGGCGTACTCTCATCTTCAGAATGAACATGTGCTCCATCCCGACCTTTACCGTCTGCTCCTTTAGCTACCGTGGCTATTGGTGGCATCCTGCGGCTTTGGTCGGAACTGAGTGCATCTCTTAGAACACACAAGAGACTTCACCAAATCCTCCAAGCCGCAACCCTCCCAGGTTGCGGCTTTTGTCTGCCCTGAACAACAAAATCCAACGGAGAACGTCATGACCGCCACCAAACCCGCCCAGACCACCTTCACCCCCGCAGCCGTCCCCGCAACCTTGCAACGCATCATCCTCACCGGCTTCATGGGCGCGGGTAAGACCTCCGTAGGCCGTCTGCTGGCGGAGCAGCTCGGCTGGGCCTTCCTGGATCTGGACGAGCACCTCGAAACCCGCGCCAACGCCACCATCCCCGAGCTCTTCGCGCGTGATGGCGAAGCCCGTTTCCGCCGCATCGAATCCTCCGCCCTTGCCAACGCCCTCTCGCACACCCACACCGTCATCGCCCTCGGCGGCGGCGCACCGGAGCAGCTCACCAACCGCCTCCTGCTGGAGCAGACGCCCAACACCCACATCATCTTCCTGGACGCGCCGTTCCCCGTCCTCTTCGACCGCTGCATGCTCCAGTCCTTCGCCTCGCCAGACCACATCCGCCCCCTCCTCGCCTCACCCGAGCAGGCCGAAGCCCGCTTCCTCACCCGCCAGCCCATCTACCGCCGCCTCGCCCGCCTCACCCTCTCCACCGCCGACCTCACCACCCAGCAGGCCGTCGATCAACTCCTATCGTCACTGACAACTGAGAACTGATCCTGAGAACTGAATAACGAAGCCGTTGCTTTCCCCAATTCGCGCATCCAACCTCCTAAGTCCAGCAAATTGACTCACTTTGCACCGCTTCAGGAGCCCGTTTTGGCCACCACGCCCCAGATCACCAGCCCGTATCCACCACCCGAGGGCACACCGCCCTCGCCGTCCGTCGTCGAGCGCAAGAGCGCCGTCCGCTCCAACATCGTCTTCTTCTTCGCGATGATCCTGCTCTTCGTCCTGGGCTACAAGCTCCTCAAAGAGCTGGAGATCCTGTATGTCGCGGCGCTCTTCGCCGTGGTGCTCATGCCCATGGTGATCTGGATCACAGAGCGCAGCATCCGCTCGTATAAACCGAGCCGCCCCGTCGCCATCATCCTTCTACTGCTCTCGGCCGTCGTCTTTCTGGGCCTCTTCTTCACCATCGCCGTGCCGCCCGTCCTCACGGACCTGCGCAACTTCCTGGCGGATCTGCCCGCGCGTATCCCGGGTGCGGTCGCCCATCTCAAGAAGCTGCCGCTCGCGGATAAGATCGGCGTAGACCAGATCGCAGCCAAGGCGGAAGCGGTCGCTGGAGCCACCGGCTCGTACATCTTCAGCGCGCTGCCCAACTGGCTCTCACACGTCTTCGATCTCCTCACCGCCCTTTTCCTCTGCATCTACTTCATGCTGGAAGGCGAGCACGCCTACAACTTCTTCCTCTCCATCGTCCCGCTCAACAGCCGTCGCCGCCTGGACGTCACGCTCAAAAAAGCCGAGCTCAAAATGAGCAAGTGGCTCTTCGGCCAAGGTCTGCTGATGCTGATCCTGGGCGTGACCAGCACCATCGTCTTCGGCGTCCTGCATGTCCGATACTTCATCCTGCTCGGCGTCCTGATGGGCCTGCTCAATATCATTCCCATCGCCGGCGGAGTGGTCACCATTCTGCTTGCAGCCGGAGTGGCCGCGCTGGACTCCTGGACCAAGATGGCCGGCGTTTTCATCTTCTACGCCATCTACGCCAACATAGAGAACGCCTTCCTCACCCCACGCATCATGAAGTCGTCGGTCGACCTCATGGGCCTGACGGTCCTCGTCGCCCTGCTCCTGGGCACGGCCCTCGCAGGCATCGTAGGAGCCCTGGTAGCCGTCCCCACCGCAGCCCTCATCGCCGTCCTGCTGGAAGAGTACGCAGTCCAACGCCCCTAGCCTTGGGTGCCCCACGTCTCGATTCTGAGACGTGGGTTCCACTACCTTTTCCAGTCCCGATCCCGCACATCCAACCCCTTCACACACCGCTCCGCACCATCGCTCAAAACATCCTCACTCAGCCGCCATTTATCCCCAAAGAACGCCTTACCCGCCTCAAAGTCCACCAGCACAGACAGCAGTTCAGTCCCAGCATCCTGCGGCCCGAACACCGTCTCCGCATAGATCACCCGGCTGCTCTCCCCCGCATAAGCCCACGCCGTCGTATCCCCACCCAGCAGCCAGCCAAAGTACTGCGTATCCACATTCCGGTATCGCGGCTGATGCGGGCTTTTGTTCACCACCGCGAACGTCTCCCACTCCTCCCGCGACATCAGCGCCTTCCATCGCATCATCTGCGCATGAGTCGTACGCACCTGCTCACAGCCGGCCTCATCCGCGTTCTTCATCAGCAGCGGCCCCATCGCCTTCGCAAAAGCCGCCACATCCATCTCACGCCCCGCCAGCGTCCCTTCGAGCAGCCTCCGGCTCGCTCCCAGTATCTCCCTCTGCCGCGGCACCTCCTCCTCCGCGAACCCAGCCGAAGCCAGCCCACCCTCCGCCGCATTCACCTTCTCCAGCAGCCCCCGCATGCTCGCCAGATCCGCCTCCGGCAGAGACCCTGCCTTGCGTCCCGCCAGCGTGAGATAGATCGTGAACGGCACATGCGCAATATCCTTCAAGTGCTGATACCGCTCATCGAGCACCTGCGCCTTCAAAGCCTGCTGCCCATGCAGGTGCAGCAGCAGGCTATCGCCCGCCACCTCAACATAAGCCGGATGCGTCTCCCCCAGCCGAGCCGCGCGAGCCTGATACGTCGGCACAAATGATTCATTCAAAGCGTTCAACGCATCCGGCCGCCCGCCCGCAGGCGTCTGCCCAAGCCCGTACACATCCACGACCAGCATCATCATCCCCAACGCCAAAGTTCGCATCACGCGCCAAATCCCCCGAGCCCAATCGTAGCTCCCTCCGCTCCCTCACACCCAACCACGCCGCCCTTGATATCCTGAACTCGTGCCAGACCCCAGCTTCTCCCAGCCCGAGCGCCGTTCTCTCATCCTGCCCATCGTCCTCGGCCTCGCGCTCCTTGGCGTCATCTTCGCCGTGGTCGCACACCTCCGCCCCACCGCCTCCGTCGCCGTCACCCACGTCCACACCGACCTCCTCCCCACGAGCACCGTCTTCAAGTCCGACTCCATCGTCATGGGCCCCCGCGAGAACGCACGCCAACTCTTCGTCGCCACCACCGTCCGCATCGACAACAAGATCCACATCCCCATCTACCTCGACGACTTCACCTGCACCTTCACCGACCCGTCCGGTGCCATCATGAAGGTCACCGCCTTCGCCAACCCCGACCTCACCAACATCCAGACCTCCTTCCCCAAACTCCAACCCCTCATGCAGACCCCGCTCAAACGCGAGACCCGCATCGACCCCGGCCAGACCCTCCAAGGCACCATCCTCCTCAGCTTCCCCTTCACAGAAGCCCAATGGAACGCCCGTAAATCTGCCACCATCGAAATCGATCTTTACCACCAGGCTCCCCTGACCCTCGACATCCCCAAATAGTCATCTCAAAGCAGCAAGCAACTGCCTTACACTGCCTTTCACTGCCCCAAACTGCCTCATACTGTCCTTATGCGCCGCCGCTGGATCGCCGATCACTTCACCCCCGCCACAGGCCACCCTACGCACGCCGCCCTCACCGGCGACCAGGCCGCCCATCTCGCACGCGTCCTCCGCGCCCAGCCCGGCCAGATCTTTGATGTCGTCGCCGCCGGCTTCCTCCACCGCGCGGAGATCACCGCCGTCTCGCCCGAGCGCGTCGACTTCCTCCTCCACGAAGAGCTTGAATCCGATTCAGCCCTGCCACTCCACCTCTACCTCGCCATCTTCAAGTTCGATCACCTCGAATGGGCCATCGAAAAGGCCACCGAACTAGGCGCAGCGAAGATCACCCCCATTCTGGCCCGCCGCACCGAAAAACACCTGGCCCAAGCCGCCGCCAAACGCGTCGAACGCTGGCGTCGCATCGCCCATGAGGCCAGCCAGCAATCCCGCCGCACCTCCACCCCAGAGATCTCAGACCCCACCCCCCTCAAGCAAGCCCTTGAACGCGAGACCGCCCCGCACCGCATCCTCCTCAGCGAAACCGAGCAATCCCTCACCCTCTCCACCGCACTGGGTGCCCCACGTCTCGATTCTGAGACGTGGGATGGAATCCCCTCAAACTCCCAGGAGATCACCCACGCCCTGGCTATAGGTCCCGAAGGCGGCTGGACCCCCGAAGAGATGTCCCTCTTCACCCATCACCAATGGACCCACGTCACCCTGGGCCCCCGCATCCTCCGCGCAGAAACCGCCACCATCGCCGCAATAGCCATAGCCGGCACCTTCCTCGCCTGAAGCATCAAGCTGACAAGCACCTCGCAAAACACAAAAGCCCGGCTATGAGCCGGGCTTCTGTTTCATCCTCACCATCGCCTAGCTGAAGATATCCTTCACCTTGTCAATCAACCCCCGCGAGTGCGGCGCATTCTCCACCACCATCGTCTCGCCAAGCTGCTTCACCAACTCACGCTGCTGCTTGTTCAGCTTCGTCGGCGTAGCCACTCGAACCTCCACGATCAGGTCGCCCTTCCCGCGTTCGTTCAAATGCGGCACACCCTTCCCGCGCAGCCGGAACTCCTTGCCGCTCTGCGTGCCCTCCGGGACCTTGATCGATTCGGCCCCTTCGAGCGTCTCGATCTGCAACTCCGTACCCAGCACAGCCTGTGGGAAGCTGATCGGCATGACGCAGTGCAGGTCGTCGCCATCGCGCTCAAAGAACTTATGCTTCTTCACGCTCAGCACGACATACAGGTCACCCGAAGGCCCACCGTACTTACCGGACTCGCCCTCGCCCTGGTACCGGATGCGCGTGCCCTCTTCGACACCCGCCGGCACCTTCACCGTCAGCCTGTGCTCATGCTCCACCGTCGTACGTCCCTGGCAGGTCTTGCACGGATCAGTAATGACCGTCCCCGTACCACCGCAACGCGGACACGTCCGAGCCACGGAGAAAAATCCCTGCTGAAACCGCATCTGCCCTGCGCCCTTGCACTGCGGGCACGTCGCCGCCGGCTTACCCCTGGCCGCGCCGGAGCCTTCACAGTCGTTGCAGACCTCTTCGCGCCGGATCGTAATCTCCTTCTCGACGCCGAACGCAGCCTCCGTAAACTCCAGGCTCATGTCGTACCGCAGGTCGCGCCCGCGCTGCACACGCGAGCCCTTCCGCCCGCTGCCGCCCATGTTGAACATCTCGCCGAAGATATCGCCGAAGATGTCCCCCATATCCTGCCCGGCAAAACCGCCGCCCGCGCCCTGGAACGGATTGCCGCCGCCACCACCGCCGCCAGAGAACGCAGCATGACCGTAACGGTCATACGCCGCCCGCTTTTCGGCATCGCTCAGCACCGAGTAGGCCTCAGAGCACTCCTTGAACTTCGCCTCGGCCTCAGGATTGTCCGGATTCCGGTCAGGGTGATACTGCATCGCAAGCTTGCGATACGCAGTCTTGATCTCCTGCCCGTCCGCGTCCTTGGACACGCTCAACAACTCGTAGTAATCGACCTTTGTCACGTTCGCAGTAGCCATCTATTCTCTAATCTCTCAACCAAAATCCGTCTTTGTTCTCTAGGCCCTAGGCTCTAGACCCTAGGCCCTGTTCTTAGTCGTTCACGACTGCCTTGTTCTCGGCAATCTTCACCATCGCAGGCCGCAGAAGCTTCTCGCGAATCTTGTATCCGCGGCGAATCTCCTCCAGCACCTGATGATCCGGGAACTCAACCGTTTCCACGCTTCCCAACGCCTCATGGACGCGAGGATCGAACTGCGTCCCAACCGACTCTACCGGGGTCACCTGCAGACTCTTCAAAGCCTCTTCCATCTGCTTCAAAATCAGCTCGACGCCCATCCGCAACTGGTCCGCCGATCCCTGCGCCTTCAACGCCAGCTGAAAGTTATCCATCACGCTCAGGAACGGCTCAACCGTACTGCCGATCGTGTACTCCCGCGCATCCTGCCGTTCCTTGATCTCACGCTTCCGGGCGTTATCGAACTCCGCCTGCAGCCGCGCCAGACGGTCGAGCAACTGGTCCCGCTCGCCCTTCACCTGGGTCAGTTCCGCCGCGCTCTGCTCCATCGCATCTTCAACCATCACCGGTCCACTCGCCTCGTTCGCTGCCAAATCCTGTTCAATCATCTCTTCCGACATTGCTACTCCGCTCCTGTTTTCTGTTTCGTCCGTTCTATTGTCGCCAATTCCTGCCCACTTCGCTACCTTGTCCCAACCGCTCTTCCCTGCCATAGAACTCGCCTTTCCTAATCCCTAGGCCCTAGGCCCTGCTCCATCAGGCCCTAGCCTCACCTGAATCCCATCCCCTGCCGCTCCAGCACCTGCGCGATATACCCCACCGCGTTCATCGTCCGCTCGTACTGCATCCGCGTCGGCCCAATCACCGCCACCGTCCCGCGGCTCTCACCCGCTATCCGCGCCGGCGCTGCAATCAGCACCAGCCCAGCCATCTCCGGAGCCTGCTCCTCCAGGTCGAACACCACCCTCACGCTCTCCTGCCGCGTATCGATATACGCATTCAGCAGGTCCACCAGCCTCTGCTTCGTTTCGAGCGCACCCAGCATCTCCCGCAGCCGCTCCCGGTCGTCCGCCCCGCCCATCGGCCTCGAACCAACGAGGTTTGAAACCCCCTCCACATAGACCGTCTGGCTCACGCCCCCGGTCACCGGCACCGCCATCACCCAGAGCTGCTCCACCGAGTTCAGCATCCGCTGATACTCGCTGCGTTCGCGCTCTACCCGCAGCGCAATCTCCGCCCTGACCCGTTCGATCTCCCAGCCCCGGAAGTTCTCATTCAGGAACCGCGCCGCAGTCTCAAGCTCCAGCGCCGTCAGGTCCGTCTTCAGCGCCAGAACCCGGTCCCGCACCACGCCGCCCCGCGTTACGACCACGGCCAGAACCCGCATCGCGGTCAGATGGGAGAAATGCACATGCTCCAGTTGATCTCCATCCGGGACCGCCGCAATCGCCACGCCGACGCCGCTTGAAAGCGCAGCCAACACATGGCTCGTCCGCTCCAGCACCGCCTGCGTCCCCGCCACATCCGCAAACCGCCGGTCAATGTCGAGACGCGATGTGTCGGAAAGCCTCGCGCCGCCTGAAACCAAAGCTAGAGGTCCCAGCCTTTCTACGAACAATCGAAAGGCTTTAGCGGTCGGAACCCGGCCTGCAGAAGTATGTGGCTGCTCCAGCAATCCAGCCTCACCCAGCGCCGCCATCTCGTTCCGCACCGTCGCCGGGCTGACCGCAGCCGCACCACTCAGGGCAGCAACCGTTCCCGAGCCCACGGGCTCCCCGGTCTCGATATACCGCTCCACGATCGCCATCAGGATCGAACGCTGCCGCGCCGTCACCCGCTCCATCCGCTCGTCAGCCATCGAGATCACCCCCGGTAACTTAAAGCTTACCCCGTCCGTCAAGCCGATGCAACAAAATCTGACAACAGGACACTCATACCTTGACTAGCTGATCTCCAGCACATCTCCCTCGGCATCAGCGACCCGCTCTGCGGCATCAACAACCTTTTTCGCCACATCATAAAAATTCCGCCCCAGCTCAGAGTCCGGCCCAGCCAGCGCAACCGGCATTCCCGTATCCCCGCCCTTCCGCACAGCCGGATTCATGTCGACGGAACCCAGGAACTCCAGGCCAAACTGTTGCGCCGTCCGCTCCGTCCCACCCGCGCCAAACACATCCAGCATGGAGCCGTCCGGCATCCGCATCTGGCTCATATTCTCGACCAGACCCAGCACCTCCACCTTCACCTGGTGGAACATCTCCAGCGCCTTACGAGCGTCTTCGAGCGCCACGCTCGACCCCGTCGAAACCACCACAGCCCCGGTCAGCGGCACCGTCTGCACCAGCGAGATCACCACATCACCCGTTCCCGGAGGCAGGTCGATCAGCAGAAAGTCCAGGTCGCCCCACTCCACCTGCATCAGAAACTGGCGGATGATCTGGTGCAGCATCGGCCCGCGCATCATCATGGGCTTGTCGCCCGGCGAGATCAGCCCCACCGAAATAAACTTCACCCCATGCGAAAGAATCGGCTCAATCCGGTTCTCGCCGATCACGTTCGGCTGGCGCGTCACGCCCAGCATCGTCGGCACATTCGGCCCATAGATATCGGCGTCCACCAACCCCACCCGATACCCCATCCGCCCCAGCGCCACGGCCAGATTCACCGCAACCGTCGTCTTCCCAACCCCACCCTTGCCACTGCCAACCGCCACTACATGCGAAACACCCGGCAGCGGCTGAGGCCCCTGCGGTACACCATGTCCTGCGCTCATCAAACTCTCCTAAGGTCCTTGCCTTTACTGCCCTACCACTACCCGATCACTACTTACCACTGCACCATCACTGCCTCAAAGATGCCAATCCGCAGTCAACTCCTCCCGGAGCCTCTTCCGTCTCGCAGTCTCTCCCGCCCTCATCTCCCGTCGCCGACCAGCATCCTCATACCGCCGACGCTGATGATCCGTCTCCAGAAGAAGCTGCGGCACCACCAGTCCCGCCCCATTCTGATCCACCGCCACAAACGTAATGTAAGCCGAAGAAACATGCCGCAACCGCTGCTTCCGCACGTCCTCGACCATAGCCTTCACGCCTACTTCCATAGAAGTTTTGAACGCCCGATTCACACTCGCCTTCAGGATCAGCAGATCGCCCACATGCACCGGCGCCACAAAGTCCAGGTGATCCATGCTCGCCGTCACCGTGATCGCACGAGCGTGGCGGCTCGCAGCCATCGCCCCGGTCAGGTCCATAAACTGCATCAAGCGTCCGCCGAACAGGTTTCCCAGCGCATTCGCATCGCCCGGAAAGATAATCTCGCTCCGTTCCGACTGCGACTCCCGCACCGCCCTCAAAACAACTTCGTCACTCATACCTATAAGTCTAAACCGCCACCCGAGGCACCATCTAAAATAGACATCATGGACAAGCTCGCAATGCTCTCCCAGATCCTCCAGCAGAACCCCACCGACTCCTTCGCCCGCTACGGCCTCGCCATGGAACTAGTCTCCCAGAAGAGAATTCCCGAAGCCCTCGCAGAGTTCGACACCTGCATCCAGCACAACCCCGACTACGTCCCCGCCTACCAGATGTCCGCCCAGACCATGGCCGCCAACGCCCAGCCTGAGGCCGCCATCGAACGCCTCCACCAGGGCATCGCCACGGCAAACCGCACCGGCAACCAGCACGCCCTGGCAGAGATGGAGGCCCTCCGAGAGGACCTCACCACCCGCTAGCTCGCTAAACCGCCTTGTTGGAGACGACGTCCCACCCTGCCGGGGCCTTCGTCGACAACGTCCCGTCCGCGGCCTGCGCCTTATACGTGTACAGAATCGATTTATAGGTCAGATGGACCGTCTCCACCGGCACCTCGCCCGTAGCCGACGACGTGAAACCGGCCACAAACACCTCCGTCATTTCGAGCGTGATGTAAGCCGTGCTTCCCCCGCCCGACTTCACCAGCGACAGCATCCCCTTTGGAATATGCGTCCCCTTGCACATGTCCAGGAACAGCGGACCGCTTGCCGAATCCGCGTGCTTCGTGATCGTCAACGGCCCCAGATTCACCTTGCCCGCTCCGGACCCGCCATTCGTGCCCACCGACGAGACGTTCGTCCCGCCAAAGGAATAGGACTGCACCTGAATCTGTCCCTTGAACGCCGCCACCTCAGACTCTCCCGTAATCCCATTCAACTCCAGATAAAAATCGACCGCCATGACATCTCTCCTTGAGAAGTTTTCAGCCGGATCACCTCCCGGCTCGACTCTCATCCTCCCGCCCAGCCGCCACAAAAGTCCTCAAACCACGCTCAACTCTCCCTCAATCGCCCCTTAACACCCGTTGATCTCGCGCAAGTCCCCTGAATCCTTACCCCCACTCAAACGTCTATACTTCCACCTATGGCGAACACCGCACTCCCCCAGACCCTCGGCCAACTCCGCGCATCAGAATTCACCGCCGCCTTAGTCGGCCGCTCCGTCAAAGACGAGCTCCGCGACAACCTCATCGTGCGCCTTCGCGAGACCGCCAAGACCAAAGCCCCGCTCTTCCCTGGTATTGTCGGTTACGACGACACCGTCATCCCCCAGATCGTCAACGCCGTCCTCTCCCGCCATAACTTCATCCTCCTCGGCCTCCGCGGCCAGGCCAAGTCGCGCATCCTCCGCGCCCTCACCACCCTGCTCGACCCGCAGTCCCCTTACGTCGCCGGCTCAGAGCTCCGCGACAACCCCTATGCCCCGCTCTCCCGCTACTCCAAAAACCTCATCGCAGAGCAGGGTGACGACACCCCCATCGCATGGATGACCCCGCAGGAGCGCTACGTAGAAAAGCTCGCCACCCCTGACGTCACCGTCGCGGATCTCATCGGCGACGTGGACCCCATCAAAGCCGCCCGCTCCGGCCAGGAGCTCGGCTCCGAGCTCACCATGCACTACGGCCTCCTGCCCCGCGCCAACCGCGGCATCTTCGCCATCAACGAGGTCCCGGACCTCGCCGGCAAGATCCAGGTCGCTCTCTTCAACATCATGCAGGAAGGCGACGTCCAGATTAAGGGCTACCCCGTCCGCCTTGAGCTCGACGTAGCCATCGTCTTCTCCGCCAACCCGGAGGACTACACGGCACGCGGAAAAATCGTTACACCCTTGAAGGACCGCATCGGCTCAGAGATACGCACCCACTACCCCGAGTCCATCGACGAAGCCATCAGCATCACCGAGCAGGAAGCCTGGACCGCCCGCTCCTACGCCGCAGGCAACGACGCCATCTCCAAGATCGAGATCCCCCACTACATTCGCCAGATCGTAGAGAACATCGCCTTCGCAGCACGCGAAGATAAGAAAGTCGACAAGCGCTCCGGCGTCTCCCAGCGCCTGCCTATCTCGACAATGGAATTGGTCGTCTCCAACGCCGAACGCCGCGCCCTCATCCACGGTGAGAGCACCGTCGTCCCCCGTGTAGGCGACATCTACGCCGCCCTCCCCGGCATCTCCGGCAAGATCGAGCTCGAGTACGAGGGCGAGATGCGCGGTGCCGACACCGTCATCCGCGAGATCATCCGCACCAGCGTAGCCACCGTCTTCGACCAGTACTTCGCCGACCAGAACACCCAGCAGATCGAGCAGTGGTTCAACCTAGGCGGCACCGTCCAGTTTGACGACACCCAGTCCTCCGCCGCCGTCCTCACCGCCCTCAAGGGCATCCAGGGCCTCTTCGACAAGCTGACTCCCTTCCACATCACCGCCAAGTCCCAGCCGGAGATCGCCGTCTCAGCAGCCGAGTTCCTCCTCGAAGGCATGACCGCCCACAAGCGCATCAGCCGCAGTGAAGAGCGAGCCTTCACCGCGGCGGAAAAGAAGCAGCGCAACAAGGACGCCTCAGAGTTCGCAGAGAGGGTCCGCGACCGAGAGTTCGAAGACAACCCAAGAAACCGCAGCCGCCGAGGCTTCAACTAAAGCACTTATTCCATGACCAACCACCTGAGGCAACGGCCGCGACACGCGGCTGTTGCCTCAGTTTCACGTAGGCCTCCGATTATTCCCGGTCTGAAGTGACCCACGTCAAAAAGTCTCACCAATCGAATCCTTCTATCCCTCCCATAACCCAATCCCCAACTCATCCCTCCGCACCACCCCCTTCGCATAAGCTCTGAGCAAGCAATCTGACATTCACTGAGATCTCAGCCGAACCCGCACCTCGCGGCGCTCGCCCTGCAGACACATACACCTGCTCGCTTCTCGGAGGCTGTACATGCGCACTCGTTCCACCCGGCTCAACGCCGCCCTGCTCTTCGCTCTTCCCCTCGCCGCCATCTCCGCGCCGCTCATCGCCCAGAACAACACCTCTTCCCTCTCGGGCACCGTGACAGACAACACCGGAGCCATCGTCCCCGGAGCCAACATCTCCATTGAGAACGCCGCCACCAACAAGACCCAGACCACCCAGAGCCAGTCCAAGGGCGAGTTCTCCTTCGACCAGATCGCTCCCGGCACCTACCAGGTCCACGTCACTGCCCCCGGCTTCTCAGAGCAGCTCCAGAAGGTTGAGCTCCTCGTCGCCACCCCCGTCAAGCTCACCTTCAAGCTCTCCGTCGGCACCAGTGAGGTCGTCAACGTAGAGACCAATCTGGCAGAGGTCAACACCACCGACGCCACACTCGGCAAGGCCTTCAACAGCGCCCAGGTCCAGAACCTCCCCTATCTCGCCAATAACGTTACCTACCTCCTCTCGCTCCAGCCCGGCGTCCTCGCCCTCGATAGCGGTGCCCAGACCGGCGGCCTTAATACCGATCCCCGCACCGGCATCGTCAACGGCGCGCGCCAGGACCAGTCCAACATCACTCTCGACGGCGTAGACAACAACGACCAGGTCTTCGGCTACGCCTTCAACGGCGCACTCCGCTCCACCCGCGACTCCGTAGAAGAGTTCCGCGTCACCACCACCAACGCCAACGCGGACTCCGGTCGCTCCTCCGGCGCTCAGGTCTCGCTCGTGACGCGCAGCGGAACCAACACCTTCCACGGCAGCGCATACGAGTTCTATCGCGATCCCGCCACCACCTCCAACAACTGGTTCAACAAGCAGGCCCAGCTCAACTCCGGCCTCCCCAACACCGCCGCCAAGGTCCTCGAGCACACCTACGGCGCGTCCTTCGGCATGCCCATCAAGAAGGACAAGCTCTTCTTCTTCGCCGCCTATGAAGGCTTCAAGCAGGCCAGCTCCATCCTCGTCTCGCAGACGGTCCCCTCCGTCCTCGGCGGAGCCGGTCTTGTCACTGGAAACGTCGTCTACTCAGCCTGTCCCACCTCCGCCACCTGCCAGAACGGAACCGTCCTCAAAACCCTCACCCCCGCAGACATCGCCTCGCTCGACGGACGCGCCTCGGACTCCGCCTGTACTCCCATCTCCGCCTGCGCCGCACCTTCCACCAACGCAGCCGCCGTCGCCTACTTCAAGACCTTTCCTCTCGCCAACTCCAACGCCACCGGCGACGGATACAACACCGGCACCTATAACTTCACCTCCCCCGCGCCCGTCCACCAGATCACCAACATCGTCCGCCTGGACTACAACCTCAGCCCCAAACAAACCCTCTTCGTCCGCGGCAACCTCCAAAGCGATAACCAGGCCGCAGCCCTCCAGTTCCCCGGCCAGGTCGGAGCCTCCAACACCTACGGCAACAACAAGGGCATCGCCGCCGGCGACATCTGGAACATCAGCGATCACCTCATCAACAACGCCCGCTACGGCTTCACCCGTCTCGGCAACGCCAACCGCGGCACCGCAGACTTCTCCAAGCCCTACGTCGAGTTCGGTGCCTTCGCCACCCGCACGCCTGAGACCACCACCACCATCTACGATGTCACCACCAATAACTTCGCGGATGACATCACTTACACTAAGGGCCGCCACACCATCCAGGCTGGCGTGAACCTCTACTTCATCTCCAACGGCCAGTACTTCGACTCGCCCCTCCTCTCCCTCGCCATCATCGATCCCAATCTCCTCGCCACCGCTGCCATCGCCAACCAGGGCGGCACCCTGGACCCCGGAGCCTTCGCCTGCGCCGATTGCGGCACCGTCTCCTCCTCCTTCCAGAACTTCTATAACTCCTCCATCATCGCCAACGTCGGAGCGATCACCCGCTCCCAGTCCGGCACAGAGTTTGCTCTAACCAATAACTCGCTCGTCCCCCTCGGCGCAGGCGTCGTCCCCACCCACACCTTCGTCAACAAGGAGCAGGAGTACTTCATTCAGGATCAATGGAAGGCCACCCAGCACCTCACCCTCACCTTCGGTCTGCGTTACGTCTACCTCGGCGTCCCGTATGAGAAGAACGGTCAGCAGATCGCCCCCACCATCCCGCTCGATACCTTCCTCGCCAACCGCGAGTCCGCCGCCGCGGCCGGCTCCGCTTACACCACCCGCATCTCTTTCCGCGCCTCCGGCTCGCCCAACGGTCAGCCCAACTTCTGGACGCCCCAGAAGGCCAACTTCGCACCGCGTGTCGCCTTCGCCTACTCCACCCCGGACAACAAGTCCTCCATCCGCGGCGGCTTCTCCCTCGCCTATGATCACTTCGGCTCCGGCGTCATCGACTCCTACCAGTCCAACGCCAACTCCCTGCTCTCCCTCTCCAAGGCCAACCGCACCTCGTTCTCGGACATCAACACCAGCCCCCGCTTCACCGGCTATAACATCGTCCCGCCCGTCCCCGGCGCAACGACTGCCCTGCAGCTTCCCAACACCCCCGCAGACAGCGCCTTCTCCTTCGACACCAGCATCAACGACCACCAGAAAACCCCCTACGCCGAGTCCTTCAACCTCACCCTCGAGCATGAGTTCCACCACAACCTCGACGTCACCGCATCCTACGTCGGCCGCCTCGGCCGCCACCTCCTCTCCAACATCGACGTAGCCCAGCCCACCAACCTCGTCGATCCCGCCAGCGGCCAGAGCTACTTCCAGGCCGCCACCGCCTACGCAAAGCTCATCGACGCCGGCGTCAGCCCCGCCACCATCCAGAACACCGGCTACTTCAAAAACGTCTTCCCCAACCTGACCTACCAGTACCAGGCCGCCACCTCCAGCACTCCTGCTCTCTATTACTACGGAGCCCAGGCCTACTACGCCTCCCTCGCAGACAACCGCGGCAACGAGACCAACGCCCTCTTCAACGCGGACACCGACCCAACCACCTCACCCGCCGGCCAGTCCTTCCGCTTCTTCTATCCCCAGACCTCGTCCATCTACGTTCAGTCCACCATCGGCACCAGCAACTACCACGCCCTTCAACTCTCCGTCCGCCAGGCTCTCGGCCACGGCTTTGAGTACGACATCAACTACACCTACGCCAAGTCCATGGACCTCGGCTCAGACCCGGAGCGCAGCGGCGAAGGCGCAAGCCCCATCCTCAACACCTTCTCGCCCGCCCAGATGTACGGCGTCTCGGACTTCGACGTACGCCACAACATCACCGCCAACTACACCCTGCCGCTGCCCTTCGGCGCAGGCCAGATGTTCCTCCACAACGGCGGCCTCCTTGAGCGCATCATCGGCGGCTTCCAGTTGAACGGCGTCGTCCACTACAGCACCGGCTTCCCCTTCAGCGCCGTCGCCGCCAATACCTACGGAACCAACTTCGCCTTCTCCAGCAACATGGTCCAGACCGGCCCAATCCCCACCGGCGGCCACCACTACGACGCCCCCAACCTCACCGAGACCGCACTCAACGGCGTCACCTCCGCCCAGGCTCTCGCCAACCTCCGCTTCGCCTACCCGGGCGAATCCGGACAGCGCAACAACTTCCGCGCAGATGGTTACCTCTCCATCGACGACGGCCTCTCCAAGTCCTTCCGCACCTTCCGCGAGCAGCAGTTCCGCATCTCCGCAGAGGTCTTCAACGTCCTCAACACCAACCGCTTCAATTCCGGCGGCGGCAACAACCCAGCCCTCCAGACCGACGGCACCAGCTCCAACTTCGGTGCCTACATCGGAGGCCCCAACGCCCTCCTCCTCCAGCCCCGCCAGATGCAGTTCTCCGGCAAGTACATCTTCTAAACCAACTAGCAACCCGGGTGCCCCATGTCTCGCTTCTGAGACATGGGTTCCACCGAACTCAACCCAAACCGTCATCCTTCAGTCGGTGGCAAACCACAACACCGCATCCTCTGCCACGTCGAAGTCGTCCTGTTCCTGTCCCTGCTGGCTGTATTCCCCCGCAAACTGCGTCCCATCCCAAAGGTCGATATGCCCTGCCGCCGCCGTATTCTCTCCCGGGCGAGGCGCATAGTGAATCTTCAGCGCCAGGATGCCTTTCCTGCCCTTGTAAGCGTCCATCGAGATCTTCTGCCCACGCACCGGAGCCACCGACGGCGGTCCTAACTTCGCCTGCAGCCAAGCCTTCAGTTCAGCCACCCGGATCGCATACCACATACCGTCGCCGCCCTTGACCACATACATCTTTGAGTGGCCTTGCGCCGGGATGGGAAACCCCGAGTAGTTCAACGCACGGCTCATCCGGATCGCGCACGTATCCGTGATCCACGCCGCATTCACGTCGCCCCCGATCAGCGTCTTCGGAACCTCAGGGCCGCCCTCATGCGGATAATTGCTCAACATCTGGCTGAAGCTCGGAAGCGTCTTGTAGACGTGCGGCGCAGGGTTTGCCATCATCTCTCCTATGGTTTATTGATCGGCTGTCAGTCTGAAATCGATTGCAATGCGTGCCGGCAGAAGGTCGTTCGCCTTCACATCCACCGGCAGATGGGCCCGCTGTCCTTCGTTGAGCTTTGACACCGGAAGCACCCGAAGCTCTTCCAGTCCTCCAGCGATCCCCACCCGATAGTGAAACCCGGCCATCGTCTCGGCCAACTCCCGGTAAGCTCCGCCGCGCGTCAACAACGACTCCAGATACCCATATCCCGGCTGCTTCGACACTGGCTGCCCCTTCGTCCGGTTCCAGCCGCTATCCTTAGCCGCAAGCTCCGGCAGCCGCTCATAAAGCCTGCTGTAGCCATAGAACAGAAGCCCGTACGCTGGGTCCGGCTTCTCCGTCTCCAGAAAGCGCTTCATCAGGGGCCGAAAGAATGCCAGTCTGCGCTCCAGCGGCAGTGCAGGATCGTCGCGAAAGCTATGCACGTCGCCTGCCCACACATTGAACCGCAGCTCCGGCTTCAGACGCTTGTCCTCCATCCGGTCCACGATCAGCTCCCCATGGTCGTGGCCTTCGCTCAACCCGTAGACCGTCCGGCTGCCTTTGCCTGGCAACTGCGACGACCGCTCCACCGTGACTCGATCCGCGGTCAACAGCCCCGCACCCTGTGGCTCGCCCATCCCCCGAGCATTCACGCCTGTAAGCCCCACCACCAGCAGAAGGGCAGCGGCAAAGCAGAATTGGCGGATGAAAGAGATTCTCGGCACTTGCTCTCCTGATTCCGGGATCGCCAACCACTCTAAGACCTCACAGACAAAAATGGGCAACATTTTTCCAAAAAAAGACACCCTCTCCCCCACCAAACGATCGCGTACCTCATCGGCAAAGCCGACTCCCCCACCGCCCTACACCCCTCAATCATTCCAGGACCATGCACCAAACAATCCTGACCGTGTAACCTTCTCCCTCTATCTCACTCCAATGAAAGGAGAAGGCCCCCGGTCCATGCTCGAAGCCCCCAACCCGCGCAACGAGCCCCAGATGATCGCCGCCATCCTCGCCGGCGACAATGAGCTCTTCCACGAGCTGATCCGCCCTTACGAGCGCAGCGTCTTCGCCATGGCCATCTCGCTCCTCCGTAATGAGGCCGACGCCGAGGACGCCGCCCAGGAGGCCTTCCTCAAGGCCTTCCGCAACCTCCATGCCTTCCGTGGCGAAGCCAAATTCTCCACCTGGCTCATCAGCATCGCGCTCAACGAGGCGCGCGGCCGCCTGCGCAGACAAAATATCCTACCCATGGAATCCCTCGACGACGAGCCCGAAAAGATCTCACCCGCCCTCCTCCGAGACTGGCGGGAGATTCCTTCGGACGCCCTCGAACGGCAGGAGGTCCGCCTCATGTTGCAGGACGCCATCGCCGCACTTCCCCCGCACTATCGAGAGGTCTTCCTCCTCCGCGATGTCGAGGAACTCAGCACCAACGAAGCCGCGACCGTCATGCAGATCAGCGTCGCATCCCTTAAAGTCCGCTTACATCGCGCAAGAATCATGCTGCAGAAGAATCTTGCGCCGCAACTCAAGAAGATGAATCCAAAAAGGAGGTGGTTTCAATGGTCCTAGAATGCAAACACGTCTGGACTCACATCTCCGCATACCTGGACGGCACACTGGACCCCACTCTGCTCGCTGAGGTGCAGCGTCACCTCGAACACTGCGAGATCTGCTCCGCCATCCTGGACTCCACACGCAATATCCTCGTCCTCACCGCGGATGAGCGAGTCTTCGAGCTGCCCCTCGGCTTCAGTGACCGTCTCCACGCCCGCCTCGCCCAGGAGATGAAGCTCGCCGCTCAAGACGAACCCGTCAGGCTACCGGAGTAGCCCGCCGAACGTCCGCACATGCCCCACCCACTCCACCCCGATCAGGACCAGCGTCATCAGCGCAATCCCGATCTGGATCGCCTCCGCCCGCCGCTTCGCAGGAGCCAGCGGCTGCATCCTCCACTGTGAAGAAGGCCGCGCCCTCAGCCGCCGCGCACGCCAGATCGAGTACAGGTTGATCACCGATCCAGCCACCGCAAAGATCATCATCGGGATCCGGATGGGCCCGCCGTGAATCCTGTCCAGAAACTTCGCCCCTGACGTAGCCGCCGCCAGCGATCCCACTCCAATCAGCAGCCGCAATCCACTGATCGCCATAAACGCGGAGCACACACTCTGCAGCAGGATGAAGAACAGGCTCGTCCAGGCCAGAACCCACGACCTCTCCTGCGCCACAGCCCCTGCGCCAGCATCCCCGCTCACATCCCGCGTCCTGACCGCCTCGTTCACGCTCACCTGACCACCTGTTGCTGCCATTATCGTCTACCCAAGCGGGTCCTCGCGGCTGTCTTCCCTGCCGCGTGCATTGGACTGCACCAACCTCATCAAGGGGAGCGGCAGAGGTTCGCCAGGGCAATCCCCGGATTCAATCTCATCCTGCTACCGCTATTGTATTATCATTAGTAAGGAGAGATCCCATGTTCACCCAAGCCAGCTCCCAATCCCACATCCAGCCCCAGACTTCCGCCTGGCCAGACCGCCTCGGCGTCTACGCCTCCGCAGCCTGCATCCTCCACTGCCTCATCACCCCGGTCCTGCTCTCCCTCTCCGCAGTCTTCGCCCACCTCCTGCCGTCGGAGGAGCGCACCCACCGAACCCTCGCCCTCCTCGTAGCCCTCCTCGGCGTAATCGCCCTCATTCGAGGCTTCCGCACACATCGCCGCCGCCGCATCCTCATTCTCATGGCCGCCGGCCTCGCCTGCATCTTCTTCGCAGCCTTCGCCGGAGACAGCCTCCCCGCCCACTGGTATGAGGTTGCCATCACCTTCCTCGGCAGCGCCTTCATGATCGCCGCCCACCGCCTCAACCACACCTTCTGCCGCGACTGCGCCTGCACCCGATCCACTCTGATTCCCTGTACCCTTGACCCAGCATGAAAATCTTGTACGCAGGATCCATGAAGCCGGTCGCGTCCACTCACACGCGGATGCTCGCGCTTCAACGTCTCGGCCATACTGTCATCCCCTTTGACACAGACGCGTATGAAGAGAAAAATCCGAACCTTCATCGCATCGCCTTCCGCCTCGTCATAGGTCCCGGCGTCAACCGCCTCAATCGCGACCTCCCGCGCATCGCGACCGAAGAAAAGGTCGACCTCCTCTTCGCGGACAAGGTTCTCTCCCTCCGCCCCGGCACCATCCGCAAGCTTCAGGCCCAGAGCATCTTTACCCTCTGCTACGTCATCGATAACGCCTTCGGCCCTCGCAAAGATCCCGGCTGGCGTCTCTACAAGAAATCCATCACGCTCTTCGATCTCCACGTCACCCAGCGCGATGTCAGCGTCCACGATCTCACCCAGCGCGGAGCACGCGACGTCATCAAGACCCAGACCGCCTACGATCAGGCCATCCACTTTCCCCCGCCTGAGCCCTACACGGACGCCCAGCGAAACCGTGGCGTCTCCTTCCTCGGCACACCCTACGACGATCGCGCCGGCTTCCTCTCCAGCCTCCATGCAGCCGGACTTCCCGTCGTCATCTCCGGCTCGCCCAACGCCTGGCAGCGAGCCCTCTCGACAGACCTCTACCAGCAGCTCTATCGCGAAGGCGAACTCGCCCAGAAGGAGTACCGCGAAGCCATCTGGCGCTCCAAGATCAACGTCAGCTTCCTCACCAAATCCAATCAGGATGAGGTCACGCAAAAGAGCTTTGAGATCGCCGCCTGCGGTGGTTTCCTGCTCGCGGAACGCTCGGAAGGTCACAGCGCTCGCTTCGTCGAAGGCGAAGAAGCCGTCTTCTTCTCGGGCCTGAAGGAATGCATCGCAGTCATCCAGCGCTATCTCCCCGATGAAGCTGCACGTAACCGCATCGCAGCCGCCGGCATGGAACGCGCCCGGCGCAGCGGCTATAACTACGACCATCAGGTCGCGCTCCTTATCGAGCGGGTAGAAGCCCTCAAGGCCGCACGCGCAAAGGTGCCCGCACAATGAAGGTCGCGCTCGCCACCATCGGAAAATTCCACACCTTCGCCTTAGCCCGCCAGCTCCTCCGCTTTGACGCCCTGGCCACCGTCATCACCGGATACCCCTGGTTCAAGCTTCAGCAAGAAGGCGTCCCACGCCAGTTCGTAGACTCCTTTCCTTACGTCCACGGCCCGTACATGGCCACCGGCGGCAAGGTCCCGGCCTCGATCACCCGAGCCATCAGCGCCCTGGACCGCGTCTCATTCGACCAGTACGCCCGCCTCCGCATGAAGCCGTACGACATCTTCCACTGGCTCTCCGGCTTCAACCTCAAATCCGCCCGCGCCGCCCGCAACAAGGGCGCGCTCCTCATCGTCGATCGCGGTTCCACCCACATCCTCCACCCGGACGAGATCCTCCGCCCCGAGTACGACCGGCTCGGCCTGCCCTTCACCCCCACCCCACCCATCGCCATCGAATACGAGCTCGCCGAGTACGGACTAGCCGACGCCATCACCCTCCCCTCCTCCGTCTGCCTCGATACCTTCGTCCAGCACGGCATCCCCCGCGAAAAACTCCTCCTCACCCCCTACGGCGTAGACGTCGACCGCTTCCAGCCCCTCGAGCGCCCGCCCCAGTCAGAGCTGCGCGTCCTCTTCGTCGGTAGCCTCTCCGTCCGCAAGGGCGTCCACTACCTCCTCGAAGCCTTTGATCGCGTCACCCACCCCAACAAGACCCTCCACCTCGTCGGCACGGAGTCGCTCGACTACGCCCCCGTCCTCGCCCCCTACCGCAACCGCCCGGACATCCGCTTCCACGGACACCTCGGCCAGCACGACCTCAACACCATCATGAGCGGTAGCACCGTCCTCGTCCTCCCCAGCGTGGAGGAAGGCCTGGCCCTGGTCCAGGCCCAAGCGATGGCCTCCGGCTGCCCCGTCCTGGCCACCAACGTCACCGGCTCTCCGGACCTCTTCACCGACGGCATAGAAGGCTTCATCGTCCCACCCGCATCCCCGGACGCCCTCGCAGATCGCCTCCAACAACTGGCCGACAACCCCGGCCTCGCAGACGCCCTCGGCCAGGCCGCCCGCACCCGCGTCGAACACCTCGGCGGCTGGAACGAGTACGGCGACCGCATGTTCGCCCACTACAACGCACTCCTTGAAAAACACGGCCGCACCTAGAGCCCGGACAATCGACACTGATGACCTCCCGCCGCCTCCCCCACCTCGGCCACACCCTCCTCTTCCTCCTCTTGGCCGTCATCGCCTTCGTAGCGTCGGAAGCGGTCATCCTTGCCCTCTTCGGCCGCACCCACACGCTCGAAGCCCTGCAAAATCAGCGCCTCCAGCTGGCCGCCACCACCCTCACCTACCTCCTCACCCTCCTCGCCGCCCGCTTCATCTACCCCCACATCTGGTCCGAAACCTTTGCCCAGGGCATCCACTGGAACCTCGTCAAAGCCCGCGCACAAGCCCCCAAGCTCATTCCACTCGGTCTGGTCCTAGGCTTCCTCCTCCAGGCGGTCGAATCCCTCATCACCATGCCCAAATCCGTCCCCATGGAGGACTACTTCAAGACCCCACAAATGGTCTGGTTCCTCACGTTTTTCGGCACATTATTAGCTCCCGCCTTTGAAGAAATCCTCTTCCGCGGCCTCCTCTTGCCCGCCCTCGCCATCGCCATCGACTATATGAAACTCCCCAAAACCCCGGACTCTCTCGAAACCTGGCGCACCTCAACTTCCTTCTCGCCCGTCGCACTCATCATCTCTTCGATCATCACCAGCCTCCTCTTCGCCGCCATCCACGCTCCCCAACTCGGCTACACCTGGGCCGCCGTAGCCCTCCTCGCCTGCGTCTCCCTCCTCCTCTGCGCCATCCGCCTCTATACCGATTCCACCGCCGCCTCCACCCTCGTCCACGCCTTCTACAATCTTTCCGTCTTCATCACCCTCTTCGTCTCCACGGGAGGCTACCGCCATCTGGACAAAGTGTCATGACACGCACAGGTACAGGCACATGGGTGTAGCATCGACACATGGCGACCGCGACCCCAAACACCCCCTCGCAAAGAACCGTAGTTCTCCTCCGGCCTAATGAAAAGAAGCGCCTCCTCAAACTGGCCCGCGAAGAAAAGGTCTCTTCCAGCGAAATCCTTCGCCGCTCCCTCAACGCCTACCAGAGCGGCTCGAGCGATTCCGAAGAGCATCAGCTCAAAAAACTCTTCGCAGAGATGAACGCTGCCCTCGACGATGCTCTGATCTCCACTCGTAATGCCCGCGTTGAGATCGCGGAAGATCTTGCCCAGATGCGCCAGCGACGGGAGCAACGAGCATGACCCTCGGCAGCGATGTTTACGAAATCATCCGCAAAATCTTCCTCGTCAGTGACGAGCTGAAACGCCTCTCCTCAGAAATGAAAGACCTTACCAGCAACGTCAAAGATCACGACATACGCCTCGCAGTCATCGAAACCACTCTATCGATCGCGCAGCGCTCCTCAAAACTCATCCTCCCCGGCAACTAGCCCTGCGTTCTCGCTACACTAGATCCATGCCCGCCAACCCACGCGCCGCCCTCCTCGACCTCATCGCCACCCTCTCCTTCAAGCTCGGCGACTTCACCCTCGCCTCCGGCGCAAAGTCCGACTACTACATCGACTGCCGCATCACCACCCTCCACGCCGAAGGCGGCCGCCTCTCCGGCATCGTCCTCTACGAGCTCATCCGCCAGCACCTCCCCACCGCCGTCGCCGTAGGCGGCCTCACCATGGGCGCCGACCCCCTCGTCTCCAACACCGCCACCGCCAGCGCCGCAGCCCTCGCCGACTACGAAGAGATCCAGCTCCTCACCTCGGAACTAGACCTCGACGCCCCCGCCGAAGAAGAGCCCGCCCCAACCCTCATCCACGGCTTCCTCGTCCGCAAAGCCGAAAAAACCCACGGCACCGGCCGCCTCCTGGAAGGCTTCCTCCAACCCGGAGCCGAGGTCGTCATCGTAGACGACGTCTGCACCACCGGCGGCTCCACCATCCAGGCCATAGAAGCCACCCGCGCAGCCGGCATGAAGGTCATAGGAGTCCTCTGCCTGGTCGACCGCGAACAAGGCGGCCGAGCCAAAATCGAAGCCGCCCTCAAGACAAATGAAGGCGACGTCCCCTTCATCCCCGTCTTCACCGCCACCGACGTCCGCCGCGCCCATAAATCTGTCTGAAAACTTCCTCGCCGATGTTAGTCCTGGAGTGACTGCATGAGCTCCCTGATCGTTCGACCGATGACAGTACGACGGTGGAGACCCTGCGCGGAGCTGTGGCCGTTTGTAGAGGCTTACGGCTTTCGCGCAGCAGAGTTCGGAACGAGTCAGGTCTATATCCCACTGCCGGCCCGGCGTGACTGCTTCCTGGAGTTTTATCTGCAGGGTCGCTACCGGATTGTGACGGTGACGACCGGAACCGAGCATTGGGCCCCACGTTGCGTCCTGGTGGGCCCGAGCACACAGCGGAAAGAAGACCTGAAGCTTTCAGGGTCGTTGCAGGTTTTTTCCATTCGCTTTTCACCGGTTGGCTTTCGTGCGCTGTTTGGCATTCCCGCGAGCGCGCTGCGGGACCGGGCTTTGGAAGCGGAACACGTATTGGGTCGAGAGATCGTCGAAATGCATGGGCAGCTTGCAGCGGTCGGCCCGGCTCAGTGGGAATCAGTTGCGGAACAATACCTGCTGAAACGCGCGCGGGCGCTCGGCATCTCTGCGGAGAGCCGCGTTGCCCATCAAGCAGCGGCGGCCATGCAAAGGTCTCGTGGAAAGATGGCGGTGGCAAAGATCGCCGCCGGGTCGGCAGTCAGCACAAGGCATCTGGAACGTTTGTTTCACGAGCAGATTGGGGTTTCGCCCAAGGTCTTCGGGAGGCTGCTGCGGCTCGATCACGCGCTGGAGTTGGCAGGCTCGGGAAGCAATTGGGCGGAGGTCGCCAATTCGTGCGGCTACTTCGATCAATCCCATCTAGTTAGGGATTTCCGCGCCATGACCGGAGCGACGCCCTTGGAGTTCGCGGCGCTGCGTGCTGCGCCGCCGCAGTCGTGAGAGACGATGTCGCATTTTTCCTATACCGCGAAGGCATGACTGGCTAAATTGAGGCATGAAGATTTTATGTATTGTTGCTTTGGCTCTCTGCTTCTATGGCCCAACCCGGCCACTGTATGCGCAACCTAAAGGCCCGGAGGAGTTGTTGATGCTCTCTGCTGCAGACAAGAGGGAAATAGTAGCCGTCGTTCACGGATTTGAAGATGCCTGGGCAAAGCGTGACATGGATGCATTCCGCGCCATGCTGACGGAAGACTGTGACTGGGTGAACATCGTCGGCATGCACTGGCACGGCCGCGAAGAGGTGACCGAGATGCACCGCGTGCTGCTTGAAGGGCGCTACAAAGGCGTCAACGTGCATACCCTCTCCCATGAGGAAAGTGAGATCGCGCCCGGTGTTGCGCTGGTCGTACAGAAGTCGCA
Organism: Granulicella tundricola MP5ACTX9; assembly: GCF_000178975.2. Classification (NCBI taxonomy): domain Bacteria; kingdom Pseudomonadati; phylum Acidobacteriota; class Terriglobia; order Terriglobales; family Acidobacteriaceae; genus Granulicella; species Granulicella tundricola. The sequence continues at coordinate 1,489,648 of NC_015064.1, read as the reverse complement.
ACTTGACGACTTCACCACGCCGGACGGGCATCTCGTGAAGGGGCTTCAGAACATGGGGATCATGGTCTTGGTGAAGCGGGATGGCAAGTGGCTGATTCGCGCGTCGGAGAACTCATCGATCGATCCCAGAGCTTCGATGAAGCCGCCAGCACAGTAGCTTCGTTCAACCCCGTCTCGAAGCAGAAACGCCTGTGTAACCCACTTCCGTAAGGAGGAGATCAAATCGTGTTCTTACGCATGATCGTGTCGCTGTTCTTGTTGGTGGGGGTCTCCACCCTTCACGCCCAGGATGATCTTGATGCCAAGCGCAAGCTGGCGAGCGCTGGCCAGGCGCTTGGCAAAGCGCTCGCAACGCACGACCAGGCTGCCTTAGAAAAACTATGGTCGCCGCAGATGATCGTCAACGGTCCAAACGACACCGTGCTGACGCGTGCCGAGATCTTTCAAGCCCTGAAGGACGGCCAAGTGGACTACGAGTCCGGCTATAAGTCGACGCTGGAGAAGGTCCAGTTCTTCGGCAACATCGCGGTAACCATGGGAGAAGATACCTACACGCCCGCATTCGGTCCCGACAAGGGCAAGCTCCTGCACAGGCGATCCACAAACGTATGGCAATACAAAGATGGCGACTGGATGATGATCGCGCGGCAGGCCACCATCTACGATCCCGCAGTGAAGCATTACTAACCATGATGCGCAACGACTCGCTGCAAGAGCTAGCCGGATTCGCAAGAGAACGATCTCGATGGTTAGAAGAAGTACCTGACAAACGTCCCTCTCGTCATCCGCGCCCACCACCCCATCCGCGATAAACTAATCAAGACATGATTCCCACCCTAGAATGGCTCCCTGAAGGCATCAACTTCCTCGATCAAACCAAGCTTCCCCTCGAAGAAACCTACGTCCTCGCCACCGACTATAAACAAGTCGCCACCGTCATCCGCGACATGATCACCCGCGGCGCCATGGTCATCGGCGTCTCCGGAGCCATGGGCGTCGCCATCGGCATTGACCGCTCCACCGCCACCGACATCCCGACCCTCAACGCAGAGGTCGCCGAGATCTGCGACCACCTCGCCGCCACCCGCCCCACCGCTGTCAATCTCTTCTGGGGCATCGGCCGCGTGCGCGATCTGTACAACACCCTCGCCGCAGCCAACACCCCCATCCCAGAGATCAAAAAAGCCGTAGTCGCCCTGTCCCTTGAAATGTACGACGAGGACATCGCCAACTGCCGCACCCTCGGAGCCTTCGGCGCAGACCTCCTCCCCCAGGAAGGCACCATCCTCACCCACTGCAACGCCGGCGCATTAGCCGCCTGCGGCTACGGCTCCGCCCTCGGAGTCATCCGCGCCGCCGTAGAAAAGGGCCACAAGATCTCCGTCCTCGCAGACGAGACCCGCCCCTACCTCCAGGGCGCGCGCCTCACCGCCTGGGAGCTCATGAAGGACAATATCCCCACCACCGTCCTCTGCGACAACATGGCCGCATCCCTCATGAGCAAGGGCCGCATCCAGGCCTGCATCGTCGGCGCGGACCGCATCGCAGCCAACGGCGACACCGCCAACAAGATCGGCACCTACGGCGTCGCCATCCTGGCCAAGGAGTTCGGCATCCCGTTCTACGTAGCCGCCCCCTGGGCCACTCTCGACCTGGCAACCGCCACCGGTGATCTCATCCCCATCGAACAGCGCGACGCCCGCGAGGTCACCCACTCCAACGGCCGCCAGATGACCCCCACCGGCGTAGGAATCGAGAACCCGGCCTTTGACGTAACGCCTTTCAAGTACATCACCGCCATCATCACAGAACGCGGAGTCCTCAAAGCCCCCTTTGAAGAATCCATCCGAGCCATGGCCGCGCAATGACCAGCCATTGGAAGGTGTCGTAAAGTATCGTAACGACACCTTCCAATGGACCTCTCATCGCCTCTCAGGAGACAGACCCTGCGCGCACCTCTTCTCTTCGCCATCGCTCTCTCCCTTTCGCTCCGCACGTTTAGCCAGCAAGCCCCCGCCACAGCTACCCTCCGCACCCGCGCCCGCCTCGTCGTCCTGGACGTCGTCGTCACGGACAAAAACAAGAATCCCATCCACGGCCTCAAGAAGGATGACTTCACCGTCCTGGAAAGCAACAATCCCCAGAAGGTCGGCTCGTTTGAGGAGCATGCTGCTCTCACTGCCGCACAAGCCGCCAGTGCCCCGCCGCCGCCAAACTTCGGCCCTGGCATCTTCACCAACTACACCCCAACCCCCGTCAACTCGGCCGTCAACGTTCTCCTTCTCGATGCCCTCAACACTCCGCACATCGATCAGGCCTACGCCCGCTCACAGCTCATTCAGTACCTGAAGAACGCCCGCCCGGGAACCAACACCGCCATCTTTACCCTCACCACGCAGCTTCATATGTTGCAGGGCTTCACCTCGGACCCGGAGGTCCTGCGCAAGGTCATCACAAAACAGACCGGCAGGAGTTCGCCTCTCTTGGATGACGCCACCGGGGGTGGTGGTCCTCCTGTCAGCGTCACAGACCAGATGACGGAGGAGCTTGGCGGCACCGTGCCCGCCCAGGTTCTGGCCAACATGCAGACCTTTGAGAACGACCAGAACTCCTTCCAGCTTCAACTCCGCGCCAAATACACCCTGGACGCCATGAACCAGCTCGCGCGCTTCCTCGCCGGCATCCCCGGACGCAAGAACCTCATCTGGTTCTCCGGCTCCTTCCCCCTCAACATCCTGCCCGATACCTCCGGCCAGTCCAGCGATCCCTTCTCCGCCATCGCCTCCTCAGAAACCGAATACCGGGAGACCACCAACCTCCTCGCACGCAGCCAGGTCGCCGTCTACCCCATCGACGCGCGCGGCCTCATGACCTCACCCTCTTACAGCGCAGCAGCCTCCGGCTCAAAGTATGTCCACAATCCCGGTGCCTTCGCAAAGGACGAGTCGGACTTCTTCTTCAAGACCGCGGACGAACACGGCACCATGACGCGCATGGCGGAAGACACTGGCGGCCACGCCTTCATCAACACCAACGGCCTCACGGAAGCCGTCGCCCAGGCCATCGACGCCGGCTCCAACTATTACACCCTGGCTTACACCCCCACAGACGCCAAGTGGACCGGCAACTACCGCAAGATCCAGGTCAAGCTCGCCCAGTCCGGCTACACCCTCGCGTACCGCCACGGCTACTACGCCGATGAGCCCGGCTCCGCCTACAGCGCCGTCACCGCCGCAGATACGGCAACGACGCCCCGCACCGATCCCGCCCTCATGCAGCGAGCGATGGCCCACGGCGCACCGCCCCAGACTCAGATCATCTTCAAAATCCGCGTCCTGCCCACCACCACGGAAGAAGAATCGAGGCTCGTGGAGGGCAACGTCGCAGTCCTCGGAAAGATCAACGGACCATACCGCCGCTACGCCGTAGACTTCGCCGCCGACCCGTCCCACATCTTCTTCACCCACACGCCTGAGGATCACTACCTCGCCCGCATCGAGTTCGTCGCCCTCGTCTATAACGCAGACGGAACGCTCGTAAACTCCATCGCCCAGACAGTCCCCGTCAACGTCATCGCCACCACCTTCAAGGAGCTCCTCCACTCCGGCATCCCCTTCCATCAGGAGATCAGCGTCCCCGTCAAAGGCCAGTACACGCTCCGTGTCGCCATGCATGACCTCCACAACAACAACATCGGCGTAACCGAGCTTCCCATTGCCGCCGTCAAAAACCTGCCACCCGTTCCTGTGCCCGCCCAATCACCCACCCCGCACACGGAGGCTCCATCCCCACCCTCCAAACCATAACCCGTTATCCTTGACCTAGCGGGATTGGAAAGGGCCCGCGCAGCATGGCATCGGCACTCCCGGTCATCTTCAATCCTCGCCGCAAATCCCTCATCCGCGCCAACGCCCTCGTCCTCATCAGCTTCCTCATCGCCGTCCGCCTCTCGCGATTCCCGGAAAACCACGCCACCCTCTGGCTCGTCCTCCCCGTCCTCATCGCCTGCGTCGGCACCGCCGATACCATCCGCAACATGCAGCCGCGCTGGAGCTTCTATCACGGCGGCGTAGTCCTCTGTATCTACATGGATCTCATGGCCCTCGCCATGATGCTCTTCTTCCTCTTCTACCCGTACGCCCTCTGGCTTTCCTCCTCCCGCTAAATCCTCTTTTCCCGCCTGTCAATCCCTCCTTTGAGCTACACTAGCGCCAGCTTTCCCAGCCTCAACATTCAGACGGAGACCACTCAATGCTCAAGGGATTTCGCGACTTCATTCTTCGCGGCAACGTAGTCGACCTCGCAGTCGCCGTCATCATCGGAGCAGCATTCGGCGCAATCACAGCCTCCTTCACCGCCGATATCATCACCCCCCTGATCTCCGCCATCGCCGGCACGCCGGACTTCTCCTCCCTCGTCATCCACATGCCGGTCCTTCACGCCGTCACCCCGCCCAGCCCGCTTCCCGCCAACTACATCCCACCAGGCGAGCTGCACGTCGGGAAGCTCCTCAACGCCGTCATCAACTTCCTCATCGTCGCCGGCGTCCTTTACTTCCTCGTCGTCATGCCAATCGGGAAGCTCCTCGCCCGCCTGAATCCTCCCGCCGCGGTCACCACCAAGCCCTGCCCCCAGTGCCTCTCGGACGTCCCCCTCGCGGCCACCCGCTGCAAATTCTGCACGCAGCCCGTCTAGCCCAATCCGAGCACTCCAACCCGGAAGCACGGCGATCAGCCGTGCTTCTTCTTTAAGCTCGCGGCCTTTCCCCCCGCTCAGCCGTCCTTAGATCATCCCCGCAGCACATCACTTGCATACCCGAGGTGCAGTTCTTGAATCGTCCCGCAATCCTGCCCGTCCTGCTCGCCCTTTCGTCCGCCGCCGCCCTCGCCCAGTCCGCCACCCAATCCAGTGTCCCGCCCGCCCCCACCAGCGTCTTCGGCTATAAAGATTTCTCCCAGCAAGCCAAATGGGACGCCGCCTTCCAGGCCATCCCGGACTCCAAGCTCGCCGGCGAGCACCTCAAGACCCTCACCAAGGCCCCCCACTGGGCCTCCTCGCCAGAGGACTACGCCACAGCCGAGTACGTCGCCGCCAAGTTCAAAGCCGCCGGCCTCCAGACCGAGATCGTCCCCTACAAGGTCCTCCTCAACAAGCCCGTAAAAATCGTCATCGAGGCCTTCGACGCCACCGGCGCCAAGCTCATGTCCGGCCCCTCGCCGGAGCACGTAGACCCCACCAAGGACGGTGGCGATCCCTTCCAGGACGACCCCCGCATCCTCCCCGCGTTCAACGGCTCCTCCCCCTCCGCCGACATCGCCGCAGAGGTCGTCTACGCCAACTACGGCACCCCCGCCGACTTCAAAAAACTCGCCGACCTCGGCGTAGACGTCAAGGGCAAGATCGTCATCGTCCGCTACGGCGCCAACTACCGCGGCATCAAGGTCTACGACGCCCAGAAGGCCGGAGCAGCCGGAGTGCTCATCTTCTCCGACCCCGAAGACGACGGCTACTTCCGCGGCGACAAGTACCCCAAAGGCCCCTACCGCCCAGACTCCGCCGTCCAGCGCGGCGCAGTCCAGTTCCTCCCCATCTACCCCGGCGACGCCACCACCCCCGGCATCGCCTCCACCCCCAACCTCCCCGACTCCCAGCGCATCCCCGCCGACAAGATCCAGGCCAACTGGCCCAGCATCCCGTCCAACCCCCTCTCCTATAAAGACGCCGCCCCCATCCTCGAAGCACTCGGCGGACCCGCCGCCCCCCACGCCTGGCAAGGCGCACTCCCCTTCGCCTATCACGTAGGCGGCGGACCAAAGATCATGGTCCACATGCACCTCGAGCAGGACACCAAGCTCCGCACCATCTGGGACGTCATCGGCACCATCCCCGGCACAGACCCCGCAGAGAAGAACGACTGGGTCGTAGCCGGCAATCACCGTGACGCCTGGGTCTACGGCGCAGTCGACCCCAACTCCGGCACCGCCGCCATGCTTGAAACCGTCCACGGCCTCGGCGACCTCCTCAAGCAGGGCTGGAAGCCCAAGCGCACCATCGTCATCGGCTCCTGGGACGCAGAGGAAGAAGGCCTCATCGGCTCAACCGAGTGGGTCGAAGCCCATCCCACCCAGCTCCGCAACGCCGTCGCCTACTTCAACACAGACGTAGGCGTCTCCGGCCCCAACTTTAACGCTTCCGCCGTCCCATCCCTCAAGCAGTTCGTCCGCGAGGTCACCCGAGAGGTCCCTTCACCCGCCGGCGGCACCGTCTACGACCAGTGGCTCAAAGGCCAGACCGATCGCCGCAACGAGAGCGAAGACGAAGGCGGCGCAACCCGCGGCGCACGTCCCGCCGGCCGCAACGGAGGCACCGCCGGTGAGATCCGCATCGGCGACCTCGGCTCCGGCTCCGACTACACCCCCTTCCTCCAGCACCAGGGCGTCCCCGCAACCGACATCGGCTCCGGCGGCCCCTACGGCGTCTACCACTCCGTCTTCGACAACTACAACTGGTTCATCAAGAACGCCGACCCCACCTTCGTCTACGAGCAGCAGCAGGCCCGCGTCTTCGGCCTCGAGATCCTCCACATGGCCGACGCCGACGTCCTCCCCTACGACTACCAGGCCTACGGAACCCAACTCAAGGGCTACATCGAAGCAGCCAAATCGCGCTCATCCGCGATGGGCCTCGACTTTGCCGCCCTCGAATCCGCAGCCAACCGTTTCGCAGCCGCAGGCGTAGTCATCCGCCAGCGTCAACTCACCCCGTCCAACACAGCTACCCTCAACACAGCTCTCCGCTCGGCTGAAGACGCCCTCCTAGACCCAGCCGGTCTCCCCCACCGCGCCTGGTACAAGCACACCATCTACGCACCCGGCGAGTTCACTGGCTACGCCGCCGTCGTCATCCCCGGCGTCAATGAAGGCATCGACGCCATCGACAAAGCCCGTACCCAGACCCAGATCGAATCCCTCACCGCCGCCGTCAACCGCTCCGCAGCCATCCTCGAAGCCGCAGCAAAATAGCTCCCACAAACCCGTCAAAACGCTCCATGGAGAGGATTATGTAAAATCCTCACCGTGGAGCGTTTCCCATTTCGGGAAAGAACACCGCAGGTAATGCCCCGGTCACACTTTTGTGTTAACAAATCCGCGCCCATTGTGGAATATCAATATGGGCCACGGCATACGATGATCGTTCTCACAGAAACGGTCACACCGCCGCCCGCAAGCATCAAAAAGGAGTTCCCCTTGTTCACGGATATCGCACTAGCCCTGGCCCTGCTCAGCGTCATCGTCGCCCCCGCCCTCATCGCCATGCGCGTCACCGGCTCATCGCAACAGCGCGACATCCTCTAACCAAAGAAAGAGGCCACGACTCACTGAGTCGCAGCCCTCCGTCTTCTACTTCCTGATCCCTGTTCCCTATCCTCTGAGAGCCATCTGCTCCGTCATAATCTGCGTCAGATCCGGCTTCTTCAGCCCAAACTCACTCTCATTGAACTTATCCACCTTGGAAGACCAGTTCATCGAGCAAAATTTGGGTCCGCACATGGAACAGAACGCCGCTTCCTTGTAGTAATCATCCGGCAGCGTCTCATCATGCATACTCCGAGCCGTCTCCGGGTCGAGCGACAACGCAAACTGCTTATCCCAGTCGAACGTGTACCGAGCGTGCGAGATCGCATCATCCCTATCTCTTGCACCCGGCCTGTGCCGCGCGACATCCGCAGCATGCGCCGCAATCTTGTAAGCGATAATCCCGTCCTTCACATCCTTCTCGTTCGGCAGCCCCAGGTGCTCTTTCGGAGTCACATAGCAGAGCATCGCCGCGCCATGCCATCCGATCATCGCCGCCCCAATCGCTGACGTAATGTGGTCATATCCAGGCGCGATATCGGTCACCAGCGGCCCCAGCACGTAGAACGGAGCCCCGTCGCAAAGCTCGACTTCCTTATCCACCTGCAGCTTGATCTGATCCATCGGAATATGTCCCGGCCCTTCGATCATCACCTGCACATCGGACTTCCAGGCCTGACGAGTCAGATCGCCCAGCGTCTTCAGCTCCGCAAACTGAGCCTCATCGGAGGCATCGGCCAGGCACCCAGGCCGCAGCCCGTCGCCCAGGCTGTAGCTGACGTCATACTTCGCCATCACCTTCGTGATGCGATCAAAATTCTCATACAAAAAGTTCTGCTTGTGATGATGCGTCATCCACTGCGCCATGATCGCGCCGCCCCGGCTCACGATGCCGGTAATGCGCTTCGCCACCAGCGGAATGTACTGGACCAGAACTCCCGCATGAATGGTGAAGTAGTCCACACCCTGCTGCGCCTGCTCCTCGATTACCTCGAGATACACATCGATATTCAAATCCTCGAGCCGCTTCACCCGGTTCAGCGCCTCATACAGCGGCACCGTCCCAATCGGCACCGGCGAGTGACGCAGAATCGCCTCCCGAATCATCGGGATATCGCCACCGGTCGAAAGGTCCATCACCGTATCGGCCCCGTAGTGCACAGCCGTATGCAGCTTCCGCAGCTCTTCATCCACATTCGAAGTCAACGCCGAGTTGCCGATATTCGCATTGATCTTGCACAGCGACTCCACTCCAATCGCCATCGGCTCCAGCTCCGGGTGATTGATATTCGCCGGGATAATCATCGTCCCCTTGGCGATCTCGCTCCGCACCAGCTCCGCCGAAATCTTCTCTTTCGTCGCAACGTACAGCATCTCCTCGGTGATCAGGCCCTTACGCGCAAAGTGCATCTGCGACATATTCGTATCGCCCGTCCGCTCTGCCTCAGCCTTCCGTTTGACGATCCACTCCGCCCGCCCCACCGGCACAACATAATCGTTCCCCACATGATGCCCGTTGCCATTGCTGTGGCCATTGCCATTCGATTCCATACTCACCAGTAAATCCCCCTGCCGCAGCCATCTGCGTATGAAGTAGACGTTATCGAAAGAGTATACGCCGGTAGATCCGAGCAACATCGGGTGCCCCATCCTCGGCGCGGTCTCATCGCGACAGGGTGGGGTATCGTTTGCGGTAGCAAACGACCGCTTTCCTTTCCCCCATCCACTCCTTCTGCATCACGCTTTGCTGGCTCCTCCATGACCCCCAAAGTCGAACCCCACTCCACAAGCATCAAACCCCTCAGCAAAGGAGTCCCAATGCCCCTCACCGTACCCGTAGGCCCCAAGGACCACACCCAGGGCCCCACCGACGCACCCATCACCCTCGTCGAGTACGGCGACTTCCAATGCCCAAGTTGCGGCTCCGCCTACACCGTCGTCAAAAAGCTCCAGAGGCACTTCGGCAAGCGCCTCCGCTTCGTCTTCCGCCACTTCCCCCTCACCGACATGCACCCCATGGCCGAACCCGCCGCCGAAGCCGCCGAGTACGCCGCCACCGAGTCAGAAGAAAAGTTCTGGGCCATGCACGACCTCCTCTTCGAAAACCAGCAAACCCTCTCCACAGACCTCTTCGCCGACCTGGCCGAAGAACTCGAACTCGACGCCACCAAGCTCGAGAAGGCCGTCCACACCCACAAGTTCAAATCCCGGATCGCCGCCGACCTCGAATCCGGCGACGCCAGCGGTCTTACCGGCACCCCCACCTTCTACATCAACGGCCACCAACATAAGACCGCCTACGACTACACCACCCTCTCCGAAGCCATCGAAACCGCCTTATAATGGGCTCGAGGAACGTCAAATGGCTAAGCAGACCGAAAAGATAAACATCCTCGAAGATGCAGGGTACAGATATAACTTCGACAGAATGATGTATATCAACCGGAACGTTCGAAAGGCCTTCAGTGTTGAGTTCATCGATGACAAGGCTGCCTCTGAGATCACAGAAAAAATTCAACATCAAAAAGCGAACGAGGATTGGGAGTTTTACACTACCTCCCACTTGTCGGATGGAATCGTCCGCGAATTGAAGAGAGTCTTGCAGTAGATATGTCCAGCCGCAAGGTCGAAGATCTCCTCCGTGAGGAATACCTGGACCTTTTGCCTGAACTGGTGCGCCTTGCGGATGACCTCAAAGCGCGGATCGAGTTTCATATCCTGCCTGTTGCCCGCCAGTTGAAAACCTACGAAAACCTAATCGTCAAGGCACGAATCAAAGACTGTAGCAGCGCAATCGACGCCCTGAAAAGGAGAAGCCAGGCCCGCCTCTTCGATCAGGAGCACCCTGACCTTTATTCGCTCAAAGCGCTTCGAGACCTCGTTGGGATTCGCGTACTCGCTTTTCCTTCCGAACAGGCGGCGCAAGTCGACACACTTCTCCGTGATGAATTTCCAGAATGGACCTCCGACCCGGTTATCGACAGCCAAACAGGCCAGCAACTCGCGTCCAAGTACTACGGCGTCGATCCGCACTCCCCATCTGCCTTGCTCTGCGAATACCAGATCGCCTCAACCCTCACAGGTCTCTTCTGGGAGGTTGAACACGCAGCCATCTACAAATCGGCACCCAACCTCAAAGCCTTTATCAACTCTCCCGCAATGCGCGAGCGAACCTCAGACGTATACAGTGCGCTCAAAGCGTTTGAAGGGGAGTTCGAACGACAACTGAAGCAAGCCGATCGATCCGGCAAATCCGTCGTATCTGCATGACAAGACATTTCTCAAGCGAAACCCTCAAAAACCCCAGCAAATTCACCTGTCAAGTACCTTAACCCTAAACAAACCCACCTAACTCCAACATTCCAAAGCAGATAAAACCTGAAAATAGTTGGGGTATTCACTCCCCGCAATTCGGTAAAATAGAAGCAGGGAAAAGAAAGCGATCTCAGCTTGGGAGTCCCAGGCTAACTTCTTTCGATTGAATACTTTGCCCGCAACTCACTTGGAATGAAGGGTTTGCGCTTTGGTTCAGACGCAACTCTTTTGTTTTGAAGACTTTAGATACATACAGCCGGGGTGGGGGTACCCATCCGAAGCACCAGAAGAGAGCCATGCAGAAGAGCCCCATCCGCATCATCGTAGCCTCGGTCATCCTCGTAGCCGTCGTAGCCTGGCTCGCCATCTCCGGCGCTCAGGCCAACAAGAGCTACTACGTCACCATCTCCGAGCTCCAGGGTATGGGCGGCAAGGCTTACACCCGCCACCTCCGCGTCGCCGGCAACGTCAAGGCGGGCAGCATCCAGCGTGTCGGCACCAGCGCCCACTTCACCCTGATGGAGCAGGGCAAGGCCCTCCAGGTCGCCTACCAGGGCTCCGAGCCGCCACCCGACGCCTTCAAGGACGACGCTCAGGCCCTCGCCATCGGAACCTACGGCCGCGACGGAGTCTTCCACGCCACCGCCCTCCAGGCCAAGTGCGCCAGCAAGTACGCCCCGGCCCCCGGCGCACGCCCGCCCGCAGCCACCGCCTCGGTAGTCCCCCCACCCCCATCCAGGCAGCCCGTTAGCGTGACCACCCCGGCCGCAGCAGCCGAGCTTCACAACGTCTCCAAGATCTTCGGCACCTTCGCCGCCGTCCGCAACGCCACCCTCACCCTCCCGGCCGGCACCGCCACCGTCATCCTGGGCGAGAACGGTGCCGGTAAATCCACCGTCCTCCGCCTCCTGGCCGGCCTCACCGAACCCACCCAGGGCACCCTCAAAGTCCTCGGAGATTTCCCTCAACTCCAGCGCGGCCGCGTCGCCTACATGAGCCACGCCCCCATGCTCTACGACGAGCTCACCGCCATGGAGAACCTCAACTACTTCGCCCAGCTTCACATGGGCCCCGGAGCCTGCGCCTGCCAGGGCTCCCCGGAGATGGCCCTCCGCTCCGTAGGCCTGGACCCCCACCTCAAGCGCCCCGTAGGCCAGTACTCCCAGGGCATGCGCCAGCGCACCTCCCTCGCCCGAGTCCTCCAGACCGACCCCGAGCTCCTCCTGCTCGACGAGCCCTTCTCCAACCTCGACGTAGCCTCCGCCAGCGCCATGGTCGAGCTCCTCGCCGACTTCCTCACCTGGCCCCACCACACCCCCGGTGCCCGCCGCACCATCGTCCTCACCACCCACCAGCACCACCTCGCCGAGCCCCTGGCCCACCTCACCCTCACCATGCGCCAGGGCACCATCGTAAGCCAGGTAAGTACCAACGAGAGCCGTGTGCCCCACCCTCGCGAAGCTAGGGTGGGTTCCAATGCAGGCGAGTCAGCATGAAGCCCCCCGCCAAAACCAACGCAGCCCGCATCCTGGATCAGCTCGCCATCCCCTACGAGCTCCGCCCCTACGAGGTCGACCTCGAAGACCTCACCGCCATCAACGTAGCCCGCAAGATAGGCCTACCCCCCGAGCAGGTCTTCAAAACCCTCCTCACCGAATCAAGCTCCGGCGAGCACTTCTTCGCAGTCATCCCCGGCGACGCCGAACTAGACCTGAAGAAGTTAGCCCAGGCCACCGCCCAGAAAAAACTAGATCTAGCCAGCCTCAAGCAAGTCGAGCCCCTCACCGGCTACATCCGCGGCGGAGTAACAGTCCTAGCCGCGAAAAAACCCTTCCCCGCCTACGCAGACGAGACCATCGAGCTCTTCGACATCATCAGCGTCTCCGCCGGCCAGCGCGGACTCCAACTCATCCTCTCCCCCGCAGACTACCTCCGAGCCACCGCCGCCACGTTGGCCGACCTCACCAAATGACCTACCTCCGCCACGTCCTCACCCATCTCCAAAAAGACCTCCGCCTGGAGTGGCGTTCCCGCGACTCCGTCACCGGCATGCTCTTCTTCTCGCTCCTCGTCGTCGTCGTCTTCTCCATGGCCTTCGACCCCACCAGCGCACTCTCCCGTCAGATCGCCGGCGGCATCCTCTGGATGACGCTCCTCTTCGCCTCCATCACCGCCCTCAACCAGTCCTGGACCCGCGAGCAGCGCAACCACGTCATGGACGCCCAGCGCCTCGCCCCGTCGGCCGCCAGCGCCCTCTTCCTCGGCAAAGCCCTCGCCAACCTCATCTTCGTCACCGCGGTCGAGCTCGTCCTCGCCCCCATCTTCACCGTCTTCTACGATCTCCACGCCCTCGGCCAGGGCTGGCTCCTCCTCGCCGTCCTCCCCCTCGGCACTTGGGCGCTGGTCTCAAACGGCACCTTCTTCGCCGCCCTCGGCCTCCGCACCCGCAACCGCGAGCTCATGCTCCCCCTCGTCCTCTTCCCTATCTCCATCCCCGCCCTGCTCGCCATGGTCCAGGCCACCACCGCCATCCTCACCGGCGAGTCAGACCCCGGCCTCTGGATCAAGCTCCTCATCGGCTACGACATAGCCTTCACCACCGTCTGCCTGCTCCTGTTTCAAACCGTGCTCAATGCCGAATAACGCACCCATCTCAATCAATCGGTTGACTAGCCGCATACGCAAAAAGGTCTAAAATAAATCATGGCGCAGAGTACGCAACCCTCCTCAAGCCGCACTTTCACCCCGGTTCAGCAGCCTGCGTCCCCCGCAAAGCTCCTCCTCGGCGCACTCTGGCTCGCAGCGACGCTCATCGTCCTCGCCATCGGCTTCCGCCAGGCCATCTTCATCGCCCCCACGGAAGCCACCATGGGCGACGTCCAGCGCATCTTCTACTGGCACGTCCCCTCCGCGCTCCTCGGCCTCATCTTTCCCTACGTCAACTTCGCCGCATCCATAGCCTTCCTCTACCTCCGCCGCCGCAATCCCCTCAGCGCACTCACGGCCGACGCCATCGCCGTAGCCGCCGCAGAAGTCACCGTCATCTTCACCACCATCTGTCTCGCCACCGGAATGCTCTGGGGCAAGGCGAGCTGGGGCATCTGGTGGGCCTGGGACGCACGTCTCACCTCGCTGCTCCTCCTCTGGCTCCTCTACGTCGCCTACCTGATGACCCGCCGTCTCTCCGCCACCGGCCAGACCGGCACCATCGGAGCCGTCATCTCCGTCTTCGCCGCCATCGACGTCCCTATCGTTTACTTCTCCATCCAGTGGTGGCGCACCCAGCACCCCTCCCCGGTCCTCACCGGCGAAGGCCACATGGCCGCCCCCATGTGGATCGCCTTCGGCTGGAACGCCGTCGGCTGGCTCATGTGGGGCATCTTCATCCTCGTTTTACGCTTTGCCCTTGAACGCCGCCGCCAGCGCCTAGACCAGGAACACACCCTCCGCTCCCTCGAAGCTACCCTCACCCCAGCCGACGGCCTCACCTACGGACAGGAGCCCAACCATGCATCTTGATCGCGGCTTCCTTAACAGCATGGAAGGCCACCACTTGATCGCCGCCTACGCCCTCGTCGTCCTGATCCAGGGCGGTTACGTAGGCTGGATCGCCTACACCTGGCGCAAAATCGGCAAACCCCAAAACTCCTAGCCTAAAAAAAGCAACGAAGCCGGATGTAGCCCGCCGACTTCGTTGTCCGAGGAGTTTCGCAAACGACGTGGGGATTGCAAACGTGACAGCATCCACTCACAGAAGCAAAAACCCACCCATCTATGGTTAGTTGCGCTCATAGAGACAGAATCTTAGAAGTCCATATGTTCAGTAGCCCTTATGCCTGGGTTGCAACGAAATTGTTACCTGCAAAATCCAGATCAAATTGCTGACTCAAGCCGAAGCTATAACCTGTGTGCTCGAATGACCTTTAAGTGAAGGTCAATCTGTCCAAGATGATGGGACTCATGCTCGCAGACATGGAACCACTTGCAGAAGTTGTTGGTCGGTCCCATCCCCAGTCTTCGTCGATAGCCATCAGCCAGTCATCATTCCGCTTCCTCAACTCGGCCAGCGTGCGCTCACGCACCTCGTGGAGCGTCTCCACATAGAACGAGAGCTCATGGCCCTTCACAAGTCTCCGCCCAGCGTCGCCGAGCTTCATCGCAGGTCCAAACCGTTGCTTCGTCTCATTCGAGGTCGTCGGCCAGGGCAAGCCCTCGAAGGAATTGAACTGGTAGTAAGTCTCGGCAGCGGCCAGATGAAGCAGTTGCGCCCCCACCGTGTTGCCATCGGGGAGAAGGAAGCCAGTCCAGATCCTCCGTCGTCAGATCATGCAGCCGCAACAGAACACATCAACGCATCCAATCGAGTTGTGAAACAAGAAGACTGATCTGCGGACTAAACCCCGCTCTAGACCAAGGACCGAGAGTCCTGCAAGCGGTGACTTCGGATGAGTGACAGGCTCATTGGACGCATCCATAGCAGCTATCTTGCCCGGATCGACCCCCCGATACAACCCCGTCTCCTACCGCGACCACTCCCAGAACAATCCGCAACCGTATACTTCACCTTCCCACCCACCCCACCCGTCCACTAAACTCACAAAAGTGTTCTCTTCCCCCCAATCTCTACGCGGCATCCTCCTCGCAGCAGCCCTCCTGCCCCTCGCAGCCTGCAAGCACTACAACATGCCGGACTACCCCGCCGGTTACCGCGAGTTCGCCTACGTCGCCAACAGCACCGGCAACACCGTCACCGTGCTCGACCTCGTCTACCTTCGCCCCGACCGCACCCTCAAAGTCGGCGCCGACCCCACCGCCATCGCCGTCAATCCCAAACTCGACGAAGCCTACGCACTCAACACGCAGCCCAGCGACTCCACCGGCTCCGTCTCCGTCATCGACACGGACAAAAACGAAGTCGTCGCCACAATCCCCGTCCACCGCACCCCCAGCGCCCTCGCCATCTCGCCCGACGGCCTCCGCGCCTACGTCACCAACCAGGGCTCCAACACCGTCAGCGTCCTCGACCTCAAGACCCGACGCGCCATCGCCTCAGCCCCGACTGGTGATCAGCCCGCCGGCATAGCCATCGCCCCTGATAACCGCTCCGTCGTCGTCACCAACCAGGCCAGCGGCTCCGTCAGCATCTACGCCATCGGCATCCAGAAAGCGTCCCCCCTCACCCTCCGAGCCACCTTCCCAGGCTGCCCCGGAGCCACCAGCCCGGTTATCATGCCCGACTCCGCCAAGACCTTCGTCGCCTGCTCTACCGGCCACCAGATCATGGCCATTGGCCTCTCCATGGCACCGGACTCCTGGGCCCTCAAGCAGGACGCCTCCCTCAACACCGATCGTCTCCTCGCCCTGCTCGTCGTAGGCCAGCACCCCACCCACATCACCATGAAGCCGGACGGCGGAGAGGTCTTCGTCTCCAATCAAGCCTCAGACTCCATCTCAGAGGTCTCCACCCAGACCAACGACGTCGGCAGTACCTACGCCATCGGCGACCGGCCCACCCACGGCGTCGTCAGCGCCGACAACTCCGCCCTCTGGGTCGCCGCCTCCGGCAACGACTCCGTCTCCCTCTACTCCATCGACGACGGCAAGTTCCTGTCGAGCCTCCGCACCGGCAGCACCCCGGACGCCCTCGCCTTCTCGGCAGACCAGCACCTCATCCTCGCCGCGGACTCCCACTCCGGCGACGTAGCCGTCATCCGCACCGCCACCAAGCTAGGCCCCGCCCTCCTCACCATCCTCCCCGCAGGCGGAACCCCAGTAGCCCTCGCCGTAAAGGCCACCCAGACCAAACCCTGACGTAGCCCCGTGTACAAAAACATATATCCGCAGTGGCCCGCCTAAGCTAAACTGTGCGCTCAAGCCTGAACTGACTTTCCTCGTTCCTCCGGACACCCATGCGCCCTGCCCGTCTTTCTGTTCTCTTCTCCTTGGCGTTGTCCACCCTGCTCTATGGCTGCAGCTCTCCTGTAGCCCCCTTCACCAACCCATCTCAGCCCGCCGTAACCATCACCGGTAAAGTTCAAGCTGGCCAGCAGGCCGTCTCCGGCGCCACCATCCAGCTCTATACCGTAGGCACCACGGCCGATGGCTCAGCCGCCACACCGCTCCTCACCTCCACGGTCACCACGGATGCCAGCGGCAACTTCGCACTCAGCGGCCTCTATAGCTGCTCCCAGGCCACCCAGGTCTACGTCACCGCCGTGGGCGGGAACCCCGGTCTCTCGGCAGCGAATCCCAACCTCGCTGAAATGACCGCGATCGGCCCCTGCTCCAGCCTCACCCCCAACACCCTCATCTTCGTCAACGAACTCACCACCATCGCCGCCACATCCGCGCTCGCTCCCTACGCTACCTCCGCCCCTGCCATCGGTTCTTCCTCAGCCGACTCCACCGCCCTGGCCTCCGCCTTCACCCTGGCCGGCGAACTGGTTAACACGGTCACCGGCACCACGCCAGGCACCGCAGTACCTGCAGGCTCCACAGTCCCAATCTCGCTGATCGACACACTCGGCAATATCATCTCCGGTTGCACCCACTCAGCCGGAGGAGCCACCTCCGGCTCAACCTGCACCGCGATCCTCAACCTCACCACACCACCCAACAGCAAAGCCCCTTCCGATACCCTCCAGGCCCTCTTCAACATCGCCAATAACCCCACCCTCAACATCGGCCCGCTCTTTGCCCTGGACCCACCCACCGCTCCCTTTCAACCGCAGTTAGCCTCCGCGCCCGCTGACTTCGCCATCAAGCTGATGCCCCTCATCAGCTCATCGACTCTCACCATCACCCCATCCAGCCTCGCCTTCTCAGCGACAACCCTGGGCTCCGTTGGCCCGGCGGCAACCGTCAGCATCACCAATCCCGGCACAACCGCGGTCGCCCTCAGCTCAGTCGCAATCGCCGGCGTCAACTCGGCTGACTTCACCCAGACCAACACCTGCGGCACCAGCATCGCCGGCGGGGCCACCTGCCAGGCACTCGTCACCTTCGCCCCAGCCGCCACCGGCACTCGCAACGCATCTCTGGTCTTCACCTCCAGCGCCACCGGTTCGCCTCAGACCGTAGCTCTCACCGGCACAGGCGCAGCCGCCACCGTCGGCCCTATCGCCTTCAGCCTTCCATCCCTCAGCTACAACGTCGACGACAGCATCCAGGACGTGAACCTCCAAAACCTGGGGAACGTGCCCCTCACCATCAGCAGCATCGCCACAGACAACACAAACTTCGAGGTTGAAAGCAGTAACTGTGGAACAACGCTCGCCGCCCAGTCGGTCTGCACCATCTCCGTCCGCACCCTTGGCTTTTTATGGAGCGGCTCGACGACACTGTACTCAACCTACACCGGCAACCTCATCGTCAATAGCAATGCCTCCGCCGGACCGCAGACGCTCCCTCTTTCCTCCACCAATACCCTCTATCTCCCAGCCATCCCGGCCGACTTTGGAGCGTCGCCCGTAGGCATCACCCAGACCAGCGGCACCATCACAGCATCCCCCGGTTCTTACTACGAATCAGCGAGCCTTAGTACCTCCATAGGCGGTGCCAACGCCTCGGACTTCGCCGTCTCACCCGCTTCGTGCAACGTGCCAGTCTCTTCAGTCACCAACTGCAGCCTGGCCATCAGCTTCACGCCATCGGCCTCCGGCACACGCAGCGCCATGCTCTATGTGGCCACCGGAAACGATTCTCCCAACTCAGCCACCAACAAGCAGTACCTCAGGCTCTCCGGCATTGGAAACACAACCGGGCCATCGTTCGCCGTCACCTATAAATCCTCAACGCAAACCCGTGGTTACGCCATCCTCAACACCGCCGGAACCGCCTCAAACACAGACACCTACACCGTACTCAACACCGGCAGCACAATCATCTCTTTGAGCGCTGCCCTGACCGGCTCAGCCGCCGCCGACTACACCTCCACCAATAACTGCGTCTCTATATCTCCCAGCAGCTCCTGCACGCTCAATGTCGTATTCACCGGCTCAAGCGTCGGAACCTTCCCCGCCACACTTACCTTGACGGACACTGTCTCCACATCCTCCCAGCCTCTTCAACTCTCCACCCTCGTTCAGTACCCAACCCCCGTCCCCTCCCCGTACTCAACAGACTTCGGCACTCAGCCCCTCAACATCGCCGCGACGCGAAACGTCTTCATCACCAGCGGAACCTACGGCTCAACCCTCGAAGAACCGGTCACCGCCTCCATAACCACCGGCTCCGGCGTCTTCTCACTGCCCGGAGGCTCAACCTGCCCCGCCAGCACCAGCCAGACCTGCACTCTGACCGTCGCCTTCACCCCCACAGCCGTCGGCAACTTTACCGGAACCCTCACCCTCACCGGCCAGACCAGCGGCAATCAGGCCAACTATCCACTCTCTGGCGGTGGCGGCGTCGCCACACTGGCCCTGTCGCCGGCATCGCTCACCTTCCCGGTGAGGACAGTCGGAACCACCTCGACTCCCATGAACGTCACGGTCTCCAGCACCGCAGCCCTTTCGCTCAACATAAGTTCCATCACCATCACCGGCGTCAACAGCAACGACTTCACCCAGACAAATAACTGCACCGCGGTTACCGTCAGTTCGACCTGCACCATCGCCGTGACCTTCACCCCTACGGCCATCGGCACCAGCAACGCAAACCTGGTTCTTACCTCCAACGCCACCGGCTCTCCTCAGACCGTGCCTCTCACCGGTACAAGCGCAGCCGCCACCGTTGGCCCCATCGCTTACAGCCTCGCATCGCTCAGCTACACCGTCGATGGCAGCATCCAGGACGTGAACCTCCAAAACCTCGGCTCCGCTCCCCTCACCATCAGCAGCATCGCCACAGACAATACAAACTTTAAGGTAGAGAGCAATACCTGTGGAACCATGCTCGCCGCCCAGTCTGTCTGCACCATCTCCGTGAGCACAGGTGGCTTCAACATAATCAACCAGCAGTACAGCACCTATACCGGCAACCTCGTCGTAAGTGACAATGCCACCGCCGGCCCGCAAACTCTTCCTCTCTCCTCCACCAACACCATCTCTATCTCGACTGTCCCGACAGACTTCGGAGCATGGCCCATCAACACCACGAGGACGGGAGGCATCATCACAGCCAACACCGGCAGCTACTATACCTCTGACGCTCTCCTGGCCGCGGTCGGTGGCACCAACGCCTCAGACTTCGCTGTCTCTCCGAGCGGTTGCAGCATTCAGGCCAACACCTCGCCTTCCAACTGCAGCCTTGCCATCAGCTTCACGCCCTCAGCCACTGGCACGCGCAGCGCCAAGCTTTACGTCAGCAATGCTTCCGGAACGCCAAACTCGCAGTACTTCAGACTCTCCGGCACAGGCGATGCCACAGGCCCCTCCTTCGTACTCACTTACAAATCTTCCACCGGCTCCCCTGTCCTGAATACCAGCGGCACCGCCTTCTACACCAACACCTACACCGTCCTCAACAACGGCACCACCACCTTGACTCTCAGCGGCATCGTCAGCGGTCCCGCCGCCGCGAACTACTCGTCAAACAGCAACTGTAGTTCCATCGCTCCCAACAACTCCTGCACCCTCAACGTCACCTTCAACGGCGCCAGCCACGCAACCTACCTGGCCACCCTCACCTTGAGCGACAGCTTCTCGAGCTACTCTCAACCTCTTCAACTTTCAACGGTCGTTCAATACCCCACCCCGATCCTCTCGCCCAACTCACTGACCTTCAGCGCGCAGCCACTTAACACCACCACAACACAAAGTCTTACCATCTCAAGCGGCACATACGGCTCCACGCTGGAAGAGCCGGTCACAGCCGCACTGGATACGTCCAGCATCTACTCCAACGCCTTCTCCCTGCCCGCAGGCTCAACCTGTCCAGCGAGCACAAGCCAAACCTGCACCCTGACAGTAGCCTTCACGCCCACAGCCGCCGCCAACGGAGTCAACGGAAGCGTCATCTTCACAGGTCAGATCAGCGGCAACAAGGCTTACCTTGCACTCTACGGAATCGCCGGCTCGCCCGCACTTTCCCTCTCACCAACCTCACTCACTTTTCCGGCACGCGCGCTCGGAACCACCTCCGTTCCCATGAACGTGACCGTCTCCAACACCGGAACCCTGCCGCTCAACATAAGCTCGATCACCGTCACCGGAGCCAACATCAGCGACTTCACCCAGACCAATAATTGCTCCACCGTTGCCGTCGGCTCGACCTGCACCGTCGCCGTCTCCTTCACCCCCGGAGCCACCGGCTCTGGCAACGCGTCTCTGGTTCTGACCTCCAACGCCCCCGGCTCACCTCAGACCGTAGCTCTTACCGGCACAGGAGCAGCCGCCACCGTCGGCCCCGTCACCTTCAACTTCTCATCTCTCTCCTACACGGTAGGCAATA
This sequence comes from Granulicella tundricola MP5ACTX9, assembly GCF_000178975.2. Taxonomy (NCBI): domain Bacteria; kingdom Pseudomonadati; phylum Acidobacteriota; class Terriglobia; order Terriglobales; family Acidobacteriaceae; genus Granulicella; species Granulicella tundricola. The sequence goes on along the minus strand of NC_015064.1, from coordinate 1,468,589 downwards.
GCATTCGAGACGTAAAACTCCAGAACCTCGGGTCCACTCCGCTCACCATTACCGGCATCGCCACTGACAACACAAACTTCAAGGTTGAAAGCAACACCTGCGGAACGACGCTCCTCGCTCAATCCCTCTGCACCATCTCCGTCCAGACTCTCGGCTTCGGCTTCAGCGGAATCACCTTGAACTACACCTCCTATACCGGCAACCTCGTCGTAACGGACAACGCCACAAGCGGGCCTCAAACCCTTCCTCTAACCTCCACCAACACCGTCGAGGTCGGAGCCACAGCAGACTTTGGGGCTTGGCCCGTGGAAACCACTCACACCGGGGTCATCAGCTCCTCCTCCGGCACTTACTACCAAAGCTCGGCGGTTTCCTTCGTGCTCGGTGGCATAAATGCCTCCGATTTCGGTCCCTCAGGGGGCGGTTGCTACACAACGGCACTTCAAAACTCCTCCTGCAGCGAAAATCTCTCCTTCACCCCATCGGCAACAGGCGTCCGCAGCGCGGTACTTTATGTCAACTCTTCCAATCTGTCTGCAGACGCAAGCCAGTATTTCAGGATCTCCGGCACCGGTGACCCTGTTGGGCCCTCCTTTATAGCCACCTATAAATCCTCCACGCAAAGCCGTGGACGCGTCGTCCTCACCACCGCCGGAAGCGCAACCAATACCGATACCTACACCATCCTGAACAACGGGAGCACCACCCTCACCCTCAGCGGCATGGCCAGCGGCTCAGCCGCCGCCAACTATTCGTCCACCAGTAACTGCGCCTCGATCGCTGCCGGCAGCTCCTGCGCCTTCAGCGTCACCTTCACCGGAACCAGCATCGGAACCTTCCCCGCAACGCTGACCATAAGCGATAGTCTCTCCAGCTACTCCCAGTCCCTTCCAGTCTCCACCACCGTTGTTTACCCCACACCAACACCCTCATCAAGCTCACTGAACTTCAACGCTCAGCCTCTCAACTCCACCACAACGATGAGTGCGACCATCTCCAGCGGCACGTATGGTTCCACGCTGGAAGAACCAGTCACAGCGACGTTTATGAGCAACTCCAGCAGCTTCTTCTCCCTGACCAACGGCTCAACCTGTCCAGCCGGCACCAGCCAGGTCTGCACCCTGACCGTCGCCTTCACCCCCACAGCCGTCGGCTACGTCAGCGGAGCCATCATCCTCACCGGTCAGACCAGCGGCAACCAGGGCTACCTTAACCTCTACGGAATCGGCGGATTGCCCGCGCTCTCACTCTCACCTACCTCACTCACCTTCCCGGCACGCTCGGTCGGAACCACCTCCGTTCCCATGAACGTAACCGTCTCCAATACCGGAAACCAGCCGCTCAACATAAATTCGATCAACGTCATCGGAGCCACCAACAACAACTTCACCCAGACCAACAACTGCACCCAGGTTGCCGCCGGATCGGCTTGCACCATCGGCGTCACCTTCGCCCCCACAGCCTCTGGCTCTCAAGCGGCGTCCATCCGCATCATCTCCAACGCATCCACCTCGCCGGACACGATCACGCTCTCCGGCTCCACGAACTAGGCGGCCGCGCTAAGTCCCCGGTTGCCGATACTTCGCCCCCACCATCATCCGCCGCTCATCCCCTCGCGGATCGCTCCCCACCTTCGACACCCGGTCAAACATCATCGTCTCCCGATCCTTCAGCCCATAAACCGGCCAGTCGACGGCCCCCGTCCGCGCAAACTCAATCAGCATCCCGCTCATCCGCGTAGCCAGTGGCTGAGCCGTAGCAATCTCCGCCTCACTCGCCCCCACCATGCCCGGCGAGAGCCGCAGGTTATCGAACACAAACGCCAGATCCTCCGTGTGCGGAGCACGCCCATCCGCCGTGGGCGACGGAAAATCCATCTGGTACACCCACGTCCGCTTCGCGCTCACCGGGTCCGACGCCCGCCGCTCCGCCTCGATCACCTGCCCCGGCCACGACCGGAAAGCAGCCATCGCAGCCACAAACACATCCACCGGCTTATACCCCGGATACCACCTCCGGTATGCCGCCACAATCTCCTCAACCGGATAAGGCCCACGAAACTCCGCAATCGCCTTCCCCAACTCCGCAGGCAGTGTCTCCCACGTAAGACCCGCCTGCCGCCACGCCGTCCCGCCCATGATCTCGTCCTTCGTATTCCCCAGAATCATCGGGATCTTCGCCGACATTCCCGGCGCATCCGGGTCGAACGGGTCCCTTGCCAGCACCCACCCGTCCTTCACCGGCAGCCAGCTTCCCGTAGTCCTCGCCCCCGCCTGGATCTGCTCCATCGTCAGCCCATCCAAAGCCTCAGCAGTCACTTGACCAGGCTTCGCAGGGTCGAGCCCCATAGCCTTCAGCGCCACCTTAGCCCGCTCCGTAGCCAACGCCATCGGAGCCGCCCACACCTGCTGCCCGCTCATCGTCAGCACCCGATGAAACAACCCCTTAGCACTCTCCATCGCCATCAGCGTCGCGCACTTCGCCCCACCACCCGACTGCCCAAAGATCGTTACCCGCCCCGCATCCCCACCAAACTCCGCGATATTGTCCCGCACCCATTCGAGCGCCAACACCAGATCCAGCATCCCCACATTGCCTGAGTCCTTGTACCGCTCTGCCAGCCCAGGCAGACTCGCCAACTCCATATATCCAAACGCATTCAGCCGATGGTTCACCGTCACCACCACCACATCCCCCCGCTGACAAAGCCGCCGCCCATCATACAAATCCGCGTTCACAGTCCCGTTGTTATAAGCCCCGCCATGGATATAGAACACCACCGGCCGCTTCTTCCCATCCCGAAGCCCCCGCGTCCAAACGTTCAGATAAAGACAATCCTCACTCTGCACCCCTTGATCCGCCGGCAGATGATAATGCCCATCCTCAACAGCTCTCTGCCCCCGTTCCGCCCCCTGCTGCTGCGGAGCCCGGTGCGGCCACTCCGTACAAGCCTTCACCCCGGCCCAGGCCGCCACCTTCTTCGGAGCCATAAACCGAGTCCCCCGCGTATCCGCCCCATACGCAATCCCCTTGAACACCTTCACCCCATCCACCAAAGCCCCCGAAACCCGCCCACCAGAGGTCTTGGCAACACGCACCCCCTCACCCAGCGCCCCCACCGGCCCCATCACAGCAGCCATACCCACCAACCCCGAGTACCGCAAAACCGCCCGCCGCCCAACCATCACCGATGCACTCATAGCCCACAATCCTAACCGGAACGTTATACCCTAACCAAAAGCACTGCCCCATCACTCATCATCACTTCATTCAACTGCACCTCCACTGCCCTATGAACTTCACCCGACGCCGCGGAGCCATCGCCACAGCCATCACCCTCGGCTCCCTGCTCGTCGGCCTCGCCGTCACGCTCAACATCGCCTGGATCGTCAACAACGAGGCCCGCCTCGCCTACACCATCCTCGGCGTCATCCTCTTCAGCATCCTCGTCGCCGGCGTCGTCCTCAACACCGTCTTCCTCGTCCGTGAGGTCCGCCGCAACGAGCGCCAGGACTCCTTCCTGAACGCCGTCACCCACGAGCTCAAAACCCCCATCGCCAGCATCCGTCTCTACGTCGAAACCCTCCAGCGCCGCCCCCTCGACGAAGCCCAGCGCCAGAAGTTCTACTCCATCATGCACGCCGATTCAGACCGCCTCCTCGCCACCGTAGAGCAGGTCCTCAAAGCCGGCGAGCTAGGCCAGCGCCAGCGCCAGCAAAACCGCCAGCACCTCGACCTCGAACCCCTGGCCGCCGACTGCATCCGCATCACCCTCGAGCGCCACCACCTCCCACCCGAAGCCATCACCCTCGATCCCGTCCCCGGAGCCGTCCGCCTCCGCGTCAACGGCATCGCAGAGGACCTCCGTACCGCCATCCTCAATCTCCTCGAAAACGCCGTAAAGTACAGCCCCAACCGAGTCGACATCCGCGTAGCCCTTGCCATCACCAACTACACCAACGCCGCCCTCACCATCCAGGACCACGGCCTCGGCATCCCGGAGCGCGAGCTCAAACGCATCTTCAAACGCTTCTACCGAGTCCCCGGCCGCTACGAAATCAAGATCAAAGGCACCGGCCTCGGCCTCTTCCTCGTCCGCACCATAGCCCGCCAGCACGGAGGCTCCATCACCGCCGCCAGCAAGGGTGCCAACCAGGGCACCACCATGACCCTCACCCTGCCTTTGGCACAGTAAGATCGAACCGTGATCCTCTGGAACTCCTTCGTCCTCGCCTTCAGCGCGCTTCTCCCGCTCATCAACCCCCTGGGCTCCGCCCTCGTCTTCCTCGGCCTCGTCGGCGAAGCCTCTCCCCAGACCTACCGCATCCTCGCCCGCCGCATCGCCATCAACACCGCCATCTTCCTCGCCGTCATCGAGCTTCTCGGCTCCGCCCTCCTCAACTTCTTCGGCATCTCCCTCCCCATCGTCCAGCTCTCCGGAGGCATGGTCGTCGCCGCCATCGGCTGGTCCCTCCTCAATGAAAAGGACGCCCAGGCCGCCACCAACAACAAAAAGATGGAGCTCGAAGCACGCACCGAAGCGCATGACGAGACCCTTTCCCAGAAGACTTTCTATCCCTTCACCTTCCCCATCACCGCCGGCCCCGGCACGGTCGTGGTCATGCTCACCCTTAGCGCCCACGCCTCCGACCACGTCGTCAGCACCAACGTCCTGGCCCATCTCGGAGTCTTCCTGGCCGCCGTAGTCCTTTGCGCCCTCGTCTACATCTGCTACGCCTTCGCCCCCGCCATCACCCGAGCCATCCCACCCTCCACCGCCCACGGAGTCCTCCGCGTCATCGCCTTCATCCTCCTCTGCATCGGCGTCCAGATAGCCTGGAACGGCCTCTCCGCCCTCATCGCCACCCTCCACCTCACGTAGCCTGCCTGTCAGGCAAGACTTGTTTCTGGTATTTTCCCAGCAAGTGCGCCTATGATTCACGTATGGCCGTCGAGACTGCAACCGTCCCTCAATACGCTGTTCTCAGCACCAACGGTGAGCTTCTTCTGTCATCGGAAATGCAGGAAAGTTTGGGCCTGCATCCCGGCTCGCGCGTTGCCATGTCAATTCAGCAAGGCCGTCTGGTCCTTGAGCCTGCAGCCGACGATCTACTGGAAGAACTTCAGCGAACCTTCGCCGGCGGCCCCAGCCTTGAAGACGAACTCTACGCAATGAGGCGCGAAGAGCGCGAACACGAAGCTCGCAAATCGGGATGTTGACCTACGTCTTTGAAGCGAGTTCTCTCCTCCGCTTCCTCGATAATGAAGCCGGTGCGGATCGCGTGAAAGAACTACTCAATCTTTCACGGAATGGTGTGTGCCACGCCGAAATCTCTGCCGTTCATTGGGGCGAAATGGTCTCCACGATTGCCCGGAAGCGCGGTCTCCAACACGTCGCGGAACTCTCGAAACTTCCCGCGCCTTACCACCTCAATATCATCCCGGCTACCGCTGACCGCGCCCACCGTGCAGGCCTGATCAAGTTCACGCAAAAGATCCCATACGCGGACGCATTTGCCGTTGAGTTGGCCAGCGATTCCCCCGACCACATCCTCATCACTGCAGACTTCGACATGAAACCAGCCGAAAACGACATCCAAATCGAATTCCTCCCCACAAAGCAAACCCCGTGACCACACCCACCGACTCCCCCCTCATCCTCCTCGTGGAAGACGAAGAGCACCTCGCCCAGGGCCTCCTCTTCAACCTTGAAGCCGAAGGCTACCGCACCCGCCACTTCGCCGACGGAGCCGAAGCCCTCACCTGGCTCCTCGAAACCCAGGACCCCATCGGCGCCATCCTCCTCGACGTCATGCTCCCAGGCAAAGACGGCTTTGAGATCGTCAGCACCCTCCGCGACCAGCACCTCTACTTCCCCGTCCTCATGCTCACCGCCCGTTCCAACCCCCAGGACATCCTGGAAGGCCTCAACGCCGGCGCGGACGACTACCTCCCCAAGCCCTTCGACCTCGAAATCCTCCTCGCCCGCCTCAAGACCATGCTTCGCCGAGCCGCCTGGCAGCGCACCACCCCCGACGCCCCCGAACCTGACCCCGCGCCCTCAAAAGACGTCTACCTCTTCGCCACCCGCGAGATCCACTTCGACACCCTCGAGCTCGTCGTCCCCAACCGTCCCACCATCCACCTCACCCTCATGGAAGCCGACCTCCTCCGCTTCCTCACCGACCGCGCCGGCCAGATCGTCCCCCGCAAGGACATCCTGGAGCAGGTCTGGCGCGTCCACGAAGACACCGACACCCGCGCCATCGACAACTTCATCGTCCGCCTCCGCCGCTACATCGAAGACGACCCCGCCGACCCCAAACACCTCCTCACCGTCCGCGGCATAGGCTACCGCTTCCTCCCCAACCCCTGAATCAGCACAATGGGTGCCCCATGTCCCGCTTCTGGGACATGGGTTTCAACGAGCCGGCACCACATCACCCCGCCGCCGCTCCCACATCCGCCGTCCCCACACCACCAGACTCCTAACCATCACCCCCGCCACCAGCACCAACCCACCCACCACCCCAGCCGCCACATACGGATGATGCACCGCCACCCACGTCAACCCGATCGCCCCCACATCCTCCATGGAACTCAGCGCAATATTGGAAACCGGCTCCGGACTAGGCGTCACCAGCCCCCTCACCGCCAGCTTCGACCCATGCGCCAGCGCCGCCACCACCGCACCCAGCACAGTCACCAGCACCTGCATCTCCGGCCGCAGATGCGACGTAGCCCCATACGCCAGCAGCCCCGCCACCGGCACCCTGACAAACGTCTGCGCCGCATTCCAGACCAAATCGAATGCCGGAATCTTATCCGCCACAAACTCCACCAGAAACAACCCCGCACTGATCCCGATCACCCACCAGCTCCCCACCACCTCCATCCCACCCGGCAACTGAACCCACCCCATCCGGCTCAACCCACCCAGCGTCAGCAGCGTCGCATAGACATTCAGCCCTGCCGCAAAGCTAACCCCAATCACCAGCCCCGCCAGATCCCCCGCCGAAATCCCCATCCCACACCCCCAAGCCTTTGCTTGTTCTTACTATCCCTTGCCGTTGCCTGTTCTTCTTTCTCCTGGCCTGCTTTGCCTTCCTATCCTAGTCCCGCCTCGGAATCGCTTTGAGCTGTCACCTAAGCTCACTCACCCAGGTAAAGATCCGCCTTGATCGTTCTTATCCATTTTGATCCCCATAGTCCGTCCCATCCCATTCCACAGAAGCCCCCTCAAGTCCGATCCCCCAAAACCTGCGTCTAACAAAAAGACAAGCCACGCCTAAGATAGATCCAGCCAGAGCACGCACCAAAGGACCCGCATCAATGAAGTCTTTCCTCAAAGCCGTAACCGCTGCCGCCGCCCTGACCTTCGCGACCACCGCCCTCGCCGCTCCCACGCGCCCCCAGCTCCGCGTCACCGCATACGTCATCCACGCCGAGCTCGACCCCGCCTCCTCCAGGCTCTCCGCCACCACCGCCGTTACCTTCACCGCGCTGGAAGACCTCTCCACCCCCACCTTCGAGCTCAACAACGGCCTCGCCCTCACCTCCGTCACCGATTCCGCCCAGCACACCCTCACCTCCGAGCGTCTCTCCACCCAGAACGCCGTCCGCTTCACCCTCGCCACCGCCATCCCCAAAGGCACCTCCACCACCTGGACCTTCACCTACTCCGGCGCACTCACCGGCTCGGACACCAGCCCCGTAGAAGGCATCAAGCTCGCAGCCGTAGCCGACCCCATCTCCATGCTCCTCTACCCCGGCCGCTGGTTCCCTATCTCCCAGACCGGCCTTTACACAGACCGCTTCACCGCCGAGATGCACATCCGCGTCCCCTCGGACGAGCGCGTCGTAGCCTCCGGCCCCGTCGGCACCCCAGTCTCCGTCGGCAAGCAGACCGAGTATTCCTTCAACTGGACCAAGCCCGGCTTCCCCGGCACCGTAGTCGCCGGCAAGTTCCTCGCCCCGCAAACCGTAGGCAACTTCAAGATCTACGTCACGGAAAAGCGCAAACTCGGAGCCCTGGCCTTCGGTGAAACTGCCGCCAAGGAGTTCGAGTTCATGTCCACCACCTTCGGCCAGCCTGAAACCGGTGCCATGTCCATCGTCGAGCTTCCTGAAGACGGTGTCTCAGCCTCCTGGGGTCCCGGCATCGCAGCCATCGCAGGCAACCGCATCATGGACCACAACTCCGCCCGCCTCCTGGCAAACACGTTGGCCCACCAGTGGTGGGGCTCTGAGGTCTCCCCTGCCACCCTCAACGACGCCTGGATCACCAACGGCATGTCCCGTTACGCCGAGCTCATGTACGTCGAAGACGCCTCCGGCTCCCAGGCCTTCCAGACCGCCGTCGGCGATGTCTCGGCCGGCGCCCTCGCCTACGATACCGAGCCCCTCTCCACCCTCGGCCGCCTCGATCCCTTCTCCCCCCAGTTCCAGTCCATGACCCTTGAAAAAGGAGCCATGGTCTTCCACATGCTCCGCTGGGAGATGGGCAACGAGGGCTTCACCCGCTTCCTCCGCGAAACCCTCAGCCAGTACACCGACAAGGGCATCCGCAGCCGCGACCTCGAGACCGTAGCCGAAGCCCAGAACCGCAACGCCGGCGGCGAACAGTCCACCCTCCAGCCCTTCTTCTCCCAATGGGTCGACGGCACCGGAGCCCCCCAGTTCAACGACAAGTACACCGTCTACCGCCTCGGCAACAACAAGGGCTTCCGCACCGTAGGAGCCATCACCCAGGACCTCGACCTCTTCCGCATGCCCGTCGAACTCCGCATCGAGACCGAAGGTAAAACAGAAACCCGCCGCGTAGACGTAGCCGGCACCGACTCCCAGTACGAGGTCGAAACCTTCGGCCGCCCCCGCCGCATCACCATCGACCCCCAGGGCTGGCTCCTCAAAACCACCCCCGATCTAGCCGTCAAAGTAGCCGTCCTCCGCGGTCAGCAACTCGTAGCCCAGGGCGACCTGACCGGAGCCCTGGTCGAATATCAAAAAGCCCTCGACGCCAACAAAAATAGCTCTTTAGCGGCTTATCGAATCGGCGAAATCTTCTTCAACCAACACAACTTCCAGTCCGCAGCCAACAGCTTCCGCGACTCCCTCCGCGGCGACGGCGACCCCAAGTGGACCGAGGTCTGGTCCCACGTAGAACTAGGTCGCATCTTCGACGTCACCGGCCAGCGCGAGCGCGCCGTCAACGAGTACCGCCTCGCCGTCCAAACCAACGACAACACCCAGGGAGCCATCAACGAAGCCCGCAACCTCATGATCCACCCCTACACCCGCACCCCCACCGACAACTAGCTTCAACACCGGAACGATGGGTGCCCCATGTCCCGCTTCTGGGACATGGGTTGTAGCGGCACAATCATTCAAACCTAAGCGCCTCAATCGGATCCATCCTCGCCGCCTTCATCGCCGGAACCATCCCACTGATCACCCCCACCACCGCCAGGATCCCCACCGCCACCCCCAGACTCCCCGGCGAGATCGTCAGATGGATATCCGCATCCGTAGCATTACTAGCCAGCGCGCTATAAAACGGAATCGACCCCGCCGCCAGACTTACAAAGTAAGCAATCCCGATCCCCAGCAGCCCCCCAACCCCCGTAATCGCCATAGCCTCCGCTAAAAATTGCAGCAGAATATGCCGCCTCCGAGCCCCCAGCGCTTTCTCGATCCCAATCTCCTTCGTCCTCTGCTGCACGCTCACCAGCATGATGTTCATTAGCCCCACGCCCGCAATCCCCAGCGTCAGCGCCCCGATAAACGAAAGCAAAACCTGCAGCCCCAGCGAGATCAGCCGAAACTGAGAAAGCTGCTTCATCAGATTCGCAACATAGATCGCATTGTGGTCGCTGGCCCGGAACCCATGCGCCGTAGCCAGGGTCTCCCGCGCCGCCTTCTCCGTCGCCTCAAAGTCCCCGTGATAGCTGAACCACACCCCATCGATATACTTCGTATCCTTGATATCGCCAATTGTCGAAAACGGCACATTGATCCCCCGGTTGATATCCGAGTCCCCCTCCTGCATCTTCGCCACCTGCACCCCCACCACCTGGAATGACACCCCATTCAGCCGGATCGTCTCCCCCACCGCCTCCCGCCCGCCAAACAGCTTCGTCTTCGCCTCACTCCCGATCATCGCCACATGCGCCCGCGTCTCCACGTCGCCCTCCGTCAACTGCCGCCCATCCGCCACATCCAGCTTCTGAATCGTCTGCAGCTCCGGCTTGATCCCATCCACCTCCCACGAGTAGCTATGCAGCTCGTTCGACACCGGAACCGTCTTCGCCACAAACGGCGAGACTAAGATGACTCCACCCACGCTCTCCTGAATCCGCTCCACGTCTTCGATCGTCAGCCGAACCGCCACCCCCGCCTTCGCTCCACCCGCCTGCTCGCTCGTCCGCCCCGGAAACACGCCAATCTCGTTCGTTCCAAACTGCGCAAAGATCGCCTCGATCGCATGACCGAACCCCGCGCCAAACGCCAGCAGCAGCACCACCGTCGCAATCCCCCAAGCCATCCCCACCACCGTCGTGATCGTCCGCCGGCGATTATGCTTCATCGCCTCAACCGCCTGCCCCCATATATCCGTCAGCATCTCTTAGTCCTTCCTCAAAGCTTCCACCGGCTCCAGCATCGCCGCTCGCCGAGCAGGCACCAGCCCAGCCAGGCATCCCGAAATCGTCAAAGTCCCCACCGCCAGCGCCACAGACCACGGCACCAGCCGCGGCGGATCGAACCCATTCGTATTCGTCCCAGCCACCGCCGTCAGCACGCTCATCAGTGTCCCCGCCCCCACAATCCCCACCGCCCCACTCACGCCGGTGAGCAGCAAGCCCTCCAGAAAAAACATCGCCATCACGCTCTTATTCGTCGCCCCCAGCGCCTTCCGCAGCCCAATCTCCTTCGTCCGTTCGCTCACCATCACCAGCATGATGTTTACGATCCCCACCGCTCCCAGCGCCAGCGTCACAATCCCCACCGCCCCCAGGAATAGGTCCATCGCCGTAAAGATCACCCCCACCATCTTGTTGTTCTTGATCGTGTCCCACTCCTCAAACGCATCCTTGCTCAGCGGATCGAACCCATGCCGCGCCCCAATCACACGATGCACCTCCGTCTTCGCGGTCTCGTTCAACTCCTCCGTCGCCGGCTGATACTGGATCGACGAGACCGAGTCCGCCGGAATATTCTCCCCCTTCAGCGGAAAGCTCTGCAGCATCACCGAGATCGGCACATACACCTTCTGGTTATCGCCGTCGTTGTTTCCCCGGCTGATCCCCGCCGCCACCCCCACCACCAGGAACCGTTCCCCATTGATCGTGATGTAAGCCCCCACCGCCGGACGATCCTCCGGAAACAGCAGCTCCGCATTCTTCTTCCCCAGCACCACCACCCGCCGAGCCGTCGCCACATCCTCCGCATCCAGCAGCCGCCCCTTCGCGAGCGGCAGGTTCCGAATCTCCGGATAGTTCGCTTCCACCCCCAGAGCCTGCCCACCCGCGCTTGAAAACTCACTGACCTGCTTTAGATCCCCACGGCTCACCACTGCCGTAGCGTTCCTCACATGCGGAGCCTGCTCCATAATCGCCTTCTCATCGCTCAGCGTGACCTTATAAGCCCGCATCCCCGTATGCTGATTCGGCACCGCCGGAACATTCCCACCCTCCAGGAAGATCACATCCGACCCCAGCTCCTTCAAGCTCCGCGTCTGCCCTGACCGAAACCCCTCACCCAGCCCAATCAGCAGCAGCAGCGAAGCCACACCCCACGCAATCCCGAACATCGTCAAAAACGAGCGCAGCCGGTTGGCCCAGATGGACTGAAAGATCTGCCGAAGGATATCGCTGAGGGAGAGCACACCCCGCAGTACGCACCCAGCCAGTTTTTCGTTCCACCCTTGCTAACTAGTTCATTAGTTCTCCCGTCTCACCATACAGACCGATGCCGCCGAAGCCCTCCATCACGTTGACCGAAGCCGAGCTCAGACTCATGCGCGTCCTCTGGCTGCGCGGCCAGTCCTCCGTCAGCGACATGGTCACCGCCCTCGAGCACACCACACCCCTCGCCTACAACTCCGTCCTCACCACCATCCGCGTCCTCGAAACCAAGGGCTACGTCACCCACACCCAGGAGGGCCGAGCCTTCCTCTACAGCCCCTCCATCGCCCAGCACGAGGCCAGCCGTTCAGAGATCGGGCACGTCCTCCAGCGCTTCTTCGGCAACTCCCGCGAGCGCCTCCTCCTCTCCCTCCTCGGCGACGACGAAATCACCCCCGAAGAGCTTCAGCGCCTCAAGCAGGCCATCGCCAACACCCCGGATGACGCCGCACCCGCATCAGAGAAGGAGCAGGACTGATCATGCTCCCACTCCTCCAGCACCTATCCGCGTCAGCCGCCGCCTCACTCATCACCTCCACGGTAGAAGCAGCCCTCCTCGCCATCAGCGTAGCGATCTGCCTCCGCCTCATCCCGGACCTCTCCGCCACCGTCCGCTCCATCCTCTGGACCGCAGTCTTCCTCGTCGCCGCTGCCCTGCCCTTCCTCACCCCCACGGCCTCAGGCAGCCCATCCACAAGCACCGCAACCCCCATCGCCCTCAGCATCGACTGGGCCATCGGCATAGCCGCCTTCTGGGCCGCACTCTCCCTCTTCCGCATAGCCCAGCTCCTCCGCAGCGCCGTCCACCTCAACGGAGTAGCCCGCCGCTCTGAACTCATAATCAGTGACGCTGCAAGCCACGCCCCCATCGCCACCTCCACCGAAATCGACATCCCCTGCGTAGCCGGCTTCTTCGCCCCGCGCATTCTCATCCCCACAAGCCTCTACGCCGCCCTCCCCCCATCCGAACTAGCCCAGATCATCACCCACGAGCAGGCCCACCTCAACCGCTTCGACCACTGGACCAACCTCCTCCAGAAGCTCCTCATCGCCCTCTACCCCATCCACCCCGTCCTCCTCTGGATCGAGCGCCGCCTCTGCATCGAACGCGAACTGGCCTGCGACGACGCCGTCCTGCGGCAAACCGGAGCACGCAAGCAGTACGCCCTCTGCCTCACCAACCTTGCAGAAAATGGATTGGCCCGCCGAGGCTTCACCCTGGCCCTCCGCGCGTGGGAGCGCCAGTCCGAGCTCACCCGCCGCGTCCTCCGCATCCTTGAGGTTCCCACCCGCCAGCTCCGCCCCACCCAGTCAGCAGCGGTAGTGGCAACCCTCCTCGCCGCCCTCACCACCGGAGCCACCACCCTCGCCCACACCCCCCAGTTCATCTCCTTCAGCACGCCTGAAGCACCACAATCTCTCCATGAATCTCTCCGTGCCCCATCCATCGCAGAGCTTCATCGCGATGGGTGGGATGTAAACTCTCACCCCGCCACCTTCACCCCAACCACCAAACCCACCATGGTCAACACCTCTATGGAGCTCCCAACCAAACCCAAAAAGTCCCTAACCAAACTCAAGCCCACCAAAAAGCATTCCACCCCCATCACCCAGGCAGCCCTCCGCCAAACCCAACCCCAGCAGTGGATCATGCTGACTACCTTCCAATCCACGGAAGCCCCAGCCCACTACCACCAAGCCATCTTCCAGATTTCAGACGCAACCTACGCCGCGGTCCCCACGCAAGCCGGCTGGCTCATCATCGAACTCTAACCGCCAAACCATTTCCAGGAGCTTCAATCCATGTCCGCATCAACTAATAATCTAGTTTCAAAGATTAAGCACCACGCCCTCCCCACCGCAATCGCCACCACCATCGCCGTAGGCACCGTCCTCTTCGCCAACAGCAACGGAGTCCACGCCTCCGCCGTCACTGCCTCGCCACTCGACGATCACAGCGTCTCCGCCCTCACCTCGCTCGACACCGCCATGGAAGCAGTCACCGCCCGCGTCCAGCGCGCCGTCGTCAATATCTCCGTCACCTCCAAGGGCAACCCGGAAGAAGCCTCAGACGGCGACGACCAGAACTCCAGCCAGATGCAGGGCCAGGGTCAGGGCCAGTCCATGCAGGGCCTGCCCCCCGGCTTCGCCCAGTTCTTCGGACAGGGTGGCGGAGGCGGTCAGCGTATGGTCCCCCAGCAGCCGCAGGTCCAGCACGGCATCGGCAGCGGAGTCATCATCTCCTCTGACGGTTACATCGTCACCAACGACCACGTCGTAGCCGGAGCCACCCAGATCCGCGTAGCCCTCCACGACCGCCGCGTCCTCACCGGCCACGTCGTCGGCACAGACAAGCTCACAGACATAGCCGTAGTCAAGGTAGACGCAACCGACCTCCCCGCCATGTCCTGGGGCGACTCCTCCAAGCTCTTCCCCGGCCAGACCGTCCTCGCCTTCGGCAGCCCCTTCGGCTTCTTCCAGGACTCCGTCACCCGCGGCATCATCAGCGCCGTCAACCGCGCCAACCCCTACTCCACCGACGCCCGCAAGCCCGGCGCCTTCATCCAGACCGACGCCGCCATCAACCCCGGCAACTCCGGCGGCGCGCTCGTCAACACCCACGGCGAGCTCATCGGCATCCCCAACTCCATCATCTCCAACTCCGGCTCTTTCGCCGGCGTAGGCTTCGCCATCCCCGCCCAGATCGCCCGCGCCACCGCCGAGCAGCTCATCAAGCACGGCCACGTCGACCACGGCTACCTCGGCATCAGCATGAACGACGTCACCCCGGAGAACGCCCACTTCTTCAACCTCCAGGATGCATCCGGAGCTCTCGTCGCCCAGGTCACGCCCAACTCCCCCGCCAGCCGCGCCGGTCTGCGCCAGGGTGACGTCATCGCCCAGCTCAACGGCCAGAAGATCCTCAACGGGAGCGCCCTCCAGGTCGCCGTCAGCCAGGACGCTCCCGGCACGAAGATCGCCCTCGGCATCCTGCGTGACGGCAAGCCCCAGACCGTCGATCTCACCGTCGGCCAGTACGGCAAGGACGACCAGGTCGCCTCAAACGATGCCCCCGCCGGCTCCAACAAGGGCAAGCTCGGCATCGGCGTAGCCGACCTCACCCCGGACGTTCGCCAGCAGATCAACGCGCCCGATCAGGTCAAGGGTGTCGTCGTCGAAAGCGTCCGCCCGGACAGCCCCGCAGACGACGCCGGCCTCCAGCCCGGAGACGTGATTCTGGAGTTGAACCGCCAGCCCGCCTCCTCGGCCAGCCAGCTCATCTCCCAGATCCACAACGCCGGCAACAAGGACCTGCTGCTCCTCGTCTGGTCCAAGGGCAACGCCAGCTACCGCACCGTCCGCGCCGCCCAGAACGACCAGAACGGCTAACCCAACTCAACCCCAACGCCCCGCCGATCCCCATCGGCGGGGCCTCATTTCGTCCGGTGGGTCATGATGCGCCCGGAGGCCGAAGTCCAGACTTAACACACCCCGAATGAAGACTTTAGAACCAAAAACCCCGGCAGGGTCAAGGGGTCGATTTCCCACTTGCACTCCCACACCGCAAGGAGTACGTTAGTCACCGTGAGCGTCAGCCGTCCATCGGCTTGACCCCAGTAAGGCCCTCACCCCGGCCCCATCCCCAGTCTGATCCCGGTAGGCCCCTCGGCCCCGCTTCAAGCCAGATGCAGCACCGCGTCTGCCTGTGCTGAAGCCCCAATCCACTCTCCGGAGCACTCTCATGACCACCATCCGCAGCACCTGGACCAGACCCGCGCCCACGCTCACCGGCCTCCTGCCCTCAACCGCATGGTCCGGCTCCGCCACCATGCCCATCCCCCACGGCACCCTCATGGCCCAGAACGACGCCACCACCCTCTCCATCGGCATCGACATCACCGACGAGACGGGTGCCGCCAACCCCGACGACTACTTCTGGTTCATCGTCGACATCAACGACAACGGCGTCATCGACTCCAAGCGTGACATCCTCTTCGGCGAGTGGCCCGGAAACCCCAACCGCCTCGGCCTCTGGTACATGGCCGCGCCCAACGAGACCTGGCCCGCCCCCAACACCCAGGTCATCGCCTCCAAGGTCATGCAGGGCTTCGGCGCCTCAACGAACTCCGCCACCGCCCATCGCCAGTGGCAGATCACCTTCACCCTGAACGAGCTCGGCATCACCCTTGACCCCACCGCACCCGCACCCGTAGTCCGCTTCGGCCTCCGCATCGCCACCCTCTCCGCCGCCTTCCTGGGCGAGACACCCCCAACCCCCCTCGCCTCCTTCACCAACTTCAACGAGATCATCCTCTCCACCGCCCCCACTCTCCCAGCCACCGGCCCCTCCGGCCCCGTCATCGCCTCCATCGGCCTCATCGGCACCGGCCTCATCGGAGCCGACGGCTACTGCAACGTCCCCGCCACGTACATCATTAAACCCGTCGAAGCAGCCTTCAGCGGCACCCTCAACTTCATCTCCAACGTCGGAGCCGTGACCTCGCTCTGGGCCGCCGGTGCCACCAAATACAAAGTCTTCCGCCGCTTCGGCCTCACCCCCGCAGCCGCGGCAGCCGCGCCCTGGCTCCCCATCCTGCAAGCCTGGACCAACTTTGAGGTCGTCGGCACAACGGACGTCTGGCAGTCCTTCGGCCCGGACTCCGCAGGCTTCTATCCTCTGGTCAATCCCGGCCTGTCGTACACCACCCAGGACCTCATCTTCCAGTGGTCCACCGGTGCGGAGTCGGACGGCGTCCACCAGTTCGAGTTCGCCTTCTTCAACGCATCCGGAACGTCCATAGCCTCCACGCCCCAGATCGTCACCCTCAAGCTGGACAACCAGGCCCCCATCGTCGATCTCACCAACGTCCTCCATGCAGGCGCACCCGTCGCGTCCTGCGCCATCGTCAACCTCACCTCCATCACGGATGGCGTCCAGATCCAGTACGAAGCCTTCCAGCCTGAGGGCGATCTCGAGAGCTTCGCCCTCACCGCTCTGTACGGCCATGGCCAATACTCACCCATCTACTCCGACGCCTACGCCGCCCACGCCAGCCCAACCCACATCTGGCAGGGCGTCTCCACCGATACGCAACCCGTCCCGCCCGCACTCTGGGTCCCACCCGGCACCTGCGCCTATCTCTTCCAGATTCAGGCCTGGAGCCGCACCACGGACGGCTACTCCTACCCCGTCATCCAAAGCACAGACTTCCAGACCGTCACCCTCATCAAGCCCGGCATCATCCTCAAACCCCTGCCGATCCTGGCCCCCATCCACGCCACCCCAACCGGCTTCGGCCCACCACCCGTACTTGGCACAACGACCCTCGCACCCGTCTCCGTGCTCCCACCCGCAGTCGAACCCCTGAAGTCCTGACCCGGCGCGTGCGCCATCTTCGAGCCCACCCGAAGATGGCGCACGCCCGTCGTTCTACGAGATCTCCAACCCGCCCGTAGCCCCATAGACCTCGCCCGTCACATAGCTCGCCTCCTGAGAAGCCAGCAGCACATAAAGCGGAGCCAACTCCACCGGCTGTCCGGGCCGCTTCATCGGCGTCTCAGAGCCGAACTCCGGGATCTTCTTGTCCGGCTGCCCACCGCTCACCTGCAACGGAGTCCAGATAGGCCCCGGGGCCACACAGTTCACCCGAATCCCATCCTCCGCCACCTGTCTTGCCAGCGCACGAGTAAACGCCAGGATCGCCGCCTTGGTCGGAGCATAGTCCAGCAGGCTCGGACTCGGATGCGTCGCCTGAATCGAAGCCGTCGTAATGATCGAGCCACCCGCAGGCATCAACGGCAAAGCCTCCTGGCATAGCCAGAACAGCGCAAACACATTGACGCGATACGTAGCCTCCATCTGCTCCGTCGTCACATCCTTGATCTTCTCCACCGCATGCTGCTTACCCGCAACACACGCCAGGATATCCAGCCCACCCAGCTTCTTGTGCGCATCCTTCACCAGCTTCCGGCAGAAAGCCTCATCGCTCAGATCCCCAGGCATCGCATACGCCTTACGGCCTTCCTTCTCGATCAGCGCAATCACTTCCTTAGCATCAGCTTCCTCTGAAGGCAGATAGTTGATCACCACATCCGCGCCCTCACGCGCGAACGCAATCGCCGCCGCCCGGCCAATCCCGGAGTCGCCCCCGGTCACCAGCGCCTTCCGCTTCGGGAGCCGGCCATTGCCTTTATAGCTTGTCTCGCCATGATCCGCCTTCGGCGTCATATCTTTATCGAGCCCGGGCACGGACTGCGGTTGATGCTTGAACTTCGGCTGTGGATACTGCTTCGTCGGGTCTTGCAATTTGTATAGATCACTCATGGCTCTTTGTGATGCAGCCTCCTTCAGCGCCGTTTCCTTTGCAGCCACCCCTGAACAACCGCCCCTTGCCCTTCGCAACTTGCAACTTTCACCACAACACGCGACCCTATAGCTCCAGTCTCATATGAGGTTTCCCATCTTGCGCCTGCCCCAAACCCTGCTCGCCGCTCTGCTCCTTGCCCTCATCCCATCAGCCTCCTTCACCCAGGCCACGACTCCGCAGCCTCCACTCCTCCTCGGCGCAGCCTGGTACCCGGAGCAGTGGCCGGAGGCCCAGTGGGACCACGACCTCACCCTCATGGAACAGGCTCACATGCACGTCGTCCGCGTAGGCGAGTTCGCCTGGTCCACCATGGAGCCCTCCGACAACCACTTCGACTTCGTCTGGCTCGATCACGCCATAGCCGCCGCCGCAAAGCACCACATCTCAGTAGTTCTCGGCACCCCCACCGCCGCCCCGCCCGCGTGGCTCACCGCCAAATACCCCGAAACCCTCCG
This sequence comes from Granulicella tundricola MP5ACTX9, assembly GCF_000178975.2. Lineage (NCBI taxonomy): Bacteria > Pseudomonadati > Acidobacteriota > Terriglobia > Terriglobales > Acidobacteriaceae > Granulicella > Granulicella tundricola. The sequence continues at coordinate 1,449,863 of NC_015064.1, read as the reverse complement.
CATCGACGAAGGTGGCCGCCGCGACGAGCACGGAGGCCGCGAGCAGTTCTCCGCCAACAATCCCAAATACCGCGAGCTCTGCGTCCGCGTAGCCCACGCCATGGCCGCACGCTACGGCCACAACCCCAACGTCCTCGGCTGGCAGATCGACAACGAGATCGGCGACCCCACCTTCGACGACTCAGCCAAACTCCAATGGCACCAGTGGCTCCAGAAAAAGTACGGCAACATAGCAGACCTCAACCGCCGCTGGACTACCGCCTATTGGTCCCAGACCTATGACACCTTCGACCAGGTCCCCTATCACTCCCGCGGTGAAAACCCCGCGCTCCTGCTCGACTACAAGCACTTCGTCACCGACACCTGGACCTCCTACATCAGCGCCCAGGCCGACACCATCCGCCCCCTCGCCCTCAAGTCCCAGTTCATCACCACCAACACCATGGGCTGGTTCTCCACCTACGACCACTACATCATGCATAAGAATCTGGACATGGCAGCCTGGGACGACTACGTCCCGGACGGCCACCCCGACTACCCCCGCAACGCCGCCCTCCACGACCTCGTCCGCGGCTACAAGCAGAAGAACTTCTGGGTCATGGAGACCCAGCCCGCCTTCGTCAACTGGGGTCCCATCAACACCGCCCTGCCCCCCGGAGTCACGCGAGAGATGGCATGGCAGGCCATCGGCCACGGTGCCGACGCAGTTCTCTACTGGCAGTGGCGCTCCGCCCTCAACGGCCAGGAGGAGTACCACGGCACCCTCGTCGGAGCCGACGGTGAACCCGTCCCTATCTACTCAGAGATCGCGAAGCTTGGCGCAGACTTCGCCGCCGCCGGCCCTGCCCTCGCCGGCACCAGCCCCCACGCCCAGGTCGCCATTCTCCAGTCCTACGACGCCCACTGGGCCATCGACTTCCAGAAGCACTCCGCCGACTTCGACTACCCGAAGAACGTCCTCGACACCTACCGCGCCATCTCCCCCATCGCCCAGACCATAGACGTCATCTCCCCCGAGTCCGACCTCACCCCTTACCCCATCGTCTTCGCCCCCGCCCTCAACATCCTCTCGGAAGCCGAAGCCGCTCACCTCCTCGCCTACGTCAAACAAGGGGGCCAACTCGTCCTGGGCACACGTTCCGCCATGAAGAACGCCGACAACGGCCTCGACCCCCACCGTCAACCCGGCCCATTCACAGAAGCCCTCGGAGCCCACGTAGACCAGTTCTACGCCCTCGATCCCAAAGACCCCGCCCCAACGGTCTCCGGCCCTCTCGGCACCGGCACCGCAAGCATCTGGGCAGAAGTCCTCTCCACCCAACCGGACACCAAAGTGCTCCTCACCTACGGCCCAGAAAATGGCTGGTTAGCAGGCAAACCCGCCGCCGTCTCCCACCCCTACGGCAAGGGCACCCTCACCTACATCGGCACAGTCCTCGACCCCAAACTCATGGCCTCAGTAGCCACCCAACTCCTATCCGCCGCAGACATCCACCCCACGCTCCCCAACCTCCCCACCGGCGTAGAACTGATGCCCCGCACCGCCCCCAACAAGCCTCCAGTCTGGATCATCATCAACCACACCAACACCCCACAGCACATCATCCTCCCCGCAAACATGAAGAACCTCCTAACCTCATCCTCCGCCCCCACCCTGGACCTACCCGCCCACGAAGTAGCCGTCCTAACCACACCTTAGAAAAATAAAAAGAGAGGAGCCCGCAAACAATCCCAGGCTCCCCTCTTATCCCGCTTTTATCCGTCTTTTCCCCGTTACGCCTTGCTCTTAGCTCTTTATCTCCTACAATCACCCCATGCCCGCACTCGACCCCATGCTGACTCCCCGCGAAGCTGCTCGTCTCCTCGGCATCAGCTACCCCACCATCAAGCAGTGGATTCTCTCCGGCAAGCTCGCCACCAGCCCCACTCCCGGCGGCCATCACCGCATCGCCGAGTCCACCCTCAAGCCCTTCCTCGCCTCGGACGCCGCCAAACCCGCACCAGAGTCCCGCGAGCGTTACCGCCGCGTCTCCGGCCGCAACCAGCTCGCAGGCAAGGTCGTCAGCATCCGCGTAGAAGGCCTCCTGGCCGAGGTCATCCTGGCCGTCGCCGGCAGCCACATCACCGCCATCATCACCGCCAGCGCCGTCCATGAACTCCGCCTCAAAAAAGGTGACTCCGCCGCCGCCCTCATCAAGTCCACGGACGTCATGATCGAGCGCCTCACCGACCCCGCCTGACCCATCCCGCAACACAATTGACCTATACGGATCAATTCATCTAAAGTCGAACCACCGCAGACTGAAGATGAACTGTCCGTAGAAGCACGTCTGCTCCAGGCAGCACTCCTCCGTCTGTAACCCTCTTTTTCTAATGTCCAGGCCCGCACACCCGAGCCTTCAGGAGCCCCACGCGTGAAGCTGCACCCCATCGTCTCTGCCTCCCTCTTCGCCATCTCAGCCTCAGCTGCCTACGCCCAGGTCGCCGCAGACCTCCAGGGCCGCGTCGTCGATGCCTCCGGAGCCGCCGTCCCCAACGCCGCCATCACCCTCCGCAGCGCCGCCACAGCCATCCCTCAGCAGACCACCTCCAGCAGCGCCGGCGACTACACCTTCACCCACCTCGTCCCCGGCACCTACACGCTCGACGTCACCGCCCCCGGCTTCCAGCATCTCTCCCGCCGCGGCGTCACCGTCATCGTCGGCCAGACCGTCACGGCGGATCTCCCGCTCGTCGTCGGCTCGGAGACCCAGTCCGTCACCGTCACAGCCGACGCACCACTCCTCCAGCAAGCCACCTCCAACATCGAGACCAACATCCCCGGCACGACAGTCGCCGCCATGCCCCTCAACACCCGTAACTTCATCCAGCTCGCCACCCTCGCCCCCGGCGTCGAGCTCCCTCCCGGCACCCTCCTTCCCCGCATCAACGGCGGCCGCCCCCGCACCAACGAGTACATCTACGACGGCATCTCAGCCCTCCAGCCCGAGCCCGGCCAGGTCGCCTACTTCCCCATCGTCGACGACATCCAGGCCTTCACCATCGAAGCCGACAACGTCCCCGCTGAGTTCGGCCGCTTCAACGGCGGCGTCGTCAACGTAGCCACCCGCAGCGGCTCCAACCAGATCCACGGCAGCCTCTTCGAGTACTTCCGCAACGAGATCCTCAACGCCCGCAACTACTTCTCCCCCGCCGCCACCGTCCCCCGCAAACCCGAGTACCGCCGCAACCTCTACGGTGCCACCCTCGGCGCGCCCATCCTCCACAACCGCCTCTTCGTCTTCGGCGATTACCAGGGCGTCAAGCAGCTCATCGGCAAGACCGTCACCTCCACCGTCCCCACCCTCGCAGAGCGCGGCCTCGTCACCCCCAGCGTCTACAGCTTCGCCGGCGTCTCCAAGATCTACAACCCCTTCGCCGCCACCACCACCGGCGGCCGCACCATACGCACAGAGTTCGCCAACGACTCCATCAACTGCGCCCTCATCAAATGCGACCCTGCGGCCCTCGCCCTCCTCGCCCGCTACCCTCTACCCCTCACCACCGCACTCGCCAACAACTACTCCCGCACCGCCAATGACGCCGACCACCAGAACCAGTTCGACTTCCGCGTAGACGGAGCCTTCCGCAGTCGCGACCGAGCCTTCGGCCGTTACTCCTACTACAACGAGGTCGAGCAACCCATCACCTTCCTCCCCGATGGCAGCGGCCCCGCCGTCACCGGCATCATCGGCACCGGCGCAGTCTCAGGCCTCACCAGCATCCTCGGCCAGCAGGCCGTCTTCGGTGAAACCCACACCTTCACAGACCACCTCCTCAACGACGCCCACGTCGGCTACACCCGTCGCGGCAATATCTCCTCTGGACCCTCGCTCGCCAACACCGCCTCCACCGCGCTCGGCATCCCCGGCATCCCTACCAATGCCGCCTTCAACAATGCCCTGCCCCTCTTCACCTTCTCCGCCGGAGCCTTCCAGCAGTTCGGCCCTGCTGCCAGCACCTTTGCCAACTTCCAGACCGCCGTCTGGCAGTTCACGGACTCCGTCAACTTCACCCGAGGCCGCCACGCCCTGAAGTTCGGCGTCGATTATCGCTGGTATCAGCTCAACACCATCGCCCCGCCCAACCCCACCGGCAGCTTTGCCTTCACCACCACCGGCACCAACACCCAATCCACCGCCGCAGCCGCCACCACCGGCGGCAACGCCCTCGCCAGCTTCCTCCTCGGCCAGGTCGATACCTTCTCCATCGACCTCCAGACCTCCAAGCTCCGTCCCCGCGACCACATCCAGGAGTACTTCGTTCAGGACGACTGGCGCGCCACAGACCGCCTCACCTTCAACATCGGCGCACGATGGACCCTCCACTTCCCTTCGACAGAAAAGAACAACCAGGGCGCAATCTTCAACCTCGCCACCCAGCAGCTTGACTACGTAGGAGTCAACGGCAACTCCAAATCCGCCCGCCAGCTCCACTACACCAACGTAGCCCCCCGCCTCGGCCTCACCTATCTCGTAGACCCCAAGACCGTCATCCGCGCCGGCTTCGGCATCGTCTTCATCGACCAGTCCGGCATTACCACTCCCTTCACCGTCCCCCAGTTCCCCTTCATCCAGAACGTCCAGCAGGCGACGCAAGACAGCATCTCCTCGCCCTTCACCCTCTCGAACGGCCCCACGGTAGCGCCCATCGCCCTCACCCCCAGCGCTGGCCTCGGTCAGTCCGTCTACACCGCCAACCGCACCGCAGGCTCCGGCTACGTCCAGCAATGGAACCTCGCCTTCCAGCGCCAGGTCACCAACAACCTCTCCGTTGACGTAGCCTACGTCGGCTCCCACATCGTCCACGTCGGCATCCCGGATTCGAACCTCAACCAGCTCACCCAGGCCCAGCTCACCGCCGGAGGCACCGCCCTCCAGACCAAGGTCACCAACCCCTACGCCGGCCAGCTTCCCGGCACCCTCGGCGCAGCCACCATCTCCAACGCCCAGCTCCTCAAGCCATACCCGCGCTTCCAGAACGTAGCCACCTACCGCAACAACTCCGGCACCACCAACTACAACGCCATTGAAGCCAAGGTAGAGCAGCGCCTCACCAAAGGCATGTACCTCCTCGCCGCCTACACCCACTCCAAGCTCATCGACGACGCCTCCTCCGTCTTCTCCTCCACCGTCCTCTCCTCGCCCAACACCAGCTCCCTCATCGCCGCCGACGCCTTCACCCCCCGCCTCGAGCGCGACTCCTCCAACGGCGACATGCCCAACGTCACCTCCCTCAGCGCCATCTACGACCTCCCCGCCGGCCGCAACCACCGCTTCGCCAACAACGCCATCGGCAACACCCTCCTCGGCGGCTGGCAACTCAACGCCATCATGAGCCTCCAGTCCGGCATGCCCGTCACGGTCACGCAAGCGACAAACAACAACGCCTTCGCCGGCTTCTCCCTCCAGCGCCCCAACCTCATCGCGAACCCCAAGTTCGCCCCGGAACTCCGCTCCCCAGGCAAGTTCTTCAACACCGCCGCCTTCCAGGCCGCACCCACCTTCGTCATCGGCAACGCCTCCCGCAACCCGGTCCGCGGCCCAGCCTTCCGGGACCTCGACGCCGCCCTCGTCAAGCACACCCACATCGGCGACCGCACAGACGTAGAGTTCCGCGCCGAGATCTTCGACATCACCAACACCCCCGCCTTCGCCCAACCCAACGGCAGCGTAGGCAACGCAGCCTTCGGCAGCATCACCGCCACCACCACCGACCCCCGCGTAGTCCAATTCGCCCTACGCCTCAGCCGTTAAACCCAACTCTGAAAGGTCGTCATTGCTATAAAAGGTCGTCATTCTGAGCGAAGCTCAGAACCTCCGTATTGGCAGTTGCAGTTGCTGTTGCCGTTGCCGTTGCCGTTGCCGTTGCCGTTGCCGTTCGGATTAGAGGGGGGCTTCAGCCCCCCGTCAAGCGGCATGGAAAATAAGCGGGCTTTAGCCCCGGGCAGCCGCTGTTGTCTGTTTACATACCGCAGCGAACCAAAAATCCACCCACCCAACCACTACAATCACCCCATGAAGATCTCAGCCCGCAACCAGCTAAAAGGCACCGTAGAATCAGTCGTCCTAGGAGTAGTCACCGCCAAAGTATCCGTCCGGGTAGGCGACAACCTCATCGAATCCGTCATCACCCGCCAAAGCGTAGAAGACCTCAACATCCAGGTAGGCAGCACCGTAACCGCCGTCATCAAGTCCACAGAAATCATGCTCATGACCGACTAAGCCCAGTCGCCCGTCGCGTTGTACTTGCCGTTGCCGTTCGGATTAGAGGGGGGCTTCAGCCCCCCCGTCAACGGGTATGGCAAGTACAGGGCTTTAGCCCCGGTGGGCACAAGATTCTTTAAGCCAACACCGGCCCAGGCACCCTCACCCAGCTCATCCCAGCAGCCTCAGCCGAAGCAATCCCCGCATCCGCATCCTCAAACACCAGGCAGTCCTTGGGAGCAATCCCAAGCAACTCCGCAGCCCTCAAAAACGGCTCCGCATCAGGCTTACCCTTCGCATAATCCTCCGCCCCAACCAGCACCTCAAAACTATCCAGCAGCCCCAGAAAAGTCAGCGTCTTCTCAATCGACTCCCGCGGCGACCCCGAAACAATCGCAAACCGGATCTTCCCCCGCGAAGCCTCGATATGCGCCACCACGGAAGCGATCGGCTTGATCGTAGGCAGCGACTCGAAGTAAAGCTCCTCCTTCCGCCGCGTCACCTCCGTAGCATCCAGAGAGTAGCCATACTTCTCATTCAGCATCGCCGCCACCCGAGCCGGCGGTATCCCGCCCCACGCATAAAACACATCCTCGGGAAACGTCCCACCCTGTTCCGTCACAGCCTTCACCCAGGCCAGGTAGTGGATCGGCATGGAGTCCGCAACGGTCCCATCCATATCAAACAGAAAAGCCTTGAACTCGCCCTCAGGCAGAACTAACGCAGTTTCACTCATACATCCAGTTTACCCGCCGTCATTTCTGCCCGTAAGTAGCCGCACTCCCATGCTTCCTGAAGTAGTGCCGATCCAGCAGCGCCTGCGAAACCCCCAGCACGTCCGCCTGCAGCGTCAGAGTCCGATAAGCCATCTTCGCCACCGCCTCCAGCACCACAGCATTATGTGCCGCATCATGCGCCGTCCGCCCCCACACAAACGGTGCATGCCCATTCACCAGGCAAGCCGGCACAGCCAGCGGATCGAGCGGATGTTCCCCCTTGAACCGCTCCACAATCGCCAGCCCCGTCTCATGCACATACCGCCCGCTGATCGCCTCATCCGTCAGCGCAGCCGTCACCGGCACCGGCCCATAAAAATAGTCCGCATGCGTAGTCCCAAACGCCGGAATCGCAAGCCCCGCCTGCGCAAAGCTGGTAGCAAACTCCGAGTGCGTATGCACCACCGCCCCAATCTCCGTAAACTCCCGATACAGCAGCGTATGCGTATCCAGGTCGGACGATGGCCGCAGCGTCCCTTCGACGATCTTCCCGTCCAGGTCCGTCACCACCATGTGCTCCGGCTTCAGGTCGTCGTAGTCCACGCCAGAGGGCTTGATGACCACCAGCCCCTGCTCCCGGTCGACCCCGGAAGCATTGCCAAACGTATAAAGCACCAGCCCCCGACGAACCAGCTCCAGGTTCGCCTCGAGCACCTCTTCCCGCAGTTCCTTCAAAAGCATCGTCAACTCCTAACGTACCTGCCGCCGCAACTCCCGCAGCTTCGTATCCGCATCGATCACAATCATCTCGATCCCCGCAATCTCCGCGAAGTCCTCCAGATGCTCCGTCGTCAGCGCCTGGCTGAAGCACGTATGGTGCGCTCCACCCGCATAGATCCAAGCCGCAGCCGCAACCTTCAGACTCGGCCTCGGCACCCACACCGCACGAGCCACAGGCAGCTTCGGCAGCGCCTGCTCCGGCTGAATCACATCCACCTCATTGACGATGAGCCGATACCCCTCACTCATCTCCACAATCGAAGCACAAACCGCCGGTCCATCCGGAGCCGTAAACACCAGCCGAGCCGGATCGCCCTTCCCGCCAATCCCCAGCGCATGAACCTCCAGCGATGGCTTATCCGCCGCAATCGAAGGACAGATCTCCAGCATGTGCGAGCCCAGAATCTTAGGCGTCCCGCTGAAGTCATACGTATAGTCCTCCATGAATGACGTCCCACCCGTCATCCCCAGCGCCATCACCTTCATCGTGCGAACGAGAGCAGCCGTCTTCCAGTCGCCCTCACCGGCAAACCCATATCCATCCGCCATCAACCGCTGCACCGCGATCCCCGGCAACTGATCCAGCCCATGCAGATCCTGGAACGTATCCGTAAACGCCCCATACCCACCCTCAACCAGGAACGCCCGAATCCCCAACTCGATCTTCGCCGCAGACCGCAGCGTGCTCACGCGATCATGCTCCTTCGTGATCGTGTAAGCGTCGCGATACTCCGCCACAAGCTGATCCACCTCCGCATCCCCAAACTGGTTCATGCGGTCGACCAGGTCCATCACCCCATAGCCATTGACGCTGTACCCCAGCACCGCCTCGGCCGAAACCTTATTGCCATCCGTCACCGCAACATCGCGCATGTTGTCGCCGAACCGCACCACCTTCAGGTTCTGCGATTCATACCAACCCGCAGCAGCGCGAGTCCAAGCAGCAATCTCCGCCACAGTCACCGCATCCTGCCAGAACCCCACCACCACCTTGCGCGGCAGCTTCAGCCGAGAGGTAATAAACCCAAACTCACGATCCCCATGTGCCGCCTGATTCAGATTCATGAAGTCCATATCGATGGTCGCCCACGGCAGCTCACGATTGAACTGCGTATGCAGATGCAGGAAGGGCTTCGTCAGCGACTTCAGTCCCGCAATCCACATCTTCGCCGGCGAGAACGTATGCATCCAAAGCACAAGCCCAATGCAGCTCTTCACATTGTTCGCCTCACGGCAAAGCTCCGTGATCTCATCCGCCGTCGTCAGCACCGGCTTGAAAACCACCTTCACCGGGATGCCCGTCTCCGCATTCAACGAAGCCGCAATCTTCTGCGAATTCTCCGCAACCTTCGCCAAAGCCTCAGCCCCATAAAGATGCTGGCTGCCAGTCACAAACCATACTTCCAGGTGATCCAAAGTCATTCGCTTCATCCTCATTCTCAAACAGTCTTTCGAGCTTCCACAGCAATCCGCCGAAGCTCAGGAAGCACATGCCCCATCGCCACGGCGGCTCCATCCTTCGCACCAAACGCAAAGTAGATCGCCTTATAAATCTCAAACAACTCGTCATACCGAGCCACAGCCGCAGCCTCCGGCTCATACGTCCTGAACGCCAGGCACATCTTCGCCTGCGCCTCTTCAATCGACGCAAACACTCCCGCCGCAACCAGCGCAAAGATCCCCGACCCCAGGCTCGTCGGCGTCCCATCCGGCACCAGCACAGTCTTCCCCAGCACGTTCGCATACACCTGGTTCAGCACCGTATTGTTCTGCGGAATCCCGCCACCATTGATCACCCGATCCACCGGCACCCCATGCTCCGCCATCCGTTCCAGGATGATCCTCGTATGAAACGCCGTGCCTTCAATCGAAGCAAACAACTCGTCCTGCGCCGTATGCCCCAGGTTCCACCCCAGCGTCATCCCACCCAGCTCCGGATTCACCAGCACCGTCCGGTCGCCGTTATCCCAGCTCATCCGCAACAGCCCCGTCTGCCCGGCAGCATACTGATCCAGCCCTTGGGAGAGCGCCTTCACATCCGTCCCAGCCCGTTTCGCAATCGCCTCAAAGATATCCCCCGTAGCCGACATCCCCGCCTCAATCCCCACGAACTCCGGATGTACGCTCCCCGGCACAATCCCACACACACCCGGAATCAGGCTGGTCGTCTTCGCCATCGCAATAATGCACGTCGAAGTCCCCACCACATTGACGACATCGCCTTCCTTGCACCCGGCCCCAATCGCATCCCAATGCGCGTCGAACGCCCCCACCGGAATCGGAATCCCAGCCTTGAGCCCCATCCGCTCCGCCCACTCCGCACTCAGCCCGCCCGCGACCCTCTCCGACGTACTGTAGATCCCCGTCAGCTTCTCCCGCACTCCATCAAACAGCGGGTCCACACTCGACAGAAACTCCTGCGAGGGCAATCCACCCCATCGCGGATTCCACATCCACTTATGCCCCATCGCGCAGATGCTCCGCGGCACCTCGGCGACGTCCGTGATCCCAATCAACGTCGCCGCCACCATATCGCAGTGCTCCAGCGCCGTAGCAAACCTCTCCCGCTTCTCCGGATTATTCCGCAGCCAGTACAGCAGCTTCGCAAACCCCCACTCATGCGAGTACACCCCACCACACCACTCAATCGCCTCGAGCCCCTGCTCATGCGCCAGCTCCGTAATCCTCTGCGCCTCTTTGTGCGCCCGATGATCGCACCAGAGCAAATACTCATCCAGAGGCTGCACCTGCGCATCCACCGGAATCACACTCGACCCAGTCGTATCCAGCGCCAGCGCCACAACCTCAGTCCCCGCCACCCCAGCCTGCGCCAGCACGGCCTTCGTCGCCTCCACCAGCGCATTCATCTGGTCGTCGTGAGACTGCGTCGCATAGTCCGGATCTTCCCGTCGCCGATGCAGCGGGTACCCGGCAGCAGCGGTCCCCAGCCGCCCCCGCTCACTATCCAGCAAGGTCACCCGAACACTTAACGTCCCAAAATCGACTCCAGCTACGATCGCCATGGTTCCAGACCTTCTTCCACGGCCCACGTTCTCGTGACGCCGGCTATTCCCTTCCCACCTAGCGTTTCGGCATGAAGAATAACTCGACCAGTGTAAACGTTTCCTCGAACTTCTGGCACCCATCCGCCCCTCAATTCTCCAACGCCTCAACTCGCCCCCAATAATCAACCCAGACGGCGCCTGCAAGGCCTGAGTGTCGCCAGGCCGACACTCAAAGTTCGGGAACGCAGACCAACCACACCACGATTCCGAGTAAAATAAAGAGGTGAGAGGCCCCCGGCAGCGCACGTCCACCATCATCGGACAGCCCAAGCATCAGATGTCTCATGCCTGGGTCAAAGGAAGCAGGCTCCTGCTCCTTGTCACCGCCCTCCTCGTCCTCGTCATGCCCCTCACCGAGTACTTCTGGCACTTCGATAAGTTCCTCCATGGTGGACAAGACTTCGAGCTAAGCCTCCTCGCCGTCGCCACAAGCCTCTGTCTGGCACTCGTACTCCTCCAGCAGCGCAAAAAAGGCATCGCCATCATCCTTGCCGTCAGGCAATGGCTCTCCTTCCTCTTCCAGCACGGAGACCTCACCAAAGCCCGCACCCCCGCCCGTGCAACTTCGTTGATCCCCGTCCCGACTCCCCCGCTAGCACTCTCAGCGCTGAGTCTCTACAACCAACCCCTCCAGATCTGATCTCTCTTCTCCGCAAGGTCCTCAGAACGGCGCTCCAGCCGCTCGCGACTCCCTGTAACCGGATCATTCGGCCCCGCCGTTTGATGTTTGGAGAAGTAATGAAAAAGTCTGAAGTCTTCCACGCCTGGGCCTCCATCCTGTCTGGCCGCGCGCCCTCGCTTTCCATTGAAATCACCAAGGAGTGCCCCCTCCGCTGCCCCGGCTGCTACGCCTTCGACGCCGCCCACCTCGGCGGCTCAACCCAGCTCCGCCAGCTCTCCGACTTCAAAGGCGACGAGCTCGTCCAAAAAGTCCTCGCCGTCATCGACGAGCACAAGCCCCTCCACGTCTCCCTCGTCGGTGGCGACCCCATGGTCCGCTACCGCGAGCTCGAACTCCTCCTCCCCCAGCTAGAAAGCCGCGGCGTCCACACCCAGATCGTCACCAGCGCCTTCCGCATCATCCCCCCGGCCTGGAAGCAGTACAGCAAGCTCAACGTCGTCGTCTCCATCGATGGCCTCCAGCCCGAGCACGACGCTCGCCGCGCCCCAGCCACCTATGACCGCATCCTGAAGAACATCGCCGGCGCAAAGGTCACCATCCACTGCACCGTCACCTCCCAGATCGTCGACCGTCCCGGCTACCTCGACGAGTTCCTCGCCTTCTGGAGCGCCCGCCCTGAGATCGCCAAGGTCTGGTTCAGCATCTTCACCCCCCAGATCGGCGCCACAGACCCTGAGATCCTCACACCCGCCCAGCGCACCGCCGTCATCGCGGAACTAAGGCTCCTCCGCGTCAAATATCCCGTCCTCGACATGCCGGAGATCGTCATCGACGAAATCGCCAACCCACCCAGAAATCCAGACGAGTGCATCTTCGCCCGAACCACCGAAACCATCTCCGCCGACCTCACCACACAGATCACCCCCTGCCAGTTCGGCGGCGAGCCAGATTGCCAGCAATGCGGCTGTATCGCCTCAGTTGGCCTCGCAGCCGTCGGGCACTATAAGATCATCGGGCCACTCACGGCAGGACATATCTTCATGGCTTCTGACCGATTTGGAAAAGGCTGGCGTAAGCTTCAGAGAAGCTTTGCTCCTAAGCCCGTCGTCACCCAGCAACCAGCACCCTTCAAGATCCTCTAGCCCGAACTGCCTCAGGAGAGAACGATGCACGACAGGAACAACGCCCCGGCGGAGAGTGAGTGTAGGACTGAAGCACAGTTGCGCCAGGAGCTGGTCCGTTTCGGCAAGTGGGTCCACCGGCTCGGCTTCACCCCAGGAACCTCCGGCAACCTCTCCGTGCGCCTCGATCGCCAGCGCCTTCTCGTCACCCCCACTGGCGTCAGCAAATGCCTCCTCAAGCCGGCCGATATGGTCATCGTCGATCTTCGCGGCCGGCTCCTCGAAGGCACACGCAAGGTCACCAGTGAGATTGGCATGCATCTCGCCGTCTACGACCAGCGCCCCGACGTCCAGGCCGTCATCCACTCCCACCCACCCATCGCCACGGCCTTCGCCTGCGCAGGCCGCGCCCTCAGCGAGATGCTCTGCCAGGAAGCCGTTATGACCCTTGGCATCGTCCCCCTCGCACGCTACGCCACCACCGGCACCTGTGAGGTCGCGGAGAGCCTCGCGCCTTACCTTCCGGCCCACGATGCCATCCTGCTCGCCAACCACGGTGCCGTCAGCTACGGCCTCACCCTGCTCGAAGCCTTCCAGAAGATGGAGACCCTTGAGCATCTCGCCCAGGTCAGCCTGGTCGCCCACCAGCTAGGCACCGCCCAACCCCTCACCGCCCAGCAGATCGAGCAGCTCCACCTGGCCCGCTCCAAGTATCTCCACAACGCAGCCCAAACCAACGAGCCCGACTCCCTCCCCCACCGCACCCAGCAGCACGAAACAGAACTATTCGTCGTGGAAAGCCGTTAACCCACCACAAACAAAGCGGCTCGCGGCAAGATCACTCTCGCCGCGAGCCGCTTTACCTCCAGCCTAGTTCTTAGGCTGCTTCTCCACACCCATGCCCGGATTGCTGGCGTCCACCAGCTCCGG